>NZ_JNWK01000017.1 GCF_000716445.1 Streptomyces wedmorensis
GTGGGCGCGGCCCCCGCGGGCCGGCGGGTGCAGTCAGGGCGGCGGCGGGCGCGGCCAGGGCGGGGGCCGGGTCGGTGGGGGCTACGCGTCGAGGGCTTGGCGCCAGGTGTGGACCGCGTCGGGGGAGACGGGGGCGGCCCATCCGTGGGGGCGGGCGGCGCCGCCGATGTGGAAGGCGGTGAGGCCGGCGGCGCGGAGGGTGGGGAGGTGGTCGAGGCGGAGGCCGCCGCCGACGAGGATCTGGGGCTCGTAGCCGGGTTCGCGGGTGCGGGCGGCTTCGGCCGTGAGGGTGGCGAGGCCGTCGTCGACGCCGGTGGGGGAGCCGGCGGTGAGGTAGGTGTCGAGGCCGGGGAGGTCGGCGAGCCGCTTGCGGAGCCCGTCGCGGTCGGCGGCGCGGTCGATGGCCCGGTGGAAGGTCCAGCGGCAGCCGTCGAGGACGGCGATGAGCCGTTCGACGGCGACGAGGTCGGGTTCGCCGTCGGGGGTGAGGAAGCCGAGGACGAATTCGTCGGCGCCGGCGGCCCGCAGTTCCTGGGCTCGTCCGACGAGGGCGTCGACGTCTCCGGCGGCGAAGCCGTCGGTGAGGCGGAGCATCACGCGCAGCGGGATGTCCACGGCGGCGCGGATCGCCGCGAACGACGCCGTGGACGGTGTGAGCCCGTCCGCCGCCATGTCGGTGACGAGTTCGAGCCGGTCGGCGCCGCCGGTCTGGGCGGCGACCGCGTCCTCCTCGTCGAGGGCGATCACCTCAAGGACTGCACGGTTGCTCATCGAGCCCATTCCTGCTTCCTGTTCCGTGTGCGTGCTGTTCGGTTCGGATGGTTCGCTCTCCGCACCGTGGTTCTGGAGTCCTGGACCGGCAGTCTGGTCCGTCGGCGATCGTCCCGTTCCTGGATGATCTGCTTCACCCGCGTGAAAGGGGTGAACAGGGAGATGTCGGGGTCTCCGTGCCTCTCCAGGACGTTGATCGCTGCCGCATGGTCCGCCTGCCACACCGCCCCGCACCGAGTGCAGTGAAGTCGGTCCCCTTGACGCTTGCCGAGGATGCGGCAGCAGGGAGCGACTTGTGAGGTGTAGGCCGCATCGACCAGTGTCAGCGCAGAACCTCTGCGCTCCGACACGTTCGCCAGCGCCTCGGCCGTGACACCTTTGGTCCAGGCGGCGAGGCGACGGTTGGCGTCCTTGCCCAGCCTCTTCCGGGCCGGGAAGCTTCGGGGGAGGTCTTCCGCTACGACATGCTCGGCCTTGTCCACGACCGCATGGACGGCCGTGAACGTGACACATCGAGCGATCCCTTCGAAACGACGCCGGCGCCTGATCCGCTTGACGGTGCCGAGGTTGTTGCGGTGGATACTGTCGGCCTTGGCGGCGTCGCCCTCTTCGCGGGCTCGCTCGGCGATGGCACGGATCCTGGCTCGACGGGCGGTCTTCGCCTTGAGGAAGTCCGACTCCGCACGCAGCAGTTCACCAAGAGCTTCGCCGTGATGCCGCCCGTCCGAGTCGACGAGAACCTCGGAGTACCCCTTGTCCACACCTATCTCGCGTGAGCCGCAAGGACGTCGGGAGGACTTCGGCTGTCGGCCGTCGATGACGTAGTGCACTTCTACCCGGCCGTCGCGCAGGATCAGCCGCAGGGTCCCGGTCGGCGCGACGGTGGTGTTCAGCGGTATGGCGATCGTCCGCCGCTGTACCAGAGACGGAACGGAGAGCCACACGTTCCCTCCCTCGACCAGGGTGTAGGTGCGGAACTGGTCGGAGCGCACCACGATCTGGTTTCGTACGGCGCTACTGCCTCGATGCCAGTGGCACCGCATCATCCGAGACAGATAGGGATCCTCTGTCCAGCGGTCGTATGTGAGCGCGACGTGCTGTCGCTTGCGGGGTCCCTCGTCTGCGAAGCGATGCGAGATCGCCTTCCGCACGGGGACCTTCGCAGCCTCGCGGTTCGCCCTGATGTCGGCGAAGGCGTCCCGCACGGTCTCCTTCCACGCGTTCGCCGGAACGCGGAAGCCGCGGGCGGTGCCGTCCTTCATCCACTGGTCGCGAATCATGCGGTCGGTCTTGCCGACGCCGTTCAGAGAACCGTACTGACGCCACACGCGGGTCCGCACCGATCCCAGACGCCTGGCCTGCTCTTCGAGCTGCTCACACTTGCCCGCGTTCAGGCCTCGGCTGTACGCGATGCGGGTGACCTTCACCGGAGGGCACCCCCCGACTCGCTTCGCAGCACCTTCTCGACGTCGCCCAGACCGTCCACGCGGCGACTGAAAGCGCGCACGACCGCCAGCAGGTCGTCGACCAGCTCTTGCTGAGGCGAAAGGGATTCGATGTTGACGACCGTGAGCTCGCAGCCGTGCCGATGGGCCACGTGTTCCAGGTACTCGTAGCCGAAGCGTGCCAGCCGGTCCTTGTGAGCAACCAGCAGGTGCCCGATCTTCCCGTCCTCGATGCGGTCCATCACGTCGAGTAGCTGCTCGCGGCACAGATCCATGCCGCTGCCGATTTCCCGGAGCCACTCGTCCACCGCAATGCCACGCGCCAGGCAGAACTGCTCCAGGGCGGCGACCTGAGACAGAAGACCGTCCTTCTGGTCGGGTGACGACACCCGGCAGTACGCAACGGTGATCCGCTCCTGCCGGGCGGATGCCACGTTCAGAGCTGCTCGCACATCGGCGTCGTCGAAGTATCGCTGGCCGCTGGCGGTCCGCTTGGACGTGATACGCCCTTCGCGCTCCCAGCGGCGCACGGTCGCAGCCGACCGGCCGATGCGTTCGGCGAACTCCCCGATGCGGTAGTTGTTGCTCACAACGAGCAACAATACACAACTCTGCACAAGAATTCATGACGCCTTACGTCTCCACCACCCAGAACATAGGTCTAGTCCAATGACCAGACTAGCCGTGCGCGTGCCCGGCCGCACCGTCCGTGGGCTCGGCGGCCGCGGGAGCGGGCGCCTTCGCGCTGCCGGTGGTGACGGTGAAGGCGGCGGTTCGGACCTTGCCCTGGTGCTGGAAGTCCAGGAAGAGACGGTACGTGCCGGGGCTGGGCGCCGTGGCCGTGAAGGAGACGTCGGGGCCGGGGCCGCCCTCGTTCGGGTGCACGTGGAGGTAGGCGAGGTCGCCGTCGCGGAGGGCGACGAGGTGTCCGTACGCGCCGAGGTAGGGCTGGAGGTCGGTGACGGGCTTGCCGGCCTTGGTGACGGTGAGCCGGAGTTCGCCGGCTTCGCCGGGGTCGAGGGTGCCGCCGAGCCGGACCTGGTAGCCGTCGACGGTCGCGGTGGGGGCGACGGCGGGGAGCGGTTTCGGCGCGTGGGCGCCCGGGACGGCGAGGTCGGCGCCGAGGGTGATGCCCTTGGCGCCGGGCGTGGCGGGCTTGAAGTCGGCGAAGGCCTTGTAGCCGCCGGCGGCGGGGAGGTCCGCGTCGACGGACCAGGTGCCGTCCGCGGCCTTGACGGGGTGGAGGTGGCGGAAGGTGTTCAGGTCGCGCGAGGCGACGATGAAGTGCAGCTCCTTGCCGTGTTCGGTGGTGAAGGCGGTGACATTCCGGCCGGTCGCGTCCTTGATCGAGAACTTGAGGACGCTGCGGCCCGCGGGGGGCGTGGGCGTGTCCAGGGCGAGGGTGTAGCCGTCCTGGGAGACCTGGAGGCCGCCGGGGAGGTCGGCGGGGGCGGCGGTCGTGGCGCCCTCGTCGTGGCCGGCGTGTCCGTCGGCCGCGGGGGTCTTCGAGGGTGCGGGGGCGGTGGCGTGGTCGCCGTGTTCGGCCTTCCTCGGCTCCTCGACGGGCCCGACTCCCTTGCCGACGCCGTACGCGGTTCCGAAGGTCGCGGCGAGGGCGGCGGCAAAGGCGGTGATCTTCACTCCGGTGTTCATGGCTGCTCTCCCGTGCGTGAGCGGGGGCCTGCGAGGCCCTGATGGCCGTTCGATGCACTTCACGATACCCCTGGGGGGTATCAAGTCAAGTCGGTTCGACCCTTGCGGCCGATACCGTGGGGGGGTATACATGGAACCGACGACGAGATACCCCCCAAGGGTATCCAGTGATCCTGACCGACGGAGGACACCATGGGCTCCTGCTGCACCCCCGACAACAGCTGCTCCACCAGCGCCGACACCACCGCCGTGGCGATCGCCGAGAGCACCGTGACCGTCTACGCGGTCTCGGGCATGACCTGCGGCCACTGCAAGTCCGCGATCACCAGGTCCGTCGGCGCGCTGGACGGCGTCATCTCCGTGGACGTCGACGTCGCCGGCGGCCTGGTGACCGTGACCACCGGCGGCGAACCCGACGACGCCGCGATCACCGCGGCCGTCGACGACGCGGGCTACGGGCTGACCGGCCGCGCCTGACCGGTCCCGGTCGACGCACGCCACCCCGTACCACCCGATCCACCCCGGCCGCCGGGACCCGCCCTTCCGCCCGGGTCCCGGCCCCCGCCCCGAGCTCGCGAGAGCCGCGCCACCCGCAGGACCGGCGAGTGAGCCGAAGGGGCGCGCCGGGGGAACAGGGTCGAGCGCGCGGAGCCTCCCGAGGAACGAGGGGGGCGAGCACGGTCGGCCCTGTGAGCCCGGCTCGAGCGCCCCGGAGGTGAACCGAGCCCCGAAGAAGAGGGAGCAACGCTCATGACCACGACCACTCCGGGCACCGCCCAGGTCGAGCTCGCCATCGGCGGCATGACCTGCGCCTCGTGCGCGGCACGCATCGAGAAGAAGCTCAACCGCATGGACGGGGTCGAGGCCACCGTCAACTACGCCACCGAGAAGGCGAAGGTCACCTTCGACGCCGACGTCGACGTCGCCGCCCTGATCGCCACCGTCGAGGCCACCGGCTACACCGCGAAGGAGCCCGAGCCGGAGCGTCCGGCCGCCGCCGGAACCCCCGAGGGCCCGAGCGACGAGGAGAAGGCCGACGAGGAGCTGCGGCCGCTCAGGCAGCGACTGTTCACCGCCGTCGCGCTCGCCGTGCCGACCATCGCGATGGCGATGGTCCCGGCCTTCCAGTTCGAGTACTGGCAGTGGCTGAGCCTCACCCTCGCCGCCCCGGTCGTCGTCTACGCCGCCTGGCCGTTCCACAAGGCCGCCTGGACCAACGCCAGGCACGGCGCGGCCACCATGGACACCCTGATCTCGGTCGGCACGATCGCCGCGTTCCTGTGGTCGCTGTGGGCGCTGTTCTTCGGGACCGCCGGCACGCCCGGCATGACGCACCCCTTCGAGTTCACGATCGCCCGTACCGACGGCGCCGGGAACATCTACCTGGAGGCCGCCGCCGGCGTCACCGCCTTCATCCTGGCCGGCCGGTACTTCGAGGCCCGCTCGAAGCGCAAGGCGGGCGCCGCCCTGAAGGCGCTGATGCAGCTGGGCACGAAGGAGGTGACCGTCCTCAGGGACGGCCGCGAGGTCACCGTACCCACCGCGGAACTCCAGGTCGGGGACCGCTTCCTGGTCCGCCCGGGCGAGAAGATCGCCACCGACGGCACCGTCGTCGAGGGTTCGTCGGCCGTCGACGCCTCCATGCTCACGGGCGAGTCCGTCCCGGTCGAGGTATCCGTCGGCGACTCGGTCACGGGCGCCACCCTGAACGCCGGCGGCCGTCTGGTCGTCGAGGCCACCCGCGTGGGCGCCGACACCCAGCTCTCCCGGATGGCGAGGCTCGTCGAGGACGCGCAGAACGGAAAGGCCGCCGCCCAGCGCCTCGCCGACAGGATCTCCGCCGTCTTCGTGCCGGTCGTCATCGCGCTCGCGCTCGGCACCCTGGGCTTCTGGCTCGGCACCGGGCAGGGCCTGACCGCGGCCTTCACCGCCGCCGTCGCCGTCCTGATCATCGCCTGCCCCTGCGCCCTCGGCCTGGCCACCCCGACCGCCCTCATGGTCGGCACCGGCCGCGGCGCCCAGCTCGGCATCCTGATCAAGGGCCCGGAGGTCCTGGAGACCACCCGCAAGGTCGACACCATCGTCCTCGACAAGACCGGCACCGTCACCACCGGCCGGATGACCCTCATCAAGGTCCACACCGCCGAAGGCGACGACGAGACCGACGTCCTGCGGCTCGCGGGCGCCCTGGAGCACTCCTCCGAGCACCCGATCGCCCAGGCCGTCGCCACCGGCGCCG
Source organism: Streptomyces wedmorensis (assembly GCF_000716445.1). Classification (GTDB taxonomy): domain Bacteria; phylum Actinomycetota; class Actinomycetes; order Streptomycetales; family Streptomycetaceae; genus Streptomyces; species Streptomyces wedmorensis. The sequence goes on from NZ_JNWK01000017.1 coordinate 6,109, forward strand.
CCGCCAGGGTCGGCACCCTTCCCACCCCCGAGGACTTCGCCAACATCCCCGGTCTCGGCGTCCAGGGCGTCGTCGAGGGCCACGCCGTCCTCGTCGGCCGCGAGAAGCTGCTCGAAGAGTGGGCCATGGCCCTGCCGGCGGAGCTGAAGGCCGCGAAGGACACGGCCGAGAAGGCCGGCAGGACCGCGATCGCCGTGGCCTGGGACGGCGAGGCCCGCGCGGTCCTCGAGGTCGCCGACGCGGTCAAGGAGACCAGCCCGGAGGCCATCGGGCGGCTGCGCGCCCTCGGCCTCACCCCGATCCTGCTCACCGGTGACAACAAGGCGGTCGCCGAGGCCGTCGCCGCCGAGGTCGGCATCGACGAGGTCATCGCCGAGGTCATGCCGCAGGACAAGGTGGACGTCGTCAAGCGCCTCCAGGCGGAGGGCCGTTCGGTCGCCATGGTCGGCGACGGCGTGAACGACGCCGCCGCGCTCGCCCAGGCCGACCTCGGACTCGCGATGGGCACCGGCACGGACGCCGCCATCGAGGCCGGCGACCTGACCCTCGTACGGGGAGACCTGCGGGCCGCGGCCGACGCGATCCGGCTGTCCCGCAGGACCCTCGGCACGATCCGCTCGAACCTCTTCTGGGCCTTCGCCTACAACGTGGCGGCCCTGCCGCTCGCCGCGGCCGGACTGCTCAACCCGATGATCGCGGGCGCGGCCATGGCCTTCTCCTCGGTCTTCGTGGTCGGCAACAGCCTCCGCCTGCGGGGCTTCCAGGCCGCCGACCGCTGACGGACCTCCACCGATCGACGGGTCCGCCGGTGATTCCACCGGCGGACCCGCCCCTCCCCGCCGAATTTCCGAGGAGCCCGTCGTGGCCGGTTACGGACAGCACAAGGAAGAGATCATCAGACGCCTGCGCCGGATCGAGGGCCAGGTCAGGGGGGTGCAGCGGATGGTCGACGAGGACGTCTACTGCATCGACGTCCTCACCCAGGTCTCCGCCGTCAACGCGGCCCTGCAGTCCTGCGCGGTGGCCCTCCTGGACGAGCACCTCAGCTGCTGCGTCACGGAGGCCATCGCCCGGGGCGGGGACCAGGCGAAGGAGAAGGTCGGCGAGGCCTCCAAGGCGATCGCCCGGCTGATCCGGACCTGACGGACGACAGTGGCACAGGCCGTCAACCGCCCCCGGGCGAAGGCCATTCGACGGACAGCCTGACGCTCGGGCGGAGACACGGCCCGGGCACCCGCCGGAGGAGCACCGGCTCCGCCGGGCAGGCCGAGGCCGCAGACCTTCGTACGGGGGCGGTCGCCCTCGCCCGCACCGGCTGACGCTCCCCCCTTCCCACCCCGCCGTGCAGCCCTTGTCGGCACCCCTGCCCCATGAGACGGTTTTCGACCAATGACCGGATGCTCAGGGGGAGTTACCGCATGGCGATCGAACCGATGGACGGCGACCGGGCACTCATGGACCAGTACGCCCTGCCCTGGATCGAGGCGAACGAGGACCGGTCGTCCGATGCCAACCGACACCTCCACCTCTACCGGGAGTCCCTGGAGAAGGACGGCGTCAAGGCGACCAAGGCCGTCGAGCGGCTGATCTCCAGCGGCCGCGGCCAGGCGCTGAAGGCCCTCGAAGCGCACTGGGCCCGCGTCCGCGCCTGCTTCGACCGGACGACCGGTGCCGCCCTGGACATCGCCTCCGAGATCCTGGGCTGCGGCGACACCATCGCCATCGGCAAGGGCCGCGCCAAGGACATCGTCTCGTACCTCCGCGAGATGAACCCCGACGTCGGCACCGCCACCCCCGACGCGAAACTCCAGCGCCACATCGACGTCGCCAGGGAGGACCTGGAGGCCAACGTGACGACGACCCTCACCGAAGCCCGCGAAGGCGCCTCACGCGCCCGCGCCGCCGAGAACGTCGTCGCCGTCGAGACCGTCCCCGCCACCCTCTCCGGCCTCCTCGGCCGCGGCATCGGCGGCGGCGTGGGCGACGGCGTCCGCGGCAGCTCCGGTGACGACCTCCCCGACGGCATCCGCGGCAGCTCCGGCAACGACCTCCCCGACGGCATCCGCGGCAGCTCCGGCAACGACCTCCCCGACGGCATCGGCTCCGGGACCGGAGGCTCGCCCTTCGGCTCGCCCTTCGGTCCGGCGCCCGGCCCCGTCGGCGGGACGAACGCGGGCAGCTGGAACGTCTTCGTCGACCACGACGAGCACAAGCGCGCCGCCGACGGCCTCATCAAGGTCGCCGAGACCATCCGCGGCGACACCACGACCGCCCTCGCCCGCGCCCTCTACGACCTCGACGCCCTCGCCGCCAGCGGCTCCGTCGGCAGCACCATCGCCGCCGAGTACACCCCGCTCCTCAACGACCTCGACCTCGCCGGCCGCGCCCTCGCCGACCACCTCTCCGGCCCCCTCCGCGACATCGTCCTCACGATCTCCACCGACCAGCAGGACACCGACGACGACAACCGCGGCCGCTTCGACTGGTGGCGCGACTGACCACCCGCCCCCGCCCCCGACCCCACCCCCGGACGTGACGCGCGCGACCGGGAACGGCCGGTCGGCAGCCGACCGGCCGCCGGTCACCGCCAGAACAGGTGGTGCGTCACGCCGCCCCTCGGGCTGACCACCGCCTCGTGCTCGAAACGGTCGAGCAGCTCGTCCGGTGACTCCCACAGCCGCGTCCCGGCGCCCAGCTCCACCGGGGACACCGCCACGTGCAGCGTGTCCACCAGGTCCGCGTCGAGGAACTCCCGGATGACCGTCGCCCCGCCACCCAGCCGGACGTCCTTGCCCTGCGCCGCCTCGCGGGCCATCGCGAGGACCTTGACCGGCTCCTCGTCCACGAAGTGGAACGTCGTGTCCGACAGCGTGAACGACGGCCGCGGGTGGTGGGTCATGACGAACACCGGCGTCCGGAACGGCGGTTCCTCACCCCACCAGCCCTTCCAGTCGTGGTCGAGCCAGGGACCGCGCTGCGGCCCGAACTTGTTCCGGCCCATGATCTCCGCGCCGATGTTCCGCGCGAAGTCCCGCGTGAAGTAGTCGTCGAGCCCCCTGCTGCCCCCGGGATCCGTCCGCATCGGCCAGCTCGCCGTCGCCCCCGCCCACGAGAACATCTCCCCCGGCTCCGCATGCCCGAACGGCCTCTCCAGGCTCTGCCCCACCCCCGCCCCGTACCCGTCACTCGACACGTTGAAGTTCATGACCCTCAGCAACTGCTCCACGTACGTCCTCCTCCTGGACCACGACGACGGCGAGACCGCGACCACGGTGATACCGCGACGACCCCGGCTCCCCGCGGCGACTCTCCGGGGACGACTCCCCGAACCCGCCGGACTCATCGGTCCCCCCGGCCCCGCCGCGCCCACTCGCCGGGCGCCCGGGCTCTGCCTACGATCGCCGCATGGCCACTCAGCGCACCTCGCCCCTGTCCCTGTGGTCCCGGGACTCGTTCCTGTCCGTGGGCTCGGTCGGCTCGACCCTCTCCATCGGCTCGGTCGGCTCGTTCATGTCCGTCGGCTCGGTCGGCTCCGCCATGTCGATCGGCTCCGTCGGCTCCTGGGCGAGCGTCTGCTCCCTGCTCTCCGCCCGGTCGGCCCTGTCCGTCCTCTCCTGGCGATCCCACCGCGGCGTCCTCGCCGCCGGCACCGCCCTGGCCCTCACCGGCACCCTCGCCCTCGCGGCCGCTTCCCGCCGTACCCCCTGAGACGGACGGCTGCCCGAGCGCGTACGGCCGTACGGCTCAGAGCGTTTCGGCTACGCCCGGCGGGAGGAGGCGGAGGCGCCCCGCGAGGTCGGGGGTGTCGAAGGCCTCGGGGATGCGGGCGGGGTCTTCGCCCAGGTGGTGCCAGGAGTCGAAGTGGAGGGGGATGACGGTTCGGGCGCCGAGGGTGCGGGCGAGGGCGGCGCCTTCGTGGGCGCTCATCGAGAAGGCGCGGTCGCCGGTGGTGGGGAAGTGGGCGTCGCCGAGGTGGAGGAAGGCGGTGTCGATGGCGAAGCGGGCGCCGATCTCGGTCAGGGCGTCGTGGCGGACGGTGTCGCCGGAGACGTAGAGGGTCCCTCCGTCGTACTCGACGACGAAGCCGGTGACGGGGCCGGTGACGTGCTCGGTTCCTTCCGGTCCGTGGCGGGCCGGGGTCGCGGTGACGGTGACCGTGGTCCCGCCGGCGGTGACCTCACGGCTCTCCCAGGGCGCGAGGCCCTCGATCCGGCCCTTCGTCAGGCCGTCGTCGACCAGGCGTTCGGCCGCCTCGGGGGTGGTGAGGACCGTCGCCGCCCGGGCGAGCACCTCGCGGCCGGTGTGGTCGAGGTTGTCGGCGTGCTGGTCGTGCGAGAGCAGGACCAGGTCCACGGGCGGCAGCCGGTCGGCGGCGAGCGCCGGGCCGGTGGTGCGGTGGAGCGGGCGCGCCCCCGGATAGTCGGCCGGGGCCTCGTCGAAGGCGGGGTCGGTGAGGACGGTGAGGCCGCCGAGGCGGAGGAGGACCGTCGCGGTCCCGACGTACGTCACGGTCGCGGGCGCGGAGGGTGTCATGCGCGGGTCGCCGCCCCTTCGGTCTTGGAGCGGAGGGCGGTCAGGAGGTCCTGGAGGAGCGTGATGGTGTCCTCGTCGGTGAGGTTGCCGTCGGCGTCGAAGCGTTCGTGGGAGCGGAAGACGTGGACCTCGGGCTTCACGACGACGTCGTTGTCCGTGCAGACGAGGATCTGACGGAGGGCGAGCTGGGCGCGGACGGTGCCGAAGGCGCCCGGCCCGGCGCCGAGGATCGCGGTGGGCTTGAGGCGCATGGGGAGGCCTTCGGTCCGGGTCCAGTCGGTGCTCAGCCAGTCGAGGGCGTTCTTGAGGACGCCGGGGATGGAGTAGTTGAACTCCGGGGTCGCGATGAGCAGGCCGTCCGCCTCGGCGACGCGGCGGCGGAGCTCCTGGACGGCGGCCGGCCGCAGGTCGGGGGTGTCGAGGTCGAGGTCGTACGGCGGGATGTCGCGCAGGCCGTCGTAGATCTCGATGTCCATGCCGCCCGGGTTGAACTTCTGTGCGGCGCGGAGCAGTTGCGTGTTGTGCGAGTCGGCGCGGAGCGAGCCGGAGATGGCGAGGATCGAGGACGCGGACATGGGAACCCCCAGTTCGTCGGGTGAGCCGCGGCGGGCGCCGGACTCGACGACCAAGAAACTAAACAGGTCGGTTCAGTCTGTCAACCGAACAGTTCAGTCTTGACAGTGAACTGAATGGTGTAGTTCATTCGAGGCATGGCTTCCTTCGTGATCGACCCCGCCACCGGGCGGGCCGTCGCCCGCGTCACCCGCCCCCTCCGCACGAGGGACGTCCTGACGGGACGGATACCGGCATGAGCACCGTGTCGACGCCGACGCCCGTACGCGCCGCCGGCCCACGCGGCGGCACCCGCACCGGACTACTGCTCGCGGCGCTCGCCGCGCCCGCGGCGATGGGCGTGTCCGGTCCGAGCCTCGCCCTGCCGGAGGCCGCCCGCGAACTGGCCGTCTCCCCGGCGTCGGCGGCCTGGCTGATGACGGCGTACGGGCTCGGCATGGCGGCCGGCACCCCGCTCCTGTCGGCCACGGCCGGCCGGCGGCACGGGCCCGCGGGCGTCATACGGGCCGCCGCCGTCCTCGTCGTCCTCGGCGCCGCACTCGTCCTCCTCGCCCCCACCCTGCCCCTGGTGGTCGCCGGGCGCGCCCTGGAGGCGGCGGGCGCGGCCGGCCTGAACGTCGCCGCGTTCCAGCTCGCCGGCCGGGACTCCACCGGCCGCACCCCCGGGCTCGTCGCCATCGGCAGCGCGGCCGGCGGCACCGTCGGCCTCTTCGCCGGCGCGGCCGTCGCCGGCGCCCTCGACTGGCGCGCCGCCCTGGTCCTCCCCCTCCTCAGCCTCCTCGCCCTCCCCCCGGCCCTCCGCCTGGCGGATCGGGGACAGGAACCGAGGTACATCCCACGCCCCGCCCCACGCCGCTCCTCACCTCACGCCACGAGCGGCACCCCCACCGGCACCCCCACCGGCACCCCCACGGGCGCTCCCACCGGCACCCCCACCGCTGCTCCCACGGGCGCTCCCGCTCCCCCGTCCACTCGCCCTCCGGCCCTCCCCCTCGACATCCTCCGCAACCGCCGCTTCCGCAGCGCCGCCGGCCTCATGCTCGCCGTCTCCACGGTCAACTTCGGTCTGCTGTACGCGGCTCCGCGCCGCGTCGCCGCCCTCACGGGCTGGAGTTCCGTACAGACGGGCGCGGTCGCGTCGTTGGCGGCGCTCGCCGGGGCGCTGCTGTCGTGGCTGCTGATCCGGTCGGCGCTGGTACTGGGGGCGCGGCGGGTCCGTGTCGTGCTGGGGATCGGTTCGCTGGGCGCCCTGGTCCTCGCGCTCGCCGCGCCGTGGCCGGCGGTCGTCCTCGTCGGCTCGGGGATGAGCGCCCTCGTCACCGCGGGGGGCCAGGGCCTTCTCACGGGCGCCGCGACCGGCGGCCTGCCGCCGGCCCGTCACGGCCTCGCGATCAGCCTCTTCAACCTGGCGTTCCTGACGGGAGTGGCGGCGGGCCCGGCGCTGGCGGCCTTGGCCACGTGAGGAGCCCCGGCCCCCGGCCCACAGCCCCCGGCCCCCGGCCCCCAGCCCACGACCCACAGCCCTCATCGGCCTTTGCAGACCAAACCGTTCAGTTCATATACTGACGGTTCCCCTTCACCCCCCGTCGTCACCCCGCGTAAGGACATCCCATGGGAGCCGGAGCCGAGACCCAGGACGCCATCGACGAGTACGGCATCCCGATCATCCCGGACCCCGCGGACGCGGCGTCGCGCAAGCGGCAGGCGATCATCGACGCGGCGCTCGCCGAGTTCCTCGCCGAGGGCTACTCGGCGGCGTCGATGGACGCGATCACCCGGGGTTCGGGCGTCTCGAAGGCGACGATCTACAAGCACTTCGGCAGCAAGGAGCGGCTGTTCCTGGCGGTGATCGGCGGGGTGCTGCCGAAGACGTACGCGGATCTGGAGCCGTCCAACTCCACCATCGCGGAGGCGCCGGACCTGCGGGCGGCGCTGATCAGGCTGACGACCGACTGGGCCCGGATCCTGCTGCGGCCGGACATCATGTCGCTGCGGCGGCTGGTGATCGGCGAGATAGACCGTTTCCCGCAGCTGGGGCAGCTCTGGTACCGGGTGAGCTACGACATGAACAACGGTCCGCTCGTCGAGGCCTTCACCGAGCTGAACGCGCGCGGGACGCTCGACGCGCCGGATCCGGCGCTGGCCGTGCAGCAGTTGGTGGCGGCGACACTGGGCGTGCCGCAGCTCGTCCGTACCTTCTCGCCCGACGCCGAGATCGACGACGCCGAGCTGACGCGGGTGATCAGCTCGGGAGTGGATCTGTTCCTGGCCCGGTACGCGCGCTCCTGAGCCCCCGGATCCACGCCCAGGCCAGCAGGGCGGCGGCCCAGCCGCCGGTGGTCAGGAGCTGGGTGCGGCTGGCCGCGTCGCCGAGCATGAAGAGCAGCACCGCGCCGATGCCCGCGAGGGCGAGGCAGGCCCGTACGGAAGGGCCGCGCAGCCGCAGGTGCGACGCGGCGATCAGGGCCCAGACGAGCAGGATCGCGGCGCCGATGGAGTTGAGCAGGAACGGGAAGACCGTACGCGGCCAGAGCAGGCTGAGGACGACCGAGGCGAAGCCGAAGGCGGCGGAGGCGAGGACGGCCGCGTAGGGCACGCCGTCGCGCAGCCGGCCCAGGGCGCGGGGTGCGTCGCCGCGTCCGACCAGGGCGTACAGCATGCGCGAGGAACCGTAGATGTTGGCGTTCATCGCCGACAGGAGGGCCACGAGCACGACGGCCTTCATGAGGTCGGCCGCGCCGGGGACGCCGATGCGGTCCATCACGGCGGCGTACGGGCCGTCGGCGACGCCGGGCGCGTTCCACGGGACGAGGGTGACGATGACCGCCATCGAGCCCAGGTAGCAGACGGACACGCGCCACATGACGGACCGCACGCCGGTGCGCACGGCGCGGACCGGGTCGTCGGACTCCGCCGCCGCGATCGTCACGGTCTCCAGGCCGCCGAAGGCGAACACGGCCGCGACCATGCCGACGGCCACGCCGTGCCATCCGTGGGGCAGGAAGCCGCCGTCGCCGGTGAGGTGGGCGAAGCCGGGTGACGGATGACCGGGGAACAGGCCCGCGACCACGACCGCGCCGAGCACGAGGAAGCCTCCGATGGCGGCGATCTTCAGGCCCGCGAACCAGAATTCCAGCTCGCCGAAGTTCCGCACCCCGGCCAGGTTGCTGACGGTGAACACGGTCATGAAGACGGCCACCCACGCCCAGCCGGGCACCCCCGGCACCCAGCCGCCCACGATGTGCGCGGCCCCGACGGCCTCCGCCGCCACGCTCACCACGAGCAGCGCCCAGTACATCCACCCGGCCAGCAGCCCCGCCCAGGATCCGAACGCCTGCCGCGCGTGCTCCGCGAACGATCCCGTCACCGGCCGCGCCGCCGACATCTCGCCCAGCATCCGCATCACCAGCACCGTCAGCACCCCGGCCAGCGCGTACGCCACCAGAATCCCCGGTCCCGCCGCCGCGATCCCGAACCCCGACCCCACGAACAGTCCGGCCCCGATCGCCCCGCCCAGCGCGATCATCGCCAGATGCCGCTGCCGCAGCCCCGACCCCAGTACCCGCCCCGTCACGATTCCCCCTGACTCCGCCGCCGCCCGGACCACCTCCGGACGATCAGCGCAGGAGCCTGACGCGTACTCCCGCCCCCAGGCAAGCCGTTCCGGGCCTTGAGATCGTTGATCTTCTGTTGGTGGGTTGTTGGAGGGAAGCGGAAGGCTGAGGGCGGTCGCCCCGGTACGGGGGTGTGGGGCGGTCGGCCACGCCGGCACCCTTCAGGAATCGAGGATTCGCACGTGAAGTTCAAGACACCGATGGCCCGACTCGCATTCGTCGCGGCGAGCGCCGCTCTCGCCCTGGGCGCGTGGGCCGCCCCCGCGCAGGCCCACCCCTGGGCAGAGTGGATCGGCTACGGGCAGCCGAACACCCGGGAAGGGGTGGGGTGCTTCCAGGACCTCTTCAACGACGTGTGGTGGCAGACCGGTTACCACCCGATTGCCGAGGACGGCCTCTTCGGCCCGGACACCGACGGCGCGATCAGGGCCTTCCAGAAGTGGAAGCGCCTGAGTGCGGACGGAATCGTGGGGCCGGAGACGGGCACCGCACTCCTCAACGCGACCAACTGGGGCAACGGCACCGGCTGCGACTACTACATCCCCAGCAACTAGGTTCTCACCGGAGCTCCTTACCCAGTCCGGGGGGGTCACACCACGAGCCCCACCGCCAGCGCCGCGATCAGGGCCCCCGAGGCAAGGTTCGTCGTCAGACGGCCCCGGGGGCCCGTGACGAGGTGGCCGAGGAGCGTGCCGCCCATGGCGAGGAGGAGTTGCCAGCTCGCCGAGGCCGCGAAGGCCGCGACGACGAAGGCCGTCGCCTCGGCCGCGCCCGTCGTCGAGTGTCCGCCGAGGATGAGGGCGGCGAAGTAGACCACCGTCATGGGGTTGAGCACCGTGATCCCCAGAAAGGTGAGGAAAGCGCGCCGAGGAGCCGGCGGCGGGGCCTCCGCCGCCTCAGGGCCTGAGCGATGCGTGCGGACCGCCGCCCGGACGGAGCGGACGGCCAGGATCACGAGCACCACGGCCGAGACCCACCGCAGCGGGGTCGCCACCGGAGCGATGACCGGCACCAGGGCCGCCCCGCCGAGCACCGCGAGCAGGGCGTACAGCCCGTCCGCCGCGGCGATGCCGAGCGCCGCGCCCGCACCCGTACGCCACGGGGAACGCGCCGCGACCGCCACCAGGTGGGCGCCGACGGCGCCGACCGGGATCGCGATGCCGTAGCCGGCCAACAGCCCGGCCACGACCGCCCCGCCCATCACACGACGGCGGGGATCGCACCTCCGGGGGAGCCGGGCCGCTGCTGTCGGCGGTAGTCCGCCCCGTCCTTCGTGCGGGCCAGGAACCCGCCGATCACCATGTACCGGCGCAGGGCCGAGAAGTCCTCGTGCACCGTGCTCAGGGCCTCGTTGACCCCGGGCTCACGGTATGTCCGGTCCGCCTCGAACAGGGTCTCGGCGAGGTGCGCGAGCAGCGCCTCGCGGCGTGCGGGCCTGCGCGGAATCGCCTTGAGGCGCCCGTCGGCGGAGAACAGGTCCGCGACGGGGCGGGAAGGATGACTGGTCATGCCCGAGAGGGTGACTCCCGACGCCCCCGCCCCGCAAAGCATTTTCACTTCGGCTCGGGCCGCACCATCACGTTCACCGCCTCCTGGATCTTCGGCATGACCGGCGGCATCCCGGTCTCCTGGAAGAACGGCCTCGCCTTCTCCACGAACGACAGGAAGTGGTCCTCCGTGTCGAAGAAGTCCACGATCCGCCACCCCCCGGCCCCGTCCGGCCCCGACGAGTGCGCGATGAGCCCCTCCGGCGGAAACCACTCCGCCCCCTGGATCAGCCGCGTCGTCCTCTCGTACTGCTCCTGCGTCCCACCGGGAATCTCCACGGTGACGACGACGCCCTTCTTCATCTCCATGCGCGTGCTCCTGTACGTCCGGGGAGGGATCCCGACCAGCACACCAGCCACCCCCCACCCCCGCACGACGGCAGCCCCCGAACGAGCGAGACCGACCCGCCGCGTACACCGAACGGTGCAGACGGCCCGGCCGACGACACCGAACGGTGCAGGTCCGGATGTCCCCGTCGGGAGGTCGAGGGCGTCCCCCGTCCCTCCGTAGGTTCTGGAGCACCGCAACGAACCGCACACCGAGGAGGAGGACGGCATGGCGATGACGAGAACGGCCCGACCGGCGAGGACAGCCGCGGGAGTACGGGCCCCGCTCGCCCTGATCGGCGTCGGGGCCCTGGCGATGGTCGCGGTGGAGATGCTCAACCCGGAGTACGACCTGGTGAGCGAGACGCTCAGCCGGTACGTGCACGGCACGGCCGGCGGGCTGCTCCCGGCGGCGCTGCTGGCCGTCGGCGCCGCCTCCGCCGTCCTCGCGGCACGGCTCGGCCCCGGGACCGGCCGGGCGGGCCGGGCCGCGCTCGTCGTGTGGACGCTCGGCATCCTGGTCGCGGGCCTCTTCCCGGCCGACCCGCCCGGCCACTGGCACCGCCCCTCGCCCTCCGAACTCGTCCACGGCAACGCCGCGTTCCTCGCCTTCGCCGCCCTCCCGACGGCCGCCGTCCTCCTCCGCCGCCGCATGCCGACGGCCCACAGACCCGGTCTGCGCACCGCCCTGAAGGCCCTCACCCGGGCCTCGATCACGACCACGACGGTGCTCGCCGTCTTCCTGATCGACGTGATGGACGGCGGCCCCTCCCTCGGCCTCGGCTCCGCCCCGACCCTCGTCGGCCTCGCCGAACGACTCGTCATCGCCGCCGACTTGGCGTGGCTCGCGCTCGCGCTGGTGGCGGTGGGCGGGGAGGGCAAGGCGGGTACGGCAGGTACGGCAGACATGGCAGGTACGGCAGGCGCGGTGGGCCCGTCGGACGCCGTGAACCACCCGGCCGCTCGCGCCGAGGCGGGGCAGGACCGTCATGCATGATCGGCGCATGGACCGACCCGCCACCGCCCTCCCCACCGGCCCCCACGCGGGTCGGTTCGTCGACGGCGCCCTCGCGATCGTCACCGCCGTCGGCGTCCTGGCGGGCACCGCCCGGTTCGGCGGCAGGCTCGACGAAGCGGGGGCGCTGCCGCTGGCGCTGTGGCTGGGGCTGCTCCTCCTGGGACGGCGGCGGTGGCCGCTCACCGTGCTGCTCCTCGGCGTGCAGGTCGTCGTCGTGTTCCACACGTCCGGACTGACCGACACCGGGTGGGTGTGGCCGCTCTCCGTCGCGTACGCCACCCTCGCCGCCGACGACCGGCCCGGCCGCCCGGGCCTCCCCTGGGCGGTGGCGGTCGGCCTGGTGGAACTGGCCTTCGCTGCCACGTGGCTGACCACGGCCGGCGGTGCCACCAGGCGCGAAGCCCTCGCCTCGCTCGGCGCCGAAGCGCTGTGGCTGGCCGCGCTCCTCGCCGCCGCGACCGCCTACCGGAACCGCCTCCGCTGGCGCGCCGAACTCGACGAGCGCCTGCTGCGCGCCGCCCGCGAACGCGACCTGGAGGCGGGCCGCCGCATCGCGGAGGCCCGCCTCGACATCGCCCGCGAACTCCACGACGTCGTCGGCCACACCCTCACCGTCGTCGGACTCCACCTCCGGGTCGCCGCCGAAGCCCTCGACGACTCCCCGCACGAGGCCCGCACCGCCCTCGCCACCGCCCAGCAGGTCAGGACCGAGGCCGTACGCGACCTCCGCGCCCTGGTCCACGTCCTGCGCGCCCCGGGCGAGGACCCGGTGGAACACCCCGCAGCGGGCGCCCCCGAGGTGGCCGCCCTCGTCGACCGCATGCGTTCACCGCGTCTCGACATCCGGCTCGCCACCTCCGGCGACCTCACCGCCCTCCCCGCCCCGGTCTCCCTCGCCGTCCACCGCGTCGTCCAGGAAGCCCTCACCAACACCGCCCGCCACGCGGACGCCTCCCGGGCCGACGTCACCATCCGGTACGGCGACGGTCACGTGGAGGTGAGCGTCACCGACGACGGCCGCGCGGTCGCACGGGTCGCACGGGTCACCTCGGTCGCTCCGGTCCCCTCGGATGCACCAGAGACACCAGGGACACCAGAGGCATCAGCCGGGCACGGCATACGCGGCATGGCCGAGCGGGTACGGACCCTCGGCGGCACCTTCTCCGCCGGAACCCGCGACACGCACGAGAAGACGAACCACGAACCGGTCGGCGGATGGCTCGTGCGGGCCCACATCCCTGTGCCAGGCTTCCGGCCATGACGATCAAGGTGCTCCTCGCCGACGACCAGGCACTGGTACGGGCCGGATTCGGCAGCCTCCTGGCCCGCGCCGAGGACATCGAGGTCGTCGGCGAGGCGGGCACCGGCGACGAGGCCGTACGCGCGGCCCGCGCCCTCCGCCCCGACGTCGTGCTCATGGACATCCGCATGCCGGGGACCGACGGCCTCACCGCCACCCGGACCATCACCGAGGATCCCGATCTCGCGGCCTGCCGGGTCATCGTCCTCACGACGTTCGAGACCGACGAGTACGTGTTCTCGGCCCTCCGCGCCGGTGCGAGCGGCTTCCTCACCAAGGAGACCGAACCCGACGACCTCCGCCAGGCCGTCCGTTCCGTGGCCGCCGGCGACGCGCTGCTCTCACCCGGCGCGACCCGCCGCGTGATCGAGCAGTTCGCTCACCGTCCCGCCGCCCCCACCGACACGGCCGACCGCCTCTCCGTCCTCACCGCCCGCGAACTGGAGGCCACCCGCCTCATCGCCACCGGCCTCTCCAACGACCAGATCGCCGCCCGCCTCTTCATCAGCCCCCTCACCGCCAAGACCCACGTCACCCGCGCCATCGCCAAACTCGGCGTCCGCGACCGCGCCCAACTCGTCATCCTCGCCTACGAGACCGGCCTGATCCGCGTCGGCGGCTGACACCCCCGGGCTCCGGCACGACGAAGGCCCCCGCCACGCGGCAGGGGCCGGGACGTCGCCGGAGAGGTCAGATCGCGTACGAGCGGGTATCTGTGGGAGGCCGCGGTGGGGCAGTGCTGGACGGCGAGTCCGGAGGAGCGGGCGAGTCTGACGCCGCGAGGGGCGGTGCGGATCATCAGTACGTCGGCGGCGCCCGGGCGGCGGTCCTCCTGACCGCTGCGCGCGTCCGACGGGCCCGGCGTCAGGCTTCCGGCCGGGCCTCGCCCGCCTGCTGGTCCTTCCGGCCCGCCAGGGCCTCGGCGGCGGCCGTCGCCACGACGTCGGCGACGGTGGAGAGCGCGGGCGAGTCGAGCTTCCACTGCTGCCAGTACAGCGGTACGTCCATGGGGCGCGTGGGTGCCAGTTCGACCAGCCGGCCGGAGCGCAGGAGGGGGGTGGCCTGGGGTTCGGGTACGAGGCCCCAGCCGAGGCCGAAGGCGACGGCGTCGCGGAAGCCGTCGGAGGTGGGGACGAGGTGGCGGATGCGGGAGGCGTCGGAACGGCCGCGGGTGAGGGAGCGTACGAAGGTGTCCTGGAGGCGGTCGCGGCGGTCGAAGACGACGGTGGGGGCGTCGCACAGGTCGTCCGGGAGGGAGCCCGTGAGGTGGGCGGCGGCGAAGTCGGGCGAGGCCACGGCCAGGTAGCGGGCGAAGCCGAGCAGTCGTACGGTGCAGCCGGCCACCGGGTCGGGCGACGAGGTGACGGCGGCCATCACCTGGCCCTCGCGCAGCAGGGCCGTGGTGTGGGACTCGTCCTCCCGGTAGAGCTCGAAGCAGATCGGCGGGTCCTGGGGGACGCGGGTGAGGGCGGGCAGGAACCAGGTGGCCAGGGAGTCCGCGTTGACCGCGACGGGGATCCGGACCGGGCCCTGTTCGGCGGCCAGGCCGAGTTCGGCGCTGGCGTCGCGTTCCAGCCGCGCCAGCTGGCGGGCGAACCGTACGACCACCTCGCCGGACTCGGTGGGACGCACCGGCTTGGTGCGCATCAGCAGCACCCGGCCCGTGCGCTGCTCCAGGGCCTTGACGCGCTGGCTGACGGCGGAGGGGGTCACGTGCAGGGCGGCGGCCGCGGCGTCGAAGGTGCCCTCGTCGACGACCGCGAGCAGGGTCCGGACCTGGTCCAGGGGAAGCTCATCCATAAGTATGGCTAAGGGTACTTAAGAATCTTTAGCTGTACTCATCCGGCGGGGAATCCTACGGTCGAGGTCATGACCAGCAGCCTTCTCGCCGCCGTCCTCGCCGGATTCGGCACGGGACTCTCCCTCATCGTGGCCATCGGCGCCCAGAACGCCTTCGTCCTGCGCCAGGGCGCCCGCGGCCACGCCGTCCTCGCGGTCGTGGCGATCTGCGCGGTGTCGGACGCGGTGCTCATCGCGCTCGGCGTGGCGGGCGTGGGCGCGGTCGTCACGGCGTGGCCGGCCGCCCTGACCGCGGTGGGCCTGGCGGGCGGCGCGTTCCTGCTCGCCTACGGCTTCCTCGCCGCCCGCCGCGTCCTGCGTCCCGACCCGTCCGCCGCCCTGACGGCGGCCGGCCCGGACGCCGCCTCGGCCCGCCGGGTCGTCCTCACCGCCCTGGCGATGACCTGGCTGAACCCCCACGTCTACCTGGACACCGTCCTCCTCCTCGGCTCGCTCGCCTCCGACCGCGGCGACCTCCGCTGGGCCTTCGGCATCGGCGCCGCCCTCGCCAGCCTCACCTGGTTCTTCGCCCTCGGCTTCGGCGCCCGCCTCCTCAGCGGCGTCCTTTCCCGCCCGAAGGCCTGGCGCGTCCTGGACGG
Organism: Streptomyces wedmorensis; assembly: GCF_000716445.1. Lineage (GTDB taxonomy): Bacteria > Actinomycetota > Actinomycetes > Streptomycetales > Streptomycetaceae > Streptomyces > Streptomyces wedmorensis. The sequence continues at coordinate 21,459 of NZ_JNWK01000017.1, forward strand.
CCTCGTCGCGGCGACCATGCTCGCCATGGGCGGCATGCTGCTCGCCGGGGTCTGAGGGGTGTCCTGCCGATCAGGCCGGGGCCGCGACGCCCGGCGCCGCTCCCTGATCCGGCCTGATCGACAAGACACCGCCTAGCCCGCGTGGCCCGTCGGGTGGAAGTTGATGCGTTCTCGTTCGACGGGGAAGCCGGCCCTGGCGAAGTTCGCCGCCATCGGGAAGTTCCCCTGGTCGGTCGCTCCGCTGATGAACTCCGCGCCCTGCTCGACGAGGAAATGGGTGCACTCCGCGAGGAGGTCGTAGGCGTAGCCGCGGCCGCGCTGCTCCGGGACGACCCCGATGAAGCCGACGGTCGGCCCGGAGGGGTTGTGGGCGGGGATGTGGATGCCCGCCAGGTCGCCCTCCGGCGTGCGCGCGACCTGCCACCACTCCCGAGGGGAGGGGCACCAGTGGAAGAAGTCGAGCTCCTCCTGGGCGGCCCGGTCGAGGCCGCCCTCCTCGATCGCCCTCAACGCGTGGGCGTCCAGGGTGACGGAGTGGATGCGGCGCAACGCGTCGAAGAACACGGCGTCGTCGGGTTCGGCGCCGAACCGCAGGCGTCCCGGTCGCTCGGGCAGACCGCCCTCCGGGGTCCAGCGGTACAGGAAGCGCTCCACCAGGGGCTCGTACCCCGCGGCTCGCGCGGCGGCGAAGCGCGCCTCGCCGGCGGCGAGCAGTTCGGGCTCCTCCCGCCAACCGCCGGGCAGGTTGATCTCCAGCTCGACCCGCCAGGGAGCGGAGCGCAGGAGTTCGGCCCCCGCCTCCTCCTCGCCCTCGGCCACGTCGAACCAGTTGATGTTCACGGGCTCCGAGTCGTCGGGCCCGCCCCACCACGCGCCCCGCGCGACGACCTCGCCGTCGCGCAGCGCCACGCGCTTCCACTCGGGGCGGAACCGGGTACGCCGATGACCCTCACGGGCGCCCAGCGGGTCGGGGAGTGCGTCGAAGAGATGAGCGTCGCTCGCGGAAAGCGTGCGAATGACCAGATCGGTCATGGATTCCTCCGGGATACAAGCTGCTTGGAGCGCTCCCGGTCAGAAATGACGAACCGCGCCGGGACAGGAGAAGAGGGAGCGCTGGATGAACGTGAACTGCACGGCACTCGCCTCCTTCCGTCAACTCAGGGCGTGAAGGCACACGTTACGCGATCTTCCGCCGGTCCGCCTCCGAATATCCGCCCGCTCGAAGAAAGCCACACGCGGGCTGCAGGCGGACTGCAAGCGGTCGCCGGGCTGCCGCACCGCACAGGACCTGATCACTCGTACGGGGGGTCTTGTGCCGGTGTGTCGGCCTGGACACGGTTCGCCCGGTACGTTCACGCAAAACGGCCCCCGGCGATGACTCGGAACCATCGGCGGGGGCCTGAACCACTCATGGAATAAGAGTCCACTGTGATCTACCGGCACTTTAGCCCGCCCCCACGCGCCTTCACCCAGTTCTCGCACGACATCATCCGGCACCCCCGGCTGAGCTCCGACGCCGTACGGCTCCTGACCTGGCAGCTTTCCCTCCCCCAAGGCGCACGCGAATCGTTGTCGCGAACCGCCGAACGTGCCCGGATCGGGGCATGCGCGTTCGTACGTGCGAAGCGGCAGTTGAAGGAAGAGGGCTTCGTGCACGAGCGACGCGTTCAGGGCGCCGGCGGCCATTGGGTGACCCAACAACTCGTCTCCAACACCCCGTTGACCCCCGCCGAGGCCGCGAAGGTACTCGGCCGCACGCCGCTGCCACCGACCTCGGCGGAACGCGTATCACCGCAGGTCGTACCGGGTCGCGGGAATCCGGTCGCCGGTGAGCCGACGGCCGGTCAGCCGACGGCCGGTGAGCCGACGACCCCGTCGACCGGCGGTCATCCGAAGAAAGACCCGGGGGAAGACACCTCCTACCTTCCGGGAGGGGCGAGGGGTGGAGGGTCGGCCGGGCCAACGGCCGAGCCGGAGCCCGGGCGTGAGGCGGAGCCCGGGCGTGAGGCGGAGCCCGGGCCTGTACCTTCGCCCGCACCCGACTCCGAGCCCGCACCCGACTCCGAGCCCGCACCCGCACCCGACTCCGAGCCCGCGCCCTTGCCCGACGCCGAGCCCGCTCCCGCTCCCTCGCCCTCGCCCTCGCCCGACAGTCCCTGTCTGGAGGCCGCCCGCGCGCTCGTCGGCGTACTGCATCTCCTCTCCCCCGCCCTCAGGGCCATCCCGCCCGGCATGCGGGACGAGTTGGCGGGGCTGGCGGCGCGGTGGCTGGAGGCCGGGTACACGTCGGGGGAGGTGCACGAGCATGTGCTCCGGGGGATGCCGGGGGCGGGAACGCCCGTACACCGGCCCGGGGGGCTGGTGCGGTACCTGCTGAGGGAGGTGCCGCCGAGGACCCTGGCGCCTGAGCCCGCGCCCTCGGCCGAGCCGGCGACGGCCGCGACGGCGTGGTCGGGCGGATCGGCTGGACCCGGCGGACCCGGCGGATCGGGCGGATCAGCGGGATCGGCCGGAGCGGGTGCATCCGACGGGCGGCGTCTGTCGGCGCGGCTGGAGGGGGCGCGGGAGTGCGAGGGCGGGGCGCATACGCAGCCGATGCTGTTCCGGGGAGCCGAAGGGGAGACGTTGTGCGGGGAGTGCAGGCGGAACGGCCTCCTCCCTGTACCTCCTCGGTAACAGAAGGGCTCCGCAGGCTTTTCGGGAGCGGGCGTGGAGCACACTCTGCTCGCCAGGACCAGTCTCGCCAGGACCAGTAGAGAAACGGCCGCGTACGGCCGAACACGGGGGAAACACCATGAGGACTTCGGTCAGTCCGCCCACGCGCGGGAACTCCAGGGGATGGCGGCCCTACGCCGCCGGGGCCGCCGTCGTCGCGGCGCTGCTGACGTCGACGGCCTGCCAGGGGTCGGACGACGGCTCGGACCAGGGGAAGGGCTCGGGCGGGCCGAGCGCGACGAGCCCGTCGACGCCGGGCGCCACGACGTCGGCGCCCCCGAGCCGGACCGCCTCGCCGAGTGCGGGCACGCCGACCGAGACCGCCCCGCCGAAGGCCGGGGCGACGAAGGACGGCAACGGAAACGGCGGCGGCCGCACCGCCATCCCCACCTGCACGCAGGAACAGCTCGCCGTCTCCTCCGAACTGGAGCCCCCGGACAGCAAGCAGCCGAGGCACCTGCTCCTCACCGTCCAGAACGTCAGCGAGAAGAAGTGCAACCTCTTCCGCTACCCCCGCGTACGGATCGGCGCCGATTCCCAGGCCGACACCCCCGTCATCAAGGACACCGACCCCGACCCGGGCAAGCCCGTCATCCTCGATCCCGGCCACGAGGGCTACGCCGCCCTGCTCGTCGCCGGCGGCGCCCGCGACGAGTACGAGGCCACCAGCATCACCATCTCCCTCCAGGGCGCCAAGATCGACACCTACGCCGGCTCCCCCATCGACGTCCCCCTGCCCGTCGCCAAGCTCTACGCCGACGACGGCCAGCTCGTCACCTACTGGACCACCGCCTCCGGCTTCGCCCTCCGCGCCATCATGTCCAAGTAGCCCTCGCCACCCCCGCCGCCCACCGTCCGTGAACACCTGCGGCCGGCCCGGCGGTTGGGAGAAACTTCCGAGTGGGGCGTCCACACCGGCCGCCCCCTGACGAAGGGGACCCATGGGCAACGGAATCTCGCTGGCCGAAGCACTCCGAGAGCTGCGACAGGAGCTGTACGCGGCCCAGGCCGACGGGGCCCACCAACAATTCCAGTTCGAAGTCCAGCAAGCGGAACTCACCCTCGAAGTCGAGTTCCGCCGCGACGGCAACGGCAAGGTCAAGGTCGACGTCGGCGCCTTCGGCGCCAAGGTCGGCGGCGAAGGCGGCGGCAGCCTCGGCAGCACCCACCGCCAGACCCTCACCCTCACGCTTGAGGTGCACGACGAAGCGACGGGCGGCGCGCGCGCCAGGATCCGTCGCCAAGACGGCGGCCTCGGACCGAACCCTGCCGGCGGGGCCGGCGGGGCAAGCGGCGCGGCGGGCGGCAGGGCGGAGGACGAGCCCGAGGACGGCTCGAACGAGGGCACGGAGGGCGGCACGGGCCAGCGGCCGGAGGGCAACTCGCAGGACGGCACGGGCCGGGGGCCGGAGAGCAACTCGCAGGACGGCACGGGCCGGGGCACGAACAGCGGCTCGGACGGCTCCGACTCCGATACCTCCCGCGAGGAGGCCCGGCGGCGGCCCTGGGAGGACTGAGGTGGACCCGCAGCGCCTGGTCTGGGTCCGCACCGGCGAACCGGACGGTTCCGGCTCCGGCTACCTCGTGGGCCCGCAGCTGGTCCTGACCGCCCTGCACGTCGTACGGGACGACGGCCGGTGGGCCGGGCGTGTCGCGGTACGGGTGGGACACCCCCACTTCGGGGAGCTCGTCGAAAGGCGGGCGGAAGTCTGCTGGCCGGACCCCCAGGCCGGCGTCCCGCCCGAAGACGCGCTGGACATCGCACTCCTCTGGCTCGACGAGCCCGTCGCGGCCGGCGAGGGACCCGTCCGATGGGGGCGGCCCGGCGGGACGGCCCGCATCCCGTTCAAGGGAGCGGGCCTTCCCGCGTTCGCGGCGGACGAGGGGAGCGACGCGCAGTTCGAGGACCTGCACGGTGAACTGTCCGTCGTCTCCACGTCCTTGCCGGGATGGGTGCTCGACTGTCCGGTCTGGCCCGCACCCGCATACTCGGTCGGGTCCGACGAGGACGGCCGCCACGACGAGCGGCCCTGGGCCGGCGCCTCCGGCTCGGCGATCTTCTGCCACGGACGGATCGTCGGCGTCGCGGTCGAGGACAACCGCACCATGGACTGGCGCCGCCTCCACGCCGCCCCCGTCCACGAAGCCCTCAGCCTCCCCGGCTTCGCCCGCCTCGTCGCCCGCCACGGGCACCCCGGCACCACGGCCGTACTGGAGGACGTGACCGCCGAGAGCGGCGGCAGGGTGCCCCTGGGCGGCGACGGAGTGGCCTGGCCCGTGGAGGTGGGTCCCGTACCCGCCCTCGCCTCGGCCTTCCAGCCCCGCAGCACCCTGCGCGACCGCATCGAGTCGGCACGGTCGGGCGGCAGCTCTGTCGTCCTGACCCAAGTCCTGTCCGGCGGCGGCGGGTTCGGCAAGACCCAACTCGCCGCCGCCTGCGCCACCGACGCCCTCGCCCAAGGCGTCGACCTCGTGGTGTGGGCCTCCGCCACCGAGACGCAACAGGTCATCACCCAGTACGCCCAGGCCGCCGCCTACCTCCGGCTCCCCGGCGCCACCGGCCAAGACCCCGAGGCCGACGCCCGAGCCCTCCTCCGATGGCTCGCGACCACATCACGGCGTTGGCTGGTCGTCCTCGACGACATCGCCCACCCCACCGAGCTGAGCAGCTGGTGGCCCGCGAGCCGGACCGGCACGGGGTGGGTCCTTGCCACCACCCGCCTCAACGACGCCCGTCTCACCGGCGGCCGCCGGACCCGCATCGACATCGACGTCTACTCCCCCGACGAAGCCGACGCCTACCTCCGCGAGCGGCTGGACGGCGACGGAATGGGCCACCTCCTCGACGCCCGCGCCGCCGACCTCGCCAAGGCGTTGGGACACCTCCCGCTGGCCCTGGGCCTGGCCGCCGCACACATGATCAACGAGGACCTGACCTGCACGGCGTACATACGGCGCTTCACCGACCGCCGCACCCGGCTGGACGAAGCCCTGCCCGAGTCCGCCGACACCGAGGGCTACGGTCGGCAGATCACAGTGGCGCTCCTGCTCTCACTCGACGCCGCCCGAGCCGCCGACGACTCCGGCCTCGCCGTCCACGTCCTCCGCCTGGTCGCTCTCCTGGACCCAGCCGGCCATCCCCACAGCCTGTGGACGACCCCGCCTCTCCTCGACCACCTCAGCGCCTCGGGCACGAGTCCCGTCACCGCGGACCAGGCCCATTCGGTACTGCGTCTCCTGCACCGGTACGCCCTGATCACATGCGACACCCGCGCCGACCCCCGCGGGGTCCGCGTACACGCCCTGACCGCTCGCGCCGTCCGTGAGAACACAGCGGAATCCGACCTCACCGGCCATGTCGACGCAGTCGCGGAGGCGCTTCTCCATGTCTGGCCCGAGGTCGATCAATCCCACCGGGAACTGGCAGCGGTACTGCGCGCCAATACCGACGCCCTCGCAGATCAGGCTCAGGACCGACTCTGGCACGGCGGCATCCATCCAGTCCTCTACCGCGCGGGCAACAGCCTCCTCGACGCAGGCCTGGGGGACACCGCTGCTGCCTACTGGCTACGCCAGGCCGACAGCGCTGAGCGAATCCTGGGCGGGGACGACCCTCACACCCTCAACGCGCGCGCCAGCCTCGCCGCCTCCTACTGGCTGGCGGGCCGCACGAGCGAAGCCATCGCCATCGAAGAGCAAGTACTGGCCGACCGCGAGCGCGTGCTGGGCCACGACCACCCCGACACCCTCCACGCCCGCGCGAGCCTCGCCGCTTCCTACTATCAAGACGGACGCACCGACGAAGCCATCGCCATCGAGGAACAGGTACGCACCGACACCGAACGCGTGCTGGGCCACGACCACCCCAGCACCCTCAACGCGCTCGCCAACCTCGGCGCCTCCTATTGGCAAGCCGGACGCACGAGCGAAGCCATCGCCATCGAAGAGCAAGTACTGGCCGACCGCGAGCGCGTGCTGGGCCACGACCACCCCGACACCCTCTACACCCGCGCCAACCTCGGCGTCTCCTACCTACAAGCCGGACGCACCAGCGAAGCCATCGCCATCGAAGAGCAGGTGGTCACGGACAGCGAACGCGTGCTGGGGCACGACCACCCCGACACCCTCACCACACGCTCCAGTCTCGGCGCCTCCTACCTACAAGCCGGACGCACCAGCGAAGCCATCGCCATCGATGAGCAAGTACTGGCCGACCGCGAGCGCGTGCTGGGGCACGACCACCCCGACACCCTCACCGCACGCCACAACCTCGCCGCCTCCTACCTGCAAGCCGGACGCACCGATGAGGCTCTTGACCTCTTGCGGCGCGTGCTGGCCGACCGGGAGCGAACCCTCGGCCACGATCACCTTCGCACCCACCTGGCCCGCTCCAATCTCGCCGCCCTCCAGGAATGGCTCCGGGACGCCGGCAGCTCCGCGCCCGGCTGAGTCCACGGGCAGCGCCGTCACGCAACCCGGAGGTGTCCGGCGTCCGCGAGTGCAGTGGACAGGCGAGGCGAGATCGCGAAGCGGTCAGCAGTCAGCAGTCAGCAGTCACGAATCGTCCCTCCGCCGAGAACGCGCAAGGCGGCGCGAGCCGCCCCTGCGTTGTCCGTCCGAGCCAGTGCCTCCAGAGCCTGCCGGTCGGCATGCGAGCACGCCTCACGCAGTTCAGGGGTGAGATCGAAGCCGATCTCCTTGAAGACCCAATCCGCGATCGTGACGGCGTCCGCAACGATCGCAGGGTCAGCGGCGATCTCCGGACCGAGCAGGGACAGTCCGCCGTCGTTGGCTCCGTGGACCAGCGACAGCGCGACCAGCGCCCGGCGGGCCGCACTGTCCTGCGGGTTGCGGACCAGTCGCTCATTGACGTACCGGTAGAGGTCGATGACCGTGGCCCGCTCATTGGACCAGCAGCGCCGGAACGAGTCCTCGCGCGGCAGCGCCTGAAGATCCGCGACAACGGCCTCCAGGGCACGTGCCGTTCGCGCAGCGAACTCCTGATGACCGGTATCGACCCCGTACTGCCGCAGCTGATCGGCAAGCTCCTCGAACACGCTGTCCAGCGTGTTCGAGCAACGGCATTCGTCGCACCCCACATTGCGGTGAAGGTGGCGGTGTCCGCTTGGTCGAAACCACACGCGGTGGGCAAGGCCCGCACAGGCGCCCCCAAGGACGCAGGCGGGTGTCCGCACTCCGCAGGACCCACCGGCGCGAACAGGACCCGCACCCGGCACGGGGTGCACGGCCTCCGCCCGGAGAGCGGCCGACTCCCGCTCCGCAAAAGCTCGTTGGCGATGTGCACGGCACGGGCGTCCAGTTCCACGGCTTTCCTCCCGGGAGACCGGCGGGGGTACGGAAAAGGGGCCGCCCGACGTCCTGGTCCTCGACGGACGGACGTCGGGCGGCCCCTTCGGGGCGGGTCAGGCGGAGACCTTCTCGGCCTGCGGGGCGGGCGCGGCCTCGACCGCGACCGTCTTGTCGCCCTTCATGACGAGGAGGGTGACGACACCGCCGACGGCGGCGAGGACCGCGGCGCCGAGGAAGGCGGCCGAGAAGCCGTCGGTCAGCCTGGGCAGGTTGCCGAGCCGGTCGGCGCCCTGCGACATGGCGACGGCGGTGAGCGCGGCGAGGCCGAGCGCGGAGCCGACGTTGTAGGTGGTGTTGACGATGCCGGAGGCGAGACCGGCCTGCTCCTGCGGGGCGCCGGACATCGCGGCGATCATCGCCGGGATGTACGCGAGGGACATGCCGAGCGCGGCGACGAGGGAGGCCGGCAGGACGTCGACGAGGAACGTGCCGGTGGGCGGGACGGCGGCGAGCCAGACCAGGCCGGCGGCGAGGACGAGCAGACCGGCGCCGATGAGCGGCTTCGCCCCGAACCGGCCCATGAGCCGGGCGGTGACGGCCGTCATGAAGATCATGAGGAGCACGGTCATCGGCAGCAGCGCGGCGCCGGACGCGAAGGCGCCGTAGCCCAGGACCTGCTGGAGGTACAGGTTGAGGAAGTACCACATCGGGATCCAGGCCGCGCCGAGCAGCGTCATCGCCAGGTTGGCCGAGCCGAGGCGCGGGACCCGCCACACGCCGAGCGGCATGAGCGGCTCGCGGACCGACTTCTGGATCACGAGGAAGAGGACGAGCAGGGCGACGGCGCCGGCCAGCTCCAGGACGGTGGCGGTGGCGCCCCAGCCGACCTCGGGGGCACGGACCACGGCGAAGACCGCGAGCGCGAGACCCGCGGTGACGGCGACGGCGCCGAGGACGTCGACGGAGCCGCGGCGGGACTCGACGTTCGGGAGGAGCTTGGTCGCGGCGAGGGTCGCGAGGCCGATCGGGACGTAGATGACGAAGACCCACTGCCAGGTCGCCCACTCGGTGAACACGCCGCCGAGGAAGACGCCCGCGGTACCGCCGGCGGGAGCGGCGGCGCCGTACAGCGCCATCGCCTTGCCGAGCTCCTTCGGGTCGTGCATGAAGAGCATCATCAGCAGGGTCATGGCGGAGGGTGCGATCAGCGCACCGCCGACGCCTTGGACGGCGCGGCCCGCGATCTCGACCCAGGCGGTCTGCGCGGCGGCGGCGAGGACCGAGCCGGCGATCATCACGGCCCAGCCGGTGACGAAGATCCTGCGGGCGCCGACGAGGTCGGAGAGGCGTCCGCCGAGGAGCAGCAGGCCGCCGAAGACGATCACGTAGGCGTTGAAGACCCACTGGAGCTCGCCCTGCGTGAAGCCGAGGTCCTTCTGCATCTCGGGGAGCGCGACCCCGATGATCGACGTGTCCATGATGACCATGAACTGGGCGGCCGCGAGCACGACAAGTGCCCACCAGCGCCGGGGATTGACGGTTGACATTGCCCTGACCCTTCGCTCGCGTCGACGCCCGACCGAAGCCGGGGTATACCCCTAGGGGGTATCTATGCGGAGCACCGTAGCATACCCATGGGGGGTATGTAAGGGTGAGAGTGAAGCGCCGTCGCGGGCGCCCCGGAAGCGCGCCTTCCGGGGTGCTCGGCAGGCAGAATGCCCCCATGACCGCAGACCAGGAACCCGCGCTCCTCCGGCGCTGGACCGCCACCCTGCTCGCCGCCCGCGCCGGCCACGAGGGCCCCGACCCCGCCCCGTACGGCCGGAACCTCCTGGCCCGCTGGGCCGAGCCACAGCGCCGGTACCACACGGTCGACCACCTCCGCGCCGTCCTCGACCGCATCGACGAACTCGCCGACCAGGGCGGCGAGGGCGGCGAGTTGGAGCTCGTACGGCTCGCCGCCTGGTTCCACGACGCCGTCTACCGGCCCGACCGCTCCGAGAACGAGGAACGCTCGGCGACCCTCACCGAGAAGGCCCTCACCGAGGCCGGACTCACCCCGCACGAGGTCGCCGAGGTCGCCCGCCTCGTACGCCTGACGACCAGCCACGACCCCGCACCCGGCGACCTCAACGGCGAGACCCTCTGCGACGCCGACCTCGCGATCCTCGCCACCCGCCCGGATACGTACAGGGGGTATGTGGCGGCCGTCCGCGAGGAGTACGCCTTCGTCCCCGACGACGCCTTCCGCCACGGACGCGCGGCCGTCCTCCGCCAGCTCCTCGCCCTCCCCCGCCTCTTCCGCACCCCGTACGGCGCGGCGGCCTGGGAAGTGCAGGCGCGGGAGAACGTGGAACGCGAACTCGCCGAGCTGACGGACATGTCCGGAAGGGCGGAGTGAGTCGACGTCAAAACGTAATGGGAGAGAGCGTCTACCGCCGGTAAGATCATTCTGCTCATTCTTCGCCAGCGAGAGACGCCAGGAAAAAGAACATGGAACTGCGCAGGGCCCTCCCGATCTTCGCCGTATTGCCGGCCCTCGTCCTGACGTCCGCGTGCAGCGGTGAATCCAAGGATTCCGGTGACAAGAAGCCGAAGGCGAGCGCGCAGAGCGCCGACGACAAGAATTCGGCGGAGGCGAAGCGGATCGGCGCGCTCGACGCGGAGCAGCTCGAAAAGGCGGCGCTCACCGGAAAGGCGGCCGGGTTCGACGCCAAGAAGATCGCGAAGTCGGAGGTCGAGGCCGGGCGCGGGATGGAAGCCGACAAGAAGGCGTGCCAGCCGCTCGCCAGCCTGATCGGCGGGTTCACCCACCTGCCGTCGGTCGGTACGGCCCACCGCTCGCTCCAGCCCACCGACGCGACCAACGCCACGGTCGGCTCCATGTGGCTCGCCTCGCACTCGGAGGCCGACGCCACCCGCGTCATGACCGAGCTCCGCGCCGCGGTCACCACCTGCCCCAAGGGCTTCAAGACCCTCGGCCTCACCTACGGCAAGGTCGAGAACCTGCCCGCGCCCCGGCTGGGTGCCGACGAGACCGTCGCCTACCGGATCACCGGCGACATCGGCAAGCAGAAGGTGCCCATGACGTACACGGTGGTCCGCAGCGGGGGCGTCGTCGCCGCGTTCTACGGCGTGAACATGCTGGACCCGGACATGGCGGCGATCCCGGAGCCGGTGGTCGAGGCCCAGCTGAAGAAGATCTCGGACGCGAGGGGCTGACCGAGCCCGACGAGAAAAGGGGGCCTCCCCCGGTGCGTGTGGCACCGGGGAGGCCCCCTTCTTCGCAGGCGGCTCCCGGTCAGGAGCCGGTGAAGTGGCCCTCGAGGGCCGGCGCCGTCGTGGCGACGACGACGGCACCCTCGCGGATGTCCTCGGACAGCTCGGCCCGGTCCCGCTCCGAGCGGATGACCACCGGCCGGTCCGAGGAGAGAACGGTGGCGCCGAGGCGGTCGACCAGCGTCGCGAGGACGTCGAAGAACTGTCCGGCCGGGTAGCGGCTGACGGAGACGCAGACCTCGTTGACGTCCACGTCGACCTCGAATCCGTCGGCGGTCCTGATCAGGACCCCGTCGGCGAGGTCGGCGCCCGCGGTGACGACGTACGGCTCCAGGACCTCCCTGACGAGCTGCATGTCGAGCGGCTCGGGTTCACCGCCCCGATAGCGGAGCACGAAAAGCGTGCGGCTCATTGCTGGATCCTCATTGAATTACTTCGTTGCTTCCGGGATTCGGGGCGGGGCCTTCCGGGGAAGGCCCCGCCGACGGGAAATGCTAGGGCATGTAGATGACGTCGATCTTCCCCGCGAGTTCGGGGGTGTCGGCGACCATGTGCCGGAATGCGGTGGCCGCCTCCGGGGAACTCACGTAGTACACGATGGGCGTGTACGTGTCGTCGACCGCCGACTTCGCTCCGGCGACCTGGGCCTTGGCCTCCTTGATCGGCGCGGTGACAAAGAACTTGAACTTGCCGGTCGCGGAGTCGATGACACCGCTGTCGCTCCAGAACTTCGCGTCGATCAGCTTGCCGTTCTGGTAGCCGTCGAGCTTCACGTACTCGCCCGAACGGCCCGCCACCGGGTACTTCATCTTGAGCTTGTAGACGAAGCCCGCCGGCACACCACCGGTGACCCGCAACTGGTACGCGGCCGCGGCGGCCTCCATGCCCTCGTTCTCCGCAGCCCAGAATCCGGGCCCGTTCAGGCCGCCGACCCAGCAGCCGGGGCCGGTTCCGCCACCGCTGCCGGAACTGGCGGCGGAGAAGGACGCGACCTTGAAGGTCGCCGTGTCGACCTTCTCGCAGGCCTCGTTGAGCTTGCGGACGACACGGCCGACCATGCCCTGCACCGCTGCCTCGGTCAGACCGATGGAGCGGAGCGCCAGCCAGGCGTCGGTGAAACCGATGCCGGTCTTGAGCGCGGCGTCCATCGCGGTCACCGCGGCCTTGGCCGACCTGAACAGGGCGCCGGCGACGAACCAGCCCGCCGCCCAGGCGCAGTCACCCCAGCTTCCGCCCGAGATACCCGGCGTGATCAGCTTGGCACAGCCGATGAAGTCGCCGAGCAGGACGTCGATCGGATCGATGCCCGAGTTGAACTGGGTCATCGTCAGGACGGTGGTGAGCCGCTCGGTCGTGGGCTCCTCCGACACGTCGGGGCCGAGGTAGGTCGTGTCCGCGTCCGGGCAGCTGCCGCTGTAGGTCCCCGGCGCCGCCAGACACATGAACAGGTCGACGTGCGACTTGTAGGTGACGGTCGCCGTGATCTTGCAGTCCCCGATGTGGATGATCGGGTTGCAGTTCTCCTTGACGACGTTCTGCGGCTCGCCGATGTACTCGATGTGGTCGAGGACCGCCCAGACCCCACCGATTCCGGTGGTGACGCCCTGCTGGATCTGCTCGTTGTTGCCGGCCGTCTCGGTGCGGTCGGCGGCGGCCTGGGCCTCCTCCGCCGCGCTCCTGGCGTTGGCCGCGGCCGTCTCGGCCGCCGTCGCGTCCGCCTCCGCCTGGGTGGCGGTGGCACGGGCGCTCGCGGCGTCCTCCTCGGCCTTGGTGGCCGCGGCACGGGCCGAAGCGGCGTCCTTCTCCGCCTCGGTGGCGGCGGCGTCCGCCGCGTTGGCGTCCGCCTGCGCGTCCGAGGCCGCCGACGACGCCATCACCGCGTCCTCGCCGGCCGCCATCGCCCAGGCATCGGCACGACCCGCCGCAGCCTGGGCCTCCTTGGCGTCCTTCGCCGCCTGCGCGGCCGAGGCCTGGGCCCGCTGGTACGCCTTGGCGGCGCGGGACGCGTCGGCCGCTGCCGACGCCGAGGCCTGGGCCGCCAGCTTCATGTCGGCGGCGGCCTGTTCGGCCAGGGCCTTCGCCTCGGCGGAGAACCCTTCGGCCTGGTTGGCCGTGGCGGCGGCCGCCGCGGCCTGCTGCTGCGCGATCGTCAGCGACTGCTGGCCGGTCAGCACCGCGAACGCCGCGGAACTGTCGACCTCCTGGAACGGACCGCCGAGCGAGATCGCCTCGTTCGCCGGCTTGTTCACCGCGGCGGCCGAGTCACGGGCGGCCAGCGAGGACTGCACGGCCGCGAGCGCCTTGCCCGCGGTCGTCGCGGCCCAGGCAGCGGTCTGCGCCGCTTCCGAACGAGCCGCGGCCGCCTCGGTCTTGGCGACCTTGGCAGCGGCGGATGCCTTCGCGGACTCTTCCTTGGCACCCTTCGCGTCGGCCGCGGCCGCCTCCGACGCGTCGATCGCCTCGGCCGCCGCCGCGTGGGCAGCGGCTGCGGAACCGGCCGCGATCCAGTACGACGCCCAGGCGCTGTCGGCCGCCGCCTTGGCGCGGGACGCGGAGCCCTGCGCCTTGGTGGCCGCCTCGCGGGCGCTGGTGGCAGCGGCCGTGGCCGCGTTCGCCGCCGCGCGGGCACTGGTCGCCGCCGTCGTCGCCTCGTTCGCGGCGGAACGGGCGTCGGTGGCAGCGGTGCGGGCCGCGTCGGCGGCGTCCGTACCGTCCTGGGCGATGGCGTGGGCCTCCAGGGCCGCCGCCTTCGCGTTCAGCGAGTCCCGACGCTGCTCGGCCTCAAGGGCCTTGTCGCGGGCCGCGACCGCGTCGCGCTCCGCCTGCTCGGCGTCACCGCGACGAGCCGACGCGGTGGCTCCGGCCACCTCGGCCGAGGCACGGGCGTCGCTCGCGATACGGCCCTGGGCGACGGCGTCGGCCTCGTAGCCGGCCGCCTTGTCCCGCTCGCGCTCGGCGGTGGCCCGGTAGGCCGCCGCGTTCGCACGCTCAAGCTCGGCGACCGCGCGCGACGCCTGCGCGTCGGCGGCCGCCTTCTTCGCGTCCTGCTCCTCCGCGAGGGCCTTCTCCTTGGCCTTCTTCGCGGTCTCCGCGTTCGCCGCGGCCGAGGCCGCGTAGGCGTCGGCGCTGTCCGCGGCGGCCTTCGCCTGGGCAGCGGCCTCCTGCGCGGCGATACGGCGGAACTCGGTGTTGACCGCGTGCGCCTCGGTCTTCGCGAGGGCGAGGAGCGCCTCCGACGTCGACACGGTGGCGTTCGCGGCGTTGAGGGCCGTCTCGGTCGCCTTGGAGGCGGCCGTCGCGGCGGCACCCGAAGCGCGCGCGACCTGGACGGACTGCTGGGCGTACATCAGGCCACGACCGCGCGGCACCTCGGCGGCGTCCGCGATCGTCCAGGCCTGCTGCTGTCCGGTCACCGCGCGCTGGGCGGCGGCGTTGGCGGCGGTGGCCTGGGCCTTGGCCGTGGCGACCAGTGCCTGGACCTTGCCTCGGGCGTTGGCGAGGTCCGCCTTCGCCTGGTCGAAGAGGGCCTGCTTCGGCTTGAGGATGTGGTCCGGGTCGGCCTCCAGCTTGTCGTGCCAGTACTTCTGCCAGCGCAGGGCCTGGTCCGCGCGCCACGCCTGGCCGATGGCCTCGATCATGGCGGCGGTGGCGGCCCGGGTCGCTGCGGCGGCGTCGGCCTCGGCCTGCATGATGACGGCGCGGGGCGCGGCCTGGCCGGCGTACTCCGCCTCCCATTCGGCGGAGGCCTGGGAGACGGCCTCGCTCAGGGAGTTGCGCGGGTCGACCGGGTCGGCGTGGTTGCAGGTGGCCCAGGACTGCTTGAGGCTCTCGACCTCGACGCGGAACTCGGGCGTGCCCTCGGCGATCTTGCCGGCCGGGAAGCCGCCGTACCGCAGGTAGGTGGCGATGTCGGAGGCCGTGGTGCCGCCGAAGTACCGGGTGTTGTGGACGTTGGAGTCCCGCAGCATGAAGTCCGCCGCGAAGTCGTTCCAGCTGTCCTTGCCGCGGTTCTGCTCGGTGATCTGCCGGGCCTTGGCGACGGCTTCGGGGCTCGCGTTGGTGTGCGCGTCCCAGCCGATGCGGTCGGCCAGCTTCGCCTGGGTGGCGGCGGTGTAGGCGCTGATGTCGGCGCCGAACTCCGGTGCGTGCAGCGTGATCCCGTCGTCGAACGAGCTCATCGCGTACGGCTTGTTGGCGTCCTCCAGGATCGCCTTCTGGGCCGCGAAGGCGTCCAGGTAGGCGTAACCCGCCTGGCGGTCCTGGTCGTTGGCCTGACCCAGGGGCATGAAGCCGATCCAGCCGCGCTCGCCGATGACGGCTTCGAGCTCGGCGTTGCCGCCGGTCAGCCCCTGGATGGCCAGGGCCTTCGTCTTGGCTCCGCCCGCGTGCAGGGCGACTCCGGCGAGGCACCGGTTGAGGCGCGGGGTGGAGCGGACGTCGCTGATGACGGCGGTGAGCTCGTTGAGCCGGCGCAGGGCGTCGTCGGCGTCGCGGAAGATCGTCCGCATGCCGTCGGAGACCTTCTCGATCGCCGTGGCGAGCGCCGGGATACGGCCCACGATCACGGCCGACGACGGGACGTCGACCAGCGCCCACAGGCAGTCGTCGACGTCCGAGCCGGCCAGGCAGGCCTTCACCTTGGCGGGGTCGAGCTGCTCGAAGAGGATCCGGCCGCCGTTCGCGGTCGCCCACTCGACGACGTCGACGGAGACGGCCGCGATGCCCTCGCGGTAGTCGTCGACACAGGTCTGGCCACAGGCGTCGAGGAGGATCTCCTCCTCCCGCTCGCCCAGGACCGGCCAGTTGGACGCGCCGCCCTTGATGGGCGTGGTGCCCTCGGCGAGCGCGCCCTTGTGGGCGGCCTCGTTCTTCTCGCGCTGCTCCTCTTCGGCCTTCCTCGCGGCCTCCTCGGCGGCGGTGCTGTCGCCCGTCGCGTCGCCGGCCTTGGTCTCGGCGTCCTTGGCGTCCTGTTCGGCCTTGGCCGCCTTCTCCGCGGCGTCCTTGGCCGCTTCGGCGGACCGGCCGGCCTTCTCGTTCGCCTCGGCCGCGTGCTTCTCGGCGTCGGTGGCCTCTCGGTCGGCCTCGGTGGCGGCGCTGCTCGCCTCGCTCGCGGTGAGGCGGGCGGACGCGGCGTCGTCGCCGGCCTGTTCGGCGTGGCCGGCGGCGGCGTCGGAGGCGGTCTTCGCACCCGTCCGCGCGTCGGCGGCCTCGGCCGCGGACGCCTGGGCGCGGGTCACGGCCTCGGCGGCGCGGACTGAGTCCACGGCCGCCGCGGCGGCGGCCTCGGCGGCGAGCTTCGCGTCGCCGGTCGCCTGAGCGGCGGTCTGCTGCGCGGACTCGGCGGCCTGCGCGGCCTGCGCGGCCTTGGCCTCGGCGGCGGCGGCCTGCTGCTCGGCGACCGTCTTGGACGACTGGCCGATCAGCACGGCGAACGCGGCCGCGCTGTCCTTCTCCCGGTACGGCGCGCCGTACGAGATGGCGTCACCGGCGGCGCTGCCCGCGGCCGTGGCGCTGTCGCGGGCGGCGAGCGCGGCCTGACCGGCGGCGTAGGCGCGGCCTGCGGCCGCCCCCGCCGACTTCACGGCCTCGGCTGCCCCGGTCCCGGCGGCGATGGACTCCTGCTCGGCCTTCTTGGCGAGCCCGGTGGCGTTCTCCGACGCGGTGGCGGCGTTGTCGGCGCGGATCGCCGCGTCCTGCGACGCGTCGAGGGCGACGGCCGCGGCGGCGTGCGCGGTGGACGCCTCGCCGAGGGAGGTGTTGTACGCCGACCAGGCGGCGCCGGCGCTCGCCTTGGCGCGCTCGGCGGCGCCTTCCGCCGTGGTGGCGGCGGAGCGGGCCGTGACGGCGGCGGCGGTCGCCTGGTCCGCGGCGGTCTGCGCGGCGGTGGCGGCCGTGGCGGCCTCGTCGGCGGCCGTACGAGCCGCGGTCGCGGCCGTACGGGTCTCGGCGGCGGCCGCGGTGCCCTCGGCGGCGGTGGCCGCGGCTTCGAGGGCGGCGGCGCGGGCGGCGGTGGCCTGCTTGGCCCGGAGCGCCTGGATCGCCTTCTCGCGGGCGGTCTGCGCCGCCTTGGCCTTAGCGTCGGCGAGCGTCCGCTTGGCCTTGGCGTCGGTGGTGGCGGTACCGGCGGCCGTGTCGGCGGTGGTCGCCGCCGTCCGCTGGGTGGCGGCGCGCTGCTCGGCGGTCACGGCCTTGGCGCGCTCGGCGGCGGCCTTGGCGCGGGAGGCGACGGCGGTGGCCTGCTCCGTCTGGGCCTTGGCACGCTCGGCGGCCGCGGTGCCGGCGGCGGCCTTCGCCTTGTCGCGCTTGTCCTCGGCCGTCGTACGGGCGGCCTTGGCGGTGGCGGCGCTCTCGGCGGCGGCCGTGGCGTTGGCCTCGGCGCTGTCGGCGGCGGCCTTCGCCTGGGCGGCGGCCTCCTGGGCGGCGACGCGGCGGAACTCGGTGTCGATCGCGGCCGACTCGGTCTTCGCCTTGGCGAGCAGCGTGTCGCTGGTGGCGATCGTCGCGTTGGCGGCGTTCAGCGCGGTCTCGGCGGCCTTGGCGGCGGCCGCGGTGACGGCGGCGGAAGCGCGGGCGACCTGGACCGACTGCTGCGCGTACATCAGGCCACGGCCGCGCGGGACGCCGGTCGCGTCGGCGACGCCCCAGGCCTCCTGCTGCGCGGTGGCGGCCGTCTGCGCGGCGGCCGCCGCCTTGGCGGCCTGCGCCTTGGCGGAGGTGACGAGGGCGGCGGCCTTGGTCCTGGCCTCCGCCAGGTCGGCCGTGCCCTTGTCGTAGAAGGCCTGGTCGGGCTTGTCCAGGATGGTGTTCGGGTCCTGGGCGAGCTTGTCCGCCCAGTACTTGCGCCAGGTCAGGACCTGGTCGGCGAACCAGGCCTGCTCGATGGTCTGGATCATCAGGTCGGTGGCCTGGTGGGCCGCCACCGAGGCCTCGACCTCGGCCTTGACGATCGTGGCGCGCTGGGTGGCCTGGCCGGCGTACTCCTGCTCCCACTCGACCATCGCGTTCATGACGGGCTCGTTGAGCTGGCGTCGCGGGTCGACCGGGTTCTGCCAGTCACAGCCGGCCCAGGCCTGCTTGAGGTCCTCGACCTCGACGCGGTAGGCGGCGGAGTCCTTGGCGGGGGCCTCGAAGGCGAAGCCGCCGCGCCTCAGGTAGGCGGCGATGTCGCTGGAGGTCGTACCGCCGAAGTAGTCCCAGGAGACCTCGCTGTCCCGCAGCATGCTGTTGGCGGCCCAGTCGTGCCAGTCGTCCTTGCCGCGGTTCTCCTCCATGACGGCGCGGGCGCGGGCGACGGCCTCGGGGCCGGCCTTGCTGTGCTCGTCCTTGCCGAGGCGCCAGGCCAGCTCGGTCTGGGCGGTGACGGCGTGGCGGGTGATCTCGTAGGCGAAGCTCGGTGCGTGCCACTCCATCTGGTCGCTGGCCCACGCCGACTCGCGGTAGGGCTTGTTGGCCTCGTCGAGCGCGGTGGTACGCGCCGTCTGCGCGGCGAACAGGACGTCCCTCGCGTCCTTGTCGGCGTCGGAGGCCACGCCCAGGGGGCCGTAGCCGATCCAGCCGCGGTCGCCGATGGCCTCGCGGAGCTGCTCCTCGGTGCCGGTGAGCCCCTCGACGGCCTTGGCCTTCATGAGGGGGCCGCCGACGTGCAGCGCGACGCCGGCGAGGCAGCGGTCGAGCCGCCGGTCCTCGCCGACGCTGTTGCGGGAGTAGCCGGTGTCCGTCTCGGGGGCCGTCTCGGCGGCGGCGGGCGGTGCCTGGACGAGGCCGGTGAGTACGGCCGACGCGGTGACCAGCGCGGTGGCACTGGTGGCCCTGGTGAGGGCGTCCCGCATGCGACGCCGGCGTCTGCCGACGTCTCTGAACATGGACATGTCGCCTGACAATCTCTCGATCGCGAGGCAGTGCTTCGACAGGGGCATGACAGAGGGCGACTTGCCGTCGGGCGGCATCCCCCCTGCTCACGGCACGTGCCGGCACTCGGCTCTCCCCATGAACCGGCACTGCCGCTTACGCCGCGACGATGCCACGCCCGCCCCCGCCAGTGAAGATCAAATATTCTGGACCAAGTACGCGCGGGCCCTCAGTACCGGACAAAGCAACCCCGCAATTGATCATCTTGTTACCCGGCGTAAAGAACGCAGGTCGGACGTTCTCCGTCTCGCATCCCAAGACATTCCCGTCACCACGGAATGACAGGAACAAATCGAGGGTTGACACATGTCATGCCCTCTCCCTCCGCCGAGCCCACCCCACCCGCCACCGACACCCCACCCACCGGCCGCATGCCACTGGCCGTCCACATCCTCGGGCTCTCGGTCTTCGCGCTCGGCACGAGCGAATTCATGCTGTCCGGACTCCTGCCGCCGATCGCGGAGGACATGGGCGTCTCCATCCCGAGCGCCGGACTCCTCATATCCGCCTTCGCGATCGGCATGGTCGTCGGCGCGCCCCTGCTCGCCGTCGCCACGCTCCGGCTCCCCCGCAAGACCACCCTGGTCACCCTCATCACCGTCTTCGGCCTCGGCCAGGTCGCGGGCGCCCTCGCGCCGAACTACGCCGTGCTCTTCGCCTCCCGGATCGTGAGCGCGCTGGCCTGCGCCGGGTTCTGGGCGGTCGGCGCGGCCGTCGCCATCGCGATGGTGCCGGTCGGCGCGCGGGCCCGGGCCATGGCCGTCATGATCGGCGGCCTGTCCATCGCCAACGTCCTCGGCGTCCCCGCGGGCGCTTTCCTCGGCGAGCACCTCGGCTGGCGCTCGGCGTTCTGGGCGGTCGGCGCGGCCTCCGCGATCGCGCTCGTCGGCGTGGTGACCCGCATCCCGCACATCCCGCCGCCCGAGACGAAGCCCCGCCTCAAGCGCGAGGTGACCATCTACCGCGACCGCCAGGTCGTCCTCTCGGTCGCCGTCACCGCCCTCGCCGCCGGCGGCGTCTTCTGCGCCTTCTCCTACCTCGCCCCGCTCCTCACCGACGTCTCCGGACTCGACGAGAGCTGGGTGTCGGCCGTCCTCGCGCTCTTCGGCATCGGCGCCGTCGTCGGCACGACGATCGGCGGCCGCGTCGCCGACGCCCACCTCTTCGGCGTGCTGCTCAGCGGCATCGCCGCCTCCACCGTCTTCCTCGTGGCCCTGGCCGTCCTCGCCTCCAGCCCGGCCGCCACGGTCGTGCTGACGTTCCTCCTCGGCGTGTCGACCTTCTACACGGCCCCGGCCCTCAACGCCCGCATGTTCAACGTCGCCGGCGCCGCCCCCACCCTCGCCGGCGCCACCACCACCGCCGCCTTCAACCTCGGCAACACCGGCGGCCCCTGGCTCGGCGGCACCGTCATCGACGCAGGCCTCGGCTTCGCCTCCACCGCCTGGGCCGGCGCCGCGATGACCACCCTCGGCCTCGCGACGGCCGCCCTCGCGCTCAAGCTCCACAAGTCGCCGTCCCGCCTGGTGGCTTCCGGCACCCCGGCGAAGCAGAAGGCCGTATCGTCCCGCTGACATCGCGTACGCGCCCACGGGGGGAATCCGTGACCACCAGCAGCACCGCCGTCACCGTCATCGCACGACTCCGGGCCGCACCGGGCCAGGAGGCCGCCGTCCGCCGCCAGGCCCTCTCACTCGTCGCCCCGGCCCTCGCCGAACCCGGGTGCCTCTCGTACCGCCCGTACGAGGACCCGCTGGAGCCCGGTTCCTGGATCGTCGTCGAGGAGTGGACCGACCGCGCCGCCTTCGACGCCCACCTCCGCAGCCCCCACCTGGCGGCGGCGATGGCCGCCGGACCGGAGCTGCTCAGCGGCCCACCGCAGGAGACGGTGCTCGTACGGGCCGACTGAAAACCCGCTGCGGACCCGCCCGGGGGTTCCGTACGGTGACACCGTGACGACGCGAATGATCATCCTCAACGGCGCCTCCAGCTCGGGGAAGTCCGGCATCGTGCGGTGCCTGCAGTCCGTACTGCCCGACCCCTGGATGACGTTCGGATGCGATTCCTTCGTCGACGCCCTGCCCAAGAAGATGTGGTCCTCGGAGGGCGGGATCGTCTTCGGCGACGACGGCGGCGTCACCGTCGGCGAAGACTTCCGGCAGCTGGAGGCCGCCTGGGCGGAAGGCATCGCCACGATGGCCCGGGCCGGCGCCAGGATCGTCATCGACGACGTCTTCCTCGGCGGCGCCGCCTCCCAGCAGCGCTGGCGCACCGTCCTCGGCGACCTCCCCGTCCTCTGGGTCGGCGTCCGCTGCGACCCCGCCACCGCCGCCGGCCGCGAGATCGCCCGCGGCGACCGCACCCCCGGCATGGCCGCCCAGCAGGCCCTCGTCGTCCACGAAGGCGTCCACTACGACCTCGAGATCGACACCACCCACACCGAATCCCTGGCCTGCGCCCACACCATCGCGGCCCGCCTCGGCTGACCGGGCGTCCCGGCGCCGCCGGGACGCGGGGCGTCAGGCGGTGCGGAGAGTCAGGCCGCGTGGACGTCCCATCAATCGGCGGACTTGTCACCCGTGGAGGTAACGGCGGACGGCAGCGGGTCGGCGACGAACGTGCCCAGGCCGACTTCGCCCCGCGTCCACCCTTGCTCCCGTACGTGCCGCATGGCCTTCGCCGCCGTCGCGTTCACCACGCCGAACTCCTGGGCGATCTCCAGCGTGGACGGTACACGGCTCCCCGGAGGGTAGGTCCCGCCCTCGATGCGCCGGATGATCTCCGCGGCGATCTGCCTCCACAGGGGGCGGGTGCGATCAAGATCCATGAAGCCAGCGTGGGTGACCACAGCTTTCCGCGCATCCGTAGATAACCGTGGATAACTGCGGATACAGTGACGCCGGACACAGAAGCGCCCCCAGGGCGGCCGGGCAAGGGCCGCTCCCCAGGGGCTGACCGAAGAATGGAGCTTCGGACATGCAAGACCTTATCGCCGCGCTGCTCGCGTGGCTGCTGGGCGTACTCGCGCCCGGTTGCGGGCAGCGTCGGGCAGGCACGCCACCCCCCTTCCCGGCCTACGCCCGAGGGGTGGAAGAGTCCCGCCCCACTACCACCCCCGCCCGGCAGTCGCCGCGCGAGCGGATCGGTTCCCCCCAGGGGAGCACGACACATCCCAGGCCCCCGTACGGCCTCGCCGAGACGTTCGCCGGGGAGGACACGGCCCTCATCCGCCCCTACCTGATCGCGTGCGAGCGCCAAGAGGAGCGCGCACGCCAGCGGTGGCGGTGCGTCAGCCTCGTACTGGCGGCGGACTTCGGCATCGACCTGGACACCCGGGACGTGCACGCGGCGGGGGTGGCGTGATGAGCGAGCCGACCCCTGGCGGGCCGCCGCGAAAGCCCGTCCGCATGTGCGTGCGCTGCGCCGTCGTCACGGACGCGCCCGTGCTCGTCTCCGAGGTGCACCAGAACTCCGGGCCCGGGTTCAACGTGTACGCGTGCCCGGAGTGCGCGCCGCACTTCCCGCCGATGCCCGATGTGCTTGACCTCCTCCAAGGAGGCGGCGGTCAGGCGTCGTAGCGCGGCAGGTCTACCCCTGCGCCGGCCGTCCCTTCGGCCGGCGCAGGCCTGCCTCGGTGAGGCGGCGCAGGAGCTCCTTGGAGCCGACCTCGATCGCGCCCCCCGCCACCGCGTCCGCGTAGCGGTCGGAGGGGATGTCGTAGTGGTCGCGCTCGAAGGCGCGGGGAGGGGCGCCGATGGACGCGGCGAAGGCGTGGAGCTCGTCGAAGGAGACGTCGCTGACGAGGTGGGACCACATGCGGCCATGGCCCGGCCACGTCGGCGGGTCGATGTAGAGGGTCACGCGGCGGCCTCCGTCGTGCGGTTCACTTCAGGGCCCCCACCGGCGCGACGACGACGCCCTGCTTGCCGCAGACCCAGTGCGGGTCGGGGCCGAGCTCGGGTTCGACGTCGAGGGCGTGGGGGTCGCCGGAGGAACAGACGGGACAGAGGGGCCAGCGTCCGTAGTGTTCGAGGAGCGCGTCCTGGACGTCCTGCGCGACGAGACCGGCGACGTACGTGAGGCCCTCGGGCCACTGCTCGACCCACCAGCGGCGGTGGGTCACCGAGTCCTCCACCATCGACACGACCTCGGCGGCGGCCACCTTCCGGGCCGCCAGGTCGGCCAGTACCAGCGCGCGGGCGGCGTGCAGCGCCTGCTCCACGGGGTCGATGTCGTCCATGCACTCATTGTCACCCGGAGTGCCGGAAAGGACGAAGGTCCCGTCCGTTTCCGGGACCCCTGCGGGACCGAAGGGGTCTTGTCGGGCCACCCGGCCGAAAGTATCTTTCAGATGTGACCAATGACGTGAAGGAAAGTTTCACCAGCGACGCGCCCGCCTCGCCCCCCGCCCCCGCCGCGCTCGCCGCCAAGGTGCGCACCCTCGCCCCCTCCATGACCCGCTCCATGCAGCGGGTCGCCGAAGCCGTCGCCGGCGACCCGGCCGGCTGCGCCGCCCTCACGGTCACCGGCCTCGCCGAACTCACCGGCACCAGCGAGGCGACCGTCGTCCGCACCGCCCGCCTCCTCGGCTACCCCGGCTACCGCGACCTGCGCCTCGCCCTCGCCGGCCTCGCCGCCCAGCAGCAGTCCGGCCGCGCGCCCGCCGTCACCGCCGACATCGCCGTCGACGACCCGATCGCCGACGTCGTCGCCAAGCTCGCCCACGACGAACAGCAGACCCTCGCCGACACCGCCGCCGGACTCGACACCGTCCAGCTCGGCGCCGCCGTCGCCGCCCTCTCCACCGCCCGCCGCGTCGACATCTACGGCGTCGGCGCCTCCGGCCTCGTCGCCCAGGACCTCGCGCAGAAACTCCTCCGCATCGGCCTCATCGCACACGCCCACAGCGACCCGCACCTCGCCGTCACCAACGCCGTCCAGCTCCGCTCCGGCGACGTCGCCATCGCCATCACCCACTCCGGCTCCACCGGCGACGTCATAGAACCCCTCCGAGTGGCCTTCGACCACGGCGCGACGACCGTCGCGATCACCGGCCGCCCGGACGGGCCCGTCACCCAGTACGCCGACCACGTCCTCACCACCTCCACCGCCCGCGAGAGCGAACTGCGCCCCGCGGCCATGTCATCCCGCACCAGCCAACTCCTGGTCGTGGACTGCCTGTTCACCTGCGTCACCCAGCGCACGTACGAGACGGCGGCCCCTGCCCTCGCCGCCTCGTACGAAGCCCTCGCCCACCGCCATTCCCCCAGGACCCGCTGAAGCCCCCGTCAGCCGAGCGTCACACGTCGACGCCAACGCCGCCGACGACGTCCACGCACCGAAAGAGCCCCGCATGTCCGCATCCGCGTACTCCGAACTCCGCGCCCAGCTCGCCACCCTCACCACCGAGGCGTTCCGGCCCGAACTCGCCGAGATCGACCGGCTCCCCACCCTGGACATCGCCCGCACCATGAACGGCGAGGACCAGACCGTCCCCGCCGCCGTCGCCCGCCAGCTCCCCGCCATCGCCGCCGCGATCGACGCCACCGCCGCACGCATGGCCCGCGGGGGACGACTGATCTACATGGGCGCGGGCACGGCCGGCCGCCTCGGCGTCCTCGACGCCAGCGAATGCCCGCCCACCTTCAACACCGACCCCGCCCAGGTCGTCGGCCTCATCGCGGGCGGCCCCTCCGCCATGGTCAAGGCCGTCGAAGGCGCCGAGGACTCCAAGGAACTCGCCGTCCAGGACCTCACCGATCTCGGCCTCACCGCCGACGACACCGTCGTCGGCATCTCCGCCTCCGGCCGCACCCCGTACGCCATCGGCGCCGTCGAACACGCCCGTACCCTCGGCGCGCTCACCATCGGCCTCTCCTGCAACGCGGACAGCGCCCTCGCCGCCGCCGCCGAACACGGCATCGAAGTCGTCCCCGGCCCCGAACTCCTCACCGGCTCCACCCGCCTCAAGGCCGGCACCGCCCAGAAGCTCGTCCTCAACATGATCTCGACGATCACCATGATCCGCCTCGGCAAGACCTACGGAAACCTCATGGTCGACGTCCGCGCCTCCAACGAGAAGCTCCAGGCCCGCTCCCGGCGCATCGTCGCCCTGGCCACCGGCGCGCCGGACGAGCAGATCGAGACGGCCCTCACCGCCGCCGACGGCGAGGTGAAGAACGCGATCCTCATGCTCCTCGCCGACATCGACGCCCCCACGGCCGCCCGCCGCCTCACGGACTCCCGAGGCCACCTGCGCGCGGCGCTGCACGCGACCGAGCCCACCGCGTAACCGCGTATCCCCCACACACAGCAAGGCCCCCTCACAGCAAGGCCCACCGCACCATGAGCACAGACGACAAGAACCGCGCCATCGCCGCCGCGATCCTCCCCCTCGTCGGCGGCGCCGAGAACATCAGCACCGTGGCCCACTGCATGACCCGCCTCCGGCTGGGCCTGCGGGACCGCTCGCTCGTCCAGGACGAGGCCCTCAAGGCCCTGCCGTCCGTGATGGGCGTGGTGGAGGACGACACGTACCAGATCGTCCTCGGCCCGGGCACGGTCGCCCGCGTGACGCCGGAGTTCGAGGCGCTGGTGGCCGAGACGGCCCCCCAGCACACCGCGGAAGAACTCGCGGACCGGGGCGCGGCCCTCAAGGCGGCCCAGAAGGCGAAGAACGCCACCCCGTTCAAGCTCTTCCTCCGCCGGATCGCGAACATCTTCGTCCCGCTGATCCCCGCCCTCATCGGCTGCGGCATCATCGCCGGCCTCAACGGCCTGCTGATCAACCTCGGTTGGCTGCCGGGCGTCACCCCCGCCCTCGCCGCCATCGCGAGCGGCTTCATGGCGCTCATCGCGGTCTTCGTCGGCTACAACACGGCGAAGGAGTTCGGCGGTACGGCGATCCTCGGCGGCGCGGTCGCGGCGATCATCGTGTTCCCCGGCGTCGCCAAGATCGACGCCTTCGGCCAGACGCTCTCCCCCGGCCAGGGCGGCGTCCTCGGCGCGCTCGGCGCGGCCGTCCTCGCGGTGTACGTCGAGAAGTGGTGCCGCCGCTGGGTGCCGGAGTCCCTCGACGTCCTGGTCACCCCGACCCTGACGGTCCTGATCTCCGGCCTGGTCACCATCTTCGGCCTGATGTTCGTGGCCGGCGAGATCTCCCAGGCCATCGGCGACTTCGCCAACTGGCTCCTCGCGAACGCGGGCGCCGGCGCGGGCCTCCTCCTCGGCGGCCTGTTCCTCCCCCTCGTCATGCTCGGCCTCCACCAGGCCCTCATCCCCATCCACACCACCCTCATCGAGCAGCAGGGCTACACCGTCCTCCTCCCCATCCTCGCGATGGCGGGCGCGGGCCAGGTCGGCGCCGCCATGGCCGTCTACCTCAAGCTCCCCCGCAACGGCTCCCTCCGCCGCACCATCAAGTCCGCCCTCCCCGCCGGCTTCCTCGGCGTCGGCGAACCCCTCATCTACGGCGTCTCCCTCCCCCTCGGCCGCCCCTTCGTCACGGCCTGCGTCGGCGGCGCCTTCGGCGGCGGCTTCATCGGCCTCTTCTCCATGCTCGGCACCACCGTCGGCTCCACCGCCATCGGCCCCTCCGGCTGGGCCCTCTTCCCCCTCCTCAACGGCAACCACAGCCTCGGCGAGACGATCACCATCTACGCCGGCGGCCTGCTGGTCGGCTACCTGGTCGGCTTCGTCGCCACGTACTTCTGGGGCTTCAGCCAGGAGCTCCTGGAGGAGTTCAACGTGGAGACGGAGGCCCTGGAGACCACGGTCACGGCCGGCGACGGCGCCCCCGCACCGGCCCCGACCAGCCCGGAACCGGAACCGGCGAAGGTCTGATCCCGTCAAGGGTGAAACCCCCGAGGCCCCTCCGTGTACACGGAGGGGCCTCGGGCTTACCGGAAGTCTCAGTGCGGCAGGTCCTCGCTGAATGCGGATGGCGGCAGTTGCGGCGCATCAGCAATCCCAGCGCGCTCCAGCCAGCGCGCAACCTCATCGCCATGGGCTCCGAAACTCGTCGCGCGAGCAACGGCCTCAGCCGCCTCAGGAGCCTGCTCCCCGTCACGACAGATCAATTGCAGCGGCCACACGGGGAATCCGCCTGATCCGCTGTCGAACGCTACCCAGTTCCACGGCGCCGAGTACGTCCACATTCGACCCTCGCGGTCGGCCACTTCATCACCGTCCCACAAGAACTCATAGGGACGGTAAACGAGTTCCGACTGGATGGGCTCATCCCCGTCCGGGTCGAGAGTGAAGCCGATTTCCTCAGCAGAAGGCGGGATTCGCACACCGTGAGCAACGAGAGATACGTAGACGTGAGGCCGGGGAAGCCAGCCGACATCCAGAGGATCCGAAAATTTGGCCACATGAACGACGTAGGCAAGCATACCAGGAATGCCGACTTCGCAAACGCTGTGCCGGTCGAATGAATCATTTGGCGACGTCACCCGGAACGGCTCATTATGCCAGTCGGGAACATCCGGAGTGCGCGGGATGGAACGCAACCCGTTCCACTGCATCAGCGAATCCGGATCAATTTCGTTCCACGGCCATCGAACCGATACGTACCGAGAGGAAAGATCCGAGACCACAGCCTCTCGGGGAGGGCAGCTGAGAGACACGATGTCTCCGGTGCGGACACGAGCAAGCGCGCCAGCGCTGCCACGGTCGGAGGCTTCACCCATGAGCCAGTCCTTTCCGGTCAATGAAATCTCTATACGTCCTCAATACTGCATTTAAATCGAACAGTCAACAACAGAAACGGCCCGCCAGATCACCTGGCGGGCCGTTTACCTAATCACAAGACCTGATCATGGCCAGCGCATGCTGCGGACACGATGAGTCGTTTGCCCGTTACCGGGGCGAACTTCCCCGAAAGGTGCTCCTCCGCTCGCGAATATCAGGACACCGCATATCGCGCGGCAGATATTTCGCGAAGCTCCACCCTGGATAGGCCTACCGCTGAGTAGCATGGCACCCAAGATAACCCGCTGCTCGGCATGCAGATTGCCAGGTACAAGGTCCGGGGTTACATGGAACTCATCATCTGCGAGGGCAGTGATCTGTGCCGGGGTCAACCCGCCATCACCATTTCCTGCCACGAGCCTCGTCACACCGGCTCCCGGGATGTCAACGTCCAGGACGGCGGTCGTGTGAATGTCGAAGTTCGCCTGCCCCGGTTCGGATTCGTTGATTTCACTCGCCCGGGCAGCCTGCGGCTCATTGCAGTTGTGGACCAGGACCGGCGTGACCGCCGCCAGCACGTAGTACGTGTGCAGGTCGCTGACGGTCAGGTTGTGGACCGTGGCCGACTGGGCGGTCCAGCGTTCGATCGAGGTGATCTGGACGTGGGTGCCGGTGCCGGTCTGGAGCCACTGGCCTGAGGTGAGGTCGGTGGCGTCGATCCAGCGGGAGAGGGCGGGGACCCAGAAGGGGTGGCCGTCGGTCGCGGTGAGCTGGGCCGTCTTCGAGCCGGACGGGCCGTCGGTGTCAATGGTGACCTTGACGAGGTGCTTGACGCCCTGGCCCTTGATCTCCGCGGTGACCGTCTCGACGCGGGTCTCGCCGGTCTTGGGGTCGGTGGCGAGGACCTTGTCGCCGGCCTTGACCTGTTCGATCGGCTTGGTGGAGCCGTCGGCCATCAGGACCTTGGTGCCCGGGACGAAGCTGTTGTCCGCGGTGGAGCAGGAACCGCCGCTCGACCCGCCGTTGCTGCGCGACGAGCCGCCGTTGGAGCCGCCGGCCTTGGTGGTGCTGACCTTGCCGGAGCCGCCGGACTTGCCGCCGCCCTTGCCGGAGCCGCCAGCGGACGAGGCCTTCGGGGCTGCCTTGGCCTGGGCCTGCTTCTGGACGGGGTTGCCGGTTTTCTTTGTCTTCTGGACGGCTGCGTCGCTGATTTTCTTGGCTTGGTCGGCGGCTTTCTTCTTGGCCGCCTGGGCGGCCTTCTTGGCCCGTTCGATCGCCGCCTTCTTGGCCTTGAGGGCTGCGGCCTCGGCGGCCTTGGCGGCCTTGAGGACGATCTCGGCGGCCTTCTTGGCGGCCTTGAAGGCCTGGATCGCGTCGATCGTGCGGTCGATGGCCCGGAGGACGGACGGGATCTTGCCGATCTTGCCCCAGGGGATGGCGTCGATGATGAGGCTGCCGCACGACCACATGTCGCCGCCGAAGCAGGCCATGGCGTCGTTGATGCCGATGAAGTCCTTGAGGGTCTCCCAGGCGATCGAGAGGATCACGGAGCTCAGGGACTTGCCCATGGTGGCCTGGGCCTGGGCGACTTCGGCGGCGCTGAGGCCGGCGCCGGCGAGGGCGGCGGCCTTCTCCGAGGCGGTGAGGGAGATGGCCAGTCCGGTCGGGTCCGAGTGGGTGACCGGGTTGTTGTGGGCGTAGGCGTAGCCGTTGGACTGTTGGGGGTCGGTGAGGTCGACGATGGGGTCGGCGGACAGGAAGCGTCCGACGACGGGGTCGTAGAGGCGTGCGCCGAGGGGGGTGAAGCCGGAGGCGTCGTCGTTGGTGGCGCCGAGGAATCCCTTGTGGGTCTGCATGCCGATGCTGGTGGTCGCCGCGGCGCGCTGGTTGCCGAAGGGGTCCTGCTTGCGGATGCGGACCGACTGATCGCCGTTGAGCTCGACCTCGGCATAGGGGGTGCCTTGGTGGTCCATCGTGATGGCGACCAGCCAGGAGGCGGCGGAGCCGTAGGCGAAGCGCATGACCGCGCCGCCCGGAGCGGAGTACGTGCGCTGGGTGTTGATCAGCGCACCGCCCTTCTGGACCGTTACCTCGGCCTCGCCCAGGTGCAGGGTGGCCTGCTTGCCCTTGATGGTGAGGAGTCGGCTGCCGCCGGGGCCGTAGATGTGACGGGTGTCGTTCTGCGGAGCCCATTGCTGAGCCGCGGCGGTACCGTTGCAGGTCGCCAGCACGATCGCCGTACCGCTCGCGGTGGCCGCGTCCTTGACCGCGACGCACAGGCCCGACACGACATGTGTCAGCTGCCCTGCGGCGTTCCGCTTCAGCTGCTGCGCCGCGGTACCGGAGCAAGGTTGGATCTGCACCGCAGAACCCACCGCGTTCGCCGCCGGCTGGAGACACCAGGTGTCGTACACCGCCAGCGAGCCCAGATTCGGGTCGGCCTGATTCGGTCCGGGGGTGAAACGAAGCTTCTGCGCCGCTGTGTCGTTGCAGCCGTACAACTGGAGCGGCTGGCCTGCGGCCGCCAAGCCTGACTTGAGGTCGAGACACTTGTCCGCGAGCCCCAGATACGGGGTCTTGCCTCCGGTGCCCTGGCCGGTGATGCGGTCGACCTGGCCGTCGTACGTCCAGCTCAGCGACTGGCTGTCGCCGGTCATGGGGTCGGTGATGGTCTTGGTCTCACCGGTGAGCTCGTAGAGACGCTCGGTCTCGGCCTTCACCGCCGCGCCGGCAGGCGTCTTGTACGCCTTCGACACCTTGGTCAGGGTGTGCGGCTGGGAGCCGTCCGCCTTGCCGTAGGCGTAGGTGGTGACGGCGTCCTTCGTGGTGTCGCCGGTGAAGTCCTTCTCGGTCAGCTTCTTGCGGTTGCCGAGGAGGTCGTACTCGTACTCCTGCCAGTAGCCGGAGCCGAGGGTCTTGCCGGTGCCGGGTGTGGCGTTGATCGACCCGTCGGTGTTCGTCGGGCCGGTGGAGCACGTGGTGTTCTTGTCGGTCCAGGCCTTCGTCAGCTGGCCCAGCGGGTCGTACGAGAAGCACTGCCGCTCGTCGATGCCCGTGGAGTGCTCCTGGATCCCGGTGACGTTGCCGGCCGGGTCGTAGGCGTAAGAGCGCTTGGAGACGAGGATGCCGCCGACGAGAGAGGTGTCGCCGGTCTGCTCGCGGTAGACCTGCTGTTCCTGGAGTTCGCCGCTGGCCTCATCGAAGGTGTTCTGCGTCCACACGCGGTACGGCTGGGCGCCGAGCGTGGAACGCATGACCTGGCCGTACGGCGAGTAGACGGTCTCGGCGCCGTACCAGTCCTTGCCGGATATGGAGAGGGGCAGGCCGTCCTTGTTGTAGCGGACGACGAGCTTCTCGGCGGCGAGGGCGCCGACGGCGGGGAGGGTGGCCGAGTCGAGCCGGCCGGTGTCGGAGTACTGGTAGCCGTACGTGTACGAGCTCTGCAGACCCCAGGTGTCGGCGATCGACTGCGGAAGGCTCAGAGTGGTCGAAGTCGGCTGGTAGTCCTTGTCGTAGCCGTTGATCTTCTGCGTGTACGCGAGACCGTCGGTGTAGCGGGTCACCGAAGCCGGGAGGCCCTTGCCGCCGGGGACGGAGTCGTACGTGAAGTCGGCCAGGACTGCGCCGGAGCCGTCGGTGAGCCGCTGCTGCTTGGGCCGCGACAGGTCGTCGTAGGAGTTCCAGACGGTGCCGCGTTGGGTGGTGACGGTCTCCGGACGGTCACGGTGGTCGTACTTCGTGCTCGTCGTGCCGGCGTCCGGGTCGGTGGAGGAGTCCAGCCGGCCACGGTGGTCGTACGTCCAGGACCACGGGTGCGTGGGGTCGGCCGACGAGGTGGCCTTCGCCAGCTGCCCGCGGGCGTCGTACTCGTACCGCATGGACGTGAACGCCGTGCGGGCCGCGTCGGTGAACGTGTCGACGCGGGAGCTGCGGCCGAGGGCGTCGGTGTAGATCCGGTAGGACGGCGAGCCCTGCGGGTTGATGACCGTGGACCAGTCGGCGCCGTACTCGTAGCGGGTGGCCCGCGACGGGAACGGCTGCGAGGTGGCGCCCTCGGACCCGGGGGTCTCGTACTTGAGGAACGGCATCTCCTGCACCACGCGGCCGAGGCCGTCGTAGGTGTACTCGGTGACGTTCGGGACGGCCGTGTCGGCTTCCGGCGTGAACAGCTCACCGGGCATGGCCTCGTGAGTCAGGTAGGCGTTCCTGGTGCGCCAGACCTCGCTGGAGCGGTTGTAGAGGGTGTCGGTGATCAGCCAGCCGCGGCCGACGGCCTGTTCCTGCGTCTGGCGTTCGCGGCCGAGGGCGTCGTAGATCGTGACGGAGGTGTCGATCCGGCCTTCGTCACCCCGCGTGTACGTGGTCACGTAGGGCGGCAGGCGCGTCGGGTCCGCCGGGAGGAACTCGGGGATCGTGTAGACGGCCCGGAAGTCGGGCACGGCCGTCGGCGATGGCGTGCGGCCGGGGCCCCAGGCCTTGACGAGACGGCCGAGCGGGTCGTACTCCGCCTGGCTGACGCGCCCGTTGAGGTCCGTGGTCTTGACGGCGACGGACCGGCCCGGCTCCAGTTCCTGGATCTGCTCGTGGCCCGCCGAGTTCCGCTCGGTGACCGTGAAGACCTGTCCCTTGTCGGGGGTGTAGGTGATCGTGGAGGTCTTCAGGTCGGGGTCGGTGCGCGAGGTGACGCGGCCGATCTCGTCGAAGTCGGTGGTTCCGTCGTTCTGGAAGCCGGTGCCCTCGCCGTTGAGCGACCACGTCTGGGTGGCCTCGCCGAGGGTGGCGGCGGTGAGCGCCGCGCCGTAGCCCTGGTGGTCGTACGCCGTGCGCGTGGCGCCGCTGAGCGTCTTCAGGTCACCGAAGGTGGCGTCGGCACAGCGGGTCGGGGAGGTGAGGACCTCCTTGGTGAGACCGATGAGGTTCTTGTCGGCCCGGTCCAGATAGGTGGACCTGGTGCAGGACTCGTCACCCGGCTTCGCGGTGTCGCCGAGGAACTCGACCTGCGTGGGCAGGCCGTTCTCGTCGTACTGCGTGAGGGTCTCGACCTTGCGCTCGGGGTTCTTGTCGTCACCGGTGCCGGAGGACTTGGTGTACGAGGTGGTCCTCGGCTCGGTGACGCGCCAGGAGCGCAGCGGGCTCAGGCCGTCGTCGCGGTTGCGCCTGGCGAGTTCCTCGGCCTCGGGCACGGTGACGCTGCGGGTCAGCCAGTCCGTGTCCGCGTCGTCGGCGTTCGCGTAGGTGAGCTCTTCGGCGATGCGGCCGGCGAAGGGTTCCTCGTCCTTGGCGATCACGGACGGGTCCGTGGGCTCGGTGACGTTCCTGCCGACGCCGGTGATGTCCGTGACGAGCGTGCCGGCACCCATGCCCTGGAAGAACCGGGTGACGGACTTGGATCGCTTGCTGCCGCTGCTGGGGTCGTCGGCGCCGGTGATCGTGGTGGTCTGCGCGACGCCGGCGAACTGGGAGTAGGTGCGGGTGGACTTCTTGGTGAACTCCGCCTCGGCCAGCTTCCAGCGCGGGTCCTTGTACTCGTAGGACGTCAGTGTCGGGTACGAGCCGGGGATGTTGGGGAGCTCTTCGACGCTGTCCACGGCGTACTTGTGGAACCAGTCGATGTCCTCGACGCTCGGGTCGGGGTTCCAGAACGAGGGGTAGCAGAAGCGGTTGTTGGTCTTCAGTCCCGCCGTGTCGTCCTTGCCGGGCAGTCCGGTGCCGGTGGCGCAGGCGCCGGTGGGCTTCTTGTAGGTGACGACGGTCTCGCCGCCGTACTCGTTGATGACCCGGCTGATCCGCTGGCGGGAGAAGCCGGGGCTCGAGTCGTCCTTGACGCGGTTGGGCATGTCCTCCCTGTTGGGCAGGAACCGCACGGCGTTGAGCTTCACGCTCGCGTCGCCTGCGCCGTTGCGCCCGAAGCCCGTGCGGGTGACCGAGTCCAGCCACAGCGCGGTGTTCACGCCGGTCTCGGTGGTCGGGAACTTCTGCGCCAGCCGGTACTCGTCCACCGCCTGGCGGGCGGTGGTGGAGGAGAGCCGCTGCGCCGACGTGGTGATCTTGTCGAGGCGCTTGCGGGACCAGAAGGTGGGGCCGGCGTTCCAGCACGGCTTGCCGGAGGCGCAGCGCAGGTCGGCGGGGGTGTCGTACCAGCCCCGGTAGTTGCCCGGCTGCTTGGAGGTGAAGTTGGCCTCGGTGCAGGCGATCGATTCGACCGTGTAGCAGCGCTCCTCGACGTCGAACGCGACGCTGGCGGGTGCGGTGGCCGAGAAGACGGTGTCCTTGCGCTGGCCGTAGTCGATGCGGGACAGGTAGCCGTCCCGGTGGTACTCGACCGGCTGGTTCCAGTTGAAGTTGCGGGCGTAGTAGTTGTTGTCGCGGGTCCACCACAGCGACATGGCGTTGCCGTGGATGTTCTCGACGTAGTCGAGGTTCCAGCGCCAGGCCTGGTTGCAGAACGAGTTGGGCCAGTCGCCCGCCTTGTAGCAGGGCTCGTCCTCGTGGTTGCCGTATACCGGGACGGCGAGCACGGAGTTCGTGTACGGGTCGTCGGCGAGAGTGCCGTTGTCGGACCAGCCGGGAAGCTTGTTCCGGCCGAAGTAGTACTTCGTGCCGTCCTTGGTCGTGACGACCCAGTACTCACCGTCCGCGTCCTTCATGCCGGGACGCGGGTCGTTCGAGGGTTCTTTGAGGCGCTCGACCTTCGAGCCGTCGCCGTTCGCGGTGAACCACTGGCCGACGGGCTTGCCGTCGGAGCCGATCGGGCCCTTGTTCTTGTCCCACACCAGCTCGGTGGTCGAGCCGCCGAGGGAGAGGGTGGCGTTCTCGGAGCCGTAGCAGAGGTCGCCGGTGCCGTGCGTGGGGTTGTTCGACCCGGGCTTCTTGGCGTCCTGGCGGCAGTTGGCGTAGGTGCGGGTGATGGAGCCCGCGTTGTAGTCCCAGCCGTCGCCGATCCAGGAGGCCTGGTTGTTCGTCGCCGAGGTGCGGCCGTCGACCGACTGCGACGAGTACGCCAGGTTCACCTTCGGCATCAGGCCGCCGGCGACCTCGGGGACCTGCACCTGGTAGCCGTAGGTGAAGGCGCCGCTGGACGAACCCGCCGACCACGAGCCGGACGACAGCAGCGGCGACGCGCCGAAGTCGCTGGCGCTGGAGGCGCCGGTGTCGAGCACGCCGAGGGTCTTGGGGTCCGGGGCGGTCTCCGCGACGAAGGCGGCGGTGTGCACGGACGAGCCGGTGGCCAGCGGGGCGGGCTCGTCGGCCAGCAGCTTGGCGACGGGCACGGTGCCGGAGACGATCGTCCGGTTCGGCAGGTTCTTCGCGCCGGTGTTCCTGGTGGCCGCGGCCTTGGCCGGCACCACCTTCACCGAGCTGCGGAGCCGCTCGAACGACTCCGTGTCGTCCTTGCCCGTCATGGTCTCGGTGCCGCCGGAGCAGTCGCCGGACGTGGGCGAGGTCAGGACGCAGTCGGGCAGCAGCACGACGCCGAAGCGCTCGCCGGCCTGGGCGCCGTAGAGGTCCTTGAAGCTGCTGGTGTCGACGTCGAGGACGACCTGGGCGTTCGGGTCGACGGTGGCCGGCGGGGTGATCTGCATGATCAGACCGGAGACGCCCGCCTCCTCGGAGGCGGCGGGCGCGGCCAGGTCGACCTTCCACTCGCCCGCCAGCGCCGACGGCTCGGTGCCCTGGGGGACGCCGAGGGCGATGGGCAGGCCGTTGGTGACCGCGACCGACTGCCCGGGCTGCACCGTGCTGGGGTCAGCGGTGCCGGAACCTTCCTGCCAGGGCGTCACGTTGGCCGGCACGTAGGGCTTGACCGGCACCTCTTCGGAGATGCTCAGTTCCTTGACGGCCGCCAGGTCGGGATCGAGCGGCACGTCCTCGGGCAGGTCGGGCAGCTTGATCTGCGCCGTGTCCTCGGTACGGCTCATGCCGGGACCCGGCGCGGCCCACGCCTCGGCGCCCAGGGTCGTCACCGACAACGTCGAGGACAGCAGTAGGACGGTCGCCGTGCGGCCGAGCCGCCGACGCCGTCGTTGTGATTCCGTCATGGCTAGGCGTCCCCGCCCCAGCCATGACAGCGGACCTGAAGCACGCATACGCGGCGACTCCCACTGAGGCAACCCAGACAACGGATGAGGTGCGGAAACACCAAAGAGCGCACGCCCGTGACGGGCGCACGCGTGTGCACCATCCGTCATGAACACCGCAGCTCTCAAGGCCGTTCACGATCGGTTCCGTTCGCCGACTGTGATGTCGACCACGGGATATGACGCCCCGAAAGATGAAGCCGACGACCTTTCAGGTGGATCATCCGATTTGCCAGATACCCGCTCTTACAGGTCGCGCGAAAGCCCCAGGTGGCGCCTTAGTGCCCGCACGGTCATGGGACCCCCACCTCCAGGTCACGACTCAATAAAACCTTCACGAATGGACAGGCTGTGAAGGCCGTGTGATCGTTTGCGCGCCTGTGCCCCGCGGTCCGCCGTCCGGGGCTGTCTGTGCTGTCCCCCATTCCGCTTGGTCCCCACGGGAGTAGACCGCCGTGACCGCGCCCCGCCTGCTCAGCCCCTTCGTGCGCACGCGCACCAGGCTGGCCTGCACCCTCGGCCTCGTACTGGCCGCCCTCACCGCCGCCCTGCTGCCCTGGTGGCAACCTGACGGCCCACCAACAGCGCAGCCCGCCCGCCCGGTCGACGCGAAGCAGGCCTCCACCGGTCCGCGCGACACGGAGGCCGCGGTGGAGCAGGCCCGTCGGACCGGAAAGCCCGTGCTCGTCGAGACGGCGACCACGGCCACCGAACTGACCTGGGCCCTGCCGAACGGGCTGATGCGCACCCGGATCAGCGCCCTCCCCAAGCGCGCGAAGAACGCCAAGGGCCAGTGGGCGCCCATCGACAACAAGCTGGTCCGGACGAAGGACGCGCCCCGCGGGCTCGGCATCCGGCCGGTGAACGCCGCCCTTCCCGTGCGGTTCTCCAGCGGCAGCGCCGACGCGTCCCGCGCCGACCGGTCCTTCGCCCGGGCCACGCGCCCCGGCGACACCGTGCTGGCCGAGATGGACGTCGAAGGCCACACCGTCGCGTACACCTGGCCCGGCACCCTGCCCGAGCCGGTCCTCGACGGCCCCCGCGCCCTCTACCCCGAGGTCCTGCCCGGCGTCGACCTGCTCGTGCTCGCCCGCGAGGAGGGTGGCTTCGCCCAGCTGCTCATCGTCAAGACCCGCGAGGCAGCGCAGCAGCAGGCGCTCAAGACCGTGACGTACGGCCTGCGTTCGGACACGGCCGTCTTCCGGTACGAGGACAAGGGCAGCCGCGTACGGATCCTGGACAAGGCCGGCAAGGACGTCGGCTCGATCCCCACCCCGTTCGCCTGGGACTCCAGCGGCCGCGACCCCGAGCTCCCCGGCCCCGAGGCCACACCCCGTACCTCGACGGCCACCTCCGCCGACGTCCTGAAGCTCTCCGGCCTGAGCGGCATCGAGCCCGGTGCCAAGCACGCCCCCGTACCCGTCGCGTTGCGGGGCGAGGGCACCGGCGACGCGCGCCTGGAGCTGGGCGCGGCCGCCACAGGGCTGTTCACCGACAAGGACGTCCGCTTCCCCGTCTTCGTCGACCCGACGATGAAGACCCCCAGGGAGCACTGGACGACCGCCTACCGGCCGTACCCGAACAGCAGCTTCTACGACGGCACCAACTTCAGCTCCGGCACCTCGGACGCCCGCGTGGGCTACGAGACCGACACCGGTGGTCTGGCCCGCTCGTTCTGGCAGATGGACTTCAAGACCATCACGGGCGCCACGGTCTACGACGCCTCGTTCAAGGTGCTCAACAACCACTCGTGGTCGTGCAGCGCACGCGAGTTCCAGCTCTACCTGACCGGCGGGATCTCCACCGGCACCACGTGGAACGCGCAGCCGAGCTGGGCCACGTGGCTGCAGAACAAGAGCTTCGCCCACGGCTACGACCCGAAGGTCTTGAACTGCGGCGACGCGTACGAGATGTTCGACTACGAGAACGTGAAGGCCGCCGCGCAGAAGGCCGCCACCAACAACTGGGGAAACATCACCTTCGGTCTGCGCGCCACGAGCGAGGGCGACGCCCACACCTGGCGCAAGTTCCAGGCCTCGTCCGCCGAGTTCCAGGCGGACTACAACCGCAAGCCCAAGGAACCCACCGGCGGCTACAGCACGCCCGGCGGAGCGTGCGTGATCGCCCCGGGCACCAAGACCATCGCGTCGACCAACATCACCCTCACGGCCAACGCGAAGGACGACGACCTCAACCTGAAGCTGCTCCGCTTCCGCGTCACGAAGGTCGGCGGCACCGCGGTCGACTACGTGGGGACCCCCAACTCCGCCGGCACCGCCACCGTGAACGTCAACGGTCTGACGAACGGCGCCACCTACACCTGGGTGGTGCAGGCCGAGGACACGTTCACACC
Organism: Streptomyces wedmorensis; assembly: GCF_000716445.1. Taxonomy (GTDB): domain Bacteria; phylum Actinomycetota; class Actinomycetes; order Streptomycetales; family Streptomycetaceae; genus Streptomyces; species Streptomyces wedmorensis. Next base: position 59,793 of record NZ_JNWK01000017.1, read on the forward strand.
GCCGGGCCAGTCCAGCTGGTTCCCCCTGGGCGACCAGCCCTGCCGCCTCACCATCGACACCACCGCGCCCCCCGCGCCCGACGTCGAGAGCAACGACTTCCCCGAGATCACTCCCGACGGCCAGACCTGGTCCGAGGTGAAGTTCGGCGGCACCGGCACGATCAAGTTCAGCTCCGTCGGAGCCGCGAAGTTCCGCTACAACTTCGAGGGCGTCGGTAGCACCGACGTCACCGCGGTCAACGGCGTCGCGACGGTGAACAACCTGAGGCCCCCGCACGCCGGCCCGAACGGAATGCAGGTCTTCTCGCTCGACGCGGTGGGCAACGTCAGCGGCCGCACGGACTACGCCTTCTACGTCCGGCCCCGCGACAAGGCGGACGGCCCGGGTGACGTCGGCGGCGACGACTTCGTCGACCTCCTGATCATCAACTCCGCCGGCAGCCTCCAGTCCCTGTCCGGCATCGAGGGCGGCGACCTGTACAGCGGCATGCGCGGCTCCTACGTCCTCAAGCCCGACGCCGAAGACCCGAACATCCTCAGGGCCGAGGAACCGCCGCCCGGCTACTGGTACGACGCCGGCACCGGCAAGACCGCGCTGATCAGCAAGTACGCCGACACCTACCCGGGCGACGGCTACACCGACCTGTTCTCCGTCGCGCCGGACGGCACCTTCTGGATCTACCCCGGCGACGGCTACGGCACGTTCAACGTCGAGGACCGGATCTCCGTCCAGCTGCCGTCGAACGCCCCGGCGCCGTCGACCTGGACGCAGATGAAGGCGGTCGGCGACATCACCGGCGACAAGCTGCCCGACGTCTTCGTCCGCGCGGGTGCGAACTTCTGGGTCCTCTCCGGCTACACGGGAGCCCAGTTCCAGACGGCCACCCAGATGACCGGCGAGACCTGGACCAGCCGCGACGTCGTCAACCTCGCCGACATCGACCTGGACAACACTCCCGACCTGCTGTTCCGGGACGTGAACACCGGCGTCATGTACATCCGCCACGGCAAGCCGGGCAGCGTCGCCGGCAGCGTCAGCCTCGCCTCCCTGATGACGTCCGCCGCCTCGCGGCAGGGCGACGTCTCGTACGGCACGGGCTGGACGCAGACGAACGTCTCGGCCGTCATCGGCATCCCCGACGTGAGCAGGGCCCTGGACGGCGACAGCAACGGCGTCCCGGACCTGTGGACCCGGGACGGGGCGACCGGCAACATGAAGCTCTACTACCCGACGACGGCCAACACCAGGGCGGCGTTGAAGACGGTGCTCTCCATCGACTGGAGGAGCGTCAGGGCCTTCACGTAGCCGAAGGCAGTACGGGGAAGGGCCCGGCCGACACCAGTCGGCCGGGCCCTTCCCCGTATCCGCCCGCGGAGAACTCAGCGGCAGAGCACGTCCTCCGCCGGCCGCACCCCCTCCGTCAGGAAGCGGGTCACCGCACGGTCGCCGCAGGCGTTGCCGCTGCCGAGGTAGACGGCGTGGCCGCCCTTGTCGACGGAGACGAGGCGGGCGCGGTCGCCGAAGGCCTCGCGCATCCTCAGTCCGGACGAGTGGGGGGTGGCGGGGTCGCGAAGACTCTGGATCATGAGGACGTTGGACGGGCCGCGGTCGGTGATGCGGGTCGGCTTCTCCACCGCGCCGCCCTTCCAGAAGGCGCACGGGGTGACGTTGGAGGGCATCCCGGCCGTCAGCGGGTGGCGGACCCGGTCCGCGGCGACGGCCCGCTCGTACGCGGGGACGGAACGGGGCCAGTCCACGTCGTTGCAGATCACGCCGACGCTCACCGTCGCCGCCTCGTCGGGCATCGGCCCGGTCAGCTCCGGCGGCAGGACGGGCACGCCCGCCGGGTCGAGGGCCTGGGACATCAGGCGGGCGAAGGGCTCGAAGGCGGTGTCGGAGTACAGCGCCTGCTGGAGGGCCTGACGCAGGACCGTGCCGGTCAGCGGGACACCGGCGGTCGTCGACGGGCGCGGCGCCCGGTCGAGCCGGGCGGCGAGGTCGAGGAACAACGGCCTTACGTCCTGCGAGTGTTCGGCGAGGCGGAGTTCCTTCGGCCGTGCCGGGTCCGAGGCCCAGGCGGCGAAGTCGGGGAAGCGGTCCTCGGCGCCCCGGGCCATGTCGGCCAGCCAGCCCTGGGCGACGCGCTTCGGGTCGGGGTCGGCGCTGCTGTCGAGGACCCAGCGGTCGGTGCGGCCGGGGAACTTCTGCGCGTACACCGCGGCCACGTACGTCCCGTACGACACGCTCCACGCCGACAGCTTCCGCTCGCCGAGCGCCTGCCGCAGCCGGTCCAGGTCCCGCGCCTGGTTGGCGGTCGTCAGGCCGCGCAGCATCGCGCCGCCGTTGCGCTCGCACGCCTCCGCCATCCGGCGCGACCGGTCCACGTTCTCGCCGATGCCGCCGTCCGCCGCGGGCCAGGACCGCATGGTCACCAGCCGCCGGTCGTCCTCGGCGAACCCGCACCGGGCCTTCGCCGAGCCTCCGACGCCCCGCGGGTCGAAGGCCACCAGGTCGTACGCCCCGCCCATCTCCTTCGCCAGGGCCGCCCCCTTCTGCCCGAGCCGCTGCACCCCGGAACTCCCCGGGCCGCCGGGAATCACCATCAGCGTCCCGCGCCGGGCTTCCGGCCGGTCGCTGCGCAACCGCGCCACGGCGAGCCGGATCTGCTCGCCGTCGGGGCGGGCGTAGTCCAGGGGTACGGAGAGCATCGCGCACTGCTGTCCGGGCAGCGGCTTCACCGCCGGGGCGCAGTCCCCCCATTCGAGCCCGCTCGCCGCGACGGCGGGCGTGACCCCGCCCCCGGCGAGGGCGACACCGGCCACGGCGGTGACGGAGAGGGCGAGCATCAGGGCCTTGCGTCCACGGTTCGTCGTCATGCGCACAGCCTCGCGGACCGCGCCGGCGGCTCCCATCCGGCAGACAGGCGGGTCGGAGGTGGGGTCAACCCCCCACTTTCACAGTCGACTTCGTGAAACTCCGGTGCGGTGGCCCCGCCCTTTCCGCACAATGATCGTTTCCCTCGAACCGCAAGGTGGACCTTCCATGGAAACCGCACCACGCGCGACCGCCTCCGGAACCTGGCTCCTCGGCGGCGACCTTCCCGTCAACCGGATCGGCTTCGGCGCCATGCGGCTGCCGCAGCGCGGCGAGGCGCTCGTAGAGAACGCCGTCCCGATGGACCGCGACCGGGCGATCGCCGTCCTGCGCAAGGCCGTCGCCCTCGGCGTGAACCACATCGACACGGCGGCCTTCTACTTCTCCCCGCTGCGCTCCGCGAACGAACTGATCAACAGCGCCCTCGGGGGGGCCGTACCCCGACGACCTCGTCATCGCCACCAAGGTCGGCCCCGCCCGCGACGCCGCCGGCGCCTGGAGCGACCACGCCCGCACGCCCGCGGCACTGCGCGCGCAGGTCGAGGAGAACCTGCGGCAGCTCGGCCGGGACCGGCTCGACGTCGTCAACCTCCGTATCGTCGGCACCGATTCGATCGCCGAACGCTTCGGCGCCCTCGCCGAACTGCGCCGGGCGGGCCTCATCCGCCACCTCGGCCTGTCCAACGTCACGCCGGACCAGCTCGCCGAGGCGCGGGCGATCGCCCCGGTCGTCTGCGTGCAGAACATGTACGGGATCGGGGTCCGCCCCGAGTACGAGGAGTTCGTCCGGCACTGCGGCGAGCAGGGGGTCGCGTTCGTCCCCTTCTACGCGATAGCCGCCGCCGGCCGTGAGACGGGAGCCACCGCGGCGGAACACGCCGACGTCCTCGCCGTCGCCGAGTCCCACGGTGCGAGCCCCGCCCAGGTCCGCATCGCCTGGACCCTCCACCAGGGCCCCCACCTCCTCGCCATCCCCGGCACCGGCGACCCCGCCCACCTCGCCGCCAACGTCGCCGCCGGCGCCCTCCGCCTCACCCCCGAGGACCTGACCCGCCTGCACCGCGCCCACCAGGCCCCCACCGTCCAGGGGCCGAAGGCCGGCCTCGGCTGAGACCCCGCCCGGGGCCCCGCGCGTCAGCCCACCACACCCTCCAGGGTCAGCGGCTTGCCGGGGATGAGGGCCTGGTCCCGGGGCCCGTACGGGACGAGTTCGTCCCACCACTGGGCCGCCGGGTCGAGGCGGGCGTGGGCGAGGGTCCCGACGAGGGCGGGGTCGCGGGCCTGGAGGGCGCGGAGGGTGAACGCGGGGCCTTCGGGGAGGTGGGCGATGCCGTCGAGGACGAGCTTGCCGAGCTCGGTGGACATGACCGGGCCGCGCGCGGTGCGCGCGAGGCCCGAGACCCGGCGGGTCGCGTCGGCGTGGACGGCCAGGGCGCGGGCGAGCGGCAGCCCGAAGTAGCGGCGCGGGCCCGTGTCGCGCTCCACGAACATGTAGTACGGCACGAGGCCCAGTTCGACCTGCTCCTGCCACATGGCCGCCCAGACCCCGGCGTCGTCGTTGACGTGCCGGACGACGGGCGCCTGGGTGCGCAGGACCGCGCCGGTCCCACGGAGCCGGCGCAGGGCGCGGCGGGCCGGCTCGGGATGGAGTTCCCGCGGGTGGGAGACGTGCAGCATCAGGGCGAGGTGCCGGCCGGAGGCGACGACGCGCTCGAAGAGGCGGAGCAGGTCGTCGGCGTCGGGGGCGGTGAGGAAGCGTTCGGGCTGGAACGACACCGCCTTGGTCCCGATGCGGACGGTGCGGACCTGCGGCAGGTCCAGGAGCGGTGCGACGTACGCGTCGAGCAGCTCGGTCCGCATGACGAGCGGGTCGCCGCCGGTGAGCAGGACGTCGGTGACCTCCGGATGGCGCGCCAGATGCCCGGTCATCGCGCCGGGCCCGTCCACGGCCTGCCTGCGGGCCGGGTCCCCGGTGAACTGCGGCCAGCGGAAGCAGTAAGCGCAGTATCCGTGGCAGGTCTGCCCCTGCCGGGGAAAGACGAGCAGCGTCTCCGGGTACTTGTGCTGGAGCCCCCACCCGCCCTCCGGCACGTTCAGGTGCAGCTGACCGCCGGGATGCGGGTTGAGCCGTTCCCTCAGCCCGTCGACGACCAGCCGCAGCCGCACCCTGTCCCCGCTCCGCAGCGCCGCCTCCACCGCGGCGAAGTCCGCGGGCGCCAGCATGTCCCGGTGCGGCATCACCAGCCGGTACAGCGGATCGTCGGGCGCCCTCGACCAGTCGACGAGCTCGTCGGCCACGTGCGCGCTCACCTTGAACGGCAGCACGCGCCCGACGACCGCCGCGTCATGCCCGAGGGACGGCTGTCCGGTCCGCTCGGCGATGAGCCCCGCCAGGCGCTGCCCCGTGAACGACGTCACCTGTCGCCCACCACCAGAACGTCCGTCATCCGCACGGCTGCTCCCTCCCCCCGGGGCCCGCGGTCCGTCGCACCCCGCACGATGATGGGCAGCACGGCCGGAACCGCCAATACCGCTAGCGGCCCCCGGTTCCCCGGACAACCCGCCAGTCCGGCCAATCCCTTCCGTCACCTACCGGACAGAGCCGGACAGTGCCGGACACCTCCGCACGCCGGGGACGACCGGTCCGTACGGTTACGTCCCCTTCACACCCGGCCACATCCGGCCGGAGCACGAAGGCGGGGCGTCCTCCAGATTGACGCCTTTCCTCCGTGGCCCCGCGGGGCGCATGCCGCGAACGCCCGAGGGCCCGGCCGTGACGGCCGGGCCCTCGGAGTGCGCACGTGTCAGAAGAGACCCTTGAAGCCGTTCCAGCCGCCGGTGCCGATCAGCACCCGCCCGCCGTACAGCCCGTTCCCCGCGCCCGCGTACCGCCACAGCTTCCCGGCGGAGTCCCGCGCCACCAGGTCCGCGCGGCCGTCGCCCGACAGGTCGCCGACGCCGACCAGGGAGGTGTAGGCGCCCCAGCCCGTGCCGAGCTTCACCCGCGGCGACAGACCGCCGGTCGCCGTGCCGTAGTACCGCCACAGCACGCCGGCCGCGTCGATGCCGAGGAGGTCGCCCCGCCCGTCGCCGTTGAGGTCGCCGGCGCCGACCAGCTTCTTGTACAGCTTCCAGTCGGCGGCGATCCGCACCCGGGGCTTCATCCCGTGGCCGGCCGTGCCCGCGTAGAAGTACACGTCGCCGGTGGACGCCTGCCGTGCGATCAGGTCGACGTACCCGTCACCGTTCACGTCACCCGGGGACGTCAGGACGTCGTACGCGCCCCATCCCGAACCCACCACCGTGTACGGCGACGACGCCGAGACCACCTTCCCGCAGCCGGGGCGGTACGCCCGCAGCTGGTCGCCCACCCGGGCGTAGACGTCGACGCACCGGTCGCCGTTCAGGTCGCCCGTCGGCACGAACACCGACGTCGTCGGGAACTTCGCCCCCGTCCCCGCGATCCGCGCCGACAGCGCGCCCGTACCGGTCCCCCGGTACATCGACACCAGGCCCGTCGTGTCCATCACCAGCAGATCACCGATGCCGTCGTCCCCGGCGAGGTCGCGGTACACGGCGACGGCGGTGCCACCGGACACGGAGAGCGCTCCGGACACCGACAGGTCCGCACCGACACCGTCCGCGGCCTTCGCGGTCAGCGTCCACGTGTAGGCGCCGTTCGGGGCGGGCGCCCCCGCCGTGTCCTTTCCGTCCCACGCGGCGGCGACGAGGCCGCGCGCCTCACCGCCGGTCAGGGTCCGGACCACCTTGCCGGTCGCCTTGTGCCGGAGCGCCAGGGACCAGGAGGCGGCGGGCTTGGACGTCCACCAACGCGGCTTCCAAACAGTCGACTTGACGTCGACGGACGTCGGCACGTCGGCGTCGACGGCCGTGATCGCCGAGGCCGGCACACCGGACGGGACGACCCGCACCCGGCGGTCGACGCCGGTGTAGGCGACGTGCCCGCCGAAGCGGTCGACGGTCCAGCCGGAGCGGCGGACGGTGCCGTCGCCGAGGTCGGCCGCGGTGGCCACGACCCGCTGCGGCAGGTCGGCCACGTTCCCGCTGGTCGGAAGGCCGTCGTGCAGGTCGACCAGGGTCAGGCCGGTGCTGTCCGAGCGGGAGACGAGGTAGCCGTCGCCGAGCAGCACCTGCTCCGAGCCGAGGCGAAGGAAGCGCTTGGTGGACCGGTCGTACAGGCCACCGCCCCCACGGAAGCCGGCGCGGAGGCCGCCCTCAGCCCCACCCGAGGCCACCCCCGACCCCGCACGGAAGCCACCCGAGGCCACCCCCGATCCCGTCGGGAAACCCACCCCCGCCCGCCCCGGAAAGGCCCCTCCCCGGCCCTGGAGGCCGCCCCCGAGGGCCCGGGACACCGGCCTCGCCGGGTGGCCCCGCCCGGCGGACGAGACGCCCCCCAGGGCCCGCGCAGCACCTCCATACACCCCACCTGACCTGGGCTTTTACCATTTCCACCTCTATCCTTGAGGGACTCGGAGGGGAGATCCACATGGACCGGAACATCCGCACGATCGATGACGTCATGACCCTGCTCGACGGGCTGTTCGCACCCGCGGCGGACCGCTGGACGGAGGGCGGGGCGGAGTGGTGGGACGGGTTCTACGAGGACCGGGGGAAGGCGGTGCCGTTCTTCGTCGAGAAGCCGGACGAGAGTCTGGTGGGGCACGTCGAGCGGGGGCTGCTGCCGGCCGGCGGCAAGGCGCTGGACCTCGGGTGCGGCCCGGGCAGGAACGCGCTGTACCTCGCGTCCCTCGGCTACGAGGTGGACGCGGTGGACCTGTCCCCGACGGCCGTCGCGTGGGCGGAGGAACGCGCCCGCGAGGCCGGGGTCGAGGACAGCGTCCGGTTCCGGTGCGAGGACGTGTTCACGGCCGCGCTCGAAGGGCCGTACGACCTCGTGTACGACTCCGGCTGCTTCCACCACCTGCCGCCGCACCGCCGCGTCGGCTATCTCGCCTTCCTGGACCGGGTCCTGGCGCCCGGCGGCCACTTCGCGCTGACGACGTTCGCGGCGGGAGAGGGCGGGATGGGCTCGGAACTGCCGGACGCCGAGTTCTACCGGCGCGGGAAGCTGGAGGGCGGCCTCGCGTACACGGACGACTCGCTGCGCGCGGTCTTCGCCGACCTGACCGAGGTCGAGCTGCGCCGGATGAACGACGAGCCGGCCGAATCCCCGCTGTTCGGCGAGTCGTTCCTCTGGACTGGCCTCTTCCGGCGCCCTGCGTAGACTCACCGGCATGACATCTGTGGCCCTCGCGGTCTACGACGGAGCCATGCTGTTCGAGGCCGCTGCGGCCTGCGAGGTGTTCGGCGTGGATCGCGAAATCACCGACGGATGGTACGAGTTCACGGTCTGCGCCCCGCCGGGCGCGGACCGGCTCAACAGCGGCTGGCTCCGCATCGACACCCCGCACGGGCTCGACGTCCTGGCGGGGGCGGACACCGTCATCGTCCCGGCCTGCACGGACGTCGACGCCGGGCCGCCGGCCGAACTCCTCGCCGCCGTACGCGCGGCGCACGACCGGGGCGCCCGGCTCGTCTCCCTGTGCACCGGGGCGTTCGTCCTGGCGGCGGCCGGGGTCCTCGACGGCCGCCGCGCCACCACGCACTGGGCGCACACCGACGACCTCGCGGCCCGCTACCCCCGGGTCGAGGTCGACCCGGACATCCTCTACGTCGAGGACGGGAACGTGCTGACCTCGGCCGGGAAGGCCGCCGGCATGGACCTGTGCCTGCACCTCGTCACCGCCGACCACGGCGCCGCCGTCGCGGCCGAGCTGGCCCGCCGGCTGCTGGTGCCGGCCCGCCGCGCGGGCGGTCAGGCCCAGTACGTCGCCGCGCCGACCGTCGCCGACACGGGCCACGCGTTCGCCGACCTCCTCGACTGGGCGAGCGCCCGGCTGCACGAGCCGCTGACCGTCCCCGACCTGGCCCGCCGGGTGAACATGAGCACCCGCAACCTGACCCGCCGCTTCACCGCGACCACGGGCACCACCCCGCTGCGCTGGCTGCACACCCAGCGCATCCACCGGGCCCAGGCACTCCTGGAGACCACCGACGACAGCGTGGAACTCATCGCCTCCCGCACCGGGATGGGCACCGCGGCCACCCTCCGCCGCCACTTCCACAACGCCCTCGGCGTCCCCCCGGACGTCTACCGCCGCACCTTCCGCAGCCACCGCGCGGCCGCCTGAACCCGGGCGGCGGGGCTCACATCGACGCCAGGTACTCGGCGAGCCGGTCGTACTGCTCCCGCACCCCCGCCTCCATGCCCGCTTCCAGCGCCTGGTCCCTGATGTCGTTCGACGGCCAGAAGGACGTGCTGGTCAGAGCCGTACCGCCGTCGGGGGTCGCGTCGAAGGCGAGGTTCACCCGGACCGGCTCGGCGTCCGGCATCTGCTCGAAGACCTCCGTGTAGTCCAGCCGCTCGACCGGGACGACGTCCTCGTACGTGCCGGAGAAGACGATCTCCTGCCCGTCCGGCGCGGTCTGCCCCCACCGCCAGGCGCCGCCGGGCCGCAGGTCGATGTCCACGACCGTCGTCGTCAGGACGGCCGCCCCGTACCACTCCCGCACGTGCTCGGGGACCGTCCAGGCCTCCCAGACCCGCGCCGGCGGGGCGTCGAAGGTACGCGTGATGACCAGCTCGCGATCGGCCGGTGTCGTCAGCAGGGTGACCATGGTCGCGACCCCTTCCGTACGGCCCCGCGCGGCGGCCCTCCACCGTGACCGCCCCTTCCAGCATCCGCCGAACGCCCGAGGGCGGCACCCCCTGGTGGGGGTGCCGCCCTCGGTCGCGTTCAGCGATGAACCGCCGATCCCGGAGGATCAGAAGTCCATGTCACCGCCCGGCATGCCGCCGCCGGCCGGCGCGGACGCCTTCTCCGGCTTGTCGGCGATGACGGCCTCGGTGGTGAGGAACAGCGCGGCGATCGACGCGGCGTTCTGCAGCGCGGAGCGCGTGACCTTCGCCGGGTCGATGATGCCCTCGGCGATGAGGTCGACGTACTCGTTGGTCGCGGCGTTCAGGCCGTGGCCGACGGGCAGGTTGCGGACCTTCTCCGCGACGACGCCACCCTCGAGGCCGGCGTTGACGGCGATCTGCTTCAGCGGGGCCTCGAGCGCCAGCTTGACGATGTTGGCACCGGTGGCCTCGTCGCCCGACAGGTCCGCCTCGAGCTTCTCGAAGACGCTCGACGCCTGGAGCAGGGCGACGCCACCGCCGGCGACGATGCCCTCCTCGACGGCCGCCTTCGCGTTGCGAACGGCGTCCTCGATGCGGTGCTTGCGCTCCTTGAGCTCGACCTCGGTCGCGGCACCGGCCTTGATGACGGCCACGCCGCCGGCCAGCTTCGCGAGGCGCTCCTGGAGCTTCTCGCGGTCGTAGTCCGAGTCGGAGTTCTCGATCTCGGCGCGGATCTGGTTCACGCGACCGGCGACCTGCTCGCTGTCACCGGCACCGTCGACGATGGTGGTCTCGTCCTTGGTGATGACGACCTTGCGGGCGCGGCCCAGCAGGTCGAGGCCCGCGTTCTCCAGCTTGAGGCCGACCTCCTCGGAGATGACCGTGCCGCCGGTGAGGATGGCGATGTCGTTCAGCATGGCCTTGCGACGGTCGCCGAAGCCCGGGGCCTTGACCGCGACGGACTTGAAGGTGCCGCGGATCTTGTTGACGACCAGGGTCGACAGGGCCTCGCCCTCGACGTCCTCGGCGATGATCAGCAGCGGCTTGCCCGACTGCATGACCTTCTCCAGGAGCGGGAGCAGGTCCTTCACCGAGGAGATCTTGGAGTTGACGATGAGGAGGTACGGGTCGTCGAGGGACGACTCCATGCGCTCCATGTCGGTGGCGAAGTACGCCGAGATGTAGCCCTTGTCGAAGCGCATGCCCTCGGTGAGCTCCAGCTCCAGACCGAAGGTCTGGGACTCCTCGACGGTGATGACGCCTTCCTTGCCGACCTTGTCCATCGCCTCGGCGATGAGCTCGCCGATCTGGGTGTCGGCGGCGGAGATGGAGGCCGTGGAAGCGATCTGCTCCTTGGTCTCGACATCCTTCGCCTGCTCGAGCAGGGCGCCGGAGACGGCCTCGACGGCCTTCTCGATACCGCGCTTGAGGGCCATCGGGTTGGCACCGGCGGCCACGTTGCGCAGACCCTCGCGGACGAGCGCCTGGGCGAGGACGGTGGCGGTGGTCGTACCGTCGCCGGCGACGTCGTCCGTCTTCTTGGCGACTTCCTTGACCAGCTCGGCGCCGATCTTCTCGTACGGGTCCTCGAGTTCGATCTCCTTGGCGATGGAGACACCATCGTTGGTGATCGTGGGGGCGCCCCACTTCTTCTCGAGGACGACGTTGCGGCCCTTGGGGCCGAGGGTGACCTTGACGGCGTCAGCGAGCTGGTTCATGCCGCGCTCGAGACCGCGCCGGGCCTCCTCGTCGAACGCGATGATCTTGGCCATGTGAAGTGGTCCTCCCGGACATGGGGTGGATAACGCTCCAGGACCGCGCCGACGCCCGCGACGGACGGCCTGCGTGCCCTGTGGTTCCTTGCCCCACCTGGCCGCGGACCTCGTCTGCCCGATCCTCGTAAGCACTCTCACCTTCCGAGTGCTAACGCCAATGATTAGCACTCGGCATAGGAGAGTGCAAGCGACTCTCGGCGATCGGGACGTGGCGCGTGGGGCGCACGGGGGCGTGCGGGAACGCGCGAGGGGTCCGCATCCCCTCAGGGATGCGGACCCCTCGACGGCGTTGCGTCGGTGGCCGATCGCGCCGCGCTCAGACGGCGAGCTTGACCATGTCCGCCTGCGGACCCTTCTGGCCCTGCGAGATCTCGAACTCGACTCGCTGTCCCTCTTCGAGGCTGCGGTAGCCATCCATCTGGATCGCGCTGTAGTGGACGAAAACATCCGCACCACCGTCGACCGCGATGAAGCCGTAGCCCTTCTCCGCGTTGAACCACTTGACGGTGCCCTGAGCCATGCCTAACTCCCCTATTACTGGCCCTTGCGCGGGACCGCACTTCGCGGACCCGGGTCAGACCCTGCGCCGGAACGCGTCGACCGCCGCTGAATGTATCTGCCCAACTGCCCTCTGCAACAGGTCATTCGAGCGAGAAATCTCGGCACGACGGAAAGGGGAATTGGGGAGAATCCCCTGGATGACGGGGCAAGTCGGGCCCGGCAAAAGGCGCAGAACGCGCACAACGCACGGGCACTTTGGCTACTTCTTGTCGCGCGGGGACGCTTTCTCATATGCGTCCGGCATGAGCAGCGGAGGGGACTTCCCCAACTCTACCCCGCTCAACCATGCAGAATTGCCCCTTCCGCTTATAGGCGCGGAAGGGGCAATTCGAGAAAGACGGGACGCGATAGGCGTCAGCAGCCGCCGGCGACGGCCGGGATGATCGAGACGCCTGCGCCGGCCGGGGTGGCCGTCTCCAGACCCTGCTCGAAGCGCACGTCGTCGTCGTTCACGTAGACGTTGACGAAGCGGCGCAGCTTGCCCTGGTCGTCCAGGACGCGGGCGGCGATGCCCGTGTGGTTCTTCTCCAGGTCGGCGATGACCTCGGCGAGGGTCGCGCCCTCGGCCTGGACCTCGGACCGACCACCCGTGTAGGTGCGGAGGATGGTGGGGATGCGGACGTTCACGGCCATGTCTGCGTAACCTTTCGGAGGACCGGGGGAAGCGTGCGGTGTCAGAGCGCCAGGCCGGCGTCGCGGAACGCGTCCAGGCTCGGGCGGATGGTGACGGTCGCACCGGAGGTGTCGGCCACCGCGTCCAGGGTCTTGAGGCCGTCGCCGGTGTTGAGGACGACAGTAGTGAGGTTCGGGTCGATCAGCCCCGCCTCGACGAGCTTCTTCGTCACACCGACGGTCACACCGCCCGCGGTCTCGGCGAAGATGCCCTCGGTCTGCGCGAGCAGCTTGATCGCGTCCACGACCTGCTCGTCGTTCACGTCCTCCACGGCACCGCCGGTGCGGCGGGCGATGTCGAGGACGTACGGGCCGTCGGCCGGGTTGCCGATGGCGAGCGACTTGGCGATCGTGTTCGGCTTCTGCGGGCGGACGACGTCGTGGCCGGCCTTGAAGGCGGCGGAGACCGGGGAGCAGCCCTCGGCCTGGGCACCGAAGATCTTGTACGGCTTGTCCTCGACGAGGCCCAGCTTGATGAGCTCCTGGAGACCCTTGTCGATCTTCGTGAGCTGGGAGCCGGAGGCGATCGGGATGACGAGCTGGTCGGGGATGACCCAGCCGAGCTGCTCGCAGATCTCGTACGCGAGCGTCTTGGAGCCCTCGCCGTAGTACGGGCGGAGGTTGACGTTCACGAAGCCCCAGCCCTCGCCGAGCGGGTCGCCGATGAGCTCCGAGCAGAAGCGGTTGACGTCGTCGTAGTTGCCCTCGATGGCGACCAGGTCACCGCCGTAGACACCGGCCATGACGACCTTGCCCTGCTCCAGGTCGTGCGGGATGAAGACGCAGGAGCGGAAGCCGGCGCGGGCGGCGGCGGCGCCGACGGCGCCGGCCAGGTTGCCGGTGGACGAGCAGGACAGGGTGGTGAAGCCGAAGGCGCGGGCGGCTTCGAGGGCCTGCGCGACGACCCGGTCCTTGAAGGAGTGGGTCGGGTTGCCGGAGTCGTCCTTGACGAACAGCTTGCCGGGGGCGACACCGAGCTCGCGGGCGAGGTTGTCGGCCTGGACGAGCTTGGTCCAGCCCGGGTTCAGGTTCGGCTTCTCGGCGACGTCGGCCGGGACGGGCAGCAGCGGGGCGTAGCGCCAGATGTTGGCGGGGCCGGCCTCGATCCGCTTGCGCAGCGCCTCGGGGTCGCCGGTGGGAAGGTCGTACGCGACTTCGAGAGGTCCGAAACAGAGTTCGCAGGCGAAGATCGGACCGAGCGGGAAGACTTCACCACATTCGCGACAGGAAAGCCCGGACGCGGGACCGAGGTCGACGGTGGTGGAAGCGGCGGTCTGTACAGCCATGGAGGCGAGGCCCTTTCTCCTCATCTTTCCCATGACGAATTTTTCGCCATGAGACGGATTTGGCACCTTCCCTAGCCGGGGACCTCGCTGGAGGACGAGTAACCGACTGGAGGGTTGCCGGGGCTTCAACGGGCCGTTTCCCTCTGCCCCTCTGGATGAGCGGTATTCGATTGTGAAGTGCGCTGGACTTCGTTCCTGCACTCCGACGCGGTCGGCACCCCGACGTGCACCGGGGATCCGCGTTGTTCAAGACTGTAACCGAAGGCCCGGATGCTTGGACGGGCCGTCCGTAACGCGAGATGGAGATCACGTGCTGGAAGAGGTGGAGCGCTGGCTGGACCGGCGGTCCTGGTCCGTGGCGGACCGGCCGCTGGAGCGAATCCTCGCCGCCAAGCGCAACACGAGGGTCAGCGTCGTGCTGCCCGCGCTGAACGAGGAGGCGACGGTCGGGGACATCGTCTCCGTGATCCGACGCGAGCTGATGTCGGAGGCGGTGCCGCTGGTCGACGAGCTCGTGGTGATCGACTCGGGCTCCACGGACCGCACGGCGGAGGTCGCGGCGGCGGCCGGGGCGCGGGTGGTCGCGCGCGACGCGATCCTGCCCCGGATACCCGCCGTCCCCGGCAAGGGCGAGGTCCTGTGGCGGTCACTGATGGTGACGAGCGGGGACGTCGTGTGCTTCATCGACGCGGACCTGCGGGACTTCTCCGCGGACTTCGTCACCGGCATCGTGGGGCCCCTGCTCACCGATCCGGACGTGGACTTCGTGAAGGCGATGTACGACCGCCCGTTCGGCACCGAACTCGATGGGCTCGCCTCCGGCAAGACCCCTGGCCAGGGGGGCCGGGTCACGGAGCTCGTGGCGCGCCCGCTCCTCAACCTCCACTGGCCTCAGCTGGCCGGCTTCGTCCAGCCCCTCGGCGGCGAGTACGCGGCGCGCCGCTCCCTGCTCGAACGCCTCCCGTTCCCCGTCGGTTACGGAGTGGAACTGGGGCTGCTGGTCGACGCGCTGCACACGGTGGGCCTCGACGCCCTCGCCCAGGTGGACGTCGGCGTGCGCAAGCACCGGCACCAGGACGGGCAGGCGCTCGGCCGGATGGCGGCCGCGATCTACCGGACCGCGCAGCTCCGGCTCTCCCGGGGCCATCTCGTGCGGCCCCGGCTGACCCAGTTCGAGCGGGGCGAGAAGGGCTTCGAGCCGCGCACGCACGCGGTGGACACGGAGGAACGCCCCCCGATGACCGAGATCGCGGAGTACGCGCGGCGCCGGGTGGCCTGAGGTCCAGGGGCGCCACGGCACGGCGGCCGGGGAGTACGCGCGCCGCCGGAAGATCCGACCGCGTGGCGTAACGCCGCACGATGATCGGTTTTGCCTACATTGCCCTTTTATGCGCTTCAGACGACATCACCTGGGCAGAGTGCTGGCGGCCATCGGTCTCACGGCGGGTTCGCTCGCGTCCGCGGCGGCCGGTCCGGCCGCCGCGGACGTGGTCGAGCCCTTCGGCAAGCGGTACGACGAGTCGCTGTACGGCGACTTCACCACCCTCGGCAACACGGTCATGGGCTGCCCCACCGCCCCCGCCGACCTGGCCGCCCGCTGCGCGACGGCGACGAGCGGTCAGGGCGCCGACAACAACAACACCTTCGTGATGCGGCGCGTCGACGCGGCCGGCCTGGCGCCCGGCCCCGCGCCCGCCCACGGCTCCAGCACCGGCCACGTCGTCGTCCCGGCCGGCGCGGAGGTCGCGTACGCCCGGCTGTTCTGGGGCGGCAACGACGGCACGTACAAGGGCCCGAGCGGCGCGCGGCTCAAGCGCTGCGACATCTCCGGCACGGACGTCGTCCCCTCGCCCGGCGACCCGGCGACGACCGCCCCCGTGATCAAGGTCGGCGCGGGGGCCGCCACGCCGGTCTCGATCGACAGCATGGTCGTGGACCCCGCCGACACCAGCGGCCCGCACTACTACACGGGCGAGTCGGACGTCACCGCCGCCTTCGCGGGCACCTCGGGCACGGACGCGCGGATCTCGGTCGGCAACCTCTGGGCGCCGGAGGGCAAGGGCTGCGTCGCCGGCTGGTCCCTCACCGTCGTCCACCGGTTCCCCGCCCCCGACCCGGTCCACGCCCCCGAGCGCCGGAACGTGTACGTCTACGGCGGCCACGTCCTCCAGCGCTCCACCTCGCCCGCCACCACCGTCACCGTCGACGGCTTCCACCGCGGCCCCGGCAAGGTGCGGGCGAGCGTCACCGCGTACGAGGGCGACTGGAACACCCCGGGCGACAAGTTCCGCGTCGACGGCAAGAACGTCACCGAGGCGCACACCGGCAACACCGACAACTTCTTCATCAGCGAGGACGACGGCGCCGTCTCCCCCAAGTCGGCCAACAACCTCAGCATCGACGCCAAGGCCTTCGACGTCCCCGCGGGCGCCGTCCCGCCCGGCGCGACCTCGGCCGACCTGACCTTCTCCACCAGCGGCGACACCTACGTGCCGTCCGGCCTCGCCTTCTCCGTACCGGTCCCCGACCTGGAGATCACCAAGACGGCGAGCCCCGCCAAGGTCAAGCCCGGCGACACCCTCACGTACACGATCACCGCCAAGAACGTCAGCCCGCTGGACTACCCGAACGCCAGGTTCGGCGACGACCTCACGGGCAACCTCGACGACGCCGACTACAACGGCGACGTCCGCACGGACCTCGGCACGGTCTCGTACGAGAAGCCCAGGATCGGGTACGCGGGGACCATCCCGGCCGGCCGGACGGCGACCGTCACCTACTCGGTGAAGATCAAGAACCCGCCCACCGGCGACGGCAGGCTGCGCAACGCGGTCGAGGTCGAGACCCCCCGCTCCAACTGCGGGGACGGCAGCGAGGACCCGGCCTGCGCCGTGACCCCGGTCCTCGACCTCCCGAAGCCGACCGCGTCCCCGAAGCCGACGGAGCCCTCGCCGGACCCGACGGCCCCCTCGCCGGGCCCGACGGCGCCGCAGCCGCCGGTCGAGTCCGACGAGCCGTCCGCCCCCGGCCCGTCCACGACGGTCCCGGCCCCGCCCTCCTCCCCCGCTCCCCCGGCCCACGGCCCGCAGGCCGGCTCCGCCGGCTCCATGGCGGAGACCGGCGGCGACGGCGAACGCCTCTGGCTGCTCGGCGCCCTCGCCGTGGCCCTCGCGGCGACCGGCCTGGTCGCGAAGGCGGCGATGCGCGGCCGCCGCGACTGATGGGGCGGCCGCCGGTGCGGCCGGTCGCACCACCGTCCGCACCGGGCCGCCACACCGACCGCCACACCGGCCGTCCGACAGGCGAGAACACCCCTGCCCACGCCACTGACCTGCGGTGACTCCCCGTGGCCGAATCGGCCTGTCTCGTATACGTACGTTTGAGCGTTTACGGGACGGGCTAGGTTCGCCACATGGCTACTGTGCTCGTGGCATCCAACCGGGGCCCGGTCTCGTACGTCCTCGGCGACGACGGCTCACTCGACGCCCGCCGGGGCGGCGGCGGCCTGGTCTCGGGCCTGAGCGCCGTGTCCGCCCAGGAGAGCCTGTGGGTGTGCGCGGCGCTCGGCGAGGGCGACCGCGAGGCCGTCCGGCGCGGGATCGGCGAGCCCGGCGTCCGCATGCTGGAGATCGCCCCCGAGGTGTACGCCGACGCGTACAACGGCATCGCGAACTCGGTGCTCTGGTTCCTCCACCACCACCTCTACGACGTCCCCAGCGAACCCGTCTTCGACGCCGGGTTCCGTCGCCGGTGGGAGTCGTACCGCGCCTACAACCGCGCCTTCGCCGAGGCCCTGGCCGCCGAGGCCGACCACGGCGCGGCGGTCCTCGTCCAGGACTACCACCTCGCCCTCGTCCCCGGGCAGCTGCGGGCCCTCCGCCCCGACCTCCGCATCGCCCACTTCACCCACACCCCCTGGGCCTCCCCCGCCTACCTGCGGATGCTCCCGGACGACATCCGCGAGGAACTCCTGGCGGGCATGCTCGGCGCGGACCAGCTGGGCTTCCACACCCGGGCGTGGGCGTCGGCGTTCACCGAGTGCGCGGCCCCCGCCGGCCCCGGCCGCTCACGGGTCGAGGTGTACCCGCTCGGCGTCGACGCCGACGAGCTCCGCGCCCTCGCCCACCGCCCGGAGGTCGACGAGAAGCTGGCCCTGCTCCGTGACGAGGTGGGCGACCGCAGGACCATCGTCCGCGTCGACCGCACCGAACTCTCCAAGAACATCCTGCGCGGCCTCCTCGCCTACCGCGAGCTCCTCACCACCCGCCCGGAATGGCACGACCGCGTCGTCCACCTCGCCTCGGCCTACCCCTCCCGCCAGGACCTCGCCGTCTACCGCGCCTACACCACCGCCGTCTCCGACCTCGCCGAGGAGATCAACGCCGAGTTCGGCACCCCCGGCTGGCAGCCGGTCCTCGTCTCCGTCCAGGACGACTTCCCGCGCTCCCTCGCCGCCTACCGGCTCGCCGACGTGGCCCTCGTCAACCCCGTCCGCGACGGCATGAACCTCGTCGCCAAGGAGATACCGGTCGTCTCCGAATCCGGCTGCGCGCTCGTCCTGTCGACCGGCGCCGGCGCGTACGACGAGCTCAAGGACGACGCCCTCACCGTCAACCCCTTCGACGTCTCCCAGACCGCCGAGGCCCTCCACACCGCCCTCTCCATGCCGCCCGCCGACCGCGCCGACCGCACCAAGCGCCTCGCCGCCACCGCCACCGCCCTCCCTCCCCAGCGCTGGTTCCTGAACCAGCTGGAGGCGCTCAGGAGTTGACGCTCCCGGCGTGCCGCCGACGACCGGGGTCCCGGAGGCCGGCGGTGACGTTCTCGCGGGGGCGGTGAATCTTCTCCTCCGATAATCGGTACGACCTCTCCCCTGAGGGGTCATCTCGTGTCAGACTCTGCGGCGATCGTTCCCCCAGGCGATCCGTTTTTCCCCATGAAGCACATGAGGCAAGCGGAAGGATCGCAAGAGACGTGAAGAAGATTGTCGTGGGCATGACCCTCGGGTCCGCGCTCACCGCACTCCTCGCCGCGGGGCTCACCCCCGCCGCCGCGCAGGAGGCCAGGGAGGGAACACCGGCGGGCGCCAAGGCACACCGCTCGGACAACCGCCCCGGACCGCTCACGAAGCAGCGCAGCGAGCTGCGAGAGAAGGCGATCGACCTGATCGCCAAGGGCAAGGCGAAGGCGAACGCCAAGGGCGTCGTCGAGGTCGCCGACGGCAAGTTCGTGGAGACCCTGACCACGACCGCCCAGCGCCAGGAGAAGATCTTCACGATCCTCTCCGAGTTCGGCGACCAGGGCTCCGGCAAGCTCGGCACCGTC
This sequence comes from Streptomyces wedmorensis, assembly GCF_000716445.1. Classification (GTDB taxonomy): domain Bacteria; phylum Actinomycetota; class Actinomycetes; order Streptomycetales; family Streptomycetaceae; genus Streptomyces; species Streptomyces wedmorensis. The sequence goes on from NZ_JNWK01000017.1 coordinate 78,993, forward strand.
CCCGGCCCGCTGCACAACCAGATCCCCCGACCGGACCGGGCCACGGACAACTCCAACGCCTGGACCGCCGACTTCTCGAAGCCGTACTACGAGAACCTCTTCAACGGCCCCGGCGAGTCGATGAAGACGTACTACGAGAAGCTGTCGGGCGGCCGGTACTCGGTGACCAACACCGTCGAGAACTGGGTCAAGGTCCCCGGCAACGCCTCCAGCTACGGCGACAACGCCGTCGAGGACACCGGCGGCTCGTGGGCCTTCATCCAGGACACCGGCGACGCGTGGTGGAACGCGCAGATCGCCGCCGGCAAGTCGCCGGCCGAGATCGACGCGTACCTCGCGCAGTTCGACGTCTGGGACCGCAACGACTGGGACCACGACGGGAACTTCGACGAGGCCGACGGCTACATCGACCACTTCCAGGCCGTGCACGCCGGAATGGGCGAGGACGCCGGCGGCGGCGCGCAGGGCGAGGACGCCATCTGGTCGCACCGCTGGTTCGTGAACGGCGACGACTACGGCCTCACCGGACCGGACGTCGCCGGCACCCAGAACAAGGGCGGCGGCGCGCGCATCGGCCAGTCCAAGTACTGGCTCGGCGACTACACCACCGAGGGCGAGAACGGCGGACTCGGCGTCTTCTGCCACGAGTTCGGCCACGACCTCGGCCTGCCGGACTACTACGACACCGACGGCGGCGAGAACTCCACCGCCTTCTGGACCCTGATGAGCTCCGGCTCCTGGCTGAGCCACGGCGCCGCCGCCGACGCCGGCATCGGCACCCACCCGGGCCTCATGGGCGCCGAGGAGAAGCTCTTCCTCGGCTGGCTGGACTACAGCGACGCCCCGCTCGGCGCCGACGGCACGTACACCCTGAACCCGGCGCAACTCCAGGTCACCGGCAAGGACCAGGCGGTCCGCGTCGCGCTCCCGGACAAGACGAGCAGCACCACGTACGCGACGCCCGCCTCGGGCACGCACGCCTGGTGGACCGGCTCGGCCGACGGCCTCAACCAGTCCCTCACCCGCTCCGTGCCGGCCGCCCCGCGCGTGACCGTCAAGGCGAGCGCCTGGTACGAGATCGAGGCGGACTTCGACTACCTCTTCGCCGAGTACTCCCTCGACGGCGGCGCCACCTGGGCCCGCGCCGGCGACCCCGTCTCCGGCTCCTCGTCCGGCAGGTGGACGACGCTGCGGTACACATACGACTCCGCCGGCAAGCCGTCGCTGTTCCGCTTCCGCTACCAGAGCGACGGCGGCGTGCACTTCGCCGGCGCGTTCCTCGACGACGTCACGCTGACCTCGGGCGGCACGACCCTGGCGACGGACGACGTCGAGAACGGCGCGAACGGCTGGACCGCACAGGGCCGCTGGAAGATCTCCACCGGCACCGAGACGGCCACCTCCCCGCGGTACTACCTCCTGGAGAACCGCGAGTACGTCGGCTCCGACGCGCTCCTCGCCGAGGGCCCGTACCAGTTCAGCAAGGGCGTCACCGCCCCGGACTGGGTCGAGTACTTCCGCTACCAGAACGGCCTGCTCGTCTGGTACGTCGACCGGTCCTTCGACGACAACAACGTCAGCAACCACCCCGGTGGCGGCTCGGCGATGGCCGTCGACGCCCGCCCGGCGCCCTTCAAGTACGCCGACGGGACCGCGCCCAGCAACCGGCGCCAGCCCTTCGACGCGACCTTCGGCCTGGAGGCCACCGACGCGACCTGCCTCCACAAGGAGGTCCTGGTGGGCAAGGGCGGCAACAAGACCGTCGAGACGCAGGCGGCCTGCGCCCCCTCCGTCCCGGGCATCCCGGTCTTCGACGACACCGACCCCAACGCGTACTACGACACCACGGCCCCCCAGGCCAGCGTGAAGGTCGCCGGCCACGGCGTGCGCGTCACGGTCACCGGTGACGCCGGCGACGACCTGACGATCAGCGTGACCAACCCGGCCGCGCACTGATCGCCGAACCACCCGGCGGGGGCGGTACGGGAAGGCCTTCGGGCCTCCCGTACCGCCCCCGCCGTCTTCCGGGGCCCTCAGGCCTCCCGCACCGCCCCCGCCAGTTCCGTCAGGAACGCGACCACACCCGGCGGGCCCTGCACCGACAGGTCGGCGCGCTCGGCCAGCTCCGTGACCTCGGCGGAGCCGCTGCAGACGAGGAGACCGGGAGTGCCGTCGGACCGCAGCCGCTCGACGGCGGCGAAGGCGGGCAGGTCGCCCAGGTCGTCGCCCGCGTACAGCACCGACCCGGCTCCCACCTCCCGTACGTACTCGGCCAGGGCGACGCCCTTGTCCATGCCGGGTGGCCGCAGCTCCAGGACCATGCGGCCGGGCTCCAGGACGAGACCGTGGTGGGCGGCGAGCTCGCCGAGCGGCCCCTTGAGCGCCTCGAAGGCGCCCTCCGGGTCGAGGGCGCGGCGGGTGTGCACCGCGACCGCCCGGCCCTTCTCCTCGATCCAGACGCCCGGCCACGCACCGGCCCGGTCCAGGAACCCGGGCAGCTCGGCGCGCACGGAGGCGACGCCCGGGTGCGGAGCGGCGGCCTGCACCGTCCCGGTGACGGCGTCCCAGCGCTCCGCGCCGTAGTGGCCGAGCACGACGAGCCGCTCCAGACCCGGCACACCGGCGAAGCCGCCGTAGCGGACGGCGACCCCGGCCGGCCGGCCCGTCACGACGGCGACGGACGCGACCTCGGGGGCGAGCGCCGCGAGCGCCGCCACCGCGCCGGGGTGCGCGCGGGCCTGTTCGGGGTCGGCGACGATCTCGGCGAGGGTCCCGTCGAAGTCGAGCGCCACGACGGCCTTCTCCGGCCGCGCGAGCAGCGCGGCCAGACCGTCGCGGCCTGCGGGCGTGGCCGGGTGCGGGAGGCTACTGACCATGCTTCCGACCCTACCGACGTCCGGCCGTCCCGTCAGTGGGGCCTGGGTCACCCTCGGCCCGGACCTCAGCCGGCGGGGACGACCCTGACGCCGCTGAGGGACGTGAAGGGCGGGCCCATGATGAGCACGCGCTGGTCGCCGGTGGCGGGGTCCACCCGGAACACGGTGGGCTCCCTGGTCAGTGCCTTGTTGTCGGTGACCAGCAGGGTGCCGTCGGCCTCGACGGCGATCGCGGCGGGGGTGTCGAAACTGCCGCCGGAGGTCACGGTGGTCTGCCGCCCGCTCACCGGGTCCACCTTGATCACCCCGCCGGCGAAGCCCTCGAACGCGTTGGCGTCCACGACCACGATGTTCCCGTGGTGGTCGATCACCACGTCCACGGGGCTGCGGAGACTGCCGCCGGACGAGATCACCGTGCGCGCGCCGCTGACCGGGTCGATCCGGACCACCTGCGGCGCGGGAGGTTCGGGGACGGGGCCGGCCTGTTCGACGATCACGATGCTGCCGTCGGCCTCCACGCACAGCCCGCAGGGGCGCAGGGGGTCGGTCCTGGACTCGCCCACCGACAGGACGGTCTGCTCCCCGGTGACGGGGTCGATCCGGATGACGGCGCCCATGCCCTTGGAGAAGAGATCGGCCACGAGGATGTTGCCGTCGCCCTCGACGGCGACGGCGATCGGGCTCACGAGGCTCCCCTCGGACGACACCACCGTCTGCTTCGTCGACCCGTCCACCCGGAAGAGTCGCAGCAGCGTGCCACCGCCGGGATGGTGCCGGTCCTTGGTCACCAGGACGTTGCCGTCGGCTTCGAGCGCGATTCCGGTGGCCCCCACGAGGTCGCCGCCCATGGCGAAGAATCCCCGCAGGCCCGTGGCCGGGTCGAAGAAGTGCACCCCGCCCTGGCAGCCGAAGGTGGACGAGTCGGAGAGCAGGACGGTGCCTGCGGGAAGTCTGCGGTCGGTCGTGGTCACGACGGCTCCTTGAGGAGGGGAGCGAGGGGGACCGATCCACTCAACCCCGCGCCCCGCCGCCGCCCGCGAACCCGCCCCGCGCCACGCCGCCCGGCGGGCGCCGAATCGTCCGATCGCAGCACCGGACAGGCCCCCTGCCCACAGCGCCCGCCCTCCGGGCCACCGGCACCGCTTCCGGCGCCGGCCCTACCGCCGCCTCTGCTTCTCCTCCCGGACCCGGCGCAGCCGGTTGACCGTCACCGGGTCGTGGGCGAGGGCACGCGGGTCGTCGAGGAGTGCGTTGAGCAGCTGGTAGTAGCGCGTCGGGGAGAGACCCAGCCGCTCCCGGACGGCCCGCTCCTTCGCCCCGGGGCCGGGCCAGGACCGACGCTCGAGCGCGAGAAGCGCCTGCTCGCGCTCCCCGAGCGCGCTCTCGTCTCCATCACCAGAGGAAGCAACGTCGTCAGCCGGTTCCCAGGCGTCGTCGGTGGTCATCCGGACTCCTTCTCGTCGTCTGCCACCGGAGCGGGCAACGCGCCCTCCAGCAAGTACAGGATCTCAGCGTTGATCGACCTGCGGTCCGCAGCCGCCTGCGCGACAAGACGGGCGTGGAGATCTTCGGGAATGCGCAGCGCAAAACGGACCATGATGCTACTTTGACATCATGACGACATTAAGGGAAGCGGGAGCGGCCGGGCACGCCCGTTTCGCCTATCGCCTCCGCGTGTCGTCCAGCGCGAGGGCCGCCCTGGAGGCGGAGTGGTCGCGGTGCCGGTGGATCTGGAACGAATCCGTCGCCAAGTCCAAGCAGACTCACCAGAACAACCAGGCGTTGCCCGAAGACGCGGACAAGCCGACGTGCGGCCCGGTTCAGCTCGCGAAAATGCTGACCGAGGCGCGGGCCGGGAACGAGTGGCTTCGCGATGGCGCCTGCGTTCCGCAACAGCAGTTGATCCGAGACTTCGGAAAGTCCCGCGCCAAAGCGCTCAAGGACATCAAGGCGCGGCTTCCTCTGCGACAGCGGGCGGGGATGCCGAAGTACAAGAAGAAGCGCGAGAGCGCGCCAACGCTTGAGTACACCCGGCGCGGCTTCCGATTGAAGGACGGCCGTCTGCACCTCGCGGGCGGCATCGTCGTCACCGTGGTGTGGTCGCGTGCGCTGCCTTCCGATCCGTCCAGCGTGCGCGTCCACCGCGATGGCCTTGGGCATTGGTACGCGTCGTTCGTCGTCGCCACCGAGGTCGAATCACTTCTCGCCACGGGCGCGGCGATCGGCATTGACTGGGGCGTGAAGGAAACCGCCACCACCACCAGCGACGCACACGATCTCCCTCACACCCAGCACGGGAAGAACGCCGCGCAACGTCTCGCCCGGTATCAGCGGATGATGGCTCGACGTAAGCCGAAGCGAGGCGAGGCCGCCTCCAAGGGATACCGCGACGCGAAGCGCCAGACGGCGAAGTTGCACAAGAAGGTCGCCCGTCAGCGTCAGGACACCGGCCGCAAGTGGGCCAAGAAAGTCGTCCGCGACTTCGACCAGCTCGCGGTGGAGGATTTCCGCCCGAAGTTCCTCGCGAAGTCGACCATGACCCGCAAGGCCGCCGACGCGGCTATCTCCGCGACGAAGAAGGCCCTGACCGAGATGGGCCGCAAGCACGGGCGTGGGGTGCACCTGGTGCACCTGGTGCACCCCGCCCACACCACGATGGACTGCGCGGACTGCGGAGCGAGAGCCAAGCACGCACTGCCCCTGTCCGAACGCACTTACACGTGCACCGCGTGCGGAGTCTCCCGACCGAGGGACAAGAACTCCGCCCGCGTGATGCTCGTCCGGGCTGGTCTCGTACCCGGCTGGTGTTGATCTCGTAAGACCTGCCGGACCGCCGGTCCGCAGGCGAAGTGAGCCAGGAATCCCCCTCCTTCAGGAGGGGGAGCGGTCAAACGAACAACCTATTACTCGGCCGCCTCCGCCGCCGTCGCCGCTCGGCCGATGGCGGCGAGGACCTCGGCGGGCTTGGCGCCGGGGGCGACGGCCTTGCCGATGTTCTGCTTGACGTTCTCGCTGACCTTGGCCCAGGAGGTCTTGCCGACCGGCGGGAGCTGGGCGTTGGGGAGGCCCTTGAGGAACTCGCGGAGGTTGGCGTACTCGGGGTCGGTCTCCATGCGGGTGGAGGCGCTGACGGTGACCGGAAGGAGGTCGTTGTCCCCGGCGAACTTCAGGACGTTCTCGTCGCTGAAGACGAAGTTGAGGAAGTCGCCGATCTCCTTGCGGTGACCGTTCTGCTTGAAGCCCATGATCCAGTCGGCGACGCCCATGGAGGACTTGGGCGTGCCGTCGGCGCCGGGGAGGGGGACCTGCCCGACCTTGACGCCCTTCTTGGCGGCCTCCTTGACGAGCGAGGGGTGGCCGTTGAGCATGCCGACCTCGCCGCGCGCGAAGGCGGCGAAGGCGGCCTTGCGGTTGAGCTTGCCGGGGGCGACGGGGCCGGTGAGGCCCTTGCCGACGAGGTTCGTCCGGAGCCACTCGAAGGTGCGGACGTTGGCGTCGGAGTCGACGACGTAGTGGTCGGTGGCGTCGGTCCAGCCGCCGCCTCCGCTGAGCAGCCACATCAGGGTCTCGGCCTGGGCCTCCTCGGGGCCGAGGGGCAGCGCGAAGGGGGTGGGGACGCCGTCGTCCTTCAGCTTCTCGGCGGCGGCGGCCAGCTCGGCCCAGGTCTTGGGGGCCTTGAGCCCGGCTTGGTCGAAGAGTTCCTCGTTGTAGAAGAGGGGCCGGGTGGAGGCCACGAAGGGCAGGCCGTACTGGGTGCGCTTGGACTCGCCGGCGGCGACGAGCGGGGCGAGGAAGTTGGCCTGGACGGGTATGGAGAGGATCTCGTCGGCGGCGTAGAGCTTGCCGGCGTCGGCGTAGTCGGCGTAGGCGCCGATCTGGGCGATGTCGGGGGCGTTGCCGGCCGCGACCATCTCGGCGACCTTGCGGTCGACGTCGTCCCAGGACTCGACCTGGATCTCGATCTTGACGCCGGGGTGCTGCGCCTCGAAGGCGGCGACGAGGTCGGTCCAGTACTTCTTGGTGGAGTCGCCACCGGTCAGGTCGTACTCGGCGGCGACCAGCCGGAGGGTCACGTCGCCGGAGTCGCCTCCGAGGGAGCCGCACCCGGCGACCGTGGCGGTCAGTCCGAGGGCGGCGGCGGCCGCGGTCAGTCCAAGAAATCGTCGCCGCTCCACGGCTTCATCCACCTTTTGCTCGTCGTTGAGCTGCGCGGAGCAAAGTGTTCGCTCTTCGCAGGGCCGCAAGTCTCTCGCGGGACCGGACATGAGGTCTACACCACTTGGGTATCACTTCCGCAACTCGGCTCGGCCCTCGAATTTGTATCCGTACGCAACAATCCTCGGCAGTGGACTAGACCTTTTGGGTGCTCGCGCGACAGACTGTCCCCGTGAGACACGTCATCGCCCTGGATGTGGGCGGCACCGGCATGAAGGCCGCCCTCGTCGGGGCGGACGGCACCCTGCTCCACGAGGCCCGCCGCGCCACCGGGCGCCGCCGCGGCCCCGAGGCCGTGGTGGAGACCATCCTCGGCTTCGCCGAAGAGCTCCGCGCACTCGGCGAGGAACAGTACGGCGAGCCCGCCGCGGCCGCCGGAGTCGCCGTCCCCGGAATCGTCGACGCCGAGAACGGCATCGCCGTCTACGCCGCCAACCTCGGCTGGCGCGACGTTCCCATGCGCGAACTCCTCAGCCGCCGGCTCGACGGCATCCCCGTCGCCCTCGGCCACGACGTGCGCACCGGCGGCCTCGCCGAAGGCCGCATCGGCGCGGGCAACGGCGCCGACCGCTTCCTCTTCGTCCCCCTCGGCACCGGCATCGCCGGCGCCATCGGCATCGGCGACCGCATCGAGGCCGGCGCCCACGGCTACGCCGGCGAGATCGGCCACATCGTCGTCCGCCCCGGCGGCACCGACTGCGGCTGCGGCCAGCGCGGCTGCCTGGAGCGGTACGCCTCCGCCTCCGCCGTCTCCCAGGCATGGGCCGCCGCCAGCGGCGACCCGGACGCCGACGCCGCCGACTGCGCCAAGGCCGTCGAATCCGGCGACGCCGCCGCCGCACGGGTGTGGCAGGACGCCGTCGACGCCCTCGCCGACGGCCTCGTCACCGCGCTCACCCTGCTGGACCCCCGCACGCTCATCATCGGTGGCGGGCTGGCCGAGGCCGGGGAAACCTTGTTCACACCACTTCGGGCCGCGGTGGAGGAGCGAGTCACGTTCCAGAAGCTGCCCGCCATCGTCCCGGCGGCCCTCGGGGACACCGCCGGATGCCTGGGCGCGGGCCTCCTCGCCTGGGACCTGCTCGCCGACCAGCCCCCCACCGACTCGGAGGTTTCCGCCTGATGGCCGATCACAAGGTTCTCGCCGGCGCACACGTCGTGCTGCCCACCGGGATCGTCGAGAACGGACGCGTGATCGTCGACGGCGGCCGCATCGCGGGCAGCGCGCCCGAGGGTGCTCCGAGCATCGACCTGACCGGCCACTGGCTCGTCCCCGGCTTCGTCGACATGCACAACCACGGCGGCGGCGGCGCCTCCTTCACCTCCGGCACGGTCGACGACGTCCTCAAGGGCGTCCACACCCACCGCCTGCACGGCACGACCACCGTCGTCGCCTCCTTCGTCACCGGCGAGATGGACTTCCTGACCCAGCGCGCCGGCCTGCTCTCGGAACTCGCCGAGCAGGGCGACATCGCCGGCCTCCACTTCGAGGGCCCGTTCATCTCCCCCTGCCGCAAGGGCGCCCACGACGAGACGCTGCTCCGCGACCCCGACCCGGCCGACGTCCGCAAGCTCATCGACGCCGGCCGCGGCCAGGCCAGGATGGTCACGCTCGCGACCGAGCTGCCCGGCGGCCTCGACTCCGTACGCCTCCTCACCGAGCACGGCGTGATCGCCGCCATCGGCCACACCGACGCCACGTACGAGCAGACGGTCGCCGCCATCGACGCGGGCGCCACCGTCGCCACCCACCTCTTCAACGCGATGCCCGCCCTCGGCCACCGCACGCCCGGCCCGATCGCCGCGCTCCTGGAGGACGAGCGGATCACCGTCGAGCTCATCAACGACGGCACCCACCTGCACCCCGCCGCCCTGGAACTCGCCTTCCACCACGCCGGGGCCGATCGCGTCGCCTTCATCACCGACGCCATGGACGCGGCCGGCTTCGGCGACGGCAGCTACATGCTCGGCTCCCTGGCCGTCGAGGTGAAGGACAGCGTCGCCCGCCTCGTCGAGGGCGGCTCCATCGCCGGCTCCACCCTCACCCTGGACCGCGCCTTCAAGCGCGCCGTCACCATCGACCGCCTCCCCGTCGAGTCCGTCGTCCAGGCCCTCTCCGCCAACCCCGCCCGCCTCCTCGGCGCGTACGACCGCGTCGGCTCCCTGGAGCCCGGCAAGGACGCCGACATCGTCGTCCTCGACGCCGAGTTCGGCCTCAAGGGCGTCATGCGCAAGGGCGAGTGGATCGTCGACCCGACGGCGGCCGCAGCGGCCTGATCAGGAGTCATGCGCGAAGGCGGTCGGTCCGGGGTCTGGGCCGATCGTCTTTCGTTTGGCATGATCAGTGCCCGTCGAAGCGGTCGTTCCCCAGCCTCCCCACGGGGCGCGGAGCGAGGAGTACGGAGTACGGGGGTGGGACAGGTGATCCTGACGGTCACCCTCAACACGGCACTGGACCTGACCTACCGGGTCCCCGCCCTCACCCCGCACGCCTCCCACCGGGTCACCCAGGTCATCGAACGCCCCGGCGGCAAGGGCCTCAACGTGGCGCGGGTGCTCGCCGCGCTCGGCCACGAGACGGTGGCCACCGGCTTCGCGGGCGGCGCCACCGGCGCCACGCTGCGGGAGCTGCTCGCGCCGACGTCCGTACGGGACGAACTCGTGGAGACCGCGGGGACCACCCGGCGCACCGTCGCGGTCGTCGACACCGCGACCGGCGACACCACGCAGCTCAACGAGCCGGGACCGGCCGTCACCGCCGCCGAGTGGACGGCCTTCCGCAGCCGCTTCGCCGAACTCCTCCACGGAGCAAGGGCGGTGGCGCTCTGCGGCAGCCTCCCGCCGGGCATCCACGTGGGGGCGTACGCGGAACTCGTCCGGCTCGCCCGCGCGGCCGCCGTGCCCGTGCTCCTCGACACCAGCGGGGAACCGCTGCGGCGGGGCATCGCCGCCCGCCCCGACCTGGTCAAGCCCAACGCCGACGAACTCGCGCACCTCACCGGCTCCCGCGAACCCCGCCGGGCCACCCACGACGCGCGCCGCCGGGGCGCCCACGCCGTGATCTCCTCACTCGGCCCCGAAGGCCTCCTCGCCGCCACCCCCGACGGCCTGTGGCGCGCCGCCCCGCCGGCCCCCGTACGCGGCAACCCGACGGGAGCCGGCGACTCCGCCGTCGCAGGCCTCCTCGCCGGCCTCGTCGAAGGCCTCCCCTGGCCCGACCGCCTGGCCCGGGCCGTCGCCCTCTCCGCGGCCACGGTCCTCTCCCCGGTGGCCGGCGAGTTCGACACGGCGGCCTACGAGGAACTCCTGCCGCGCGTGAAGGTGACGGAAGAGGCCCCCTGAGGGGCCGCCTCCGTTACCGGCCTCAGCCCGGGGTGACTTCCAGCCAGTCGAGCAGCACGTTGCACTGGTTGCCCTGCTCGCACGAGATCTTGATCTCGTTCTCGCCCTTCTGGAGGGTGACCGGCGCCCAGGTGGTCTGCCAGTTCTTCTCCAGGTTCGGGTCCGAGGAGTGGACGAAGTTCTTCAGGCCGAGCGGGTTCGAGTTCGGCGTGCCGTTGACCGTCAGCGTGGCGTTGGCGTCCACCGCCGGGATCGCGTAGCGCACGGTCAGGCGGTACTTGCCGTCCGACGGCATGTTCGCCTTCCAGGTCACCGAGGCGCCGACCTGGTTGAAGCCCGACACGTACACGCCGCCCGCGCCCTCGGCGCCCTTGACGACGGTCTCCGTGCCGGCCGAACCACCCAGCTTCAGCGTCGCCGCGTCCTGCTTGGGGAGCTCCTCCGGGGTCTTGTCGGTGCTCGGCTCGGAGCTGGGCGTCTCGGAGGCCTGGGAGGGCGCGGTCGTGGGGGTGCCCCCGCCGGCCTTGTCGTCCTTGTCCTTGTCGCCCGAGTTGGAGATCACGGCCGCGGTGATGCCGATCACGACGACCGCGACGACCGCGACGGCGCCGATGAGGATGCCGCGGGTGTTGGGGCCGCCGCCGGAGCCGCCGCCGCGCTGGGGCGGGATCGGCGTCTGACGGGTCTGCGGGCCGCCGGGACCACCGTGGCCGCCGCCGTAGGTCTCCGGCGCGGCGTACTGCGCCTGCGGCTGGCCGTACGGGGCCTGCTGCTGCGGCACGTACGGCTGCTGCTGGTGCTGGCCGTACTGGCGCTCGCCGACCGTTCTGACCTGGTTGTACGAGGTTCGGGGCACGCCGGGCTGGGCGGGGGCGGGGCCGGGGTAGCCGTAGCCACCGCCTTGCGGGGGCTGGGCGCCCGCTGCCTGGCCGTCCGCGTACAGGTAGCCGAACGGATCGTCGTCCTCGGGCTTGTTCGCGCCGTCGTTACCGGCAGCCATCCGGGTCATCCTCTCCATGCTCGCCAGCCGTCGCCGACCGGCCGAGCCTACCCCGAACGGACGAGCGCGCGACTCAGCCCGCCCGTCGGTGGACCTTCGCGCGGGAGCGTTTCTCCACGTACATCCGCTGGTCGGCGGAGTTCAGGACCTCTTCTACGGTCATCCCGCACTCGGCCCAACCGATGCCGAAACTCGCCCCCACCCGGACCGCCCGCCCGTCCACCCGGATCGGCGGGATGATCGCGTTGCGGAGGCGTACGGCCAGGTCGGCGGCGTCCGCGGAGCCGAGGCCGTCGGCGAGGACGACGAACTCGTCACCGCCGAGCCGGGCCACGGTGTCGCCGTCCCGCACACCGGTGGTGAGCCGGCGGGCGACCTCGATGAGGACGGCGTCGCCAGTGTGGTGACCGAACCGGTCGTTGATCGACTTGAAGCCATCCAGGTCGCAGAAGAGGACCGCGAGCCCCTTGGTGCCGTCGTCGACCTCCCCGCCCGTCGGGGCGACCGCGTGGACGTGGTGGTCGTACGGCCCGGCGCCGCCCGCCGGCTCGAAGCCGAAGCCGTGCTCGTGCTCGTGCTCGTACGGCTGCGGCTCGTAGCCGGAGTCGTAGGAGGTGTCGTACGAGGACTCGTGCCCGGTCGCGTAGCCGCCGTCGCGCGCGGAGTCGTAGGTGCCGTACGCGGCCTCGTCCCCCGGCGCCGACGGGCGCTCGCAGATGCGGGCCGAGAGACGGGAGCGCAGCTCGGCGCTGTTGGGCAGGCCGGTGAGGGCGTCGTGCGAGGCCCGGTGGGCGAGCTGGAGCTCGTGCCGCTTGCGCTCCTCGATGTCCTCGACGTGGGTGAGGAGGAAGCGGGGGCCGTCGGCGGTGTCGGCGACGACCGAGTTGCGGAGGGAGACCCAGACGTACGTGCCGTCGCGCCGCCCGAGCCGCAGCTCGGCCCGGCCGCCCTCGGCGGAGGTCCTGAGCAGGGTCCCGATGTCCTCGGGGTGGACGAGGTCGGCGAAGGAGTAGCGCCGCATCACGGAGGCGGGGCGGCCGAGGAGCCGGCACAGGGCGTCGTTGGTGCGGAGCAGCCGGCCGTGCTGGTCGCCGCCCATCTCGGCGATGGCCATGCCGGAGGGCGCGTACTCGAAGGCCTGCCGGAAGGACTCCTCGCTGGCCCGCAGGGCCTGCTGCTCGCGCTCCAGGCGGACCAGGGCGCGCTGCATGTTGGAGCGGAGGCGCGCGTTGCTGATGGCGATGGCCGACTGGGAGGCGTACATCTGGAGCGCCTCCTGGCCCCAGGGGCCCGGGTGCCGGCCGTTGCGCGGGCGGTCGACGGATATGACGCCGAGGAGCTCGCGGCCGGAGCCGGAGGCGTACATCGGGGCGTAGAGCCGGTCGTGCGGGTGCCACTCGTCCTCGAAGCGGGGCGCCGGGCCGTCGGTGTGCCACTGGGGGACGTCGTCCTCCATCAGCACCCATCCCTCGGTGTGCGGGATGAACCTCAGGTCGCCCCAGGCGACGCCCATGGAGAGACGCCGCTCCCAGGACTCGCGGGGGCCGACCCGGCCGGTGATCAGGGCCTCGGCGGCGGAGCTTCCGGCGAACGCGGCGACGACCAGGTCACCGTCGGGACGGACGAGGTTGACGCAGGCCAGCTCGTAGTTGAGACCCGCGACGACGCCGTCGGCGACGGTCTGCAGGGTGTCCGCCAGGCTGCGGGCAGTGTTGAGGTCCGCCACGACCTGATGCAGCTGCCGCAGGGTCGAGAGACGGACGTACGGCTCCGACTCGGTCTCCATCGCTCGCTCTCCCCGAGACCTCGACAGCAACTCCAGGGTTCTCATCGGCTACGTGTTGCACTGTCACTGCCACTGAATCACAGCGAGCTGCGCACCCGGTACACAGGGTCAGCAAATACTGCCCTCTGTGACTCAAGTCACAGCAGCTCATGGCGGGTCGCACCTTTCCTCCCGAGGCCTCGCGCCATAGGGCGGAAGGGCCCCCTCCGCCCGGCGGGCCGGGCGGGACTTTCGGACAGGACCTAGGACCGGCGGGGGTGGCGGACTGGTCCCCGGGGCCGATGCGCGCGGCTCGGGCGCCGGATTAGCGTGCTGGTGTGCTGCAGAAGACCCCCGCCCCGCCCCCCGTCTCCGACCTGGCCATCCCGCATGCTGAGGGGGTGAGCAACGACGAGTTCCGGGCGGCCATGTCCCGCCTCGCGTCGGGCGTGGTCCTGGTGACCGCGCACGACCCCGACGACGGCCCGCGCGGCGAGGACGTCGGCATGACGGCCACCGCCTTCATGTCGGTATCCCTCGACCCGCCCCTCGTCCTGGTCAGCCTCCGCAACGACTCCCGCATGGACGACCTGCTCACCGACGTCCCCGTCTGGGCGGTCTCGATGCTCGCCGAGGACCAGCGGCACGTCGCCGGCCGCTTCGCCATGAAGAACCGCGTCAGCGACCGGCTCCTCTTCGCCGACCTCCCCCACACCCGCGGCGAGGAGAGCGGCGCCCCCCTGATGGGCGGCGCGCTGGCCACCCTGGAGTGCCGCACCGAGAGCCGCGTCGTCGCCGGCGACCACACCCTCGTCGTGGGCCGCGTCCTGACCGCCGCCCTGCCGTCCGCCTCGAGCATCGGCCCGCTCACGTACTTCCAGGGCAAGTACCGCCACCTGTCCTGAACACGGCGCTCGACCGGCGCTCAGCTCCCGTCACGGGAGCGGCGGGCGCTCAGCTCCAGTCTCGGGACTGACGGGTCTTCTTCGTCTCCGAGCGCTGCTTCTTCTCGCGCAGCCGCCGCTCGTTGATCCCGCGCGGGATCTTCGTCGGCCTGCGGGGCTTCGGCGGCGGGGCCGTCGCCTCGGCGAGGAGCGCGGCGAGTCGCACCGCCGCCGTCTCGCGGTTGCGCCACTGGGAGCGGTGCTCCGACGCGCGCACCGACACGACGCCGTTGACGAGGCGGGACGCGAGGCGCTCCAGGGCGCGCGCCTTCCACACCTCGGGGAGCGCCTCGGTGGCCGCGAGGTCGAAGCGGAGCTCCACCTGCGAGTCGCTGGTGTTGACGTGCTGCCCGCCCGGCCCCGACGACCGCGAGAAACGCCACTGGAGCTCGGCCTCGGGAAGCGAGACGGAGCCGCGGATGGGATACGGACCGGACATGCCTTCCATGTTCCCCGGAGGGGGCCATGGGAGTCATCCTGTTTTCGCCACGGATCCCACGGGAAACCCTGCGGAAGACCGGGCGGGAACCGCCGGAGCCGCACACGCGTTTCTCCAGGCGACGACATCACGATGAAAGGGACTTTCCATGGCTGTGAGCCTGTCCAAGGGCGGCAACGTCTCCCTGACCAAGGAGGCCCCGGGCCTCGCCGCCGTCACCGTGGGCCTCGGCTGGGACGTCCGCACCACCACCGGCACCGACTTCGACCTCGACGCCTCGGCGATCGGCGTGGACGCCGCCGGCAAGGTCGCCTCCGACGCCCACTTCGTCTTCTTCAACAACAAGTCGACGCCGGACCAGACCATCGTCCACACCGGTGACAACCGCACCGGCGAGGGCGGCGGCGACGACGAGCAGATCAACGTCAACCTCGCGGCCCTCCCGCCGAACGTCGACAAGATCGTCTTCCCGGTCTCCATCTACGACGCGGTCAACCGCTCGCAGAACTTCGGCCAGGTGCGCAACGCGTACATCCGCATCGTCAACCAGGCCGGCGGAGCCGAGCTCGCCCGCTACGACCTCTCCGAGGACGCGGCCGTCGAGACCGCCATGGTCTTCGGCGAGCTCTACCGCAACGGCGCCGAGTGGAAGTTCCGCGCCGTCGGCCAGGGCTACGCGTCCGGCCTCGAGGGCATCGCCCGCGACTTCGGCGTCAACCTCTGATCCGTCGCGCGCCGGTAGAGCCCCGGCCGGGTTTCCCGGCCGGGGCTCTACCCTGTCCGCGTGATCGTCGAAGCCCTCGCCCCCAAGGCCCTGGAGGACGGCGCCGCCCTCCCCGGCGCGCTGCTCACCGAACTCACCGCGCTGTACGCGTCGAACGCGGAGTTCCAGCAGCTCAGCGGTGACTTCCCGGATCCGTCCGACATCCGGCCCGAGCAGGTCGCGGCCGCACTCGCCGACGACCTCGCCGAGCCCACCGCCGAGGTGCTGCTCGCCCGTTCCGAGGGCCGGCTCGTGGCCGTCGCCGTGACGCTCGGCCGCCACCCCGACCCGGCCGACCCCGATCCGTGGCTGGGGCTCCTCATGGTCCACGCGGACGAGCACCGCACGGGCCACGGCCGCCGGCTCGCCGCGTACGTCGAGGACCGCTTCCGCACGGCCGGCCGCACCGGCCTGCGGCTCGCCGTCCTGGAGAACAACCCGAAGGCCCTCGCCTTCTGGACCTCCCTCGGTTACGAGGAGACCGCCCGCCGCCCGGACCTCGCCCACGGCCGCCCGTGCGTCGTCCTGCGAAAGCCCCTGGCCCGGATCTAGAGCCGGTCCGGCTTCCCGTCGCTAAGGGCGGTCCGGCTTCCCGTCGCCGAGGCCGGTCCGGTCTCCCCGTCGCCGAGGCCGGTCCGGCTTCCCGTCGCTAAGGGCGGTCCGGCTTCCCGTCGCTAAGGGCGGTCCGGCTTCCCGTCGCTAAGGGCGGTCCGGCTTCCCGTCGCCGTACAGCCAGACGTCCCACAGGCCGTCGAGGTCCTTCCCCGCCACGCTCTCCGCGTAGGCCGTGAAGTCGCCCGTGGAGGCGTTGGCGTGCCGGTACTTCGCGGGCCAGCCGCGCAGGATCTCGTCGAAGACGGGGTCGCCGACGGTCTCGCGCAGCTTGTGCAGGACCATCGCGCCACGCTGGTAGACGGGCGGGTCGAAGAGGTTGCCGGGGCCGGGCGGTGCGGCCGGCGGGAAGGCCCAGTTGGCGTCCTGGGCGAAGGCCCGCTCGAAGTGGGTCCGGGCGGGGACGTCCTCGTACTCCTCCGTGTACAGCCATTCGGCGTACGTGGCGAAGCCCTCGTTCAGCCACAGGTCCCGCCAGGTCGCGGGGGTGAC
Source organism: Streptomyces wedmorensis (assembly GCF_000716445.1). Classification (GTDB taxonomy): domain Bacteria; phylum Actinomycetota; class Actinomycetes; order Streptomycetales; family Streptomycetaceae; genus Streptomyces; species Streptomyces wedmorensis. Next base: position 95,441 of record NZ_JNWK01000017.1, read on the forward strand.
CGAGTTCCCGTACCACTGGTGGGCCAGCTCGTGGACGAGGGTCGTCCGGTCGAACGACGCGGCGGGGAAGACGGGCCGCGTCTGCGTCTCCAGGGCGTAGCCGAGCGGCCCGTCCTTCACGACGATCGCGCCGGCGGCGGAGAAGGGGTACGGCCCGAACCGATCCGCCTGCCGTTCGAGGATCACCGGGATCTCGGCCCGCAACGCCGCCGTGTCCGCCGTGACGGACGCCTCGACGGCGGTCAGCACGGGCACGGAACCGGCGTCCGTACCGGAACCGGCGTCGGCCGCGCGCCCGGCGGCGGTCGCCGTCCCCGTCTCGTAGCGGCCGATCGCGACCGTCGCCAGGTAGCTCGCCATCGGCTCCGGCGTGTGCCACACGGTGGTGACGCGGCCGTCGGCGGCCGTACGGCGCTCGGTCCTCACCCCGTTGGAGAACGCTTCGAGGCCCGCCGGAACGGTGAGCGTGATGTCGTACGCGGCCTTGTCGGAAGGGTGGTGGTTGCCGGGGAACCAGGTCTTGGAGCCCTCCGGCTCGCCGACCGCGACTGCCCCGCCGGCGGTGCGCAGCCAGCCCTCCGCCGAGCCGTCCGCGTCGGTGATCGGCTCGGGCACGCCCGCGTACCTGATGGTGGCCCGGAACTCCGCGCCCTTCGGGATCTCGTCGTGGGGCCGCAGCGTCAGCTCGTCACCGGCGCGGTTGTACGCGGCGCGGGCTCCGTCGACGGTCGCGCCGCTCACCGTGAGGCCGGCGAGGTCGAGGTTGAAGGCGCTGAGGTCCTGGGTGGCGCGGGCGGTGATCTCGGCGGTGCCGTCGATCCGCCCGGTGCCGGGGTCGTAGGCCAGGGACAGGGCGTAACGGCCCACGTCGTAGCCGCCGTTGCCCAGCTTCGGGAAGTACGGGTCGCGCAGCCCGGCGGCCCCGGGGGTGCCACGGACCCCGCCGGTGGCCCCCGTGCATCCGCCCGCGAGCAGCGCGAGGGCGACGAGGGCGGCGGCGGCTCCGGTCCGGTTGCGCTGGGTCACGTACCGATCCTAAGCAACCCTCCCGAACCGGGCGCATACGGACCGGACCGCGGACACGCGGACACGCGGGAACGCGGGAACGCGGGAACGCGGGAACGCGGGAACGCGGGAACGCGGGAACGCGGGAACGCGGGAACGCGGGAACGCGGGAACGCCGGGGGGCTGTCACGGCCCGGCTCGGCCGATGCACCGCGCACCGCGCACCGCGCACTGCGCACTGCGCACTGCGCACTGCGCACTCGCCGAGCCGAGCGGGGCCGTCAGAGGACACCCCGCGGGTGCGGGGTGTCCTCTGACGGCGGGGCGCCTACTTGGCGAGGGAGGCGACGCCGGCCTGGGCGAACTTCTCGTCGAGGTCGCCGGAGGGGGCGCCGGCGACGCCGATGCCGGCGATGGGGGCGCCCTTGGCGGTGACGGGGGCGCCGCCGCCGAGGAAGAGGGTGAGGCGCTGCGGGGAAGGTGTTCGTTCGCTCTGGAATCCATCCTGTGGCCGGTACCCGGTCCCGCCGGTCCGCGTACCGGCTGCCCTCCTCGCGCACACTGGAGGACGGCCGGGTCAGCCGATCGGTTGATGCCCCTGTGGTCCCCGCGGGCCACGATGGAGAGATAACCCCAGGTCAGGGGCGCAAGGAGGTGCGAGGGTGACACGGCCGAAGGAACAGGAGCAGGACCCGGACACCCGATGGCTGGCACGGGTCATGCACATCGCCTTCTTCCTCCTCCTCGGCGCCTCGCTGGCCCGCTTCCTGCTGCGCCACCCCTGGGAGGACCGCAGCCCCTGGATCGTCGCCCTCTCCGGCGCGCTCGCCTCCCTGTACCTCCTCGGCCCCGTCGTCGGCACGCGGGCGGCCCCCCGCAGGCTCGCCTGGCTGGGCACGGTCGTCGCCGTCTGGATCGTCCTCGTCGTCCTCGCCCCCAGCTTCGCCTGGTGCGCCGTCCCGCTCTTCTACACGGGCCTGCGGACCCTCCCGGCGCGCGCCGCCCTCGGCCTCGTCACCCTGCTCACCGCGTTCGTGGTCTTCGCCCAGGTGCAGCTCGCGCACGGCGGCTGGGACCCCAACCTGATCGTCGCCCCGCCGGCCGTCGCCGCCATCGCGACCGGCGTGTTCGTGTACTCCGACCGGCAGGCCGCCCGACAGCGGGCCCTCATCAACGACCTCATCCGCACCCGGCGCGAACTGGCCGCCATCGAACGGCGCGAGGGGACGCTCGCGGAGCGCCAGCGGCTGTCGATGGAGATCCACGACACCCTCGCCCAAGGCCTGTCCAGCCAGCAGATGCTCCTCCAGGCCGCCGACCGGACCTGGGACAGCGATCCGTCGACCGCCCGCCGCCACGTCCGTACCGCCGAGTCCATCGCCGAGCGGAACCTCGCCGAGGCCCGCCGGTTCGTCCACGACCTGGCCCCCGCCGACCTCGCCGAAGGCGGCGGCCTCGAAGAGGCGCTGCGCGGCCTCGCCACCCGCGAGTCGGCCGACTTCCGGATCGACGGGACCGCGGTGCCGCTGCCCGAACGGGTGCAGTCGGCGCTGCTGCGCATCGCGCAGGGCGCCCTCGCCAACATCCGCGAACACGCCGACGCCGAATCCGCCGCCCTCACCCTCACCTACCTCGACGACCAGGTCGTCCTCGACATCGCCGACGACGGCCACGGCTTCGACCCCGCCGACACCCCCGGCGGCGTGTCGGCGAGGCGGGCAGCGGCGAGGAGGCCGTCGCCATGGCGGCCAAGCTGAAGCCGGACGTCGTCCTCATGGACCTCCAGCTCGGCGCGGGCATCGACGGCGTCGAGGCGACCCGCCGGATCGCCCCCACCGGCGTCCACGTCCTCGTCCTCACCACGTACGACACGGACGCCGACATCACCCGCGCCATCGAGGCCGGCGCGACCGGCTACCTCCTGAAGGCCGAACGGCCCGAGGAGCTCTTCGCCGCCATCCACTCCGCCGCCCAGGGCCGCACCGCCCTCTCCCCGCCCGTCGCCAGCCGCGTCATGGACGTGATGCGCGGCGCCGCGGGACCCAGCCTCACCGACCGGGAACGCGACATCCTCGGCCAGCTCGGCCGCGGCCTCGGCAACCGCGAGATCGCCCGCGCCCTCTTCATCAGCGAGGCAACCGTGAAGACCCACCTCGGCCGCATCTACGCCAAGCTCGGCGTCGACACCCGCGCGGGCGCCGTGGCGGTCGCGAAGGAACGCCGCCTGCTGCCCTAGGGGAAAGACCCCCAGGGAGTGTCTTCCCCTTGCATGACGTCCCCCGACAGGCAGCCGCTGCTACTGTGCGCTACTGCCTGACCGCACGGTGTCATGCATCGGTTCTCCGTGGGAGCGCACGTGAAGCTCGCGATCGTCGGCGGTGGCCCCGCCGGCCTCTACCTCTCGATCCTGCTGAAGCGGCAGGACCCGTCCCACGACATCGCCGTGTACGAACGGAACCCCGAGGGCTCCACGTACGGCTGGGGCGTCACCTACTGGGCCGGGCTCCTCGACAAACTCCGCGCGGGCGACCCCGAGTCCGCCGACGCGGTCGCCGAGGCGTCCGTGACCTGGACCGACGGCGTAGCGATCGTCCGCGACCAGCGGACCGTCCACCGCGGCGACGCCGGCTTCGGCATCGGACGGCGCCGGATGCTCGGGCTGCTCGCCGACCGTGCGCGGGAGCTCGGCGTCCGGGTGGAGTTCGAGCACGACATCACCGGCCCCGACGCGCCCGAACTCGCCGACGCGGACCTCGTCGTGGCCGCCGACGGTGTCAACAGCGTCCTCCGCAAAGCACACGCCGACCGCTTCGGGCCCACGGTCGCCCACGGCCGCAACCACTACATCTGGCTCGGCACCACCAAGGTCTTCGACTCCTTCAGCTTTGCCTTCAAGGAGACCGAGCACGGCTGGATCTGGTGCTACGCCTACGGGTTCAGCGGCGAACGCTCCACCTGTGTCGTCGAGTGCTCCCCCGAGACCTGGACCGGCCTCGGCCTGGACACGCGCGGCGAGGCCGACAGCCTCAACCTCCTGGAGAAGCTCTTCCACGACCTCCTCGACGGGCACGAACTGATCGGCCGCGACCGGGCCGACGCCGCCGCCCAGTGGCTCACCTTCCGCACCCTCACCAACCGCGCCTGGCACCACGGCAACCTCGTCCTCCTCGGCGACGCCGCCCACACCACCCACTACTCGATCGGCGCGGGCACCACCCTCGCCCTCGAAGACGCCCTCGCCCTCGCCGACGCCCTCCGCGACCACACCGACCTGGACGCCGCCCTCACCACATACGGCAAGCGCCGCCGCGCCGAACTCGTCTCCGCCCAGAGCGCCGCCCGCTACAGCGCCCAGTGGTACGAGAACCTCCCCCGCTACATGAACCTCCCCCCGGCCCACATGTTCGCCCTCCTCGGTCAACGCCACTCCCCCCTCCTCCCCCACATCCCCCCACAGCTCTACTACCGCCTCGACCGCGCCGCCGACCACCTCCAACCCCTCCGCCGCCTCAAGCGCTGGCTCGGCCCCCACCTCGCCCGCGCCACCCACTCCCGCCACTGACGCCACGACGGGGGCGGCGCGGTTGCGGTGCGGCGGTCGCGAGGTGCGGCGGTTACCCGGGGACGGTGCGGGCCGTCGCGCGGTGCAGCCCGGGGGCGGTGCAGCCCGTGGGCGGTGCGGCCGTGGGCGGTGCGGCGGTTGCCCGGGGACGGTGCGGGCCGTCGCGCGGTGCAGCCCGGGGACGGTGCGGCCGTCGCGCGGTGCAGCCCGGGGACGGTGCGGCCGTGGGCGGTGCGGGCCGTCGCGCGGTGCAGCCCGGGGCGGTGCTGCCCGGGGGGCGGTGCCACCGGGGCGGGCGGTCCGTGCCCGATGCCGCCGAGAGCAGGTGCCGATGCCCGGTCCCGTCGGGCGGCGGGAACCGTTTGCCCGGTGCCGCCAAGGGGCGGGCCCGGTAGCCGGCTGTGAGACCTGGGCCCGAGAGGGCCCTGCGCGTCCTCGCGTGCGGGAGGCAGGCCGGGCCGTGACACCATCGGTCCGTGCTCGACATCGGCTACTCCCTCTCGCGTCGCTTCCCCGACCCGCCGCAGACCGACTACCGCCGCGCGGACGTCCACTCGCTGCGGCACGACCTCTTCTGCGGGGACGTCTACCTCGCCGACACCGAGGCGGACCGCGAGGTGTCCACAGCCTGGGGATGGGTGCCGGTCCTCGACTTCGCCTGGGCACTGTGCGACATCGTCGAACAACTCGACCAGGACCCCCGCGGCAGCCGCGCCTCGCAGCCGCAGTACGCCGAGCTCGACTTCACCGAATCCTCGGACCGGATGCTCTTCGAACGCCGCTTCGGCTGGGTGGACGTCGAAGCCGACTGGATGCCCGGCGACGAGCCGCCGGTCACCTTCAACCACGCGGAGCTGCGGCGCGAGGCGCGCGACTTCCTGCACGACCTGATCGCCGACCTCACCGACATGCACGAAGGCCTCGGCGACAACCCCGCCATCTGGTCCCTCCAATCCCGCTTCCCCCGCCTCCCCTGACCCGCCCCTGCACCCCGTGGGCCCCGGCCCCACCCCGTGCCGGACCTCCGCCCACCCCCGTGCGGACCTCCGCCGCACCCCCGTGCGGCCTTCGCCCACTGCTGTGTGGGCCTGCGCGCCGCCGCCGCGCGGGCTGCCACGCTGCGTGGCCTGCGCCCACCGCACCCCCGTGCGGGCCTCCGCGCCCACTGCTGTGCGGGCCTCCGCCCTCCGCCCCGTGTGGGCCTACGCCCGCTGCCGTGTGGGCAATCGTCCCGCTGGGGCGGGACGGGTGGGCACACGGGACGGCGCCCTCGGCGGCGCCTCCGCCCCTTGTGCCTGGACCCGCACCCGTTGCGCACCGCACTGTCCGTGCGGGTTCAGGCGCGGAAGCCTGGGCCCGGCAAGGGGCGCCGTCCGTTGTGCCCACCCGTTCCGCCCCATACGGGGCGGGGCGCAGCCCCGGGCGGGAGGGTCAGGGGGTGACGTGGAGGCCGAGGTGGGTGGCGAGGAGGGGCGCGAGGTCGATGAGCTGCGCCGAGGAGACGACCGCCCCGCCCAGCGAGGCCACGCCCCGCGCGATGTCGAGGCGGGAGACCCCGCGCAGGTCGACGTCCTTGAGCCGTACCGACGTGAAGTCGACCCCCGTCAGCACGCAGTCGACGAATTCGACGCGTTCGAGTGACGCCCCGCCGAAGTCCGGCTCGCTGAGCACGACGCTCTCGAAGACGACGTCTTTGAGTCGGGCGGCCCGGAGGTTGAGGTAGTCGCTCTTGCCGCCCCGGATGACGACTCTTTCCAGCACGGCGCCGTGCAGCTGCGCGCCGCCGAGCCGCGCGTCCACGAGTTCGACGTCGCGGAACTGTGTGTGGGAGAGGTCGGTGCCGACGCCGCGCACGCCGGTGAGCCGGGAGTCGAGGAACCGCGCGTTCGCGAGGCGCGCTTCGTCGAGCCGGCAGTCGCGGAGCGCGCAGTCGAGGAAGCGGGCGCCTTCGCCGGACTGGCCGGTGAGGTCGAGCCCGGTGAGGTCGAGGCCGTCGTAGTCGCCGTCGGGCTCGAGGGTGCCGGCGTACGCATCGAGCGGGGGGAGGCGTACCTCCGGCCGTCGCGCCGCCGCCACCTGCTTCTTGCGTGTCGTCGCCATGCCCTCATGGTGAGGTACGCCACTGACAGCGCCCCGGATGTCACGAACGGGGACCGGCCGCTCGTCCCCCGTACGAGATCCAGACGAGGGAGACGGACATGCGGAAGCTCACGATCGTCGGCGGCGGTTTCGCCGGACTGACCGCGGCCATCACCGCCGCCGAGGCGGGCACGAAGGTGACCGTGCACGAGGCTCACCGGACTCTCGGCGGCCGGGCCCGTACCGCCGAGGGCCCGTACCGCACGAACGAGGGTCCGCACGCGCTGTACGCCGGCGGTCCGCACTGGACCTGGTTGAAGCAGCGCGGGCTTCTCGGCCCGCTCGCGAAGCTGCCGGCGGTCGAGGGCCTCCGGTTCCGCTTCCACCGCGGCGGCGTGCTGCGGCGCGTACCCCCGCCGGGTCTGCTGCGCCAGGCGCTGCGTACCGCCGAACAGGCGCCCGTCGACGTCGACTTCCGCACCTGGGTGACCGGCCTCGCGGGGGCCAGGACCGCCGGCGTCGCCGCCGCGTACAGCGCGGTGGCGCTGTTCCACCACGACCCGGGCGCGTTGTCCGCCCGCTTCGTGCAGGAACGCCTGCACCGCGCCGCGTCCCTGCCGCCCGAGGCGCACTACGTCCGGGGCGGCTGGGGCGAGCTGGTCGACCGGATGGCCGCGCGCGCGTGGGAGATGGGCGTACGGATCGAGACCTCGTCCCGGGTCGACGCCCTGCCCGCCGACGACGGGCCCGTGATCGTCGCGACCGCTCTGCCCGCCGCCGCCCGTCTGCTCGGCGACCCGTCCCTGACTTGGGAGAGCGGCCGTACGGTCCTGCTCGACCTGGCGCTGCGGACCCGGAAGGGCGACCCGTTCGTCGTCTCCGACCTGGACGCGCCGGGCTGGGTCGAACGGTTCACGGCGCAGGACCCTTCGCTCGCCCCGGCCGGTCAGCAGCTGATCCAGGCCCAACTGCCCATCGGCCCCGGCTCCTCCAAGGCCGACGGCGTCGCCCACGCCGAGCGCCTCCTCGACCTCGGCTTCCCCGGCTGGCGCGAACGGACGGTGTGGCGACGCGAGTCCGTATCCCAGGGCCGCACCGGTGCCGTCGACCTCCCCGGCACCACCTGGCGCGACCGTCCGGCCGTCGACCGCGGCGACGGCGTGTACCTGGTCGGCGACCAGGTGGCCGCGCCCGGCGTGCTCTCCGAGGTGTCGTTCACGAGCGCGGTCGAGGCCGTGTCCCTCGCCCTCCGCGCCGACCACCGCGGCCACTCGGACCACTCGGGCCGCCCTGGCTCCCCCACCTCCCGCGACCGTCTTGACCTCAAGCACGCTTGAGGTCGGAGGCTGTACCCGTCAAGCCGCTCACGCGCCCGTACGACGACACAGGGGACTCGCCATGCACGCCATCCGCCTCCACGCTTTCGGCCCCGCGGAGAACCTCACCTACGAGCAGACGCCCGACCCCGTGCCGGGCGCCGGCCAGGTCCGCATCCGGGTGGCGGCGGCCGGTGTGCACCTCCTGGACACCGCGCTCCGCGAGGGCGCGCAGGGGCCGTTCCCGACTCCCACCGCGCTCCCCACGATCCCCGGCCGCGAGGTCGCCGGCACCGTCGACGCCGTCGGCGAGGGCACCGACCCGTCCTGGTTGGGCAACCGGGTCGTCGCCCACCTCGGCATGAACCCCGGCGGCTACGCCGAACTCGCCGTCACCGACGCCGCCCGCCTCCACGCCCTGCCCGACCACCTCGGCGAGGCGGAGGCCGTCGCCATGATCGGCACCGGCCGCACGACGCTCGGCATCCTGCAGTTCACGGAGCTCGGCCCGGACTCGGTCGCGGTCGTGCCCGCCGCCGCCGGCGGCATCGGCACCCTGCTCGTCCAGTACGCCAAGAACGCCGGCGCCACCGTCATCGGCCTCGCCGGCGGCCCCGCGAAGGTCGCGCTCGTCCGGGAGAACGGCGCCGACCTGGCCGTCGACTACACGCGGCCCGAATGGCCGGACGAGGTCCGGGCGTACCTCGAACCCCTGGGCAAGTCCGCCACCGTCGTCTTCGACTCGGTCGGCGGCGAGACCGGCCGCACCGCCGTCGACCTGCTCGGCAAGGGCGGGCAGCACATCGTCTTCGGCTGGTCCGGCGCCGGCCTCCACGACGGCGAACCGCTCACCTACACCGCCGAGGAGCTCGCCTCCCGGGGCATCACCTCGGAGTCCGTCCTCGGCCCCGTCATGATCCAGAAGGCCGGCGGCGACGTCCGCGGCCTCGAACTCGCCGCCCTCGACGCCGCGTCCACCGGCACCCTCCGCCCCGCCGTCCACCGCTTCCCCCTCGCGGACGCGGCGGGCGCCCACCGCGCCCTGGAGAACCGGGGCACGACGGGCAAGGTGGTCCTGGTCCCGTAGGGGACACGAGGACCACCGGGAGGTCCCGATCCCGTAAGGGACACGAGGACCACCGGGAGGTCCCGATCCCCTAAAGGACACGAGGACCACCGGGGAGCGGTCGGTCAGACCCCGACGACGTCCCAGGAGTGCGCCTTGAACTCCTTCAGGAAGTCCGGGTGGTCCTCCCACATCCGGGCGACCGACCGCAGCACGTCCCAGTTCTGCTCCAGGGCCTGGTCGACGACCTGCCGGAGCTCAGGCGCCGTCGCCCGCTTCTCCACGAGGCCGTTGACGGCCGCCGCGGCCTGCACGGTGTAGCGGGTGGCGCGCAGGGCCCGGGAGGTGTCGTCCATGCCGAAACCGTGGTCACTGCCGTTCGCCGGGTCGAAGAGCGGAGTCAACCGCGCCTCGATGAAGGCCGTGATCCGCTGGAAGCGCTGCTCGATGTCCGTATCCATGCCCTCTTCCTACACCCCCGCCCCACCGAGCTCCGCCAGCGCCCCGTCCGTCAGGCGGTAGATCGTCCACTCGTCCTGCGGGCGGGCGCCGAGGGACTCGTAGAAGTCGATCGACGGCTTGTTCCAGTCGAGCACCGACCACTCCAGGCGTCCGTAGCCGCGGTCGACGCAGATGCGGGCCAGTTCGCGCAGCAGCGCCTTCCCGTGGCCGCCGCCCCGGGCCTCCGGACGGACGTACAGGTCCTCCAGGTAGATGCCGTGGACACCGCGCCACGTCGAGAAGTTGAGGAACCAGAGCGCGAAGCCGGCGACCTCGCCCGAGTCGGTCTCCGCGATGTGCGCGAAGGCCGCCGGGTGCTCGCCGAAAAGGGCCTCGTGAAGCTGGTCCACGGTCGCGTGGACCTCGTGGAGTGCCTTCTCGTACTCCGCGAGGTCGCGGACCATGGCGTAGATGACAGGGACGTCTGCAGGCGTGGCTGTACGGATCATGGGGCCAGCCTGCCCCCGATCACGTCCTCCTGGCCAGCAGCATCCGGGCCAGCTCCACCTGCTCCTCGTCGAGCCCCGGTTCGCCGTCCTCGACGTCCCACAGCCCGTTCTGCAGGACCCGCCCCAGCGTCCAGGCCGCCGCGCGCCGCCGGTCGCCGACGACCTCCGCGAGCAGGTCGAACCGCCACAGGAGCCGCTCCGGATCGAAGCGGTCCATCAGCGCCGGGAGCAGCTCGAAGCCGGGGTCCCCGGCGAGCGGCTTGGGGTCGATCGCCAGCCAGGGTTCCCGCTCGCCCGCCAGGACGTTCCCGAAGTGCAGGTCCCAGTGGAGCAGCCGGTCCCCCGGTTCGCCGACCACCTCCCGTACGGCCGCCGCGCAGTCCCGCAGCACCGCCGCGTCGTCGGCGCCGAGCCTCGCCACGGCCTCCGGCACCTCGGCCGCCATCCCGGCCGCGATGTCCCCGAGCCTCCGCAACCCCTCAGGGGCGGGCACGGCAACCAGCCGGGCCAGCAGGCCCGCGACGATCCCCAGCGCCTCGTCGGCGTCCTCGACCGCGGACAGCGGCCGCGCCTCGTCGAGCCTCTCCAGGAGCATCGTCCCGGTCGCGCCGTCATGGTCGAGCAGCCGCACCGCCCCGGCCCCGTCCCACGCCCTCAGGCCGACGGGCTCCCCCTCCGTCTCCTCGTCCAGGAGCTGCATCTTCAGCGCCGCCCGCGCCCCGTCCGCGTCCCGCAGGACCGGCAGCACCAGCGACGCCATCCCGTACATCGAAGGCCCCGTCACCCGCAGCCCCCACCGGTCCAGGAACTCCTCGGCCCTCTCCGGCAGCCCGGCGACGAACGCCCGCCCCGCCTCACCGTTGTACTTCGTCTGCGACCGCACGAGCTCATCGGGCACACGAATGGCCCGGCGTACGCGAACACCATCAGCCCCCGGCACGGCATCAGGTACACGAACACCCCCGGTCCCTGGCCTGTCTCCAGACCCCGGCGCTGCCTCGGGTCCACGAACACCCCCGGCCCCCGGCACGACCTCGGGCCCCCGCCTGGCCTCCACGTCCGCCACATCCGCCACATCCGCCACGTCCGCCATGCCCGCCACATCCGCCACGTCCGCCATGTCCTCCACGCGATCGGTCACATCCCGACCCTAGACACCGGCGTCGCGCAGCGCCCTCGAGAATTCCGCCGCGTCGTAGAGCGCGTCGCCTCCCGGCAGGGGCGCGCCGTCCACGAGGACGGTGGGCGTGCCGCCGACCCCCGACTCCTCGAACGCCTTCTCCGAGGCGGCGACCCAGGCCCGGTGGGTGTCGTCCCGAACGGCCCGGTCGAAGGCCGTCCCCCGCAGCCCGTCCACCTGGTCCGCGATCCGCAGCAGGTGGTCGACGGAGTAGCCGTCGTTCGTCTCGCCGGCCGGCTGCGAGGCGAACAGCGCCGCCTGGTACGCGGCGAATCCGCCGGTTCCCGCGTCGGCCGCGGCCCGTAGGGCGTTCGCCGCCCGGGCCGAGGCCGTGCCGCCGGTGCGGGCGTCGAGGAAGGAGGCGACGACGTACTCGACGCGCACCCTGCCCGCCGCGGCCTCGTCGGCGAGGACGGTCCCGGCGCTCGCCTCGAACTTCGCGCAGTAACCACACCGGAGGTCCACGTACACGGTGACGGTGTGCGGGGCCTTCGGCTCGCCGACGACGATCTTCGTACCCTCGACGGTCGCCGGAAGCGCCGAGAGGACGTCCGTGTGCTCGGCGGGCGCCACGGTCACCGCCGCCGCGGCGGACGCGGACGGCTCGCCGCCGCCCGAACACCCCACCGCGGCAAGGCCGATGGAACCGGCGACGACCAGGGCGGCGACAGCGCGCCGGGACCTGCGTACGGGCATGGTGGAGTCCTTCCGGAACAACGAAATCCGCACCGAGTCGGCACCCTCGAACCCAGGCCGGGCACCACCCCGGAACCGCCGCCGAAGGACCCGTATCCAGAGGACCAAGGCCCCGGGTAACGTCCCGCCCACGCACCCGGAAGAGGGATAGACATGAGCACCACCAACGGCGGCATTTCGTTCTGGTACGCGCAGGAGGGCGCCCCCGCGCCCCGCGAACCGCTCCCCGGCGACACCACCGCCGACGTCTGCGTCGTCGGCGGCGGGTACACGGGCCTGTGGACCGCCTACTACCTCAAGAAGGCCATCCCCTTCCTCAACATCACCGTCCTGGAGGCCAAGTTCTGCGGCTACGGGGCCTCCGGCCGCAACGGCGGCTGGCTCTACAACGGCATCGCCGGCCGCGACCGCTACGCCCGGCTGCACGGACACGAGGCGGCCGTCCGCCTCCAGCAGGCCATGAACGCCACCGTCACCGAGGTCCTCGACGTCTGCGAGACCGAGAAGATCGACGCCGACCAGCACCGCGGCGGCGTCCTCGAAGTCGCCCTCTCCCCCGCCCAGCTCGGCCGCCTCAAGGCCTTCCACGCCGCCGAGACCGCCTTCGGCGAGACCGACCGCGAGCTCTACGGCGCCCGCGAGACCGCCGACCGCATCCGCGTCACCGGCGCCGTCGGCTCCTCCTGGACCCCGCACGGCGCCCGCCTCCACCCGGTGAAGCTGGTCACCGGACTCGCGGCCGCCGTCGAGGCGCTCGGCGTCACGATCCACGAGTCGACCCCCGTCACCGAGATCAAGCCGAAGCACGCCGTCACCCCGTACGGCACCGTCCGCGCGCCCTACGTCCTGCGCTGCACCGAGGGCTTCACCGCCTCCCTCGCCGGCCAGCGCCGCACCTGGCTCCCGATGAACTCCTCGATGATCGCCACCGAGCCCCTCACCGACGCCCAGTGGGACTCCATCGGCTGGGCGGGCGCCGAGGCCCTCGGCGACATGGCCCACGCCTACATGTACGCCCAGCGCACCGCCGACGGCCGCATCGCCCTCGGCGGCAGGGGCGTCCCGTACCGCTACGGCTCCAAGACCGACAACGACGGCCGCACCCAGCCGCAGACCATCGACGCCCTCCGCGACATCCTCGTCCGCTTCTTCCCGCAACTCGCGGGTCTACGGATCGACCACGCCTGGTCCGGCGTCCTCGGCGTCCCCCGCGACTGGTGCGCCACCGTCACCCTCGACCGCTCCACCGGCCTCGGCTGGGCCGGCGGCTACGTCGGCTCCGGCGTCGCCACCGCCAACCTCGCCGCCCGCACCCTCCGCGACCTCGTCCAGCAGGACTCCGGCCAATCCGGCCCCACCGACCTCACCACCCTCCCCTGGGTCGACCACAAGGTCCGCAAGTGGGAACCCGAACCCCTCCGCTGGCTCGGCGTCCACACCATGTACGCCGCCTTCCGCGCCGCCGACCACCGCGAGTCCACCACCCACACCGCCACCACGGACCGCATCGCCACCCTGGCCAACCGCCTGAGCGGCCGCTGAGCGGCGTCCGGGTGGGGGCGCGCGCCCCCACCCGGACGCACCGGCCCCCACCTGGGTCCTACTCCACCTCGATACCGAAGTCCCCCACAAGCTCCTCCAGGCCGCCCCGGTACCCCTTCCCGCCGAGAACGAAGTCCCAGTCGCCGCCGACCCTCCGCCGGAACGAGCCGAGGACGAGCGCCGTCTCCCCCGGCCGCCCGTCCGAGACCTCCAGCCTGTCGAGCTCGACACCCGAGTCGTCCCGCAGCCGGATCCCGGCCTCCGTGAACCCGCCCAGGTCGGCGTCGGGGTTCACCTCCGGGTCCACGGCCGCCACCAGGACCAGGCGGTCCGCCCGCGCGGGAAGCGCGTCGAAGCCGACCCGAACGGCCGCGCGGTCACCGGGCGCAGCCGCCACCATGGCCACCGAACCGTCCGGCGTCGCCGGGTTGTTGAAGAAGACGAACCACTCGTCGCCGAGGACCCGGTTCCCGGCACAGACCAACGCGCAGACGTCCAGGGCGGCGGACCCCGACCACACCATCCCGAGCAGGTTGAAGTCCTCGGCGGCTTCGGCGGGAGCGGACGCGTGCACCGCCTCCGGGGCGGACCCGCCCGGTCCGCCCGGCCCTCCCAGCCGCCCCCGAAGACCATGCTGGTGCAGCAGATCCACCAGCTCGGTCCCGGATATCAGCGTCAGCGGCTTGCCGTTGGCGAAGGTGTACGACCCGGGCCCGAACTTCGAAGTGGTCACGAGGACCCCCTTGTTGGCCCCGGCGTCCTGCACGGTCCCGAAGAGATCCCGCACCGCGCTCGGCGGCACCGTGTTCCGGTAGCGCTTGACCTGCACCACGATCGACCCGCCGCTGATCGGATCGGGATCGAGTGCCCTGACGTCGACCCCGCCGTCACCCGACCGCTGCGTGGTCACGGCCTGGAGCCCCCGCGCCCGGAACAGCTCGGCCACCAGCCCCTCGAAGGCGATCGGATCCATGGCGAGCAGATCGGGCTCCTCCCCGTCCCCCTGCACCACGACATCGGAACCCACCTGGTCGGGTGCCAACAGCGGTGCCACCGGCACCCGTTCCTCCGGCTTGGCCGAAAGCCGCCCGGCCAGAGCACCGGTCAGGCACTCGACGGCCCCCACCAGCTCCAGGTTCAGCCGGTCGAACACCGACCGCTCCACCACGACCGACGCCACGCACACGCGCGAGGCGAGCCCGGTGGCGGGATCGACCCCGCCGACGTACCCGTTCAGCGCCACCTGGTCGAGCGCACCGAACCGGTCCGACGCGAACAGCTCCCGCACCGCGAGCAGCACGCTCTGCGCCAGCACGCCCCGGTACAACGCCCGCCGCTGCGTCACCGGCCGCGGGACCTCCTTCTCCTGGTCGGTGCTCGGCAGGTACTTGACGCCCTTGGCCTCGGGAACGACCTCGTACCCGGGCAGGTCCCAGTCGAGGACGAGCCCGCGCCCGGACCGGTCGTAAGCGGCCGACACCTCCCGGGGGAACCCCTCGGGCCAAGCAGTCGACGCGAAGAGCACGGCGGTGAAGTACTCGACGACGGTGTCGGCCTCCCCGCCCCGCAAGGCCTCGACGGTCCCGTCGACCCCACCGTTGTGCGCACGTATCTCGGCACGGCGGGCGGCCGCCCAGTCGTCGTACGCGCTCCGGTACGCCGCCAGCTGCTCCACCCGCCGCGCCTCGGCGGCCTGCGCCGCGTACCAGTCCTGCTCGAACCTGGCCCGCGCGTCCCGCTCGGCCTGGGCACGGCCTGACGCCGTCCAGGCCCCCTGCGGCTGGTAGAACCGCTGGTCCGGCATGGCGACGGGCTCCCCCAACGGCCCGGGCGCGAACGGCTCGACGTCCTCCTCACGCCGCAGCGACTCCACGCTGAAGGCGGGCTCCCGACAGCCCGCCGCGAGCAGCGACTCGAGCAGAGCCACCCTCTGATCGAGCTCCTGCGTCCGCCGTAGCGCGTCGGCGTCCCGCTGCTGTCGATAGGCGGCCCGCTGCTCCCGCTGCATGCGGGCGACGTCCCGCTCGTACGACCGCTGCGTCCGCTCGGCGTCCCGCTGCTGCCGTAGCACCGCCTGGTGCTGCCCCTCCCGCTGCCTCTGCGCCACCCGCTGCTGCTCGGCCCATACCCCGATCAGCCCACCGGAACGCCGACTCATCAGACACCCCTCCCACACACGACCCACGCCACCGGTACACCCCCGTGACACCCAAGTGTCATGGACCGCGGCGGGCCCAGGCACGGGAACGCCGGACTGCCTCCGCCCCCGTGCCCCGGCCGGGGACCCGCGTCAGCCGCGCGGCAGCGTCACAGCACGGCTCTCGCTCGACGGCGAGTGGTTCCCGGCCTCGTCGTAGGTGACCCCTACACCCCGTACGGAAACCGAGCACGAAGACTCACGCCCCGTCCGTAAGTCGCCCCCGTCCCCGCACTGGACAGCGGCACACGCCCCGCCCTGGACAGCGACTGAGCGAAAGGGCCGGCGCCGGGGATACACCCCCGCACCGGCCCTTCGTCCTGGAGCCCCCTGTCGGGTTCGAACCGACGACCCCCGCTTTACAAGTTCGATCGGAGCCTGCTCCGACGGCTGATGTCGACGGACGCGACGGCTGGACAGGGGCACTGGCGTATGCGCCCGTCCAGCGTTGTTGATGTCAGCTGTGGATGTCAGGCACGCCGAGGCGCAATGCTGACCGCGCGGTAGTCGTATCCGTCCTGTTTGAAGCCCGGAGCCTCCCACTTGAGGTCCACCTGTTGTCCGGGCGACAGAGTGCGGAAGCCGGGCGCCTGGATGTCGGAGTAGTGGCCGAAGCAACCCCCGGGGGTCTCGGGGGAGTCGAGCACACCCCACCCTTCCTCGTCGTTCCACTCGCGGACAGTCGCAGTCACCATGGGCGGCATGCTACGGGTTTCGTATGCGCCGACGCACTTGGTACCTCAGCTTGGAAGCTTAGGTTCCTTGGTAGCGGTTGCTGTGCTGACCTGTGCCGGGAGTGTCTGATCCTCAGCCGGCGGCAGTCAGCCACGACGGCGGGTGCGCCGACCGATCACGCACGCGTATGCCTCGCCGCGCCCCCACCGGCCTCAGCCACGCCGCCATGTCGTCGACCAGAGCAAGCCGTGCCGGCGGAAGCGTGACGTTGAGACATTGAGTGAGGACCTCTTCGTCCCGAAGCAACTTGGGGTCGGGCCCTGCCTTGGGCTGGTGCGCCGCTCACCTGCGCTGATGGTCCGGAGACGTTCGCGCTCGTCCGCCGCTGTTCGTCGGCGTTGTCACGCAGTTAGACACTCACCGCTCAACGGCTCATCACTGGCGGGGCCGTTGTCAGTGCCGGCCTCTATGGTCTCAAGCGCGCGGTCGGCTTCCGGGGGTTCCAGCTCTGAAGAGAATGGTTGCATCCCCGGCCTGTCTGGGGGCGGCCCGGAGACTCGTCCGGGACCTAACCGACGGTCGGGCTTCGTCGATGGCCAGGGGATCACCTGCCAGCGCCGGCCGCGCACCGCCTCTCGCATGGTCGGGGTCGGTTGGGCGCGCCTTCTGATCCGTAGCTCTAGCGGGATCGGTCAGCGGAGGTCATACCGGCCCCTGGACGGGCTCATAAGGACGCTACCGTGCGGGGATGGTCACTAGGGTTGCGGTACCCGGCTGCTGTACCGCACGATCCAAACGGGGGGGGATCATGGAACGGCATGTGTTGGAATCGCTGTTGATCGGCGATGACGAGGCGTCCGTAATAGCTCTGGCAGCCCTCCGCCGCGGCGCCCCTTACTCGGTGGAAGAGCGGGTACAGCCCACTGGTGCGCATGCCGGAGTCTTCAGTCGCCGACTTCAGCGTATGCGGATGCGTGGGTTCGAACCTCTTGGGCTGGAACGAGCAGTGCAGCTCATCAGCGAGTACGACCGGCCTGTGCGGTCAGTGCTGATCGATCCTGAGGATCGCACGCGATTCACCCTGCTCTTCCTCACCGAGGACGGCAGCGCACTGGTCGCCGGCGCCAGCTGGCCCCTGCCGCTAGTTGCTAGGAAACCACCGCTTTAGGAGAGCGCCGGCCCGATCCCCTCGCTGACCTGCGAGAACGTGACCTCGTTGCGGTGTGCTCGGCGTTCCCGCCGGCCGCCGTGATTCCCTGCGGTTCCCCGCGTGATCTGGCACGGTTGTGGCACGGAGGTCTCAGGTCGTACGCCTTCGCTCAGTGGCGACTCGGATCACGCGTCGGAGCCGTGGTCGGGAAGCATTTTGAGAGCTGGGGGAGTCCAGTCCATGCCCGCCTTCTCCAGAGTGGTCAAGATCCATTCCCGTCCGGCCGGTCCTGCCACGTTCCAAGTCCAGTACATGGGGCGCTTGTGTTTGCGCCACGGAGGCCATCGTCGGGTGGGGCTCACGCCACCTGAGATGTTGTGTACGAGATCGGAAAGCCAGGCGATGCAGGCGACGTAGTCATCGTCAGGCCACGTATTCAGCGCTTTGCGGCGCCTGGCCATGCTCCGGATTTCGAGGACAGCCCAATAGGTCAGGTAGGCGGCTGCTACCTGATCATCCACCCGTCGCCTACTGCCCATCTGCGCTCCCCGTCCCCCATGCATGTACGGCGAACGAACACTAGTGGGCTGACCGGCGTCAGCCACAGCGTGCCCTGCTGTCATCCCGTCTGCCGTCGACCCACACACCGTGGAGCGGGCGCGGGTCCTGGCGTCCAGGTGGAGCGCGCCACTGTACGAACGACCTGGGCGCCAGGACCCGTGTCTGCTCGGCTTGCCTGGGTCGACGGCAGACGGGATGACAGCACCCCACCCGAACCACAACCGGCCCGCAGCCGCACGACTGGCCCCGGTCATCCCGGAGCCTGAGCGCCCCCGCCGGAGGCATCCGTTCTGGCAGTCAGCCGACAGATCAGCCCGAGTTCACCCCATCAAGCCTTTAGCCACAGGCGCGCGGCCGGCGGCCCGGGCTGGAGCGGGGCGTAGACAGGAGCGCAGGCCCGGGGCGACGGGCGCGCGACGCCGCCTTGGGCGGCGGAAGCGCCCTTGATGAGGTAGAGAAACTTGTAACAACTGCTTCAGCTAAGGGTTGAGCTCAGGGAGGTCAGGGTGTTGTTCATCGGACCATCCGCCCTTCGGCACCTCCATGAGCGTGAGAGCTCCATCCTCTGCCTCGAGGACTCTCACGAAGATCCCGCTGTTGTCCTCGCCGGGAAACACAACGGAGAAGTAGGGGTCCATCTCCATCAAGAAGTCCCAGCCCTCCCGCTGGGCCGTGTCGAGGACATGAGCATGCCGACCGGTTGCCTGCCACATGCTGGCCGTGTGGAAGGTGTTGGTGACGTCGATGGCGTACTTCTCAAGGCACGTCGCGTGATTGGCCCACCATTCCAGGCTCGCCTGACCCACGAATCGATCCATGCGCACACTATGCATGGTGCTCCGGCCGGGCGGGCAAGTTCGTGCGGCTGCCGACTGTCGCAGGTCAGGTCACGAGACAGAGTTGCACACGGCACGGGCCTGTCCGGGCCGCCAGACAGCCATGATGGACCGCACAGCTCCTAGATGGTGGGCTTGAGGACCTCGCCCTCGTCATCTCGCAGCAAGCGGCTTATGTATCCGCCCTGGGCCAGACGGTCGTACGCGTCGAGCACATCGGCGGGCACCTGCTGGCTGATCATGAATCCCTGCTCCGGGTATACCAGCAGCCGCTGCAGGGCTCCTACGAGCATGTCGATGACCAAGCGAGCGTCTCCGATGGAGTCGACGTAGTCCTGGAGGGTCATCGGGCTTGAGGCGCTGACGATCTCGACGTCCGGCCACAGCTTCCGTGCCGTGGCGTACGACCGTCGTTCCTCGTATGGCTTGCTGATCAGCAGGATGGAGGACACGGTGATGCCAGCCTCGTCCAGGAGGTCCCGGGAGAAGCGGATGTTCTCGCCAGTGTTCCGGGCTCGCGGCTCCACCAACACCGCTGAGGCGGGGACGCCCAGTTCGATCGCTCGCTCCTGGTAGTGCACGGCCTCGCCGCGGGGCATGCGTTCGCGTGTGGTCGGGCTGGTCGCTCCGGTGAACACCAGGAATGGAGCCATGCCGCGCCTGTACAGGTCGACTGCGGTGTCGGCCACGCCCAGGTCGTGGCTGCCGAGTCCGATCGCCACCGAGCAGGGCCGGGGGGTGTGGCCCATCTGGTGGTAGTCCCAGAGGCGTTGGGTGTCGGCCCAGTCCTGTGTGGAGATCACTGCTGAGCTCCCTGGTCCTTTGCGGAGTCAGGGACCTTGAAGTCGTACTCCCACGCAAAGCGGGAGGCGGCGTGGATGCCGATGGCGAACTCGACCACGGTGCCGTCAGCCGTGTACGTCGTTCGGTGCAGCTCGACCACGGCTTCGCCGGGCGGCAGTTGAAGGAGCTTCACTTCGTCCGCCGTGGGTGTGCGGGCGAAGAGTGCCTCCTTCATGTGGTCGATCTCGTACCCCGCGTCGTACAGCACGCGGTAGCCACCGCCTCGGCCGGCCGGACCGGGGGTCGGATCCACCAAGCGCGTGCCCTCAACGTGCTCGGGGCGGTAGTAGCTGGTCAGCGTGTGCGTCGGCTGATCGCCTTCCTTGACCAGTCGGGCCCGTGCGTAGACCGGGGCTCCCGGCTCCAGACCATGGGCAGCGGCCACAGCGGGCGGAGCTTCGACAAGGCTGACGGTCTGGGTCTGCTCGTTGCGGCGGTACGCCCGGCCGGAGGCGACCCGGTCCGCGATGAACGCGACTTCGTCGCCGTCTCGCCACTTCGCCTTGTCGTACCGGGCGATGCCGAGTCGCTTGAGAGGAACTTGCTGGCGTACGACAGTCCCGTGGCCGCGCGTTGAGGTGACCAGACCTTCCGCCTCTAGTGCCTTGTAGGCGGCATTGACCGTTGCCTTGGAGCCTTCGCCAGCATCGACCAGGTCCCTGATCTGCGGCAAACGCTGCCCTGGCGCGTACTCGCCCCTCCTGATCTCCTCGGCCAGCTTGTCTGCCAGCTCCCGCCATTTGGGCGCCATCGCGTACCCCTCTCAACGAGAACAAGTCAAACGCAGTCCTAGGACAGCGAGTGCTGGCGATTCCTCTTTGGGCTGCCCAACAACGTAGGGAGTGCAGATGCCGTCCTTCAAGATCGACCTTTCTACCGCCGTGGTGTTCGTGGCCACGGCTCCCACGCCGAAGCTCGTCAGCAAGCAGACCGGCGAGCGCGCCATGGACCGGGAGACCGGCGCCGGCCTCTCCACGGTCGGACTCCTCATCTCCGACGAGGGAGAGGGCAACCTCTACCAGGTGACCATCCCGGAGACCGGCCTCCCCGACGGCCTCGCCCCGGGCATGCCGGTGTCGGTCATCGGGCTCAAGGCCCGGGACTGGGAGAACACGTTCAACGGCCAGACCCGGCACGGCATCTCGTTCCGCGCCGTCGCCGTGACCCCGATGGGGGCCTGACCATGACGGATCTGGCGACGTTATGGGAGGTCGGTCTCCCGCTCGTCGGAACCGCCGGCGGTCTCGGTTACGCGAAGGTCCGTGCGCCTCGGGTGTTCTGGTCGCTGGTGGGTCTGCCGGTGGCGACCACGAGGTTCGCGCTGACCTACCGGTCGACGATGGACGTGTGCGGGCTGACGGTGCAGCCGTCCCGCCTGCGGGCGTTCATGGTCCGCAACCTCGCCCGCCGCCCCGACGTCCAGCCGGTGCCGCCGAAGGTCCGCCGGTTCCGGGGTACCTCGACCGGGCTGCGGGTCACCCTGCGGCTTCCGGCCGGTTTGGAGCCCGCCGACGTGATGGCGGCCTCGGAGCGGTTGCGGCACGCCTGGGGCGTCCACTCGGTGAATGTGGTGGAGACCAAGCCTGGGTTCGTCGAGCTGCGGATGACCGGCTACGACGTCCTGCGGCGCGTCCGGATGCCCCGACGCAGGGTTCCCTCCGGGCCGATGACCGTGCCGGTCGCTCTCCGCGAGGACGGCACCGCGTTCGTCCGGGACTACCTCAAGGTCCCGCACGCGCTGACGCTCGGTGCGAACCAGTCGGGCAAGTCGATGTACCAGCGCAACCTGGTCGCCGGGCTGGCCCGGCTGCCGGTGGCCCTGGTCGGCATCGACTGCAAGCGCGGGGTGGAACAGCGCGGCTACGCGCCCCGCCTCTCCGCCCTCGCCATCACCCCGGAGGAAGCGGACGGCCTCCTGGAGTCCCTCATTGGAGAGATGGAAGAGCGCTTCGACCTGCTCAGCGAACACGGGGTCGCCGACATCTGGGCCCTGCCCGACACCGTCCGACCGGCCCCGGTGGTGGTCCTGGTCGACGAGGTCGCCGAACTGTTCCTCGTCGCCACCAAGAAGGACGAGGAACGCCGCGACCGCATGGTCACCCAGTTGATCCGCCTGGGTCAGATGGCCCGTGCGGCAGGCATCTTCCTGGAGGTGTGCGGGCAGCGGTTCGGCTCCGACCTCGGCAAGGGCGCCACCGCCCTCCGGGCCCAGTTGACCGGCCGCGTCGTGCACCGCGTCAACGACAAGCAGACCGCCGAAATGGGCGTCGGCGACATCGCCCCCGACGCCGTGGTCACCGTGCTGACCATCCCGCCCGACCGCCCCGGCGTCGCGGTCGCCGGGGACACCTCCGGCGGCTGGTCCCGCATCCGCACCCCCGCCCTCACCGCCAACGACGCGGCCGCGACCTGCGCCGAGCACGCGCACCTGACCCCGAACCTGCCCGCCCTCGCGTCCTACCGCCCGGTCGTCCCGGGTGCCGACGCCGCTCCGGAGCCGGTACCGCTGGTCAAGCCCGCGCCGGCCACCACCTAGCGCATCCCTCCCCCTTCTCGGCCGGCGTGACCGCCTCACGCCAGGTCCCTACCTCCCCCATGCCCGAAAGGAATCCCACCGCGTGCTGCGTACGGCGCTCTCCGCCACCTGCCGGGAGGAGCTGATCGTCCGGAACGTCGCCAAGCTCGTGGAGCCGCCCAGGGCCGCCGTACGCGACCTCAGCCCGTGGTCTCTCGACGAGACGCTCGACTTCCTCGCGGCCTCCCGTCGGGACCCGCTGTACGCGGCCTTCGTCCTCGCCATCGCCATGGGTCTCCGCCGCGGCGAGCTGGTCGGCCTGCGCTGGAGCGACATCGACCTCGACAACCGCGTCCTCCTGGTCCGCCAACAGGTCCAGCGTCGTCGCGGGGTCCTCTACAACGACGAGACCAAGGGGCGTCGCTCCCGCGCGATTCCGCTCCCCGCCATGTGCCTGGCTCCCCTGCGCTGGCACCGGATGCGGCAGAAGGCGGCGTACGAAGTGGCCGGTACGGAGTGGTCGGGCACGGGCTACGTCTTCGCCACCCGCACAGGCCGCCCTGTCGAGCCCCGCAACGTCCACCGCTCCTTCGTCCGCGTCAGCGAGGCGGCCGGCCTCCGCCCCATCCGCCTCCACGACGCCCGGCATGGCTGCGCCACGCTTCTCACCGCGGCCGGCGTCGCGCCCCGCGTCGTGATGGAGATCCTCGGCCACAGCCAGATCAGCCTGACCATGGACGTGTACACCCACGTCGTCCAGGACACCCAGCGCGAGGCCATCAGCCACATGGACCGGCTCCTCCAGCGACGGAAGCCCAGGCCCGGCCGCTCCTGACCGCGTCCGTTGATGTCACCCGTGGATGTCAAAGACCCCCAACCATGATCGGTTGGGGGTCTTCGACGTTCCTACCTGGAGCCCCCTGTCGGGTTCGAACCGACGACCCCCGCTTTACAAGAGCGGTGCTCTGGCCAGCTGAGCTAAGGAGGCAGCGAGTGCAGTGTAACCAACGGGGGAGGGAGGGGGGTCGGGAATCTCACGGGCATGGGAGGGCTGACAGATCGGGTGGGGGGAGGTAGCGTCGCTTGCGGTTCACCCTGGTGGACTAGACCTGAATCCTTCCTTTACTCGGATCGTCCGGCACGTTCCTGCCGGTGAAGGGACACATCACCATGGCTTCCGTCACTTTCGACAAGGCGACCCGGGTGTACCCGGGCGCGACCAAGCCGTCCGTCGACCAGTTGGACATCGAGATCGCCGATGGCGAGTTCCTCGTGCTGGTGGGGCCGTCCGGCTGTGGCAAGTCGACGTCGCTCCGCATGCTCGCGGGCCTCGAGGACGTCAACGCGGGCGCGATCCGGATCGGTGACCGCGACGTCACGCACCTGCCGCCGAAGGACCGGGACATCGCGATGGTGTTCCAGAACTACGCGCTGTACCCGCACATGACCGTCGCCGACAACATGGGCTTCGCGCTCAAGATCGCCGGCGTGAACAAGTCGGAGATCCGGGCGAAGGTCGAAGAGGCCGCGAAGATCCTCGACCTGACCGAGTACCTGGACCGGAAGCCGAAGGCGCTGTCCGGCGGTCAGCGCCAGCGTGTGGCCATGGGCCGTGCGATCGTCCGCGAGCCGCAGGTCTTCCTCATGGACGAGCCGCTGTCGAACCTCGACGCGAAGCTGCGCGTGTCGACGCGTACGCAGATCGCGGGCCTCCAGCGCCGTCTGGGCATCACGACGGTCTACGTCACGCACGACCAGACCGAGGCCCTCACCATGGGCGACCGCGTCGCCGTGCTGAAGGACGGTCTGCTCCAGCAGGTCGACTCCCCGCGCAACATGTACGACCGCCCCGCCAACCTCTTCGTGGCCGGCTTCATCGGCTCCCCGGCCATGAACCTGGTCGAGGTCCCGATCACCGACGGCGGCGTGAAGTTCGGCAACAGCGTCGTCCCGGTCTCCCGCGACGCGATCGCCGCCGCGGCCGCCAACGGCGACACCACGGTCACGGTCGGCGTCCGCCCGGAGCACTTCGACGTGCAGGGCCCGACGGGCAAGGACGGCCTGGCCGTCACCGTCAACGTCGTCGAGGAGCTCGGCTCGGACGGCTTCGTGTACGGCTCCACCCGCGTCGGCGGCGAGGACAAGGACCTGGTCGTCCGCGTCGGCGGCCGTGACGTCCCCGCCAAGGGCACCACGCTGCACGTCGTGCCGCGCGCCGACGAGCTGCACGTCTTCTCGACCTCGACGGGCGCCCGCCTCAGCGACTGAGACACCCGCCCTGGGCGCCCCGGCACCGGGGTGCCCGCGTAGCGCCGGACGGCCCCGCATCTGTTGCAGATGCGGGGCCGTCCGTTTAAACCGCCCACACCGGTACCGACAGCGGACTTACCCCGGAAAACCCCGGCATTCGGGGCCGGCGCCGGAACCCCGCGTCAACACGGGATTCGAAAAGGCGCCTCGAACCATCCCTCGCGAGAGTGACTAAATGTCGCCATATCACTACCGGCCGCTACGCTCGCCTCCGTGACCCACACTGCCCGCCGAATCGGCCGCTCTCTCGCCCTCGTCCTGCCCGTCGTCCTGGTGCTCTCGGGCACGCTCGCGGTGTCCGCGGTTCCGTGGGCCGGCGAGAACTCCGGAACCCAGCTGACGGCGTCCTCCTCGGGGGTCTCCGTCCGGGCCAAGTCCCGTGCCCCGCAGGATATTCTGCGCGACCAGCTCCTCGCGGAACTTCAGGAGAAGGACCCCGGCACGGCCCTCACGCACCTCCAGCGCGAGGTGGAGAACCGGCCGTCGCTCGCCAAGCACTGCTTCTCGATCGCCCGCGCCCTCGGCCGCGCCGCCGTCGAGCACTACGGCCCCTCCCGCGCCCAGTCGTTCTCCCGCCCGGTCTGCGACACCTCGTACGCGACCGGCGTCATGCGCGCCGGCTGAACGCCCACGCGCTGAACGCCCACGCGCTGAACGCCCACGCGCTGAACGCCCACGCGCTGAACGCCCACGCGCTGCACGGACACGCGCTGAACGTCCACGCGCTGCACGGACACCGGCCGGGCGCGGGCGGGCGGGCCGCCCTCCGGGCCCCGGCCCGCGCGCTGGGAGGCCCGAGGCGCACGGGGCGCCTATCGTTCCCCGTATGCACACCTCTCCGACGCAGGCCGTGGTCCTGGCGGGCGGCCAGGGCTCGCGGCTCCGCCCGTACACCGACGACCGCCCCAAGCCGATGGTCGAGATCCCCGGCACCGGGACCCCGATCATCGGCCATCAGCTTTCCTGGCTGGCCGCCGAGGGCGTGACCGACGTCGTCGTCTCCTGCGGCCATCTCGCCGAGGTGCTCCAGGAGTGGCTCGAGGGCGCGGATCTCCCCCTCAAGGTGACGACGGTCGTCGAGACCGAACCGCTCGGCCGCGGTGGCGGCCTGAAGTACGCCGCCACGCACCTGCCCGAGCCGGACCGGCCCTGGTACGCCACCAACGGCGACATCTGGACCCGCTTCTCGCTGCGCGAGATGGCCGCGTTCCACGCGGAGCGGGACGCCGTCGCGACGCTGGCGCTGGCCCGTCCGCGGATCCCGTGGGGCGCCGTCGAGACCGACACCTTCGGGCACGTCACCGACTTCATCGAGGCGCCGCCGTCGCCGTTCCTGATCAACGCGGGCGTGTACGTCTTCTCCGCGGCCTTCACGGAGCTCCTCCCGGACCTCGGCGACCACGAGCGGACCACCTTCCCCCGGCTGGCGCGCGAGCAACGCCTGGCCGGCTTCCCGCTGCCCCAGGGGGCGTACTGGAGGGCCATCGACACCGCCAAGGACCTCACCGAGGCCGCCAAGGAGCTGGCCGCTCAGCGGGCCTGACAGCGGGTCGCCTCCCCGACGGCCGGTCGCCTCGGGCATGAGCATGGACACGGACACGGACACGGCAAGCCGGTACGGGACGGCGAGCGGGCACACGTAAGGGCAGGCAGGCAGACAGACAGACAGACGTACGCACGCACGTGCAGACGTACCCACGTGCAAGGCATACCCACGTGCAGACGTACCCGCGTGCAGACATACCGGCGCCGGCCGCCAGGCGTACGAGAAGGGCGGCACCGCTCTCGAAGCGGTGCCGCCCTTTGCCGTGTCCGTGCGTCCCCGAGGTCAGCCGAGGAGGCCGCCGATCGGGTTCCTCGCGCCGCCCGAGGTCGAGCCGCTCTCGGTCGGGGTGCCGGTGGAGTCGCCGGTGCCGCCGCTCGACGAGCCGCCGCTGCCGCTGGGCGTGTCGCTGCTGGACGGCGGGGGCGCGGGCTTGGACTGGGTGGGCGTACGGCTGCTGGTGCCGCCGGTGCCGCTGCCCTGGGTCGCGGTCGGGCTCTGCGTGCGCGTGGACTGGCGGGTCTCGGTGGGCCGGGTGGCCTCCTGCGTCTCCTCGCGCTCCGCCGGGGCCTCGCTGGTCTCGACGGGTTTGGGGGCGGTGGAGGCGCTCGTGGAGGGCGCGCGGCGCTGCGGCTCGGTGGGGAGCGGCTGGCCGGGCAGGTGGTTGATCGGGTCGTCGTTGGGACCGGGGACGGTGACCATCTCGGTGGAGCGGACGGCGCCGCCGAGGACGGAGCCGACGAGGAGGGTGAGGCCGACGACGACGGAGGCGAGGAGGGTGCTGCGGCGGATGACGCGGCGTCGGAGGTCCCAGAGGTCGGCGCGGGGGCCGAGGGTGCGCCAGGCCTCGCCGGCGATGCGGCCGTCGAGGGAGTAGACGGGGGCGCCGGCGATGATCAGCGGGGACCAGGCGGCCAGGTAGATGATGTCGGCGGAGTCGTAGACCGGGACGGTCCGCCAGCTGACGGTCAGCAGGAGCGCGGCGGAGAGCAGGGCGCCGACGACGGCGGCCACGCGCTGCCAGAGGCCGAGGACGGTGAGGACGCCGACGACGACCTGGAGGAAGGCGACGGTGAGTCCGGCGCCGACGGGGTGCTGGAGGGCGAAGTCGCGGAGGGGTTCGGCGAGGGCCCAGGGGTGGAGCGAGTTGAGCCACTTGACCATGGAGCCGCGCTCGCCGCCGTCGAAGTAGACGGGGTCGCAGAGCTTGCCCATGCCGGCGTAGATGGAGATGAAGCCGAGGAAGACGCGGAGCGGGAGGAGCACCACGCCGAGGTTCATCCGGCGGCCGGGGTAGTAGGCGTGCCGGACGGTGTCGTTGCCGTGGCGGTGGGCGCCGCGGGTGGTGTGCGGCGCGTCCTGGTCGTACGGCTCGGTGGTCTCGGGCCGGAGCTCGTACACGTCGTCGTAGGCGCCCTCGGCGCGGCGCATGGGCGGCAGCAGGGGCGCGGAGTCGGCGGGCACCACGGGGGTGGGCATGGTGGTGTCGATGCGCGGGATGGCCTGCGTGTCGCCGGCGTCGTGGCCGGGGCGACCGCCGCGGCCGCCGACCGGTTCGAGCGTGGAGACGGACGACTCGCGTACGGCCTGGAGGAGACCGGTCGCGCCCGGTGCGGACTTGCCGGTCCACACGACGGGGCGGCGGCGGGGGCCGCCCGCTCCGGCGGCGGCTCCGGACAGGGCGGCGGTGCGGGCTCCGGCGCCGAACTTGGGCTGCGGGGCCGGCGCGAGCCGCACACGGAAGCTGGCGTGGTTCACGATCACCTGGGCGGGATCGGAATCCACCTTGACCATGCTCAGCGCCGGCTGATCGTCGAACCCCGGCCGGGGCGTTCTGGTGTCCACACTCATCTAACCGAGTGATCTGGGTTTAGGACACTGCCTTGACAGCTCGATAATGTCCGAGGCCCGTCAAGATCACGCCACGGCCGGGGGCCGGGGGTACGTCAGGTGCGGTGTCAGGCCATACGGCGGCGGGCGGCCTCGTAGAGCACGACGCCCGCGGCGACACCGGCGTTGAGCGACTCGGCGCCGCCCGGCATCGGGATGCGGACGCGGAAGTCGCAGGTCTCGCCGACGAGGCGGGACAGGCCCTTGCCCTCGGAGCCGACGACGATGACGACCGGGCCGGACAGCGCCTCCAGCTCGTGGACCTCGTGGTCGCCGTCGGCGGCAAGACCGACGATCGTGATGCCGGCCTTCTGGTACGCCTCCAGGCAGCGGGTGAGGTTGGTCGCGCGGGCGACCGGGGTGCGGGCGGCGGTGCCGGCCGAGGTCTTCCAGGCACCGGCGGTCATGCCGGCGGCGCGGCGCTCGGGGATGACGACGCCGTGCCCGCCGAAGGCGGCGACGGAGCGGACGACGGCGCCGAGGTTGCGCGGGTCGGTGATGCCGTCCAGAGCGACGATCAGCGGGTCCTCGTGGTCGTCGTAGGCGGCCGCGGCGAGGTCCTCGGGGTGCGCGTACTCGTACGGCGGGACCTGGAGGACGAGGCCCTGGTGGTTGAGGCCGTTCGTCATCCGGTCGAGCTCGGGGCGCGGCGCCTCCATGATGTTGATGTTGCCGCGGCCGGTGGCGAGGTTGAGGGCCTCGCGCACGCGCTCGTCGTTGTCGATGAACTGCTGCACGTACAGGGTCGTGGCGGGCACGCCGTCGCGCAGGGCCTCGAAGACCGGGTTGCGGCCGACGACCATCTCGGACAGGCCCTTGCCGCCGCGGCGGGCGACGGGCTTGCGCTTGGTCGCGTTCCGGGCCATCGCGTTGGAGACGCGGAACGCCTTGTGGCCCTTGCGGTCCTCGGCCTTGGGCGTCGGGCCCTTGCCTTCGAGGCCCTTGCGCCGCTGGCCGCCGCTGCCGATCGTCGCACCCTTCTTGTTGGACGTGCGACGGTTCCTGCGCTGGCTGTTCCCGGCCATGACTACCTGTTTCCTCTGATGCCTGCGTACACAAGTCTGTAACTGAAGTGTGCCGCCCGGAGGCCCGAGCGGCACGTCTTCTAACGGTTGCCCAGCGTCCAGCGGGGGCCGTCGGGGCTGTCCTCGATGGCGAGGCCGGACTGGTTGAGCTGGTCGCGGATCGCGTCCGCGGTCGTCCAGTCCTTGCGCTCGCGCGCCGACTCGCGCTGCTGGAGCACGAGCCGTACGAGGGTGTCGACGACGCCGTGGAGCTCCTCGCCGCCACCGGTCTCCTCGGCCCAGTGCGGGTCGAGCGGGTCCAGGCCGAGGACGCCGAGCATGGCGCGGACCTCGGCGAGGCGTGCGATGGCCTCGTCCTTGTCGTCCGCGGCGAGGGCGCTGTTGCCCTGGCGGACGGTGGTGTGGATGATCGCGAGCGCGTGCGGCACGCCCAGGTCGTCGTCCATGGCCTCGGCGAAGGCCGGCGGCACCTCGGCGGCGGGGGCGACGGGCGCCCCGGCCTTCTCGGTGGCGCGCTGGACGAAGCCCTCGATGCGGGCGAACGCCGACTCGGCCTCGCGCAGGGACTCCTCGCTGTACTCGATCATCGAGCGGTAGTGCGGGGTGCCCAGGTAGTAGCGGAGGACGATGGGGCGCCAGTTCTTCACCATCTCGGACACCAGCACGCTGTTGCCGAGCGACTTCGACATCTTCTCGCCGCTCATGGTGACCCAGGCGTTGTGCACCCAGTACGAGGCGAAGTCGTCGCCGAAGGCCTTGGCCTGCGCGATCTCGTTCTCGTGGTGAGGGAAGATCAGGTCGAGGCCGCCGCCGTGGATGTCGAAGGCGGAGCCCAGGTACTTGTGGGCCATGGCCGAGCACTCCAGGTGCCAGCCGGGACGGCCGCGGCCCCACGGGGTCTCCCAGTCGGGCTCGCCCGGCTTGGTGGCCTTCCACATGGCGAAGTCGCGGGGGTCGCGCTTGCCGGAGACGCCCTCGTCGGGCTGGCGGAGGTCGTCGATGTCCTGGTTGGACAGCTCCAGGTACCCGGGGAACGAGCGCACGTCGAAGTAGACGCTGCCGTCCGCCTCGTAGGCGTGGCCGCGCTCGATCAGACCCCGCATCATCTCGATCATCTCGGGGACGTGACCGGTGGCGCGGGGCTCGTACGTCGGCGGGAGGCAGCCGAGTGCCTCGTAACCGGCGTTGAACGCGCGCTCGTTCTCGTAGCCGATGGACCACCAGGGGCGGCCCTGCTCGACGCCCTTCCTGATGATCTTGTCGTCGATGTCGGTGACGTTGCGGATGAACGTGACGTCGTAGCCGCGGTACGCGAACCAGCGGCGCATGATGTCGAAGTTCAGCCCCGACCGGATGTGGCCGATGTGCGGGGCCGCCTGCACGGTGGCGCCACAGAGGTAGATCGAGACGCAGCCCGGCGTGAGCGGGGTGAAGTCACGGATCTGCCGGGCGCTGGTGTCGTACAGGCGAATAGTCACCACTCCAGGGTAGTGGGCGTGTGATAGTGCCCCGCGCCCGTTTCCCGGGGACGGGGCACGTTTTTCACGGCTGTCGGGGCGATACGGGGTACACGAGTGCGGTCGCGAGGGCGGCGAGGCCCTCGGCACGTCCGGTCAGGCCGAGCCCGTCGGTGGTGGTGCCGGAGACGGAGACGGGCGCGCCGGCCGCCTCGCTCAGGGCCTTCTGCGCCTCGTCGCGGCGCTTGCCGATCTTGGGGCGTACGCCGATGACCTGGACGGCGATGTTGCCGATCTCGTACCCCTCGGCGCGGACGATCCGGGCGGCCTCGGCGAGGAGGGTGACGCCGGCGGCGCCCGACCACTCGGGCCGGGAGGTGCCGAAGTGGGCGCCGAGGTCGCCGACGCCGGCGGCGGAGAACAGCGCGTCGCACGCGGCGTGGGCGGCGACGTCGCCGTCGGAGTGCCCGGCGAGGCCGTACCCGTCGCTGTCGGAGGCCTCCCACAGGAGGCCGGCGCACCAGAGTTCGCGGCCCTCCTCGAAGGCGTGGACGTCGGTGCCGATGCCGGTGCGGGGGATGAGCGGGTTCTCAGAAGCCATCGTTGGCCCTCCTGCGGGCGAGTACGGCCTCGGCGAGGACGAGGTCGAGGGGACGGGTGACCTTGAAGGCCTCTTCGTGGCCGGGCACGACGACGACGGGCGCGCCGAGCCGCTCGACCATGCCGGCGTCGTCGGTGGCGCCCTCGCCGGTGAGGGCGATGGTGGCGTGGGCGTTGACCAGGGTGTCGTGGTCGAAGCCCTGCGGGGTCTGGACGGCGCGGAGGCGGGCGCGGACCGGGGTGGCGACGACCTGCTCGGGGTCGCCGGGCTTCTCGGCCGGCTCGACCTCCTTGACGGTGTCGGCGACGGGCAGCGCGGGGACGACGGCGACGGCCCCGTCCCGTACGGCCTCGATGACGGCGTCCACGGTGTCGACGGGGACGAGCGGGCGGGCGGCGTCGTGCACGAGGACGGTGGTGATCCCCTCGGGGAGCGCCTTCAGGCCCAGGTGCACGGACTCCTGGCGGGTGTCACCGCCGGGCACGACCAGGTAGTCGGTCCGCTCGGGGAGGGCGTGGGCGTCGAGGAGGTTCTTGACCTCGGCGGCGCCGTCGGAGGGGGCGACCACGACGACCAGCGAGACCGCGCGGGAGGCGGCCATCGCGCGGACGGCGTGGATGAGCATGGGGGTGCCGTTCAGCGCGCGCAGCGCCTTCGGGGCGCCCGGGCCGAGGCGCACGCCCCGTCCGGCCGCCGGGATCACCACAGCGGTACGAGGAGGACGCACTTCGTCTGACATCGGTTGCACTCCGGCAGGTTTGTTTCCGCGGCCGACATGGGTATGGCCTCACCGTGCCGGACGCTCCGCCTTGACCGGGCCCTTTCCGTGACGACGGTCGAGGCGTTGCCGCCGAGCACAGGGGTTCGGACGTAACAGGGGGTGCGGGTTCCTTCTCAGCGGTGCACACACGTGTCCGTTTCCGTGTGCGTACGGCCGTGCGCACGCTCCGCAGGCGTACGCGGACATGCCGCAGCGCCCGACGACGGCACTGTGTGGATCACAGCACGCCAGCGGGCGCCGCGGCATCGCTTCACTTGGTCACGCGCTCGGACGTCGTCAGAGCACGCTCAGGACGCGAGGACCTCGTCGAGGAGAGCCTCGGCCTTGTCCTCGTTCGTGTTCTCCGCGAGGGCGAGCTCGCTCACCAGGATCTGCCGAGCCTTCGCGAGCATGCGCTTCTCACCTGCGGAGAGCCCGCGCTCGCGCTCGCGCCGCCACAGGTCGCGGACTACTTCGGCGACCTTGATGACATCGCCGGAGGCGAGCTTCTCGAGGTTCGCCTTGTAGCGGCGGGACCAGTTCGTCGGCTCCTCGGCGTACGGCGCACGCAGCACCTCGAAGACCCGGTCAAGACCGTCCTGCCCGACCACGTCGCGCACACCGACGAACTCCGCATTGTCCGCAGGCACGCGAACAGTCAGGTCACCCTGAGCGACCTTGAGCACCAAGTAGGTCTTGTCCACGCCTTTGATCTGGCGAGTTTCGATGGCCTCGATCAGCGCGGCCCCGTGATGGGGATAGACCACGGTGTCGCCAACCTTGAACGTCATGTGACAGGTACCCCTTCCGTGGCTATCCAGGGTAACACGGATTCGGCTTCTTCTGAATGGCGTTTTCGCAGGTCAGGGCATATCTCGGGGCTTGACAACGGCATCACGGACGTGCTGCGAAGGGCTTCCGGAAGGCGGTATTCGCAGGTCGGAGCGGCTGCGCGGACAGAGAGAAACGCGCACGTTACACATACCCGAGGCCCCTCGAGGCAGGCTCGATGTCCCGTTTTGTCGGGTTCGGGGTGGCCTTCTTCACCTACTCCGTTCGAGGATCGTCCACTCGTACGGATGCATCCGGGGGTGATTCCGCAATTGATCAGCCGACCCGGGTCGGGGATTTTCCGGAGGTACGACTCCGGGTAATGCGCGACGGCCCTCGAATTGATCAAGGCGGTTATGTGAACAACAGGTCAATGGGTCGTGATCCGGCCACGGTGAGCGATGGGCGACGAGGTCGGGCGACGCGCCGGGGCCGCCCCCGAGGCGCGCTCCGGGGCGCTCCCCCGGCTCGCTCCGGGCCGCCCCCGAGGCGCGCTTCGGGCGCTCCCGCGGCGCGCTCCGGGCCGCCCCCGCGGCGCGCTCCGGGACGCTCCCGCGGACGCCCGTGGCCGGTTAGGGGCGGGTCGGGTGCGGGACGGAGAGTGCGGCTCGGTAACCTAAGCGCGCTGACACACCTTTAGTTGTTCCATAGTTCCCACGCCCGTCCGTACGTCTAGGAGATGCCGCCGCCGTGAGCCGCAGCCTTCGACGCGGCGCCCTCGCCGCCACCGCCATCGTGTTCTCCATCGCCGCGCTGTCCGCCTGTGGTGCGGGCAACGACGCGCAGACGCTGGGAGTGCGGCCGGACAACGCCGCCGTCACCGTGGACGACGTCAAGATCCAGAACGCGCTGGTGATCACCCAGCCCGAGGCCCGCGTCAAGGGCCCGGCCGTCGTCTCGGCCACCGTCTTCAACAACGGCAACCTGCCGCAGGTCATCGAGTCGATCACCCTCCCCGGCACGGCCGGCACCGTGAAGCTGGCGGCGGCCGAGGGCTCCGGCCCGATCACCGTCCCGGCGCTCGGCTCCGTCGTCATCGGCGGCGAGGGCAACGCCTCAGCCGTCATCGAGAACGGCCTCGCCGAGGCCCGCACCGGCGGCGCCCAGAAGGTCGTCTTCAAGCTGAGCAAGACCGGCGACGTGGCCCTGAACGCCTTCGTCGTCCCGTCTGCCGGCTACTTCAAGGACTTCGGCCCGAGCATCGTCCCCGCTCCCCCGGGCTCCTCCCCGACCGCGTCGGCGAGCGCCTCCGCCGAGGGCGAGCACGGCGCGGGCGAGGGCGAGCACGGCACCGAGCCCTCGGGCGAGGCGACGACCGCCGGTCACTGACCGCGACCCGCACACGACGGAAGGGGCGCCCCCGGCCAGGGGGCGCCCCTTCCCGCGTACGCGCGCGCGGCCGGCCCGTGCTCCACGGCTTTACGGCCCTGACGGCCCCGCGGCTCTACGGCTCCACGGCCCGAGCCCTACGGCTCCACGGCCCGAGCCCTACGGCTCTACGGCTCTACGGCTCCACGGCTCTACGGCTCCACGGCTCCACGGTCTACGGCTCGAACTTGTAACCCAGGCCTCGGACGGTCACCAGGTAGCGGGGAGCGCCGGGGTCGGGTTCGATCTTGGCGCGGAGGCGCTTGACGTGGACGTCGAGGGTCTTGGTGTCACCGACGTAGTCGGCGCCCCAGACCCGGTCGATGAGCTGCATGCGGGTGAGGACGCGGCCCGCGTTGCGCAGCAGCATCTCCAGGAGGTCGAACTCCTTCAGCGGCAGGTCGACCTTGCCGCCGGAGACCGTCACCACGTGGCGGTCGACGTCCATGCGGACCGGGCCGGCCTCCAGGGCCGCCGGGGTGACCTCCTCCGGCTCGCCGCGGCGGCGGAGCACCGCGCGGATGCGGGCGACCAGCTCCCGCGAGGAGAAGGGCTTCGTCACGTAGTCGTCGGCTCCTATCTCCAGCCCGACGACCTTGTCGATCTCGCTGTCCTTGGCGGTCACCATGATGACCGGGACGTTCGAACGGCCGCGCAGCTGGCGGCAGACCTCGGTACCGGGGAGGCCCGGAAGCATCAGGTCGAGGAGGACGAGGTCGGCTCCGTTGCGCTCGAACTCGTCGAGGCCGTCGGGCCCGGTCGCCGCGACGGCGACCTCGAAGCCCTCCTTGCGGAGCATGTATGACAGGGCGTCGCTGAAGGATTCCTCATCCTCGACGACAAGCACTCGGGTCACGGAAGGACCTCCGGGGCGGGGAGCGGTTCGGTCATGAGATCTGGGGTGGGGGATGAGGCGGGCCGGCGGTCCCGTGCGGCGCCCGCCTCGGGCAGCCGCAGGGTGAAGGTGGAGCCCTGACCCTCGGTGCTCCACACGGTGACCTCGCCGCCGTGCGAGGCGGCCACGTGCTTCACGATGGCCAGGCCGAGCCCCGTACCGCCGGTGGCGCGGGAGCGGGCCGGGTCGACGCGGTAGAAGCGCTCGAAGACGCGCTCCTTGTCCTTGTCGGGGATGCCGATGCCCTGGTCGGTGACGGCTATCTCGATCAGGTCGCCGCC
This sequence comes from Streptomyces wedmorensis, assembly GCF_000716445.1. Classification (GTDB taxonomy): domain Bacteria; phylum Actinomycetota; class Actinomycetes; order Streptomycetales; family Streptomycetaceae; genus Streptomyces; species Streptomyces wedmorensis. Next base: position 130,575 of record NZ_JNWK01000017.1, read on the forward strand.
GGGCGCGGCGATCTTGCGTGCCGCGATGCCGACGCGGGTGTGGGCCGGTGAGTAGTTGACGGCGTTCTCGACGAGGTTGCCGAGGGCGGCGGCGAGCTGGCCGCGGCTCCCCCAGACCCGCAGGTCGGCGGTCCCACCGGACGCCATGGTGATCTGCTTGGTGGAGGCGGTGTGCCGCGAGCGGTCGATCGCCTCGGCGACGAGCTCGTCCACGGACACCGGCTCGGAGTCCTCCAGCGGGTCGTCGTTCTGCACGCGGGAGAGGTCGATGAGCTCCTGTACGAGGTTGGTGAGGCGGGTCGCCTCGATCTGCATGCGGCCGGCGAAGCGGGTGACCGCCTCGGGGTCGTCCGAGGCGTCCATGACCGCCTCGGAGAGCAGGGAGAGCGCGCCGACGGGGGTCTTGAGCTCGTGGCTCACGTTGGCGACGAAGTCGCGCCGTACCGCTTCGATGCGGCGGGCCTCCGTCAGGTCCTCGACGAGGAGCAGCACGAGTCGCGAGCCCAGCGGGGCGACCCGGGCGGAGACGGCGAGGGCCTCGCCGCGTCCGGTGCCGCGCCGGGCCAGGTCCAGCTCGACCTGGCGTATCTCTCCGTCGCGGCGGGTGTCGCGGGCCATGTTGAGCATGGGCTCGACGGCCAGCTTCCCGCCCCGGACCAGACCCAGCGCGTACGCTGCCGAGCTGGCCTTCACCACGGAGTCGCTCTCGTCGAGGACGACCGCGGAGGAACGCAGCACGGACAGCACGGTGTCGACGCCGGGCGGGAGCACGGCGTCGGTGTGCAGGGAGGTACGGGTGGGGCGCGCGTGGTCGCGTTCGCTCCAGCGGAACGCCAACATGGCGATCACGCCGGTGCACACTCCGGCGATCGCTGCCAATGCGGCGACCGCCGCGTTCACGTCCATGCCCTCAAGGTTATGCGGGGCGACGGACACTCTCCCAGCCGTCCGAGTGGCTGCTCGAACAGTCGTCGCCCAGAGTTCACCGTGGAGACGGGGGTGGTTCATTTGCCCCGGCGGCGGCGGTGGCGCACGTCGCCCAGAGTTCACCTGGGGGAAAGTGACGGTTCACGTCAGGTGTCGGAACCGGACGCGTAGGGGGCCGAACGTGGCAACGTGGGGGTCCGAGCCCCACCCGGACCCCGGAGCATTGCGTAGAGAGGGACACCATGCGGGACGCGTACCACGAGGAACTGGACTCGATCGGCGAGAGCCTGGTCGAGATGGCCCGACTCGTCGGGTCGGCGATCGGGCGCGCCACGACGGCGATGCTCGACGCGGATCTGAAGCTCGCGGAGAGCGTGATCGCGGCGGACCAGAAGGTCGACGACCTCCAGCACGACCTGGAGGCGCGGGCGATAGCTCTGCTCGCCCGCCAGCAGCCGGTGGCGACGGATCTGCGGATCGTGGTGACCTCGCTGCGGATGAGCGCCGACCTGGAGCGCTCGGGCGACCTCGCCCAGCACGTGGCCAAGCTGGCGCGGCTGCGGTTCCCGGACACGGCGGTGCCGCGGGACCTCCACGCGACGATCCTGGAGATGGGACAGCTGGCGCAGCGCCTGATGGCGAAGGCGGCGGAGGTCATCATCACCAAGGACGTCGACCTGGCGCTCCAGCTGGAGCAGGACGACGACGAGATGGACCTGCTGCACCGGACGCTCTTCCAGCACCTGATGGACGACCGCTGGAAGCACGGCATCGAGACGGCCGTCGACGTGACGCTGCTCGGCCGCTACTACGAGCGGTTCGCCGACCACGCGGTCTCCGTCGCCAAGCGCGTCGTCTACCTGGTGACCGGCGAGCACGCCGACGAACTCCAGGCGGCGGACGCGCCGGTCGAGGGCGCGTAGCCGCAACGCGGGCGCGTGGCGGGTCCGGCGCGGGGTCGGTCGTGCGCGGCCGGTCCTGCATGGACGCGTGGGGGCGCATCGGCGCATGGGCTTCGATGCGCCGTTGATGCGCCCGTGCGCGTGGGCATGCAATGAGGGGAGGCGACACTCGCCTCGAAAGGGAGGGACCCTCATGGCCGAATCCCCGATGTCCCCGATGACGACCGAGTCCGGCGCGGAGACGCCGCGCGAGGCGGTGTTCCTACCGGTGCTCGGCGCCTGCGGCTGCGGCTCGGGCTGCGGCTGCGGCTGCCAGTCGGGCTCGCCGTGCCAGTGCGGGGGCTGCTCGGGCTGACCCGGTGAGGGGTGGGGCGCGGTGACGAACGCGCCCCGCCCCGCCGCTCACCCGATGTCGAGCACGCCGACCGTCTGGCCTCCGCTGACCTCGCCGGTCGTACGGAAACCCAGCCGGCGGTAGAACTCGCCGGGCCCGTCCTCTCCCGGCTCCCAGGTCACGTACAGCCGCCGTGCCCCGCGCCGCAGCAATTCGTCGCGTACGGCCTCGACGGCGAACCTCCCGTACCCCTTCCCCTGTCCTTCTGCGGCGATGTTGAGGCGCCAGAGGCCGCTGCGGCGGTCGGCGGGGTCCTTCTCCTCGTTCCACGGGATGTCGAGGAAGGCCATCACGAAGCCGACGAGCTCATCGCCGTCGAAGACCAGGCGCGGCCAGGCCGTGTCCCCCCAGGCGTACGCCTCCGCCAGGGAGCTCACGACGGGCGCGACGTTGTGCTCCTGATGGGGATGGACGCGCAGGGCGAGTGCGGCGTCGACGTTGGCGGGGGTGACCGGCTCCAGCCGGAGCGCCGAACCGGCACCGGGTGTGTCCGGGCGGGAGGCGGGCGTGTCCGGGCCGGAGGCGGGCGTGGCCGGGCCGGAGGCGTTGGTGTGGGGCGTGCTCGTGTCGGGTGGGGTCGTGTCGGGTGTGGTCGTACGGGGCGTGCTCATGCGCCGGACGGTAACGATTGATCGCGAACTCGGCCCGCGAATATCGGGCCGCGCCAGGATGGGCCCATGACTGCCTGGCCGCGCCGCCTGCTCCTGACCGCCGCCGTGCTTCCCGCGCTCGCCGGCTGCACCGTGCCCGTCGCCGGGGTCACGGGCGTTTCCGTGACGGCGGACGGGGACCTCCTGGGCGTGATCCGGATGTGTCACGGCCGGATCGACGGGGCGCTGCTGTACCCCGACGACGGCGACGCCCCCGGCACCCCGGAGACCACGGCCTTCTGGGACCACGACACCCCGGTCACCGGGTTCACCAGCTGGTCGCTGGCCTCCCCCGCCGACGGCTGGACGGCGGGGAAGGCCCCGGGCCGGCTCGTCCCCGGGCAGTCGTACGGCTTCTACGGCTGGACCGAGGACCACTCCTGGTCCTCGGGCTCGGTCCACTTCACGACGGCCGACCTGGCGAAGCTCGTACCGGGTCAGGTGCGGTACGAGTACGGGGACGAGGTCAGGACGGTCTCCCTGGACGACTTCCGCGCGAAGGCCTGCGAGGACTTCTGACGACCGGCCCCCTGCGGCAGGGGGCCGGAGCCGGGACCCTCCGCTAGCGGAGGAACACCACCGAACGGAGCTTCAGGCGGTCCGAGGCCGGGCGGCCGTGGGGGCGCAGGGTCCAGGAGTCGCCCGTGCAGTCGGGCTCGGTGAAGACGACCGCGAAGTCGTCCGTGTCGTTGTGCGGTGCGAAGGCGGGCGCGGAGGAACCCGGGTCGGCGGCCTCCGGAATCGTGACGCACACACCGCTCGCCGGGTCGTGCAGCGTGACCCACTGCTGGTCGCCGCTGATGCCGACGAACCGGTAGGAGAAGTCGCCGGTCGCGGCGTTCGCGGGCGTGGCCAGGGTGGCGGTGAGGGCGAGCGCGCCGCAGACGGCGGCGACGGAATGACGGAGACGCACGAAGGTTCTCGTTTCGGTGGAGACGACCAGGGTCACCCCACCCCTAGCCCCTCGCCCCACCCGCCAAGCGGCGCACCACAGCCGGAAGGTTTCACCGTCACCCGTCCGGCCGACGCCGGACCGCTACGGGGTGAAGACCTGCTCAAGGCGGTGGATGGCCCAGTCGTCACCGGTCTCGTACCGGAACACCAGCCCCGAGTCGGGGTGCGCGCCGACCCAGTCGATCAGCTCCTGGACCCCGATCCGCTGGTTCTCGGTGCTCGCGACGATCGGGTCGGTGACGGTGACGTACGCGGCCTGGTCGAGGGCCCAGCGGCTCTCCTCACCGCTCACGACGAACGGCCCGCCGTCGGTGTCCGCCCCGCCGCATCCCCAGGCCCCGTGCTGGATGACGAGGTTCACCTTGCCGGTGCTGCCGTCCAGCTCCTCGATCCGGTACAGCGCGAACTCGTCGGGGTCGTAGTCCTCCGGCTCCGGCGGCCCGTCGACACAGTCGGCGCCGGGCGCCTCGGTCGTCGCCCTCGGCTTCGGCTTCGGCCCTCCGGTCTTCTTCGCCGGCACCTTCGCCGGCGTCTTCACACCCGGCGTGGCGTCACCCGTCGCCGACGGCTCGTCCACCGGCGCCTCGCTCATCTCGACGACCCCGGGCCCGTCGGCCGTGGCACTCGCACCCGGCACCCCGTCCCCCGCAGCGGCCCCACCCTCCTGACACCCGGTGAGCACCGCGGCCAGCGCCACCGCGGCCAGCGCGACGAAAGCAGGTCTGAATCGATCGACGTTCACAACCAGGTCCCCCACTCCACCGGCGCCCGCCCCACGGCCACGCCCCCACCCGGAACGTAGCAACCCCCCACTCCCACCACACCCCCTCCACCCACCATGTCACCGACCTGCGACACCCCCACGACACCCACGGAACAACGCCGAACCCCCCGCCCACCGAGAACCGGTGAACGGGGGGCCGAAGGTGACTGCGCTGTGCCGGGGTTACTTCTTGCCCTGGGTCTGAAGGGCCCGTTTTTCAGCCCTGGTCAGAGGGACGAGCACCTCAAGTGACCTGCGGTCGAGCGGTCGTTGTTGGTCGCTGTCGGTCGTCGCCGGTCGCCGTCGGAGGGCCCAGCTCGGGCCCGCCCTGACCTGTGCTTTCAATGCGGACGCTAAACAGTTTGTCCGCCGTCCACTAGCGTCCGCTCCCCTCTAAGAGCATCACCGCAGTTCAGAGCCCTGTTAGAGGGAATCAGGTCGCGGACGCTGACCCCTCCTGCTACACCGGCCCTCTCCCGTCGAGCAAGTACGGAAAGCCCTCCGAGAAGAGTCCACGGCCCGCCCAGTCCGGCGTGGCCGACCCGCCTCCACGAGGTAGATCACAGCCGCACGAGCCTGCCGCGATGTGCCGGTTAACCCATTAACGAGACCTGGACAAGACTCGGACAGCCAGACGTTCGCGCAGGTCACAGCGCTGGGCAACCCGGACAGATTTCGATGCGACTCGGACGGGCGCGTCCGGGTTGACCCCTGCGGCGTCCAGGTTCCGAGCCATTCCGACCTCCCCTAAATCAGAACAAATAGGGGTACCCGTCCGGGTTACGTCCAGGTCTATATGGGCGATACGGGAACGGGTACCTGGGAAGTCGAGCCGGCACAAGCAAGAGGAGCACCCCGGGCCGCCGCGCCGGTGTGCTCCTCTTGTTGTTCAGCGGCAACGCCGCCCCGGGGGACGGGCCGCGCGGCGCGTCCGTTCGCGCCCTGAGGGCCCCTGAAGGCCACTTCGCAGCTGCCGAATTCACGCCCTCGCGTTCGGCTGCCTAAGGCATGCCCGGCCTCAGGCGTCAGGCGATTTTGTCCCACGTATAGCCCGGGTTGTACACCGAGGATTGCTGAACAGGGGCGAAGGCTGCACGCCAGTCGCCGGTGGCCCGGTAGAGGTAGAGGGAGTCGTTGGCACCGGAGTGCGGGAGGGCGTTGATGCCGCCGAGGAGGTCGGGGCGGCCGTCTTTGGTGACGTCGCCGGCGCCGATGAGCCAGCCGTAGGTGTTCCAGCCGCCGCCGATCTTCGTGCGCGGGGCGAATGTGCCGTCGCCCTTGCCCAGGTACTGCCAGAGCACGCCGGACTTGTCACGGGCGACCAGGTCGCCGGCCGCGCCGCCCGCGATGTCGCCGACGGCGGTCAGCTCGTTGTAGATGTTCCAGCCCGTACCGATCTTCTTGCGGGCGGTGAAGGGGGTGCTGGCGTTCCCGGTGCCGGGGTACAGCCACAGGCCGCCGGATTTGTCGGTGGCGATCACGTCCGCACGGCCGTCGTTCGTCAGGTCGCTGCCTGCCGCGATCTTGTCGTAGATCTGCCAGCCGGTGCCGACCTTGGTCCGGGTGGCGAAGCCGCCTCGCCCGTTGCCCTGGTACAGCCAGAGCACGCCGGATCTGTCACGGGCCAGGAGGTCGCCGACCGCCGTTCCGCCGAGGTTGCCGGTCGCTTCGATCTGATCGTAGATCTCCCAGCCTCGGCCGATGAACTGGTGGAACTCCTGGTCCAGCGTGCCGCCGGCGTAAATGGTGGTGTCGGTCCGCCACAGCCCGCCGTGGTCGTCGCGCCGGATGATGTCGAGCGAGCCGTTGTCGTTGAAGTCGTGTGGTGCGGTCTTGCGGACGAGCTTGAAGGAACCGGAGGCTTGGAAGTCGAGAGGGGTCCCGTTGAGGGTCTCGGCCGTGAGCGTCCACGTGTAGTCACCGTTCGGGACGTCACCGATGTTGCTGGCGTGGGCATCCCAGAAGAGGGTGAAGGTGCCGGGATTGCCCCCGTCGGCAAGGAGGTGCTTGGTCGTGATCCCGGTCCGCGTGTGGCGCAGGACCACCGTGGCCCATCCGGCCCCGGTGAGCGTCCAGTTCATCTCGAAGTATGTCTTGGTGCTCAGATCGATGACGGAAGGCACGGTGTGCCGGACGAGCGTGACGCCGTCCTCAGCGGAGGTGGGGCCCACAGCCGCCACCACGTCCACGCTGAAGGGGGATGCAGACGCCGGGGTGCTCACCGCACCGGCGCCGAACGTTACGGCAAGCACAGTGGTGATGGCGGCACAGAGCCGCCGCCGGGTCACGCGGACATAGGACACGTTTAGTTCCCCCTCGAAGACACCAGACGCATCACGCGCCCCACTCATGTGGGACGCGCGAGAGAGCAGAAAGTTGTACAGGACGAGCCGGCCCTGCGGGAGCGGGCCAGGCATCCCGGCCTTCTCGGAATTCAATTCCGGATAGCCTCGCCGGGATTCGAACCCGGGTTTCCGATTCCGGGCGAACCGGAGACCGGTGTCCTTGGCCACTGGACGACGAGGGACGCACGCACCCTACGCGCTGGCCAGGAGCGGGACAGCCTCTATTCCGCCGGGTGGAGATCCGGCGCTCCTCAGCGCCGAGTTCAGCGACGGCCAAGGCGTCGGGTGAGGGCGCTTCGCCCTCGGCCCTACCCCTCAGGAGCGTCTTGATGGACGGGCCCTGAGGAGAGCTCTCCCCAGGTCCCGCCTGGAATCAGAGGGCGTGGATGCGCGCCGGCGGTCCGCCTGTGACCAAGCGGCTGCTCTTCACCGGCCCCCTGGGTGGGCACGTCTGGCGCACGTCACTGAACGAGGACCACTGGAAGCCGGCACTGGCCAAGGTGGGCGTCATTCCCACGGCGAAGAGCCGGGAGCACACCGCCGCGCGGGAGCAGGGCATGCATGCCCTGAGGCACTTCTACAGGGCCCTGAGGCCTGACGGCTCTCCGCGCTGAGGGCCCAGGGTGGGCCCAGAGAGCGAAAATGCCCCCGATCTGTGCCGTATGCACAGGTCAGGGGCATGATCACTTTTCTTACTTCTTCTTGCCCTGGGTCTCACCAACCGGCTTTTCGAGCTGGGACGTTGCTCGCGGGCAAGCCTCTGACCTGCGGTCGAGTGGTTGTCATTGGTGGACGTTGGTGAGCTCCAGGAACCCTTTGACGGCCCAGAGACGGCCCCGGCCCCGGCCGCCGGCGCGCGTCAGGACGAAGAGCAAGAAGGACCGCCCTGCCGGGCGGGCGACCTCCGGGCGCCCACGGCGCCGGTTGGCACGGGCGCGTTGGCGGCGAGTGATCTCTTCCCATCGAGACGGCGGCGAGCGGGCCCCAAGGGGACGCACTCCACCGAGAGAGGCGCAACCAAGGCATTCCAAGGGGCGAGGACGGGCCGTACGTACCCGCCACCGCCCGCCCTTGGAAAGCCTCTCTTCCCTCACTCGCTAGAGAGTTAAGAGAAAACAGCGTCCGCAGCGTCCGCAGGTCACTCCGAACACGCCCTGACCTGTACTTTCATCTCGGACGCTAAGCGGCTTGCTTACCGTCCGCTAGCGTCCACAGCGTCCGCGAGGTCCCACTCCCTCCCAGCGCTTTTCTGCAGGTCAAAGCACCCTTGGAGGGGAGAGGATTGCGGACGCTGGGCTCGCCGGTTGCGGTCGCACGGACAAGAGGAGCACGCCCCGCCCGGGTGCTCCTCTTGCCTGTGCGAGAGCGACAGTGGCGGCGCGAGTTGCGGTCGCGGTCCCCGCTGAACGGGTGCGGGAGGTGCTCCGGGGAAGAGCCCACGGCCCACCTCGGGGCGCGTCTCGCGGAGCAGAGCGCAGCCACGCGAGGGTGCCGTTATATGCCATTTAGGCTGATCCGGAGACCCGGACGGGACCCTGGCGGCTCCACGTTTACGCAGTTCACAGCGTTGGGCAACCCGGACGCTTTTCGGCTCGACCCGGACAGACGCGTCCGGGTCGAGCCCTTCAGCGTCCGGGTCTCCAGCTCTCTCGCCCTACCGCAAACAGGGACAAACCATGACACCCGTCCGGGATACGTCCGGGTCGAAATGGCCGCTTTGTCGGATTACGACAATGCCGGGTTCTGCGGTGATCACGGCACGGACGACAGGGACCGGCGTTCGCCCGGCGCCCGCCGGGGCACCCCTGAGCAGGAGCGTCGAGCCAAACCGCCTTAGGCTGCACGATCATGTTCGAGTTTTGGAAGGTCGTGCCGGACGACGAGCGGCAGCATTGGACGATGGACCCGTTCGCGAGCGTGGGTCCACTGCGTTTCGGCATGACTCCCGCCGAGGTGTCGGACGTGTTGAGCGAGGTCACGGAAGAGCGCCAGGGGCTCTGGCGGAGCTATCCCGCAGGAGATGCATGCACCTCCGTGATCGACCGGGGTGACTACCGGGAGTTCGGCCTACGCCTCTACTACGGAGACGAGAAGCTCAAGGGCGTCGCGGTCGACGCGCTGTGCGGACCACAGGTCCACGCGGACGGTGTGGCTTTGGTGTGTCGTGTCCCGTCCGTGCTGGAGCACTGGATGATCGAACGCGCCAAGGCCCTGGAGCCAGAAGTAGACCTGACGTACATGGACCTCGGAATGCCCGGCTCGGATTCCCTGGGTGTGGTGCTCAACGTGCAGCGGGCAGGCGACCACTTGGTGACGCGACCGGTGTTCTTCCCCAGCGAAGGACTGGACGACCTCTCCCACTTCCTCCCCCGCGAGGCATGGGCAATCCACCACTGAGCGACCGCCCCGGGGCGCCTCCCGGGCGCCGCACGGTGTGGTTGCAACCGACTCCTCACGCACGCCAGGCCCCGTCGTAGCCCCTCCCGGTCACTCCGTCCGGAGCGACTAGACCAGAGGTTCGCGGCTGCCAGTCGAGCCCGAGCAAAGAAGTGCCCCTCGACTGCCTCTCGAACAGGCACAGCCCAATTCCCGCCTGGGCTGAGGCCGCCCGCCGTGGCCTCTTCAACCGTCCCCTGGTCGGCCGCGCAGCACTGCTAGACCTAGCAGCCTTGCCTGCTAGGTCTAGCAGGTGTGCTAGCAGCAAATCTGCGCGCTGACATGGGAACTAGCGGCTAGCACCCCGCCTGCAGCCCGGCGTCTTCCAGGGCTTTCAGCACCGAATCGGGGTCACCCTCGTAGGTGAGGTGGGGCTCGTCCGGCCCGGGCGGGACGAACCTCGTTCGGTAGCGGACGAGGTCGCTCTCGGAGAAGTAGATCGAGTTCGGATCCGCTTCGTGCCGGGTGTTCCGCTCGCTCACCCTCGACCAGAGTTCTTCGTGGCTCACCCCGAGGTAGACGAGCACGGGCAGCCCTCCGGCATCCGTCGCGATCGCCTGCCATCGGGCCCGGTCCTCAGGGGTCCAGAACCCGTGGTCGACCACCACGTTGCGGCCCGCCCGGAGTTCCTCGCCAAGTTCCACGGCGATCTCTTCGAGCACCGGGCGCTCCAGGGTCGGGAAGGTGCCGCGGGGGAAGTCGACGCCGTACACGCCGTGCCGACGGAACATCTCCTCGTCCGGGCACAGCCGGACGAACCCGCGCGCCGTGAGCGCGCGGGAGAGCGTCGTCTTACCCGAGCCGGGAAGCCCCGCCATCAGGACGCAGAACGGTCCCGGGGCCGCGTCCGCCATCACTGCGCGAGCTCCGATTCCGTGAGCCACGTCCGGCCGGGGGCGCCGAGGTCCACGCCGTACTCCACTACGTGGTCCCCGCTGTCGACGAACTTCGCGGTCATCACGACCACCGGTGCCGCGGGCGGGTTCGCGGGGTCCAGCTCCAGGAGCTCCGCGTCCGCCGGCGTCAGGAGTCGGGCCGACGCCGTGTCGATCCGGCGGGTGATCGGCCGCCCCGTGGCCTGCGCGATGAGCTGGAGGGACGTTCCGCCGGACAGACGCGCGCTCTCTGCCAGCTGGGGGACGAGCTTCCCGTACTGCACCGGGATCCACGACGTGGAGTGCGCGACGATGCCGTGCCGGTCGCGGTAGACGCGGCGGCGGCGGATCACCTCCACGCCGGGCTCGATGTCCAGCACCTGTGCCACATCGGCCGGCGCCGGGACCACGGCCGCTTCGTGGGAGTCGGATCGTTCACCCGCTCCCCAGCTCGACCCGCTACGACGGCCCCGGTCCTGACGCTGCGCGCCGGAGGACATGGGGGCGGGACGGTCGATCACCTCGGTACCGATGCCGTGGATACCTCGGACGAGCCCGTCGGTGCGGAGCTTCCGGAGCGCCTTCTCGGCGGTCGCGGTGCTGACGCTCCACTCCTGGGAGAGGGTCTTGATGCTGGGCAGCAACTCGCCCGGCTGAAGCTGGCCGGACGTGATCAGTTCCTCGTAGTGCGCGGCAATCCGTGCGTACGGCGCCCGATGGCCGGCCTGATCCGACACCACGTCAACTCCCTTGCTCATTGGATGCGTTCCCTAGCGTACCGCTTGACACCCTAGGGTGCCCTAGGGAACCTTAGGGATGTGCCCGCCGGTCGGATCGATCGGAGGAGCACGACAGCGCCGTGCCTGGGCGCTGATCGCACGAAAGCCCTGATCAGAAGACCAGGGCTCTCGCAGGGAGCGGCTTCCTACCGCCAAGCAGACCGCCGCTCCCCGACCCTCGAAGGGGTACTTCCATGATGCACGGAAACGAAGCGAACGCGGCCTTACGGCAGGGAAACGGTCCGTGTGGACGGCGGCTGAAGCAGGGGGAGGACATCCCACTGACGCCGGCGCAGTCCGCGCGGCTGGCGGAGCTGTACGAGGCGCACTCGGCCTCGGTGCGACGGTACGCGTTCTCGCGGCTGCGGTCGGACCGTCGGGCCATGGGCGGTGCCCATGACCTGGCCGAGGACATCGCCCAGAACGTTTGGCTCGGCATCGCCCGGACCATCGCCAATGACGTGCTCGGCGACGAGGCCACCGACATCGAAGCGGCGCGGGGCCTGCTGTTCTTCCGGGTGAAGCAGGAGATCGGCAAGTACTTCCACGTGTCCCGCAACAACGAGCGGATCATCGACTGGACGGACCCGGTCACCTGCAACATCTACTGCCCGCTCGTGCCGGACAGCTGCGCACTGATGGAGCTGCCCGGCTACCTGGCTGACATGGTGGCGGGGCTGCCCGACGCGGAGCGCGAGGCGCTGCTGCTGAAGCTGGACGGGCTGCACCCCTCGCTGATGGCGGAGCACCTGGAGTGCAGCGACGCGACCGCCGCCCGCTTGGTCGACGCCGCTGTGCTGCTGCTCAAGCTCGACAACCCCAGCCTGTCCGGCCCGGCGGCCATGCAGGGGGGCCTGGACGAGTGGGAGCGCATGGCGCTGGCCGAGCTGAGCGAGGTCAAGCGTGAGGCGCTGCTGCGTCTCGATGCGGAGTCCCGGCGGATCCTGCTGCTGAAGGCGCAGGGCCTGACCGTTCACGAGATCGCCAAGCGGCTTGGCGTGACGTGGGACAAGGCGGCCGGTGCGGCCCGCTGCGTGAGCGTGCTGCGGCCGTCCACGGGCAAGAAGACCTCCGCCCCGCGCAAGACCGGGGTGCGGCGCAAGGAGTCGAAGGCCTCGCGGCTGGCCGAGACGCTGCGCCACGAGGTGGCCCGGATGCAGCCCGGCGAGCGACTGCCCCGGCGGATCGAGCTGAAGGCCCGCTACGGCGTCTCCACGTCGACCGTGGATGACGCGTGGGCGATCCTGCGGCGCGAGGGGCTGATCGAGTCCAACGGCGTCCAGGGCTACCGCGTCACGATGGACGTCTCCCGTCTGGCGGTCGCCGCGTGAGCCTGCACGCCCGCCCTCACCTCAGTGCTGCCCGTCGTCGCAGCCGCAAGGCGCAACTCGCGGCCCGTGACGGCTGGCGGTGCGTCTACTGCCGGCACCGCTTCCGGGACCTGCGGGAGGCGACGATGGACCACGTCGTGCCGATCTCGCTCTACCGGACCTGGTCCGCGAACGCCCTCGTGCTCGCCTGCCAGCCCTGCAACCACATCAAGGCCGACCGACTGTTCCTGTCGCTCGCGCTGCTGCTGGTCTGGTCGACCGACACCGCGTCCAACGGTGTTCAGTCGACCGGCGACCCGACCGACCCGACGCCCCCGGAGTCCGACCCGTCGGCCGACCCGGAGCCGATCGAGTTGGGCCCGGACGGGGTCGACTGGCTGATGCTCTCGCGGATCGTTCACGCCCGTTCATCGGCCGCACGGTCTACCCCTGACCGGGCAAAGCAGCATGAACCGGCCGAGCGTCGCGTACGGGTCGGCCGACTCGACCACCGGCGGCGTACGGCCCGGATGAACACCTGTGAGCAGTCGACCGATCGAGGGGTGAGCGCGTGAACAGCACCACCAAGCCGGTGAACGGAACCGCCCGACCGATCGACCCTGACCGGCCGACCGGCCCGGCGCCCGTGAACACCGGAAGGGGGACCGTGAACAAGCGCCCGCCGGCCGATGACGGCGGGAAGAAGCCGTCAGCCGCCGTGCGGCTCGTGCAGCTGGCCCGCGAGCGGTACCGGTTCGTCATGTCGACCGACGGACGGCCCTACGCGGTCGCGATCGACGGCCCGAACATCGCCCTACCCCTGCGCGGCCGGTCCGGCGTGCGGCAGCGCCTGGCCCGCCTGTACGCCGACACCTTCGAGGGCGACGTTGCGTCGCAGTCCGCGCTCGCGGACGCCATGACCGTGCTGGAGGGCATCGCCGAGGACAACGACCCGGTGCCGGTGCACCTGCGGGTCGGGCACGACGAGGCCGGAACCCTGGTGGTCGACCTCGGCACCGCCGACGGCCGCGCGGTGACCGTGTCGGCCGGCGGCTGGGAGATCGTGGAGCGTTCCCCGGTCCTCTTCCGCCGCTCCGGGGCCATGGCGCCGATGCCGACCCCGATCCTGGTCGGCGACGGGCTCGCGATGTTCTACGGGTTGCTGAACATGGACGAGTCCTCGTTCCGGCGGCTGGTGGCGTGGACGATCGCCGCGTGGATCCCGACGATCCCGCACCCGGTGCTCACGCTGAAGGGCGAGCAGGGCACGGCCAAGTCGAAGACCGCGCAGATGGTCGTCAACCTGGTCGACCCCTCCCCGGCCGCGAAGCGCTCCCAGCCGCGGGACGCCAAGGCGTGGTCCACGCAGGCGTTCAACTCCTGGGCCCTGTGTCTGGACAACGTCTCCGTGCTGCCGCAGTGGCTCTCCGACACCCTGTGCAAGGCCGTGACCGGCGACGGGATCGTGGACCGGGCCCTCTACACCGACGACGACGTTGTGGTCCTCTCCTTCCGGCGGGTGCTCGCGATGACGACGATCGACGCCGGAGCTCTCGCCGGGGACCTCGCCGAACGGCTGCTGCTCCTCGACCTCGAACTGATCGACGACAGCAAGCGCCGCTCGGAGGAGGAGCTGGACACCGCCTTCGCGGCTGTGCGCCCGGCCGTCCTCGGCTCGCTCTTCGACCTCCTCGCAGCCGTGCTCGTCGTGCTGCCGGGCGTGAAGCTGGAGACCATGCCGCGCATGGCCGACTTCGCCCGCGTGCTCGCCGCGGTCGACCAGGTCATGGAGTGGAACACCCTGGACGACTACCTCGCCGCGTCCGCGAACGTCGCCGGAGACGCCCTGGAGGGCGACCCGTTCGGCTCCGCGCTCGCCGCCCTGGTCGAACGGTGCGGGACGTGGACCGGGACCGCAGCCCAACTCTTGGAGCAGGTCCCGCCGCCGGGCGGCATCCGGCCGCCCACGTGGCCCAAGGACGCCACCCGCGCCGGCGGGAAGGTCAAGCGCCTCGCCCCGCTCCTGCGGTCGATCGGCATCACCGTGGACGACACGCAACGCAGCCAGGACCGGCACCGCAGCCGACTCCTCGTCCTGACCCGGACCGACCTCCCCGAAGAGACAGCGTCCACACCGGACCAGGGGCCCCTGTGGCCGGACGTGACCCCGATCGGACAGGGCCGCAGGGCCCCCGACCTGGACTGACGAGCCGGACCGGGCCGCACACCAGCGGCCCGGACACGGCAGGAAGCTGCGGACGCTACGGCCGTCCAGCGTCCACAGCGTCCGCCCTAGCGTCCGCATCTCTCACCGCCTCTGAGCTGCACGATCGGCAGGGTTCGGACGCTGCGAGGCTGCGGACACTGCGATACAGCCACTCTCTTGGACGGCCACCGGCATCACTCCCACCCCGCCCCGCGACGGACACGAGGAGCCACCAACTCTCATGGCCAACAAGCCGATCGAGACCCTGCGTGCCGGACTCCCGGACCGCTACCTCACCCCCGAGGACATCGCCGCGATGTTCTCCGTCCCCATCGAGACCATCTACCACTGGCGCAAGCAGCGCACCGGCCCGCCCGGCTTCCGCGTCGGCCGCCATGTCCGCTACGACCCCGCCGCCGTCCGCACCTGGGTCCAGCACCAGGAAGCCAACGACACCGCCGCCTGACCGGCCGGCCGAGCGGGAGGTAGAGCCCCTCCCCGCTACCCGTGACGGCGTCACACCCCCGTCACGCCCCACCGTCACACCCCCGCCCATGCCACTCAGGTAGAGGGAGCCCTTTACCCCGGTAGAGGGGGCGGTAAGGGCCGCTGACCTGCGAGGTAAGGCGGGTAAAGGGGGCCCGTCACACCCCCGTCACGGACAGGGAGGCGCCAGGGAGGCAGGGAGAACTCCCTGACCGCCTCCCTGGCCCGCCTCCCTGCCGGTGACCTGCGCAGAACCCCATCAAGGGAGGCAGGGAGGCAACCTCCCCAGCCGCCCCGAAACCCCTCCACAGCCGCTTCCACGGCACCCCCATGCCTCCCTCCCTGAGGGCAGGCATGCCACCAACCGAGAGGACGCAGCCCTTATGGCTGGCCACATCCAGGACCGCTGGTTCAAGACCGAGAAGGACGCAGAGGGCAAGTCCCACCTGGCCAAGACGGACCGCTACGGACTCGGGCTCCGCTACCGCGCCCGCTACATCGGCCCCGACGGCACCGAGAAGTCCAAGAGCTTCCCCGACAAGCAGAAGCGCCTCGCCGCGCAGTGGCTCGCCCACATCGAGGCCGACATGTCCCGGGGGCAGTACGTCGACCCGCGAGCGAGCCGGGTCACCTTCCAGCAGTACGCCGAGAAGTGGCTCCGCACCCACCAGGCGGACCCGAACACCGGCTTCTCCATGGAGTCGCAGCTCAAGCTCCACGCCTTCCCGTACATCGGGTCCAGGCCACTCGGTTCGTTCAGGCCGGAGCACATCCGGGACTGGCTCACCCAGCTGGCGGCCGCCAGGGTGGTCGGCTCGTACGCCCGGGTCATCTACTCCAACGTCCGGCTCGTGCTGAACGCGGCCGTGGACGACGGGCACCTGACCAAGAACCCCTGCGCCGCGAGGTCGGTGAAGGCGCCAGCCGTAGAGGAGAAGCGGGTGACGCCGTGGACCCCGGAGCGCGTGTTCGCCGTTCGGGCCGCGCTCCCTGAGCGGTTCCAGGCGATGGTCGACGCCGGGGCGGGGTGCGGGATGCGGCAGGGCGAGATCCTTGGTCTCGCCGTGGATGCGGTCGACTTCACGTCGGACACGGTGCACGTCGTACGGCAGCTCAAGCTCAGCCGCGGCAAGCCGGTATTCGCGCCGCCGAAGGGCGGGAAGCTTCGGGACGTGCCGCTGGCGGCACCCGTCGCCGATGCGCTGCGGCTGCACATGAAGCGCTTCCCGCCGGTGGACATCACGCTGCCGTGGATGGTCCAGGGCGGAGAGCCGGTCACTCACCGGCTGCTCTTCACAGCTCCTCTGGGCAACCACGTTTGGCGAGGCATGTTCAACTCCGACCAGTGGAAGCCCGCCCTCGCGGCGGCCGGCGTCATCCGGGAGCGCAAGGAGGACGAGGAGACGTACGCGGCAGCGCGCGAGCACGGGATGCACGCACTCCGGCACTTCTACGCATCGGTGCTTCTGGATGCTGGGGAGAACATCAAGGCCCTGGCGGAGTACCTCGGACACTCCGACCCCGGGCTGACGCTGCGGGTGTACGCCCACCTCATGCCGAGTAGCCGGGAGCGCACCCGGAGCGCGATCGCGTCGGCCTACGGGCCAGCAAACATGGCCTGACCTGCGGAGACACCCTTATCGACATCTCGTGCTTGTTAGGCTCAACCGTGAAGAAGGTTGTTCGCGAGCCTAACATGCACGACTTGCTCAGCGCTGGGGAGTGCCACGAATCTGTTCGGAACAGTTTCCTGGACTCAGGCCAAACAACTTCTCCAGGTTGTTCGGAACAGTTTCCTAGACTCAGACCGAACAACTTCTGAGATTTGTTCGGTACGGTTTCCTAGCTCTGGACCGAACAAAATTGGGGTGGATCTTGGGCAGGCCATCACGAGCAAGCGTCTACCAAGGCATGGACGAGGCGATTCGCGAGCTACGCGAACGCTTCGGGGGACTGCCAACCCCTGCCGAGGCCGAGGACATCTGGGCTGACCTGTGGCACGAGGAAGCCCACAACAGCACCGCGCTGGAAGGCAACACGCTTGTCCTTCGAGAGGTGGCCAAGCTCCTCGAGGACGGGAAGGCTGTTGGTGCCAAACCGCTGCGCGACTACATGGAGGTTCGGGGCTACGGCGACGCAGCCAAGTGGGTCTACGGCCAAGCCCTAGAACCTGGCGACTGGAGCGACGGATCGATCATCAGCGTTCACGAGGTCCGCAATATCCACCACGTACTGATGACGCCCGTCTGGACTGTGGAGCCACATCCCGACGCCTCCGACTACGAGGGTCCCGGCAACTTCCGACAGCACGAGATCGCTGCCTTCAGCGAGGGCATGAAGCCGCCCTCCTGGACTGACGTGGACCACCTCATAAGGACCTGGGTTGATGAAGCGGAGGGGCTCCGCACACCCGATGGCGAGGAGTCTGTACCCGAGAAGCTCGCCAGGCTGCACAACCGGTTCGAGCAGATCCACCCCTTCCTAGACGGAAACGGACGCACGGGCCGCCTAGTACTCAATCTCTTGCTCGGCCGGCTGGGCTACCCACCTGCGATCATCTACAAGCGGGATCGCGAGAAGTACTTGAAGGCAATGCACAAGGCAGACAAGGGCGAGTACGGCCCGCTGGCCGAACTGATCGCCCGCAGCGTTACGACCAACCTTTACCGCTTCGTCCTGCCAGCCGTCGCGGGGCCGGTCAAGCTCGTCCCACTCGCAGCGTTGGCCACCGCCGAGATCTCGGAGAACGCACTGCGCGTCGCGGCCATCCGCGGCAGGCTCAAGGCCGTCAAGGCCGAGGACGGTTCCTGGCGCAGCAGCCGAAACTGGCTAGAGCAGTACCAGGAGTCGAAGTACCAGCGGGGCCCGAAGAACAGCGGCTAATCGCCTGACGGCCCACACACGGCCCACAGACACGAGCAAGGCCCCCACTCGCGGAGAAACCGCAGGTGGGGGCCATGATCGTGGCTAGAACTACTTCTTGCCCTGGTTCTTGACCGCTTCGATGGCGGCGGCGGCGGCGTCGGGGTCGAGGTAGGTGCCGCCGGGGTTGAGGGGCTTGAAGTTCTCGTCGAGCTCGTAGGAGAGGGGGATGCCGGTGGGGATGTTGAGGCCGGCGATGTCGGCGTCGGAGATGCCGTCGAGGTGCTTGACGAGGGCGCGGAGGCTGTTGCCGTGGGCGGCGACGAGGACCGTGCGGCCGGCGAGGAGGTCCGGGACGATGTTGTCGTACCAGTACGGGAGCATCCGCTCGACGACGTCCTTGAGGCACTCGGTCTGCGGGCGCAGCTCCGGGGGGATCGTCGCGTAGCGGGCGTCGTGGGCCTGCGAGTACTCGCTGTCGTCGGAGAGCGCCGGCGGCGGGGTGTCGTAGGAGCGGCGCCACAGCATGAACTGCTCCTCGCCGAACTCGGCGAGGGTCTGGGCCTTGTCCTTGCCCTGGAGGGCGCCGTAGTGGCGCTCGTTCAGACGCCAGGAGCGGTTGACCGGGATCCAGTGGCGGTCGGCCGACTCGAGGGCGAGCTGCGCGGTGCGGATGGCGCGCTTCTGGAGGGAGGTGTGCAGCACGTCGGGGAGCAGGCCGGCGTCCTTGAGCAGCTCGCCGCCGCGCGTCGCCTCCTTCTCACCCTTCGCGGTGAGGTTCACGTCCACCCAACCGGTGAACAGATTCTTCTCGTTCCACTCGCTCTCGCCGTGGCGGAGGAGGATCAGCTTGTACGGTGCGTCGGCCATGCGTACGAGCCTAATCGACCGCTGACGATTGACGCGCGTCGTCAATCCGTTGGCGTCCGGCGTATGAGATGCGTAAGTTACGAGAGCCGCAAGCAGGGCTTACGTACAGCAGGGGACCGCCACACATGACCATCGCTTCGCTCAGACGATCAGCCCGTACGACCGTGTCCGGTTTCCCCGAGGGCTTCTGGTGGCTCTGGCTGTCGACCTTGGTCAATCGGACCGGGGCTTTCGTCCTGACGTTCCTCTCCCTCTACCTGACGGTCGAGCTCGGGCACTCCGCGTGGTTCGCCGGTCTCGTCGTCGCCCTCCACGGCCTCGGCGGCGTCGCCGGTTCGCCGCTCGGCGGCGCGCTCACCGACCGCTGGGGCCGGCGCCCCACGATGATCACGATGCACCTGGCGGCCGCCGCGTGCGCCGCAGCGCTGGCCTTCGTCACCAGTGCCTGGGGCATCGCCGCGATCGTGCTCCTCATGGGCGTCGCCATGCAGGCCGTCCGGCCCTCCATCAACGCCGCCATCGCCGACATGGTCCCCGCCCACGAGGTGCGCCGGGCGTACGCCCTCAACTACTGGGCCCTCAACCTCGGCTTCGCCATCGCCGCGATCGGCGGCGGCGCCGCGGCCTTCCTCGGCTACCGCACCCTCTTCGTCGTCGACGCCGTCGCCACCACGCTGTGCGCCGTCATCGTCTTCCTCCGCCTCCAGGAGACCCGCCCCGAGGGCCGCACCGACACGGCGGGCGAGCCGGTCGCCGAGGAGAAGGTCAGCATGCTGACCGTGCTGCGCGACGCGCCGTTCCGCACGCTGGTGCTGCTCAACCTCCTCGTCTGCCTCGTCTTCACCGCCCCGTGGATCGGTCTGCCCCTGACGATGGCCGGCCAGGGCCTGGCCCCGTCCGCGTACGGCGTCGTCATCGCCGTGAACGGCATCGTGATCGTCGGCTTCCAGCTGCTCGTCAACAAGCTGACCGACAAGCGCTCCCCGGTCGTCCTGCTGAGCCTCTCGTCCCTCCTCTTCGCGCTGGGCACGGGTGCCACCGCGCTCGCCGGCTCCTCCGTCGCCTTCGCCGCGACCGTGGTCGTCTGGACCGTCGGCGAGATGATCCACGTCCCGACGAACGCCGCCGCCACCGCCCGTCTCGCCCCCGAGCACGCCCGGGGCCGCTACCAGGGCGTGATGGGCATGTCCTGGGCCGTCGCCGGTTTCGTGGCCCCGATCGGCGCCGGCGCGATCGTCGACGGCCCCGGCCCCGACGTCCTGTGGGTCGCGACGGCCACGATCGGTGTCGTCGCCGCCGTCGGCTACTTCATCCGGCTGCGGAAGGCGCTCGCCGAGGAGCCGGAGGAGACCACGGACCTCACCGACCTCACCGACCTCCCGGAGCACAGGGATCTCGCCGACCTCCCGGAGCTCACCGACCTCCTGGAGCTCCCTCGTCTCACGGATCTCACGGAGGCCGAGGGCAAGGACACCGGGAAGTCGCCCTCCGTCAGCTCCTGAGTCACCCGGCGGCGCGGGCCGCCCACCCGGCCACGGCGAAGCCCTCCCCCTGCCTGCGCACTTCGGCGGCGCCCGCTCCGCCGAAGTGGGCGGGGACGACCAGTTCCCGCTCGTCCGCCGCCCTTTCGAGGATCCGGCGGCGACTGGTCGCGGCCTGGGCGGCGTTCAGGCAGAAGCAGCTGGCGTGCGCCGGGTGGAGGATCTGCACGGGGCTGTGGAGGAGGTCTCCGACGAAGACCGCGCGGTCGGTCCCGGAGGCGAGCCGCAGGACGGCGGAGCCGGGCGTGTGTCCGGGCGCGGACTCCAGGACGAGGTTCTCGTCGATGCGGTGGGTCCCGTCCCAGAGCGTGACCAGACCCGCGCGGTGCACGGGCGCCACGCTGTCCTGGTAGACGAGCCGGTCCTCCTCCTGGAGGCCGCCGCCGTACGCGTTCTCGGGGCCGAAGTGGAAGTCGTCGGCGGCCGGGAGGAGGTACCGGGCGTTCGGGAACGTCGGCACCCACTCCCCTCCTCCGTCGTACGTGTTCCAGCCGACGTGGTCCGCGTGCAGATGCGTGTTGACGACGAGGTCGACGTCCTCGGGCCGGATGCCCGCCCGCTCCAGACGGCCGGGGAAGTCGTCCCGCCGGCGGTGGAAGTGCGGCGAGTGCGGCCGCTCGCGCCCGTCGCCGACACCGGTGTCCACCAGGACGGTCCGGCCCCCGCTGCGCAGCACCCAGCTCTGCAGCGCCATCACCGCGTGGTCGGTGTCCGGCGCCCAGTGGTCCGGGGCCAGCCACTCCTCGTTGTCCTTCCAGACCTCCGCTCCGGCGTCCGGAACGAGGGTGCGGGCGGGCGCGAACGGCCCCTGCCACTCGACGATCCGGGTGATCTCGACGTCCCCCAGGACGATGCTCTGTGCGCTCTCGTTCGTCATGTGATCGACAGTAGGGAGGGGTGATCGAGCCCCTCAATGCTCCTTCCACTCCTCTGGATGCGCGAGAAGCTCACCGTGGGTGCCGTGGCCGCGGGTACGCTCCCGGCCATGGTGGACGTGGTGAGCGACGCGATCTCGGCCGTACGCGTCGGGCAGCCCTTCTCCGACCGGGTACGGGTCGGCGGCCGCTGGTGCGCGCGGCTCGACCCGTACGACGGGGCCGGCTTCCACATCGTCCTGCGGGGCACCTGCTGGCTGCTGCCCGACGGCGGCGAACCGGTCGTGCTCGGCCCCGGTGACGCGGTGCTGCTCCCGCACGGCACCGGGCACGTCATCGCCGACGCGCCGGCGGACGCGGCGACGGTGGCACGGGCGGTGTCCTTCGCCCGGTGGGCCGGCGAGAGCCTCCCGCGGCCGCCCCGAGCGGACGGCGGCGGGCGCGAGGTCGAGATGCTCTGCGGCAAGTACCGGCTCGACCGCAGCCACGCGCACCCGCTGCTCGCGGAGCTCCCGCCGCTGGTCCACCTGCCGGGCCACGCCGAAGGCGCCCCCGAGCTCCGGGCCGCCATCGGCCTCCTGGGGGGAGAGCTGGACGCACGGCGGCCGGGCGCCTCCCTCGCGCTCCCCAGCCTGCTCGACCTGCTGTTCGTCTACATGATCCGGTCCTGGATGGCCGAGAGCACGACCGGAGGGTGGCCGGCGGTCCTGGGCGACCCGGTGGCCGCCGCGGCGCTGCGGGCGCTGCACTCCGACCCGGCCGCCCCGTGGACCGTGGACCGGCTCGCGGCCGAGGCGGGCGTCTCCCGGCCCACCCTGGCCCGCCGGTTCACCGCCCTCGTGGGCAGGCCCCCGATGGCGTACCTCACCTGGTGGCGGCTGACCCGCGCCGCCGCCCTGCTCCGGGACACCCGGGAGCCGCTGGCCACCGTCGCCCGCCGCGTCGGCTACGCCTCGCCGTACGCCCTCTCGCACGCCTTCCGCCGCGAGTTCGGCACCACACCGGGCCGGTACCGGAACGACCTCGTCGCCTCGGGCTGAGCGCGCGTGCCGTGCCGGTACGGCCCCGTCGCCTCGGGCTGAGCGCGCGTGCCGTGCCGGTACGGCCCCGTCACCTCGGCCTGAGCGCGCGCTGCGCCTCGTACAGGTTCCGCGGGCGGGGCAGTCGGCCCCTTCGGGAAGAGGCCGGTTCGGGGTTTCGAACTCGGGTCAGTTCGCGGGCTTCTGGGTCAGGTTCTTGAACGCGTCGAGGTTGCGGGTCGACTCGCCGCGCGAGACCCGCCACTCGTACTCGCGCCGGATCGCCGAGGCGAAGCCCAGCTCCAGCAGGGTGTTGAAGTCGCCGTCCGACGCCTCCAGGACCGAGCCGAGCAGCCGGTCCAGCTCGTCGGGGGTGACGGCGGAGAGAGGCAGCTTGCCGGCCAGGTAGACGTCGCCGAGGCCGTCGACCGCGTAACCCACCCCGTACAGCTTGAGGTTGCGTTCGAGGAGCCAGCGGTGGACGCCCGCCTCGTTCTCGTCGGGGTGGCGGATCACGAAGGCGTTCAGCGAGAGGGAGTGGCGCCCCACCCGGAGCGAGAGCGTGGTGAACAGCTTGCGCGTGCCCGGGAGTTTCACGACGTACGAGCCGGGCTCCGGGGACTCCCACTCCAGCTCGGCGTCGTTGAACGTGTCCTCGATGATCCGCCGAACGTCCTCAGCCATGGTGCGAGCGTACGCGACGGCGGTTCTCGCGCAGCCGGTGGTCGTGCATGGCGGCCGTGTACACGTCCGCCGTGCCCGAGGCCGCCGTGTCCCAGCCGAAGGAGCCGGCGTGCCGGGCCGCCGCCGCGCCCATCCGGGCCGACAGCTCCGGGTCCGCCGCGAACCGGCCGAGCGCGCGGGCGTAGTCCGCCGGGTCGTGGCCCTGCACGAGGAAGCCGGTCACGTCGTCCCTCACGGCGACGGGCAGACCGCCGACCGCCGCCGCGACGACCGGGGTGCCGGCCGCCTGCGCCTCGATCGCGACGAGCCCGAAGGACTCGCTGTACGAGGGCATGACGAGGACGCTGGCCGCGCGGAACCAGTCCGCGAGCCGGTCCTGCCCGACCGGCGGGTGGAAGCGCACGACGTCCGCGATGCCGAGCCGGGCGGCCAGCTTCTGCAGCTGCTCCGGCTTGGCCAGACCGCTGCCGCTGGGCCCGCCGACCACCGGGACGACCATGCGGGAGCGCAGCGAGGGGTCCCGGTCCAGGAGCTGGGCGGCCGCGCGCAGCAGGATGTCCGGGGCCTTCAGCGGCTGTATCCGGCCGGCGAAGACCGGGATGAAGGCGTCCTGGGGGAGGCCGAGCCGGGCGCGGGCGGCGGCCCGGCCGTCGGCGGGGCGGAAGTGGTCGAGGTTCACGCCCGGGTGGACGACGGCGATCTTGCCGGGGTCGGCGTCGTAGAAGCGGGAGAGTTCGTCGGCTTCCTCGGCCGTGTTCGCGATCAGCCGGTCGGCGGCGGAGACGATCTGGGTCTCGCCGATGACCCGTGCGGCGGGTTCGGGCGTGTCGCCCTCGGCGAGCGCCGCGTTCTTGACCTTCGCCATGGTGTGCATGGCGTGGACGAGCGGGACGCCCCAGCGCTCGGCGGCCAGCCAGCCGACGTGGCCGGAGAGCCAGTAGTGGGAGTGGACGAGGTCGTAGTGCCCGGGGCGGTGCCCCGCCCACGCCTGCATCACGCCATGGGTGAAGGCGCAGAGCTGGGCCGGCAGCTCCTCCTTGGCCAGACCCTCGTACGGGCCCGCGTCCACGTGCCGTACGAGCACACCGGGGGTGAGTTCGACGACCGGCGCGAGCCCGCCGGTGGTGGCCCGGGTGAAGATCTCCACCTCGATGTCGATGGCGGCGAGCCGCTTGGCCAGCTCGACGATGTAGACGTTCATGCCGCCCGCGTCGCCGGTGCCCGGCTGGTGCAGCGGTGAGGTGTGGACGCTGAGCATGGCCACCCGCCGCGGGGTGCGGTTCCGGCCGGGGAGCCGGAGCCTGGTCGGCGCCGGATGCCGGTGCCGGGTGCCGGCGAACCGGGACACGTACTGGCTCACGTCGGCGGTCCTTCCGCTCGGGGGGCTGAGCTGGCGGGCTGAGCTGGGGTGGAGCTGGATCGAGCTGGGTGGAGCCGGGCCGCTCCGGGTCCGGCCGGGTCGATCCGGGGTGGAACCGGGCCGATCCGGGTCGAGCCCTTCTCGGGCACGACTCCAGGAGGGCGTGCTACGTCCTCCAGCCGCGACAACACCGGAATGGCCCCTTTCATTTCCGGAGGCGGGGGCGTTTTGCCAATTCGTTGCCGGGACGGACACCGGACGGACACCAGGACGGACACCGGGACGGACACCGGGCCGCCGCCCGAACGGTCGGCCACGGACCCCCTCCGCACACCCCGTACGCTCATGACATGGCCCCGCGCACCACCCGCCCCGTCGGCACACCGACCCGCGGGACCACCAACCCCAACCGGCTGCGCCGCATGGACCGCTGGATCGCCGCCGTCCACGGCCCCGCCCTGCGCCGCTCCCCCGAGCCGCCGCTCGCCGTCGACCTCGGGTACGGCGCCGCCCCCTGGACCGCCGTCGAACTCCTCGCCCGGCTGCGCACCGCCGACCCCCGCACCCGGCTGTACGGCATCGAGATCGAACCGGCCCGCGTCGAGGCCGCGAAGCCGTACGAGCACGAGGGCCTCGCCTTCGTGCACGGCGGCTTCGAGGTGCCGGTGCCCGGCCGGGTCGCCCTGATCCGGGCGGCGAACGTGCTGCGCCAGTACGACGAGGAGCAGGTCGCGGCCGTATGGGCGCGGCTCCGCGGGAGGCTCGCGCCCGGCGGGCTGCTCGTGGAGGGCACCTGCGACGAGATCGGGCGCCGGCACGTGTGGGTGGCGCTCGACGCCGACGGGCCCCGCACGGTGACCTTCGCGACCCGGCTCGGCTCGCTCGAACGGCCCTCGGACCTGGCGGAGCGGCTGCCGAAGGCGCTGATCCACCGCAACGTGCCCGGCGAACCGGTGCACGCCTTCCTGCGGGACTTCGACCGCGCGTGGGCCGCGGCCGCCCCGTACGCCTCGCTCGGTGCGCGTCAGCGGTGGATCCGCTCCGTCCGCGACCTGGCCGCCGACTGGCCCCTCGCGGACGGGCCCCGCCGGTGGCGGCAGGGCGAGGTGACGGTGCGGTGGGAGGCGCTGGCGCCGCGCGGGTGACGGCGTGAGGCCGCCGGCGCCGCGCGGGTGACGGAGGGTCGGCGACCGGCGGATTCACCGCGGATCCGCTCCGGAAGCCTTCGAATTCCCCAACTCCCGTCGAATTTCCCGTACGTCGGGAACGTCACGCGCGCATCAGCCGTCCCCCCTGGGGGGAACGGGCCCGACAGGCCCCGGTTTCCCCTGTTGCTTTCCGGTTTCGCATGGCACTATCGCCAAGGTCACCGACAAGTTACTGACGGTAAATCAGATTTGGCCACTCGAGGGGGAGCTCGTGAACCGACGCCGCCACGCCACTGCCGCGATCACCCTGATCTGCGCCCTGACCGTGCTGGCCTCGCCCGCGCTCACCCTCCAGGCGTCCGCCTCGCCGCTCCCGCCTCCGCCGCCGAAGAAGAGCCTGGAGGAAGTACGCAAGGAGATAGAGGTCCTGTACCGGCAGGCCGCCGCCGCCACCGACGCGTACAACCTCGCCGAGGAGAAGACGAAGGAGCAGTCCGCCGAGATCGTCCAGGTCGCCCAGCTGATCGTGGCCGGCCGCACGAAGATCGAGGCCCTCAAGGCCAGGGCGGGCGCCGCCGCCCGCGCCCAGTACCGCAACGGCGGGCTGCCCGACGGCGCCCAGCTCGTGCTCACCGACGACCC
The DNA here is from genome assembly GCF_000716445.1 of Streptomyces wedmorensis. Lineage (GTDB taxonomy): Bacteria > Actinomycetota > Actinomycetes > Streptomycetales > Streptomycetaceae > Streptomyces > Streptomyces wedmorensis. The sequence goes on from NZ_JNWK01000017.1 coordinate 156,603, forward strand.
TCAGCTCTTCCTCGACACCGCGGGCCGGCTCAAGGCCGGGGCGAAGGCCACCACCGACCTCCTCGGCGAAATGAACCGCACCCAGGCCCAGTTGGACGTCTACGCCAAGGACGCCGGCGAGAACTGGACCAAGCTGGAGGCCAACCGCGTCCGGCAGGCCAAGGCCAAGCAGGAGATCACCGACAAGATCGCCGCGGCCAAGAAGCTGGAGTCCGAGCTCGCCGCCGAGGAGCGGGAGCGACTGCGCCGCCTCGAGGAGCAGGCGCAGTACCGCGCTCAGACGACCTGGCTCGGCACCGGTGTCCTCGCCGGTCTGAAGGCCGACACGACGCCCGAGGCCAAGCGGGCGATCGCGTTCGCGACGGCCCAGATCGGCAAGCCGTACGAGTGGGGCGCCGAGGGGCCGAGCACGTTCGACTGCTCCGGGCTGACCCAGAGCGCCTGGAACGCGGGCGGCCTGGACATCCCGCGCACCTCCCAGGAGCAGTGGCGGCTCCTTCCGCGCGTGGACATCAAGGACATGCGCCCCGGCGACCTGATCGTCTACTTCAAGGACGCCAGCCACATCGGCATGTACGTCGGGAACGGGGCGATCGTGCACGCGCCGCGCCCCGGCCGGAACGTGACCCTCGCGGGCGCGGGCTCGATGGAGATCCTGGGCGTCGTCCGCCCGGTGTGACGTAGCGCACCCGCGCCGGAGGACGGCGGGGCGTGACCTTTCTCATTGCCGTCGAGGCCTCCCGCGCGGGTGGCGGGGGCAAGTACCTCCCCATCCGCGGCATATGCCAACGCCGCCACGGGCGCCCACTCCTCGATCACCATTCCGCTGCGCACCGCCCTACCGCTATGGTCCGGGACGGGCGGGACGCCACCCGGCGCCCTGCGCACCCTCGGGGGGAGGGAAGGAAACCCGGACCGATGCCCGTATCGCTACCGCGTCAGAGAATCGTCTCTGCAGCTGCGGGACCCGGTGAGGCCACCCCTATGGACGCCACCGCTATGACAGGCACAGTCACCGTCACAGGTACCGATCGCACCGATCTCACCCTCCTGGTCGTCGAGGACGACCCGGCGGGCGCCCTCGCCGTACCCGAACTGCTCGACGCGGCCGACGCCGCCGGCACCCGGGTCCGCATCCGTACCGCCCGCAACCTCACCGAGGCCGAGCGGCTCCTCACCGACGACGTCCACTGCGTCCTGGTCGACCTGTCCCTGCCGGGCCCCAGGGCCGCGGCCGGCGACGACCCGCTCGCACCCCTGCGGCACATCCTCCGCCTCGCCCCCCGCCACGCCGTCCTCGCCCTCGCCGCCTCGGCGGACGCGGAACTCGCGGCCGAGGCCGTACGCGTCGGGGCCCAGGACCACCTCTTCCGCGAGGAGCTCGACGGGCGGCTGCTCAGCCGGGCCATCCGGTACGCGGTCGAGCGCAAGCGCGCCGACGCCGTCCAGGTCAAACTGGCCGAGTCCCGCCTCCGGGCCCAGGAGAACGCCCGGCTGGAACGCGGACTGCTCCCCACTCCGCTCCTGGAGGGCTCCGACCTGCGGTTCGCCGCCCACTACCGCCCCGGCCGCTCCCGGGCGCTGCTCGGCGGCGACTTCTACGACGTCGTCCGCACGCCCGACGGCACCGTCCACGCCATGATCGGCGACGTGTGCGGGCACGGCCCCGACGAGGCCGCGCTCGGGGTCGAGCTGCGGATCGCCTGGCGGGCCCTGACCTTCGCGGGCCTGTGCGGGGACGAGCTGCTCTCGACCATGCAGCAGGTCCTCGAACACGAGCGGGAGAGCGAGGAGATCTTCGCGACCCTCTGCACCGTCGACATCGCGCCCGACGGACGCCGGGCGGGCCTCTGCCTGGCCGGCCACCCCTCCCCGCTGATCGCCCGCCAGGACCGGGCGGCCCGACTGCTCCCGTACGAGGACGGCGGCCCGGCCCTCGGACTGCTGCCGCGCGCCCGCTGGCCGCGCCGCCAGGTGGAGCTGGGCGGGGCGTGGAGCCTCCTCATGTACACGGACGGCCTCATCGAGGGCCGCTCCGCCGGCCCCGGCTCGCCCCGCCTCGGCCAGGACGGCATGGTCACGATGATCAACCGGCAGCTGACCTCGGGCCTGCGCGGCGAGGAACTCCTGGAAGCGGCCGTCACCGAGGTCCGGTCGCTGAACGGCGGCGAACTGACCGACGACGTCGCAGTCCTGGCCCTGGAAAGGGACAGGGCCCGGGGGTAGCCCCCGGGCCCTGTCCGCCGTCTTCTCCCGCGAGCCGGTCGCTACCGGCCGCCGTTGTAGGGGCCGTACGGCCCATCGCTGCTGGAGCCGCCGCCGCGGCCCCGGCCTCCGCCGGAGACCTGCGCGAGCGCGGGGCGCACGTCCACCATGAACACGATGGCCGCGATCAGCCCGGCGATCTGCAGGAACAGCATCGGCAGCAGCAGGTTCAGGACGAGGTTGATGCCCAGGATGATCAGCCAGAACTTCTTCGTCTGCTTCTCGGCGGCACGGTAGGCGTCCTCGCGCGCCATCGCGGCGAAGACGAGCGCGGCGACGGCGAAGCCGGTGAAGACAAGGAAGATCACCAGGGAGAGAAGGGAGTCGAATCCCGCGCGCAACATGCTGAGCACCGCCTAGTGAAGAGGAAGAGAAAGCGCCTCGCGGTCAAGGTACCCGGTACAACGCACCGGGTACCCGCATTGGTGCCCCGGCCTACTCCTTCCCGGCGGCGACGTCCTCGGAAGCGACCTTCTTGGCGGAGGCCTTGCGGGCGGTGGTCTTCCTGGCGGGAGCCTTCCTGGCCGCGGGCTCCGCGTCGGCGCCGTCGGTCTCCGGCTCCGCCGCCGAGGCGTCCGCCCCGGCCTTCGGCTCCGACTCCGACTCCGGCTCGACGACGACGGCGATCTCGACGATCTCCTCGGCGGCCTCGCCCCGCCAGGCCTTCACGGCCTCCTCGCCGTGGGCGGCGACCTCCTCGTACTTCTCGCGCGCCTTCACGGCGTACTCGGCGGCGACGCCGACGCCGCGCAGGGCGAGGTCCTGGGCGGTCTCGCCGAGCTTCTTCAGGTCCGTGTCGAGGCCGCCGACGACCTCGGCGAACTTCGACTGCACGGTGGCCTGGGCCCCCTTGGCCTGGGCGCTCACCTTCTCCTGCACGGCCTTCGGGTCGGTCTTCCGTACGGCCTCGAACCGGGCGGGCGCCTCGGCGGCGAGCTGCTCGATCAGGCCGGGAACCTTCCTGGCCCGCTGCGCGACGAGGTCGGCGGTGCCGGCGGCGAAGAAGAGAGGGGTACGCAGTTCGTCGATGATGGCCATGCTGGTGGTCCTCCCGGTGTGACGTGACGTGTACTAGCTCGAAGCCGGTCCGGCATCGGGTGCGGCGGGCGCCTGGCCGGCGGCCGTCGGGGCGCTCTCGGCGGCGGTCGCCTGGCCGGCGGCTGCAGCCGCTGCTACTGCCGCTGCCGCCGCGGCCTCGGCGGCGTTCTCCTTGCGGAACGAGTCGTAGATCTGGAGCAGCACCTGCTTCTGCCGCTCGTTGATCGAGGGATCGGCCAGGATGACGGCTCGCGTCTCCAGGTCCTCCCGCTCCTTCTCGTCGAGGATCCCCGCCCGCACGTAGAGCGTCTCGGCGGAGATCCGCAGCGCCTTCGCGACCTGTTGCAACACCTCGGCGCTCGGCTTGCGCAGCCCCCGCTCGATCTGGCTCAGGTACGGGTTCGACACCCCGGCGGCCTCGGCGAGCTGCCGCAGGGACAACTGCGCGGTCCGCCGCTGCTCGCGGAGGTACTCGCCGAGATTGCCGACGTTGAGCGATGCCATGCTCCGACCATGCCAGCTGCTGCTAACTATTGCAAGCAGCCGCTTGCAACAGTTACGTCGAACGAGGGACCACGGCCGGCCCGCGGCGCCGTGCGATGCTGATGGGGTGACCCTTGAGGACCTGATACGACTGCGGCGCGCGCGGGACACCATGGATCGGGACTACGCGTCACCCCTGGACGTGCCGGCCCTGGCCAAGGTCGCCCTGATGTCCACCGGCCACTTCACCCGCAGCTTCCGGGCCGCCTACGGCGAGACGCCCTACAGCTACCTGATGACCCGCCGCGTGGAACGCGCCAAGGCCCTGCTGCGCCGGGGCGACCTGAGCGTCACGGAGGTCTGCTTCGCGGTGGGCTGCACCTCGCTCGGCTCCTTCAGCTCCCGCTTCACCGAGCTCGTCGGCGAGACCCCCAGCGCCTACCGCGCCCGCCGCCACGAGACCGGCGCCGCGATTCCCGCCTGCGTCGCCAAGATCCTCACCCGCCCGGTGAGACACGGCGCGGCCGCCAGGACGTCCGCGCCCCAGTCCGGCGAACCGGTCAGGATCCGAGAAGCGGAATCCGCCGCCGCGCTTTAGCGTCGACCTCATGAACGTCAGACTCTCGCAGTGCTTCATCGCCGTCGACGACCACGACAAGGCGCTCGCCTTCTACCGCGACGCCCTCGGCCTGGAGGTCCGCAACGACGTCGGGTTCGAGGGGATGCGCTGGGTGACGGTCGGCTCCCCCGACCAGCCGGACGTCGAGATCGTCCTCGAACCGCCGCTCGCCGACCCCAACGCCTCCCCCGCCGACCGGCAGGCCGTGGCCGAGCTGCTCGCCAAGGGCATGCTCCGCGGCGTGATCTTCGCGTCCGAGGACGTCGACAAGACCTTCGAGACCATCCGCGCCGCCGGCGGCGAGGTCCTCCAGGAGCCCGTCGACCAGCCGTACGGCGTCCGCGACTGCGCCTTCCGCGACCCCTCCGGCAACATGGTCCGCTTCACCCAGCCCCGCAAGCCCTGACCCACCCCCCACGCGACGCTCCCCACCCGGCGAGCGTCGCGCAGTCATTCCCACCCAACCCCCGCCGAGCGTCCACGTGATGCGGCAACGCGGGCCCCGCGTGGTGGGCGGCGACCCACGCCCGGTCCGCCGCGCCGATCTCGTCGTCCACCCACGCGAACGGCCGCCCCGCGGCCCACGCCACGAGCGCCGGGGTCTTCCAGTGGAGCCCCGGCCACCCGGCCACGTCCGGCCCGTCCACGTCCAGGAAGAGCAGGGGCCGGGGGTCGTCGGGGGCGGTGCCGCTCCACTCCCCCGCGTGCTCGTGCGACGTCATGACACCATCCTGCCCGCCCGGACAACTCGTCCGCTTCTCGATAATCCGTGACGGATCGAGTCTCGGTACGCTGGGAGGCATGACCGCCATGGCACCCACTCGGACCGAGCCGGACCTCTCCTATCTGCTGGACCACACCAGCCACGTCCTGAGGACGCGGATGGCGGCGGAGTTGGGGGAGATCGGGCTGACCGCGCGAATGCACTGCGTGCTGGTGCACGCGTTGGAGGAGGAGCGGACGCAGGCGCAGCTCGCCGAGATCGGGGACATGGACAAGACGACGATGGTGGTGACGGTCGACGCGCTGGAAAAGGCGGGGCTGGCCGAGCGGAGGCCGTCGAGCACGGACCGGCGGGCGCGGATCATCGCCGTGACGGAGGAGGGGGCGAAGGTCGCGCGGAAGAGCCAGAAGATCGTCGACGGGGTGCACGAGGGCGCGCTCGGGTCGCTTCCCGAGGACGAGCGCACGGTCCTCCTCCGGGCGCTGAACAGGCTGGCGACCGGCCACTTGGACACCCCCGTCGAGGGCCCGAAGCCCGCACGGAGGGCCCGGCAGCGCGGGTGAGCCCGTGACGGGCCCCGCGCACGGGCCGGAAGTACTCTCGTAAAAAATAGTCCGCAACAAAACCTTCTGCTAACGTCTCTCCTGTTGCCTCCGTCGAACAGGAGAGACCTGCCATGCCCACGCCTGCCACCCCCTCCCGACAGCTCGCTCTCGGCGTCCTCGCCACCGGGATGCTGATGACGGTCCTCGACGGCAGCATCGTGACCGTCGCGATGCCCGCCGTTCAGGAGGACCTCGGATTCACGCCCGTCGGCCTCAGCTGGGTCGTGAACGCGTACCTGATCGCGTTCGGGTCGCTGCTGCTCCTCGCCGGCCGCCTCGGCGACCTGATCGGGCGGAAGCGGATGTTCCTCGCCGGGACCGGGATCTTCACCGCCGCGTCGCTCCTCGCGGGGGTCGCCGCGTCCCCCGGCGTCCTGATCGCCGCCCGCTTCCTGCAGGGCGTCGGCAGCGCGATGTCGTCCGCGGTCAGCCTCGGCATCCTCGTGACCCTGTTCACCGCCCAGCGCGAACGGGCCAAGGCCATCGCGGTGTTCAGCTTCACCGGCGCCGCGGGCGCGTCCATCGGACAGGTCCTCGGCGGCGTGCTCACCGACGCGCTCACCTGGAACTGGATCTTCTTCATCAACCTGCCCATCGGCGCCGCCACGCTGCTCGTCGCCCTGCGCGCCCTCCCCGCCGACAAGGGCCTCGGATCCAAGGCCGGAGCCGACGTCATCGGCGCACTGCTCGTCACCTCGGGCCTGATGGCCGGCATCTACGCGGTCGTCAAGATCGAGGAGTACGGGGCCGGTTCGGCCCGCACCCTGGGTCTCGGCGGCCTCGCCCTCGCCCTGCTCGCCGGCTTCCTCGTCCGCCAGGCCCGCACCGCGAACCCCCTCATGCCGCTCCGGATCCTCCGCTCCCGCAGCGTCGCCGGCGCGAACGTCGTCCAGATGCTGATGGTCGCCGCGCTGTTCTCCTTCCAGATCCTCGTCGCCCTCTACCTGCAGAAGGTCCGCGGATACGGCGCCGCCGAGACCGGCCTCGCGATGCTGCCCGCCGCCGCCGTCATCGGAGCGGTCTCCCTGGGCGTCTCGGCCCGCCTCATCGCCCGCTTCGGCGAACGGAACGTCCTGCTCACCGGCATCGTCATGCTCGTCGGCGTCCTCGGCCTGCTGACCCGCGTCCCCGTCGACGCCTCGTACGCCACCGACCTGCTGCCGGTGATGCTCCTCGCCGCCGGGTTCGGACTGGCCCTCCCCGCCCTCACCTCGCTCGCCATGTCGGGCGCCGACGAGGCGGACGCGGGCCTCGCCTCCGGCCTGTTCAACACCACCCAGCAGATCGGCATGGCCGTCGGCGTCGCCGTCCTGTCCACCCTGGCCGCCACCCGCACCGAGACCCTCACCGCCGCCGGCCGCCCCGCCGCCGAGGCGCTCACCGGCGGCTACCACCTCGCCTTCGCCGTCGGCACGGGCCTCCTCCTCGTCGCCCTGGCGGTGGCCGCCACCGTCCTGCGCCCGGCCACGGCCTCCGCCGACAGGACGCGGATGACAATGGCGGCATGAGAGCCGATCGACTCGTCGCCGCCCTGCTCTTCCTCCAGACCAGGCAGCGGGTCACCGCCGCCGAACTCGCCGCCGAACTGGACGTGTCCGAACGGACCGCCCGCCGGGACCTCGAAGCGCTCGCGAGCGCCGGGGTCCCGGTCTACTCCCAGGCCGGCCAGGGCGGCGGCTGGTCGCTCGTCGGCGGAGCCCGTACCGACCTGACCGGCCTGACAGCACCCGAGATCCGCGAACTGTTCCTGCTGACGGGGCCCGACGCCGGTGCGAGCCCCCGGACCCGGACCGCCCTGCGGAAGCTCGTACGGGCCCTCCCCGCACCGCTCAGGGACGGCGCCGAGGCCGCCGCCCGCGCCGGGGTCGCCGACGGCACCGACTGGGCGGGCACGGACACGGAGGAACCCCTGCTGGCCCCGGTCCAACGGGCCGTGGTCGAGGGGCGCGAGCTCAGGATCGGGTACGCCAGGCCCGGCCGGGACCCGCACGAGCGGACCGTCCGGCCGCTCGGGATCGCCGCCAAGGCCGGCGTCCGCTACCTCGTCGCCGACACCGAGCACGGCCTCCGCACCTTCCGCGTCGGCCGCGTCACCTCCGTCGCCGAGACCGGCAACCCCGTCGTACGGCCCGAGGGCTTCGACCTCGCCACCGCCTGGCGCGCCCTCGCCGCCCGCATGGAGGACCGGCTGGTCGCCGTGACCGTACGCGGACGGGCCGCACCCGGCACCGAACCCGTCCTGGAAGGCCTGCTCGGCGGGCGCGTACGGTACGGCGAACGCACCGCGGACGGCTGGACGGCCATCGAGGCCGACGGCCCCTCCCCCGAGGTCGTCGCCGCCCGGCTCGCCGGCCTCGGCGCCCGCGTCGAACTCCACGACCCGCCCGAGGCCCGCGCCGCCCTCGCCCGCATCGGCGCCGAACTCACAGCGCTGTACGGGACCTGAGCACCGGGGAACCGCCCCCCGGGCTCAGAAGATGTCGGGCGAGAACGGCCGCAGCGGCGTACGGAACAGCAGGTCGGCCCGGGCCGCCGCGCCCGCCGTCGCCTCCTCCACGCGCCCCAGCCGGGCCAGCCGTACCGCCGACTCGTCGCCGAACGCCAGCGTGGCCGACTCGGCCACGTCGAAGGCGAGATCGGCCGACTCGGAGGTACGGACACAGGACGCGCCCGCCGGGGAGGCGTCCAGCCGGAACCGGCCGCCGGCCAGACCGTCCGCGTCCCGCACGTCCAGGACGAGACTCCCCTCCACCGGATACGTCCGGCTCTCCAGGACCCGGACGACGTCCAGGACCCGGACCCACAGCATGTCCACGTACGTCAGCGTCCGCGCCGCGCGCGGGTCCGGCAGCAGCAGCGGCAGCGGGTCGTCGGGCGCCCGGTAGCCGGAGCGGACCGTGGCGATCCAGTCGATCGAGCAGAGGTAGTGCCACAGGGCGCGCTCGGCGGCCGGGGTGAACGCGATCAGGTCCCGCACGGTCGCCGTGTTCACCGGCTGCTTCGCGTCGTCCCACTTGTCGTCGGCCGAGTACGACACGTACCCCTCGACCTCACCGGACTCCGCCCGGTACATCGCGTAGTACGGCTCCCGCCACGGCTCGCTCTGGTGTCCCAGGCCCGTGCCGAGCTCCCAGCCGCGCGCGTCGCGGTCGGTGACCCCGGCGCGGACCGCGGCGAGCCGCCGGTGCACCTCGGGGCCCACCTTGCGGATCTCCTCGCCGTCGGTGAGGTCGATCCGGCCGCCGTCCTCCGGGCTGCCCGAACGACGCGGGTCGAGACCGGCCCGGCGCACGTCCACGCTCCACTCGGCGGCCCAGCTCGCCGGACCGAAGCCGTACCGCCCGTAGATCGGGTACTCGGCGGCGATCAGGGTCGCGATCGCGTCCCCGCGCTCCTTCGCGGCGGCGAGGTCCACGCTCATCATCCGGCTCAGCAGGCCGCGCCTGCGATGCGTCGGCGAGACGGTGACCTGGGTGATCGCGTCGGCGGTGAGGCTGCCGCCGCCGACGGTGCTGACCTCCTGCCGGAACGACCGGAAGGTGGCGACGATCCGGTCCCGGTCGAAGGCCCCGAGCGTCCGCCCGAGGTCCGCGTGCGCCAGCCGGTCCGCCACCTCCGCGTCCGACACGACGGGCGGCCGCAGGAAGCCGGTCCGCAAGGCCCGCTGCCAGTCGGGGAACTCGGACTCGGCCACCGTGCGCACGTCGACAGTCATCCTTCGACCCTATGCACGCGCCCCGCACCCCGCACCCGAGTTTCCCCGGCCCCCGCGCACCGGCGGACCGCTCACGCCAGCAGGTCGTCGACCTGGGCCTCGCCGTCGCGGTAGCGGCGGGCGATCTCCGCGCTGCAGTCGTCGGCGGTCCGCTGGAGGTGTTGCCGACGACGCGAGACCTGCTGCTCGTACCCGGCCAGGCGGCCCATCGCCGCGTGCAGCTCGTCGTCCGTGCGGGCCGTCAGGTCCGACAGCTCGACCTCCGACAGCATCTCGGCCGCGAGCCGCCGGTACTCCTCGCCGCGCGGCGTCGACAGCGTCACGTGCCGGGCCGAGGTGCGGTGCCGCGACGGCACGTCCGCGAGGATCTCGGACAGCCGGTCGAGGACCGGGGCCTCCGGATCGGTCCGCCGCGCCAGCTCGGCCCGCAGGATGTCGATCCGGCCCTGGAGCATCCGCCGTACGTAACTCAGGTCGGCCTCGTCGCTCTGCGCCTCACGCCGCAGGGTGCGCAGCTCCGGCAGCCGCAGGACACCGAGGTCGGGCCGCGCCGCCTCCGGCAGGGCGGTCTCGGCGGTCCGCTGCACGGGTGGGCGCGTCACGGGGCCTTCGCCCGGTCCTCCGCCCGGGAATCCGGAGCGGATCAGCGGTACGGGACCGGACGGCGTCGGCCCGGTGCCAGGTGCACTCATGAGAATCGTCCCCTCGACCGGTGCGGAGCCGCACCGCCTCTCCGCATGGTGCCACTCCTGCGCGGGCGCGTGCAGGCGCTCTGCACCCGTTCGGCCCCTCGTCCTTCGGACCGCTGCCCACTCGGTAGGTTGGTACGCATGCGAGCAGTGGTGCAGAGGGTCGACGGCGCGAGCGTCGTCGTCGCAGGGGAGACCGTCGGTGAGATCACCGGCGAGGGGCTGTGCGTGCTGGTCGGGGTGACCCACGACGACACCCCGGAGAAGGCCGCCCAATTGGCCAGAAAGCTCTGGTCCGTCCGGGTGCTGGACGGCGAGAAGTCGTGCTCCGACGTGAACGCGCCGCTCCTCGTCATCTCCCAGTTCACGCTCTACGGAGACGCCCGCAAGGGCCGCCGCCCCACCTGGAACGCCGCCGCGCCCGGCCCGGTCGCCGAGCCCCTCGTCGACGAGGTCGTCGCTCAGCTGCGGCAGTTGGGCGCCCGCGTGGAGACGGGCCGCTTCGGAGCGGACATGCGCGTCTCGCTCACGAACCACGGCCCGTTCACGGTGCTCATCGACGTGTGACCCGCCGGCGTCTACGGCTCGACGACCGTCTCCTGCGCGGCCGCCGTCGTCCCGGCGATCAGCGGAGCGTCCACCGGCACGTTCCGCTTCACCAGGGCGAGGGCGATCGGGCCCAGCTCGTGGTGGCGTACGGCGGTCGTCACGAAGCCGAGCTGCCGGCCCTCCTCACCGTCGGCGGCGAGCCGGACGGGCGTGCCGTGCCCCGGCAGCAGCACCTCGCTGCCGTCCAGGTGGAGGAAGACGAGCCGGCGCGGCGGCTTCCCGAGGTTCTGCACCCGTGCCACGGTCTCCTGACCCCGGTAGCAGCCCTTCTGGAGGTGGACGGCGCTGCCGATGAGGCCGATCTCGTGCGGGATGGTCCGGTGGTCCGTCTCGAAGCCGAGCCGGGGCCGGTGCGCCTCGACCCGCAGCGCCTCGTACGCGAGGAGCCCGGCGGCCGGACCGTGCGAGGCCGCGAAGGACTCCAGGTCGGCGCGGGGCAGGAACAGGTCGCGGCCGTGCGCGGTCTCCCGTACGACCACGCCCTCGGGCGCCTCGGCGACGGAACCGGCCGGGAGGTGGACGACCGCGATGTCCTCCGTACGGTCGGCGACCTCCACCCGGTAGAAGAACTTCATCGACTCCAGGTAGGCGACGAGCTCCTCCCGCGTCCCCGGCTCGACGTGCGCCCACACCGTCTCGCCGTCGTCGACGAGGTAGAGGGCGTGCTCGATGTGCCCGTTCGCGGAGAGGATCAGCGCGTCGGTCGCCCGCCCTGCCGGCAGGTCGGTCATGTACTGGGTGAGGAGCAGGTGCAGCCAGCTCAGCCGGTCGTCACCGGTGACGGCGATGACACCGCGGTGCGACAGGTCGACGAAACCGTCGCCTTCGGCGAGGGCGCGCTGCTCACGGAAGAGGTCGCCGTAGTGCGCGGCGACGCCTTCGTCGCGGCCTTCGGCGGCGACGGCACCGGGCAGGGACAGCAGAGGGCTGGTCGTTGAATGTCGCTGCATGGGAAAAGCCTACGACTCGGCGGCCGCGACCTTCCCGGCGCAGTCCGCACATCTGCCGAAGATCGCGAAGTGCTTCATGTCCGTCTCGAACCCGAAGGTCTCGCGGAGCTTCCCGGTGAACTCGGCGGCCACCTCGACGTCCGCCTCGATCACCTCGTCGCAGTCCCGGCAGACCAGGTGCAGATGGTGGTGCCGGTCCGCGAGGTGGTACGTGGGGGCCCCGTGCCCCAGATGGGCGTGGCTCACCAGCCCGAGCTCCTCCAGGAGCTCCAGGGTCCGGTACACCGTCGAGATGTTCACCCCCGACGCGGTCCTGCGGACCTCGACCAGGATGTCGTCGGGCGTCGCGTGCTCCAGCGCGTCGACGGCCTCAAGGACAAGCTGGCGCTGCGGCGTCAGCCGATAGCCGCGCTGTCGCAGATCGCTCTTCCAGTCGGTGCTCACCACGCCCTCCAGTGTAGGAGGGCGCGGCGCGGCACCCCAGACCTTCGGTGGTCTCTAACGGAAGAACGCGATGCCGTCGTCGGGCATGTCGGGCAGGTTGCGGGCCATCTCCGCGACCTCCTCCGGCGTGACGACCTTCTTCAGGTGCGCCGACATGTACGGGCGGAGCGGCACCTCGGGGGTCGCCTTCTCGCCCACCCACATCAGGTCGCTCTTCACGTAGCCGTAGAGCCGCTTGCCACCGCTGTACGGGCCCGAGGCCGCGGTCCGGGCGACGGCGTCCGTCGCCAGGTCGATCTGCGGCTTCTGGTCGGCGAGCTCGCCGTACCAGATCTCGACGATGCCCTGGTCACGGACCATGACGACCTCGACCTTGCGGTCCTTGTCGATCCGCCAGTAGCCGCTCTCGCTCTCCAGCGGACGGACCTTGTTGCCGTCGTTGTCCAGGACCCACGAGTGCGAGTGGTACTCGATGAAGTCCCGGCCGTCGTGACTGAACGTCACGGACTGGCCGAAGTTGCACTTCTCGGCGCCGGGGAAGTCGGAGACACCCGCGCCCTCCCACGTACCGAGCAGGAACGCGAGGGGGACGAGGTCCGGGTTGAGGTCGGACGGGATCTCGATCATGAGCAGCTCTGGCGTTCTCTAGAAGTGGTTACCGCTGGCCCTGGTACAGCTTCTTCACGGCGAGCCCGGTGAAGGCGAGCACGCCGACACAGACGAGGACAAGCAGAGCTTCGAAGAAAACGATCACGGGATGCTCCTCGGACGAGCGGTGAAGGCAGTAAGGGCCGGACCCCAGCTTAGTAGGCGGGGGGCCCGGCCCACTCGGTGAGGTGGGTCTCGCGCGCCCGCGCTACCCCAGCAGCTGGTTCTGCAGCGTGACCGTCTGCTGGAACGGCACCGCGAGCGCCTCGCCCTTCCGCGTCTGCGTGATCAACGCGAGCGTGTCACCCGCCTGGACGTAGGCCCAACGGACCTGCTCGGGACCGTAGGGCTTGCGCTCCCAGAAGGCGTCGGCCTTCGTGTCCCGCACCTTGATGCCCTCGGTGAAGGAGTCCATGACGAAGCCCTCGACCCCGTCGGGCAGCGTCTTGATGCCGACGGTGCCGTAGCCCCCTCGCAGGGTGTCGTCGTAGTACTGCTGCGCGTACGCCACCGAGACGAACCGGAGCAGATGGATGCTGGTCCGGGTGCCGTCCGGGGTCGTCCAGGCCCGGGCCGCGATGTGGCGCAGGGCGGAGTCCGCGAGCGCCTGCTTCATGTCGGCGCGGTACTCCTTCCCGTAGAGGGAGAGGTAGGCGTCCGTGGACACGAACCCGCCGTCCGTCTTCGGGTCGACGGTCGCCCCGACCGGCGCGGGCAGCAGCAGCTGCCGCACGTCGGCATGGTGGACCTCTCCCTCGTTGTCGTCGCCGTAGGGGCGCGGCCGGTCCACCGGCAGCGCCGGCAGCTTGAGCTGCGGGTACTCCCAGCGGCCGTCGCTTTCGGTCGCGAGGCCGGGTACGTCCTCCCGGTCGAGCGCGGTGATCCCCATGGCGGTGCCGGCACCCACGCCGCCGCACACGACGACCGTGGCCGTCCAGCGGGCGACGGCCCACAGGACGCGGCGGGACCGTCGGGGCGCGGTGGGCGCGGGAGCGGGTTCGGCCACCGGCTCCGGGGCGGGCTCCGCCACGTCGGCGACCGTCACGGTCTGCTGCTCGGTCATACGTACTCCCCCGGGGAATCGATGTGCCCGAGCTGCTTCGCCAGCAGCTCGGCGATGGCCTTCCCGTCGAGCGGCGCGGCGCCGTACGCCGCGACGCTGACCAGGAACTCGCCGGTGTAGGCCGTGCACGTCATGCCCCGCAGCTGGGCCTCCTTCTCCTCCTTGTCGCCCTCGGTGGGCTCGGGGAGGAGGTGGCAGGCGGCGTTCCGCTCGTGGTCCTCGACCTTCGGCCCCTTGCGGAGCTTCAGATAGCCGGCCAGCTCCGTCCGCAGGGCGTAGAAGTTCCGGACCGCCTTCTTGTCCTTCATGCGCATGACGAGCACCTCCACCTGGACGTCGGCGGCGATCCCGGCGTACGAGCGCATGGCCATGCCCTGGAGCCCGAGGGCGTCGATCCGCCGCTCGTACTCGCGGCGCTTCTTCCCGTAGACGCCCTTGCCCGTCGCCTTGAGGAGGTCCGCGGCCTGTCGGGCCCCCAGCTCTCCGTCGTTGCCGTACCCCTCGATGTCCGACCCCAGCCGGTAGCCGACCGGCATGGGCAGGAGGAGCTTGCTCAGCGGAGTGGAGGCACGCCCCCTGGCTATGCCCTCGGCCGGGTCGTCGGACTCCACCGTCGGCGTGGGCTCCGCCCACGCCACGGTCGGCGCCGTCCGGTCGGCCCCGTCCGCGGTGACCGCGGTGTACGCGACTCCGCCGCCGATGGTCCCCAGGACGAGGACGGAGACCAGTACGTTCTTCAGGATCCGGCGCCGGCGGCTCCCGGGCTTCTCGCTCACAGGCGCTCCAACTGCTTCTCGGCGAGCGAACGGACGTCCTTCTCGGCGATCTTCCGGGTGTCGAACATGAAAATCTCGATCGCGACGTCCCCACGCTGGGCGAACGCGCGGGCCTCGTAGATGTCGAGGTATCCGGCCTCGCGATGCACCGGGTAGACGAAGTAGCGGCCGTTCCCGGAGCCCTTCAGCTCCTCACCGGCCGCGCCGGATTCGTCTTCCGCGTAGGAGAGCTGGTCCTCCACGAACTCCAGGGCGCCGATCTGCTCGCCGGGGCGGTACTGAATGAGGTTGACCGTGACCGTCCGGTACTCGCCCGACCGCCACGAGCGGCTCGCGATGCGCCGGATGCCCTGGCGGAGCTGGAACTGCAGCGCGTGGTTCGGCCAGGTGTAGTCGGAGACGTAGGTCGAGAGCGAAACCCAGCCGTCCTCACCGTCGGCCTTCGCCCCCGCCGGGCGCGGAACCAGCAGCTTCCGCAGGTCGCCCTGTGCCTTCGACTGCAGGTCCTCCTTCGCGGAGAGCGGTTCCGGCTCCTGGCCCTCGGGGAGCGGCTTCGCCGGGTAGGCGAGGCCGGGCTGGTTGAGGGCGGGGAGCGGGGTGGGTTCGCGGTCGGCCTGGATGCGGTAGCCGACGGCGGTGCCGCCGACGAGGCCGAGGACGGCGGCGACGGCGATCAGCCGGACCGTACGGAGGACCCGGCGGCGCGGCCGTGTGGCGGTGTCGGGCGTGGTGCCGGTGGGCGTGGTGCCGGTGGGCGTCTCCGGTGCGGCGGGTTCGGCAGGATTCACGACCGGAATGGCTGCTTCCGGTACCGCGTCACGCTCCGGAGGTGGCGCTGTTCCCTGGTTCGGGATGGTTTCTTCGTTGCTCAAGAGTCCCCCCACGAGACCTGAAGCGCGGATTCCGTCATCCGCGCACCCAGCTGACACGCGAGGGACGCAGGGGGTTGCAGCGCCGCGCATTACAGTTCGGCATATGGCGAAGAAGCTCGTGATCAAGGTGACCGCAGGGGCCGACGCCCCCGAACGCTGCTCGCAGGCCTTCACGGTGGCCGCCGTCGCCGTCGCGAGCGGCGTGGAGGTCTCGCTCTGGCTGACCGGCGAGTCGTCGTGGTTCGCGCTGCCGGGCCGGGCGGCGGAGTTCGAGCTTCCGCACGCCGCGCCGCTGCCGGACCTGATCGAGTCGATCCTCGCGGCCGGCCGCGTCACCCTCTGCACCCAGTGCGCCGCCCGCCGGGAGATCACGGAGGAGGACGTCCTGGACGGCGTCCGCATCGCCGGCGCGCAGGTCTTCGTCCAGGAAGCGATGTCCGACGAGACCCAGGCCCTCGTCTACTAGCCCCGACGCACCCCTCGCACCGCTCGGCCCCAAGGGGCCTCACAGGCTTCGCGCCGCTGCGCCGGACTCCGTCCACCGACAGTGACCGGCGGCCCGCTTACCGCTCCCGGCGCTTCTTGCCGTCCAGCTCGTCCCACCACTCATCGGACTGAGGATCACCCGAGGGGTCGTCCCACCAGCGGACCCATCCCCCGACGCACCCCTCGCACCGCTCGGCCCCAAGGGGCCTCACAGGCTTCGCGCCGCTGCGCCGGACTCCGTCCACCGACGGCGACCGGCGGCCCACTTACGGCTCCCGGCGCTTCTTGCCGTCCAGCTCGTCCCACCACTCATCGGACTGAGGGTCACCCGAGGGGTCGTCCCACCAGCGGTCTTCGGGGCCGCGGCGGTTGGCGACCATGGCGGCGACGGGTGGGATGACCATGGCGACGACGCACATGCCGATGGCGACGGGCATCGAGAAGAGGCGCACGACGGCCCAGGCGCCCACGAAGAGGGCCAGGCAGGCGCCCATCATCCAGAAGTAGACGTGACGGCGGCGTGCGTACACACATTCAGGGTACGGCGAGGCGCCCGTCATCGACGGCCGGAGGCCGGCGCGACGGCCCGAAGTCTGCGGGACCCCCTGGGGCCGGGCAGCGCGAGGGGCCGTGGGAAAAAGAGGACCGGAGGGCCGTGCCTCTAGTCCTGGAAATGGCGTCCAACCCCCCAGGAGGCACGGCCCTCCGGCCGTAGGTGAGGCTGCGGACCACGCGGACCCCGACGGGCGGAGCCCGTGGTGGCGTGCCGAAGCCTGTGAGGCGCCCCCGGCGCCGAGCGGTGCGAGGGGCGCGTCAGGAATCAGACCGCGATGGCGACCTCGGCGAGGCCACCCTTCTGGGCGACGACCTGGCGGTCGGCGGTGCCGCCGGGAACCAGGGCGCGGACGGTCCAGGTGCCCTCGGCCGCGTAGAAGCGGAACTGTCCGGTGGCGGAGGTCGGGACCTCGGCCGTGAACTCGCCGGTCGAGTCCAGGAGGCGGACGTAACCGGTGACGGGCTCGCCGTCCTTGGTCACGAAGCCCTGGATGGTGGTCTCACCGGGCTTGATCGTCGAGGCGTCGGGGCCGCCGGGCTGCGCTCCACACATGATGTTCTGTCCTTACGGTCGAGGGGTCCGGAGGGGAGGAGGGTCCGGGGACTTACTTGTTGGCGCCGAGCTCGATCGGCACGCCGACGAGGGAGCCGTACTCGGTCCACGAGCCGTCGTAGTTCTTGACGTTCGTGACCTCGAGCAGCTCGTGCAGGACGAACCAGGTCAGCGCGGAGCGCTCGCCGATGCGGCAGTAGGCGATGGTGTCCTTCGCCAGATCGACCTGCTCGGCCTCGTAGAGGGCCTTGAGCTCGTCGTCCGACTTGAAGGTGCCGTCGTCGTTGGCGTTCTTCGACCACGGGATGTTGCGGGCGCTCGGCACGTGGCCGGGGCGCTGCGACTGCTCCTGCGGGAGGTGCGCCGGGGCGAGCAGCTTGCCGGAGAACTCGTCGGGCGAGCGGACGTCGACCAGGTTCTGGGCGCCGATCGCGGCCACGACGTCGTCGCGGAAGGCGCGGATCGAGGAGTCCTGGGCCTTGGCCTTGTACTCGGTGGCCGGGCGGGACGGGACCTCGGAGCCGTCGACCAGGTCACGGGAGTCGAGCTCCCACTTCTTGCGGCCGCCGTCGAGGAGCTTCACGTCCTGGTGGCCGTACAGCTTGAAGTACCAGTAGGCGTAGGAGGCGAACCAGTTGTTGTTGCCGCCGTAGAGGACGACCGTGGTGTCGTTGCCGATGCCCTTGGCCGAGAGGAGCTTCTCGAAGCCCTCCTGGTCGATGAAGTCGCGGCGGACCGGGTCCTGGAGGTCCTGGGTCCAGTCGATCCGGATGGCGTTGCGGATGTGGTTCTTCTCGTAGGCCGAGGTGTCCTCGTCGACCTCGACGAGGGCGACCTGCGGGTTGTCGAGGTTGGCCTCGACCCAGTCCGCGTCGACCAGTACGTCGCTGCGAGCCATGCTGTTCTCCTCCGGGGCAGTGTGCGGCGGTGTGGTGCGGGTAGTGCGTGTGTGTGGTGCGGTACGCGTCGTCGCGTGGCGTACGGACTGCGGACGTGCGTACGGCTTGCACAGGGCGGCCCTGACCGCGGTGGGAGGGCCTGAGGAATACGGGAGTGGCGAGTCCCGCTCAGACGGAACGACAGAGCATGGCGGCGACGCGGCACAGGTCTACTGCCCGCCGCTTCGTGAGATCCGCCTGTCGCTTCATGCCCTCGATCGTAGGGACGGACAGGCGGCCGTGTCACCGGCGTGTCGTATTTTGAGACACGATCGTCCGAGATTCAAGACACAACTACCGTGCGGAGGGGCTCCGAACGCCTCCGTACCCGACTGTCCGCTTCCCCTTCTGCGGATCGGACGAAGGCGTCTCAGCATGTGGCCTGGGGGGTGTCTTGCCGCTCAGACCGGGCAGGCCGGAGCGGCAAGACACCCCCCAGGTGCCGCGGACGGGTTTCAGCCCGCGAGGACGATGTCCTTGCCGGCCACCATGACGGCGAGGCCGTCCGGGCGGGGCTCGACCTTCTCGACCTTCATGCCGGCGATCATGCCGATCGGGCGCTCGAAGTCGGTGCGGGCGCGGACCACTTCCTCGACGCCCGGGATGCCCTCGCCGGGCACCTCGTCGGCACGGACCCGGATCGTGCCGCCGTCGACGACGGTCACGGTGGAGACGACCGTACGGGTCAGGGTGCGGCCCAGGATCTTCACGCCGCCGGTCACCTTCACCTTGCCGTTGCCGCCGTAGGCGACGGTGGCGCCCTGGTCGGCCGCGGCGGCGGTGAGGTCCGCGTACGAGATGAGGGCGGTGCCGGTCGCGGAGCCGGCCTTCGCGCCCGCCCAGTCGCCGGTGACGGTCACGTCCCGCAGGACGGCGGTCAGTTCGCCGACCCGGATGCGCTTGCTGCCCGCCGTCGCCTGCACGCCGGTCGCCGTCACGTCGACCTGGTCGAACCGCTTGTCGGCGACCTGGGTGAGGAAGGGGAAGCCCTTGATGTCGACCTCGATCGACTCGCTGCTCGCGGCCGAGAGCTTCACCCGGCTCGACGCCTCCGACTCGGCGTAGGCCACGGCCAGCCGGTCGATCCCGACGAGGACCCCGCCCAGCACGACGGCCACGATCAGCAGAATCCGCAGTGCTCGCATGGGATGTGCGTCCCCCCGGTAGAAGACTTCGGCGTGTGAAGGCCTTCGACGGCGGAGGCCTTCGGTGGGAAAGTGTTCGGCCCCCCGACACGAAGATCGACGTGTCGGGGGGCCGGTTGGTTCCCGGGGCCGGTGCTGGCCCGGACGGGACGGGCTCAGGCCAGGGCGCGGCCGAGCAGGTAGACGGCGGGGGCGGCGGCCGTGAGCGGCAGCGCGACGCCCGCGGTCATGTGGACGAACCGGGACGGGTAGTCGTAGCTCGCCACCCGCAGGCCGATCAGCGCGCAGACGCCGGCACCGAGGCCGAGCAGCGCGCCCGAGGTGCCCAGGTCCGTGAGGCCGCCGGCCGCGACTCCGGCGCCCGCCGCCGCGAGCAGCGCGGCGATCGGCGAGACCGGGCCGGGCAGCGGCAGCGCCCGGGCGAGGACGGCGGCGGCGACGGCGGCCCCGCCGACGACCACCGCGTCGGGCTCGGCGCCGAGGTGCCCGGTGGCGACGACGGTCAGCGCGGCGGAGGCGATCGTGGCCATCAGGCCGTACATCCGCTCGTCCGGGTCCGCGTGGCTGCGCAGCTGGAGGACCAGGCAGAGCAGCACCCAGACGCCGAGCGTGCCCAGGATCGCGGGGGCCGCGTGCTCCCGGCCGGTGGCGAGCAGTGCGGCGTCCGCGACGAGACCGCCCGCGAACGCGAGGGCGATGCCCTGCCGGGCCGGCCACATGCCGTTGAGCCGGAACCAGCCGGCGGCGGTCAGCGCCTGGAGCAGGACCAGCGGGACGAGGAGCCCGTACGAGCCGAGGGCGGCGCCGCCGGCGAGCAGCAGGCCGAGGACGGCGGTCAGCGCGGCCGGCTGCATGCCGGGGTCGATGATCGGCGACCGGCCTTCGGCCCTGGCCCGCTGGGCGTCGGTGATCCGGGTGTTCCCGGAGGTGGTGGGCGAGGAGTACGCGGGGCCCGCCGCTTCCGCGGCCTGCGCCACGGGAGCGGGCACGGACACCGGCACCGGGGCGGGCGCCGGGGCGGCGGCCGCGGCCTGCTGCTGCGCGGCGTGGTGACCGACGTGGTCGCCGGCCCGGTGACCGGCCTGGTGACCCGCGAGGTGACCGGCCTGGTCGACGGCCTGGTCCGCGTACACCGGGTGCTGCCCGTACGGCTGCTGGTACGGCTGCTCGGCCGGCTGCGGGTACGGCTGCCCGTACGGCTGCTGCTGGTACGCCGTCTCCGGCGTCCCGTAGGGCGCGGCGGCACGCGCGGCCTGGATCTGGTCGTGCGAGACGGCCGGCTGGTACGTGGTGTCCCAGGTCTGGCCCTCCCACGTCTGCGTGACGTCGGCCGGGGGCTGCTGACCGTCCTGCCGCCCGTTCGCGTACGGGTCGTACTGCTGCCCGCCGTAGTAGTGGTCGTTGCTCATGCTCTGGGGTTCACCCTCCTGCGAACGGGGGGAGCACCTCGACCGTGCCGCCCTCGGCAAGCCGTACCGTCTCATGGCTCCGGGTCCCGACGGGGTCGCCGTCGACCAGGAACGAGCACCGGAGGAGGACCTGCGTCAGCTCGCCCGGGTGCTTCGCGCGGGCCGCGTCGAGGGCCTCCGCCAGGTGCTCGGCGGCGTACGGCTCCTCTGCGACACCGGCGGCGGCCTTGGCCGCGGCCCAGTAGCGGATGGTTCCCGCTGCCATAGCGGCGCTCCCTTCGTTCGTGTGCGCGCCGCTCCCCATGATGGGCTATGCGCGCGTGAGCCAGTCCCCGAGCCGGGCGAGCAGCTCGTCGTCCGCCGCGTTCTCCGCGTGCCCCATGCCGCGCTCCAGCCAGAGCTCCGCGTCCCCCGCGCCGGCCAGCATCCGCGGGTGGTCGAGCGGGAAGTACGGGTCCCGGTCGCCGTGCACGACCAGGAGCGGGGTCGGCGCGATCAGCGGCACCGCCTCCACCGGAGACAGGGGTACGGGGTCCCAGGCGCGCCGCTCGATCCGGGTGCGGAACCCGTAGCGGCCGACGAGGCGGCCCGCGGGCCGGGTGACCACCCAGTGGAGGCGGCGCATCGGGGCCGTGCCCCGGTAGTACCAGCGGGCGGGCGCGGAGACGGAGGCGACGGCGTCCGCCCGCGCGTCCGCGCCCCGCTCCAGGGCGGCGTGGCGCAGGGCGACCGACCCGCCCATGGAGAAGCCGACCGTCGCCACGCGCGCGTGGCCGAGCTCACGGGCCCAGCGGACGGCGGTGGACAGGTCGAGGACCTCGCGGTCGCCGACCGTGGACAGGCCGCCGGAGCCGCCGTGCCCGCGGAAGGAGAAGGTGACGACGGACGCGCCGCGCTCCGCGAAGGCACGGGCGGCGCGCCGGACGGCGGGCCGGTCGGCCGAGCCGGTGAACCCGTGGGCGACGACGACCGCCGTACCGGTGACCTCCGAATCGGTGACACTTGCCTCGGAGGGTTCGTAAACCGCCTCGATCCGGACACCGTCATCGGTACGCAACATCGCACGCCGAGGCATCGCACGGTGGACGGAAGTGAGCGAGGAAACATCCACAATGTGAAATCGGCCCTCTGTCCCGGAACTCATGTGGGCTATTCTGCTTGCCAGAGGATCCGGGCAACGCAGCCCCCGGGTCCTTTTGTGTTTTCCGACCGTTGTTACGGACGGATGAACAAAAGCTCTCAGGGCGCGAGAGCCGCACGTGAGCACACATAGACGTCCTCGCAGGGACCGAGGAGGAACCGACGTCATGGACGAGCGAACGACGCACTACCGACCGACGACCCGGGTAGGTGGGGAGCGATGAGCTCACTACTGCTCCTGACCAACGCCCTCCAGCCGTCGACCGAGGTGCTCCCCGCACTCGGCCTGCTGCTGCACAACGTCCGGGTCGCCCCGGCCGAGGGCCCCGCCCTCGTGGACACCCCCGGCGCGGACGTGATCCTCGTCGACGGCCGGCGCGACCTCCCGCAGGTGCGCTCGCTCTGCCAGCTGCTGCGGTCCACCGGACCCGGCTGTCCGCTGATCCTCGTCGTGACGGAGGGCGGCCTCGCGGCCGTCACCGCCGACTGGGGCATCGACGACGTCCTCCTCGACACCGCGGGGCCCGCCGAGGTCGAGGCACGCCTCCGGCTCGCGATGGGCCGCCAGCAGATCGTCGCCGACGACTCCCCGATGGAGATCCGCAACGGCGACCTGTCGGTCGACGAGGCGACGTACAGCGCGAAACTCAAGGGCCGGGTCCTGGACCTGACCTTCAAGGAGTTCGAGCTCCTCAAGTACCTGGCGCAGCACCCCGGCCGGGTCTTCACGCGTGCCCAGCTCCTCCAGGAGGTGTGGGGGTACGACTACTTCGGCGGCACCCGGACGGTCGACGTCCACGTCCGGCGGCTGCGGGCCAAGCTGGGCCCGGAGCACGAGTCGCTGATCGGCACCGTCCGCAACGTCGGCTACCGCTTCGTCACCCCGGAGAAGGTCGAGCGGGCCGCCGAGGAGGCGCGCGCCAAGGAAGGGGCCCGGGCGGGCACGCGGGTCAAGGACGCCACGGGGGATGTCACCCCCTTGGAGGACACGAACGTGGCGGATGCCACAGTGCGACCTGCCGGTAGGTAGGTCCCCCCGCGTAGACTTCCGCGCGTGGCCAAGGTGACGCGGGATGACGTAGCTCGACTGGCAGGTACTTCGACCGCGGTCGTGAGCTACGTCATCAACAACGGACCCAGGCCGGTCGCCCCGGCCACGCGCGAGCGTGTCCTCGCCGCCATCAAGGAGCTGGGCTACCGCCCCGACCGGGTGGCCCAGGCGATGGCGTCCCGGCGCACGGACCTCATAGGCATGATCGTCCCGGACGCGCGGCAGCCGTTCTTCGCCGAGCTGGCGCACGCGGTCGAGCAGGCCGCCGCCGAGCGCGGGAAGATGGTCCTCGTCGGCAACTCCGACTACCGCACCGAGCGCGAGATCCACTACCTGCGCGCCTTCCTCGGGATGCGGGTCTCCGGTCTGATCCTGGTCAGCCAGGGCATGAGCGAGCAGGCCGCGAGCGAGATCGAGGCCTGGGACGCGCGCGTGGTGCTGCTGCACGAGCGGCCCGAGGCGATCGACGACGTCGCCGTCGTGACGGACGACATCGAGGGCGCCCAGCTCGCCACCCGGCACCTCCTGGAGCACGGTCACCCGTACGTGGCGTGCCTCGGCGGCGTCCCGAACACCCCGGCCGTCGGCGACCCGGTCGCCGACCACGTCGAGGGCTGGCGGCGCGCCATGCAGGAGGCCGGCCTGTCGACCGAGGACCGGCTCTTCGAAGCCCCGTACAACCGCTACGACGCCTACCAGGTCGCCCTCAAGCTGCTCGCAGGCCCGGACAGGCCGCCGGCCATCTTCTGCTCCACGGACGACCAGGCCTTCGGTGTCCTGCGGGCCGCCCGCGAGCTGCGCATCGAGGTGCCGACGGAGCTGGCGGTCGCGGGCTTCGACGACGTGAAGGAGGCGGCGCTCACCGATCCGCCGCTGACCACCGTCGCCTCGGACCGGCCGGCGATGGCGCGGGCCGCCGTGGACCTCGTCCTCGACGACTCCCTCCGCGTCGCGGGCTCCCGTCGCGAGCGGGTGAAGCTCTTCCCCTCCGCGCTGGTGGTGCGCCGCTCCTGCGGCTGTCACGAGTAGCGGCGGGGCCGGGCCCGGACGGGCGGCCACCCCGGCGGTCTTTATATCGGGCATACAGGGTTCTGTCGGGCTTCTCAGCCGGTCCTCAGACGGCTCTCATGTACGGCTCCGAAAGTCATTGCATGACGGACTTCCAGGAGCAGCAGCCGCAGCAGCCCTACTACCCGCCGAGGCCGCCGTACGACCCGACGACGCCGATCACCACCGAGCCGGGCACCACGATCTGGCCGTCCGGCGGACACGTACCGCCGCCGCCCGTGGAGCCGCCGGTGGCGGTCGCGGCGGCCCCCGCCCCGGGCGCCCGCCGCCGTGCCAAGCGCGGGGTCGGACTCATGGCGGCCGTGGCCATCGCGGCCGCGGCGATCGGCGGCGGCACGGCGACGCTCGTCCAGCAGCTCACCGCCGACACCCCGGCCACGGCCTCCTCGGCGGTGAACGGCACCACCGTCTCCGCGGGCAGCAAGGGCACGGTCGCCGGGGTCGCGGCGGCCGTCTCCCCGGCCATCGTCGAGATCTCGGCGAGCTCGAACGCGGGCCAGTCCACCGGCTCGGGCGTGATCATCACCTCCGACGGCGAGATCGTCACCAACAACCACGTCATCTCGGGCGCCTCCTCGATCAGCGTGCGGCTCAGCGACGGCAAGACCTACCGGGCCGCCGTCGTCGGCACCGACCCCGACAAGGACCTGGCGCTCATCAAGCTCCAGGGCGCGTCGGGCCTCAGGACGGCGACGCTCGGCGACTCGTCCGAGGTGAAGGTCGGCGAGGAGGTCGTGGCGATCGGCTCCCCCGAGGGCCTGACCGGGACCGTCACCAGCGGCATCGTCTCCGCCCTCGACAGGGACGTGACGGTCGCCAAGGACGACGACGGCGGCCAGGACCGGCAGCAGCAGTACGACCCGCGGCAGGGCTGGCCCTTCGAGTTCGGCGGACAGCAGTTCAACGGCGACACCGGTTCGTCGAAGACGACGTACAAGGCGATCCAGACCGACGCCTCGCTCAACCCGGGGAATTCCGGCGGCGCGCTGATCAATATGAACGGCGAGATCATCGGAATCAATTCGGCCATGTATTCGCCCAGTTCTTCGAGCGGTTCCACCGCCGGAAGCGTCGGCCTCGGATTCGCCATCCCGATCGACACCGTGAAGGCCGATCTCGACAGCCTGCGCGCGGGCGGCGACAACTGACCGCCGAACGGACGGCGTGCGACGCTGATCGCATGACGGGACAGCCCATGACGGGACAGCAGAACGAAGCCGAGCGCATCCTCATCGTCGACGACGAGCCCGCCGTGCGGGAGGCGCTGCGCCGCAGCCTCGCCTTCGAGGGCTACGGGACACAGGTCGCCGTCGACGGCCTCGACGCGCTCGCCCTGATGGAGTCGTACGCCCCCGACCTCGTCGTCCTCGACGTGCAGATGCCCCGCATGGACGGGCTGACCGCGGCCCGCCGCATCAGGGCCTCCGGCTCCACCGTGCCGATCCTCATGCTCACCGCCCGCGACACCGTCGGCGACCGCGTCACCGGGCTCGACGCGGGCGCGGACGACTACCTGGTCAAGCCGTTCGAACTGGACGAGCTGTTCGCCCGGATCCGGGCCCTCCTCCGGCGCAGCTCGTACGCGTCGGCGGCGTCGCCCGGCCCCGCCGACGGCGACGTGCTGGCCTTCGAGGACCTGCGGATGGACCTGAACACCCGCGAGGTGACGCGCGGCGGACGGACCGTGGAGCTCACCCGCACCGAGTTCACCCTCCTGGAGATGTTCCTGGCGCACCCCCGGCAGGTGCTGACCCGCGAGCAGATCCTCAAGGCGGTGTGGGGCTTCGACTTCGAGCCGAGCTCGAACTCGCTGGACGTGTACGTGATGTACCTGCGGCGCAAGACCGAGGCCGGCGGCGAGCCGCGCCTCGTCCACACGGTGCGGGGCGTGGGCTACGCGCTGCGCGGAGGAGGCGGGGAGTGACGGATCCGTCGGCGCGGCGCCCCCGGGCGCTCCGCCCCCTGGCGTGGTTCCGCTCGCGGCCGCTGCGGTCGCGGCTCGCGCTGCTGACCGCGGCCGCCGTGGCGTTCGCGGTGGCGGCCGTGTCGCTGGCCTGCTGGTTCGTGACGCGGGCGCAGCTGGAGGCGGAGATGGACGCCTCGCTGCGCAGCACCCGCCTGGACCCGAACGGCGTGCAGAGCCTGCTCGCGCTGTGCCGGCAGGGCACGACGCCGCCGCCGGTGGCGGGCTCGTACACCGTGCAGGTCATCCTCGCCAACGGCAGCGTCTGCACCTCGGGGAAGGCAGCGATCCCGGCCGGGCCAGGCGACCTCGGGGTGGCCCGGGGGCAGCTGGAGTACGCCCTCCACACGGTGAAGGACGACGCCGGACGCGAGATGCGGGTCTACACCTACCCGCAGGAGGGCCCGATCGGCCTCGCGGTCTCCGTCGCCCGGCCGCTCGCCGAGATCGACAACTCGATGTCCACGCTGCGCTGGGTCCTGCTGCTGGTCTCCGGGATCGGGGTCGTCGGCGCGGGCGCGGCCGGCCTGTGGGTGGCGCGGACCGGCCTGGAGCCGGTGAACCGGCTCACCGGGGCGGTCGAGCACGTGGCGGCGACCGAGGACCTGACGGTCCGCATCCCGGTGGAGGGCGAGGACGAGATCGCCCGGCTGTCCCGCTCGTTCAACGCGATGACGGCGGCGCTCGCCACCTCACGGGACCGGCAGGCGCAGCTCATCGCGGACGCGGGCCACGAACTGCGGACCCCGCTGACCTCGCTGCGGACGAACGTCGAGCTCCTCGCGCGCAGCGAGGAGACCGGCCGGGCGATCCCGCCGGACGACCGGCGGGCCCTGATGGCCTCGGTGAAGGCGCAGATGACGGAGCTGGCCTCGCTGATCGGCGACCTGCAGGAGCTGGCCCGCCCCGACACGGCGCGGCCCGGCCCGCTGGAGGTCGTGCCGCTGCACGGCATCCTCCGCACCGCCCTGGACCGGGCGCGGCTGCGCGGCCCCGAGCTGACCTTCGTCACCGACCTCGCTCCCTGGTACGTGCGGGCGGAGCCGGCCGCGCTCGAACGCGCCCTGGTCAACGTCCTGGACAACGCGGTGAAGTTCTCGCCGCCGCGGGGCGAGGTCGAGGTGTCCCTGATGCGGGGCGAGCTCACGGTCCGCGACCACGGGCCCGGCATCTCCGCCGACGAACTCCCGCACGTCTTCGACCGCTTCTGGCGCTCCCCGTCGGCCCGCAGCCTCCCCGGTTCCGGCCTCGGCCTGTCGATCGTCGCGCGTACGGTGCAGCAGGCCGGCGGCACGGTGGCGCTGGCCCCGGCGGGCGGCGGCGGCACCCTGGTGAGGCTCCGCCTGCCGGGCGCCCCGACGCCGCCGCCCGAGCTGTCAGTTGTGCCGGAGGAGGGCCTCGACGAGGCCTGACCGGGTGTTGGGGTAGTCCATCGGGACGATCCCGAGCCCGGTCCGGCCGGCCATCTCGGAGCCGTCGAGGAAGCCGTGGACCCAGGGGTTGAGCCGGTCGGAGTTCCAGCGGGGCGGGAGGTAGGCGGAGGTGCTCACGAAGTTCACGTAGAGCGGGCCGGGCTGTGCGGCGGCCGTGCGGAAGTGGGCCTGGATCTTCGGGTACTTGGCGTCGGGCAGCGCGTTCCAGTCGTCCTGGACGGAGAAGGCGGGGCCGCCCCACCTCAGCCCGGGCAGCCCGCCGTTGTCGGCGAGCAGCACGACCCGTCCCCGGGCCTCGCCGAGCAGGGGGAGCGTGTCGCCGATGCGGAAGAGGGGGCGCCAGCCGCGCCGGTCGAGGTAGTCGTCGAAGACGGCGCGGAAGGTGGCGTCGGACTCCTGCGAGTACTCCTGCTTGACCCGCATGAGGACGGTCTCGGAGGAGTGGGCTGCGAGGAAGTCCCGGCAGGCGACGAGGACGTCCCCGAACATCATGTTCTGGTAGGAGGCCCCGTGGTGGATCGCGAACGACCCGCCGGTCACCCGGCACCGCACGTCCAGGAAGCGGATGCCGCTGTCCAGTTGCTGGGCGATGGTGGTGTTCTGGCACTCGCTCCAGGCGCCGCCGAACCGGGCTCCCGAGTCGTGTGTCCCGGGGATGGTGAGTCGCCGCAGGTCGGTGGCGTCCCCGTGCCCTCCCATCCACGCGCGCGTGTCCACGGCCGCCGCCGGCGGGGCACTGACCAGCAGGGCGGCTCCGGCGGCTGCCGCCCCCACGAGAAATCGTCGTCGGTCCATGGCACCGCACTATGACAGGTACGCATCAACAAGCACAGACGGGATCACGCCTGAATCCGTACGCGAAAGGGGCGGCGTTCCGCCGAAACGGTCCGCCGCCCCCTCAGGAGCCCGGAAGGGTTACTTCACGACCGTGATCCGGTCCGCGGCCGGCACCTGCAGCGGCGCGGCGGCCGAGGAGTTCTTCGCCAGGTAGGCGTTGAAGACGTCCAGGTCCGAGGCGGCGACCAGCTTGTTCGTGCCGGTGGCCAGCGCACCGAAGCCGTCGCCGCCGCCCGCGAGGAACTCGTTCATCGCGACGCGGTAGGTCTTCGACGGGTCGATCGCCTCGCCGTTCAGCTTGATCGTGCCGTCGACGACGCGGTCCGCGCCCGTCTTGGTCATGTCGAGCGTGTAGGTGAGTCCCTTCGAGATCTGAAGGATCTTGATGCTGTTCAGGTTCGAGCCGCTGACCTGCTGCTTCAGCGCGGTGATCAGGTTCGCGCCGGTCAGGTCGACCACGTTCATCATGTTGGTGAACGGCTGCACCGTGAAGGACTCGCCGTAGGTCACCACACCGTCGCCCTCGGCGCCGGACGCCTTGAAGACCAGGTCGGAGCGGATACCGCCCGGGTTCATCAGGGCCAGCTGCGCGCCGCCCTTGTCCGCCGGGGCCAGACCCTCCAGCTGCGCGTCGGCGATCAGGTCGCCGAGCGGCTTCTCGTACGCCGTGGAGCCGCGGCCGTTGATGTCGGCGGCGATGTAGCCCTGCGGGCGGTTCGCGATCGGGGCGGCGAGCGTGCGCCAGCCCTCGATCAGCTCGGTGAGGTCCGCGGCCTTCGGCACGTCACGCGACACGACGTGGTTGGCCGAGTCCACCGCCGTGCGCACGATGTCCTTGGTGGCGCGGTCGTACGTCAGCGTCGTGTCCGTGTACAGCTTGCCGAACGAGGACGCCGAGGTGACCAGACGCGGCTTGCCGGCCGGGTCCGGGATGCTGCACACGTACGCCTGGTGGGTGTGGCCCGTGACGAACGCGTCGACCTGCGGCGAGACGTTCTTCGCGATGTCGACGATCGCGCCGGAGACGCCGTCACCGTCACCGTCACCGTCACCGTCGCAGTTGTAGTTGTACGAGGCCGAGGCCGGCATGCCGCCCTCGTGGACCAGGGCGACGATGGACTTGACGCCCTTGCGCTCCAGGACCTTCGTGTACTTGTTGATCGTCTCGACCTCGTCGCCGAACTTCAGGCCCTTGACGCCCTCGGCGGTGACGACGTTCGGGGTGCCCTCCAGGGTCACGCCGATGAAGCCGATCCTGACGCCGTCCTTCTCCCAGACGAAGTACGGGTCGAGCAGCGGCTTGCCCGTCTTCTCCTTCGTCACGTTGGCCGCGAGGTACGGGAAGTCGGCCCCCTCGAACTCCTCGCCCTCGACGAAGCAGCCGGCGGTCGGGTGACAGCCGCCGTTCTGCATCCGGGCCAGCTCGACGGCGCCCTCGTCGAACTCGTGGTTGCCCACCGAGGTGACGTCCAGGCCCAGCTGGTTCAGTGCCCCGATGGTCGGCTCGTCGTGGAAGAGCCCGGACAGCAGCGGCGAGGCGCCGATCAGGTCGCCGGCCGCGGCCGTGATGGAGTAACGGTTCCCCTCACGCGCCTGGCGCAGGTGCGTCGCCAGGTACTCGACACCGCCCGCGTCGATCTTCTCGGTCGTCCCGTCCGGCTTCGTCCGGGTCACCTGACCCGACGAACCCGCCGGCGGCTCCAGGGTGCCGTGCAGGTCGTTGAAGGACAGCAGCTGGACGTCGACCATCCGCCCCCATCCCTTGCCGTTCGTCCCCTGCCCGGCGGCGTACGCGTCGCCCGCCGCCCCTGCCGACGGCATCGCGGCGACGAGCGCCCCCACCGTCGCCAGCCCGGCACCAGCGGCCAGAATCCGCCGTACCCTCTTGTTCTTCCTCGGCGTCGCTGCCATCTCTCCCCTAGTCCCCTTGCCCCGATTCGCGGCCTTGATCTACTCCCCCGTTGCGCGAGCAGCCTAGAGTCAACGCGCGTAGCGCAACAGGGGGGAGTGGGTTACAAGACAGTTGCCGATTGCTGACGGGGTGTCGCCGTAGGCTCGGGGGCATGACTTCCGATGCGGCGCCGGCCATCGAACCGGGACGGCAGATCAACACGTATGACGAGCTCACGCCGGAGCAGGTCCAGGACGTACTGGACCTCCTGGAGGCGGCCGACCGTGCCGACGGGGTGCACGCCGTGTCCGAGCAGGGGCGACTGTACCTGCGTCACGGCAGGCGCGAGGGCGTGACCCACTTCCTGCTCACCGTCGGCTCGCACCTCTACGGGTACGCGCAGCTGGAGGAGACGGACCCGATCGAGGCACCGGCCGCCGAGCTCGTGGTGCACCCGTCCCAGCGGGGCCGCGGCCACGGCCGGGCGCTGGGCACCGCGCTGCTCGCCGCCTCCGGCAAGCGGCTGCGCGTCTGGGCGCACGGCGGCAAGTCGGCGGCCCGGCACCTGGCGCAGGTGCTCGGCCTGACGCTCTTCCGCGAGCTGCGCCAGCTGCGGCGGCCGCTGGTGCCGCTCGACATCCCGGAGCCGGTGCTGCCGGAGGGCGTCACCGTCCGCACGTTCACGCCCGGCCAGGACGACGCGGACTGGCTCGCCGTGAACGCCGCCGCGTTCGCGCACCACCCCGAGCAGGGCTCGCTCACCCAGCGGGACCTGGACGACCGGACCGCCGAGCCGTGGTTCGACCCGAAGGGCTTCTTCCTCGCGGAGCGGGACGGGAAGCTGATCGGCTTCCACTGGACGAAGACGCACGCCGAGGAGCAGCTCGGCGAGGTGTACGTGGTCGGCATCCTGCCCGATGCCCAGGGCGGCGGCCTCGGCAAGGCGCTCACGGCGATCGGCCTGCGGCACCTGGCGGCGCAGGGGCTGCCGACGGCGATGCTGTACGTGGACGCGGACAACACGGCGGCGGTCCGGGTCTACGAGGGCATCGGCTTCGCCACGCACGAGGTGGACCTGATGTACCGCACGGAGTCGTAAGTCTCCGATGGAAGGGGGCGGTTGACACCGCCCCCTTCTTTGCACCACCCTTTCACTACTTGATTAGTGAAAGGGTGGTGCAAGGGATCGTGGTCGAGTACCGCATCGACCGGCGCAGTGGCGTCGCCACCTACCTCCAGATCGTCCAGCAGACGAAACAGGCCCTCCGGATGGGCCTCCTGGAGCCCGGCGACCGACTGCCCACCGCACGCGAGGTCGTCGAAGCGACGGCCATCAACCCCAACACGGTCCTCAAGGCCTACCGCGAGCTGGAGCGCGAAGGGCTCGTCGAGGCCCGCCGCGGCCTCGGCACCTTCGTCCGCGCCACGCTCGGCACCGGCCCCGCCGACTCGCCCCTGCGCGGCGAACTCGCCGACTGGGCACGGCGGGCCCGGGCCGAGGGACTCGAGCGGGAGGACGTGGCCGCGCTCTTCACATCCGTACTGAAGGAACACTTCGAGGGGGACGACGCATGACGAGAGACGGCATCGCGCTGGAGGCCGATCTCCTGGGCAAGAAATACGGGGGGCGGGCCCGCGGCTGGGCCCTGCGCGAATGCGACCTCGCCCTTCCCGCGGGCCGGGTCTGCGCCCTCGTCGGCCCCAACGGCGCCGGCAAGTCCACCCTCCTCGCCCTCGCCGCCGGACTGATCCGGCCCACCGAGGGCACCATCGAGGCCCCCGCCCGCGAGCGCCTCGCGTACGTCGCCCAGGACAAGCCGCTCCACCCCCGGCTCACCGTCGCCGACACCCTGCGCATGGGCCGCGAGCTCAACCCCGGGCGCTGGGACGACACCGTCGCCCGGCGGATCGTCGAGGGCGGCGGCTTCTCCTCCGACACCCTCGTACGCGACCTCTCCGGCGGCCAGCGCACCCGCGTCGCCCTCGCGCTCGCCCTCGGCAAGCGCGCCGAACTGCTGCTCCTGGACGAGCCGATGGCCGACCTCGACCCGCTCGCCCGCCACCAGCTGATGGGCCTCCTGATGGCCGACGCGGCCGAACACGGCACCACCGTCGTCATGTCGTCGCACATCCTCACCGAGCTGGAGGGCTCCTGCGACCACCTCGTCCTGCTCCACGGCGGCAAGGTCCGCCTCGAAGGACCCGTCGACGACCTCCTCGCCGCGCACACCCTGCTCACCGGACCGATCGGGGACCTCGCCCCGCACACGGTCGTCGAGTCCCGCACGACGGGCCGACAGCTGACCGCCCTGATCCGCCGCGAGGGCCCGGTCGAAGGCCCGTGGGAGACCTCGGAACCCTCCCTCGAAGACCTCCTCCTCGCCCACCTGCGCACCACCGAAGGAGCCTCGGCATGAGCACGCTCGCCCTGAAGGGCCCCTACTGGGTGACGCTCCGCCAGTACCGGCGCACGCTGTGGCTGGCGGTGGCGGCGGTGGCGGCGTCCCTGGCGGTGATCGGCGGCCTGCGGATCTGGGACGCCCAGACCCCCGACCGCCACCTGGTCGGCGGTGGCCTGGTCCCCGCCGACGAGAACCGCGGCTACGAGACGCTGCGGCTGGCCGTCGAGTCCGGGAGCGCGTACCTGCTCCTCGTGCCGCTCCTCGTCGGCGTCTTCGTCGCGGGCCCGCTCGTCGCCCGCGAGTTCGAGTCGGGGACGTACAAGCTCTCCCTCACCCAGTCGGTCAGCCCGGCGGCCTGGCTCCGCGCCAAGCTCGTCTCGACGACCGCGGTCGCCTTCCTCACCCTGCTCGCCCTCATGGGCGTCTTCCGGATCGGCTGGAGCCGCGTCTCCGACACCTACTACCTCACCTGGGCCGACCGCGGCCCGTACGAGGCCACCGGCATCGTCCTCTTCGCGTACGTCCTCGCGGCCGTCGCCGTCGGCGCGCTCGTCGGCCAGCTGATCCGCCGCACCCTCGTCGCCATGGCCGCCACCGGTCTGGTCATGGGCCTGGTCCTGCTGGTCATGGGCTCGTTCCGCTGGTCCATCCTCTCGGTGAAGACGATCACCGCCCCGGCCGGCCCCACGCTCTGGACGCCGGAGAACGGCCTGGTGATGGACTCGGGGCTCCTCACGGCCTCCGGCGCCCGCTTCGACCAGCTCATCTGCTGGGAGGAGGCGGCGCGCACCCCGGGCACGGACGTCACCGAGGGCCTGTGGGGCAAGGTCGAGGCCCAGTGCCAGGCGCGGCACGGCGCCACCACCCAGTACGTCGACTACCACCCCGAGTCCCACTTCTGGCCCACTCAGCTGATCGAGTCCGGCATCCTCCTCGCCCTCGCCGCCGTCGCGGCCTACGCCGCCTTCCGCGTCCTGCGGGCCCGGCACCGGTAGGAGCGGGGCACTCGCCGAGGCCCGTCACCCGTAAGGAGGAATCGGGGGCGGGGCCCTGACAAGGGCCTCGCCCCCGATTCCCGTACGACATGTCGTCGTTACCGGCCATTCAGACGCGCTTGCGACGCTCACGCAATGAAGCGCTCCGTGTCCAGCCTCCCCATCGGGAGACTTCCCGGCCCCACGGCCCGCTCCGACGCGCCCGACCACCCCTTCACGCGGGAGAATGGGCGCATGAGCCAGCAGCCCGCCGAGGTCCCGGTCCAGTCCTCCGCCACGCCGTCCGCCCAGCCCTCGCTCGGTTCCATAGCCGCGCACCGCCCGCTCGTGGTCGACGCCAGCGCCACGGCGGACCTGGAGCACGATCTGGATGCCGATCCCGACACGTACGAGGACGACGGCACACTGGGCGACACGCTGCCCCAGGGGCGGTTCCTCGACCGTGAGCGCAGCTGGCTCGCGTTCAACGAACGGGTCCTCGAACTCGCCGAGGACCCGACGACACCCCTCCTCGAACGGGCCAACTTCCTCGCGATCTTCGCGTCGAACCTCGACGAGTTCTTCATGGTCCGAGTGGCCGGCCTCAAGCGCCGCATCGCGACCGGCGTGGCCACCCGCTCGGCCTCCGGCCTCCAGCCCCGCGAGGTCCTCGACCTGATCTGGACGCGGTCGCGCGAGCTGATGGCCCGGCACGCCGCCTGCTACCAGCAGGACGTGGCCCCGGCGCTGGCCGACGAGGGCATCCACCTGATCCGCTGGCCCGAGCTCACGGAGAAGGAGCAGGCGCGGCTCTTCACCCTGTTCCGCCAGCAGATCTTCCCGGTGCTCACCCCGCTGGCCGTGGACCCGGCCCACCCGTTCCCGTACATCTCGGGTCTGAGCCTCAACCTCGCCGTGGTCGTACGCAACCCGGTCAGCGGCCACCGCCACTTCGCGCGCGTCAAGGTGCCGCCGCTGCTGTCCCGCTTCCTGGAGGCCTCGCCGCAGCGGTACGTGCCCCTGGAGGACGTGATCGCGGCACACCTGGAGGAGCTGTTCCCCGGCATGGAGGTGCTCGCGCACCACATGTTCCGGGTGACGCGGAACGAGGACCTGGAGGTCGAGGAGGACGACGCGGAGAACCTGCTCCAGGCGCTGGAGAAGGAACTGATGCGGCGCCGCTTCGGGCCGCCGGTGCGCCTGGAGGTCGAGGAGTCCATCGACCCGTACGTCCTCGACCTGCTGGTCCGCGAGCTGAAGGTCTCCGACGCCGAGGTGTACCCGCTGCCCGGCCCGCTCGACCTGACCGGCCTCTTCGGGATCGCCGGGCAGGACCGGCCCGAGCTGAAGTACCCGAAGTTCGTCGCCGGCACCCACCGGGACCTCGCCGAGGTCGAGTCGGCGTCCGCGCCGGACATCTTCGCCGCGCTGCGCGAGCGCGACGTGCTCCTGCACCACCCGTACGACAGCTTCTCGACCTCCGTCCAGGCCTTCCTGGAACAGGCGGCGGGCGACCCGGACGTCCTCGCGATCAAGCAGACGCTGTACCGGACCTCCGGCGACTCGCCGATAGTGGACGCCCTGATCGACGCCGCCGAGTCCGGCAAGCAGGTCCTCGTCCTCGTCGAGATCAAGGCCCGCTTCGACGAGCAGGCCAACATCAAGTGGGCGCGCAAGCTGGAGGAGGCCGGCTGCCACGTCGTGTACGGCCTCGTCGGCCTCAAGACCCACTGCAAGCTGTCGCTCGTCGTCCGCCAGGAGGGCGAGCTGCTCCGCCGGTACTCGCACGTCGGCACCGGCAACTACCACCCCAAGACCGCCCGGCTGTACGAGGACCTCGGCCTGCTCACCGCCGACCCGCAGGTCGGCGCGGACCTCTCCGACCTGTTCAACCGGCTCTCCGGCTACTCCCGCCGCGAGACGTACCGCCGCCTCCTGACCGCCCCCAAGTCGCTGCGCGACGGCCTGGTCTCCCGGATCACCAAGGAGATCGCCCACCACCGCGCCGGCCGGCCCGCGTACGTGCGGATCAAGGTCAACTCGATGGTCGACGAGGCCGTCATCGACGCCTGCTACCGGGCCTCCCGGGCCGGGGTCCCCGTCGACATCTGGGTGCGCGGCATCTGCGCCGTACGGCCCGGGGTCGCCGGCCTCTCCGAGAACATCCGGGTCCGCTCGATCCTCGGCCGCTTCCTGGAGCACTCCCGGGTCTTCGCCTTCGGCAACGGCGGCGAACCCGAGGTCTGGTTCGGCAGCGCCGACATGATGCACCGCAACCTGGACCGCCGTATCGAGGCCCTCGTCCGGGTCACCGACCCGGCCCACCGGGCCGCCCTCACCCGGCTCCTGGAGACCGGGATGTCCGACACCACCGCCTCCTGGCACCTCGGCCCCGACGGGAACTGGACGCGGCACGCGACCGACCCCGAAGGCCGCCCCCTGCGGCACGTCCAGGAGATGCTCATCGACGCGCGGAGGCGCAGGCGTGCACAACCCTGACCACTCGGCGGACGTCACGGCGGGCGAGGTCCTCGCCCCCTACCTGCACGCACGGGCCGCGGACTTCCTCCGCGGCCTCCGCCTGCACGGCGAAAGCGGCTCCGACTCGGCCGGGGCGGAGGACGCCACCCGCACCCTCCGCGCCGCCTCCCGCCGCATCAGCGCCACCCTCCACACCTTCCGGCCGCTGCTCGACACCGCCTGGGCCGACCAACTCCGCACCGAACTCGCCTGGCTCTCCGGCACCCTCGCCCTGGAACACGCCTGCACCTCCCGCCTCGTCCGCCTCGTGGACGCCTTGTCCCGCCTGTCGAACGGGACCGGGGGCGGCGCGGCCGGCTCCCCCGCCGACGGCGCCGGCGGCAGGCCGCCCGTGCCCGCCGCGCGGGGCGGCGAGGCGCACGGGCTCACCGTGGGCGCCGCCCGGGCCGGGGCCCTCCTGGAGCGGCAGCTGACGCTGGCGCGGACGCGGGCGCACTCGGCCGCGCTCCAGGCACTCGGCTCGGCGCGTTTCCACGCCGTCGCCGACGCCGTCGCGCTCCTCGCCTCCGAGGTGCCGCTCGGCCCGATCGGCGCGGCCCCCGCCGTGGAGGTCCTGGACGGACCCGCCGAGGTCGCCGAGCGGCGGCTCCTGGACGCGGTGGCCGGGCTGCCCCTCACCCGGGCGGCCCACCCGTACAACGCCGAGGCCCTCGGTCTCGGCGCCGGGGAGAACCAGGACGCGCCCTGGCACCAGACGCGGCTGCTGCTGCGCCTGCACCGGTACGCCTCCGAGGCCCTGGACACCGGCGGCGAACCCCACTCCGCCCTGTACGAGGCGGCCCGCGCCCTCGACCGGCACCGCGACGCCGCGGAAGCCGCGACCGCGGCCGCCACCGCCGCGCGTACCCCCCGGATCGCCCCGGCCACCGCGTACGCGCTCGGCGTCCTCCACGCCGACCAGCGCCACGAGGTCGAGGCCGCCCGGTTCGCCTTCCAGCAGGCCTGGCGGAGAACCACCGCCCCGGTCCCATGACCGACAGCCCTCCCATCCTCGCGGCGGGCTGCGTCCTGTGGCGCCCGGCGCCTTCCGGCCAGGGCATCGAGATCGCCCTGGTCCACCGGCCCAAGTACGACGACTGGTCCCACCCCAAGGGCAAGCTCAAGGCCGGCGAGTCGGTGGAGGCCTGCGCCCTGCGCGAGGTCCTCGAGGAGACCGGCCGCCACTGCGAGCTCGGCCCCCGCCTGCCCAGCGCCCACTACACGGTCGCCGGCCGCCCCAAGCACGTCACCTACTGGTCGGCCCGCGCCCTCTCGGGCACCTTCAGCCCGACCAAGGAGATCGACGCCCTCCTCTGGCTCGCTCCTCACGCGGCGCGCCTCCGCCTCACCCAGCCCCGCGACCGCGCCCTCCTCGACGCCGCCGTCGCCCTTCCCCTCCCCTGACCCCCGGGCCGCGGCCCCGTCCCGCCACGCATGCCGGCCCCGCACCCGGGCTTACGGCACGGTTCACTTCCCGTTCACCCTCCCCCGTCGACCGCTTCACCTGTTCTGCCTAATTTCGGCCTTACACGGTGCACGGAGCACAGCGATGCACCCACCAAACCGACACACGCCGCCGTAGAACGTTCAGGACACTCGGTCCGCGACAGGGCGGCTTCTGGAAGGAACACCCGAAAGTGAAGCTTTCGCGCAAGAACGGGCTTCGCGCCTCCGCGATCGGTGCCCTCGTCGTCTCCGGTGCGCTCGTCCTCTCGGCGTGTGGTTCGGACAACAACACGGAGACCCCGACGAAGGACGGCTCCTCCAAGGCCGCCACCACCGCGTCGAACATCGCCTGTGACGGCGCCAAGGGCCAGCTCCTGGCCGCCGGCTCCAGCGCGCAGAAGAACGCCATGGACCTGTGGGTCAAGAACTTCCAGGCCGCGTGCTCCGGCGTCGAGGTCAACTACCAGGCCATCGGCTCCGGCGGCGGCATCACCAAGTTCAACCAGGGCCAGGTCGCCTTCGCGGGCTCCGACTCCGCCCTGAAGGACGAAGAGGTCGCCGAGTCGCAGAAGATCTGCAAGGGCGGCAAGGGCATCAACCTGCCGATGGTCGGCGGCCCCATCGCCATCGGCTACAAGCTGGACGGCGTGGACAACCTGGTCCTCGACGCCCCCACCCTGGCCAAGATCTTCGACACGAAGATCACCAAGTGGAACGACCCGGCGATCGCCAAGCTGAACCCGGGCGCCAAGCTCCCCGACACCACCATCCAGGCCTTCCACCGCTCGGACGAGTCGGGCACCACGCAGAACCTGGGCAAGTACCTGTCGGCCACCGCGAAGGCCGACTGGAAGTACGACCCGAAGACCAAGTCGTGGCCCGCCCCGGGCGGCCAGGCCGCCAACGGCTCCTCCGGTGTCGCCACCGCGGTCAAGGACGCCGAGGGCTCCATCGGCTACTTCGAGCTCTCGTACGCCACGGCCAACAAGATCTCCACGGTCAGCCTCAACACCGGTGCCGCCGCCCCGGTCGCCGCGACCACGGACAACGCCTCCAAGGCCATCGCCGCCGCGAAGGTCAAGGGCACCGGCAACGACCTGGCCCTCTCCCTCGACTACACGACCAAGGCCGAGGGCGCCTACCCGCTCACCCTGGTCACGTACGAGATCGCCTGCGACAAGGGCAACAAGCCCGAGACCCTCGCGACCCTGAAGGCGTTCCTCACCTACACCTCCGGCGAGGAGGGCCAGAAGGTCCTCTCCGAGGCCGGCTACGCCCCGCTCCCGGCCGAGATCGCGGCCAAGGTCCGCGCGATCGTCCCCACCCTGTCCTGACCCCCGGCCGGGTCCGGCCCCTCACCTCCCGTGGAGGGGCCGGACCCGGCATCCGGTGCACCGCCGCCAGGGCCCCGTACCCGTACGGGACCCGCAGACCGGAGAAAAACCCATGGCTTCCACGACACCAGACATACAGAGGAGCCGGCGCGCCAAGAACGCGTCCCGCCCCGGTGACCGCATCTTCAGCGGCCTGTCCCGAGGCTCCGGCATCACCCTCCTCGTGATCATGGCCGCGATCGCGGTCTTCCTCACCTACCGCGCCGTCCTCGCCATCTCGAAGGACAGCACCAACTTCTTCACCACCTTCGAGTGGAACCCGGCCGCGAACCCGCCGGTGTTCGGCATCGCCGTCCTCGCCTTCGGCACGATCGTCTCCTCGATCATCGCGATGCTCATCGCCGTGCCCGTCGCGATCGGGATCGCGCTGTTCATCTCGCACTACGCCCCGCGCAAGCTGGCCAAGCCGCTCGCGTACGTCGTCGACCTGCTCGCCGCCGTGCCCAGCATCATCTACGGCCTCTGGGGCGCGATCTTCCTCGTCCCGTACCTGGACGGCCTCAACAAGTGGCTCGACCAGTACCTGGGCTGGACGTACATCTTCGACAAGTCCAGCGACGGCGTCGCCCGCAACCTGTTCACCGTGGGCATCCTGCTGGCGATCATGATCCTGCCGATCATCACCAACGTCACCCGCGAGGTCTTCCTCCAGGTCCCGAAGATGCACGAGGAAGCCGCCCTCGCCCTCGGCGCCACGCGCTGGGAGGTCATCCGCATGTCGGTGCTGCCCTTCGGCCGCTCCGGCATCATCTCCGCCTCCATGCTGGGCCTCGGCCGCGCACTCGGCGAGACCATGGCCGTCGCCGTGGTCCTCTCCCCCAGCTTCCTCATCTCGGGTCACCTGCTCGACCCGGGCGGCGGCACCTTCGCGCAGAACATCGCCGCCAAGTTCAACGAGGCCAACGAGTTCGGCCGGGACGCCCTGATCGCCTCCGGTCTCGTCCTCTTCGCCATCACCCTGCTGGTCAACGGCGCCGCCCGCTGGATCATCGGCCGCCGCAAGGAGTACTCGGGGGCCGCGGCATGAGCCACGCCATACAGGATCGTCCGGTCTCGGTGGCCCCGCGCCGCGGGTCCCTCTCCCACGCCAGGCTCCCCCGCTGGACCCCGGCCGCCATCGCCGCCGGCTCGATCGCCGGAGGCATCGGCATCGGCCTCGGCGCGGGCTGGCACAGCAAGGTCCAGTGGGGCATGATCGCCGCGCTGCTCTTCGTCATCGGCACGTACGCCCTGACCAGCAAGGTCGAGGGCAGCCGTCAGGCCAAGGACCGCGTCGCCACCAGCGTCGTCTGGGTCTGCTTCGTCCTCGCCGTCATCCCGCTGCTCTCCCTCGCCTGGGTCACGGTCAGCAAGGGCATCGGCGTCCTCGACGGCTACTTCCTGACCCACTCGATGAACGGCGTCCTCGACGCCGAGGCCGGCGGCGGCGTCTACCACGCGCTGCTCGGCACCATCGAGCAGGTCCTCATCGCGACCCTGATCGCCGCGCCGATCGGCCTGCTGACCGCCGTCTACCTCGTCGAGTACGGCGGCGGGAAGCTCGCCCAGGCCGTCACCTTCTTCGTCGACGTCATGACGGGCATCCCGTCGATCGTCGCCGGCCTCTTCATCCTCGCCACCTGGAACCTGATCCTGGGCTTCGGCCCCTCCGGTTTCGCCGGCGCGATGGCCCTCGCCATCCTGATGATGCCGGTCGTGGTCCGCTCCACCGAGGAGATGCTCAAGCTCGTCCCGAACGAGCTCCGCGAGGCCTCCCTCGCCCTCGGCATCCCCAAGTGGCGCACCATCCTGAAGGTGGTCCTGCCCACCGCGATCGGCGGCATCACCACGGGCGTCATGCTCGCGGTCGCCCGCATCACCGGTGAGACGGCCCCGGTCCTGCTCCTCGTGTTCGGTACGAAGCTCATCAACCCGAACCCCTTCGAAGGCGCCCAGTCCTCCCTGCCGCTCTACGTGTACGAGCAGTTCGCGGTCGGCACCGACGCCGCGATGGCCCGTGCGTGGGGTGCCGCGCTCGTCCTGATCGCCTTCGTCATGATCCTCAACCTGGTGGCCCGCGGCATCGCCCGCTGGAAGGCCCCGAAGACCGGCCGCTGACCGCGGCTACATTGGAAGTAGTGATTCACATGGCCAAGCGAATCGACGTCAGCGGCCTCTCCGCCTACTACGGCGCCCACAAGGCGATCGACGACATCTCGATGACCGTCGAGCCCCGCTCCGTGACGGCCTTCATCGGACCCTCCGGCTGCGGCAAGTCCACCTTCCTGCGCACCCTGAACCGCATGCACGAGGTGACCCCCGGCGGCCGCGTCGAGGGCAAGGTGATGCTCGACGACGAGAACCTGTACGGGTCGCACGTCGACCCGGTCGCCGTGCGCCGCACGGTCGGCATGGTCTTCCAGCGCCCCAACCCCTTCCCCACCATGTCGATCTTCGACAACGTGGCGGCGGGCCTGCGGCTCAACGGCAGCTACAAGAAGTCCCAGCTGGGCGACATCGTCGAGCGGTCCCTCAAGGGCGCCAACCTCTGGAACGAGGTCAAGGACCGCCTGAACAAGCCGGGTTCCGGCCTCTCCGGCGGTCAGCAGCAGCGCCTGTGCATCGCGCGGGCCATCGCCGTCGAGCCGGACGTCCTGCTCATGGACGAGCCGTGCTCCGCCCTCGACCCGATCTCCACCCTCGCCATCGAGGACCTGATCGGCGAGCTGAAGGAGCGCTTCACGATCGTCATCGTGACGCACAACATGCAGCAGGCCGCCCGCGTCTCGGACCGCACCGCCTTCTTCAACCTGGCGGCCGTCGGCCAGCCCGGCAAGCTCATCGAGCTGGACGACACCGAGCGCATCTTCTCCAACCCGAGCGTCCAGGCGACCGAGGACTACATCTCCGGCCGCTTCGGCTAGACCGCTCACCCCCGAGCCGTCATACGGTGCTGCATGGCGGTGCCACCGTGATGACGAAGGGCCCGGCTCCCCCACCAGGGGAGCCGGGCCCGTTTTCGTGTGACGGGTCCGTCAGCCGAAGAACAGCCGCACCACGTAGTAGCTGGCCGCGGCGACCAGCGCCGCCGCCGGCATGGTGATGAACCAGCCGAGGATGATGTTCTTCGCGACGCCCCAGCGCACCGCGTTGACCCGCTTCGTCGCTCCGACGCCCATGATCGCGGAGGTGATGACGTGCGTCGTGGAGATCGGGGCGTGGAAGAGGAACGCCGAGCCGAAC
Source organism: Streptomyces wedmorensis (assembly GCF_000716445.1). GTDB lineage: Bacteria > Actinomycetota > Actinomycetes > Streptomycetales > Streptomycetaceae > Streptomyces > Streptomyces wedmorensis. Next base: position 198,530 of record NZ_JNWK01000017.1, read on the forward strand.
ATGATCGACGCGCCCGTCGTCTCCGCCGCGAAACCCTGCGGCGGGTCCAGCTCGATGATCTTGCGGCCGAGGGTCCGCATGATGCGCCAGCCGCCCGCGTACGTACCCAGGGAGAGCATCACGGCGCAGGCGATCTTCACCCACACCGGGATGTCGTCGCCGGCCTGCTGCACGTCGGCGATGACCAGCGCCATCACCACGATGCCCATCGTCTTCTGGGCGTCCTGGAGGCCGTGGCCGAGCGCCATGCCGGCCGCCGACACCGTCTGCGCGATGCGGAAACCGCGCTTGGCCTTGTGCGGGTTGGCCTTGCGGAACATCCAAAGGATCACGCACATCACCAGGTAACCGGCCACGAGACCGACGACCGGCGAGATGAACATCGGGATGACGACCTTGTCGAGCACCCCGCCCCAGATGACCTCCGTGCCGCCGGCGAGCGCCGCGCCCACCATGCCGCCGAACAGCGCGTGGGAGGAGGAGGACGGCAGACCGAAGTACCAGGTCACCAGGTTCCAGATGATCGCGCCGACCAGCGCGGCGAAGAGGATGCCCATCCCCTTGTCGCCGTGCGGCGTCTCGATCAGTCCCTCGCTGACGGTCTTGGCGACCCCGCTGCCCAGGAAGGCGCCCGCGAGGTTCATGACCGCCGCCATCGCCAGCGCCGCGCGGGGCGTCAGCGCCCGGGTCGAGACCGAGGTGGCGATGGCGTTGGCGGAATCGTGGAAGCCGTTCGTATACGTGAAGCCGAGCGCGACACCGATGGTCACGATCAGAGCGAAGGTGTCCACGAAGCTCAGGACTCCTTGACCGCGATGGTCTCCACCGTGTTGGCCACGTGCTCGAACGCGTCGGCCGCCTCTTCGAGGACGTCCACGACCTGCTTGAGCTTCAGCACCTCGATGGCGTCGTACTTGCCGTTGAAGAGCTGGGCGAGCAGCTTGCGGTGGATCTGGTCCGCCTGGTTCTCCAGCCGGTTGACCTCGATCCAGTACTCGGTGAGGTTGGCCATCGTCCGGAGGTTCGGCATGGCCTCGGCGGTCAGCTCGGCCGCCCGGGCCAGGACCTCGATCTGCTGCTCGACACCCTTGGGGAGCTCTTCGATGTTGTAGAGGACGACCAGGTCGACGGCCTCTTCCATGAAGTCCATGATGTCGTCGAGGGACGACGCGAGGGAGTAGATGTCCTCGCGGTCGAACGGCGTGATGAAGGAGGAGTTCAGCTGGTGGAAGATCGCGTGGGTGGCGTCGTCGCCGGCGTGCTCCGCTGCCCGCATCCGCTCCGCGATCTCGGCCCGGGCGGAAGGCTCCGCTCCGAGCAGTTCCATCAGGAGCTTGGAGCCCGTGACGATGTTGTCCGCGGACGCGGCGAACATGTCGTAGAAGCTCGTCTCCCTGGGGGTCAGACGAAATCGCACGTGAGGTCCTCGGGGTGCTGGGTTTCGGTCAGGCTGATGCTAGGCGCATCATCCGGCCACGGCTAACCGGCGTCCTCTCAGTGTCGCCCATCAGGCACAGTGAACCGCAGGGACCCCCGCCCGGAACGGCGAGGATCGGTACCATATACCCACGAGGGGTATACACCCCCTTTCTGGACAACGGGAGGACGCGATGACGACCACCGAGGCGGACCAGGTCACCCCCGACACCGTCGACACCGTCGAGCCGGCCGACCACGGCCACGGCGTGCACGGCTACCACAAGCAGAAGGACGAGCACCTCAAGCGGCTCCGCCGGATCGAGGGCCAGATCCGCGGCCTGCAGCGGATGGTCGACGAGGACGTCTACTGCATCGACATACTCACTCAGGTGTCGGCGTCGACGAAGGCGCTCCAGTCCTTCGCGCTCCAGCTCCTCGAGGAGCACCTGCGGCACTGCGTCGCCGACGCGGCCGCCACCGGCTCGGGCATCGACGAGAAGGTCGAGGAGGCCACGAAGGCCATCGCCCGCATGCTGCGCACCTGACCACCCGGCCCGGGTCCGTACCCCCCGAGGGGACCCCGACTCCCGCCCGCTTCCCGTACGGCCCGGCGATCGTGGAACCCGTACGGCCCAGTGGTCGGGGATCCCGTACGGCCCGGCGGTCGGGGACCCCGTACGGCCCGACGGTCGTGGAACCCGTACGGCCCGGCGGTCGGGGATCCCGTACGGCCCGGCGGTCAAAGGTCCTAGGCGGCCCGTTCGGCCGCGACGCGCAGGACCTCGTCGATCCGGTCGGCGCTGAGCCGTTCCCCGTCGGCGGCCGAGGCCGCGATGATCAGGTCGCCGCACAGTTCGATCTCGGCGAGGGCGACGCAGTCCGGGTCTGCGGGCACGGTTGCTGTACCGGGCGGGGCCACGCGCATCCACCTCTTCCTGCCGGCGTCGGTCTCCCAGCGGTCTCCCAGCGTAGGGACGGGGCCACACACCGCGCATGACACGTCCGGACCATTTGCCGATGGTCCGCACCATCACCCGGCCAGGTCAGGCCTCGATCTTCCCGGCGTAGATGTGCCGCCGGTCCGGCAGCGTCACCGTGACGGGCGCCCCGAAGCCGTACAGCAGCGTCGTCGACGCGACCGCGACCGTACGGCCCTGGTTGCTGAAGCTGAACTGGTGGCGCACCTTCCGCAGCCGCCCCTCCCGGTCCAGGTACGCGTCGAACGGCACGGTGTCCTTGGCGAACCCTTTCGCCGCCGCGGCGAGCGCCCCCCGCAGCTGCGGCGAGGCCACCCGGGCCGCGTAGGCGATGTCGGCCACGCCCCGGTAGTGGCCGACCTTCACCCCTGCCAGCAGGATCTCGCCGACGTACGTGGCCTCCCGGGCACCCCGCAGCAGCTCGGCCGCCGCGCCGGGGTCGGTCGCGCCGCCGGTGACGAGGTTCCCGTCGTCGAGGGTGGTGGTGTCGACGCGGACCCACTTGTCGGCGGGCACCCCGGCCCCGCGGTTCTTCATGTAGAGCGCGCCGGGGGTGAAGAGCTCGGTGATCGGCCGGTGCTCGTCGGCGCCGGCCGCGTCCTTCGGCAGCACCACCTGGAGCCGGCCGGTGCGGCGCCGGAAGTCGTAGCCGCCCTCGCCCCGAATCGTGACCCGGGTACCGCCCGCCGCCATCTCCATGGAGGTGCTCGCCTTGGAGGTCCCGGCCTTCACCAGCGCGTCGGCGGCGTTCCGTACGGTGAGGACGGGGTCCTCCACGGCCTTCGGGTCCTCGGGGGCCGTGCACCCGGAGAGCGCGGCGGTCCCGGCGAGGGAGCCGACCAGGACGGCGGTGACGGCGAACGCCCCGCTCCTGCGCCCCCGCGGACGCCCGTAAGGCTGCACCACCATGTCCTGCCAACCCCCAACGCCTCACCGCTGTTTGTCCGGGACCCGCCCTCCCCCGGCCCCACGGGCCTGGGGGCGCCCGATCCGCATAACGACGGTCCGGGCGTGCCGTCACGCGCAGTACGGTGGTGGGGTGCACCCGCAGGCCACGGCCCACACCACCACGACCACGGAGCGCGGCTCGTTCGCGCTGGCCCGCTGTAGCTGCGGATGGACCGGCCCGGCCCGCAGATCCCGGGACCGCGCCCGCACGGACGCCGCGGAACACGCCCGTACGAACAACGCCTAGGTGTATTGATCCGGCGGCTCTCCGTCCGCCGGAACGGGCTTCAGGCCGCGAGGTCGTTCTGGCCGGTGGCGGGGCCGCCGAGCCGGGGCTCGGGGATGCCGACCGTCTCGGGGCGGCGCCCGCCGCCGGCCCGCCGGGAGCGGACGAGCCGGGTGCCGGTGGCGGAGCGGGCGACGGCGGCGACGACCGGGGTCAGCAGGGCGAGGGCGAGCGGGGCGAGGAGCAGGGCCACCGCGGTGCCGAGGGCGAAGCCGCCGATGACGTCGGTGGGGTAGTGGACGCCCATGTAGACGCGGGCGAAGCCTTCGGCGAGGGCGAGGCCGATGGCGGCGAGGCCGAACCCGCGGTGGGCGACGAAGAGGCCGACGCCGAGGGCCATGGCCAGGGTGGCGTGATCGCTGACGAACGAGAAGTCGGTCTTGCCGTCGACGAGGACCTCGAGGCCCTGGTGGTCCCTGAAGGGCCTCGGGCGCTCGACGAAGCCGCGGATGGGGATGTTGACGAGCAGGGCGACGCCGGCGGCCAGCGGGGCCCAGACCAGCGCGGCGACGGCCGTGACGGAGTCCGCCTGGGTGCCGCGTCGGCGGACGCTCCACCAGCACCACAGCACGACGAGGACCATCCCGAGCACGATCCCGTACTCGCCGACGAACTCCATGACGCGGTCGAACCACGGCGGAGCGGCCTTGGCCAGTCCGTTGATGTCGTAGAGCAGGCTGACATCGGGGTTCGAACCGTCCGATGCGAGTACAGCCATCTCCTGCGGCCCCTTGCTCTCGTGTCTGTCGTCCAACCCCCGTGGTCAGAGTGGTCGGATCGGGGAACGAACCGCCTGAGGCGTACGTTCCGCTCGCTCCGGTGGATCATGAGGACGTTATCGAAGAGAGACGGTTCTCCGCAGCTCAGGGCCAGTGCATGACGGAGAGTTCCGGCCATGCCCCATACGCCCCGAAGGTGCCCGCGGCCCCTCCGACGGACCCTCCGACGGCCCCTCCGGCCCCGTTACGCCTGCGGGAGATGGGTCGGCAGCGCCGCGGCGCCCTCCGTCGTGACCCGGGTGGCACCGAAGTAGTCCGGCGTGTCCATCCGGCTGAAGCGGATCACCGCCCCGGTACGCGGCGCGTCGATCATGTACCCGCCGCCGACGTAGATGCCGACGTGCCGGATGGCCCGCGAGTTGGTCAGGTCGTCCGAGAAGAACACCAGGTCCCCGGGGAGCAGTTCCTCGCGCGAGGGGTGCGGACCGGCGTTGTACTGGTCGTTGGCGACGCGCGGCAGCGTGATGCCGACGCTGTCGTACGCGGCCTGGGTGAGACCGGAGCAGTCGAACCGCCCGTTCTGCGCGGCCGTGCCCGTACCGCCCCAGAGGTACGGCGTGCCGAGCTTCCCCTGCGCGAAGTGGATCGCCCCCGCGGCCTGCCGGGACGGGTCGACACGGCCCACCGGCCGGGCGAAGCTCTTCTCCAGGGACCGGATGATCCGCACGTAGTTCCGGGTCTCGCTGATCGGCGGCACCCCGCCGTACTTGATGACCCGGTACGCGCCCGCGTTGTACGCGGCCAGCATGTTGTTCGCCGGATCCCCCGGCACGTCCTTCACGTAGCCGGCGAGTTCGCAGTCGTACGAGGCGGCCGAGGGGATCGCGTCCTTCGGGTCCCAGATGTCCCGGTCCCCGTCCCCGTCGCCGTCGATGCCGTGACCGGCCCAGGTGCCGGGGATGAACTGGGCGATGCCCCGGGCGTCCGCGGAGGAGACGGCCCGCGGGTTCCAGCCGCTCTCCTGGTAGAGCTGGGCGGCGAGGAGGGCCGGGTTGATGGCGGGGCAGAGGTTGCCCCAGCGCTGCACGAGACCCTGGTAGAGCGCGGGCACGGAGCCCTTGGCCAGCGCCACGGTGCCGTTCGCGGAACCGCCCGCGCCGCCGGCGAGACCGGCCGCCGCCGAGTACGTGCCGACGACGAGCAGTGCGATGAAACCGAGGCAGACCCCGAGGCCCCCGCCGGCCATCAGCCACGCCTTGCCAGCCCTACGCACCGTCAACCACCCCTCGGTTCATGGCAGTACGCCCCGGGAACCCAGTCTAGGCGGCGAGGGCCCCGATGGGGACGTTGCGCGACACCCCGGTCACGCGCCGAAGGCGTTCGACCGGCGCCGCCCACTGGAACGAACGCTCTACCCACCTCGCCGAGGCCCGCCCTAGGCTCGGCCCATGCAGACCAGCAGCACCCGCGACCGCATCGTCGCCGCCGCCTCGCGCCTGATCCGGCGTCAGGGCTACACCGGCACCGGCGTCAAGCAGATCGCGAAGGAGGCGGACGCCACCCTCGGCTCCGTCTACCACTTCTTCCCCGGCGGCAAGGAGGCCCTCGCGGTCGCCGCCCTCGAACACGGCCGCGAGCAGTTCGCCGGCCTCCTGCGCGCCGCCCTCGACGGCGAGGACGACCCCGCCGCCGCCGTCGACGCCTGCGCCTGCCTGCTGGCCCGCGAACTCCGCGCCTCCGACTGGACCGACGGCTGCCCCGTCACCGCCGCCGCCCTGGAGACCCTCGGCCCCGGCAACCCCATACAGCGGGCCTGCGCCGACGCCCTCTACTCCTGGCGCAACCTCATCGCCGACAAACTCCTCGACTGCGGCCTCCCCGACGCCGAGGCCCGCGACCTGGCCGCCACCGTCGTCCACACCCTCGAAGGCGCCCAGGCGACCGCCCAGGTCACCCGCAGCGAGGAGCCCCTCCTCCTGGCGGGCCGTCACCTGTCGCGCCTGGTCGCCTCGTACACCTGACGCCGCCCCAAGAGTGCACCAACGACAATCATTGCCCGGAGTCACTCTCCGTGATACACAGAGTGACCATACGCTTCTTCGCATGAGAAACCGGCCACACCACCGCAGGTCAAGACGGTCAGACCGGTCAAGTGTGCGGGGATCGGGTAAAGAGAGCCGTCAAGCCGTCACACGTGGACGGTTTCATCAGCGAAGATAGGGCGATGACCCATGCCGTCCGGCAGGGGCAGATAACTACCCAACAGGGGCGGTGAGTTACATGTACCTGGCGGCCGAGAAGGGCGACATCACCACCATCATCGGTGGAATCGCCCCGAACTGGGGACCTTTCGGGAGCCTCGGCGCCGAGGCCAAGATCATGATCGAGGTCGTGATGGCCGTGGCCATCCTGCTCTGCCTCGGCATCGCCATCTGGGGAGCGGCCAAGCAGCGCATCGGCGCGACCGCACTCCGCGACACGTTCAGCGCGGAACAGGGCAAGGGCCTCATCGTCGCCGGCCTGACCGGCGTCTTCATCATCGGATCACTCGGCACGCTGTTCACCATCGTGTATGGGATGGCCGTCTGATCTCCCGTCGGACCCCATCCATCTGAGGCCTGTTGATGTCGCGTTCCCTGATGCCCAGCCATGTTGCAGCACTGTCGTACCCGCGAACGAGTGAGGGGGCCTACCCGGCATGAGTCCCGGCGACGAGCACGACAGCTTCGGCGGCGTGGGCGGCTCGGGCCAGACCCGGACCCGCCTGCCCGAGGGCAACAGCGGAGACGTCTACGGCGGCGCACCCCGCCGCCCCGTCCGCAGCTCCCGCTCCCTCATCACGGTCGTGGGCGTGGTGGTCGTCCTCGTAGCCGCCATCGCCTTCGCCAACCGCGGCGGCGGCGACCCCGCCGACGCCGCCGGCCCCCGCGCCGGCACCCCCGGCGACACCGCCCCCACCGCCGCCACCGGCATCCGCCCCGTCTCCGGCAAGAACGGCGCCATCCCCACCGGCTACGCCCACGACGACCAGGGCGCCCAAAGCGCCGCCACGAACTACGCGGTGGCGCTGGGGTCGGCGGAGATGTTCACCGCTTCGGAGCGGAGCGAGATCGTCCACGCGGTCTACGCGCCCTCGGCCATCGCCGCTCGTCAGGGCGACCTCGACAAGGTGTACACCGACAAGGACTTCCTCAGCCGGATCGGCCTCCAGGAGGACGGCACGGCACCGCAGGGGCTGACGTTCATCTCCCGGGTCATCCCCGTGGGCGCGAAGGTCGAGAGCTACGACGAGGACAAGGCGACGGTGGCGGTCTGGTACTCGTCGCTGTTCGGGCTGGCCGGTGAAGGCTCCCGGAACCCCGTGTCCGAGGCCTGGTACACGGGCTCGTACGAGCTCCAGTGGGTCGGCGGCGACTGGAAGGTCACCGGCTTCAGCCAGCAGGACGGTCCGGTGCCCGTCGGCCGCGACCAGCGGGCCTCCACGTCCCAGGAGATGAGCGACGCCGTCGGCCAGTTCGGAGGCTTCACCTATGCCCGGTAAGCGCCTCCCCCACGGTGCGCGGATCGTCGCGGCGCTCGGCGCGGCGCAGACGGCCGTCGTGCTGTTCGCCGGCCGTGCCCTCGCGGCACCCACGCCCACACCCACACCCAGTCCGAGCGGCAGCAACAACCCCTGCGACCTCATCCGCGGTCCCGCACGGGACTACTGCGAGAACGGACGCGGGGGAACCGGAGCCGACAAGGCTCCGCTCACCGACCCCACCACTGCCCTCGATCCCCTGTCCTCCCTCGCCCGTGGCTGCGCCGAGGCCGCCGTCACGATCGTCGACAAGCTGTCCCTGGCGGTCAAGGAGACCGCCGACGTCGACTTCACGAACACGCAGTTCCTCGGCCGGTACGCGATCGTCTTCGCCGCCGCGACGTTCCTGACGCTGCTGCTGTGGCTGCTCGCGGTCGCGAAGCGGGCCGTCCGGGGCGTGCCGCTCAGCGTCGCCCTGTCGGAGGCCATCGGCTTCCTGTGGCTGACGGTCCTGGCGTCCGCGTTCACCCCGCTGATCCTGTACACCGTCGTGAACGCCACCGACGCCGTCACCGAGGTCATCGCCTCCGGCACCGGCCAGCAGACCGACGTCTTCTTCGGCAGCTTCAAACAGGCCCTGCAGAAGGGCGACAGCATCGGTGGCGGGCCCATCATGCTGATCATCGTGTCGCTGGTGACCGTCCTCGCCGCCGGCGTGCTCTATCTGGAGCTGTTCCTCCGCGCCGTGATGCTGTACGTCGGCGCGCTCCTCGGCGTCGTCGTCTACTCGGGCCTCGTCGACAAGAACATGTGGGGCCACGTCCGCCGCTGGGCGGGCATCATGATCGCGGTGATCCTGGTCAAGCCGATCATCGTGATCGTCCTCGGCCTGGCCGGGGCGCTGTCCTCCGGCACCGGCCCCGACTCGTTCTCCGCCGTCGTCTCCGGCCTGGCGATCATCCTGCTCGCCATCTTCGCCTCCGCGATGATCTACCGCTTCGTCCCGGGCTTCGGCGACGAGATCGCCGCCTCCCGCAACAACCGTCTCCACCGCGCCGGCGAGAACGCGGCGGCGGCCGTCATCTCGTCCCCCGCGTCCCTCGTCTCCCAGGGCATCAAGACGCACAGCACCCGCGACAGCGGCGGTGGCGGCCAGTCCGCGGGCTCCGGCCCCCGTCCCGCCAACCCGATGTCGGGCGGCATGGCCGCCCACAGCAGCCGCGGCGGGAGCGGCGGCGCGACGCCCCCGCCCGCACCCCGTAGCGGCAGTCCCACCGCGGGTACTCCGCACAGCAACCGCAAGAACTCTGGAGGTGCAGGGCGTTGACGACCCAGTCCCAGCCGGTCGCGCCCCGCCGTACGTATCTCGTGGGCCGTGCCCGGCCGAACGCGATCGTCGGCAAGAACCGCGAGACCGGCGAGATCGCCCTGATCATCGTCGGCGCCTTCCTCGGCATGATGAGCGGACTCCTCGTCCCCCTCCTCCCCCTGCGGATCGCGCTGCTCGCCGGCCTGCCGATGATCGCGATCGCGGCCGTGTACCTCCCGTACAAGCACCGCACGTTCTACAAGTGGTTCGAGATCAACCGCAGCTACAAGCGGATGCTCAAGCGCGGTACGGCGTACCGCTCCGTCGTCGTCGAGGCCGGCACCCGCCTGGACGGCCGCGAGGTCGAGGTCGGCCCGCCGCCCGGCATCGGCCGGGTCGGCTGGCTCGCCGCCCCCTTCGGGCCCGACGAGATCGCCGTCCTGCTGCACGCCGACCGCCGTACGGTCACCGCCGCCATCGAGATCGAGGGCCCGGGCGTCGGCCTGCGCGACAGCGAGGACCAGGAGGCCCTGGTCGACCGGTTCGGCACCCTCCTGAAGCACGTGGCCAACGGCGACGGCTTCGTGACCCGCCTCCAGATGCTGGCCCGCACCCTGCCCGCCGACCCCGACGCGCACGCCAAGGACGTCGGCCAGCGCGGCGACCCGCACGCGCCCGCGTGGCTCCAGGAGTCGTACGACCAGCTCCAGTCCATGGTCTCCACCTCCAGCGAGCAGCACCGCGCCTACCTCGTCGCCTGCATGCACTACACGCGCGAACTCGCCGCCGAGGCCAACGCCATGGCCCGCGCCGCCCGCCACGCCTCCGGCGCCCGCAAGCTCGACCGCGACGCCGGCCTCGCCGTCGTCATGGCCCGCGAGCTCACCGACATCTGCGCCCGTCTCGCCGAGGCCGACATCCGCGTCCGCCAGCCCCTCGGCCAGTCGCGCCTCGCGTCCCTGGTGCACTCCATGTACGACCCGGACCACCCCATCGACCACATCCAGGCCATGACGAAACGAAACGCTTGGCCCGCCGAACTGGACGCGATGGAACCGACGTACCTCCAGGCCAAGACCCGCGAGTCGTCCACCCGCGCCCCCTGGTGCCACGCCACCGCCTGGGTGAAGGAGTGGCCGATGACCCCGGTCGGCGTCAACTTCCTCGCCCCGCTCCTCGTCCACACGCCGGACGTGATCCGCACGGTCGCCGTGACCATGGACCTGGAGCCCACCGAGGTCGCCATCGAGCGCATGCTCACCGAGAAGACCAACGACGAGGCCGACGCCAGCCGCGCCGCCAAGATGAACCGCACGGTCGACCCGCGCGACATCGCCGCCCACGGCCGACTCGACCAGCGGGGTGAAGATCTCGCCAGCGGCGCTGCCGGAGTGAACCTCGTCGGGTACATCACGGTGTCGTCGCGTTCACCCGAAGCCCTCGCCCGGGACAAGCGCACGATCAGGGCCTCCGCCGGCAAGTCCTACCTGAAGCTGGAGTGGTGCGACCGCGAGCACCACCGGGCCTTTGTGAACACCTTGCCGTTCGCGACCGGCATCCGCCGCTAGGGCCGAAGGGGCACAGACCGATGCGAGATCCGCTGTCCGTCCTCACCGACGCCTTCACCTCCTTCCTCTTCGGGAAGGTGGAGACGACCCGCCTGCCCGTCCGCACCTCCACCGGCCAGGCCCAGGCCGTCTACCTGCCGACGGCCGCGCCCGGCCTCGGCGACTCCGGCGTCATCATCGGCCGCGAGGTCTACAGCGGGAAGGGCTACATCTACGACCCCTTCCAGCTGTACGGGCAGCAGCTCCCCGCCCCCCACTGGCTCGTCCTCGGCGAGTCCGGCAACGGCAAGTCGGCGCTCGAGAAGACGTACGTGCTCCGCCAACTCCGCTTCAGGGACCGGCAGGTCGTCGTCCTCGACGCGCAGGGCGAGGACGGCGTCGGCGAATGGAACCTCATCGCGCAGGAGCTGGGGATAACCCCCATCCGCCTGGACCCCATGGTCGCCAACGACTCCGGGATCCGCCTCAACCCGCTCGACCCGTCGATCACCACGACCGGTCAGCTCGCCCTGCTCCGGACGATCATCGAGGTGGCGATGGGCCACGGCCTCGACGAGCGCTCCGGCTTCGCGCTCAAGGTCGCCCACGCCCACGTCGTCGAGCACACCACCCACCGCCAGCCGATCCTCACCGACATCGTGGAGCGGCTCCGCCACCCCGAGGCGGAATCCGCCGAGTCGATGAACGTCGACATAGACGATGTACGGGCCTGGGGCCTGGACGTCGCCCTCGTCCTCGACCGGCTCGTCGACGGCGACCTCCGCGGCATGTTCGACGGCCCGACGACCGTCGGCATCGACCTCGACGCGCCCCTGATCGTCTTCGACCTCTCCCACATCGACCGCAACTCCATCGCCATGCCGATCCTCATGGCGATCGTCGGCGTCTGGCTTGAGCACACCTGGATCCGGCCCGACCGGAAGAAGCGCATCTTCCTCGTCGAGGAGGCCTGGCACATCATCAACAGCCCCTTCGTGGCCCAGCTGTTCCAGCGCCTCCTGAAGTTCGGCCGCCGGCTCGGCCTGTCCTTCGTCGCCGTCGTCCACCACCTCTCCGACGTCGTCGACGGAGCGGCGGCCAAGGAGGCCGCGGCGATCCTCAAGATGGCCTCCACCCGGACCATCTACGCCCAGAAGGCCGACGAGGCACGCAACACGGGCCGTGTCCTCGGCCTGCCCCGCTGGGCGGTCGAGATCATCCCGACCCTCACCCCCGGCATCGCGGTCTGGGACGTCAACGGCAACGTGCAGGTGGTCAAACACCTCATCACCGAACGGGAACGCCCGCTCGTCTACACCGACCGCGCCATGACGGAAGCATCCGTCACGGACCCGGAACTGGAGTGGGAGACCGAGCAGCGCGCGATCCTCGTCGAGCAGCAGATGAACGGCTCGTCGCAGTCGACGGTGGCGTAGATGGACGCGGAACGGAAGGGCGGAGGAGTCTCCGACGGGCTGCTGCTCAGCCTGTTCGGCCTCCTCCTCTGCCTCACCGTCCTGGTGTGGACGGCGACCGGCCTCGCCGGCCTCTTCGCCCACGGTGCCTGGCCTCGGGGGCTCGCCTTCACCGGCACCCCCTCGGCCCTCCGTTCCCTCGCCACCGCCCCCACCGACCTCCCGGCCGCCTGGCCCGCCACCCCGCCGGAACAACTCTCCGGCTACGGCCTCTTCTGGGGCCTCCTCATCGGCGAGGCCATGATCCTCCTGGTCCTCGCGATCTTCGCCCTCGGCACCTTCACCCGCTGGCGCGCCGTCCGCGCCCACCGCAAAGCGGGCACGTACGACACGCTCCACCCCCGGAACCCCCGGAGCACGCCCGTACAAGAACAGGCAGAGCCCGTACGGGAGAAGCCAGAGCCCGTACGGGACACCCCAGAGGCCGTAAGGGAAGCCCCCGAGCCCCTCCAGGCCGCCCCCGCCCGG
>NZ_JNWK01000018.1 GCF_000716445.1 Streptomyces wedmorensis
TGAGGTGAGTTCCTAGACAGCTCCCACCACACCGGAGGTCTTCGCCATGTTCAAGACCAGACCAGTGTCAACAACGCTCGTGATCAATACACCTAGGGCAGCGCCCCCGCCCGCCGGGCCGCCACCACGGCCTCCAGACGGGTGTGGGCGCCCAGCTTGCGCATCGCCGAGCGGAGGTAGCCCTTCACGGTCTCCGGGCGCAGGCCGAGGCGCTCGGCCGCCGCCGTGTTCGTCGCACCGGAGGCGACCACCGCGAGGACGTCCGTCTCGCGCGGCGTCAGGGAGACCCCGGGGGCGGTGGGCCCCGCGCCGGAGGCCGATTCGAGGCGGCCGCAGACGGCGATGAGACGCTCTCTGAGTGAGGGGTCGACGATCTTCGGGGCCAACTCGCGCAGCTCCCCGTACGCCTGGCGGACCTCCTCCCAGGACGGGGCGGGAGGCGGAGGAGCGAGCAGCTGCCGCACCTCGTCCCGCACTGCGAGGGCCTGCTCGATGTCACGGGCCGCCGCCATCGCGGCGTCGAAGACACGCTCTCCGATCGGGAGGGACTCGCGCAGCGCCCCGTACAGCACACCGCGCACCTTGCGGCGGACGACGACGGGGACCGCGATCACCGCGCGCAGGCCCTCCGCGGAGACGGGCACGTCGTACTCGTGGGTGATGTGCCGCGAGGACGCGTAGTCCGTGACCGCGCACGGCCGCGACAGCGCCAGACACTTCCCGCCGAGACCGGAGCCGGCCGAGATCGCGAGGCCGCTCAGCGCCGGCGTCACAGCCCCGCTCAGCTCGGCGATCCGCAGCGTGCGGCCCTCCTGGAGCAGTCCGCCGAAGACGACGGGCAGCCCGCTGGCGCGCCTGAGCCGCAGCAGCGCCGTCCGCAACTCCACCGCTTCCGTCTTCTCGGGCACGGAACCACTCCTTCACCCCCGAAAGGGGGTAGTGAGACCTGGGTCACTGATTACACGATGTCCGGGACCGGTCCCGCAACGAGGAGGACACATGACGGCAGCGAGCGCGACCAGCGCGACGGAGGGGTTCCGGGCGGCCCGGGACTTCCTGCTCCGGCATCGCGACGACTACGAGACGGCCTACGAGGGCTTCGCCTGGCCCCGGCCCGACCGTTTCAACTGGGCGCTCGAGTGGTTCGACGTGATCGCCGAGGGGAACGACCGGACCGCCCTGCACCTCGTCGAGGAGGACGGCTCCGAGACGAAGGTGTCCTTCGCGGAGATGTCCGCCCGCTCGAACCGGGTCGCGAACTGGCTGCGCGCCCAGGGCGTGCGCGCCGGCGACCGGATCATCGTGATGCTCGGCAACCAGGCCGAGCTGTGGGAGACCGTGCTCGCCGCGATGAAGCTGCGGGCCGTCGTCATCCCCGCCACGCCGCTGCTCGGCCCCGCCGACCTGCGGGACCGCGTCGACCGGGGACGCGCCCGGCACGTGATCGTGCGGGCCGAGGACACCGCCAAGTTCGACGACGTGCCCGGCGACTACACCCGGATCGCGGTCGGCGGCGACGGCGTGAGCTGGCTCGGGTACGAGCACGCGGCCCGCGAGTCCGCCGATTTCGAGCCCGACGGCGGCACCCTCGCGGACGACACGCTCATGCTGTACTTCACGTCCGGTACCACCGCCCGCCCCAAGCTCGTCGAGCACACCCACACCTCGTACCCGGTGGGGCACCTCTCCACCATGTACTGGATCGGCCTCAAGCCCGGCGACGTGCACCTCAACATCTCCTCGCCGGGCTGGGCCAAGCACGCCTGGTCCAACCTCTTCGCCCCGTGGAACGCGGAGGCGACGGTCTTCATCCACAACTACACGCGCTTCGACCCGGCGCGGCTGATGAGCGAGATGGAGCGCAACGGCGTCACCAGCTTCTGCGCCCCTCCGACGGTCTGGCGGATGCTCATCCAGGCCGACCTCGGCCAGCTGAAGACCCCGCCCCGAGAGGTCGTCGCCGCCGGCGAGCCGCTCAACCCCGAGGTCATCGAGTCGGTCCGGCGGGCCTGGGGCGTCACCATCCGGGACGGCTTCGGCCAGACCGAGACCGCCGTGCAGGTCTCCAACAGCCCGGGCCAGCGCCTCAAGGAGGGCTCCATGGGGCGGCCGAGCCCCGGCTTCCGGGTCACCCTCGTCGATCCGGTGACCGGCCGCCCGGACGTCGAGGAGGGCGAGATCTGCCTCGACCTGTCGGCCCACCCGGTGGGCCTGATGACCGGCTACCACGGGGACCCGGAGCGTACGGCCGAGGCGATGGCGGACGGCTACTACCGCACCGGCGACATCGGCTCCCGCGACGAGGACGGCTACATCTTCTACGTCGGCCGGTCGGACGACGTCTTCAAGGCCTCCGACTACAAGATCAGCCCCTTCGAGCTGGAGAGCGCGCTGCTGGAGCACGAGGCCGTCGCGGAGGCCGCCGTCGTCCCCGCCCCCGACCCGGTGCGGCTCGCCGTCCCGAAGGCGTACGTCGTCCTCGCCGCGGGCTGGGAGCCGGACGAGGAGACCGCGAAGGCGCTCTTCGCCCACTCGCGCGCGGTCCTCGCCCCGTACAAGCGCGTCCGCCGCATCGAGTTCGCCGACCTGCCCAAGACCGTCTCCGGCAAGATCCGCCGCGTGGAGCTGCGCCGGCTCACCGCGGAGGGCGGCGGCAAGGAGTACCTGGAAGGAGACCTCGGATGACCAGCACGGCGAAGAGTGCCACGGGCGTCGCGGAACTCTCGTACGCGCACGGCGTGTCGACCACCGCGCTCCTCGGCGACACGATCGGCGCCAACCTCGACCGGGCCGTCGCCGCCTGGCCGGACCGGGAGGCGCTCGTCGACGTGCCCACCGGGCGACGCTGGACGTACGCCGAATTCGGCGCGGACGTCGACCGGTTGGCGTGCGCGCTCCTCGGCAGCGGTGTCGCCAAGGGCGACCGGGTCGGGATCTGGGCGGTCAACTGCGCCGAGTGGGTGCTCGTCCAGTACGCCACCGCCCGCATCGGCGCCGTCATGGTCAACATCAACCCGGCCTACCGCGCCCACGAGCTGGCGTACGTGCTCAAGCAGGCGGGCATCTCCCTGCTGTTCGCCTCCCTCGCCCACAAGACGAGCGACTACCGGGCCATGGTCGACGAAGTCCGCGGCGAATGCCCGCGGTTGCGGGAGACCGTCTACTTCGGCGACCCGGGCTGGGACGAGTTCCTCCGGCGGGGGACGCCCGACCTCGCCGAGGACCTCCGGATCCGCGCGTTCGAGCTGTCCTGCGACGATCCCGTCAACATCCAGTACACCTCGGGGACTACGGGCTTCCCGAAGGGCGCCACGCTCTCCCACCACAACATCCTCAACAACGGTTACTTCGTGGGCGAGATGATCGCCTACAGCGAGCAGGACCGCGTCTGCATCCCGGTGCCCTTCTACCACTGCTTCGGCATGGTCATGGGAAACCTCGCGGCCACCTCGCACGGCGCCTGCATGGTGATCCCCGCCGCCTCCTTCGACCCGGCGGCCACCCTCCGGGCGGTGCAGGAGGAGCGCTGCACCTCCCTCTACGGCGTGCCGACGATGTTCATCGCCGAACTCGGCCTGCCCGACTTCGCGACGTACGACCTCTCCTCGCTCCGCACCGGGATCATGGCCGGCTCGCCGTGCCCGGTGGAGGTGATGAAGCGGGTCGTCGCCGAGATGAACATGGCGGAGGTGTCGATCTGCTATGGCATGACCGAGACCTCGCCCGTCTCCACGCAGACCCGCCGCGACGACGACCTCGAACGTCGTACCGGCACCGTCGGCCGCGTCATGCCCCACGTCGAGGTGAAGGTCGTCGACCCGGCCACCGGCCTGACCGTGCGACGCGGGACGGCCGGGGAGCTGTGCACCCGCGGCTACAGCGTGATGCTCGGCTACTGGGACGAGCCCGGGAAGACCGCGGAGGCGATCGACGCCGGCCGCTGGATGCACACCGGCGACCTGGCCGTGATGCGGGACGACGGCTACGTGCAGATCGTCGGCCGCATCAAGGACATGATCATCCGGGGCGGTGAGAACGTCTACCCGCGCGAGATCGAGGAGTTCCTGTACGGGCACGCCAAGATCGCCGACGTCCAGGTCGTCGGCGTCCCCGACGAGCGGTACGGCGAGGAGATCCTGGCCTGCGTCATCCCCCGCGACCCTGCCGACCCGCCGACCCTGGAGGACGTCACGGCCTTCTGCCGGGACCGGCTCGCCCACTACAAGGTCCCGCGCAGGGTCGAGATCCTCACCGAGTTCCCCATGACGGTCAGCGGCAAGGTGCGGAAGGTGGAGCTGAGGCAGCGGTACGGCTCCGCCTGAGGCAGGGCCTCCGCCGTCAGTCGACCTCCCGGCGCATGCAGATCCGGGGCCACGCGGACAGACCGTGCGCCGCCTCGGCCCGGCTGATGGCGAGCAGGCCGTCCGTGAGGGCCGGGTCGGACTCGGCGAGCGGCCGGAAGCCGAGCCGCGCGTAGTACGGGGCGTTCCACGGGACCTCGGTGAACGTCGTCAGGGTCAGGGCCGTCAGGCCCTGCTCCCTGGCGGCGGCCGCCAGGTGCTCGATCAGCGCCCGGCCGACGCCCCGGCGGGCGGCGTCCGGGTGCACCGACACCTGCTCGATGTGGGCCGAGCCGTCGACGGTGTCCGCGAGCAGGTACGCGACCGGGCGGTCGGCGGCGTCCACCGCGACCCAGGCCCGGCCCGCGCGGCGGTACGTCTCCAGGACGTCCAGGGGCAGGGGGTCGTCGTCGGCGATCGCCGCCATGCCGAGAGAACGGAACGGCTCGCCCGCCGCCCGTTCGATGTCCTGGAGCAGCGGGAGTTCGGCCGGAGCGGCCGCTCTGATGCGCATAGGACAGTATGGCGCGGTGTCACGGACGAGACCCGCCCGTGCCGGGACCACCCTCCGGACGCGGCTGGTTCCCGTCTCCACCGTCGGCCGGGTCCGTGGAGGGGCTCCGGCGCGGGGGCCCGTCGGCGGGGTTCGGGTAGGAGCTCCGGCTCGGGGGCCCGTCGGCCGGTTCCGGGCAGGGGTTTCGGCTCGGGTCTTCGGCGGTCGGGATCGCGTACGGGTTCCCGCTCGGGGGCTCGGCGGCGGGGCGGTCCAGGAGGCCGCCTTCGCGGGAGAAGCGGGGCAGGAACAGCGCGAGCGCCGGATCGCCGTACAGGGCGACGTACAGCTGGACGAGACGCCCGTCGGTGACCTCGCTGCGGAGGGCCGGCAGCGGGTACCGCTCGCGCAGGCCGTCGAGCAGCCGCCCCGCCGCCCGGGTGGCAGGCGGCAGCCGCAGCAGCGCCACCGCCGCGAGGACCGCGGGCACGCCGGCCGCGACCGCCGCCGCGACGTGCGCACCGGAGGGCCCCGGCGCGACCAGCCCCGCCGCCGCTCCCGCCACCACCGTCAGCGGCACGCAGCCCAGCAGCACCCGGGCCGCCCACAGCCGGGCGAGCGGCCGCAGCAGCCCCGACCCGCGGAGCTCGGCGCGCAGCGCGTCCACGCCCCGCCGCGCCTCGGGGCGCGAGGCGAGGGCCCGCAGCGCGAACGCCCGGTGGAGCGCCCCGTGCACGCCGAGCTGTACGGGGTCGCTGGTCCGGCCGGGGCCGCCGTTGGCCCGAATCGTATGTTTGCGGCCCGCCGCGACCGCCCCGCGCTGGTGCAGCGCCACCAGCGCGACGGTCACCGCCGCCCGCCGCCCGCCCCGCAGCAGCGCGAGCGCCTGCGGCGGCGGCACCTCGTTCCCGTCCAGTGCACCGCTTTCCCGGCTGCGGGTTCGCAACAGCGCGGCGGCGAGGAGGAGTTCTCCCCACGCGGCACCGATGAACCACCACATCCCCGTCGTCATGACGCCCACCCCCAGAGGGAGTTGTGCCCGGCGGAACATGATCGTCACGCGTGAATGGCCGGTTTCGGATGCCGAGGTGTCGTGTGCGGGGCGCCTCGGCACCCCCTGAGCCCTCAGGCTCCGCCCGCCGCCAGCTCGTCGGCCGCGTGGTTCACCGGCTGCGGGGTCCCGGTCAGGTCGAGGACGAACAGCGGGAGGCCCACCTCGGCGGCGCGCGAACGGGCCTCCGGGGTGTAGCCGGCGAGCGAGAAGAACACGCTCACCGCCGAGGCGCTCAGCCCGTTCAGCCAGAGGCACTCGACCGCCCGCAGTCCGGTCTGCCGGGTGCTCGGGTCGACCTGGGCGACGAGCCCCGGCGCCCGCAGGTCCACCCCGGAGGCCGGGCGCTCCTCGGGCTGGACGACGTCCCGGAACCCGAGCCACCGCAGGTACCCGGCCGCGGCGGCGACCGCGTCCCGCGCGGTGCGGATCGTCACCGGCCGGAACGCGTCCCGCACGGGGGCCGGGCGCGGCGCCGTCGGAGGCAGCGGAATGTGCGCGGGGTACCGATCGGCGAACGAGCGGTGCGCACCGACCCGCGGCGGCACGCCCGCCGCGCTCTGCGTCGCCGCGCCGGGTCCGGCCGCCGCGCGCCCCGTCTCCGGCTCGTCGGCCCGCGAGGTCTCCGCCCGCGGCCCGTCCGCACGGCGGCCCTCGGCGTGTGATCCGCCCGCACGGGGGTCGTCCGCACGCGGTTCGTCCGCGCGCGGGCCGTCCTCCCGGGGGACGCCGGCGCCGTGCCCGCCGCCGGCGCCGTGCCCGCTCGCACCCGCTCCGCCCCGCGCGCCGGGCCCCCTGCCGAACCACTCCGAGCCGGGCTCGGCGGCCCGTGACCGGGCCGGGGCGGAAGGGTCCGGGCCTCCGCCGCTCCCGTCGGCGCCGCACCCGCTGCTGCCCGACCCGGTTCCGTCGGACCCCGCGGTCCCGCCTTCGTTCCCGCTCCCGCCCGCGCTCCCGCGGCCGTGTGCCGTTTCCGGCCAGGACTCGACGTGCCCGCCGCCGGACGCGGGGGCCCCGGAACCGGGGGCGGCCGGTGCTGCTCCGCCGCCCTGCGGGGCGGCTCCCGGCGCCGTACGGGTGGGGCCGGCGTCGTCCGCGCCGGGGAGGGTGCCGGGCGGGGCCGGGGAGGAACCGGGTGCGGACGCGGAGCCGGGGGCCGGTGGTGTGCCGGGGTCGGTCACCGGGCGGACCGGGACGCGGAGGACCGTGCCGCAGGAGCAGCCGAGCTCGGGGTGGGGCCAGTCGTCCTCGCGGCCGCAGGCGCCGCAGCGGACGGTGACCCATTCGTCCGTCCAGTTCCGGTGCGTGATCGGTTCCGCCGTGGCGCCGGCCGTCACCGGTGGTGCCACGGGGCTGCCGCACGCACAGGGGAAGACCGGCGCCGCGTACGCCTGCGTACGCAGGCACTCCGGGCAGCGCACCGGTACGGAATCGCCCACAACCCAACCCCCTGTCGTTCCGCCCCATCGTCCACCCTTGCGCCACCCCGGGGGAGGGTGTTCGGCCACTTCGCTGATCCCGCCGGGCGGACTTCTCTTGACGGCCCTCCGTGACCCCACCTACATTGCTTCCGTATAGCAGAACAGTATTTCCGCATTACGGAAACAGGCCGCGATGGGCTTCCGAGCCCGCAGCGCGCGCCCGTCTCCGACCGGCCGAAGCAGGAGCACCCCATGCCTCGTATGACCGCCGCCGCAGCGGCCGTTGAGATCCTCAAGCGCGAAGGCGTCACCCAGGCGTTCGGCGTCCCCGGCGCGGCGATCAACCCCTTCTACCGCGAGCTCAAGAACGTGGGCGGGGTCGGCCACACGCTCGCCCGCCACGTCGAGGGCGCGTCCCACATGGCCGAGGGCTACACCCGTGCCAAGGCCGGCAACATCGGCGTCTGCATCGGCACCTCCGGCCCCGCCGGCACCGACATGATCACCGGCCTGTACTCGGCGATCGCGGACTCCATCCCGATCCTCTGCATCACCGGCCAGGCCCCGGTCTCGAAGCTCCACAAGGAGGACTTCCAGGCCGTCGACATCGCCACGATCGCCAAGCCGGTCACCAAGGCCGCCACGACCGTCCTGGAGGCCGCGCAGGTCCCCGGCGTCTTCCAGCAGGCCTTCCACCTGATGCGCTCCGGCCGCCCGGGCCCGGTCCTCATCGACCTGCCGATCGACGTCCAGCTGACCGAGATCGAGTTCGACCCGGAGACCTACGAGCCGCTGCCGGTCTACAAGCCGCAGGCCACCCGCGCGCAGGCCGCGAAGGCGCTGAGCTTCCTCCTGGAGTCCGAGCGCCCCCTGATCGTCGCCGGCGGTGGCATCATCAACGCCGACGCCACCGACCTGCTCGTCGAGTTCGCCGAGCTGACCGGCATCCCGGTCATCTCCACCCTGATGGGCTGGGGCACCATCCCGGACGACCACGAGCTCGCCGCCGGCATGGTCGGCGTCCAGACCGCGCACCGCTACGGCAACGCGACCTTCCTGGAGTCGGACTTCGTCCTCGGCATCGGCAACCGCTGGGCCAACCGCCACACGGGCTACAACCTGGAGGCGTACACCAAGGGCCGCAAGTTCGTCCACGTCGACATCGAGCCCACCCAGCTCGGCAAGATCTTCGCCCCCGACTACGGCATCGCCTCCGACGCCAAGGCCGCGCTCGAACTCTTCATCGAGATCGCCAAGGAGCTGAAGGCCGAGGGCAAGCTCCCCGACTTCTCCGCCTGGGCCGCCTCCGCGCAGGAGCGCAAGGCCACCCTCCAGCGCCGCACGCACTTCGAGAACATCCCGATGAAGCCGCAGCGCGTCTACGAGGAGATGAACAAGGCGTTCGGCCCGGAGACCCGGTACGTCACCACCATCGGCCTCTCCCAGATCGCCGCCGCGCAGTTCCTGCACGTCTACAAGCCGCGCCACTGGATCAACTGCGGCCAGGCCGGCCCGCTCGGCTGGACCATCCCGGCCGCCATCGGCGCCGCCACCGCCGACCCGGAGACCCCGGTCGTCGCGCTCTCCGGCGACTACGACTTCCAGTTCATGATCGAGGAGCTGGCGGTCGCCGCCCAGCACAAGGTCCCCTACGTCCACGTCCTCGTGAACAACGCCTACCTCGGTCTGATCCGTCAGGCGCAGGGCGGCCTCGGCATCAACTTCGAGGTCAACCTCGAGTTCGAGAACATCAACACCCCGGAGATCGGCGTCTACGGCGTCGACCACGTCAAGGTCGCCGAGGGCCTGGGCGTCAAGGCCATCCGCGTCACCGACCCGGACAAGCTGGGCGAGGCGCTGGAGGAAGCCAAGAAGCTGGCCGTCGAGCACCAGGTCCCGGTCGTCGTCGAGGCCATCCTGGAGCGCATCACCAACATCGCGATGAGCAAGACGGTCGACATGAGCGACGTCACCGAGTTCGAGGAGCTCGCGACCGAGCCCGGCCACGCCCCGACCGCGATCAAGGCCCTCCTGGTCTGATCCCCGGAGCCGTGACCCGGCCCCCACCCCGAGGAGCACCGGGGCGGGGGCCGTCCCGCGTTCAGCGCCCCCCGGCCGGTCCCGGGCCCGCAGTCCGCTCCGGGCCCGCAGTCCGCTCCGGGCCCGCAGTCCGCTCCGGGCCCGCAGTCCGCTCCGGTCCGGGCGTCCGCTCCCGCACCGCCGTCCGTTCCGGGCCCCCGGGCCGGGCAGGGGTGTCGGCTCGACCGGGGTCCCGGCTCCGGTCCGCCGCCCGTACGAGCACCGCGCCCGCCTCCGTCCACTCGTACAGCACCGACCGGCCCGCACGGCCCCGGCGTACGAGCCCGGCGTCCCGCAGGATCTTCAGGTGCCGGCCCACCGAACCGAGGCCCTGCCCGGTGAGCGCGACCAACTGACTGGTGGACTTGGGGTCCTGGAGTCGTACGAGGACCCCGGCCCGCGCCGTTCCGAGCAACGCGCCGAGCCCTTCCGGCACGACCGGGCCCGCACCGTCCGCGAGCACGCCCGCGCACGCGTACACGACCGCGAACCGCTCCGTTCCCTCCCACGAAACCCAGCCCGTGCTCGGGGTCACCGGCACGAAGAGCAACCGCCCCCCGTCGACCGAACGCGGGGGATAGGCGCGGGTGTTGACCTGGAGACGCCCGTCGCCGAGCCAGCGCAACCGGCCCGGGCAGAGCTCGTCGAGGGCCGCCGCCCAGCCGCCCCGGCCCAACCGGGCGGTCCGCGCCACCACATCGGCCTCCAGCACCCTGCGGCGGCGCGGCCAGTCGGGCAGCACCGTCTCCCGCCACACCCAGGTCAGGACCTCCGCCATCCGGCGCGGCAGATCTCCCGCCGACCTCAGCGGCTCCGGTACGGGCCCGCCGACCGCGACCTCCAACTGGGGCACGGCGTCGCCCGGTTCGGCGTCCCGGACCGCCGCGACCTCCTCCTCGAAGGACCGCTCGCGCTCGCCGGTCGGCGTCGGCGTCAGGAAGTCGGCGTTCCAGGTGGGCCCGAGGGCGGCCCGTACGAGGAGCGCGTCCAGCGGCTCGGCCGCGAGGCGCTCCCGGTACGCGGGCAGGTGCGCGGCCAGCCAGGCCCGCTCGCCCGGGTGGGTGCCGACGGCCGCGTGCAGGGTCTTGAGCGCCGCCACCGTCTCGGCGAGCGGCGAGACGACGAACCTGCTCCCGGCCAGGGAATCCGTACCGATCTGCCACCAGCCCACGCCGCCCGCCCCGCCCTTCACCTCCGCGCACGCCCCCATGACGCGCCCGCACACCTGCCCCGACGCCGCGCCCGCACACCTGCCCGCACGACGCGCCCGCGGCCCTGCCCACCTGAGGGCCGGCCTCTGGAGGCCGGCCCGCCGATGTGACGCGCCCGCGGGCCGGCCCGCCCGGTGGCCGGCCTGCCCGCACGACGCGCCCGCCGCATCTGCCGGCGGGGTCGCCCCGCCGACGCGGCCGTCCGCCGCCCCCACCGACGTTTCGCTCCTCCGCGAAACGATATCGAGGCGGCAGCCCCACCCCGAGACTGCCCGCATGCCCCGCTACCGCACCCTCTTCCGTACCCCCGAATTCACCCCGCTCTTCCTCGCGGGCTCGGCGCAGACGGCCGCGCAGACCGTCGCGGGACTCGGGCTCGCCACGCTCGTCTTCCGGGCGACCGGCTCGCCGTTGCTGTCCGCCCTCGCGCTCTTCGGGCCCTCGCTCGCCCAGCTCGTCGGCGCGACCACGCTGCTGTCGGCCGCCGACCGGCTGCCGCCGCGCGCCGCGCTCTCCGGCGTCGCCCTGTTCTTCACGCTGGCCACCGGCGTCCTGGCGATCCCCGGACTGCCCGCGTGGGCGGTCTTCGCGGTCCTCCTCGCCGAGGGGCTCGCGGCGTCGCTGGGCGGAGGGGTGCGCCACGGACTCCTGAACGAGATCCTCCCGCGCGAGGAGTACCTGCTCGGGCGGTCGGTGACGAACATGGCCGTCGGCGTCTGCCAGATCGGCGGCTTCGCCACCGGCGGGCTCCTCGTCGCCCTGCTCTCGCCGCGTGGCGCGGTCCTCGTCGGTGCGGGGCTGTACCTCGCGGCCGCCGTCGCCGCCCGCCTCGGCCTCGGGGCGCGTCCGCCCCGGGCGGCCGGGCGGGCGTCGGTCGCCGAGACATGGCGGAGCAACGCGCTGCTGTGGTCCTCGCCCGCCCGCCGCCGCGCCTACCTCGCCCTGTGGGTGCCGAACGGGCTGGTCGTCGGCTGCGAGTCGCTGTTCGTGCCGTACGCCCCCGAGCGCGCCGGGCTGCTCTTCGCGTGCGGCGCGTTCGGGATGCTGGCCGGGGACACCGCCGTCGGCCGCTTCGTACCGGCGCGGCTGCGGGGCCGGGTCCGCTTTCCGCTCCAGGCGCTGCTCGCGGCCCCGTTCCTGCTCTTCGTCCTCGACCCGGGGCCGTCGCTCGCGGTCGCGGCCGTGACCGTGTCGGCGGTGGGATACGGGGCGAGCCTGCTGCACCAGGAACGGCTGATGGAGCTGGTGCCCGAGGAGCTGAGCGGTCACGCCCTCGGGCTGCACAGCTCGGGGATGCTCGCCCTCCAGGGGGTGAGCGCCGCGCTGGCCGGCGCCCTGGCCCAGTACACGTCACCGCGCACGGGGATGGCGGTGCTCGCCGCCGCCTCGCTCGCCGTGACGTTCTGCCTGGCCCGCGCCGAGCGCGCCGGGCGCGGGGCGGGATCTACCGAGGGGCCGTCGAGCGCAGCACGACCGTCTCCTCGCAGGGACCGTCGGCGAACAGCTTGAGCGCCTCCACCTCGTCCTTGTCGGCGGACAGGCCCCAGCGCAGTTTGGTGGCCACCCACTCGCCGACGTAGCGGCAGTACCGTCCGGCGTCCGAGGGCACCCACTCGGCCGGGTCCCGGCCCGCCTTGTCCCGCCGGCTGCGGGCCGTGACGGCGACGAGGGTCGCGGCCGCGCCCTGGTCGTTGGCGTACTCCTCCCGCCGCGCCGCGGTCCAGCCGGACGCCCCCGACTCCCAGGCCTCCCGCAGCGGGACGAGGTGGTCGACGCGGAGCATGGCCGGGTCGGTGACGTTCTGGCCGTCGTAGTACGAGGTCCAGCGGCCGCCGGTGAGGGCGCAATCCGCCCCGGCCCGGGGCGCGTCGACGGCTTCCGCGAGCAGCACCTCGGAGCGGGTGTCGCAGTCGTCCGCGGGGTCGAGCCCCTTGTTCCAGTGGCGGAACGCCGTCTCCTTGTACCCGTCCGGGTCCTCGGCGGCCTCGGTGAGTTCGGCGAGCGCGTCGGGCAGCAGGACGACGTTCGCGGACAGGGCGGGGGAGGGGGCGGCCAGGGGCGACAGGATCAGCGCGAGCGGGGTCAGGCCCCGCACCAGGTTCTTGATCATGTAAGAGTGGATAACCCCGGTGCCGCGGCGCGGCGGGCCCAACTCGCGCTGCGCTCGTCCGAGCGGGTGCGGATCTTCACCGCAGAAACGATGCGCTTGCCCCGGAGACGTGCTTGCCCCGGAACGGAGAAGAGCGCGGAACCAGGGACCGTAAACCTGGTTCCGCGCTCTCCCGCCTGATGACCGCCCGACGGCACGAGGCTGGCGCGACAGGACGTTCGCGCCGCCGGGCGGTGGCTCGGTGGTGCACCCGGGCCCCGAAGGGGCGGGCCGGGGTGGTGTGCCCGGGTCCCGAAGGGGCGGGCTGGGGCGTTGGGACCGCGGCGGTGTCGACGGGCGCGTCGGCCGGTCCCTTCTTTCAGGTCAAGAAGGGGGCCTGCGTCCTTACCACCGCACTGGCTCGACGCCGCCGCGGTCCTCACGCTTGTCCGGTCCGCCGGCCACCCCTCATCCGGGCCGGCGATCCGGACCGCGCACGGCACTGACCTCCCGTCAGGTGCCGTACGCAGTCTGGGTGTCGGGATCAGTCCTCGCGCAGGGCGCGGACCGCCTCGGCCACGCGCTTGCCGTAGTCCGCGTCGGCGGCGGCGAAGTGCGCGAGGTTCTTCTCGATGACGTCCTCGCGGGACACCTGGGACAGACCGCCGGCGATGTTGGCGATCAGGCGGCCCTTCTCGTCCTCGGACATCAGGCGGTAGAGCTCGCCGGCCTGGAAGAAGTCGTCGTCCTTGGTGTGCGCGGGCGCCTCGTGGGTGCCGGTCCAGCCGTGGATCGCGAGCGGCGCGGAGAGCGCGGCGTCGGTCTGGGCCGGGCCCTGGTACGAGTTGGGCTCGTAGTTCTTGTCGTGGCGCGAACCGTTGCGGGTGGCCATGAAGCCGTCCCGGCCGTAGTTCTGGGCCGTGGTCGCCTTGGGGGCGTTCACCGGCAGCAGGGTGTGGTTCACGCCGAGGCGGTAGCGGTGGGCGTCCGCGTAGGCGAAGAGGCGGCCCTGGAGCATCTTGTCCGGCGAGGGGCCGATGCCCGGGACGAAGTTGTTCGGGGAGAACGCGGCCTGCTCGACCTCGGCGAAGACGTTCTCCGGGTTGCGGTCGAGGACCAGGCGGCCCACGCGCTGGAGCGGGTAGTCGCTGTGCGGCCACACCTTGGTCAGGTCGAACGGGTTGAAGCGGTAGTCCGCGGCCTCGGCGGCCGGCATGACCTGGACGTACAGGGTCCAGCTCGGGTTCACACCGCGCTCGATGGCCTGGAGCAGGTCGGTCTGGTGCGAGTTCGCGTCCTTGCCGACGAGCTCGGCGGCCTGCTCGGCGGAGAGGGAGCGGATGCCCTGGTTCGTCTTGAAGTGGTACTTGACGAAGAAGGCCTCGCCCGCCTCGTTGGTCCACTGGTAGGTGTGGGAGCCGTAGCCGTTCATGTGACGGTACGAGGCCGGGATGCCGCGGTCGCCCATGAGCCAGGTGATCTGGTGCGTGGCCTCGGGGGCGTGCGCCCAGAAGTCCCAGACGTTGTCCGGCTCCTGCTTGCCCGTGAAGGGGTCGCGCTTCTGGGAGTGGATGAAGTCGGGGAACTTGATCGGGTCCTTGATGAAGAACACCGGGGTGTTGTTGCCGACGAGGTCGTAGTTGCCCTCTTCGGTGTAGAACTTCAGCGCGAAGCCACGGGGGTCGCGCACCGCGTCCGCGCCGCCGAGCGAGTCGGCCACGGTGGAGAAGCGGAGGAAGGTCTCGGTCTTCTTGCCGACCTCGGAGAGGAAGGCGGCCTTCGTGAAGCCGGTGACGTCGTCGGTCACCTCGAAGTAGCCGTACGCGCCGGAACCGCGGGCGTGCACCACGCGCTCCGGGATCCGCTCACGGTTGAAGCGCGCGAGCTTCTCCAGCAGGTGCTGGTCCTGCAGGAGGATCGGGCCACCGACGCCGGCGGTGGCGGAGTTCTGGTTGTCGGCGACGGGGGCGCCGGACTCGGTCGTAAGCACGCGCTTCGACATCGTGACCTTCCGTACGGGAGCTCTGCTGACGGTCCGAGGAGCGTAGGTTCGGCTCGAACGTAACGTCAACAGTTTGTTGAAAAGGAAGTGAGGTGTTCCGGCCGACGGCGACGCCTTGGGCGCGACAGGACAGGTGTCAGCGCCGCCGCCGACCGGAATTCAGGGGCCCCATGAGGGGGCGGGTGGGTCAGACCTGCCGGCCGGAGAGGCGCTCGACGGCGCGCAGCAGGGCCGAGTGGTCCAGGCCGCCGTCGCCCTGCGCACGCAGGGAGGCGACGAGCTGGGCGACGACGGCACCGACCGGGAGGGCCGCGCCGACGTTGCGGGCGGCGTCGGTGACGATGCCCATGTCCTTGTGGTGCAGGTCGATCCGGAAGCCGGGCTTGAAGTCCCGGTTCAGGAAGTTGTCCTTCTTGCGGGTCAGCACGGTCGAGCCGGCCAGACCGCCGTTGAGGACGTCCAGGGCGGCCTGGAGGTTCACGCCGGACTTCTCGAGGAAGACGACGGCCTCGGCGCAGGCCTGGATGTTGACCGCGACGATCAGCTGGTTGGCGGCCTTCACCGTCTGGCCGGAGCCGTGCGGGCCGCAGAGCACGATGGTCTTGCCGAGGGCCTCCAGGATCGGGAGGGCCTCGTCGAAGTCGGCCTGCTCGCCGCCGACCATGATCGAGAGCACGGCCTCGATGGCGCCGGCCTCGCCGCCGGACACCGGGGCGTCGATGACGCGGATGCCCTTCTCGGCGGCGTTCTTGGCGAGGTCGACCGAGGTCTGCGGGGTGATCGACGACATGTCGACGATCAGCGCGCCCTGCCTGGCGTTCTCCAGGATGCCGTCGGGGCCGTAGGAGATGGCCTCGACCTGCGGGGAGGCGGGCACCATCGTGATGATGACGTCGGCGTCCTTGACGGCCTCGGCGATCGACGCGGCGGCGGCGCCGCCGGCCTTGGCGAGCCGGTCCAGCTTGTCCTGCTCAAGGGTGAAGCCGGTGACCGAGTAGCCGGCCTTCAGCAGGTTCTCGGACATGGGGGAGCCCATGATGCCGAGACCGATCCACGCGATCTTGGGGAGATTGCTCATGAGGGTGCCTCTCAAAACAAGGTGATACGGGGAGGTGGCCTGCGTCAGCGGGCCGGGCGGGCCTCGGCGGGCAGCCACTCGAAGGAGGCGGCGGCGTCGGCGGCCTTGTACTCCAGGCCGACCCAGCCGTCGTAACCGGCCTTCCTCAGCTCGTCGAGCAGCTGCTCCAGGGGGAGCTCGCCGGTGCCCGGCGCGCCGCGGCCCGGGTTGTCCGCGATCTGGACGTGGCCGGTCTTGGCCGCGTACTCCGCGATGACCTGGCTGACGTCCTCGCCGTTCATCGACAGGTGGTAGATGTCGAGGAGGAACTTGGCGTTGCCGAGGCCGGTGGCCGCGTTGACCTTGTCGATGACCTCGATCGCGGAGGGGGCGCTCACCAGCGGGTAGAGCGGCGACTCCGGCTTGTTGAGGGTCTCGACGAGGAGGATCGCGCCGATCCGGTCGGCCGCGCGGGCGGCCAGGACCAGGTTCTCCAGGGCGAGGGCGTCCTGGATCTGCGGGTCGACGCCCTCGACGCGGTTGCCGTAGAGCGCGTTGAGCGCCTTGCAGCCGACCGAGGCGGCGAAGTCGGCGGCGACCTCGATGTTGGCGCGGAAGCGGTCCGACTCTTCGCCGGGTACGGAGAGGGCTCCGCGGTCCGGGCCGGGGAGCTGCCCGGCGTAGAAGTTCAGGCCCACCAGCTGGGTGCCGGCGTCCTCAAGAGCCTTCTTGAGGGCGTCGAGCTCGCTCTGCTCGGGGGTGGCGGTGTCGATCCAGGGCCACCACAGCTCGACCGCGGTGAAGCCCGCCGCGGCGGCGGCCGCGGGGCGCTCCAGGAGCGGGAGTTCCGTGAAGAGGATCGACAGGTTCACATCGAAGCGCTGGTCCGTGCCTGCGCCTACTGAGAAGCGGGCCATGAGGGGCGGCGCTCCTTCCGTATTGCGGAAGTAACTTTCTGTCTGACGGAATGTTGCAAGGGGGCCGCCTCACTTGTCAAGAGGTCCCCGCAGGTCCGGGGCTCCCGTCGGCCGGATCGGGGCCGTAGTTTGGGGCCATGGTGCGTTTGAGAGTGGAGTTCACGACCGAGCCGTTCGACCTCGACGAGGCGCCGGCGCACGCGGTCGTGGCCCGTGAGGTCATCCAGTCGGCGGAACTGGACGCGGTCGACGTCGGCCCCTTCGGCAACACGGCGGAAGGCGGCGCCGACGCGGTGCTCACCGCGGTCGACTCGCTGCTGCGCAAGTCGCTCGCGGCCGGTGCCACCCGCGTCTCGCTCCAGGTCAATGTGATCGGTGAGGGGGAGAAGTGAGCGAGCATCCCTTGGTGGCGGCGGTGAAGCCCCTGGTGGACGCCATGGGCGCCGAGCTGCTCGGCCCCGCGCAGGCGGAGGCCGACGACGTCGTCCTGTCCTGGGAGGGTGAGGACGTCCTCGCCGTACGGCTGCCGCAGCTGTCCGACTCCCTCGACCACATCCTCGCGGCGATGGAGCGGCGGCACGGGATGCCACTGGCCGAACTCGACCGCAAGGCCAAGCAGGAGGTCGTCCGTCTCCTGGAGGCGCGCGGGGCGTTCTCCGTACGCCATGGAGTGGAGACGGTGGCCGGGGCACTGGGTGTCAGCCGGTTCACCGTGTACAACTACCTGAACAGGGAGACCGCCCTGAACAGGGAAAAGACCGCCAAAGGCGAGTAGTTGATCATGTGTGGCCACAAGCCGTCGCCCGGATGTCGGGACGACGGCTTTTGTGTGGCCGAGTTTTCAACAAAGTGTTGACGTTGTGTTGCGGAGGGCGTTAGCTATCCGCAGCCCGTCCGACGCACAGCGAAAAACAGCCACGGAGGCTTCCCGTGACTTCAGGAACGACACCGGGCCTCGCCCGGTTCAACACCTCGGCGGACAGCGAGGCCGTCGCCGCGCTCCACGAGGTGTGCTCCAGTTCGGCGTGGGGGAGCAAGCTCCTCGCCCAGCGCCCGTACGCCACCGCCGAAGCCCTCTTCCTCGCCAGCGACGCCGCCATGGCCGAGCTGACCGCCGAGGACCTGGCCGACGCGATGGCGGGCCACCCGCCGATCGGTCGTCCGAAGGAAGGGGACCCGACCTCCTCCCGCGAACAGAGCGGGATGGCCGGCGCCTCCGCCGAGCTCAAGGCCGAGATGCTCGAACTCAACCTGGCCTACCAGGACAAGTTCGGTCATGTCTTCCTCATCTGCGCCACCGGCAGGACCGGCGAGCAGATGCGCGACGCGGTCCGCGAGCGGATCGGAAACGCGCCCGAGCAGGAGCGGGAGATCGTCCGCACCGAACTGGGCAAGATCAACCGCATCCGGCTGACCCGTCTCGTGGAGTCCCCCGAGTCCCCCGAGACCCCCGAGGAAGAGAGCTCCGCATGAGCACCGACACCACCGCCTCGGTGTCCACGCACATCCTGGACACCAGCATCGGCCGCCCGGCCGAGGGCGTGGCCATCACGCTCGCGGCCCGCAGCGGCTCCGACGCGCAGTGGGTCACGCTCGGCGGCTCCGCCACCGACGCGGACGGGCGCTGCAAGGACCTGCCGGCGCTGCCGGAAGAAACCACCCACGTACGTCTCGACTTCGAGACCGAGACGTACTTCGCCAAGAAGCAAGCCGAGGCGCAGCAGGACGCCCCCCGCGTAAGGGACAGCGGTGCGTTCTTCCCGGAGGTGGCGATCACGTTCGCCGTCAAGCCGGGCGAGCACTACCACGTACCGCTGCTGCTCAACCCGTTCGGCTACTCCGTTTACCGAGGGAGCTAGCAGACATGCCCACGATTCTCGGCCAGAACCAGTACGGCAAAGCAGAGAACCGCGTCGTCAAGATCACGCGGGACGGCGCCACCCACCACATCAAGGACCTGAACGTCTCCGTCGCCCTCTCCGGCGACCTCGACGACGTCCACCTCACCGGCTCGAACGCCCACTGCCTCCCCACCGACACGACGAAGAACACCGTCTTCGCGTTCGCCAAGGAGTACGGCATCGAGTCCGCCGAGCAGTTCGGCATCCACCTCGCCCGCCACTTCGTGACGAGCCAGGAGCCGATCAAGCGGGCGCGCATCCGGATCGAGGAGTACGCCTGGGAGCGCATCGCCCCCTCCGACGCCAACTCCAAGTTCATCGGCGCCGACGAGGTCAACCACTCCTTCGCCCGCAAGGGCCAGGAGACCCGCGTCACCCAGATCACCTACGACGGCGAGAAGTGGGAGGTCATCTCCGGCCTCAAGGACCTCGTCGTCATGAACTCCACCAACTCGGAGTTCTGGGGCTACATCAAGGACCAGTACACCACCCTCCAGGAGGCGTACGACCGCATCCTGGCCACCCAGGTGTCCGCCCGCTGGCGGTTCAACTGGACCGACGACGAGCAGCGCATGCCCAACTGGGAGCGGTCCTACGAGCAGACCAAGAAGCACATGCTCGAGGCCTTCTCGGAGACGTACTCGTACTCCCTCCAGCAGACGCTCTACCAGATGGCCACGCGCATCATCAACCACCGCTCGGAGATCGACGAGGTCCGCTTCTCGCTCCCGAACAAGCACCACTTCCTCGTCGACCTCGAGCCCTTCGGCCTCAAGAACGACAACGAGGTCTACTACGCCGCCGACCGCATGTACGGCCTCATCGAGGCCACCGTCCTCCGCGACGGAGCCACGGCGCTGATCCCGGTCGACATGACCAACCTCTAAGCGGCATCTGAGTGACGGTCCCGCCCGCCCGCAGTCGGGCGGGGCCGCACCAGACCGGAGGGAACCTCCATGGCACAGCCTGCAATGGGGCCGGCATCCGCCGAAGGCCCGTGTTCCACCCCGCCGGACACCACCCCCCAGGTCCATCCGGTGGACGAAAAGCTCCCCGCCTCGCGGCTCGCCCCCGCGGCGCTCCAGCACATCGCCGCCATGTACGCGGGTGTCGTCACCCCTCCGCTGATCATCGGGCAGGCGGTCGGCCTCGACGCCGCCGGAATGACCCGGCTCATCGCGGCAAGCCTGCTCATCGCCGGCTGTGCCACCATCCTGCAGACCCTCGGCATCCGGCGCTTCGCCGGCAACAGGCTCCCGTTCGTCAACGCGGCCTCCTCCGCCGGCATCGCCCCGATGCTCGCCATCGCCGAGACCAGCGCCCCCGGGCACCAACTCCCCGCCATCTACGGCGCGGTGATGGTCGCCGGCGTCTTCTGCCTCGCCGTCGGACCCTTCTTCGGCAGGCTCCTGCGCTTCTTCCCGCCGCTCGTCACCGGCGTCGTCATCACCCTCATCGGGGTCACCCTGATGCCCGTGCCCGTCGGCTGGGCCCAGGGCGGCGACAAGACCGCCGCCGACTTCGGCGCCATGAAGTACCTGGCCCTCGCCGGTTTCACCCTCGTCGTCATCCTGCTCTTCCAGCGCTTCGGCAAGGGCTTCGTCAAGCAGATCGCCCTCCTGCTCGGCCTCTTCATCGGCACCCTCGCGGCCATCCCCTTCGGCATGGCGGACTTCGGCGCCCTGCGCGAGGCACCCGTCGCGGCCCTGCCCACCCCCTTCGCCTTCGGCGCCCCCGAGTTCCAGCCCGCCGCGATCCTCTCGCTCTGCATCGTGATGCTGGTCCTCATGACCGAGTCCAGCGCCGGCATGCTCGCCCTCGGCGAGATCTGCGAGCGCCGCAGCGACGGGAAGACCATCACCCGCGGCCTGCGCACCGACGGCATCGCCACCCTGCTCGGCCCCGTCTTCGGCGGCTTCCCGACCTCGGCCTTCGCCCAGAACGTCGGCGTCGTCTCGCTGACCCGGGTCCGCTCCCGGTACGTCGTCGCCGTCGCCGGCGGCGCCCTGATCGTCCTCGGTGCCTTCCCGGTCCTCGGCGCGGTCGTCTCGACGGTCCCGATGCCCGTCCTCGGCGGCGCCGGCATCGTCCTCTTCGGCTCGATCGCGGTCAGCGGCATCCGCACCCTGTCGGAAGCCGGACTCGACGACAGCTCCAACATCATCCTGGTGGCCGTCGCGCTCGGAGCGGGCATCATCCCGCTCGCCGCTCCCACCTTCTACGCCGGCTTCCCGGCCTGGGCACAGACCGTGCTCGGCTCCGGCATCAGCGCGGGCGCGCTCGTCGCCGTCCTGCTCAACCTGTTCTTCCACCATCTCGGCACCCGGAGCCGTCACACCGCTCCGGCACTCAAATCCTCCTAGGGTCCTGCCGTGCCCGAACCATCCCCGAGGAATGAAGGAAGCACCGCCATGGCAGCACCTTCGGCAGCCCAGCGCATCGTCATCGAGAACGCGGCGATCGCGACCGTCGACGCGAACGACACCGAGTACGCCTCCGGCCACCTCGTCGTCGCCGACAACAAGATCGAGTCCATCGGCGCCGGCAAGGCACCCGAGGGCCTGGAGAACGTGGTCCGCCGGATCGACGCCACCGGCCACCTGGTGACGCCCGGTCTGGTCAACACCCACCACCACTTCTACCAGTGGATCACCCGAGGTCTGGCCACCGACCACAACCTCTTCAACTGGCTGGTCGCGCTCTACCCGACCTGGTCGCGCATCGACGAGTCGATGGTCCGCGTCGCCGCCCAGGGCTCCCTGGCGATGATGGCCCGTGGCGGTGTCACCACCGCCATGGACCACCACTACGTCTACCCGAAGAACTCCGGCGACCTGTCCGGCGCCATCATCGGCGCCGCCTCCGACATGGGCGTCCGCTTCACCCTCGCCCGCGGCTCGATGGACATGAGCGAGAAGGACGGCTTCCTGCCGCCGGACTTCGCGGTCGAGACCACCGAGGGCGCGCTCGCCGCGACCGAGGAGACGGTGAAGAAGTTCCACGACGCCTCCTTCGACGCGATGACCCAGGTCGCCGTCGCCCCCTGCTCCCCGTTCTCCATCTCGACCCAGCTGCTCAAGCAGGGTGCCGAGCTGGCCCGCCGGCTCGGCGTGCGCATGCACACCCACGGCTCGGAGACCGTCGAGGAGGAGAAGTTCTGCCACGAGCTCTTCGGCATGGGCCCGACGGACTACTTCGAGTCCACCGGCTTCCTCGGCGAGGACGTGTGGATGGCGCACTGCGTCCACATGAACGACTCCGACATCGCCGCCTTCGCCCGCACCGGCACCGGCGTGGCGCACTGCCCCTCCTCCAACGCGCGCCTCGCCGCCGGCATCGCCCGCGTACCGGACATGCTCAAGGCCGGCGTCCCGGTCGGCCTCGGCGTCGACGGCACCGCCTCCAACGAGTCCGGCGAGCTCCACACCGAGCTGCGCAACGCCCTCCTCATCAACCGCCTCGGCGCCCACCGCGAAGCCGCCCTCAACGCCCGCCAGGCCCTGCGCCTCGGCACCTACGGCGGCGCGCAGGTCCTCGGCCGCGCCGACAACATCGGCTCCCTCGAAGCCGGCAAGCTCGCCGACTTCGTCCTCTGGAAGATCGACGGCCTCGGCCACTCCTCGATCGCCGACCCGGTCACCGCCGTCGTCTTCGGCGCCGCGGCCCCGGTCACCGCCTCCTTCGTCAACGGCAAGCAGATCGTCGAGAACAACCGACTGCTGTTCGCCGACGAGGACCAGATCGCGCGCGACGCGCGCGCGGAGGCCCAGCGCCTGGCCCGCATCACGGCCCAGGGCTGATCCTCCCCACGGAGTCCGACCGAGGGGGACGGCCCTCGGTCGGTCGCCGCGGACCCGAGCGGGGTCCGCGGCAGCCGGACCGGGCGGTGCCGTACGAAGAAGACGTACGGCACCCCCGGGACGGTGAGACGTGCCCGCACCCCCACCCGGCACCCGTCCCGCGCGCCCTCCTCTCCACGCGCACCCCCCGCACCACCCGCAACGAGCCGCACCTCCTGCACTTCGCACCGCATCGCACCACCTCCCTGAACCCCGCGTCACCGCCGACGTGTAACCGACCGGAGGAACCGCCGTGGCCGCCAAGCCCCAGGTTCGCAATGCACCAGACGCAGGCTCCGCCCCCGAAGACCGTGAGAAGCATCCGGTCGACGAGACGCTGCCCCCACTCAAGATGCTCACCAGCGGCCTTCAACACGTCGCCGCCATGTACGCGGGCGTCGTCGCCCCGCCCCTGATCGTCGGAGCGGCCGTCGGCCTCTCCGGCACCGAACTCACCTTCCTCACCGGCGCGAGCCTCTTCACCGCCGGCCTCGCCACCTTCCTGCAGACCCTCGGCGTCTGGAAGATCGGCGCCCGGCTGCCGTTCGTCAACGGCGTCACCTTCGCCGGCGTCGCACCGATGCTCGCGATCGTCGACACCACCGAGAACAAGGCCGACGCGCTCCCCGTCATCTTCGGCGCGATCATCGTCGCCGGACTGCTCGGATTCCTCGCCGCACCGTGGTTCTCCCGGCTCGTGCGCTTCTTTCCTCCGGTCGTCACCGGCACCGTGATCACCCTGATCGGCGTCTCCCTCCTCCCGGTCGCCTTCGGTTGGGCCCAAGGGCCCAACCCCAAGGCCGAGGACTACGGTTCGACGACCTTCCTCTCCCTCGCCGGCATCACGCTCGTCGTCGTCCTTCTGCTGCGCCGCTTCACCCGCGGCTTCCTCAAGCAGGTCGCGGTCCTGGTCGGCCTCGTCATCGGCACCCTGATCGCCATACCCTTCGGCGTCACCGACTTCACCCCCGTCACCGAGGCGGACATCGTCGGCTTCCCGTCCCCCTTCCACTTCGGCGCACCGCAGTTCGCGCTCGCCGCGATCATCTCCATGTGCGTGGTCATGCTGGTCTCCATGACCGAGTCCACCGCCGACATGCTGGCCCTCGGCGAGATCGTCGACCGGCCCGCCGACGAGAAGACCATCGCCGCCGGACTGCGCGCCGACACCCTCGGCTCCGCGATCAGCCCCCTGTTCAACGGCTTCATGTGCAGCGCCTTCGCCCAGAACATCGGCCTGGTCGCCATGACCCGGATCCGCAGCCGCTTCGTCGTCGCCTGCGGCGGCGGCTTCCTCGTCCTGATGGGCCTCTCCCCGGTCGCCGCCTCGCTCATCTCGGTCGTCCCCCGGCCCGTCCTCGGCGGCGCGGGCGTCGTCCTCTTCGGCTCGGTCGCCGCCAGCGGCATCCAGACCCTCGTCAAGGCGGGCCTGGAGAAGGACAACAACGTGCTGATCGTGGCCGTCTCCCTGGCCGTCGGCATCATCCCGATCACCAAGCCGGACTTCTACCACGCCTTCCCCGAGACCGCCCAGATCATCCTGGACTCCGGCATCTCCACCGGCTGCGTCGCGGCCGTCCTGCTCAACGTGGTCTTCAACCACCTCGGCCGCCGACGCGACGACGACGACGTCACCGCCCCCATGGAGCCGGGCGAGGAGATCTCCGGCCACCACTCCGCGAAGGCGGCGCACGTCCACTGAACTCGCTGCCCACCCCACCGCCCGCCCCGGTCCCCGCGCACGCCGCGGGGCCCGGGGCCGTGGTGCTCGTCAACCCCAACACCTCCACCGCCACGACCGCGATGATGACCACCATCGCCCGCCGCAGCCTCGACACCACACCCCCACCTCCGGCCCCGGCCACCTGCTCCCACCCGGCCCACGCCCCTGCCTCCCGCACGCACCCGGTCCACGCCCCGGCCGCCCGCACGCACCCGACCCACGCCCCCGCCGCCTGCGCGCACCCGGTCCACGCCCCGGCCGCCCTTGCCGTGCGCGGTGTGACCGTCTCCCGTGGCCCCGGCATGCTCACCGACCCGGCCGCGCTGCGGGCCGCGGCCCCCGAGGTCCTCGCCGCGGGACTGCGGGCGGTGGCCGAGGGGGACTGCGCCGCGCTCCTCGTCGCCGCGTTCGGGGACCCGGGGGTCGAGGAGCTCCGCGCGGCGACCGAGGTTCCCGTGGTGGGTCTGGGGGAGGCGGCGCTGGCCGAAGCGGCGGCGGACGGCACTCCGTTCGGCATCGCCACGACCACCCCGCTCCTCGCCGACGCCATCACCGAGCGTGTGGCGGCTCTCGGTCTGGCGGACCGGTACACGGGCCTCCGGCTCACCGCGGGCGCCCCCGAACGCCTCTCCGCCGACCCGGCCCTCCTCCTCGACCGGCTCGAACGGGCCGTCCGCGCCTGCGCCGAACGCGACGGCGCCCGGGCCGTCGTCATCGGCGGCGGCCCACTCGGCGAGGCCGCCGACGAACTCCGCGCGCGCTGCGCGATCCCGGTCGTCGCTCCGATCCCGGCGGCGATCCGCGCGATCACCCGCATGCTGACGGCCTGAAACCAGCACACGAGCGCCGTCCGAACCCGCTCCGCGGCCCGACCCTCCGCCCGGCCCGCGCCGGGTCGCCGGCTCACCGCTCCGCCGCGATGCGGCGACGGCACTCGTGGGCCAGTGCGGGGTACGCGGCGGCGATCGCCTCGTACAGCCGCCGCCGCAGCAACCGCTCGGCCTCGCCGCGGCCGGTCGCGCCGTACAGGCCGTCGAGCAGGGCTTCGTACCGTGACAGGGCGTGCCGCAGATAGCTCACCTGCCAGCGCACCAGGGACCCGGCGGGGACTCCCGGCGGAGTCTCGGGCGGGAGCGTGGGGGACCGGCGCGGGGCCGGACTTCGGCCCGTGAGGAGATGCCGGTGGCGGACGGCACGGCGCTCCAGTTCGGGGCCGGGCAGCCGGGGCACCTCGATCGGCTCGGTGCGGATCGCGGCGAGGACGGCGGCCCGTCGCCGCCGGGCGTGCGCGGCGGCGGCAGCGGAGCGGGCGGGGGACAGCACCGAGGTCTCCGCGAACTCGGGGGTCCGCTCGACGGTCTCCACCCGGGCCAGGAGGTAGAGCCGGACGGGCGCGAGGGACCAGCGGCGGGGATCGCGCCCCTGTACGTCGGGCGTGCCGAGCAGGTCCCGCACCATCGCGTCGGTCCAGCCGCGGCGGCGTACCCCGGCGAAGGTCACATAGGTCGTACGGTCCGTCATGATTCCCCCAGTCATGGTTACAGAGCGTGACCATCACAGTGAAGCGCACCCCACTGACAACGCCCTCCGTCGCAGGTCTTGCGAGGGTGTCGCCGAGTGTGCGATATAGGTCTGGACCTTTTCGACGGACGGAGGCCGGCCCGTGCAACGCCCGCTCGCCGCAAGCCTGTCGACCGCCCTCGGGTTCGCCCTGGCGCTCGTCCTCACCGCCTGCTCCGCCCCCGCCGCACCCGAGGCGAAGGACACCCGCGCCCCCACCACCCCCGCCGGCGTCACCGCGACCGCGGGCAGCGCCGGCACCGTCCACGTCATGTGGAGCGCGGCCGGCGACGACCGAGCCGTCACCGGCTACGCGGTCTACCGGGAGGGCCGCAAGGTCAAGGACCTCCCGGCGACCACCCTCATGACCGACGTCATCGGCCTCGCCCCCGCCACCTCCCACACCTTCACCGTCCGCGCCCGCGACGCCGCCGGCAACGTCTCACCCCCGAGCGCCCCCGTCACCGCGACCACCCTCCCGGCCACCGTCGAGGACCGCACACCCCCCAGCGCCCCCACCGCCCTCCGCGCCACCCCCGACGGCAGCCGCGCCGTCACCCTCCGCTGGACCCCCGCCCACGACGACACCCGGGTCACCGCGTACGACGTGTACCAGGCCGACACCCGCGTCCACACCGTCCCCGGCACCGCCACCACCGCCCACCTCACCGGCCTGCGCCCCGGCACCGCCTACGCGTTCACCGTCCGCGCCCGCGACGCCGCCGAGAACTCGTCCCCGGACAGCGCCCCGGCCGACCTCACCACCGCCCCAGCCCCGGGTGCGCCCCCCAACACCGCCCCCGAGGACCTCACCGCCACGGCCGCCAAGGGCGAGATCACCCTCACCTGGACCCCGCCGAACACCGGAGCCCCCGTCACCCACCACGAACTCCACCTCAACGGCCGCTTCGCCACCACCATCATCTGGGGCACCACCCCACCCCCCGGCCGCGCCACCTACGCCTTCCCCGTCCCCGACCTCCCGGGCACCCGCTACACCATCACCCTCCGCGCCCGACTCCCGGACGGCACCTGGGGCGACTTCTCGGCACCGCGAACGGTCGCCGTGCGCTGACCACCAGGACCCGCGGCACCGACCGCCGAGGCACGAAGCGCCGACCACCGCGTCCGAAGCGCCGACCCGACGGCGTCAACTCCGCGGACATTGGCCGGAATCGCACCCTTTCCCCGTCGACCGTCGCCCCCCACCCTGCGATCAGGGGATGCGACGGGTTGCTGGGGGGCGCCGATGACCGAGCCGACGACCGAGCCGATCTACGTACCCGCGCTGCCCGCCCGGCGGAGCGCGCTCGCCGCGTACGGCGGGCTGACGCCGGACGTCCGCGGGGCCGTCGCGCCGCTCTGGACCGTCCCGCCCCCGGGCCGTGACCCCGACGCCACCGTCCTCGGCGACCACCTGCGCCGCGCCCTCGCCGACATCGCACAGGTCCAGGGCGGCCGCCCCGCCTGGGTCGACACCTGCCATGTGGAGGGCGGGCCCCAGGCCTTCGAGGTGGGCCCGCCGCCACTGCGGCCGGTCACCGGCACCGAGCGCGCGGCGTGGCAACAGGTGGCCTGCGCCGAAGCCGCAGCCGCGGGCGGCAGCGGTCTCGGCGTCCGGGTCCGCGCGGCCCGGGCGGACGCCGACGAGCGGTGGGTGGAAGGCGTCAGCCGCCTCCTGCACCGGATCGCGTTCGCGCGCTGCCCCCTGGACCTCCTCCTCGACCTGGGCCGGGTGGTCGACGGCGCCGACCACCCCGCCCTGCACCGGGCGCTCCACGTCCTGGACCTCCTCGTGCCGCTCCACCCCTGGCGATCCGTCGTCGTGCTCGCCGGCTCCTTCCCCCGAGTCCACCCCGAGGGGTACGGCTCACCCCTCACCGAGACCGGACGGGCCGACCGGGACCTCCGCGACCTCCTGCGTCACACCATCGGCGGGCAGCGCCCCCAGCCGCTGTACGGCGACTACGGAGCGCACGACCCGGCGAGCGCCGACCGGGTCTCGGACACGGGGGACGACCCCTTCCGCGGGGCACTGCGCTACACCACCACCCGTACGTTCCTCGTGGGCGAGATACGTGCCGACGGTCCCGGCCACCACCTCTCCGTCCGCGCGCAGGCCCGCGAGATCGTCGACACCGCCGACTTCAGAGGAGCGGCCTACAGCCTGGGCGACCGCTGGCTCCAGGCCTGCGCCGACGGCAGCGGCCCGCCCGGCACGGGCCACCCGGACGCCTGGATCTGCGCCGGCCACCTCCAGCACCTGACCCACGTCGCCCGCGAACTCCGCCGAAACCCCTGACCCGCGCCACCCGCGCCCGCACCACCCACGCCCCGCCCCGTACCGCCCGAGCACCCCGCACCCCCCCGGAACCAAGCCCCGCACCCTCCGCCCGCCGCGCCGACACACCTGGTCGAGGTGCCTTGCCGCCCGGAAGGACCGGCCCGGAACTACCCTGGGAAGCGTGGCCGAGACCGTACTCACCAACACCGGGCTCGACAGGTTCCTCGAACTTCTCGACGGAACACCCGAGCGCCGGGACCCCGTGTTCACGCGCGCCGCCGAGGCGGTGCTGGGTCTTCTCTCCCTCCGGGGAGCCGACCGGGGCACGGGAGTGCCCGAACCGACACCCGGACTCGTGCGGCAGTTGCTGATGGAGGACCTGCCGACGTTCGTGTACGCGCCGCCGGGCGAACTCGCGGCGTATCCGGCGGTCCTGGGGGCGCTCGCGGCGCGGTTCGACGGCGGGCGCGGAGAGCGGGTCGCGACTGTGGTCGCGGAGGCGGCCCCCGACTTCGAGCGGGCCATGAACGACCCCGGAAACCTCACCTGGCACCGCTGGTACGCCTCGCTGCTGCGCAGTTGCGGTGCCGACCTCGGCGATGCCGAGGACGTACGGCGCAGGCTCGCCGCCCTGGACGGGGCGCCGCTCCCCGACGGGGTGCACCGGGCGGACCTGATGGGGCGGACGGCGCTGGCGGACGTCCTGCTGGCGGAGGCGCTGACCAGGGCGTACGTGAGGGACGCGGAGGCGCCGCCGCCCACGGGGCCGCTGCTCACCGACCACGCCGTCGCGACCGGCATCGGGCAGGTGGCGGCCGCGCTCCAGGACCGGTGGACCGCCGCCGGGCTCGCCGAGCAGCTCGCCGGACCGTACGCGCGGTTCGCACCGGGACCCGACGCCTTCCCCCACCTCGTGCTCGCCGACGCGCTCCTCGACGAGCACCTGGACTACTACGGGGACTCCGCCACGCCCGTACCCCCGCCGCCCGCCGTCGAGACCGGGGCGGGTCCCGGTGCGGTCGAGGCGGACGCGGACGTGCTCATCGCCGCCGTCGAGGAGCTCGCGGAGGAGGAGTTCGAGCCCTACGGGGGCGAGGCTCCGCACCTGTTGTACGTGGTCTACCAGCGCGGGTGTCTCGCGGAGTCCGTCGCCCGCAAGGCCGCCGAGTACGAGGACTGGGCCGTCGACCCGGCGCTGGAGGACCTGCCCGTGGCGGTGCCGGCGGAGGCGCCCGCGGAGTACGCGACGCCGCCCGTGCCGGAGCTCGTACGGCTCCTGGGCACGGCGGAGCTGGACGAGGCCGACCGGGCCCGGCTCGAAGGACCGGCCGGGGAGCTGGCGGCGACCGTCGACCGGCTGGCCGCCACGGGCCTGGTGTTCCGCAGTGGTGACGCCTTCGGGCTGACCCCGCGCGGCGCGGGCGTCGTGCGGTACCTGCTCGGGGTCCGCGGGGTCGCCGCGCCCGACGCCGCCCAGGCCGCCGCGTGGAGCGCGCCGGTCGTGGTCGCCGCTGCCGAGGGCTGGTCCGCGGGCGTCGCCGCGCGCGTGCTTGCCGACTGGCTCCACGCGCGCGGGGACTCCGCCGAGGCCTGGTCGGCCCTGCTCGCCGCCCTCGGTACCGTCCACGCCGGCACCGCCGAGGCGGCCGCCGTCCGGGGCCTCTTCGCCGTCCTGGACAGCGCCTCCGCCCCCGCCGACGCCCTGCGCGGAGCCCTCCGCGACCCGGTCATCGGCGCGTACGCCCTCCAGGCCCTCCGCGACCGCGACGAGCCGGCGGACGCCATCCAGGTGGGGACCTCCGCCCGCGCCCTGTACGTCCTCGACTCACTGCCCGGCAAGAAGGGCCCCCTGGAGTCCCGCCGCACCGCCTTCGACGAGGCGGCGGCCTCCTGGCCCGGCGGCTCCGCCGCCCTCGTCCGCGCGATGACGGCGGCCGACCGTCACGAAGCCCAGCGGGTCCTCACCCCCCTC
The DNA here is from genome assembly GCF_000716445.1 of Streptomyces wedmorensis. GTDB lineage: Bacteria > Actinomycetota > Actinomycetes > Streptomycetales > Streptomycetaceae > Streptomyces > Streptomyces wedmorensis. The sequence continues at coordinate 29,940 of NZ_JNWK01000018.1, forward strand.
GGCATCACGATGCCCTGAACCGGGCCCCCGCAGGCGCCCGGCACCTCCGGGGCCTCAGCCGGTCGTGAGGTACATGCCCGAGGCTCCCGATCCGGCGGTGTTCCGGCAGCTCCGGTTCCCCGCCGGGACGGCGTGGATGAGCGCGAGGCAGCGGCCGAGGGCCTGCTGGCCGTAGGCGTTGGGGTGCATCGACTCCTGGACGAGTCCCTGGGTGCTCTGGCTGTCGATCCAGCGCGCCCACTCGCTCGTGGTCGCGGAGGCGGGCACCGTGGAGCTCACCTGCTTGCTGGCCTTCGCGCACACCTCACGCCCCTGCAGGGCGTCCCGCAGGTCCATGAACTGCACGCCCTTCGCCGCGGCGACGCCCTTCAGCCGGTTGGCGAGCTGGGGGACCAGGGAGTCCCGCGCCCAGTCGGAGTCGGCGTTCCAGAAGGGGCAGCCGCCGGTGTTGGTACGCGTCCAGCCGCTTTCGCCGTACCGGTTGTCGGCGGCGCGGGGGATGGGCGAGGGGTACGACTGGAGGACGATCCGGTAGTCGGACGCGGCGTATCCGGCGGCGGTCATGACCGCCCGGATCTCGTCGACGGACGTGGCGACGTCCGCCATCACGCCGTCGATCTTCGCGTCGACCTCGGCCTGCTGGTCGTCGTGGCAGTACGAGTACCAGACGATGTAGTCCTTCGCGCAGGTGGCGATGATGTCGGCGAAGCCGAGGTCGTTGCCGCCGATGGAGAGCGCGATGAGCTCCACGTCGTTCGCGGCGGCCACCGCCGCGAGCTGGTCCGCCTGCGGGGACTCGCCCTTGTAGGCCTGGCCGCCCTGGGAGGCGCGGATGACGTTCTTCGTGGTCGCCCCGGAGCAGGCGAGGTTGATCAGGGAGCTCGCGACCGGTCCGGCGCTCTTCACCTCGGCGGTGTCCGAGCGGTGACAGCCGCCGGCGGTGGACCCGTACACCCGGGACGGGTCGTATCCGCTTCCGGTCCAGGCCCGGTCGGTGCCGTTGCGGCTGCCGGAGTTGGTGAGGCTGTTGCCCAGCCACCGGCCGGCCTCTCCGGAGATGTAGCTGTCGCCCATGGCGACGACGGCGGTGGGGCCGCTGCCGTTGGACGCCTGGGCGGACGGGGCGGCGACGGAGGCGAGCCCGGCGGCGGTACACAGTGCCAGGAGTGCGCGCAGCGCACGGTGGGGGGACGAAGGCATGGCTGTGCTCCTGCGGTACGCAGTGATGTGGGGGACAGCCGCCGGCGCCGGTGACATGGCGGAATCTGACACGCCCCGGCTTATTACCGCTAGGTAGCTGCATATCTCGGTTCCGTCACGTCCCCTGTCCCCCACCAGGCCCCACACCAAAGCCCCACCCCCGGAGCTGTGCGTTCACCGGGGGTGGGGCTTGTGGCGCGGCGAGCAGGTCATATGACCTGCTCGCTTCTGTTTCGCGAACTGTCCTGCGGCAGTCCTCAGCCGGAGACGAGCTCGCGCAGCTTCTGTCTGGTCTGCTCATCCGTGGAGTAGATCACTGTCCCGATCATGCCGCGTGTCAGTAGGACTTTGTACGTGTTGCGGACGAGGCGGTCGATCTCGTCGTCAGGGGTCGACCGGCTGAAGACAGGGTCCTTCGACTGCGCCCGGTCCGTCACCCACGTCCCGTCCCGCCAGACGAGGTCGGGACCGAGTATGACCCCGCTCCAGTCGTACTCGAACCCCTGTGCCGTGTAGACGCAGCCGACCTGACCGAAGCCGGCGGGGTCGGTGGCCCAGAGCGCCGACGGCGGCGCGCCGGCGACCGCGCGATCGCCGAAGACGTTCCACGGACGGGCCCAGTCGCCGATCACGACGTCGGCGGGGAGCGCCTGACCCGGGGAGGTCTCCTTCGTCCACTTCCAGCAGTACCCGGCCGACATGCGCGCGCTGTGGCCCTGAGCCCGCTTGCTGTCGAGAAAGGCCTCCATCTCGTCGGGGGTCTCGGCCACCCTGAGCTCCATCTTGTCGTCCGGGTCCCACGTCACTGGGTCGCCAGGCGACAGCCCGAGGAGGCGCAGCACCCAGCGGAGGTAGGCGGCGCTGCCGCCGCACCGGAACTGACTGTCGAGGGAGACGACCGTGCAGTCGAGGCCCTTGGTCGCGGCGGCCGCCCGGATCTGGTCGACGTTGCCCATCTCGCCCGGCCGTACGATCTGGTGCTCGTCGAGGAGGAAGACCGGAACGCGTGCGGCGTCGATGAGTTCTTCCACCTGCGGTCGGTCACTGCGCCGGCTCGCCGGGGTGTATCGATTCGCCGATGTCCTGCGCATGCGATGGGCTTCGTCGCAGAGGATGACGTCGAGCGCGTTCTTCTCGGCGGTCATGAAACTGTTGAAGTACTTGAAGAGGTCCTGCACCTCACGCTTGCGTGCCCCAGCCACCTTGCGCATCGTCTTCGTGAAGGACTGGGATCCCGTCGCGTGGAGAGTCGGCCGCCCCTGTCGGTACAGCTCACCCAGCAGCGAGAGGGCGATGACGCTCTTGCCCGTTCCGGGACCGCCGGTGACCACGACGACGTTCTTGCGGTCCGCCTGGGCGGCATGGCGAACCGCGCGCATCACGGTCTCGTAGGCAACGCGCTGTTCGTCCAGAAGTACGAACTGCTCCCTTTCGCGCACCTCTTGGGCGGCGACGGCCATGAGTGTCTTCGAGGGGGCGGTCTTGCCGGCCAGCAGCTCGTCGGCGGCAACAGCACCACTCGTGGGTGCGAGCCGTGACTGGAGGAAGGCGATGAAGGCGCCCCGGCGCTGCTCGCTGTACAGCCTCCCCCGCTCGGATTCGCCGACCTCGTAGAGTCCTGCGATGCCGAAATCCGTGGCGTTGTGCAGGTAGGCTGCTCCCGCGATTCGCTCGGGTTTCTCCGCCAGGGCTCCGTTGAAGGAGGCGAGGTAGTCGCAGTAACCCCGCACCTGTGCGATGGGGTTGAGCACCGGCCGGGTGTAGGCGTCGACCCGACACAACAGCGGCTCCCCGTCCTCCGGTGCCGCCTGACTCCATTGCTTGAGTTCTATGACGACATAGGACGGTTCCCCGGATCCCGGGTGAACGCCGGCCAGCACCGCGTCGGCGCGCTTACTGGTCAGCGGCAGCCCGTACTCCAGGAGCACGGTCACTTCCTGAAGTCCCGCTTCGACCAGCACGCTCATCAGGGCGGGCAGGCTGCGTTCCCACGACTTGACCTCAGCCGCGTTCGGTTTGTGTCCGTGATCGTGCGTGAACTGTTCCGCCAGTCGCTGGGACAGCATGCCGTTCAGTCCCTGAGCTGCGGCGTTGGCGACGGAATCACGAATCAAGGTGTGGGCTCCCAAGTACGGCGATAAGGAAACGGGGTGCGAGGACGCGCACGGGGGCGTCCGGGACTCCGCGGACGGTCGGGGTGTCGGCCAGGACTGTCGTGGTGCGGTTCTCCACGAGGGCTCGCGCCCTTGAATCGGAGTGCTGGAATCCAGGCGGAAGCGAATCGTTTCTCTGTATTCGGGCACGGGGCCGGCAGCGCTCTGGCCGATGCGGGCGACGTTTCAGGCGCGAGGGGCGCCGTGCGGCGCTGTGCCCTCATGGGTGCGGCCCTGCAGGCAGCAGGGGCGGGACGAGACAGGCCCCGGGGTGTGAGCGGCTACGGCTCGACGTGCAGGCATGCGTGCTCTCCCTACGGTGGGGGCGTGGTCCGACTTCGACAGCCCGGCGGGTTCCGTAAATAGCCCGGGATGCTAGCACGCCCTGTAATGTCCATGGCCATAGGCTTGTGGGGAGTGAGCCGCTCGCGAAGCGGCTGCCTCGGGTAAGGTCGGTGACCTGCAGCCTTGCGCCTCATGGCGTACTGAATCACCGCGGAGGTCGGACCGTGACGGCAGCTGGTACGCCGGCGACGCCCAAGCCAGGGATGCCGCGCAAGGAGCGTTGGTTCCAGCCCCGCCGGTCCGCTCACACCTGGGAACAGGAAGGGCTCGACCACATCCGGCAGTTGATGCCGTCGGCCGAGCCGTATCGAGCCTGGGCCACGTTCTCCTTCACCGCAGCCTCCGGGCGCACCAACGAGTGCGACCTCTTCATCGCCGTCCCCGGAGGCCTCTATCTCCTCGAGCTCAAGGGACACCCCGGCCGCGTCGTCAATCATGGAGACACCTGGCAGTTTCATGCAGACCGGGTGCGCACCCTCAAGAATCCTCTGCATCTGACCGATCTCAAATGCAAAGAGCTGAAGGGGCAGTTGGAGCGGGCGGCTCGGTCGATGGGAGTCGACCCGCGGCGCGTCCCCTTCATCAAACCCGCAGTCTTCCTCCACGACTCCGGGCTGGTCGGCGGACTTGACGAGTTCCAGCGGATCAACGTCTACGGCCGCAACGACGGTGCGAGCGGCCTGGGCAGAATCTGGGACGACCTGCTCGGCAAGCCGCCGGAGCGGGAGAGCTGGCGCATCACCCCGCAGTCCTCGCAACTGCTCGAGCAGCTGATGCAGAAGATCGGCATCAGCCACTCCACCGCCCATTTGCGTTTCGGTGACGACTGGAAACTCGAGCCGAGCGTGCTCGACGCCGGTCCCGGCTGGGAGGACCGTCTCGCGGTCCGCGTCGACGGCCTTGTCCAAGAGGAGGGTCGGGTCCGGATATACCTCGTCGAGCAGATGGCCGGCGAGGCCGCCCGGCGGGCCGCGGATCGAGCTGCCCGCCGCGAGTACCAGGTACTGCAGGGCATTACCCACCGAGGCATCGCCCAGGCTGCCCAGATTCATCAGCATCAAGGCGGTCCGGCGATTCTTTTTCGCCATCGCCATTCGGATCTGCGGCTCGACGCCTACCTGGCGGCATACGGCGGCAAGCTCACACCCGAGGTCCGACTCGACCTCGTGCGCCAGCTGGCCGAGGCCCTCCGCTACGCGCACAATCGGTCGCTCTATCATCGGGCCCTGTCAGCCCGATCGGTGTACGTCTCGGCCAAGGAAGACGGCTCCGCTCCGGCCGTACGCATCACCGACTGGCAGACCGCCGCACGTGACTTCGAGACCACGTCGATGCGTTCGATCGGAGACACGTCGCTCGACGGAGGGCTGATCGAGGACTCCGCCCAGGTCTACCTGGCCCCGGAAACAGACCAGGAGTTCGCCGACCCTGTCGATCTCGACCTCTTCGGGCTCGGCGCCGTCTCCTACCTGATCCTCACGGGGGAGGCGCCTGCCCCTCAGCGCAGTGCCCTGATCGAAAGGCTGTCAGCCGAGGGCGGACTGCACCCGTACGCCGTGGCCGACGGACTCTCGGACAGTCTTGACGACCTGATCTACCGGGCCACCCGCGCCGAGGTCGTGGACCGGCTGCCCGGAGCCGACCGCTTTCTCGACCTCCTCGACGAGGCTGAGCAACAGGCCGCGACCCCGGACCAGCCCGCGACGGTGGAGACCGATCCGCTGACGGCACTCCCCGGCCAGCCCGTGGACGAGGTCTGGACGGTCAAGCGGGTCCTCGGGACCGGCGCCACCGCACGGGCACTGCTGGTCGAGCGAGTGGTCGAGGAGCCTGTCGGGCCCGATGACAAGACCGTCGTCGTGGAGCGGGTCTTCAAGGTCGCGCTCGACCAGGACAAGGACGCACGGCTTTACGCGGAGGCGACCGCCCTCAAGACGGTGGGCGGGGGTCGGATCATCCGGCTGCTCGAGGAGCCGAGGGAGATCGCCGGCCATACCGTTCTGGAACTCGAGTACGCGGGGGAGACCTCCCTGGGCGCGCGACTGCGCGGCGAAGGGCGTCTCACCTACGATCAGTTGGAGCGGTACGGCAACGACCTGTTCATCGCGCTCGACCAGCTTGCCGCCAAGGGCGTGCGGCACCGCGACATCAAGCCGGACAACCTGGGGCTGCACAAGCGTGACGACGGCTCGTGGGAGCTGCTGCTGTTCGACTTCTCGCTGGCCGACGCGTCCGAACGAGACATCACCGCCGGAACACGCGGTTACCTCGACCCGTTCCTCGGCAGCGCGCGCCGCTCGCTCTACGACGACCACGCCGAGCGGTACGCGGCCGCCGTGACGCTGCACGAGATGGCTTCCGGCGAGCGGCCCGTGTGGGGAGACGGTCAGAGCGATCCTCGAGTGAGCGAGGACGTGGAACTGTTCGTCGCCGCCGAGCTGTTCGAGCCCGGGCTTCGTGACGGGCTCACCGCGTTCTTCCATCGCGCGCTGCACCGTGACGTCGACCGACGCTTCGACACGTTCAAGCAGATGGAGGACGCCTGGCGGCAGATCTTCCGTACCGCCGACTCCGCGAAGCCGGTCACCACTCCTGCCACCGTGGGCGCCCTGACGGCGACCACGGAGGAAGCACGCGAGACCGCGGCGGCGGCGGCAGAGCCGACCACGGCCCTGGACGCGGCCGGGCTCTCCCCGCGAGCCGTCTCCGTCGCCAACGGTCTGGGCGCGGTGACGGTCGGCGAACTCCTCGACGTGCCCCCGCACACCATCGCCCGCGCGCGAGGTGCGGGCACACTCGTGCGCAGGGAACTGAACCGGCGCCACAAGCAGTGGACCGCGATGCTCAAGCGCCCGACCGTGACCTCGGAGCGCCCCGCAACTGCGCTGGAGACAGCCCTTTCCGATGCTCTGGCATCCACGCCGCAGGACGAGGCGCGGCTGATCGCCAACGAGTCGGTCGACTCTCTGGCCGCCAGACTCGCTCCGGGCCCCGCACGGAAGGGCAACCTGCGCCCCGACGTCGTACGCCTGACTCTGGGGCTGCCTCGCACCAAGGAGGAGGGAGGCGACCTCTCTCCCCTCGGTTCCTGGCCGCCGCAGACGCTGATCGCCAAGCACCTCGGCAGCAGCCAGCCCACCGTGTCCCGGCACCATGTCGCGGCGATCGAGGAGTGGTCCACCACCGGCTGGATCACGCACGTCCGGGACGAGCTGGTCCAGATCCTGGCCCAGGCGGGCCGCGTGATGACCGTCCAGGAAGCCGCGGCCGAGCTTCGCGTACGCCATGGCGCCGGCGACGACACCGCCGAGCGAACGCTGGCGAAGGCACTTGCCGTCGTCCGCGCGGCGGCGGACGCCGAGGCACTGCAGCGGGGCAACGAGCAGGATCCGCGGCTCGAAGTGCTGCGCCGGGGGTCCCGTGTGCTGCTCGCGCTCGACTCCCTGCCCGGCACCGACGATCCCACTCCGCAGGAGCTGGCCGACTATGCCGCGGCACTCGGCGCGGCCGCCGACCGGATGGCCGCGGAGGACCCGCTGCCGGGCCGGGCCACGGTCGTACGGACCCTTCGGGAGGTGCCTGCGCCGGAGGGCATGACCCCGCTGGCCGACACCCGCCTGGTCGGGCTGGCGGCCGTGGTGTCGCAGGATGCCTCCGCGTCGCCGCGACTGGAGATCTACCCCAAGGGGCTCGGTCTTGCCCGCGCCATTCGCATCTCTCAGGCGGTAGCCGGTGTCCGCCGTGAGGTCGGCCTCTCCATCGGCGAGCTCATCGCCCGGGTCAAGGCACGCTTCCCCTCCCTGCCCCTCTCGGAAGCGCCCACGCACATCGAGATCGAGGACGCGCTTGCCGAGGCGGGATTCCCGCTGGAGTACGACACCGTACGCAAGCGTTTCTTCCCCCCGGCGGTCGAGGGGACCCGCTGGACCAGCTCCACCTACACGCGTACGAGCGTGCTCGTAGCGGAAGCACGGTCGGCGGTGGCCGCGGGCCGCGATCCGCAGGCCGTCGTGCGCGCCAAGCTGACGGGGGCCGCCGAGCGCGGAGGCTTTCTGGCCCTCACGCTCAAGGGTGCGGACCTGCCGGGCACAGCAGCCGCTCTGACAGAGGAGTTCGGCCTGACCGCGGTGGATTTCAACGCCGAGTTCCTCGCGGCCTTCCGGGCGCTGGCCGTGGAACTGGGGACCGACTGGACCAAGGTCCTGCGCGCGGACGCCGCCTTCACCAGCGGAGGCGAGCTGAAGCCCGGACTGCGCTCCTACGTCCAGCGGGTCACCGATCGGCTGGCGGATCAGTTCACCACGCGGGCCGAGGAAGCGGGCCCCAGGGCGGTGCTCTTCTTCCACAACGCGAGCCTGCTGGCACGTTACTTCGACGGCGGCGGACACGACCTGCTGGTGAACCTTCAGCAGGCCGCCCGGCGCCCTGCGCAGCTTCCGCACGGTCTGTGGTGGCTGTGCCCGATGGAAGACCCCAAGCAGACACCGTCGTTGGACGGACGCACGGTGGAAGTCGTCGACCGCGCCACCGAGTGGACGCTGCTCGACTCGCTGTTCCTGAAGAGGCTCAAGGAGGAGAGCGCGGGCGAGGAGCGCTGAAGATGCGTGTGGTCGACAACGGGTTCATACTGAGTTGTGGATCTCGGGCGTGTCCTGAGGGACGGGCTGGTAAGCAGGTGTCTCCAGGGGGGCCTGTGAGTGTGGACACCCCTGTGCGCTCAGCTCAGGAGGTCACCCCATATGCCCCATCAGCGTCAGACCCCGCGTACCGCGACGAGCGATCCCGGTGTCGACCGGCTGAAGGTCGTGCTGGAAGGCTGGCGCCACTCGCTGCTCGACCTGGGCGGCCGTAACCGGTTGCTGAACTTCCGCCACACGAAGACGGCGACACTGGAGCTCACATCGCCCAGCGCCGCGACACTCCTGAACGGACTCGCCAGAGGTTGGGACTTCGCCCCGGTCGCGCCGGATCCCGCGGAATCCGAGGACGACGGCATCGAAGTGCCGGCCGAAGGCTCCGGAACCGGGGTGGTGACGCAGAAGCCCACTCAGGCGGCGCTCGACAGTGCCCTGTACCAACTCCGGCAGAAGTCCGGCCAGACGTTCAACGACTACGGTCTGTGGGTGCTGTGGCTGGGCGTCGGCATGCTGGACTGGCGTGAGCCAGGCGCCGAGGAGAGCAGTGCCGCGCCGCTGCTGCTGGTACCCGTGGAGCTGCGCCGCGACAAGGACCGTCGCTACCGAATCCATCCGGCCGACGGCCAGGACCGCATGCACAATCCCGCCCTCGCGGTGAAGCTCGAGCGGCAGGGAATCGACTGGAGCCGCGTCACGGACACCGACGTCACCGACCTCTCCGCCGTGATCTCCGCGGCTCGCTCGGCCGCAGCCAGCCAAGCAGGCTGGAAGGTCGACGAACGGGTGGTGCTCGGCCTGTTCGCCTCGCACCGGGAGGCCATGTACCAGGACCTCCAGCAGAACGAGGAGCGCATCCTCGGACATCCGTTGGTGAAGGCCGTCGCGCTCGGCCCTGCCGCCGGTCTGCCGGACGATCTGATCGGCTTCGAGCCTCCGGAGCTCGACAGGATCGACGAGGTCCAGTTGCCCGAGGAGACACCGCTCGTCCTCGACGCGGACGCCTCTCAGCGGCAGTGCATCGCGGCCGCGCTCGACGGTCGTTCCTTCGTGGTGAGCGGTCCTCCTGGCACGGGCAAGAGCCAGACCATCACCAACATGATCGCCGCACTCATGCACGCGGGCCGCAGTGTGCTGTTCGTCAGTGAGAAGGCCGCGGCCCTGGATGTCGTGCGCAACCGTCTGCGGAGTGTGGGCCTCGGCGACTTCGTCATGGGGCTGCACAGCGCTGATACGAGCAAGAAGGCGGTGGCCACCGAACTGGCCCGGGTGCTGACCACCGAGGCCCGGGCCACGGGAGCGGCGGAGCACGAGCTGAAGCAGGCCCGCCGGCTGCGCGAGGAGTTGTCCGCCTATGCGGCGGCGATGAACCAGACGCGTGAGCCTCTGCAGCGCGGTCTCCACGACGTCCTGGGCCGCTTGATCCAGCTGGAGCTGGCCGACACCCCGCAGCTTGCGCTGTCCGGGCAGAACGCCCGGACGGTCGACAGACTGAGCGCCTATGCGCTGCAGGAACTGGTCTCCGCCGCCGAAGCCGTCAGCCGTGCCTGGCGACCGGCCGCCGAGGGGGATTCCTTCCCCTGGCGGGGGCTGGCCGGGAACTCGGCGCCCTCCGTGCTCTCCGAGGCGGCCGACGCACTGAGTGCCGTACGGGCCGCTGCGGTCCGACGCCCGTTCGCTGCGCATCAGGGCGAACCCGCCTCGGTACGTGAACTCCAGCAGGCCGTCCGCGCACTGCGGGACGGGCTCCCAGGGCAGGACGGTGCGGCGGACGGAGGTCTGCCCGAGGACGTCTCCGACCAGCTCGCCCAACTCGCGGATCTCTTCGGTGTGCCGAAGCCGAACGGAGCCGAGGCCGCCTTCGCGCTCTGTGAGCTGGCGGATCTCACGAAAGCCGATCACCGTCCGCCGGCGGGATGGTTCGACGACGGCGTACGGAGCACGGCACATCGCGCCGCACGGGAACTGCACCAGGCGCTGGCCACCGAGGCCGCGGCGCGGGCAGCAGCGGAGGACGTCTTCGGCGAGCAGGTACTGAGCGCGACCGAACTACCGGAACTGGTGGCGCGATTCGCCGACCAGCACAGCGGACTGCTGGCCCGCTTCTCGGCGCAGTACAAGGCCGACCGGGCCGCGGTGGCGGCACTGACGCACAGCGGCACCTGGGACAAGAAGCTCCCCGGCCGTCTAGAGCAGGCACTCGGCTGGCTTCACGCGACGCAGGAGCTGCAGCGTCTCGCCGATCAGCACACCACCCTCCTCGCACGCTGGACACCGCGCACCGCGTCGCAGGCCGAGGATCTCGACCGGGCACTGGCGACCGCCGACCGCATCGCCGAGCTGGGCGGAGGGGCCGCCCGACGCGAGCGACTGATCGGCCAGCTGGCCGACGGCTCCGACACCGACCCGTTGCCCACGCTGCTCGCCGCGAACGTACGGAGCGCCCTTGCCACGTGGTGCACCACGGCGAGCCGCCGCGCCGAACGCTGGTCCGCGTCCGCGGCAGCACTCCTCGGCCTCTTCGACCCGGCCAGGAGCACCCAGCTCTCCCCGTCCCTGCTGGGTGGCTTCGAACAGGCGCAGCAGCTGATCGACGTACTCCTCGCCGATCCGCACGGCCCGGACGAATGGCAGGCATACCGCGCCGGTGTCGCCGTCCTCGCCCGTCACGACGCCGACGACCTCGTCGCGAACGCGGCCGAGCGCGGCATCGACCCGAAACAGCTGCCCGCCATCGTCGAGCAAGCGGTTCTCCGCTCCTGGGCCGACGCGGTCCTGGCCGGCGACGACCGGCTCCGCACCACCCGCTCCGAGGACCTCGACGCCCGGGTGGCGGACTTCCGCGCCGCGGACCGCCGCCTCATCGCGGCTGCCGGCGGGGCGGTGATCGAGCAGTGCAACAGACGCCGCCCGCGCAATCACAGCGGTGGCGGCAGCGCCGTCATCAAGCGCGAGGCGGAGAAGAAGACCCGGCACATGCCCGTACGCGAACTCCTCGGGCGCACGCGCGAGGTCGTCCAGTCGATCAAGCCGTGCTTCATGATGAGCCCGCTCACCGTCAGCCAGCACCTGCCTCCGGACTTCGCCTTCGACGTCGTCATCTTCGACGAGGCGTCCCAGGTCCGCCCCAGCGACGCGATCAACTGCATCTACCGGGGCCGCAGCCTGATCGTCGCGGGCGACGACAAGCAGCTGCCGCCGACCTCGTTCTTCGACTCCTCGGTCGAGGACGACTCGGACGAGTACGCGGAGGACGTTCCCGACTCCTTCGAGTCCCTGCTGCACGCCTGCAAGGCCGGGGCCATGCGGGAGCTGTCGCTGCGCTGGCACTACCGCAGCCGTCACGAGGACCTGATCACCTTCAGCAACCGCGAGTTCTACGCGAACTCGATGGTGACCTTCCCCGGCTCGCTCGACAAGGGCAACGACGTCGGCGTGGACTTCCTCAAAGCGGACGGCGTGTACGACAAGGGAGGCCGCCGGGACAACCGCAGCGAGGCGGAGTTCGTGGCCGAGCGGGTCATGCACCACTTCGACACCCGCCCCGGCAGGACACTCGGCGTCGTCGCCCTCTCCCAGGCACAGGCCTCGGCCATCGACCTGGCCGTCCAGCAGGCCCGCATCGCGCGTCCCGACCTGGAGCACTGCTTCACCGAGGACCGCCTCGACGGCTTCTTCGTGAAGAACCTCGAATCGGTCCAGGGCGACGAACGAGACGTCATGATCATGTCCGTCGGATACGGCCCCGACGAGCACGGCACCCTCGGACTGAACTTCGGCCCCATCAACAAGGGCGGCGGTTGGCGCCGTCTGAACGTGGCGGTGACCCGTGCCCGCTACCGCATGGAGGTCGTCTCCTCCTTCCGCGGCGCACAGCTCAAGGACAGCCCCAATGTGAGCGTCCAGCACCTGAAGCGCTACCTGGAGTACGCCGAGCAGGGCCCCGCGGTCCTCGCCCGTGACGTCGTCCAGGGGGACGCCGAGCCCGACAGCCCCTTCGAGGAGTCCGTGCTCGAGGTGCTGCGAGGCTGGGGATACCAGGTCCAGCCCCAGGTCGGTGTCGCCGGCTACCGCATCGACCTCGGCCTGCGCCACCCCGAGCTGCCGGGCGCGTACGCCCTCGGCATCGAATGTGACGGCGCGATGTACCACTCCTCCAAGACCGCGCGCGACCGCGACCGGCTGCGCGAGCAGGTGCTCAACGGCCTGGGCTGGCGGCTGTACCGGATCTGGGGCACGGACTGGTACCGGGGACGGAAAGCGGCGGAGCTGCGGCTGCGGGAGGCGGTGGAGCAGGCGATCGAACATGGCCCCCTGGCAGCGTCGGGGCCGAAGCCGGTGCAGGACGCCGGGGTCGGGACGGCTGCCAGCGCGGCGGCCCACGGCCGCGGGCGGGTGGTGACCGTTCCTGTCGAGGAGCCGCAGGTCGAGGTCGAGTACGAGCGCGTACCCGTGGACACGGGAGTGGAGCGCGAGTGGGCTGCTCCGTACCGCCCCAGCCGGCTGACCGTGAGTTCGACGTACGAGATGCACACGGCCGAGGCACGGCCGGCCCTGCGCAAGGCGCTGATGCAGATCATCGAGGCCGAGGGGCCGATCCACCTGGACCTGCTCGTTCTGCGGGCGCGGGAGGCCTGGGGCGTGGGACGGGCCGGGAGCCGGATCCGGGACAACGTGACCTTCGTGGCGCGGAGCCTGGTGAACGCCGAGGCTGCTGCCCGGGAGGGCGATTTCTACGACGCGAAGGACCGGGGCGGACTGGACGCACTGAAGGCACGGCGCCCGGAGCCAGGGGACACCCCACGGAAGGTGACCCTCATCGCCCCGGCTGAGCGGCAGCTGGCCCTGTACGAGATTGCCGTGGAATGCCCCGGTATGTCAGAGGACGAGCTGATCAAGCAGATCTGCGACTTCTTCGGCTGGCGCCGGATGGGCGGCGATATCCGCGAGGCGCTCACTGCGGACATCGCCGAGCTCTACCGGCGCGGCAGGCTCGAAGGCGGACCGGGAAGGGTCGGCGCGGTCCGCTGACGGTGGGAGCACGACAGGTCCGGACATTCCTCCTGAGCTGGCAGGATGGACGGACCGTAGGTTTGGAACGGGTTGTGTGTTACGGAGAGAAAGGCGCCGCCTCGTGGACAAGGCCGCACTGCTGAAGGACCTGCGCAAGCAGGTCACCGCGCTGGAGGACGACCTCAGGGCGCGGACGGACTCGGAGGACGAGTTCCGTGTGGCGCTCGAGCGCGAGTACAAGGCGGCGCGAGAGGCCCAGCGCACGGCGGCCACGTACGGAGCGTGGCGGGACGAACGCGTCACGCAAGCGGCGGCGGCGTGGATCCTCGCGACGGTCTTCGTCCGCTTCTGCGAGGACAACGGGCTCATCACCGACCCGTACATCGCAGGCCCGGGGGAGCAGCTGGCGGACGCGGAGGACCGGCAGGCGGCGTTCTTCCGGGAGCGGCCCGAGCTGAACGACCGGGACTGGCTGGTCGCCGGCTTCGAGGCGCTGGCCGGCTCGCACGAGGCGGTGGCGGGGCTCTTCGACCGTGGCCACAACCCGCTGTGGGAGCTGACCCCGTCGTACGAGGCGGCGACGCGGTTGCTCGGCTTCTGGCGGGAGCGGGGCGCGGACGGCGAGATCGTTCATGTGTTTGCGGACGACGAGCTGGACACGCGGTTCCTGGGCGACCTGTACCAGGACCTGAGCGAGCACGCGCGGAAGACGTATGCGCTGCTGCAGACGCCGGAGTTCGTGGAGGAGTTCATCCTCGACCTGACGCTGGAGCCGGCGGTCGAGGAGTTCGGCCTCGACCCGGTGTGGAAGCACAAGCCGAAGGGCTGGCAGGGGACCGACCCGATCGCGCGGGGGCTGCGGTGCATCGACCCGGCGTGCGGGTCGGGCCACTTCCTGCTGGGGATGTTCGGGCGGCTGTTGGAGAAGTGGCGGGCGGCAGAGCCGGGCACGGACGACTGGGAGCTGGTCCGGCGGTCGCTGGAGTCGGTGCATGGGTGCGACAAGAACCCGTTCGCGGTGGCGATTGCGCGGTTCCGGTTGTTGGTGGCGGCGCTGAAGGCGTGTGGGGAACGGCGGCTGAGTGCGGCGCCCGCGTTTCCGATCAATGTGGCGGTGGGGGACTCGCTGCTGCATGGGCGGGGGGCGGAGTCTGTTACGGAGACGCTGGACACGTTGTTTGGTGGCGGGGACGAGGGAATGTTCGCGTACCGGACGGAGGATGTGCGGGAGTACGCAGAGCGGGTAGATCTGCTGGGGCGGGGGACGTATCACGTTGTAGTGGGGAATCCGCCTTACATCGAGGTTAGCGACGAACAGGAGATCAAGAACTATCGGGCAGCGTATGTCTGTTCCAATAAATTCCCGCTCTCCGTTCCTTTTGCTCAGAGGCTGTTCGAGCTCGCTGTTCGTTCGAATGTCTTGGAAGTCCAGGGGGGTCGCGTTGGGCAGATCACTTCCAATTCGTTCATGAAGAGGAATTCAGGTAAGCGTCTAATCGAGGAGTTCTTTCCCGGGGTTTCTCTGAGTCATATTATTGACGTTTCGCGTGCGCATATTCCCGGACATAATCGCGAGGGTACGCCAACGGTCGTCTTGGTCGGCGAAAACAGGATTCCTTCTCGCCGCACTTCGGTGCGGATGGTGACTGGCTTGAAGGGGGGCGACGGTTCTGCCGGAGACGGCCCAATTCATCAGCGTCAACCGTGGTTGTCTATCGCGGATCAGGCGAACGGAATCGGGGACGCGGAGGATGGCTGGTCTGCTGCTGGTGAGGTCCCGCGAGACTATCTGGCGAAGCATCCTTGGATGCTCCCTGGAGGTGGACGGGAGCAACTGCGTTCCACTCTCGCGAATGGTTCAACGCCTCTGAAGTCCATTATCGAGCCGCCGATTGGGCGAGCTGTGAGAGTTGGCGCGGATGCGGCCTTTGTGCGACCGCTGCATTGTATTGGACGGGGTGAGGCGAACGCAAAGTTCCTTAGGGGGTTCTTGACTGGCCGCTCGGTGCGGGATTGGAGTGCCGTCGGCGCGGAAGGGATTCTCTACCCCTATGCTGGCGAGGCGTCTCCGGAGGTTCTGGCTCGCGAGCTCTGGCCGTGGAGGACCCTCTTGGCTGCACGTCGCACCTTCAAAGGGGATATGGCCGATGCTGGGCTCGAATGGTGGGAGTACATGCAGCACACGGAATCTGCATATGCGACTCCACTTTCGATCACATTTGCCTTCAAGGCGTCGCATAATCATTTCAGCCTGGATCGCGGGGGTAACGTTTTCAATCGACATGCCCCGATCATTAAGCTAACGTCCAGTGCGGATTTGCGTGCTCATTACTCCCTGCTTGCCGTTCTGAATTCTTCTGTGTCGTGTTTCTTGATGCGGGAAGCCGCGCAGCATCAGGGCGGCGGCTCGGCCGGGCATCCCTGGTCGTGGACCATGGAGTTCACCGGAGGAATTGTCCAGAATCTACCGATCCCTGATGGGTCGTTTGACTCCTTCGGGGAGGAGCTGGATGAGCTTTCGCGTACTCTGCTTTCGCATGAGCCCGCTAATGTACTGAATTCTGGCATGCCGAGTCGTCAGCGAATGGAGGCTGCGCGAGCCGAGGACGAGCAGACGCGCGCCAACATGATTGGCCTGCAGGAGGAGTTGGACTGGGTTGTGTACGGTGCTCATGGTCTCCTCGATCGCGCAGAGATCGCCCGCACGTTGCTGCCTGACGGGATCGAACCGCCCAGGGTGGCTCTGGGGCAGCGGGCATTTGAGATCGTTCTAGCTCGAAAGGAAGGTGACGGCGAAACTAGTTCGGGATGGTTTAATCGGAGTGACGTGATTCGTAGCACGGAGATTCCTGACGACTGGTCTGACCAATATAAGGCCATTGTGCAGGCTCGGATCGATGTTATTAACTCCAGGCGAGACATCGCTCTCATTGAGAGACCTGAATGTAAGCGTCGATGGGAAAGTAGGCGATGGGAGGACAGAGAGAAGGAAGCGCTCAAATCCTGGCTGCTTAACGCTTGTGAGCGCCGAGATTTGTGGTTCCATCTCAGGGATGGATTCCCTTCCCCGCGAACACTGAGTGTCAACCAGCTTGCCGATGCACTCCGCAGTGACCCTGAGGTGAGTGTCGTCGCTGAACTGTACGCCGAGCATTCGGGAAGTCGAGATGTTACCCTTGTGGACATTCTTGCGGACGTACTCGACGTGGAGCATGTGCCGTATCTGGCTGCATTGCGTTACACAGACTCTGGGCTGCGCAAGCACGCGCAATGGCGTGATGTTTGGATCAGGCAGCGACGAGAGGACGAAGGAGTATCTCCTAGTGATATCTCCGTCCCGCCTGAGTATGTGAATAGCGGCAGTCGACTCGACTTCCTCAAGGCGTCCTACTGGTCCCACCGCGGCAAGCTGGACGTCCCCAAGGAGCGGTTCATCTCGTACCCGGACGCGTCGCCCGACTCCGACCCGACCATTCTCCTCGGCTGGGCTGGCTGGGATCACAAGGATCAGGTGCAGGCGCTGGTCAACGTAATCAACGACCGCACCGAGCAGGCCGGTTGGGACACGCCGCGGCTCACCCCGCTCATCGCCGGCATCCAGGAACTGATGCCCTGGGTCCACCAGTGGCACGGCGAGCATGACGAAGAGTGGGGCGGCACGCCGTCCGAGGAGTACCAGGCGTACCTGGACGAGCAGCGCGCCAAGCATGGCCTCTCAGTGGAGGGCCTTACGGCCTGGCGCCCGGAGAAGAAGAAGGGCGGTAGGGCCAAAAAGGCCGACTGAGCCCGCGTGTACAGCCGCGTATAGATGAGGGCGCCCCGCCGACGGCACGGTCCGTTGGCGGGTGCCCTCGTCAATGCAGTGCTCAGCCTTGCGCGGTGAACTCCACGAAGGCAGCCCATTTTTCAGGCGCCAGGGACAGGCGCGGCCCTTCCATGTCCTTCGAATCCCGGACGTACACGGTGCCGGGGCGTACAGCGACCTCAACGCACTGGCCGCCCTCGGCGCCGCTGTAGCTGCTCTTGCGCCATGCGAGTTCGAGGGCGCTAGCGGTGGTGTCTGCGACGTTCATACTTCTCCCAGCAGCTTCTCGATGAAGGCCAGAGACTCCCATGGGGTGAGAGCCTGCGCTCGGATGATCCCATAGCGCGCCGCAAGCGCGCGGACCTCCTCTCGATCCGTCACCAGCGTGCTCCGCCCCTGGGCCTCCATGTATCCGAACTGATTGCCACCGCGTTGAGTCATCAGCGTGAAGGGGCCGTCCACGCCGGCGTTGTCCTGTCGGTCGAGCGGCATGACCTGGAGCTCGACGTTGCGCCTCTGTGCGACCAGACGGATCTGTTCGAGCTGGCCCCTCTGCACAGACCTTCCGCCGAGCGGGCGCCGCAGGGCGGGCTCCTCCATGACGAAGCTGAGCAGCGGAGAAGGTTGCCGATTGAAGATCTCTTGGCGAGTCATCCGAGCCGTAACGCGCTGCTCGATGATGTCCTCATTCAGTAGCGGGCGGCGCATGGTTAGTAGAGCTCGGGTGTACTCCTCTGTCTGCAACAGGCCGTTGACTACGTGGTTGTCGTACACGTGAATCTCAGCGGCCTCCATCTCCAACCGCGCCGCGTCCCGAAAGAACGCCGGATACTGCGCCCGCGCCACCTCCCTCTTCCCCGCCTTCAACACCCCACCCGCATCCAGCACCTCATCCGCCTGGTCGATGAACCTCGGCGGCGGAATCCGTCTCCCCTGCTCGAACGACGCGATCGTCGACGCCGAGTACCCCGTCCGCGCCCCCAGCTCCGCCCGTTCAACCCCCGCCCGCACCCGGCACAGCTTCAACTGCTGACCGAAGAGGTGCAGGATCCCCGATCCGGACTCATCCCCGCCCCCACCCCTGGCCTCGTAGCTGTCCTCGGACCCCTGCTGCTCCACCACGCCCGGCACCTCCGCAACCCGCCCCGCACCACGTACACCGCGCGCCACCAACGCGTACAGCCCGTACCGTCAGCGCGTCACTCCTGGTCAACGGTACGCACGCTCCGCAACCGTTCTCCGCATGAACCAGGCAATTACTCCTCCCGTGGTGGAACAACAACACCCGACCACCACCCACGAGTTCACGATGCAGTTCACCTCCACCCCACGCGGAGCCCGTCTCGCCCGCCGGCTCGTCTCCCACCGGCTCGACGACTGGGGCCACCCCTACACCTCCACCCCCAACGAGACCCTCACCCTCATCGCTGCCGAACTCACCGCCAACGCCGTCCGCCACGGCCACGTCCCCGGCCGCGACTTCCGCCTCCGCCTGCTCCTCGTCGCCACAACCCTCCGCATCGAGGTCACCGACACCCGTACGGAGAGGCAGCTCAACACCGACCTCACGCACGCACCACCGCCGACCGAGGAATCAGGCCGGGGCCTCTACCTCGTCCGCCACCTGGCCGACCGCCTCGGCTGGTTCCCTCGTGTAGGCGCTCCCGGTAAGACGGTCTGGGCCGAACTCGACCTCCTCGCACCACCACTCGCCGCATCCTCATAAAAGTGAAAAGATCTGAAATAGCGTCATCTGTCTCGCTAGCCTTGATCCGTCCCAGCGGGCCCCAACGGGCCCGCCCGCACCACGTTTCAGGACGACCGTGAAGATCAAGCGTGTACGCATCGAGAACTTCTGCTGCCTGCACAAGGTGGACATCGCCTTCGACGAGATCACCTCGTTCATCGGCCCGACCGGCGTCGGCAAGTCCACCGTGCTCCGCGCACTCGACTGGTTCTTCAACGGCGAAAAGTCGGTGGCCCTCACCACTGACGACATCCACTCGGCGGTGGCAGGTGCCGGCGGCGAGCGCATCTCCGTCGAGGTCGAGTTCGACGGACTGACCGACTTCGACCGAGAGGCCCTCGGCCGGTACGCCCCCGACGACGCCACCACCGTGAGCATCTGGCGTACCGGGGACAACGGTGAGGACAAGATCACCGGCAAGGCACTCGCGTACGCGCCCTTCGACGAGATCCGGAGCGTGCTCGGCGGCGCGATGACAAAGCGCAGGGCGTACAACGCCCTCCGGGACAGCACCCCGAGTCTCGGGATGCCTCCCGCCGGCAGCGAGAAGGCCGTGAACGAGGCCATGCTCGCCTGGGAGCGGGCGCACCGGGACCAGCTCACCGAGGCGGAGGTCGAGGACACCCACTTCTTCGGGTTCGCCGGGCAGAGCAAGCTCGCCCAGTTGATCGACTTCGTCTTCGTCTCCGCCGACCTGCGCGCCTACGAGGAGGCCGACGACCAGAAGGCCTCTGCCATCGCTCGCATCCTCGACCACGCCGTCGACCGTACCGAGGCCGACGCCCAGCTCGGTGAGATCGAGGAGAACGCCCAGCTCGCCCGCCAGGCGGTCCACGACAACGTCTACGGTCCCGCTCTGAAGGACATCTCCGACGCGCTCTCCGCCGAGGTCGCGAAGCTCACCACCGGGCGCCAGGTCATAGTCACCCCGACCGTACGGGCGCCGAGGCCGGCCAAGACCGCGTTCCAGGTGAGCATCAAGGACGGGGGTGCCGAGACGTCCGTGTACCGCCAGGGGCACGGCTTCCAGCGGGCGCTGATCATTGCCGCGCTGAAGTACCTGGCCGACCGCAGGCGGCCGGAGGGCGGGACCCGGACGCTGTGTCTGGCGGTCGAGGAGCCGGAGCTGTTCCAGCATCCGCCGCAGGCGCGGACGTTCGCGAAGGTACTGCGCGAGCTGGTGACCTCGTCCGCCGAGGGGCGTACGCAGGTGATGTACGCGACGCACAGTCCGGTCTTCATCGACCCGGCCGGCTATCACCAGGTCCGGCGGCTCACTCGCGACGCCGGGGCAGAGCACCCGGTCACCCGGGTGAGGCAGGTGACGGAGGACGAGCTGTGCCGGTCCCTGGAGGGGCTGGTGAAAGAGGAGGCCGTCCGGCGGCGTAGCGGCGTCGCGATGGCGGGGTCGCTCGCCGAGGCGTTCTTCGCCCACGCGGCGGTCCTGGGCGAGGGGACGACCGACGGCGCGCTGCTCGACGGCTGTGCCGAGCGGAACGGGATCAACCTCGGCGCCGAGGGAATCACCTACGTCGACGTGACCGGCAGGGATAATCTCCTGCTCAGCCACGCGATCCTGTCCGCGATGGGCGTGCCCTGCCACGTGGTCTTCGACGGTGACGCCGGGATGGAGGAGCGCAAGCGCGAGTCGGTGCGGCACTTCGACGAGGAGAAGCGTGCGGAGAAGGAGGCTGCGTTCGAGCAGCAGGCGCGCAAGATCTCGGGGAGCAACGCGGACCTGCTCGGGTACTTGGGGGAGTCCAGGTCTCCCTGGCCGGAGACCGGTTCGGCCGGTACGTACACGGTGTTCGCGGACAACCTGGAGACGTATCTCGGGGAGAGCTGGCCCTCCTGGGGTGAGCGGCAGCAGCAGCTGATCGCCGCGGGCGAGGGCGTCTCGGACAAGAACGCGGCCACGTACCGGGAGGCGGCCCGCACGGCCGCGACAGCCCCGCCGTACGTACTCCAGGCGATGCTGGAGAACGTCAGGGGGATGGTTCGCTGACCCTTGGGCTTCCGCTCCGGCCGGGACGGGGGGGAGGGGGAGGGGGCACGGCACCCGCTCCAGCCGTCCCGGGCCGCAGACACTGCCTCAACTGCACGCCCGAGACGTTTTCTCCGTCACCGCCACATCCTCCAGACGAACGGAAAGGGGCTCGCCCCGCCGTGGATCCCACAGCCAGACCCGGTCACCGGACGGGCCGAACGTCAGCAGCGGGCGAGCGGAGGCAAGCGGCCCGTTGAAGACCGCGATGTCCTCGCTCAGCGGCTTCACGCAGACGAGGCTGCCCTGGATCCCGTAGTACCGAGCCGGATCGCGGCCGGACGCCACCGCCGCCCGCGCCCGGGACGAGTCGATCTGAGCAACGGCGATTCCGGTCAGCAGAGTCATGCCCACGACGAAGAGGGTCATCAGCGCAAGTCCCACTCGCTCCATGCCGCGCACCCGAATGAGGTGGAAATGGCGGGCCCACCCGGCGAGGGCCAGAACAACCGTGACACCCAGGGCTGCGGCGCCGACCGGCACGAGTGATGCCGCGTAGGACCAGTACACAGACACGGAGGCGGCTTCTGACGGAAGATCGAACGCACGCCGCAGGTAGACCGTGTGCATCAAGCCTCCGAACCAGGGGAGGGTGAGCCCGAGCGCGGGGATCAGAGCGGGCACCGCCCAGTTGGCGTTGCGGCTGAACCAGGAGTGCACGAAGGCGTACCTGAGGCCGTACGACACCGGGGGAATGAGAACCACGGTGACAGCGGCCCATGCGACCGTCTCTGCGGAGGGCGTACTCGCCACGATGCCCGGGACCTGCATCCCGATCACGACCGAAATGCCCACGAAGAGTGAGCCTCTTACAAGCGGGACGATCTGAGCCCCGGGCTCGCGACGGGGGGCGAGTTTCGTACCTACCGGCCACACCAGCGCGCATGCGATGAGGATCGGGAGCAGGACGAGCAGGGCTTCCGAAAGGGCGGCCACGTACCCGCATGCCACTCCTGCGATGGTGTAGGCCGAAAGGAGCAGCGCAGCAGGCCAGAGGTTGAAGGACTCAGCAGGGGCGTCCTCGGGATTCCGTCCTTCCATTCCCGCGGGGATACGCAGGTGGAGAATCCCTGGGTCGTAAGGGCGACGAGTGAAGGCCCCGCGCGCCAGCAGCTCAGCTACTGCCTCGACACGCGGTCGGCCGTCCTGCTTGATGATCCGGACACTCGTCACCAAGCCCAACAGCTCACGCCAGGCGAAGATGCGGCTTCTGAAGTCCTGCCGTACGGAGGGTCCGGCCAGTGCCTCCCGACGCCCGCGGTAGGCATGCAGCACCGTCCGGTGGTCCACGGACAGCTCGTGTTCGACGAGTGCCGCATCCACCACCCACATCCCCGCCTGATGCCGCCGTGCCAGCCACTCGATCTCCGAGACCGCCGCCTGCACCGCGCCGAACCGGGCTCCGTGCAGGCGCACTTCCACCAGCAGCCCCCGACGTCCGCTCCCCAGAGCGTCTTCCTCTTCGTCGCCGGGCACCCACGGCCGTACCGACCACCCCCGCCCCTCCAACAGCTGCGTCGACAGCTCCGACTCCTCCGGGCTGTCGACCACCGCGACGAGTAACTCGACCCGCCGGTTGAACGGCTCGACAGGCAGTGGCGAGGGCGCCGGGTCCGCGCTGTCCTGGCGGCCACCGGAGCCATTGCCATCCCGCTGAGCCGGAATCGCCCTGCCCGTCCTGCCCGTCGTACGCCGAGACACCCGTCGCATACCTGACACTCCACACCTCCGTGGTCCGACTTCAGCCCAGGCGAGATTTGGCCGAGAGGTCACTCCCGCACCTCGGTCGATCCTGGAACCATCCCTCCTATGCCCGAGGCATGTACCGGGCCAACGAGGGGAAGCGCACAGCAGTATGGGGTACAAGGACAACCCGGAAGGCCAGACCACCGGACGCGGGATCTTCGACTGCGACGGGGCCCACCGCACCCCGCTCAAGAGCGACTACGAGCGGGTCTTCCAGTCCGGGATGATCGTCCTCGACACCAACGTGCTGCTCAACCTCTACCGTTCCAACGCCCGCACCCGGCAGGACACCTTCGCTGTCCTCTCCAAGCTCCGCGACCGGCTCTGGGTCCCGCACCAGGTGCTCACCGAGTTCTGGCGCAATCGCGAACTCAGGTCGATCCGCCATCACCACAGCACCCGGGCGAAGGAGACCTCCCTCGCCCTCGACAAGGCGCGCAGGTCGGCGCACGACGCCGTCGACCGGTGGGTGAAGGACGTACGTCTCAAGCAGGACGAGGGCGTCACCCTGCGCATCGACGAAGGGCTCAAGACGCTCGCGGAGGCGATCGACGGACTACGGGAGATCATCGACGCGCAGGCCGAGCGGGATGCTCTCCTGGGCACGGCCGAGACGCACAGCGACCCCGTACTGGCCGACCTGGAGCCGCTCCTGCAAGGCCGCATCGGGGAGCCGCTGCCGACCGACGAGTACGACAAGGCGGTCCAGGCGGCGCAGAAGCGAGCGGACGAGGAGATCCCGCCCGGGTACGAGGACTTCAAGACGAAGCCGCCGGAGCGCGCGGCCGGCGACTACCTCCTCTGGGTGCAGCTCCTCAAGGAGGCGCAGAACCACGAAGGCGACGTCTTGCTCGTCACCGGTGACGTCAAGAAGGACTGGTGGCACCCGAAGGACGGCGACATCTCCGCCCGCCCTCGAGCCGAGCTGGTGGTGGAGCTGCGTGAGCACGCCGGTGTACAGCTCTACATGCTGACCCCCGCCGACCTGCTCAAGTGGGCAGAGGAGCTGCTCGAGGGGCTCGATGTCGACAAGGACTCCGTCGACGACCTGGAGCAGCTTCGTGAGGCGGACCGCGAAGAAACGACGGCCGAGACCGGCTGGACCCGACAGTCCCTCGGAATCTTCGTCGAGCACCTGCGGGTGCGCTACCCGGCACACGCCAAGGTGATCATCGCCGCCGCGGCGAACGGCGGCTTCGTGGACAGGGCCACCGTGTACGACCTGGCGGGATATCCCGACGACCGGCGGCTCAAGGGCTTCACCCGGCCCATCAGCACCGTGGCACGGGAGCTGGAGGACCAGGGGCTGCTGACGGGCGAGGAGTCCTTCCTGCTCCACACCATCTACGGTTCGCCTACCGAGCCCTCGTGGGCCACCGGGTTCCGGATCCCGGACGAGGCCGTGCCGATACTTCTGGAGACGTTCGTGGAGCCGGGGCGGTCGCCGCAGCCCCCCAAGGGCGAGGGCGACCCCGGCGACGGCTCGAAGCCTTCAGAGACCGAGCGGTAGGAAGAACAGGTCCGTGGCACCGGCGCCGCGGCTCCTGCCCCGAGGCTGAAATCGCACCCTTGCCCTCCTCGTATCTCCCTGTCACACAAGGGAGAGCGGATCGAGGACAGGGGGCAACCGTGAGCGGGGGCACAGAGAGCAGCGGAGGCGCCGCGGCGCCGTCACGGTGGGCGCGGGAGTGCTTCGGAAAGCAGGCGAGCGGGCTGGTCGCGGGGATTCCGAAACGGCTGGCGCGTGCTCATCAGCGGGCGAGGATCGCGCACGACCAGGCCGATCTCAAGAAGCGCGGGCCGTACGGGCACGTCCTGGCCGAGGCCGTGCTGGAAGAGCTGGCGGACGAAGCCCGCGCCCTCGGAGGATCGGTCCGTGAGCTCCGTGGCTACGACTTCGCCGTCCTCAACGGATGGGCCCTCTTCCCCTTCAAGTATGCCGACCGGCCGGTCCCTCTCGATCGTGCCCGGTTGCGTGCCGACGTTTCCGCCCAGCGAAAGCGCCTGCTGACAGCGCACGGTCCCGAGCCGCGGGAAGGGCTGTTTCCCCTGGAAGAGGTTTCGACCACCCCGGAGTACGACAAGATCCACGAGGTGTTCGAGGAGCTCGGACGCAGCACCAAACTGGTCTCGGTCTTCTTCACCGCCAGCCGCGGTGAGGGCATCCACTCCATTCACTGGGGGGAGGCGCACCTCGAGGACGACCGCACCTTCACCTGGTCGCCGGTGGAGCCTCTTCCTCTGTACACGGCCAAGGGCCGGTGATGATCGACTGGCTGCCGCGGAAGTTCCCATGCCCCCGCTGAGAGCCCCCGCGAGCTGGCAAGATAGGGGGGACGAGCGCGCTGCGCGGACCATGTGAACCGCCGAGTGAGGGAACGAGAGCCACCGATGTCCACGAATGAGCTCTTCCTGCGGGATGTCATCGACATCAAGGAAGACGTCCACGCCGGCGATTTCAAGGTGGAGCTCACCGGGGGCTTCACCGAGACCGCCGCCAGGGTCGCGGAATACGTGGTCACCGACCAGCTGAAGCTTGCCTTCGGCAAGGCCCTCGGAATCGTCCGCGCCGCCGTGCGGGGCGGGAACTCCCACGCCGCCTACCTCCACGGATCCTTCGGTTCGGGTAAGAGCCACTTCCTGACCGTGCTCCACGCCGTCCTCAACAACGAGCCGTCGGCACGCTCCAAGCCCCGGCTCCAGGAAGTCATCGCCGAACACGACGAGTGGCTTCGGGGCAAGCGGTTCCTGATGGTGCCGTACCACCTCGTCGGCTCCACCGACCTGGACTCGGCCCTGCTCGGCGGGTACGTGGCCGAGGTGCGGCGCCTGCACCCGGGCGCCCCCACCCCCGCCGTCTACCGTGCCGACTCGATGCTCGCCGACGCGGCGAAGCTCCGGAACAGCATCGGCCACGACGCTTTCGTGGCGCTGCTTCCCTCCGCCGGTACGGATTCCGGCAACTCGGACGGTGACCTCGACGATCTCGATGTGATCGACGGCTCGGGGGTGGCCTGGACCTCCGGCGATCTGGACGCGGCCTTTGCCGCGCCCGCGGGCGACGCCCGACGCGACCGGCTGGTGTCGGCGCTGCTGACCGGGCCGATGTCCTCCTACGCGGAGGGCGCCCGAGGCGACGCCCAGGCGTTCCTGCCGCTGGAGAACGGTCTCGCCGTCATCAGCAGGCACGCGAAGTCCCTCGGATACGACGGTCTCGTCCTCTTCCTCGACGAGCTGATCCTGTGGCTCCAGGCGCACATGTCGAACCGGGAGAAGGTGAACTCCGAGGTCAGCAAGCTGGTCAAGCTGATCGAATCCGGCGACAGCGCCCGCCCCGTTCCCATCGTGTCCTTCATCTCCCGCCAGCGTGACCTCTCGCAGCTCGTCGGCGCGGACGTCGTCGGTGCCGACGTGAAGAACCTGGAGCAGCAGGTCGAGTACCTGGCGGGTCGCTTCGACGTCGTGAGTCTCGAGGACCGCAACCTCCCGGAGATCATCAAGGAGCGCATCCTCAAGCCCAAGGACGAGCAGGCCCGGGCGGCTCTGGACGGGGCTTTCGGAGCCATCGAGTCCACCAGCTCGCAGGTCAAGGACGTCCTGCTCGACGCGCACGGCGCCACCCATGCCGACTGGGCGGACTTCCGGGCCGTCTACCCCCTCTCGCCCGCGCTCCTCAACGTCCTCGTGGCACTCTCCGGCGCGCTCCAGCGCGAGCGGACGGGTCTCAAGCTGCTGCAGGAGATGCTGCGGCGCCGGCGCGCCGACTTCAAGCTGGGGGAACTGATCCCCCTCGGCGACCTGTGGGACGTGCTCTCCGACGGCACCGGAGAGGCGTTCACCGACCGCCTCAAGAACGAGGCGGAGGCTGCGCACACCTTCCACACCAAGGTGCGGGCCCACCTGCTGGAGAAGTACGGATCGGAGGAGAGCGAGAAGTTCATCGCCGACGACCGGTTCGTCAAGACTCTGCTGCTCGCCGCGCTCGCCCCTGACGTACCCGCCCTCAAGCGGCTCACCGGGGGTCGGATCGCCGCGCTGAACCACGGCTCCATCCGCTCCCGCACCGTCGCTCCGGGCTCGCTGGTCGTGACGCGACTGCGTGAACTGCAGGCCGAGTTCGGCGAGATCCGGGCCGACGGCGACCAGGACCCCGTGTTCACCCTCCACCTGTCCGATCTGGACATCGAGCCCCTGCTCGACATGGTGGCCGACGAGGACCGCACGGGAGCCCGCCGCATCTGGGTCAAGGACCAGCTCTGGAAGGCGCTCGGGCTCAAGGACACCGGCGCCTTCGTCTGCGAGCACGACATCGTATGGAAGGGCAGCAGGCGCACCGCCGAGTTCGTCTTCGAGAACGTCCGCGACACCGCGCAGCTCCCCGCCGAGCAGTTCCGTCCCGGCGTGGACGGCCGTGTGCGGTTCATCCTCGACTACCCCTTCGACGACGGCCAGCACTTCCCCAACGACGACGCCCAGCGGGTCGAACTGCTGCGCTCCGAAGGGCTCATGGCGCCGACCCTCGTCTGGCTGCCGTCGTTCTTCTCCGAGCAGAAGAACGCCCAGCTGGGGCGCCTCATCAAGATCAACTATCTTCTTGAGCGCGACCGTCTCGACGACTACGCCGGGCACCTCGCCTCCGACGACCGCGTCCGCGTCCGCCATCAGCTGGCCGCCCAGCGCGACACCCTGACCTCGCAACTGACCGCCACGCTCGCACAGCTCTACGGCATCGCCAAGGTCGACGAGAACAGCGTGTCTGCGGAAGTCAGCGAGGGGAAGCACATCCTCTCGCTGCTGCCCGAGTACAGCCGGCCCCAGCTGCAGGGCGGCAAGTCCTTCATGGACAATCTGCAGCACCTGGCCGACGGCGTCTTCGGCGCCCTCTACCCCAAGCACCCCGACTTCGACCGGGCCGGTGACCGCAAGCCCGTCACGCCCGCCGAGCTGAAGACCGCGCTCACCTGGATCACCCGGGCCATGGACGACGGCGGCCGCCGCATCGAGGTCGACAGCCACCACCTCAAGACCGTCAAGAAGATCGTCGAACCGCTCGAGCTCGGCCAGGTCCATGACGGTCCGCTGGTTCTCCGCAACGACTGGCGTGCACGGATCAACCAGGCCGCTCATCAGCACCGGCCCGGCGCCGAGGACCTCTCCGTCGAGGAGATCCGCCAGTGGATCGCCAAGGACCACGGCTGGACCGGCCTCGACAAGAACGTCAGCAGCCTGATCATCGCCACGTACGCGCTTCTCGACGACCGTGCCTGGATCTTCCACGGCGGCAGCCCCCTGCCCCAGGCGCCCGACCTGAACGACATCGGGGCGGGCCATGGCCTGCGCGCACAGCAGCTGCCCACGGACGAGGAGTACACGACCGCCAGGGAAAGGGCTGCCAAGATCTTCGGAGTGGCGGTCCAGCCCACCCTCTTCGCGCGGAACGTGAACAAGCTCCACACCGGCGTACGGGAAAAGATCAGCCAGTACGAGCAGGCGGTCTACGGGGTCCGGACGTCTCTGATCCGGCATGCGGAAGCCCTGGGGCTGGATTCGGACACCAGCGCACGGGCGTCGTCCGCGAAGGACGCCGCGGATCTCCTCGCTCGCCTGGGGCGTCACCACGAAGCGACCGCGACGGTCAGGGAACTTGCCGGTGTCTCGTATGCCACATCGGACGCGGCGCTGGCCACGGCCATCACGTCCGCCCCCGAGGTGCTCAAGGCGCTCGACGACGCCGACTGGCAGCTTCTCGACAGTGTCCGTGGCTTCGCCGGGCGGCGGGACAACGTCGGCGAGCGGGCCGAGCGGTTGATCGGGGAGATCGCCGAGGCCGCCGCCGCGAGTGAATTCGAACGCTCGCTGGTCCCGGTCCTGGACTCCATCCGCAGCAAGGCCGTCGCACTGGTCAAGGACGCCGCTCGGCTGGCTCAGGTGGCGGAACCGGTAGTACCGCTGCCCCCTGTCGAGCCGACCCCGGACGATGTCCGCCTCACCCAGCACGGCACACCACCCGTATCGTCCACACGCTCGACGCCGGGACCCGGCGCCTCCGTGGGCACGGGGGGTGCGGCGGGCTCCCGGACCGTACGCCTGCAGCCGAGCCACATGGAGAACGCCCTGAGCAAGGCGATGGACAACCTCTGGGACGAGATCCTCGCCTACTCCGCCGCCAACCCCGGGATGGCAGTCGAGATCACCTGGCAGGTCGTGCCGCCGGAGGAGAGCCGGTCCGCAGGCGCCGAGGCGCAGTCCTGATGGCGGTGCGGCCGCTCATCGACCGCAGAATCGTCGAAGCACTCCTCGAGACGGAGCTGCGGCGGGCCAAGGACCGCCGTCTCCTGTTGGTCCACGCCCGATACGACAGCGCGGCCCCCACCGACTTCACGGTCCGGATCGACGGTCGGCAGCGCCTGGTGCGGGTCACCGACCAGGATTCCGTTCTGGGAATCGTCGACGCGTGGCAGCGGCTCCTGGCCGAGCCCGAGCCCGACAGGCTGCTCGTGGTGACGAGCGATGTGCCGGCCACTGCTCTGGGCTGGGACCTGCGTGCCCATGCCGTCGGACGCCGCAGCCTCACGGTCGACCGGGCCGAGATCGTCAAGCAGCTCTTCGGGGCCGCCGACCTCGACCCTCGCGTGATCCGTGAGGCCTGGTTGCTCGACGCCCTGATCGATGCCGAGCCCGCCGACGGTTGGCCGCGTGACGGATCCGTCCTCACACGGGATGCCGCCGTAAAGGCACTTGTCGGTGAACGTCTGGGGCTGGGTCGTGCAGCAGGGGGGCACGCCCCCGATCTGGACACCAATGCGTTGCTGGCCTGGTCCCGGACCACTGCGGGTCCGGCTCGCTTCCGAGAGCTGGCCGCATCGGAGCGCGACGGGCTGACCGACTGGCTCAGCGGCGTGATCGGGTCGGCCGCACCCACACTTCTCGCGCTCATCGCGGACGGCAGGGGACAGGACGCCTTGGCCCTCGGTGTCCTCGGCTCCGTATTGAGCGCGCCGGATGCTCCGGCCGGAACGAGCTTCGCGCTTGGAGGCCTGTTCGGTTCGACCCTGCGTTCGGTGGACGACCTACCCCCCTTCACCTCCTCTGTGATCGGCACGCTCGCACGATGGATCGGCGAGGCCGAAGCCAACAGCGCTTCGGGCGCCGAAGCACGGCAGCGTGTCTACGCGGTACTCGACCGAGCCGACCAACTCGCGGCCGAAGCCGGACTGGGGCAGGCTCTGCGGGTCGATCCCCTGCTGCCCTCCGGACTCAAGGCGCGCTTGAGAGATCTGGCCGCCGCTCTGGCGACCTCTGCCGAAGAGGCCGAGGCAGCGCTGAACCACGTCCTGGCCCATCAGCTGGCCCGCCTGCACCCGGCCAGCTGCCATGCCGCACGCATGGCGGTGCGCGTCCTGCGATGGCTCGACGGGCCGACTCCTGTCGTGGCATCGGTGGGACAAGGGGTCAGCGAACACTTTGCTCAATGGGGGTGGGTCGACCGTGCGCTTGCCGTCCTGGCGGAGGGTGACCCGCTCGGGGAATCAGCCGTGGGCCAGGCGTACCACCTGCTCATCGGGAAGGCCCGTGACCGGCGCGCGGCCATCGACGAGCAGTTCGCTGCCCGATTGTCGGGTTGGGCCCTGACCGCCTCGACACAGGCGCCGGCGGGCGCTCTCCTCATCGAGGACGTGCTCACCACCCTCGCCGTACCACTCGCCGGAGCGGGCAGGACGGCAGCGGCTCCGCTCGTGCTCGTACTGGACGGCATGAGCGCAGCCATAGCGGCGCAGCTCGGGGACGAGATCGACCGTCGTGTCTGGACGGAGATCGTCCCGGCGCCGCAAGGGGCGGAGGGCGCACGGCGTCAGGCGGCCGTGTCCATGCTGCCGTCGGTCACCACCATCAGCCGGGCCTCGCTGCTGTCGGGGACAGCCACGAGCGGCAAGCAGCCGGCGGAGAGCAAGGGGTTCGCAGCTCTGTGGCAACGGCATCGGCGCACTGCGACGCTCTTTCACAAGGGCCGGATCGGCGGGGTCGAAGGCCACCGCCTTGCCCCTGAGCTGCTCGATGCGCTCGCCGGCGACGGGGTGGTGGGTGTCGTACTGAACACCATCGACGATGCGCTGGACCACGGGCAGGAGGGCGAACGCACCACCTGGCGGCTCAAGGACATCAGTCACTTGCTGGACCTGCTCAACGCCGCTCGCGGCTACGGCCGTCCCGTCCTGCTCGTCTCCGACCACGGCCACGTCATCGACCGTTCGCCCCCGGGCCGCGGACCGGTCAAGGCAGCGGGCGTGCAGAGCGCCCGCTGGCGCACGGGCACAGCCGGGGAGGGCGAAGTCGAGCTCAGCGGACCGCGCGTCCTGGCAGGCGAGGGCTCCATCGTGGCGCCATGGCGTGAGGACATCAGGTACACACCGCGCAAGGCGGGGTACCACGGTGGGGCGTCGATCGCCGAGGTGACCGTGCCGGTGATCGCCTTGGTGCCGTCACAGGAGCTGCTGCCGGCGGGGTGGGTCCTTCTGCCGCCCGAACAGAGCGTGCCGTCCTGGTGGGAACCTCGCACCGAGACCGCAGCCGTCGCGGAGCCGGAGGCTTCGGCGAGCCGCCGGGGCCGGAAGCCCAAGGAAGCGCAGGCCGGCGAGGGACTCTTCGCAGCGGACGACGTGGCACCGGAGACGCCGACGCTCGGCGACAAGGTCGTGCGGACACAGCGGTACACGGCACAGAAGGCGTTCGTCCGCAGGGCCCCGGACGCCAAGGCGGTGGCTGCTGTGATCGACGCGCTCACCGCGGCCGGTGGAAAGCTGACCCCGGACGCGGTCGCCGCCGCCGCGACCGCTGCCACCGGAAGGTCGCAGCGGAACCCCGAAATCTTCGTCACCGTGGTGCAGCGCCTTCTCAACGTCGAAGGCTACGGCGTGATCAATCTGGTGGACGCGGGACGGACCGTTGAGCTGAACGTCCCGCTTCTGCACGAGCAGTTCGGAACGGAGCGTCCGTGACCGGTGTGACGGAGGTCAGCGCGGCCCGCCGCCGCGAAGTGGTGGACGCGCTGAGGCGCGGCACCGTGCCGCAAGCGGGGCTCGATCTGTTCGCGGTCGGTCTCGACCGCTTCGCCGCGGCCCTGGACGATGACCTTGCGACAGCGGCGCGCGGTGGGTCGGCGTTTCACGCCATTCGTGGTGAGTACGGTTCCGGCAAGACGTTCTTCGCCCGCTGGCTCGCCGAGCGGGCCAAGCGCGCGGGGCTGGCCACCACGGAAGTGCAGATCTCCGAGACCGAAACCCCGCTTCACCGCTTGGAGACGGTCTACCGACGTCTCACGGAACGGCTCACCACAGCCACCCATCAGCCCAGCGCGCTCAAGGCGGTGGTCGATTCGTGGTTCTACACCCTCGAGGAGGAGATCCTCGACGCCGGTGAAGTGGCGGACGACGACGAGAAGGCACTTGCCGTGGCCGTCGACGAACTGATGGAGCAGCGACTTGCCGAAGTCGCCCGGACGACGCCTGCGTTCGCGGCGGCCCTGCGCGGCTATCGGGAGGCGCGTGCTGCGGGCGACAACGCGACGGCCGAGGCGCTCATCGCCTGGCTGGGCGGGCAGAAGTCGGTCGCGGCCTCGGCCCGCAGAGCTGCGGGGGTCCGTGGAGACCTGGACCATTTCGGCGCCATGGGCTTCCTGCAGGGCCTGCTCACCGTGCTGCGTGACTGCGGCCACCCCGGACTCCTCGTGGTTCTCGACGAGATCGAGACCCTGCAGCGGGTGCGAGGCGATGTACGCGAGAAGGGGCTCAACGCCCTGCGGCAGCTGCTGGACGAGATCGACGCCGGACGTTTTCCCGGCTTGTTCCTCGTGATCACGGGCACGCCCGCGTTCTACGACGGTCAGCAGGGCGTCCAGCGGCTTGCCCCGCTGGCTCAACGCCTCGCCACCGACTTCACCACCGATCCTCGGTTCGACTCCCCGCGCGCGGTGCAACTACGCCTTGCCGGTTTCGATCTGCCGAGGCTGGGAGAGCTCGGGCGCAATGTCCGCGACCTGTACGCCGGTGCTGCACGGAACCCGGAACGGATCGGAGCGCGTGTCGACGACACGTACCTGAGCGAACTTGCCACGGCGGTCACAGGTGGCCTCGGGGGAAAGGTGGGAGTCGCCCCCCGATTGTTCCTGCGCAAGCTCGTCGCCGATGTCCTGGATCGTGTCGACGAGTTCGACGATTTCGACCCGCGTCGGCACTACGCGCTCACCGTGTCCGGTGCCGAGCTCAACGAGGTCGAGAGGAACGCCGCACGGGCTGACGCGGACGACATCGAGCTGGACCTTCCGTGACCTCTCTCGACGACCTCGATCCCGTATTGACGCATCACATCGTCAACTCCCTGGGCTGGCGTGGCCTTCGTCCACTGCAGGAAGAGGCGATCGAACCACTGATGGCCGGTGAGGACGCGATCCTGCTGGCACCCACGGCAGGCGGAAAGACTGAGGCCGCCTCTTTCCCCCTGTTGTCGCGGATGTCCGCAGGGCGGTGGCAGGGCACCTCCGTCCTCTACGTGTGCCCTTTGAAGGCCCTGCTCAACAACCTGTTGCCGCGATTGGAGACGTATGCCTCGTGGCTCGGCCGTACCGCGGCTCTGTGGCACGGCGATGTCACCGCAGGCCACCGTAAACGCATTCTGAACAACCGGCCCGATGTCCTGCTCACCACGCCTGAGTCGCTGGAAGCCATGCTGGTCAGTGCGAACGTCGATCACAAGGCGTTCTTCTCCGGGCTGCGGACGATCGTGGTCGACGAGGTACACGCCTTCGCGGGGGACGATCGAGGCTGGCATCTGCTCGCGCTCCTCGAGCGGCTGCAGAAGTCTGTCGGGCGTCCGATCCAACGCGTGGGCCTGTCAGCGACCGTAGGCAATCCGACGGAACTCCTCCATTGGCTCCAGGGGTCCGGAGCCGGCATTCGCCCGGCACGAGTGGTCGCCCCCCACCTCGCCGCTCCGAGCGATACGAGTCCTGCGACACAGCCGCCCTCGGGCGACATCCAGCTCGACTACGTCGGTTCCGTCGAGAACGCGGCCCGGGTGATCTCTTCCTTGCACCAGGGAGAGAAGCGGCTCGTCTTCTGCGAGTCACGGCGACTCGTGGAAGAACTGGGCGAGCAGTTGCGTATCCGAGGAGTCACCACCTTCCTCTCGCACGCCTCACTGTCGGTCGATGAACGGCGGCGTGCCGAGCAGGCGTTCGCGGAGGCGCGGGACTGCGTGATCGTCTCGACCAGCACCCTGGAACTCGGCATCGATGTCGGAGACCTGGACCGGGTCATTCAGATCGACGCCCCGGCGACTGTCGCGTCCTTCCTCCAGCGGCTCGGCAGAACGGGGCGGAGGGCCGATACGACGCGGAACTGTCTCTTCCTTGCGCTGACGGAAGACGGACTGTTGTCGGCGGCCGGCATGCTCCTCCTGTGGTCACGAGGCTGGGTGGAGCCGGTCGTCGCCCCACCCGAGCCGCGTCACATCGTCGCTCAGCAGCTCCTTGCTCTCTGCCTCCAGGAACACCAGGTCGGAGACCAGCTGTGGCGGGAGTGGTGGAACGGCCTGGGGCCGTTCGGACAGCCCGCGGAGCCGGTTGTGAAGCACCTCGTGAACGAGGGCTACCTCGATCGTGACGGCGGCATGCTCTTCATCGGCCCGGAGGCGGAACGACGCTTCGGGCACCGGCACTTCATGGGCCTCACGGCTGTCTTCACCGCGCCCCCCCAGTTCACTGTGTTCCAGGGCCGTACGGAAATCGGCCGTACCGACCCGGATCTCTTGACGGAGGAGGTCGAGGGGCCGCGAAAGCTTCTCCTCGCGGGCCGCAGCTGGGTGGTCACGTACATCGACTGGCGCCGCAAACGATGCTACGTAGAGCCGACCGACGGGGGCGGAAAAGCGAAGTGGAGCGGACTCGGATTCACCCGCGCGACATCGTTCGAGCTGACCCGAGCGGTCCGCGAGGTGCTTCTGGGGGCGGATCCGCCGGTGAACCTCACCAAGCGGGCCGTGGCCTCTCTCGCTGACGCGAGAGACCATTTCATGGACGCGGTACATCCGGTCGGAACACTGATCGTGCGCGGAGCCGGCGGATATACGCGTTGGTGGACCTGGGCAGGGCACCGGGCCAATGCCACGCTCGCCAGTTCGCTCAGCGCGGTAGCCGTCCCTGCGCAGCACGTCAACGATTGTTGGGTCCGCCTCAGGGAAGACGTCGATCCGCAGGTCTGGAAGCAAGCACTCGCAGACGCATCAGGACAGCTGTGCCTCCCTGAGGTGGACGCCCGGGCGGTGAAGGGGCTGAAGTTCGGCGAGGCGCTTCCGCCCCGACTTGCCGAATCGACCCTTGCGGCGCGCTTCTCCGACCTGGTGGGGGCGCAGACCGTGTTGGACGAACCGACGCGATTCATGGCGGGCCTGGGTACCTGACATTGTCTGCCGGTCGAAGCCTGTGATGAGAAGAGTGCCTGACGCTCTTCTGAGCGACACGGGGCTCGAGGCGTTTCTCGCCAGGATCCGTGAGCTCTGCGCTCCGTCGCCGGAACGTGGCCGTTCGAGTGGCGCAAAGTGATCGCCCACCTGAGGTGGTGACCGTTCAGGTCGTCTTGTCGACGCTCTATGATCACTGAAGTCATCGCGGCCCGACGGGCTTCCACCAAGGGACAGGCCCCCACCCGCACGAGCTTTCTCGTGTCCTGGGGGATCCCTTCGTGCTTCTGTTGCAGCTCTCTGCGCGGCACCTTCTGAAACTCCACCGTAGGGACCGTCTGTTGCCGCACTTGGCCGCACGCTGGGTTCGGTTCAAGGGGAAGCCGGCCTCTGATTCGGAGCAGGAGGCATGGAGGGAAAGCCTGGTCAGGCTGGCGGAGGAGCTGGTGGACGCCGGGCACGGTGATCTGCATATGTTCGTGGAGTGTCAGCCGCAGGGAGTGGACGGCGCGGCGGACGTGATCCTGGTCGGAGTGCACCCGGAGACAGGTCAGGATTCCCTCCTCGTCGTGGAGCTCAAGCGGTGGAGCTCTGTGGAAGCGACAGAGAATCCTGAGAAGGTGGCTGTGCAGGGCTACAGGAAGCCCAAGAAACATCCCAGTACGCAGGTGGGAAAGGTTGTCGACTTCTTTTCCTCTGATGCGTCGATGAACGGCCTGAGCGTCTCCTACGCGGGAATCTCTTATCTGCACAATGCGCTCGAGGAGTCCGTGAAGCCCCTGCTCGCGGCGGGAACCCCCAAGGGGGCGCATGCCTTCTATTTCACGGATGACACGCGTCTCGATCTCCTGGAAGAGGTGCGTGACCGATTCCGGAGGGAGAGCGGTGAGCCTGCCGCGGGACGGTTGTTGCGGCGGCTCGGGCTGCGCAACGCTCCACTGTTGGAGGCGATGGCGCTCTCTGAAGGGGTGGACACGGCATTCACCCTGAGGGGTGAGCAGCGAAGCGTCTGGCGTGATGTGAAGCGGGCGGTGGAACGAGGGCGGGAGGGTGGCGGCGAAGAAGATGCCGAACGTGCTGTCTTCCTGGTCCGGGGAGGGGCGGGTACCGGGAAGAGCGCCATCGGTCTGCAGCTGCTGAGGCATTTCACGGCGGCCGGCCTGAGCGCACGCTATGCCACTGGATCGATCGCCTTCCATGCTGCCCTGGAGGAGCTGTTTCAACGTGACGCGGTTCTCTCCAAGGAGCAGTTGGCGCATTTCCTGAGTTTCGTCGAGCCACCTACGCCCGCACTTGATCTGCTGATCTGTGACGAAGCCCACCGCGTACGCGAGTTGTCGAATCTGCAGTACTGGTCAGCGGAGAAACGCGGCACCAAGCCTCAGGTGGACGAGCTGATCCAGGCGGCTCGGGTAACCGTGTTCCTATTGGACGACAATCAGTCACTGCGACGCGGCGAGGTGGGCTCCAGTCGGCTCGTGGCCGATGCGGCGCTGCGTCACGGCGTCACTCCGGATATCTACGACCTGCACAACGAGTTTCGGTGCGGTGGAAGCGAAGGGTATCGAAGGTGGGTTCTGGACCTCCTCGGCCTTTCCGGCGAAACACCGCACGTGTGGGAGTGGGACGGGCTCATGCACGTCGAAGTCGCCGACAGCGTGGAGGACCTCGAGAAGGTGGTTCTGGAGGAACAGCGAGACGGCGCTACGGCTCGGATGGTCGCGGGGTTCTGCTGGCCATGGAACTTTCCCGATGAAGAGACCCGTGAGCTTCCGCTCGACGTGGACATCCGGGGCTGGAATCGCCCATGGAACGCGAAAGGGACGCTCCGTCGATACGCGAACGGTGAACCTCCTGCCGAGCTGTGGGGAGTGGACCCGGCCGGCATCGGCCAGATCGGCTGCGTGTACACCGCGCAGGGCCTCGAGTGGGATTGGTGCGGGGTCGTTCTGGGTGAGGACATGGTGCGACGTGGCGACGAGTGGCACTTCAAGAAGGGGAAGGTATCGAAGAAGGACGAGGAGACCGGGCGGCGGGAGTTGCTCGAAACGGGCTCCGTGGACCCTGGATTGCCGAAGGATCCGGACGAGTTCGCTCGCCGCATCCGGAACGCCTATCACGTGCTCCTGACGCGTGCCAGCTCCGCTACCGTTCTCTACTCGGTCGACCCGGAAACCCAGCGTTATCTCAAGAAGATGGTCGCTCCCGTCGAAGAAGAGGGGCTGAGGCCTACGGCTGCAGCACAGTCGGAGCTGCAACGGTTCGAACGCAAGCTTCGGGCGCATGACGCCAAACAGAAGCGAAAGCGGGATAATCCGGGCAGCCGTCAGCTAGGCCTGTTCGACTCGTGAGGGGCCTGGCGAAATGAGGCGGCGGGCCGCGAAGGCCCGCCGCCGTCCACTACCGGATTCCGGTGATGGACGCTGCCATGTGCCCTGCCCAGAGCAGCAGTTCCGTCGCCAGGCCACCAGCAATGCTGAGGGCGAGGTCGTACAACCAATTGCGCCGAGAGGGCTTGTACTTGGCGGGCTCCATGCCAGGCATCTCCTTGAGGAGTCGGATCATTGGCAGGGAAGTCCCCAGCCGGGGCACCAGCCGATCCGAGAAACCGCGACAAGCACACCCCTTCGGGGAAGGGGTGGCAAGCTCCCCAACGGTACCTCGCAACAGCTCCTTTGTGCACAGGCGTAAGGAGGCACGGGGAGGCAAGAAGGCCTTGGCGTGGTGTCGTTTCGACACCACGCCAAGGCCTTCTGGGTTCGGCTGCTGTGCGATTCAGCCGAGGGTCAGGGAATCAGCCGACCAGTTGCTCGTACGCGGGGAGGGTGAGGAAGTCGGCGTAGTCGGCGTCGAGGGAGACGTGGAGGAGGAGGTCGTGGGCCTGCTGCCACTTGCCGGAGGTGAAGGCCTCCTCGCCGATCTCGGTGCGGATGGCGGCGAGTTCCTCGGCGGCGACCTTGCGGGCCAGCTCCGGGGTGGCCTTCTCGCCGTTCTCGAAGACGACGCCCGCGTTGATCCACTGCCAGATCTGGGAGCGGGAGATCTCGGCGGTGGCCGCGTCCTCCATGAGGTTGAAGATGGCGACGGCGCCGAGGCCGCGCAGCCACGCCTCGATGTAGCGCGTGCCGACCTGCACGGCGCTCACCAGGCCCGCGTAGGTGGGCTTGGCGTCGAGGGAGTCGATGGCGATGAGGTCGCCGGGGGCGACGGAGACGTCCTCGCGGAGGCGGTCCTTCTGGTTGGGCTTGTCGCCGAGGACGGCGTCGAAGGAGGCCATGGCGATCGGGACCAGGTCGGGGTGGGCGACCCAGGAGCCGTCGAAGCCGTCGCCGGCCTCGCGGTCCTTGTCGGCCTTGACCTTCTCGAAGGCGACCTTGTTGACCTCGGCGTCCTTGCGGGACGGGATGAAGGCCGCCATGCCGCCGATCGCGTGCGCGCCACGCTTGTGGCAGGTGCGGACGAGGAGTTCGGTGTAGGCGCGCATGAACGGGGCGGTCATCGTGACCGCGTTGCGGTCCGGCAGGACGAACTTGGCGCCGCCGTCACGGAAGTTCTTGACGATGGAGAAGAGGTAGTCCCAGCGGCCGGCGTTGAGGCCGGCGGCGTGGTCGCGGAGCTCGTAGAGGATCTCCTCCATCTCGTACGCGGCCGTGATGGTCTCGATGAGGACCGTGGCGCGGACGGTGCCCTGCGGGATGCCGACGTAGTCCTGCGCGAAGACGAAGATGTCGTTCCAGAGGCGGGCCTCCAGGTGCGACTCCGTCTTCGGGAGGTAGAAGTAGGGGCCCTTGCCGAGGTCGATCAGGCGCTGGGCGTTGTGGAAGAAGTAGAGGCCGAAGTCGACGAGCGCGCCGGGCACCGGGCGTCCGTCGAAGGTGAGGTGGCGCTCCTCCAGGTGCCAGCCGCGGGGGCGCATGACGACCGTGGCGAGCTGGTCGGCGGGCTTGAGGGCGTACGACTTGCCGGAGCGCGGGTCGGTGAAGTCGATGTTCCGCGTGTAGGCGTCGATCAGGTTGACCTGGCCGAGGACCACGTTCTCCCAGGTGGGCGCCGAGGCGTCCTCGAAGTCGGCGAGCCAGACCCGCGCGCCCGAGTTGAGCGCGTTGATCGTCATCTTGCGGTCGGTCGGGCCGGTGATCTCGACGCGGCGGTCGTTCAGGGCCGCCGGGGCCGGCGCGACCTTCCAGGAGTCGTCGGCGCGGATCGCGGCGGTCTCCGGCAGGAAGTCCAGGGTGGACGTACGAGCGATCTCGGCGCGGCGCTCCGCCCGGCGGGCGAGGAGTTCGTCCCGGCGCGGGGTGAACCGCCGGTGCAGTTCGGCGACGAAGGCCAGAGCTGCTTCGGTGAGCACCTCTTCCTGGCGCGGCAGGGGCTCGGCATCGACGACGGCCAGGGGGGACGGCGCTGGTGCGGACATGAACTGTCACTTCCTTCAGCGGACTTCACGGGCGGTGCCAGGCGGCCGCCGGGCGTCGCGGGACGGCACGGAGTGCCGGAGGCGCCGAGATACGGCCGCAAGCGCCTTCTGAACGAGCAGGCGCTTCTGAACAGTGGATACTAGTTTCCTCATGGTGGAAGTTCAATGGTTTGTTGATGTCGAGATTCTCCGGATCGACAGAACATGGCGCGCGGTGCCAGCGCGTTCACTCCAGGTGGGACAGATCCGCCTCCGTGTCGATGTCATAGGGCTCGGCCACATCCGAACAGTCCACCGGGGTGATCGCATCCCGGTGCGCCGCCAGATAGTCCCGGGCCCCCCGGTCGCCCACCGCCGACTCCTCGACGCCCGCCCAGTGTCCGGCGCCGAACAGCACCGGGTGGCCCCGCTCCCCGTCGTACGAGGCCGCCGCCAGCGTGTCCCGCGAGCCGTACGCCGCCCGGACCCGGGCCACCGCCTCCACCCCGATCCCCGGCTGGTCGACGAGCAGCACCAGCGCCGCGTCCACCCCGCGCGCGTCGGCGGCCAGCGAGGAGAGCCCGGCCCGCAGCGAGGAACCCATCCCCGCCGCCCACTCCGGGTTGTCCACCAGCACGCACCCGGGCAGCTCCGCCCGCTCCCGTACGACGTCGGCCGACGCCCCGAGCACCACGTGCACCACCTCGCACCCGGCCCCGCGCAGCACCTCCACGGCATGCTCGACCAGCGGCCGCCCCCGGTGCGTGAGCAACGCCTTCGGCCGTCCCCCGAGGCGCCTCCCGCCCCCCGCGGCGAGCAGCAGTCCGGCGACGACGGGGCTTCGATCCTCTGCAGCTGTCATGGGGACTGCATACCTCATCAGGCGGAATCACACGGTCGCCTGAATTCCGTCCACCAAGGGTGGCGCGGCGGGGTGGCGAAGGAGTTAACTGGCCCGCGGCTCACGGCGCCCGACCGCCGTCCGGGGGGTCGGCTCGGAGTGTCCGGAGTGTTCGTCGTACGGAGTTCTGCGCACAGTGTCGTGCGAGGGGGAGAACCATGTTGCGAAGCGTGGGGCAGAGGCGAGTGACCGGCGAGGGCGTGGACCCCAGGGTGGCCGAACTGCGGTCCGCCGTGTCCCGGCTCCGGCGCGAACTCGCGGCGCACCGGGTCGAGTTTGCCGACCGTGGCATCGCCGAGGACGAGCTCGCCGCGCTCGACGCCATGGCGCTCAGCGGCGACCCCGAGGTACGGCGGCTGCGCCGCTCGCTGCTGCTCGTCGCAGGCTCCGTCGGCTCCGTCAGCGCCCTCGCCGAGGGACTCGCCGGGGTCAGACGCGCG
Organism: Streptomyces wedmorensis; assembly: GCF_000716445.1. Taxonomy (GTDB): domain Bacteria; phylum Actinomycetota; class Actinomycetes; order Streptomycetales; family Streptomycetaceae; genus Streptomyces; species Streptomyces wedmorensis. The sequence continues at coordinate 70,817 of NZ_JNWK01000018.1, forward strand.
GTCGAGCTCTTCGGGCCGCCGCAGCCCGGCGGGCAGTAGGCCGACGGCCCGGGCACAGCACCGGTTCACGACCCACCACGACCGGGCCCGACGCCGACGACGCTTCCCACGGTGACCGGACCGGATGCTCGCAGGACGCCCACGACGACCGGGCCGAGTTCCTCCGGTGGCCCCTCGGATCCCCCCGGCGGTCCCCTCGGACCGGGACCTTCGGGTACCCAGGAGGGGTTCTCACCGCTCTGTGCGGTGGCCGATTCGGGGAGAAGACTTCCATCCTGAAGGGAGGCCCCTCCCCGGCGGGCCCGGCCGGAAGGTGGTGGTGGAGGTGGAGGACACGGGGGACGAGCTTCCGCGGGGCGTGCCGCTCAGCGGCGGCGCAGACCCACTGGGAGACCCGTTCCTGCGGACCCGGTTCGCCCTGCCGGGCCGCCCCGGCACGTTTCTGCGGCGCGACCGTCTGGTCGAGCACCTCGGGCAGGCCCTGCGGACCCCGCTGACCCTGGTCAACGGCAGCGCGGGGGCCGGGAAGACCCTCCTGGTCGCGGACTGGGCCGCGAACCTCGGGCAGCCGCTCGCCTGGCTGACGCTCGACGCGGAGGTCGAAGGCCCCGGGATGTTCTGGGCCCACCTCCTCCAGGCACTGAACGCGGGTGGCGTACCGCCGCCGACCGCGATCGACCTCCCCGCCGACGCCACCCGGGTCCACCACACGCTCCTGAGCCGGCTCGCCTGGGAACTCGCCGGGCGCGACCGGCCCGTCGTCCTGGTGGTCGACGAGTTCGACCGGATGACCGACCCCGAGGTCGCACGGCAGCTGGAGTTCGTCCTGCGGCACGCACGCCAGGGACTCCGCCTCGTCCTCGTCAGCCGCACCGAACCCCTCCTCCCGCTCCACCGCTACCGCCTCACCGGTGAGATGACCGAGATCCGGGACGCCGAGCTGTCCTTCACCCCCGAGGAGGCGGTCGAGCTCCTCGAACTGCACGGGCTGCCGCTGGCCGTCCCGGTGGCCCGGGCGCTCGTGGAGCGCACCCGGGGATGGGCGGCGGGGCTCCGGCTGAGCGCCCTGGCGGCACGGTCGAGCCCGGATCCCGAGCTCTATCTGAAGGAGTTCGAGGCGGGACAGGGCACCATCGCCGACTTCCTGCTGGCCGAGGTGCTGGAACGGCAGCCCCCCGAGACCCAGGACCTGCTGCTGCGGATCAGCGTGCTGGACCGCTTCTGCCCCGACCTGGCGGACGAACTGACCCAGCGGCGCGACGCCGCGACGATCCTGGCGGGACTGCACCGGGCGAACGCCTTCGTCGAGGACTTCGGGCACGGCTGGTACCGGCTCCATCCACTGTTCCAGGAGATCCTCCGGGCCCATCTGCGCCGCCGCGCCCCCGGTCTCGAACCGCAGCTGCACCGGCAGGCCGCGCACTGGCTGCGGCGCTCCGGCATGCTGCCGGAGATGCTGGCCCACGGCGCCGCCGCGCAGGACTGGACGTACATGGCCCAGGCCCTGGTCGAGGATCTGGCGATCGGACAGCTCTTCACCGGCCTGGGCGCCGGGGAACCGGCGGACTGGTTCGCCGGCATGGACGGGGAGACGCCCGACCCGGCCACGAACCTCGTCCGCGCCGCGTACGCGCTGTCCCGGTCGGACCTCGACGGAGGCATGACGCATCTGCGCCGTGCGGCCGGACAGCCGGCGGTCGACGGCCGCGACTCCCCGGCGGCCCTGCTGAGCCGCGCCCTCCTCGAGGCACTGGCCGGGCGGCTGGCCGGCTCGGCGCGGCCGGGGGAGGAAGCCATCCGGTCGGCCCGGGAGCTGATGCCGCGGCTGCCCTCCCGCCTGCTGGACGGACACCCGGAACTCGGCGCCCTGCTGCTGACCCACGTGGGCTCGTCCCGGCTGTGGGCCGGACGCTTCGACGAGGCCCGGGAGGCCCTCACCGCGGTGACCCGCGGGCCCCGTACGGCCTCCACGGTGCTCCCGCGGCTGGAGGCACTGGAACACCTGGCGCTCGTCGACCACCTCAACGGGTGGCCGGGCGCGGCGGAACGCAAGGTGCTCGCGATGACGGCCGAGGCCCAGCGGTACGGCCTCGCCCCGCCGTGGGGTTCCGGACTGGGACAGCTGGTCCTGGCCGCGGTCGCCCTCGGCCGGGACGACGTGGACCGGGCCGAGGCCCTCCTCGCCGGGACGCCCGGTCCGACGTCGGCGGACCCGGTGGTGGCCGCGGCCGCACGCGCCGGGACGGCCCGCGTACTCCTGGCCCGGGGCCGCACGAGCGCCGCTCTGGCCGTGGCGGCCCGGGCCGTCCCCGCCACCGACGTCTCGCCCTGGGCGGAGGGTCACGCCGCCCTGGTCCTCGCGGAGGCCCACCTGGCCGAAGGCCGCCCGGACGCGGCCGTCGAAGCCCTCCGGGAGTTCGCCGCGGACCAGCCGCCGTGCACCGTCGGCGCGGCACGGGCCCACCTCGCCGCAGGGGACCCCCGCACGGCCGTCCACCTGCTCGACGGCCTCGCGGCCCACGGGCGGTCAGGGCCGGGAGTGGCCGTACCGGCCGCGCTGGTACGGGCCCAGGCGGCGGCGCTGGAGGGAGATCCCGCCACCGCCCGCAGGCTGCTCGCGCAGGCTCTCGTCGACGGCCGCCGCGAGGAGCTCAAGCGCGCCTTCCGGAGCGCCGGGCCGTGGATCGGCCCGTTCCTGGCAGAGCCCGCGCTGCGGGCGCTGGCCGCCGGATGGCTCGTACCCGACCCGGAGCCGCACGGTGGACCGGAGCAGGGCGGACCCGGGCCCGGAGCACCGCTGGAGGAGCTCAGCGGGCGGGAACGCGAGGTCCTGGAGCGGCTCGCCCGGGCGATGTCGACCGAGGACATCGCCGCCGACCTGTATGTGTCCGTGAACACGGTGAAGACCCACCTCAAGAGCGTCTACCGCAAGCTGTCGGTCCACCGGCGCAACGACGCGGTCCGCCGCGCCCGCGAGCTGCGGCTCCTGTGACCGGACGCCCGCCGCCCGGACGACGGACGCCACCCGCGCTCACCCGCGGCGGGTGAGGCGACGGGCGACCGTTTCGGATGTGATGGCGGCGAGGGCGGGCTCACCCCGTCTGCTGCCGCGGGCAACGGCAGCCTGGCCCGGCGAGGTGGCGACCGTGAGGAAACGGCTCGCTCCGATGGTGCTGGGGACGGCCCAGTTCCTGATGGTGCTGGACACCGCCGTCATGAACGTCTCCATCAGCCAGCTGGTCGAGGACTTCGACACCGAAGTGACCGCCATCCAGGCCGTCATCACCCTGTACGCCCTGGTCATGGCAGCCTTCATGATCATCGGAGGCGGGTTCGGGGACATCCTGGGCCGGCGCCGGGTCTTCCTGATCGGCATGGCGGTCTACGGCGTCGGATCGGCCGTGACCGCCGTCGCGCCCCCTCTGGGTCCTGGCCTTGGGATGGTCGGTCATCGAGGGGCTCGGCGCCGCCCTGGTGTTCCCGTCGATGGCGGCCCTCGTCGCCGAGTCCTACCGGGGCCGCGACCGCTCCGTCGCGTACGGCGTCATCGGAGGCCTGGCCGGCGCCGGCATCGCCGTCGGTCCGCTGCTCGTGCTCGGCGGCTGGGTGACGACGTACCTCACCTGGCGCCTGGTCTTCGCGGACGAGGTCGTGGTGGTGCTGGCCGTCCTCCTCCTGCGGCGGGCGATCCCGGAGTCGACCCCGGCGACCCGGCGCCCCGGCCTGGACGTCGTCGGCGCCGTGCTGTCGGCGGCCGGCCTGGGCCTCGGGGTGCTCGGCGTGCTGCAGAGCAGCAGCTGGGGGTGGGTCGAGCCGCGCAACCCGCCCTTCACGGTCTTCGGCTTCGCCCCCACGCTGTTCGTGGTCGGGGCCGGAGCGGTGGTCTGTTCCTCTTCCGGGCCCGGGAGGAAAGGCGGGAGGCCCGCGGCGCCGACCCCTGGTCCACGGGCCCTCCTCAGCAGGCCCACCCTGCGGTCGGGGCTGCTGACCCTGCTGAGCCAGAACCTCATCCTGCTGGGACTGTTCTTCACCATCCCGCTCTACCTGCAGGTAGTCCAGGGACTCCACGCCTTCGAGACGGGACCGCGGCTGCTGCCGGTCTCCGTCACCATGCTCGCGGCCTCCCTCGGCGCGGCGAAGCTCGGCCGCAGGCTGGGCCCGCGGCGGATCGTACGGACGGCCCTGGTACCGCTCCTCGCCTCCATCGCCTGGCTCCTCGGCACCATCGACCCCGTCATCGACGACGCCCAGTTCTTCGGGGCCATGGCGCTCCTCGGCCTGGGCATGGGGCTGCCGGCCTCCCAGCTCGGCAACGTCGTCCAGTCCAGCGTGGGCGAACAGGAGCGCAGCGAGGTCGGAGGACCGCAGTTCACCGCCCAGAACCTGGGGTCCGCGCTGGGCACGGCCCTCATCGGATCCCTGCTGATCGGAGCCCTCGCCCAGGCCTTCACCCGCCAGGTGGAGGACGACCCGAGGCTCTCGGACGAGGCGCGCGAGCAGACGAGCATCGCCCTGGAGTCCGGGATCAGCTTCGTCTCCACCGACCAGGTCCGCTCGGCGGCGGAGAGCGCGGGACTCCCGCCCCAGGAGGTGGAGGCCGTCACCGACTCGTACGCCTCGGCCCAGCTCGACGGCCTCAAGGCGGCCGTCCTCGCGACCGGAGGCATCACCCTCGCCGGCTTCCTGGTGACACGCGGTCTGCCCGGCGTCGGCCAGACCGGAGGAGGCGCGGCCGCGGCCGGAAGACCGCCGGCCCCGACCCGCCGGAGCCCGACCCGCCGGAGCCGAACCGGCCGGAGCCCGGCCCCGCCGGCCCGTGATTCACCCGCGCGGGGTGAGGCCGGCGGAGACACCGAGGCAGACCATGGCGACTAGGGCACGACCGGAGCGAGGACACCAGGGACACGAACCGCACGGTCGAGGACACCAGGGACACGAACCGCACGGTCGGGGACACCAGGGACACGAACCTCATGGACGGGGCCACGAGAGACATGGAGGGCACGACCGGAAGAGGCGCACGACCGGCCAGGTGACAGCCAACCCGGAAGGGCACGCCATGCAGTACGAGATCCGCGTCGACGGGCTCATGTCCGAGACGCTGATCGGATCCTTCCCCGAACTGGAGCACGTGATGATCTCCGGCCAGACGGTGCTGTACGGCCCGCTCGTGGACGAGGCACATCTCTACGGCCTGCTGGCCCGCTTCCAGTCGCTCGGACTGCACGTGACGGAACTACGGCGGCTGCCGGAACGACCGAAGTGATTCCGGCGGGAGAAGGACCCGGAAACGGAGCGGAGACATGGACACACCTACGTACCTCGCCTACGACTATCCGCTGCTCAGCATGTTCTGGACCATGCTGTGGCTCTTCCTGTGGATCCTCTGGTTCATCCTGCTCTTCCGGATCATCGGCGACATCTTCCGCGACGACACCATGAACGGCTGGGGCAAGGGCGGCTGGCTCGCCTTCGTCATCCTGCTGCCGTTCCTCGGCGTGCTCGTCTACGTGATCGCCCGCGGCAAGGCCATGGGCGGTCGGGAGATCGAGCACGCCCGCAAGAAGCAGCAGGCCTTCGACGCCTACGTCCGCGATACCGCAGGCGGCGACAGTCGTCCCAGCCGGGCCGAGGAACTCGGCCGGCTCGCCGAGCTCCGCACCCGGGGCGACATCAGCGAGGAGGAGTTCCAACGGGCCAAGGGCCTCGTCCTGAACGACGACCGCCCGTCCACACCCGCCGGCACCACCACGACCGGTGCCTGAGACGGGCCGGGGAGAAGGAGAGACCGACATGAACGCCACCCGCACCCCTCCCGCGTCATCGGCGAAATACGCCTGGGCCGGGGGACTCCGGGCCTTCGCCGCCGTCATGCTGTCCCTCGCGGGGCTGCTCGGCATCTTCCGCGGGATCATGGCCATCGCCGAGGACGAGGTCTTCGTCACCACGCCCGACTACGTCTTCAAGTTCGACCTCACCGGCTGGGGCTGGATCCATCTCTGCCTGGGCATAGTCGCCCTGCTGGTCAGCTTCGGACTCTTCCAGGCGGCCGCCTGGGCGCGTTACACCGGCATCGGCATCGCCGCCCTGGTCATCATCGCCAACTTCCTGTCGCTGCCGTACTACCCGTGGTGGTCCGTCATCATGATCGTGATGTCCGGGATCGTCATCTGGGCCCTGTGCGTCGCCCCGGCCGATGACGTGGACGTCTCAGGCCGTCCCACCGGTGGGAGGCAGCTGTGAACGACCTGAAGTTCGAGCAGAAGAGCTCCATGACCCGTACCGAGGCCGCCGAACTGCTGGAGGAGCTCGCGGGGGCGCTCAGGGAGGGCGAGGAGGCCGAGCTCCGACTGGGGGCCGGTGTGCTGAGCCTGCGGGTCCCCGAAGAACTCCGCAGCGAGGTGGAGTTCGAGGTCGACGACGGCGAGATCGAGCTGGAGATCGAGCTGAAGTGGCCTATCGGCGGCCGATCGCGCGAGCCGGCCGCCCCCACGGGCAAGGCCGACAAGACCGAGGCCCCGAAGTCGAAGGCCGAGCCCGACGCCAAGGCCGAGCCCGAGGCCAAGCCCGAGGCGAAGAAGCCCGAAGCCAAGAAGCCCGAAGCCAAGAAGCCCGAGGTCAAGACCAAGCCCGAGACCAAGGCCGGGTCGCCCGCACCCGCCGCGCGGGGTCGCAAGTCCGCGTCGACCGCCAAGTCGAAGCGAACCGCCGCGAAGCCCACGTGAGGAGGTTCCCGCTCGGGGGCGCGGGGGCCCGGGTTCACCCACTTGGCCTGGTCGCCGTGCCGGTGCCGCCCGGCACGAGTTGGGTGGGAACCTGGACACCCGAGAACGGAACCTGCCATGTACGAGATGCACATCGCGCCCGACCACTCCAGCGGCCTTCTGGTCTGGCACGTGATCGCCAAGCAGGCGGGCAGCAGCCTCTGCGGTCAGACCGTCGACCGTGACGCCGACGGGGTGCGGACCGACCGGCACTGCCTGCCGTGCATGCGGTCGTTCCAGGACCTGATGGCCGCCCGGGCCGACACGTCGGCCGAGGGCCGGCCGGACAGCCTCACCGCCTGATCAGCCGGCGCGCCGTCGCCGCCGCCACCGCCGCCGTGCGCGAGTCCACGCCCAGCTTCGCGAACACGTGCACCAGGTGGGACTTCACGGTCGCCTGGCTCAGGAACAGGGCCTTGCTGATCTGCTGGTTCGACAGGCCCTCGCCCACCAGCTGGAGCACCTCCAGCTCGCGTTTGGTCAGGGCCTCCGCCGGTGTCCGCATGCGGTCCATGAGCCGGTGCGCCACCGCGGGGGCGAGGGCCGACTGTCCGGCGGCCGCCGTGCGGACCGCCGCCGCCAGCTCCTCCGGCGGCGCGTCCTTCAGGAGGTAGCCGGAGGCCCCCGCCTCCACCGCCGCCAGGATGTCCGCGTCCGTGTCGTACGTGGTCAGGACCAGTACCTTCGGCCCACCGGGCGCCGCCGTGATCGCCGCCGTCGCCTCCGAGCCGTGCATCCCGGCGCCGAACTGCAGGTCCATCAGGACCACGTCGATGTCACCGGCGGCGGCCAGCTCCACCGCGCGCTCGGCGGTGGCTGCCTCGGCGACCACCGCGAAGTCCGGCTCGGTGTCGAGGACCGCGCGCAGGCCCGCCCGTACCACCGGGTGGTCGTCGGCGAGGAGGAGTCGGATGGTCATGCGGAGGCTCCAGTGGGGAGGGGGAGGGCGACGGCGACGGCGGTGCCCTGGCCCGGCGCCGACTCGACGGTGAACGTGCCGCCCAGCGACTCCGCCCGCGAGCGCATCGCCGGAAGCCCGAAACCGCCGTCCGACGAGGGGCGTACGGAAGCGGGGTCGAAGCCCCGGCCGTCGTCGACCACGTCCAGGGTCACCGACGCGTCCATGAACGACAAGGTGATCTCCGCGCGCGAGGCCGAGGCGTGCCGCACCGTGTTCGCCAGAGCCGACTGCGCGATCCGCAGCAGCGCCACCTCGTAGGGAGTGGGCAGCTCGACCGGCGTGCCGCTCACCGAGAAGCGGACCCGGGGTCCCGGCCCGTACGCGCCCGCGTCGGCCGGACCTTCCGGAGCCGGGCCGGGACCGGGCTCGCACAGGCGCTCCAGGGCCGCCGCGAGGGAGCCGTGCTCCAGGTCCGGCGGCGAGAGCGCCCGGACGAAGCGCCGCGCCTCCGCCAGGTTGTCCTGCGCCGCCTCGCGGGCCCGGCCGATGTGACCCGCGGCGGGTGAGTCCGCCGGGAGCACCCGCTCGGCCGCCCGCAGCAGCAGCTGGATCGAGGACAGGCCCTGCGCGAGCGTGTCGTGGATCTCCCGCGCGAGCCGCTCCCGCTCGGCGAGCGTCCCCGCGTGCCGCTCGGCCGCCGCCAGCTCCGCCCGCGTCTCGATCAGCTCCTCGATGAGCCGCCGCCGACGCTCGCTCTCCCGGTACAGGGCGTGGTAGCCGAGGACCGTCGCCACCGCGACCGCCGCGCCGAGCAGCGGCCCGATGAAGACCCCCGGATTGAGCGCGGCGCCGTGTCCCACGTACGAGAGGATCGCGGCCGCCGCCGTGAGGGACACGGCCGGCAGCGACCAGCGCGTGGACAGCAGGTGCAGCTGGAGGAAGTACAGCGGGAAGGCCAGCCAGAGCGCCTCCGGGGTGAGCCAGAGCAGCGCGAGCCAGGACGCTCCGAGGACCGCCAGCCACGCGCCGGCGGCGCGCTGCGAGCTCCGCACGGACGGCAGGTACGAGCCGGCCGCGTAGACCGCGCCCATGACGGCCGCCATGACCGTCCCTGCGGCCGAGTCCGCCCGTACCGCCGCCAGGACGAGCAGGCCCGCCATCAGGACGTGCAGGCAGAGGCGAAGCACGCGCAGCACGGGGGTGAGGGGACGCCGGGCGGGGTGGAAGGGGGAGCGGGGATCCATGATCCCTCCAGCGTAGACAGCGGGAGACAATCCGGACTCAACCGAAAGATTGATTGCGGAGCCATCCGTGGCGCGATGCCCGCGGGGCACCTCGCCGACCACTCTGGTCAGCATGTTCGTGGCATGGAGAGACCTGAGATTCGCCAAGGGGCGGTTCGCCCTCATGGGGACCGTGATCGTGTTGATCACCCTGCTCGTGGGGTTGCTGTCCGGGCTGACCGCCGGGCTCGCGCGGGAGAACGTATCCGCGATCACCGGCCTGCCCGCCGACCGGCTGGCCTTCGCGGCGCCGCCGGCCGGGCAGTCGGTCTCGTTCACCAATTCGACGGTGACGGAGGAGCAGTGGGAGCGGTGGGCGGGGCGGCCCGGGGTGACGGAGGCCGACCCGATCGGCATCCGCACGCTCAACGCCGCCGCCGGCGACCGTACCGCCGCCGTCTCGGCGTTCGGCACGGAGCCGGACGCGGGGCTCGCGCCCGTGCCCGTCGGCACGGGGAAGGCGGTCCTCTCGGAGTCGGCCGCGGAGGAGCTCGGCGTGGCGGCGGGAGACGCCGTCCGCCTCGGCCCCCTGGAGGTCACGGTCACCGCGGTCTCCGGCGACGCCTCCTACAGCCACACCCCGGTGGTGTGGACCTCGCTGGACGACTGGCAGGAGCTCGGCCGCAGCGGCACGACCCCGCAGGAGCAGGCCACCGTCATCGCGCTGAGCGGCGGCGGCACGGACTGGGCGGCCGGCGACCAGGCCGCCGGGACCGAGGCGCGGACGATCGACGGAGCGCTCACCGCCATAGGGTCCTACCAGGCCGAGAACGGATCGCTCCAGCTGATGCGCGGCTTCCTCTTCGCCATCTCCGCGCTCGTCATAGGAGCGTTCTTCACCGTCTGGACCATCCAGCGCAGCGGTGACGTCGCCGTCCTCAAGGCGCTCGGCGCCTCCACCCCGTACCTCCTGAGGGACGCCCTGGGGCAGGCCGTCCTCATGCTCGCCGCCGGCACCCTGCTCGGCACCGGGCTCGCGGTCGGCATCGGCGCGCTGGTCAGCGGCGGGAACGTGCCCTTCGTCCTGGAGCCGCTGACGGTTCTCGGGCCGGCCGCCGTGATCGTCGTCCTCGGTGTGCTCGGCGCCGCCCTGTCCATCCGGCGCATCACCGCCGTCGACCCCCTCACCGCCCTCGGGAGCGCCCGATGAGTCTCGTCCTCGACGCCGTCACCCTCACCTACCCCGACGGCGAGGGCCGGCTCACCGCCCTCGACGCCGTCTCCCTCGACGTCCCGGCCGGTACGCTCACGGCCGTCGTCGGGCCGTCCGGCTCCGGCAAGTCCAGCCTCCTCGCGGTGGCCGCCACCCTGGTGACCCCGGACGAGGGGCGGGTCGTCGTCGCCGGCAAGGACACCGGGTCGCTCACCCCGGCCGCCAAGGCGGAGCTGCGGCGCGAGCGCATCGGGATCGTCTTCCAGCAGCCCAACCTGCTGCCCTCGCTCAGCGCGGCCGAGCAGCTCCAGGTCATGGCCCACCTCTCCGGGCGTCCGCCCAAGGCGGTACGGGGCCGGGCCCTCGACCTGCTCGACGCGGTCGGCCTCGCGGACCAGGCCCACCGGCGGCCGCACCAGCTGTCCGGCGGTCAGCGGCAGCGCGTCAACATCGCCCGGGCCCTGATGAACGAGCCGTCCGTCCTCCTCGTCGACGAGCCGACCAGCGCGCTGGACCACGAGCGGGGAGCCGCGGTCATGGACCTGCTCGCCACGCTGACGGCCGAGCGGGGGACGGCGACCGTCCTGGTCACCCACGACCGCACGCACCTGGCCCGGACCGACCGCACGGTGACGGTCCAGGACGGCCGGCTGACGGACTCGGTACCGGTCTGAGACGCCGGACCGGACCGGACTGGACCGGATCAGGCGTCTCGCGGCATCAGCCGAACCAGACGACCAGCCGGACGTTCTCGGCCCCGTGGGCGGCGGCCCGTTCCCGCATCGCCGCCCAGACGGGGGCCCAGTCGCCGTCCGGCGGGACGAACATGCGGGGCGTGAAGGTGACGGGGCGGTAGACGGCCCCGTCCCGGTGGACCTCGCCGCCCGCCGGCCACTCGTGGGGCATGAGGTCCTCGCCGAAGAGGTCCTCGGCGGCGTCGAGGACCTCGACGGGCGTCCAGGGGGTGGCGTGCAGGGCGAGCGCGCCGTCCGGGCCGGGCCGCCATTCGCCGATGTGGTTCCCGTCGGGACGGTCGCAGAGCGGCGCGTCCCAGTCGACCGCGGCGATCTCGGCCCAGGTGGCGTACGAGTGGCTGTGGTGGAGTTCGTCGTACGTGTCGGGGACCGGCTCCGAGGCGTCCTCGGGGATGCCTCGCCGGTCGAACAGGGGCCGGTCCACCCGGAGGACCCCGCCGTAGCCGAAGAGGCACTCGCGGGCGTGCCGGTCGCGGCGCAGCGCGCTGTCCGGCAGGTCGAGGGAGAACTCCCACCGGCCGCCGGGAGAGCGGACCTCGATCACCCCGTCGATGTCCGCCCCCATGGCGGCGTCAGCCCTGGCCGTTGCCCGAGGTGTTCGCCAGCGCGGCCGAGAGTTCGCGGGCCACTTCCTGGAGGATCGGGACGATCTTCTCCGTGGCCGCCTCGGTGACGCGGCCCGCGGGGCCCGAGATGGAGATGGCCGCGGCGGTGGGGGAGTCCGGCACGGAGACCGCGAGGCAGCGGACTCCTATCTCCTGCTCGTTGTCGTCGACGGCGTAGCCGGTCTCGCGGACCGCGACGAGCGCGTCGAGGAAGCCGTCCGGCGTGGTGATGGTCTTCTCGGTGGCGGCCGGCATGCCGGTACGGGCGAGCAGCGCGCGCACCTCGTCCGCCGGGGTGTGCGCGAGGAGGGCCTTGCCGACGCCGGTCGAGTGCGGCAGCACCCGGCGGCCGACCTCGGTGAACATGCGCATCGAGTGCTTGGACGGCACCTGTGCCACGTACACGATCTCGTCGCCGTCGAGCAGCGCCATGTTCGCCGTCTCGCCGGTCTCCTCGACGAGCCGCGCCAGGTAGGGCCGCGCCCAGGTGCCGAGGAGGCGGGCGGAGGACTCGCCGAGCCGGATGAGGCGGGGGCCGAGCGCGTACCGCCGGTTGGGCTGCTGGCGGACGTAGCCGCAGGCCACCAGGGTGCGCATCAGGCGGTGGATGGTGGGCAGCGGGAGCCCGCTGCTGGCGGAGAGTTCGCTGAGCCCGACCTCGCCCCCGGCGTCGGCCATCCGCTCCAGGAGGTCGAAGGCACGCTCAAGGGACTGGACGCCACCGCTCGCGGCGGAGGGCTTGGCGGCGTCGGTGGTGCTGGCGCTGGACGTCGGCACGTCAACGGTCCTTTCGAGGCAGGCGGGCAAGGCAGCAGCCTACCGGGCCGGCGGCCGGGGCACATGGTCCCGGGCTCGGTGTACGGGCCGGTCAGGGGGTGTTTGTCCGGTGTCGGCGAGGGCCCGGCGGGGTCCGCGTCCGCCCCACATGTGCGGAGCTACGTTCTACTGTACGGAATTTCCTTTCCACTTTGTGGAAACGTCCAAGGCGGGTTCATTGAGGGCCGATGCTGGAAGTGTGCCCTTGACGGCATGTCGTCCGGAAGTGAAGACTCCTTCAACAGTTCGTTGAATTTCTCGCCGAAGTGCTTGAAGAAGGGGTACGGGTGGACGTCGACCTGGTCCTGCGCTCGACACGCGTCATCACCCCCGAGGGGACGCGCCCGGCGTCGATCGCCGTCTCCGGAGGGACGATCGCGGCCGTGCTGCCGTACGACGCCGAGGTGCCCGCCGGGGCCCGGCTGGAGGACGTCGGCGACGACGTCGTCCTCCCCGGCCTCGTCGACACCCACGTGCACGTCAACGACCCCGGCCGCACCGAGTGGGAGGGCTTCTGGACCGCCACCCGCGCGGCCGCCGCCGGCGGCATCACCACGCTGCTCGACATGCCGCTCAACTCGCTGCCCCCCACCACCACCGTGGAGAACCTCCGCGTCAAGCAGGACGTCGCCCGCCGCAAGGCGCACATCGACGTCGGCTTCTGGGGCGGCGCCCTGCCGGACAACGTCAAGGACCTGCGGCCGCTCCACGACGCCGGCGTCTACGGCTTCAAGTGCTTCCTGTCGCCCTCCGGCGTCGACGAGTTCCCCTCCCTCGACCAGGAACAGCTGGCGACCTCGCTCGCCGAGATCTCCGGCTTCGACGGCCTGATGATCGTCCACGCCGAGGACCCCCACCACCTCGCCGCCGCGCCCCAGCGCTCCGGCGGCGCGTACGCCGACTTCCTCGCCTCCCGCCCCCGGGACGCCGAGAACACCGCCATCGAGAACCTGATCAACCAGGCCCGCAGGCTGAACGCCCGCGTCCACGTCCTGCACCTGTCCTCCTCCGACGCCCTGCCGCTCATCGCCGCCGCCAGGGCCGAGGGCGTCAAGATCACCGTGGAGTCCTGCCCGCACTTCCTCACCCTCACCGCCGAGGAGATCCCGGACGGCGCCACCGAGTTCAAGTGCTGTCCGCCCATCCGCGAGGCCTCCAACCAGGACGCCCTCTGGCAAGGGCTCGCGGACGGCACGATCGACTGCATCGTCTCCGACCACTCCCCGTCCACCGCGGACCTCAAGACCCCCGACTTCGCCTCCGCCTGGGGCGGCATCTCCTCGCTCCAGCTCGGCCTCCCCGCCATCTGGACCGAGGCCCGCCGCCGCGGCTTCGACCTGACCGACGTCGCCCGCTGGATGTCCGAAGCCCCGGCCCGGCTCGCCGGACTCACCCGCAAGGGCGCCATCGAGGCCGGCCGCGACGCCGACTTCGCCGTCCTCGACCCCGACGCCACCTTCACCGTCGACCCGGCCGAGCTCCAGCACCGCAACCGCATCACCGCCTACGCGGGCAGGACCCTCAGCGGCGTCGTGACCTCCACCTGGCTGCGCGGAGAGCGGATCGCCGACCACGGCACCCTCGCCGAGCCCTCCGGCCGCCTCCTCGAAAGGAACAACTGACGTGTCGTCCATACCCAGCTTCACCGGTGACGCCAGCCCCTACGGCGGCGGCGACCCGTACGCCGACTACCGGACGGCCGACTTCCCCTTCACCCGGTACGCCGACCTCGCCGACCGGCGCCTCGGCGCGGGCGTCATCGCGGCCAACGACGAGTTCTTCGCCGAGCGCGAGAACCTCCTCAAGCCCGAGGCCGCCGAGTTCGACCCCGAGCACTTCGGCCACAAGGGCAAGATCATGGACGGCTGGGAGACCCGCCGCCGCCGCGGCGTCTCGGCCCAGCAGCCGCACCCCACCGAGGACGACCACGACTGGGCCCTCGTACGGCTCGGCGCGCCCGGCGTCATCCGCGGCATCGTCGTCGACACCGCCCACTTCCGCGGCAACTACCCGCAGGCCGTCTCCGTCGAGGCCGCCTCGGTCGCCGGCTCGCCCTCGCCCGAGGAACTCCTCGCCGACGACGTGAAGTGGACGACGCTCGTCCCCCGCACCGCCGTCGGCGGCCACGCCGCCAACGGCTTCGCCGTCGACGTCGAGCAGCGCTTCACCCACCTGCGCGTCAACCAGCACCCCGACGGCGGCATCGCCCGCCTCCGCGTCCACGGCGAGGTCGCCCCCGACCCGGCGTGGCTCGGCGTGCTCGGCACCTTCGACCTCGCCGCCCTGGAGAACGGCGGCCAGGTCGAGGACGCCTCCGACCGCTTCTACTCCCCGGCCACCAACACCATCCAGCCGGGCCGCTCCCGCAAGATGGACGACGGCTGGGAGACCCGCCGCCGCCGCGACAAGGGCAACGACTGGATCCGCTACGGCCTCGTCGCCGAGTCCGAGATCCGCGCCGTCGAGATCGACACCGCGTACCTCAAGGGCAACAGCGCCGGCTGGGCCGCGCTCTCCGTCGCGGCCGAAGGCTCCGACGACTGGACCGAGATCCTCCCCCGGACCCGCCTCCAGCCCGACACGAACCACCGCTTCGTCCTGGACACCCCGGCCGTCGGCTCCCGCGTCCGCATCGACATCTACCCGGACGGCGGCATCTCCCGCCTCCGCCTCTTCGGCTCCCTCACGGACGCCGGCACGGCGCGCCTGACCGCCCGCCACCAGGAGCTCGGCGGCTGACGCCACCCCCTCCCCGAGCCGGACGCGGCCACGCGGCCCGGCACCCCGAACTGGGCGGGCACGACACCCCGTCCGGCCCGCGAGGGCGCACCGACCCGACAGCACCGGTGCGCCCTCTCGTCTTTTTCCAAGGCTCGGTTCGCCTCCGGGCGCCCGCAGCCGGGGGAACGACCCCGACCGTGCTCGGGGTCGTTCCCCCGGCGGCGCCCTTCGGCTCACTCGCCGGTCCTGGGTGTGGGCGTCACAGGACGGGGCCTGTGGGTGGGCGTTGCTCGGTGGGTTCGGCTCGGTTCAGGTGTCGCGGCCCTGGTGTGCTTCGGCCGTCATCGTTACGCCGCGTGCCCGCCGTCCACCGAGAACTCGGCGCCCGTCACGTAACGGCCTTCCGGGCCGGCGAGGAAGGCGACCATGGCCGCCACCTCGTCCGGGGTGCCGAAGCGGCCGAGTGCCGTCAGGGCGGCCTGGCCCTGGGCGTACGGGCCGTCCGCCGGGTTCATGTCGGTGTCGACGGGGCCGGGGTGGACGATGTTGGCGGTGATGCCGCGGCTGCCCAGCTCCCGGGCGAGCGCCTTCGTCAGGCCTGTCAGCGCGGCCTTGCTCATCGTGTAGAGGCTTCCGCCGGGGCCCGGCACGCGCCGGGTCATGCAGGTGCCGATGGTGACGATCCGCCCGCCCTCGGGCAGTCGCGCGGCCGCCGCCTGGGAGGCGAGGAAGGCGGCGCGGACGTTGACCGCGAGGGTCCGGTCCACGTCCGCGAGGGTGAGGGACTCCAGCGGGCCGAGGACGCCGACGCCCACGTTGTTGACCAGCACGTCGAGCCGGCCCAGGGCGTCCGCCGCCCACTCCACCGCGCCCGCGGCGTCGCCGGCGTCGGCCGCGTCGGCCCGCAGGGGGAGCGCCTTGCGGCCGGTCTCCTCGATGCGTGCGGCGACCTCCTTGGCCCGTGCCTCGTCCTGGACGTAGGTGAAGGCCACGTCGGCGCCCTCCCGGGCCAGCCGTACGGCCGTGGCCGCGCCGATCCCCCGACTGCCGCCCGTGACCAGGACCGCCGTGCCGTTCATCGTGGACATCCCGAAACCTCCGTGTAGTGCTGAGTGGTTGCGGGTTCAATGAAAGTCGGCGGGGCGGGCGGAGACCGGCGGGAATCGGACGCCGACCCGACCGCCGATGACTTCCGCCGGGCGGTGGAGTCGGAAGGGGTGGGACACGATGTCCCGAGAACAGAAAGGGCACCCGACATGGCCACCCTCAGCCTCACCCAGTTCCTCACCCTCGACGGCGTCGTGCAGGCGCCCGGCGGCCCCGACGAGGACCGCAGCGGCGGCTTCGAACACGGCGGCTGGTCCGTGCCGTTCGGCGACGAGGACTTCGGACGGCGCATCGACGAGATCTTCGCCCGGCCGACCGCCTTCCTCCTCGGCCGCCGCACGTACGACATCTTCGCGGGCTACTGGCCCAAGCAGACCGACCCCGCCGACCCCGTCGCCGCCAAGCTGAACGCCCTCCCCAAGTACGTCGCCAGCACCACCCTGACCTCGGCGGACTGGGAGGGCACCACGGTGCTCCGCGGCGACGTGGTCGAGGAGGTCGCCGCCCTCAAGGAGCGGACGGACGGCGAGATCCAGATGCACGGCAGCGCGGGCCTCGCCCGGACCCTCCTCGACCACGACCTCATCGACACCCTCCACCTGCATGTCTTCCCCGTGGTCCTGGGCACCGGGCGTCGCCTCTTCACCGACGGGGTCCGGCCCACCGCGTTCCGCCTCACCGACGCGCGCACCACCGGCGCGGGCGTCGCCCTCCACACGTACGAGCTGGCCGGTCGTCCCGAGTACGGCAGCTACTGATCGGGGCCCGGCGAAAGGTGTAGCCGCCACGCGCCCGTCCGGGTACGGTGATCGCTCCGAGTGCGAGCCGTCGAAGTCTCCACCACGCCCAGAGACTTGGAGAACCGGCCGCAATGTCCTCGATCGCCGCACCCGTGTCCCTCGACGCCCCGCGCCGGGCCTGGCTCACCGACCTGCCCGTGCTGCTCGTCGCCGTCGTCTGGGGTGCCAGCTACCTCGCCGCCAAGGGCATCACCACCACCCACACCGTCATCGCGGTCCTCGTCCTGCGGTTCGCCGTGGTCCTGCCGGTCCTCGTGGCCGCCGGGTGGAGCAGGCTCCGGGCTCTGGGCGCGGCCCAGTGGCGCGGCGCCGTGACCCTCGGCCTGATCCTCGGCGGGATCTTCCTCCTGGAGACGTACGGGGTCGTGCACACGTCGGCCACCAACGCGGGCCTGATCATCAGCCTCACGATGATCTTCACTCCGCTGGCGGAGGCGGCCGTCACGCGGGTCAGGCCGCCCCGCGCCTTCCTCGCCGCGGCCGCGCTCTCCGTGGCGGGCGTGGTCCTGCTCACCCAGAGCGGCGGATTCACCACGCCCTCCCTCGGCGACCTGCTCATGCTGCTCGCCGCCCTCGCCCGAACCGTCCACGTCCTGGCCATGTCCCGGATCAAGGCGGTCCGCTCGGCCGACTCGCTGTCGCTCACCACGGTCCAGCTCGGCTCGGCGGTCGCCGTGTTCGCCGTCATCGCGGCCTTCCCGGGCACCGGCGCGTCGCCCTGGGCCGTGGCCCTCGACTTCGGGCCGCGCGAGTGGGCCGGGCTGCTGTTCCTCTCCGTCTTCTGCACGCTCTTCGCCTTCTTCGTGCAGATGTGGGCGGTCCGCCGGACCTCCCCGTCCCGGGTCAGCCTCCTCCTCGGCACGGAGCCGCTCTGGGCCGCCGCCGCGGGCATCGCCGTCGCCGGTGACCGCCCCGGCGTCCTCGGCCTCGCCGGGGCCGTCCTCGTCCTGGCCGGCACGACGTGGGGCCGCCGCGCCGCCGACGGGGCGGCGACCGGCTGAGTCGTACGCGCTTCCGCGGGGGCGAGGGCTGCCGGTCGACCGTCCGTACGCCCCCGGGGGCGACGGCCGACCGAGCCGTACGCCCCCGGGGGCGACGCGTACGGTCAGGACTTCGGTACGCGGTCCGAGGCGACCATCAGGACCAGGCCGAGGACCGCCATCACGATGTTGGCGAACACCTCCCGGCCCTCGAGGAACCCCACGTTGTCGGTCAGGAAGCGGGTCAGGCCCATCAGCTTGAACCAGCCGTCCGTCAGCTCGCGGATCACCCCGCAGACGCCGAGGACGGTGAGCAGGAAACCGACGACCTCCAGGAATCTCTTCATGCCGTGATCATGGCCGGGGCGGGGGAGCGGCCGCGTCCGCCTCCGGTCCACGGCCACCGCTACCGAAGTATCGACCCGCGCGACTTAGGTAGCGTCCCTGCCGCTCGTGCCCGGTGCGGGCCCCTGGGCTGCGTACATTGCGGACATGACTCGTACGGACCGGCAGCGCTGGCTGCTCCCCTCCCACCTGGTCGAATCGGGCGGGAGCGGGGCGGCGCGGCCCCGCCGAACGGCCCGCGACTGGGTCGTGGACACCTCGCTCTTCCTGCTCGCGGCGTTCGTCGGGCTGCTCGCCGCCGACGCCAGCGCGGAGTACACCAGCGAGACCGTCACCCTCGTCGACCAGCTCGCCGGCGCCGCCGCCTGCTCGGCCCTCTGGCTGCGCCGGCGGTGGCCGGTGGGACTCGCCGTCGCGCTGGCCCTGGTGAACGTCGTGGCCCCGGTCGCCGCCGGAGCGCTCCTCGCGAGCCTGTTCAGCGTCGCCGTACGCCGTCCCTTCCGCGAGGTGGCGTGGATCGGGGCGCTGGCCGTCGCCACCTCCGCCGCCCAGGTCTTCGTCCGCCCCGACCCCACCACCAACGCGGGGCTCAACGTAGCCATCGGCGCGATCCTCATCCTCCTCGTCACCGCCTGGGGCATGCTCGTCCGCTCCCGGCGCCAGCTCGTCGAGGCCCTCCGCGAGCGGGCCCGCCGCGCCGAGGCCGAGGCCGAACTGCGCGCGGCCCAGGCCCAGCGGCTCGCCCGCGAGGCCATCGCCCGCGAGATGCACGACGTCCTCGCCCACCGGCTCACCCTGCTCAGCGTCCACGCGGGCGCCCTGGAGTTCCGGCCCGACGCCCCGCCCGAGCAGATCGCCCGCGCCGCCGGCGTCATCCGCGACAGCGCCCACGAGGCCCTCCAGGACCTCCGCGAGATCATCGGCGTCCTGCGCGCCCCCGGCGAGAACGGGGACGGCGACCGGCCCCAGCCGACCCTCGCCACCCTCGACGCGCTCGCCGCGGAGTCCCGCGAGGCCGGAGCGGACGTCGTCCTCGACGTCGAAGTGGACGACCCCTCCGCCGTCCCCGCCTCCACCGGCCGTACGGCCTACCGCATCGCGCAGGAGGGCCTCACCAACGCCCGCAAGCACGCACCCGGAACGAAGGTCACCGTCACCGTCGCGGGCCGTCCCGGCGAAGGCCTCACCGTCACCGTCCACAACCCGGCCCCCGAGGGACCCGTCCCGCACGTCCCCGGCTCCGGCCAGGGACTCATCGGCCTCACCGAACGCGCCACCCTCGCCGGCGGCCGGATGGACCACGGTCCGGACCCCGACGGCGGATTCGCCCTGCGCGCCTGGCTACCGTGGCCCGCATGACCATCCGGCTGCTCATCGTCGACGACGACCCCCTGGTCCGCGCGGGCCTCACGTTCATGCTCGGCGGCGCCGACGACCTGGAGATCGTCGGCGAGGGCGCCGACGGCGCCGACGTCCCCGAACTCGTCGCCCGGCACGTCCCGGACGTCGTCCTGATGGACATCCGCATGCCCCGCGTGGACGGGCTCACCGCCACCGAACGCCTCCGCGCCCACCCGGGCGCCCCCGAGGTCGTCGTCCTCACCACCTTCCACGCCGACGAGCAGGTGCTCCGCGCCCTGCGGGCCGGAGCCGCCGGTTTCGTCCTCAAGGACACCGCGCCCGCCGAGATCGTCGCCGCCGTCCGCCGCGTCGCGGCCGGCGACCCCGTCCTCTCCCCGGCCGTCACCCGCCAGTTGATGACCCACGTCGCCGGCGTGCCGGAACGGCCCCGGCGTGCCACGGCCGCCGACCGCCTCGACCGCCTCGCCGACCGCGAACGGGAAGTGGCCGTCGCCGTCGGCCACGGCCGCTCCAACGCCGAGATCGCCGCCGGGCTGTACATGAGCGTCCCCACGGTCAAGGCCCACGTCTCGCGCATCCTCGCCAAACTCGACCTCAACAACCGGGTGCAGATCGCCCTCCTCGTCCACGACGCGGGCCTCCTCGACGACGACGGGGACGGCGATGGGGACGGGGGCGGGGGCCAGGGCGGGGACGGCGACCGCGACGGGGGCCAGGGCGGGAACGGTTAGGCCGGTCGTTCGGCCGCCTGCTTCACCGCGCTCAGGAACTGCTCGTGCTGGGCGCGCAGGCGGGCCTCGCCGAAGAAGAGCGGGATGAGGGGAGCCGCCATGGACTCCTCCAGGCGGTAGAGGGTCGCGCCGTCACCGGTGGGGGTCAGGAGGTTGCGATCGACGGCCTTCACGCCCATCGACACGCCCGTCCAGGTCAGTTCGCGCGCGGGGTCGACGACGGCGAAGCGGCTGTGGATGCGGTTGCGGCCGATCGCCCAGGTGAAACGGGCGTCGACGGCCACGCCCTGGTCCAGCTTCAGCAGGCGGTGGCCGGGGCGGATCCCGGCCCAGCCGGTCAGGTCGCTGAGCACCTGCCAGCCCCGCTCGGCCGGGGCCTCGACGCGTATCTCCGAGGCCGAGGTGACGGGCGCCGCCGCGTCGATCCGGCGCCGCTTGGCGTACTGCTCGTGCAGCGCCTCCAGCGACGGTCCTGTGTGGAACAGCTTCGGCATGACGGTCCTTCCGCCTGCGAGAGCGATGCTCTAGTTATGGAGCAATGCTCTCCCGTCGAGTGTCGTCGAGTGTCGTCGGGTCAAGAGCAGTGCTCTCGTTTCGGTCCGTGGCGGCAGGCGCGGGGGGAAGCCGGGGCAGTGGTCGCCGGATCCCGGTCGGATAGTCTGCCGAGATGTCCGTCATCGAACTGGGGGAGTACGGCGCGGACTTCACCGCGAACCCGTACCCCTACTACGCGAAGCTCCGCGAAGCCGGCCCCGTGCACGAGGTGCGGATGCCCGACGGCTTCCAGTTCTGGCTGGTCGTCGGTCACGAGGAGGGGCGCGCGGCGCTCGCCGACCCGCGCCTCGCCAAGTCCCCGTCCGTCATCGGCGTACGGCCGCCCGAGGAGGACATCATCGGCGTCCACCTCCTCGCGGCGGACGCCCCCGACCACACACGGCTGCGCCGCCTGGTCACGGCGGAGTTCACCGGACGCCGCGTCGAGGGCCTGCGGCCCCGTATCGAACGGCTCACCCACGAACTCGCCGACGCGATGGAACCGGCCGGACGCGCCGACCTCGTCGACGCGTACGCGTTCCCGCTGCCGATCACCGTCATCTGCGAACTCCTCGGCGTGCCCGCCGAGGACCGGGACACCTTCCGGCGCTGGTCGCACGAGCTCGTCGTGCCGACCGGCGAGCGGGGCATCCAGGAGGCCCTGGAGGGCTTCGGCGGCTACCTCGACGAACTCATCGAGGACAAGCGGTGCGCCGGACCCGCCGACGACCTGCTCTCGGGCCTGATCGCCGCCCGCGCCGAGGACGGCGACCGGCTCTCCGGCCCCGAACTCAGGGCCATGGCCTACCTGTTGCTCATCGCCGGCCACGAGACCACCGTCAACCTGATCTCCAACACCGTCCGCAACCTGCTCACCCACCCCGAGCAGCTCGCCGCCCTGCGCGCCGACCCGGACCTCCTCGACGGCGCGATCGAGGAGTCCCTGCGGTACGACGGGCCGGTGGAGACCGGGACCTTCCGCTTCACCCGGGAGGACGTCACCCTCGGCGGCAGGGAGATCCCGGCCGGCCAGAGCGTCCTCGTCGGGATCGGCGCGCTCGACCGCGACCCCGCCCGCTTCTCCGACCCCGACCGCTTCGACATCCGCCGCGACACCCGCGGCCACCTCGCCTTCGGCCACGGCATCCACTACTGCCTCGGCGCCCCCCTCG
Organism: Streptomyces wedmorensis; assembly: GCF_000716445.1. GTDB lineage: Bacteria > Actinomycetota > Actinomycetes > Streptomycetales > Streptomycetaceae > Streptomyces > Streptomyces wedmorensis. The sequence continues at coordinate 92,846 of NZ_JNWK01000018.1, forward strand.
CCCGCCTGGAGGGCAGGATCGCGCTCCGCACCCTCCTGGACCGCTTCCCCGACCTCGCCCTCGATCCCGAGGGCGCCCCCTGGGAGTGGCTGCCCGGCCTCCTCATGCGCGGTGTCCGCGCCCTTCCGGTCCGGTGGTGACGCCGGCCCGGGGCGCCTCCTAGGAGTCCACCCTCACCGGACGCCGCTCCCGGCGCGAGCGTTCGCAGGCCTCGGCGATCCGCAGCGCCGCCAAGGCCTCCCGGCCGTCGCAGGGGTTGGCGGCCTCGCCGCGCACGAGGCGTACGAAGGCGTCGAGTTCGGCCTCGTACGCGGGACCGAACCGGTCGAGGAAGCCCGGCCAGGGCTTCCCCGGCGGGGGAGGGCCCTGCGGTTCGAGCGAGGTGAGCGGCGCGCGGTCGTCCAGGCCGACCACGAGTTGGTCCAGGTCGCCCGCCAGCTCCATCCGCACGTCGTACCCGGCGCCGTTGCACCGGGTTCCCGTGACCGTCACGAGCGTGCCGTCGTCCAGGGTGAGGAGGGCGGCGGCGGTGGCGACGTCGCCCGCCTCCCGGAACATCGCCGGGCCCGTGTCCGAGCCCGTCGCGTACACCTCGACGACCTCCCGGCCGGTCACCCAGCGGACGACGTCGAAGTCGTGCACCAGACAGTCCCGGAAGAGACCGCCGGAGAGCGGCAGGTACGCGGCGGGCGGCGGCTCCGGGTCGGAGGTCACCGCCCGCACGGTGTGCAGCCGGCCGAGCCGCCCCGACCGCACCGCCGCGCGCGCGGCCCGGTACCCCGCGTCGAAGCGGCGCATGAACCCCAGCTGGAGCTCCGTACCCGCCGCCGACACCGCCGCGAGCGCCGTCGCCGTGCCCGGCACGTCCAGGGCGATCGGCTTCTCGCAGAACGCCGGCAGACCCGCCGCGGCGACGCGGGCGATCAGCTCCGCGTGCGCCGCGGTCGCCGACGCGATCACCACGGCGTCCAGCGCGTGCCCGAGCAGCGCGTCCACGTCCGGCGCGGCCTCGGCGCCGAGCGCCCCCGCGACGCCGGCCGCCCGCGTCGCGTCCGCGTCCGCCACGACCAGCGCCCCGACCTCCGGATGCCGGGCCAGCACACCCGCGTGAAAGCTCCCGATCCGTCCCGTACCGATGAGTCCGATGCGCATGCCCCCACCGTGGGGGCGGCCTGCCCGACTGTCAAGGATTTGTCAGGACATCCGGACGTCACGACTTCCCGTCATGAAGCTTCCTGTCCTCCGCTCACCGGGGCTACGCTCCTTCCCGTGTCCAAGCAGTCCGGATCCGCCCTGCCCCCGCTCTCCGTGGACCGCACCAGCCCGGTTCCGCTCTACTTCCAGCTCGCCCAGCAGCTGGAGAGCGCCGTGGAGAACGGGACGCTCGCCCCGGGCAGCCTCCTCGGCAACGAGATCGACCTCGCCACCCGCCTCGGCCTCTCCCGCCCCACCGTCCGCCAGGCCATCCAGACCCTCGTCGACAAGGGCCTCCTGGTCCGCCGCCGGGGCGTCGGCACGCAGGTCCTGCACAGCAGGGTCCGGCGCCCGCTGGAACTCAGCAGCCTCTACGACGACCTCGACGCGGCCGGGCAGCGGCCCGCCACCCGGGTCCTCGTCAACCGGCTCGAACCCGCCACCGGCCCGGTCGCCGCCGCCCTCGGCGTACCCGAGGGAAGCGAGGTCCACTACCTGGAACGGCTCCGCACCGCGCACGGCGAACCCATGGCGTACCTGCGCAACCACCTCCCCGCCGGGCTCGTCGCACCGGACACCGCGCTCCTGGAGACCACCGGCCTGTACCGGATGCTCCGCTCCGCCGCGCTCACCCTGCACAGCGCCCGGCAGTCGATCGGCGCCCGCGCCGCGACCGCCGCCGAGGCCGCGCTCCTCGACGAGCGGGAGGGTGCCCCGCTCCTGACCATGGAGCGCACCACCTTCGACGACACCGGTCGGGCCGTCGAGTACGGCTCCCACCTCTACCGGGCCGCCCGCTACTCGTTCGAGTTCCGGCTGATGGTCCGTCCCTAGGGGGTGCACGGACCAGGGCGGGCCCCCTGACGAGCGCCATGACCCGCATGACCGATACTGCAATGCACGCAGAAGGACACAAAGGAGGGCACGGCCTCGTGACCAGGCTTCGGACCGGAGGGGTACGCGCCGTCGTCGGCGCCGTGCTCGCGCTCACACTCACAGGGGCGCTCGCGGGGTGCAGCAGCACCGGCGGAAAGCGGGCGGAGGACGCCCGCAAGGCCGCCCAGGCACAGGCCCAGGGCCGCGCGGCCGTCGACACCCCGAAGTGGACCTTCGCGATGGTCACCCACTCGGGAGACGGCGACACGTTCTGGGACATCGTCCAGAAGGGCGCCCAGCAGGCCGCCGCCAAGGACAACATCAACTTCCTGTACGCCCACAGCGACGAGGCGCAGCAGCAGGCGCAGCTGATCGACTCGTACGTCTCCAAGGGCGTCGACGGCCTCATCGTGACCCTGGCCAAGCCCGACGCCATGAAGGCCGCCGTCGAGAAGGCCGTGAAGGCCGGCATCCCCGTGATCACGGTGAACTCGGGCGCCGAGCAGTCCAAGGCCTACGGCGCGCTCACCCACATCGGCCAGGACGAGACCGTCGCCGGCGAGGCCGTCGGCGAGGAACTCGACACACGCGGCAGGAAGAAGGCCCTCTGTGTCCTGCACGAGCAGGGCAACGTCGGCCACGAGCAGCGCTGCGCCGGTGCGAAGAAGACCTTCGGCGGCGAGCTCGTGAACCTCTACGTCGACGGCACCAACATGCCCGACGTCAAGGCGTCCATCGAGGCCAAGCTCCAGTCCGACAAGGCCATCGACGCCGTCGTCACCCTCGGCGCCCCCTTCGCCGACGCCGCCGTCCAGGCCGCGAAGAGCGCGGGCAGCAAGGCCGAGATCGACACCTTCGACCTGAACGCCAAGGTCGCCACCGCCCTCCAGGACGGCACCCTCGGCTTCGCCGTCGACCAGCAGCCCTACCTCCAGGGCTACGAGGCCGTCGACCTGCTCTGGCTGTACCGCTACAACGCCGACGTCCTCGGCGGCGGCAAGCCGGTCCTCACCGGCCCCCAGATCATCACCAAGGACGACGCCGCCGCACTCGTCGGCTACGCGGAGCGGGGCACCCGATGAGCTCCACCGCCCCGCCGTCGGACGGCGTCGACCACGTCGACGAACGGCTCCTGCGCACCACCCCGCTGAAGAAGCTGCTCGCCCGCCCCGAGCTCGGCTCGGTCGTCGGCGCGATCGCCGTCTTCGTGTTCTTCTCGGTCGTCGCCGACAGCTTCCTGCGCGCATCGAGCCTCGGCACCGTCCTCTACGCGGCCTCCACCATCGGCATCATGGCGGTCCCCGTCGCCCTGCTGATGATCGGCGGCGAGTTCGACCTCTCCGCCGGCGTGCTGGTGACGAGCTCGGCGCTGGTCTCGTCGATGTTCAGCTACCAGATGACCGCGAACGTCTGGGTAGGCGTCGGCGTCTCGCTGCTCGTCACCCTGGCGATCGGCTGCTTCAACGGCTTCATGCTGACCCGCACCAAGCTGCCCAGCTTCATCATCACGCTCGGCACCTTCCTCATGCTGACCGGCCTGAACCTCGGCCTCACCAAGCTGATCGCCGGCACCGTCTCCACCAAGACCATCGCCGACATGGAGGGCTTCGACTCGGCCCGGAAGCTCTTCGCCTCGCAGCTGACGATCGGCGGCGTCGAGTTCAAGGTCACCATCCTGTGGTGGTTCGGCCTCGTCGCCCTCGCCACCTGGATCCTGCTCCGCACCCGCTTCGGCAACTGGATCTTCGCCGTCGGCGGCGGCGCCGACGCGGCCCGCGCGGTCGGCGTCCCCGTCTACCGGACGAAGATCGGCCTGTACATGGGCGTGGCCTTCTGCGCCTGGATCTCCGGCCAGCACCTGCTCTTCTCCTTCGACGTCGTCCAGTCGGGCGAAGGCGTCGGGAACGAACTCATCTACATCATCGCGGCTGTCATCGGCGGCTGCCTGATCACCGGCGGATACGGCTCCGCCATCGGCTCGGCCGTCGGCGCCCTCATCTTCGGCATGACCAGCAAGGGCATCGTGTACGCCGAGTGGAACCCGGACTGGTTCAAGTTCTTCCTCGGGGCGATGCTGCTGCTCGCGACCCTGCTGAACGCCTGGATCCGCAAGCGCGTGGAGGCCACCAAGTGACGACCGAGACCACCGCCCTGGTCGAGCTGGACGACGTCAGCAAGTACTACGGCAACATCCGCGCCCTCGAAGGGGTGTCCCTGGAGGTCCGCTCCGGCGAGATCACCTGCGTCCTCGGCGACAACGGCGCCGGCAAGTCCACCCTCATCAAGATCGTCGCCGGCCTGCACCGGCACGACGCCGGCACCTTCCGCATCGAGGGCGAGGAGGTCACCCTCGCCAACCCGCGCGACGCCCTCGACCGGGGCATCGCCACCGTCTACCAGGACCTCGCCGTGGTCCCCCTCATGCCCGTCTGGCGGAACTTCTTCCTCGGCTCCGAGCCCACCAAGGGCTCCGGCCCCCTCAAGCGGCTCGACGTCGGCCTGATGCGGTCCACCACCCGCGAGGCGCTGCTCCGCATGGGCATCGACCTGCGCGACGTCGACCAGCCCATCGGCACCCTCTCCGGCGGCGAGCGCCAGTGCGTGGCCATCGCCCGCGCCGTCCACTTCGGAGCCAAGGTCCTCGTCCTCGACGAGCCGACCGCCGCCCTCGGCGTCAAGCAGTCCGGCGTCGTCCTGAAGTACGTGGCCGCCGCCCGCGACCAGGGCCTCGGCGTGGTCCTCATCACCCACAACCCGCACCACGCGTACCTGGTGGGCGACCGTTTCGTCCTCCTCAAGCGGGGCGTCATGGCCGGCAGCCACACCAAGGAGTCCGTGACGCTCGACGAGTTGACCCGGCAGATGGCCGGCGGCACCGAGCTGGAGGACCTCCGCCACGAACTGGAGCGGCCCGCCGCTTCGTGACGCGCCCCACACACCCCACCTGGCAGAATCGAGCCGATGAGTACCTACCGTGACCTGACCCACCGCGGCTCGGCCCGCGGCACGGTCCTGCGGACCGTGGGGACCCGGGAGCGGCGCTCCCACCTGACGGCGCCCCGCGTGCCGACCGTCGGCATCGACATCGGCGGTACGAAGGTGATGGCCGGTGTCGTCGACGCCGACGGCAACATCCTGGAGAAGCTCCGCACGGAGACCCCGGACAAGTCCAAGAGCCCGAAGGTCGTCGAGGACACCATCGTCGAGCTGGTCCTCGACCTCTCCGACCGGCACGACGTGCACGCCGTCGGCATCGGCGCCGCGGGCTGGGTCGACGCCGACCGGGCCCGGGTCCTCTTCGCCCCGCACCTCGCCTGGCGCAACGAGCCCCTCCGTGACGCCCTCCAGGGCCGCCTCGCCGTCCCCGTCATGGTCGACAACGACGCCAACACCGCCGCCTGGGCCGAATGGCGCTTCGGCGCCGGACGCGGCGAGGACCACCTCGTCATGATCACCCTCGGTACCGGCATCGGCGGCGCCATCCTGGAGGACGGCCAGGTCAAGCGGGGCAAGTACGGCGTCGCCGGCGAGTTCGGCCACATGCAGGTCGTCCCCGGCGGCCACCGCTGCCCCTGCGGCAACCGCGGCTGCTGGGAGCAGTACAGCTCCGGCAACGCGCTGGTCCGCGAGGCCCGCGAGCTCGCCGCGGCCGACTCCCCGGTCGCGTACGAGATCATCGAACGGGTCAAGGGGAACATCCCCGAGATCACCGGCCCCCTCATCACCGAGCTCGCCCGCGAGGGCGACGCCATGTGCGTGGAGCTGCTCCAGGACATCGGCCAGTGGCTCGGCGTCGGCATCGCCAACCTCGCCGCCGCCCTCGACCCCTCCTGCTTCGTCATCGGCGGCGGCGTCTCCGCCGCCGACGACCTCCTCATCGGCCCCGCCCGGGACGCCTTCCGCCGCCACCTCACCGGCCGCGGCTACCGCCCCGAGGCCCGCATCACCCGCGCCCAGCTCGGCCCCGAGGCCGGCATGGTCGGCGCCGCCGACCTCGCCCGGCTCGTCGCCCGCCGCTTCCGCCGCGCCAACCGGCGCCGCGTCGAGCGGTACGAACGGTACGAGCGCTACGCCCAGGTCCTGCGCAACGGGACCTCGGGCCGGGCCGCCCGTACCCCCGAGGACCCCCCTTCATGACCGTGCCCCACCAGTCCACCACGCCCCGCGCCCCGCAGGACAAGCTGCCCGAGGACCGCCGGCACATGATCCGCCGCCGCTGGCTGACGGCCGTCATCATCGTGCTGCTCGTCGGCATCCCGGCCGGCTATCTCGTCATCTCCGCCGGCCAGAGCCGCGACAGCGGCCGCGACAAGGAACGCGAGTCCTCCGCGGCCGGCCTCCAGGCGAACCGGCCCTCCCAGATGAAGCGCCGGGTCTTCGAGGTCCCGATCCCCGCCGGCGCCTGGGACGTCGCCTACTACGAGACCAGCAACTGGAAGACGAGCCGGCTGTACGTCCAGTTCACGACCACCGCCACCGGCCTCGACGCCTTCCTGGCCGAGTCCGGCACCAGCCGCGCCCAGCTCGTCCCGGGCCACGTCACCGTCAGCGAACGCGACGCCGACATCGCCGACTGGACCTTCGACGACGGCCCGACCGGCGGGACGGCCACCCCGCCTACCGGCGGCGCGGCGACTCCGGCGACCGTCGGCACCACCGCTCCGGCGACCGTCGGCCCCTCCACCGGTGCGACCGAGGCATCCGGCGGGGCGACCGGAGCCACGGTCTGGGCGGGCACCACCGTCACCCGCGAGGAACCCCGGCCCGACACCGACATCACCGTCGACCTCACCGACCCGGCGTTCCCCCGGGTGTACGCGGTCTCCACCACCAGCCCCTGACCACGGAGCCGGACCCGCCCGGGCTCAGAGCCCGGTGACCTTGCCGCTCGCCGACAGCTCGTACACCAGGGTGACGGTGCGGCGGCCGCCCGGCGGGAGGGCCAGGTCCCAGCGGGCGACGCCCTCGGCGTCGACCACGTCGGGCGCCGGGGAGCACGCGTCCTTGTGGAGACGCACCTCCACCGCCGACACCTCCGAGACGGGGATCCGCTCCCGCAGGACGACCGTCCGCTCGCCGCGTTCCCCGGGCGCGGAGAACCGGGAGACGTGCAGCCGCACCGTGCGGGTGACCACCGTCCGCTGGGTCAGGCCGACGGAGTCGCGGGACTCCTCGGTCCGCCGGACCACCCGGTAGTCGTCCCGGCTGCCGAAGGCCAGCTCGACGGGGGCGCCGACGGCCGTGAAGTCCAGCGTGCCGCGGCCGCCGAACCCGCTGTCGCGGACCAGGTCCACGGGCCCGGCGAGCAGCACGTGGCCGGACAGGTTGTCGCACCGCACCACCTGGGTGACCAGCGGGGACAGCTCCGGCGCGCAGGCGTACTCACCACGCGCCGCCGTGGTGAACGCGGAGAGCGGCACCCGGTGGGCGCGGCCGTCCCCGCGCACCGAGACCGCCGCGGGGGCGCTCAGCACCCGCGCCTCCCCGCCGTCGTCCACGCCCGGCAGGCCGAGCACGGACGCCGGGCCGAGGTCCCCGATCTCCTCTTCGCGCAGCTCCACGTCGACCGTACGGCGCTCCGCCGACGAGCGGTCCTTCAGCGTCAGCCGGTCCTCGGTCAGGCGCGGCGGATCGGTGGCCAGCGCCGACCGGGCCGTCGACAGCGTCAGCCGTACGCCCGACCAGTCCTCACCCGTCCGCTGCCAGACCATCGCGTCGGTCTCGAGGGTCAGCGAGTCGCCGTCGAGCACGGCCCGGTAGGCCGGCCGCCACAGCGCGCACGGGGTGAGGTGGCTCAGCCGCAGCTCCACGGGCCCGTCGGCCGCGGCCTCCACGGTCAGTTCGACATGGCCGACGAGTTCGGCGGGCTCCTCCTCGGAGGCGTACAGCGCCCGCTGGGTCTCCATGGACTCGGCGTCGAGCTCGACCAGCCGGACCTGCACGAGGCGGAGCCGTTCGGCGTACGTGTCGCGTTCGGCGTCCACCCGGTCCAGTTCGGCGGCCCAGCGGGACCGCTCGCTCTCGCCCGAGCCGGCGCCCTCGCCGATCTCGCGCAGCAGGTCGGCGGCGAGCTTGCCGAGGAGACCGAGGCGCGCCCGCAGCCGGTCGCCCTGCCGCTCCAGGGACGACTGCTCCGCTTCGAGGGCGGCCTCGCGCCGGCGCAGGGGGGAGTCGCCGTCGGCGGAGGGCCGCGGCGCGCGCGGCGTCCAGGTGCGGACGATCCGCGCGTCGAGCACGGTCGCGGGGTGCCCGGCGGTCAACTCGGCGTGCAGGGTCCGGTCGACGGCCAGCGCGCTGACGGGGCCGAGGCGCAGCCGCTGGACGCCGGCCGTCAGGTCGAGCACGGCGGTGCGCTCGATGTGGGCGCGGTCCTCCAGGCACGTCACGGCGGTGACGGGAAGGGCGATCGGCTGTGTCGTCGTGGTGGTCGTGGTCATGGCGGTGTCAGCTCCTGCGGTTTCCGCCGACCAGGGCCTTGCCGGTCGGGATGCGGATCTCGTAGCCGCCGTCGAGGGCGGCGGTGGTGCCCGCGGGCAGGTCGAGGCGCCAGACGCGGGTGCCCGGTGCGTGGCGATCGGCCCCCGCGCCCTCATCGGGCGTCGTCCAGTCGGCCCGCTCCTCGATCCGGACGTCCCCGTCGGAGGTGACCGGCACCCGCTCCTGGACCTCGACGGTGACGGGCCTCGCCAGCCGGTTGGCCAGCTCCACGTGGACGCGGTGGTCGAGCACGGTGACGTTGTTCCGCAGGCCTGCGGTCGACTCCCGCAGGTTCGTCCGGCGGGTGACCCGGATGCCCTCGGCGGGCCCGAGCCCCACCCGCCGGACCCCGCCGGGGGCGAGCGTGGGCAGCGCCGCGGTCAGCAGGAAGTCGTCGTCCACGGTGACCTCCACCGGGCCGGCGAGCAGCGCCTGGTCGGTGGCGTTGGACAGGACCAGCGTCGCGTACACCGTCTGCTCGACGGACGGCACGCACAGGTACTCGATGCGCAGACCGACCGCGATCTCGCCGACGGTGACGGTGTGCCAGGTGCCGTCCGACGGGATGTCGGCGCGGGCGGCCGCGTCGAAGCGGTGGTCGAAGGAGCCCGCCGACTCGCGGGGCCACACGGCCTGTCCGGGCAGCGGCAGCTCGGCCACCGCCTCGGCACGGCGGCGGTACTCCGTCGCCACCGGATCGAAGGGCGTGTCGGGGAACAGCCGGCCCCGGCGGCCGCCCTGCTCGTCGGGGCCGCGCAGGACGAGCGCGGCGTAGTCGAGCTCGGCGCCGCTCGGCTGCGGCGGACCCGGCGGTGGCGGCGGCTGAGGCGGCGGCACCGCCGCGCCGGGCGCCCCCGGCATGAAGGGGGCCGCGGGCGCGAGGGAGGCCGGGGGCCCGGCGAACGCCGGCGGGGCGCCGCCGTACGCGCCGCCCGGCGCCTGCGGCGCGGGCGGGACGGCGGGCCGCCGGGCGCGGGCCGCGGGCGCCGGCGGGGGCACCGGCGGCGGAACGGACACGGGCATGGCCACGTCGACCTCGGCCGCGGCTCCGACCGCGACACCCCCCGGCCCGGAGGGCGTGAACGGGCGGGGGCCCGCCGCGTCGTACCCGGCGAACAGGTCCGCGAGCCCGGCCGGCGGCTCGCGCCAGCCGGACGGCGCGGGGGCCTCCTGACGGCGGCCGAGCCGGATCGACCGCAGCTTCGGCAGGTCGGTGCGGCGCCGCAGGTCGGCGGTCGACAGGGCGATGCGCACGCCGTTCCAGTCCTCGTCCGTGCGCTGGGCCACCGAGGCCCGCAGCAGCAGCCGGCCGCTGCCGTCGCCCTGACGGTGCGACAGCCGGTAGGTCGGCACCCAGACGGCGCCCGGCACCCCGTACTCCAGCTCCACTTCCACCTGGACGTCGTCCTCGGCGTCACCGGCGCCGTCGAGGGTCAGAGCCGCGCAGACCCGGGTCCCCACGTGCTCCGACGGCGCGTCGGTGGAGGCGCGGTGGTGACGGTCGGCGGCGACGGCGAACGCGTGCTCGGCCTCGACCACCGCCTCCTCCAGCTCGGCCAGACGCGCGTGCAGTGCCGTCAGCCGCTCGTCCACGAAGTCGGCGAGTTCCAGCCATGCGTCGACCGGGGTCCGGCGGTACGACTCGTCCCGCTTCCGGCCGGGCGCCACCGGGTGGAGTCCCTCGACCTCCTTGATCAGAACCAGCTGCCGGTCCCGCCGGGCCTCCGCCGCGGCGCGCGCGTCCCTCAGCCGCTCGACCTCACGCCCCGCCCCGTCGGGCACCTCCGACCCGAGCGGCTCCGCCTCGACCACCACCCGTGCCTCGGTCACCCGCAGGCCGGACGGGCCGAGGACCCGGGCCCGCAGCGATCCCGGGTCCAGCGACCGGGGCAGCCCCGTCACCCGCACCCGTCCGCCCGGCGCCACCGTCCCCCGCGCCAGCCGGCGGCACACCGCGCCCCGCGCGTACACCACCACCGAATCCAGAGCCGACGTCCACCGCTGCTCCGAACCGTCCGTCATGTACTCCGCCCCCCGTCGCTTTCACGCCAACCGAAGCGTACGCCCCGCAACTGCGTGCCGGGCAGGCGTTTTCGGACGCCGACTTCGCCCGTTGGCCGATTGTCTCCAGGCCGGTTCGAGACATCCCCCGTTCGCTGTAACGTACCGCTGACCCAGCGTTCTCGGGCCTGTCCGAGAGTCCGTCCGAGGGTCTGAGCGGGGGAGCTGCCGGAATGTCGACGATCGGCCTGGCCGCGGCCATCGAGGAGTTGCGGCAGGAGCTGTACGAGGCGCAGCGGCAGGGCGTCGGCCAGCAGTTCGCCTTCGGTGTGGAAGAGGCAGAGCTGGAGCTCCAGCTCGAACTGCGCCACTCCCGGAAGGGCGACGGCAAGCTCTCCTTCGGCGTCGTCACCGTCGGCGGGGGCGTCGAGCGGGTCGGCGTCCGCACCCACACGCTGAGGATCCGGCTGTCCGTCGCGGACAAGGCAGCCGGTGGCACCCGACCCGAGGTCAACGACGACGAGACCGGGTCGTGGGACGACGGGGAGTGACGTGGAGCCGGCGCGACTGGCACTGATCCGCGGCGGTACGAAGGACGGGCCACGCAGCACCGGCTCCGGATATCTCATCGGCCCCCGACTCGTGCTGACGGCACGTCATGTTCTGGTGGACCGCGAGACCGGCGAGACGTGGCCGAAGCTCTCCGTACAGATCGGCCACCCCGCACAGGGCCCCACACGGACCGCGAAGGCGGAGCTGCTGTGGACCCCGCCGGACGAACTCGACGTCGCGCTGCTGCGCATCGACCAGGCCATGGACATACCCGGCTCCGTCCTCTGGGGCCGCCCCGCCGGCCGGGCACCGCTGCCGTACGCCGGACTCGGCTACCCGAAGGCCGCCGCCGTCGAGACGCGCGACGTCGAGAACCTGCGGGGCACGCTGTCGCCCCTCTCCGGCTCCGGCCGCCACTACGTCCTCGACCAGGACCCCGCCCCCGAACCCGGCGCGGACGGCGGGAACGCCTGGGGAGGGGTCTCCGGCGCCGCCGTCTTCTGCGGCCACAGGCTCGTCGGCGTCGTCGTCCAGGAACCCGCGGCTTACGGCGCCAGGAGACTCCTCGCCGTCCCCGCGCACTCCTTCGTCCAGGACGCCGGGTTCCTGAACCACCTCGCCGAGCACGCGTGCGCCCTCTCCGAACCCACCGCGATCGGCGTACCGGCACCGAGGGCCGCGCCGGGCACCGAGCGCACACCCGCGGAACGGACCCTGGAGCAACTGCTCCGCCCGCTCTTCGCCGACCCCGCCGCCCGCACCGCCCACGCCCGGGAACTCGCGGGCGAACTCGGCTACGAGACCGCCGACTACACCCCCACCGCGGCCGATCTCGTGACCCTCCTCCTGGCGCACCCCCGCGCGCACGCCGCACTCGGGCAGGCCCTCGCCGCGCGCGCCGTGGACCAGGCGTTCCGCTCCTGCCTCACCGCGTTCCTCACCCAGGCGAGGGTGCTCGGCCGCGGCCCGTTCCTCGCGCCGGAGGAGTTCGACGACCTCCTGCACCTGCTGCGCGGGATCCGCGACGAGCAGTCGGCGCTGCTGCCCCAGGCCGCCCGCGACGCGCTGCCGTACGCGGCGCTGCCCGACTGCCTGGACCGGCCCCGCATCGAGGAGCACGAACTCGCCGACGCGGTGGAGGCACTCGAGGAACTGCCCGACGGGGAGGGCATCCCCGAGGGCAGCCCGCCCGTCCCGGCGCTCCTCCGCCTGGTCGAGTACGTGGCCGCCGCCGTGGACGGCGAACGACAGCACGAGCTGCGCGCCTGGTCGAAGCGGACGGCCGACCGGATCGGCATCCACGGCGACGCCCTGGCGGAGCGGCGCATGGACGCCGCGCGGTGGGCCGAGCGCCGCAGGAACTCGCTCGTGTCCCGCGTGGTCATGGAACTGGAGCGCGACGGTGCCGCGGACGGCGACCGGTACGCCTGCCGGATCCTGCTGGTCCGCACCGACGGCACCCATCGGATCCTCAAGAGCCCGTCGTCGGAGCCGAAGACCCCGCGGGAGGCGGCGAGCGCCCTCGCCGAGGCCGTCGGCGCCGCACGGCAGGAGCCCGGCGGGCACGACCACGTGCCCTGGGTGACCGTCGTCGTCGACCGGCCCGGCCTCCACCTGGCCGTCGACGAATGGGAGTCCGGGGCACCCGACGACCTCCTCCCGCCCTCGCCGATCGGCGCCGACTACCAGCTCTCCCTCAGCTGCCCGGACCTCGACCGGCTCGTCGCCACCCGGGGCCAGGACCGGGAACGCCGGTGGAAGAAGGGCCGTACGTCGGTCGTCGTCACCGAACCGTCCTGCGGCGACCGGGACAAGCTGATGCACCTGCTCCGCACCGAACACCGCGACACCGCCCGCGTCGTCCTCCACGGCCCCGCCGACCAGCGCCAGGCCTGGCTCGAGACCTGCCTCGCCTACGGGGTACCCGTCGTGCTCTGGGACCGCGACGCCACCGGTTACGACGACGCCGACCGGCTCGGCGAACTGGCGCCCTCCGACGAGCTCGACGGACTCGCCGAGCGGGTACGCGTCTTCCGCAGCCGCACCGCCGCCCACCCGGAGGAACGACGGGCCCGCCCCTCGCTCGTCTGGGAACCCGAAGGCTCCTACCCGAGGACCGAACAGCTCCACCTGAGGGACCCCTGGAGAGGAACCCACGCGTCATGACCACCCCCGAACAGCCGACCGGCACGAGCTCCCCGGAGCAGGCCCCCGCCGGAGACGGCCGGCCCGTCCACGTGGCCGACCCGCGTCTCGCCGGAGACGACTGGCGCCTCTTCCGCGGGAACGGCGAGCGCCGCGACGTCGCATTCCCCGAAGCACCCCCGTGGCGCCGCTTCGACCGCCCCGAGTCCGAGTCCGGGACCGGCGCCAAGGTCCCCTACCCCCGGCCCTACCTCATCGGCCCCGACGAGGCCGACGTGGTCAACGCGGCGCTGCACCTGCGCCGGCCCCTCCTCGTCACCGGTCAGCCCGGCACCGGCAAGTCCTCCCTCGCCCACGCCATCGCCCACGAACTGAACCTCGGCCGCGTCCTCCAGTGGCCCGTGAACAGCCGCTCCACCCTCCAGGACGCCCTCTACCAGTACGACGCCGTCGGCCGGCTCCGCGAGGCCACCCTGCCGCGCGACGCCGACGGCACGGAACCCGACATCGGGCAGTACATCCAGCTCGGCCCCCTCGGCAACGCCCTCGTCGACCGCCGGCGCCCCCGCGTCCTCCTCATCGACGAACTCGACAAGGGCGACGTGGACCTCCCCAACGACCTGCTGACCGTCTTCGAGGAGGGCGAGTTCGTCATCCCCGAACTCGCCCGGCTCCCCAAGGACCACGCCCCCGTCCACGTACAGACCGACGACCCCGACGAGCCCGCCGCCATCGGGCGCGGCCACGTCCGCTGCACCGAGTTCCCCGTCGTCGTCATCACCAGCAACGGCGAACGCGAGTTCCCGCCCGCCTTCCTCCGCCGCTGCATCCGCCTCGACCTCCCCGAACCCGACGAACAACGCCTGCGCGACATCGTCGCCGCCCATCTCGGCCCCGCCGCCCTCGCCGAGGTCGACGACCTCCTGACCACCTTCCTCGCCCGCCGCGCCGCCGGCGAACTCGCCACCGACCAACTCCTCAACGCCGTCTTCCTCCGCAAGGGCGGCATCGGCCTCGACTCCGGTCCCCTCCTCCAATCCGTACTCCACCGCCTCGGCGGAGCCGTGTGACACCGTGATCTCCCACGTCACCGGACTCCTCGCCGCAAGCGGCCTGGACCTCTCCCACGAGGAACTCCTCGACGCCCTCTGGCTCGCCGGAAGGCTGCCCCACCTCACCGGACCCCTCGCCCGCGCCGCCCTGCACCCGTCCCACCCCGGCGTGCCCCAGCCCCACCAACCCGACGGCCCCGACGCGCCGCAACCCGACTCCCCACCCGGCGACGCCCGCCGGGGAGCCCGCCAGGAACACCCGCTGCTGGCCGCCCCGCAAGGGCGCCGCGCCGACGGCGACCGGGCCACGGGCTCCTACCCGGCCCACCCCGTCGGCGTCCCCGACCACCACTCCCTCGGTCCCGGCCGTCTCCGGTTGGAGAAATCCCTCCGCCCCCTCAGACAGCGCTTCCCCGACCCGCGCCGCCGCTCCCTCGACATCCCCGGCACCGTCACCGCCATCGCCGAGACGGGCGTGCCCGAGACCGTCACCCGGCCCCTCCGCACCCGCTGGCTCACCCTCGCCCTCGTCGTCGACGACGGCATCTCCATGCTCCTCTGGCAGCGCCTTGCCTCCGACATCCGCGCCCTCATGGAACGCGCCGGCTCGTTCCGCGACGTCCGGGTGTACGGACTCGACACCCGCGACGCCACCCCGACCCTGCGCAGCAGCCCCTACAGCCACGGCACCCGTCCCGAGTCCCCCAAGGCCCTCTGCGACCCCACGGGCAACACCCTCGTCCTGGTCGTCAGCGACGGCGTCGGCCGTGCCTGGCGAGACGGCGCGATGCTTCGCGTCATGGAACGGTGGGCCCGATCCGGCCCCACCGCGATCATCCACGCCCTCCCGCCCCGCCTCTGGCCGAGCACCGGCATCGACGCCCGCCCCTGGCAGGTCACCACCCCCGGCCGCGGCGGCCCCACCCACGCCTGGCACGTCACCGACCCCACCCTCCCCCCGGAACTCGTCCGCTTCGACTCCGTGCCCGTCCCCGTCCTCGAACCCACCCCCACCGCCATCGCCGACTGGGCCCACCTCATCGCCGCCCCCGGCGGCACCGCCCACCTCCCGCTCTGGGACACCGCCCGCCCCCCCCCCCCCCAGACGCCCGGCGCCGTTCCCGCCCCGCGGACCCGCGGCGCCGCCCCCGACCCCGCCCCCGACCC
>NZ_JNWK01000019.1 GCF_000716445.1 Streptomyces wedmorensis
CGACGGCGGCGGGCGCCGGGGCGGCGGGCGGCGCGGGCGGGGCCGGGGGCGCGACGGCGGCGGGCGCCGGGGCGGCGGCCGGTTCCTCGTCCACCGAGACGCCGAAGTCGGTCGCGATGCCGGCCAGGCCGTTCGCGTACCCCTGGCCCACTGCACGGGCCTTCCATGCGCCGTTGCGCAGATAGATCTCGACGACGACCAGCGCCGTCTCGGTGGCGAGGCGCGGCGGTGTGAAGGTGGCCAGGACGCTGCCGTCGTCCGCGTTGCGCAGGGTGGCGGTGGGCTCGATGCCCTGGAAGGTCTGGCCCGCGGCGTCGGGGCTCGCCGTGACGACGATCCGCTCGATGCCGGCGGGGAGGGCACCGGTGTCCACCACGATGGCGTCGGGCGCGGTCCCGCCGCCGGAGCGGTAGGCGACGCCGGGCCCGGCCGGCTGGTTGTAGAAGATGAAGTCGTCGTCCGAGCGCACCTTGCCGTTGGCGCCGAGCAGCAGGCCCGAGACGTCGAGCCGCACCGGGGCGGCGACGTCCACCGCCACGCGCGCGGCGGTGAGAGGGATGTTCGAGCCGGGGGTCATAGCGGTCATGCCAGGGCTAACGATCCGGGCCCCTTTGCCGTTCCCTTACCCGCACCGGGTTCGGCCACCCTGGTTACTTCCGGCCACTCTGGTTGCGCGGGTGGTTCCTGGCCTGCCGCTCGTTCCCGAAGCGGTACGAGCCCGTCCAGCGGGCCATGACCAGCTGGGCGTCGCCCGCCTCCACCTCCGCGAGGAACTTCTCGGCGCGCCCGCCGCGCAGCACGCCCGCGGCGCGGCCCTGGTGGGTGAGGACGACCGTGCCGTCCCGGCGCTGTTCGTAGGTGAATCCATGAGGTCGTGGCATGCCGGGCATCCTGCCGTTCCCGGTCAGATCCGTCATATGAATATTCTTTCGGTCCATGGGCGCAGTAGGGACCGCGGGTGCCGCGGGCGGGGTGGGTGGCAGTTCGTTCCGGACGGGGGACGTGGACGAGGCGCGGGTGGAACTCGACGCCCGCTACTACGCGAACCGGATGGACGTCCTCGAAGGGGAGCGGCGGCCGTTCGCGGCGCGCTTCGACACCGTCGCGCTCGGACCGCTGGTCATCGGCGACCTGAGCTGCGGCGCCGACGTGCGGATGAGCTTCGGCGAGCTCGGCGCGTACCACCTGAACGCACCGCTGAGCGGGACGATGGAGATGCGCCAGGGCGGCGGCCCCACGATCGTCGCGACGCCGGCCGAGGCGCTGCTGCTCGACCCGGCGGGTGACACCTACCTCGACCGCTGGAGCGGCGACTGCCGGACCCTGTCCGTGAAGGTGGGGGCGGCCGCGCTCCACGACCGGCTGGGCCGGCTCATCGGCCGTCCCCCGCGCGGCCCGCTCGCCTTCGCGCCCCGCCTGGACATCACCCGCGGCCCCGGTCTGAGCTGGGTGCGCTTCGCCCGGCAGGTCGCCGCGGAGACGCTCGCCGGCGACGGGCTCGCCCGGCACGAGCTGGTGGCCGCGCCCCTTCAGGAGGCACTCCTGAACGGGCTGCTCCTGGCCGCGGACCACCCCTGGCGCGAGGCGCTCGCCCACCCGGCGGAGCCGCGCCGCCCGGCCCCGGTCAAGCGGGCGATGGACGCGGTGCGGGAGCGCCCCGAGCACCCCTTCACCTCCACCGAGCTCGCGGCCCTCTCCCGGGTGAGCGTGCGGCGCCTCCAGGAGTCCTTCCGGGAGTACGTGGGGATGTCGCCGATGGCGTACGTGCGGGAGGTCCGCCTCGACCGGGTCCGCGAGGAGCTGCGGGCGGCGGCCCCGGACGAGGTGAGCGTGAGCGAGGTGGCCTGGCGGTGGGGCTTCGCCCACCAGGGACGCTTCGCGGCGCACTACCGGGAGAAGTTCGGCGAACCGCCCTCCCGGACGCTGCGAGCGGCCCGCTGACGGGTCGCCGACCGCACCCTGCCGGGCCGCCGGGCTGTCGGGCCGCTGAGCCGCCGGGCCGCCGGGCTGTCGGGCCGCCGGGCTGTCGGGCCGCCGGGCTGTCGGGCCGCCGGGCCGCCGGGCTGTCGGGCCGCTGAGCCGCCGGACTGTCGGGACGCCGAGCCGCTGACCAGTCGGTCGGTCTGGCCGGGCGTGGCATGCGCCCCCTGCGCGCCGGTCGTGCTCCTGTGCGTCTACTCGTCGCGCATTCCGGACAGAGGCCGCGTTCCGCGGCTCGCGATGATCTTCGTCGCGACCTACGGTGGACGGGTCCGGTCTGCCAGCGCGCACCGTGACCCGGGCCCCGGCCGGCTCCCCCGTATCAGTCCGGCCGGGTCCTGCGTACCCCCGTCCCCCCGCCGGGTACGCGCCCGGCGGACACCCCCCCTGGCCGCCTGCCGCTCAGTGCGGCCAGCGGGGCGGGTCCACGGTGAAGTGGCCGCCCAGGTAGAGGTCGTCGGCGCTGCCCTCGGGCGGGAGGCCCTTGTCGGCGACGAGCTTCTCCGCGTACGCCTCCGAGTCGTCCCGGGGTTCGAAGCCGAGCGCCCTGGCCGAGGCGAGGTCCCACCACGAGCGGGTGTTGGCGGAGGAGCCGTACACGACCGTGTGGGCCACGTCCGGGGCGGTGAGCGCGGCGTGCAGGAGGCGGGCGCAGTCGGCCGGGCTGAGCCACATCGAGAGCATCCGCACGGAGGTGGGCTCCGGGAAGCAGGAGCCGATGCGGACGGAGACGGTCTCGATGCCGTGCAGGTCCCAGTAGAGCTGGGCCAGGTCCTCGCCGAAGCACTTGGAGAGGCCGTAGAAGGTGTCGGGCCGGTGCGGGGTGTCGACCGGGACGAGGGGCTCGCCCTCGCGCGGGCGCCGGGTGAAGCCGACGGCGTGGTTGCTGGAGGCGAAGACCACGCGGCGCACGCCCTCCTCACGGGCGGCCTCGTAGAGGTGGTGGGTGCCGGCGATGTTGGCGGCCATGATCCTGTCGAAGTCGGCCTCCAGGGAGATGCCGGCCAGGTGCACGACCGCGTCGACGCCCCGGACCGCCTCGCGCAGCGCCGTGCGGTCCGCGAGGTCGGCGACGATCGCGTCCGGCTCCCCGGGTACGGGGGCGACGTCCAGCAGGCGGAGCTCGTAGCCGTACGGGGGCAGCAGCTCCCGCATCAGCGTGCCGACGCCCCCGGCGGCGCCGGTGAGCAGGACGGTGCGGGGTACGGACATGGAGCGGGTCTCCTCCGTCGAGTGCCATGCGGCTGAGTGTCGTTCACAACCATGGACACGCTAGGGAGCGGCCCGACGGAGCGTCAAGGGCCGGTCATGCGCGGGGCATGCGCGGGGCATACACGGGCATGCGCCTTGACCCTTGTTCGGGGCTGATCTAGCGTGCGTGTCGGCATCGTTCAAGAATATGGATGACAGTCATAACTGTGCACAGAGGCTGTGCACGACGGACTTCCCTGGGAGCGCCCGTGACCACTGCCCCGCTCGCCGGCCGGCTCGACGGCCTGCTCTTCTTCCCCGTCACCGCCTTCGCGCCGGACGGCTCCGTCGACCTCGACGCCTTCCGCGCCCACGTCCGCGCCGGCGTCGACGCGGGCGCCGCGGCCGTGTTCGCCTGCTGCGGCACCGGCGAGTTCCACGCCCTCACCCCCGAGGAGTTCAGGGACTGCGTGGCCGCCGCCGTCGAGGAGGCCGCCGGCCGCGTCCCGGTCGTCGCCGGCACCGGCTACGGCACCGCGCTCGCGATCCGGTACGCGCGCCTCGCCGAGGAGGCGGGCGCGGACGGGCTCCTCGCCATGCCCCCTTACCTCGTCGTCGCCGACCAGGCCGGACTGCTCCGCCACTACACCGAACTCGCCGCCGCCACCCCGCTCGACGTCATCGTCTACCAGCGGGACAACGCGATCCTCACCCCCGCCACCGCCGTCGCCCTCGCCCGCACCGACGGCATCATCGGCCTCAAGGACGGCCACGGCGACCTCGGCCTCATGCAGCGGATCGTCAGCGCCGTCCGCGCCGAAGGCCTCGACCTGCTCTACTTCAACGGCCTGCCGACCGCCGAACTCACCGGCGCCGCCTACCGGGGCATCGGCGTCACCCTCTACTCCTCCGCCGTCTTCTGCTTCGCCCCCGACCTGGCCCTCGCCTTCCACCGGGCCCTCACCGCCGGCGACGACGCCACCGTGGACCTGCTCGTCGACGGCTTCTACCGGCCGCTCGTCGAACTCCGCGACCAGGGGCGGGGATACGCCGTCTCGCTCGTCAAGGCGGCGGTGCGGATGGCGGGGACGGACGTCGGCGAGGTGCGCCCGCCGCTGAGCGAGCCCGCCCCCGAGCACCTCAGGGAACTCGCCCTGCTCGTCGAGCGCGGCCGGGCCCTCCTCAAGGAGGCGGGAGCATGAGGGCGGGAGCCTTCGTCTACCCGTGGGACGTCGACGGCGACCCCGCCGCCCCCGCGCTCCTCGCCGGACTCGGCGTCGCCCAGGTCACCCTCGCCGCGGCCTACCACTCCACCCGGGCGCTGAGCCCCCGCCACCCGGCGCACCGGATCGTCACCGCCGAGCACGCGGCCGTGCTCTACCCGCCGGACCCGGACCGCTGGGCGGGTCGTGCGCTGCGCCCGTACCCGGCGGGGGAGTGGGCACCCGGCGACGCGTACGGCCGGGCCGCCGACGCGCTCGCCGGAACCGGCCTCGAGGTGCACAGCTGGGTGGTCCTCGCGCACAACTCCCGCCTCGGTGCCGAGCATCCGGAGACCTCCGTCGTCAACGCATACGGCGACCGGTACCCCTGGGCCCCCTGCGTCGCCCGCCCCGACGTCCGCGCCCTGCTCGTCGACCTCGCCGCCGAGGCCGCCGTACGGCCCGGCGCGGCCGGCACCGAACTGGAGTCCTGCGGCTGGTACGGCCTGGCCCACCTGCACGCCCACGACAAGACCGGCGGGATCACCCTGGGGGAGCGCGCCCAGTACCTCATGTCGCTCTGCTTCTGCCCCGCCTGCCGACAGGGGTACGGGGACGGGGGCGCCGACCCCGACGAACTGGCCGCCGCGGTGCGCGGGGCCCTGGAGCCCGTCTGGGCCGGCGCGGGGCCGGCGGGCGGCCTCGGCGTCCTCGAGGCCCCGGCCCTGGCCTGGCGCGCCGTCACCGCCCGCACGTTCCAGGAGGCCGCCGTCGGCGCCGTACGCGCCGCCGCCCCGCCCGGCTTCCGGATCCTGCTCCACGCGGACCCCGACCCCCACCGCTGCGGCGCCGACGCCGGCACCGACCCGGCGCACGTCCTGGGGCTCACGGACGGCGTCGTCGCCCGCCCCCCGAAGATCGCCGGCTTCGCCGCCCACGCCCGCCCGGGCACCGTCCTCGCCGCCAACCTCTCCGTCGTCGCCGGCATGGGCGGCGCCCCCGGACGCCTCGTCCGGGACGCCGAGGAGGCCCGCGATGCCGGAGCGACCGAACTGCGGCTCTACCACGCGGGCTTGGCCTCGGACGAGGATCTGGGCGCGATCCGTACGGCGCTGCGGAAGCTGAGCTGAAGGGTCACCGCCCTCCGGCGGGCGGTCCCTCCCCGACCGTCGGCGCGTCTCCCCGGCGGGCGGGCTCGTCGGCCCGGAGGGCGGCGAGCAGGCGCTGTGCGGAGGCGCGGGTGTCGGCGACGTGGGTGCGGGCGAGGGCTTCGGCGCCGTCCTCGTCGCGGTCGCGGACCGCCGCGTAGAGCCGCTCGTGGGCTCCGCACATGGGTTCGCCGTCCGACCGGGCGGAGGTGAGCCGGAAGAGGCGGCGGAGCCGGGAGTCGAGAGGGGCCATGAGGTCCATCAGGAGCGGGTTGCCGGAGAGTTCGACGATCCGCCGGTGGAAGTCGGCGTTGAGGGAGACCGTGTCGCGCAGGCGCCCGGCCTCCGCCGCCGCGCGGGCGCGGGCCAGCAGCCGTTCCAGGTCGCGGAGCTGGGCCGGGGCGGCGTGCCGGGCGGCGAGGCGGGCGGCCAGGCCCTCCAGGTTCTCCCGTACGTCGAAGAGGTGCTCGGCGTCGCGCGGGCCGAAGTCCGCCACCACGGCACCCCTGCGCGGCTGCACCGAGAGGAAGCCCTCCGATTCGAGCCGCTGCATCGCCTCGCGCACCGGCACCCGGGAGACTCTCAGCTCCTCGGCGATCTCGCGTTCCACCAGGCGCGTGCCCGCCGGGTACTCCGCCTCGATGATCCGCTCGCGCAGCTCCACGTACACGCGCTCGCGCAGGGACGGGTGGGCGTCCCCGGCGGCGGGGCGGGAGGTGGTCATCGGGAGGGCTCCAGTCGGGACGCGCGGGGCGGTCCCCCGATCTTCGCAGACCGCTCGGCGAGGGCGGCGGAGCCAGGGGCCGCCGGCCGCCGGCCGTCGCCCGGCGGCCGGCACACCGCCTCGGCGCCACACCGGGCGGCCGTCCCGGAGCCACCACGCCGGCCGCCTCGGAGCCACCGCGCGGGCCGGCGCGGACGGTCACGCCGGGCGGCCGTCCCGGAGCCACCACGCGGCCGGCGCGGACGGTCACACCAGGCGGCCGTCCCGCGCCACCACGCGCCCGGCGCGGACCACGAGGTCGCGGCGGGGCAGGTCCACGACGGCCTGCGGGAGGCATTCGCCGTCGAGGAGCATGAAGTCGGCGGGAGAGCCGGGCCGGAGGTCCGCCTTCGGCAGGCCGAGCAGCTCCGCGCCGCCGTCGGCCGCGAGGCGGAAGCAGGCCTCGAGTTCCTCGTCGAGGCGGGCGTCCAGGGCCCAGGCGGCCAGCCAGGCGCGGTGCAGCATGTCCGCGTTGCCGAACGGGCTCCAGCTGTCCCGCACGCCGTCCGAGCCGAGCCCGATCCGCACCCCGCGCTCGGCGAGGCGGCGGAAGGGCAGGATCGTGGTCGCCGAGAGGGCGACCGTGGTGAGCGCGATCCCGGCCTCCGCGAGCAGGTCGGCCGTCTCGTCGAGCTCCCGTCCGGAGAGGCCGGCGACCGCGAAGGCGTGCGCCACGCTCACCCGGCCCCGGAGGCCCAGGGCGCGGGTGCGGGCGGCGATGTCCCGGAGCGGGGCGAGGCCCCGCTCGCCCCGGTCGTGGAGGTGGATGTCGAGCCCGAGCCCGTGCTTCTCGGCCAGGGCGAAGACCGTGCCCAGCTGGTCGCCGTCCGCGTCGAAACCGGCCGGGTCGATGCCGCCGATGTGGGTGACGAGACCGCTCGCCGCCGCCTCCGCCAGCAGCTCGGCCACACCCGGGGTCCGGACCACGCCGTGCTGCGGGAAGGCGACGAGCTCCACGTCGACGACCCCGGCGAGCTTTCCGGCGGCCTCGGCGACGCCCTCGATCCCGGCGAGTCCGTACGCCGGGGCGACGTCCGCGTGGGCGCGCATCGCCCGGGTGCCCCGCGCCGCCGCGTGGGACATCAGCCGCAGCGCCCGCTCGCCCACCGGGGCCGGCAGGGCGCGGGCGAGTTCCACGTCCCCGGCGACGTGCTCGGCGATGCCGTGCGCGGGGCGCCTGCTGTGCCAGGGCTCGCCCCAGGAGGTCTTGTCCGGGTGGATGTGCGCGTCGACCAGGGTCGGCAGGGCCAGCCGGCCGCCGCCGTCCACCCGCTCGACCCGGGCGTCCGCCGGCACCTCCGCCGCCAGGAGGCCGTCCACCGCGACCAGGTCGCGGGCCGGGCCGCCGAAGGGGCGTACGTCGTGGAAGAGGGTCGCGGTGCGCGGCGGCGGGGTCACGTGGGCTCCTCGGGGGCGAGGGACGGTCCGGGAACGGTACCGCGATCTGGTATACCACGGGCGTCGGCGGGATCCGCCCCACCGCCCCTCACCAGCCCAGATCCTCCAGCGCGTCCAGATCCGGCACCGCCACCGCCACCGGCTCCGCGTCACCGCCGCCCACCCGCAGCTCCGCCCAGATCGTCTTCCCGCGCCGGGCGTACCGGGTGCCCCAGCGATCCGCGTACTGGGCGACCAGATACAGCCCGCGCCCGCCCTCGTCCGTCGTCGCCGCGTGCCGCAGGTGCGGGGACGTACTGCTGCCGTCCGACACCTCGCAGATCAGCGTCCGGTCCCGCAGCAGCCGCACCCGCACCGGATCCGCCCCGTACCGCACCGCGTTCGTGACCAGCTCGCTCAGGACCAGCTCCGCCGAGAAGGCGAGCTCGTCGAGCCCCCACTCCGCCAGCTTCGCCGCCGCCGCGTTCCGCACCGGCGAGACCGCCGACGGGTCCCGCGCCACCTCCCACTCGGCGATCCGCTCCCGGTCGAGCAGCCGCGTCCGGGCCACGAGCAGCGCGATGTCGTCACGGGGCGTGGGCGAGAGAAGGGTCGCCAGGACGTCCGCGCAGGTCTGTTCGGGCGTCCGGTCCGGGTGGGCGAGCGTCGACCGCAGCAGCCCGATCCCCGTGTCCAGATCCCGCCCGTGGTCTTCCAGGAGCCCGTCCGTGAACAGGACCAGCTTGCTCCCCTCCGGCAACCGCAGCTCCGTGGCCTCGAACGGCACGTCGCCGAGACCGAGGCCCAGCGGCAGCCCCGGCGACAGCTCGGGGAACTCCACCCGCCCGTCCGGAGCCACCAGCGCGGGCCCCGGATGCCCGGCGCTCGCCACCGTGCAGAGACCCGACGCCGGATCGTAGATCGCGTACAGGCAGGTCGCGCCGGTGATGCCCTCGTCCCGCCGCCGCCCCTCGCCGTCCGGGCCCTCCGACTCCCGGTCGTCGATCCGGCCCGTCAACTCGTCGAGATGACCGAGGAGCTCGTCCGGCGGCACGTCGAGCGTCGAGAAGTTGTGCACCGCCGTCCGCAGCCGCCCCATCGTCGCCGCCGCGTGCAGCCCGTGCCCCACCACGTCCCCCACCACGAGCGCCACCCGCGCCCCCGGCAACGGGATCACGTCGAACCAGTCGCCGCCCACCCCCGCCTTCGCCGGGAGGTAGCGGTACGCCACCTCCACCGCGCTCTGGTCCGGCAGCACCCGGGGCAGCAGGCTCCGCTGGAGCGTCACCGCCATCGCGTGCTCCCGGGTGAACCGGCGCGCGTTGTCGATCGCCACCGCCGCCCGCGCCGCCAGCTCCTCGGCGAACGACAGGTCCTCCTCCCCGAACGGCTCCGGGGTGTCCGCGCGCCAGAAGTTCGCCATTCCCAGCACCACCCCACGGGCCAGCAGCGGCACCGTCAGCAGCGAGTGCATCCCGTACGCGAGCGCCCGCGCCGCGCCCTCCGGGTCCTGCGCCCGCCAGCCCTCCGCCGACGCCAGCTCCGCCTGCACCACCGCGTGCCCCGCGTGCAGGGCCTTCGCCATCGGCGTGGTGGGCACGTCGAAGCGGACGGTGTCCCCGACCGGCTGGAGCGGCTGGTCGGGCCGCAGCCCGCTCAGCGCCGCGCGCCGCAGCCCGGCGGCCGCCGCCGCGGCCCCCGGCGGCTCCTCCCCGCGCAGCACCGGCTCCAGGAGCTCCACCGTGGCGAAGTCCGCGAACCGCGGCACCGCCACCTCCGCCAGCTCCTCCGCCGTCCGTACGACCTCCAGGGTCGTCCCGATCCGCACCCCCGCCTCGTACAGCAGCTGGAGCCGGCCGCGGGCCACCGCGGCCCGGCCCGTCAGCGCCGCCAGCTCGGTGGTGTCCCGCATCGTCATCACGCACCCGGACTCCTTGCCGCCCGCGACGGTCGGCCGCACGCTCACCGCGAGCAGCCGGTCGCCCGCCCGGTGCACCTCGTCCGTCGCCGACCGCCCCGACTCCAGCAGCTCGACCGTCCGGGGATCGAGACCGAGCTCCGAGACGTGCCGCCGCTCCGCGTCCGCGTCCGCGCCGAGCCCGAGCAGCCGGCGGGCCTCGTCGTTGGCGAGCAGCAGCCGGCGGTCCGGGCCCATGATCAGCACGCCCTCCCTGACCGCGTGCAGCACCGCCTCGTGGTGCTCCTTCATCCGGGTCATCTCCGCCGGGCCGAGGCCGTGCGTCTGCCGTCGCAGCCGCCGGCTCACCAGCGCGGCCCCGCCCACCGCCAGCGCGAGCGCGCCGCCCGCCGCACCGATCAGCAGCGGCAGCCGCCCCTCCACCGCGTGCGTGATGCTCTCCACCTCGATGCCGCTGCTGACCATGCCGACGATCCGGCCCCGCTCGTCCGCCACCGGGACCACGGCCCGTACCGCGTCGTTCGGCGCGCCCCGGAACAGCTCGGTGAACGACTCGCCGTCCACGGCCGCCCGCGAGAGGTCCCCGGTGGCCTTCCGGCCGATCAGCTCCGGCTCCGAGTCGGTGTACCGCACGCCGGCCGGGCTGAGCACCGCGATGAAGTCGACGCCCGTGGACCGCCGGGTCGCCTCCGCCCGGTTCTGGAGCTCCGCCGTCGGATCGGGCGACATCAGCGCCGCGTCGATGCCCGGGGCGTGCGCGAAGGCCTCCGCGACCGCGAGCGAGCGGATCCGGGCGTCCCGCTCGGTGTCCCGCTGCGCCTGGTGGAACGTGATGAACACCGCCGCCGCGATCACCAGGAGCGCGATCAGCGCCTCCAGGGCGAACACCTGCCCGGCGAGGCTCCGCAGCCCCGTCTCCCGCTCGCCCGGACCGCCTCCGTGCGTCCTTGCCCGCCCCCGTCCCCGGTTCCTCCACCGGCCCGCTCCGGAGCCGTCACGGGCCGTCATCCGGTGCTCCGCGCGATGAGCAGCGCCACGTCGTCCGGCGCCCCCGGCCGCCGCAGCGACCGCAGCAGCAGGTCGCAGGTCTCCTCCAGGGGCCCGCGAGCCTCGTCGAGCAGACCCACCAGCAGCGCGAGCCGCTCGTCGATCGCCTCGTGACGGGTCTCGATCAGTCCGTCCGTGTACAGCACCAGCCGGTCCCCGGGCCGGAACGGCACCCTCGTGGTGTGGAACCGGCCGCCGCCGACCCCCAGCGGCACCCCCGTCGACAACCGCACCAGCTCGGCCGGCCCGTCCGCCGGGACCCGGACGGGCGGCAGATGACCCGCGTTCGCGATCCGGCACCGGCCGCGGACCGGGTCGTGCACGGCGAAGAGACACGTCGCGATGTAGTGCTCGAGACCCTCCGTGATCCGGTCCAGGTGCCGCAGCACCTGCGCCGGCGACAGGTCCAGGTCGGCGAACGCGCAGGTGGCGGTGCGCAGTCGGCCCATCGTGGCCGCCGCGTCGATCCCGCTGCCCATCACGTCCCCGACGACCAGAGCCGTCTTGTCGTCGGGCAGCGGGATCACGTCGTACCAGTCGCCGCCCACCTCGCTCGACGCCTGCGCCGGCTGGTACCGGGCCGCGATCTCCAGGCCCGTGAGATCCGGCGGCGCACCCGGCAGCAGACTGCGCTGGAGCGTCACCGCCGAGTTCCGCACGCTCTGGTACCAGCGCGCGTTGTCGATGCTCACCGCGGCCCGCGCCGCCAGCTCCGTCGCGAGCAGCACGTCGTCGCCGTCGAAGGGCAGCGCGTTCCGGTCCCGCTTCAGGTCGAGCGCCCCCAGCACCTCGCCGCGAGCGATCAGCGGCACCGCCAGGTACGAGTGCACACCGGCCCGCGCGAGCAGTTCCGCCGCCTGGGGGCTCCGGGCGATCCGGGACAGGTCACCGGGGCCGACGTGCTCCACCAGGACCGGCAGACCGCTGTGCACACACCGGGTGACCAGCCGGTCCGCTCCGTACATCGCGACCGCCCCGGGCGGGTCCGCCGCCGGAAGCGCCTCCGTCCGGCCCGCGGCCTTCACCGCGAGGGCACGGAACAGCTCGGGCCCCTCCTCGGGCGCGCCGGGCCTGCGCAGCGCGAGCACCGAGTCCAGGACGTCGACGGCGGCGATGTCGGCCAGCTCCGGCACCACGACCGAGGCCAGCTCGTCGGCCGTCTGCTCCACCTCCAGGGTGGTGCCCACCCGGGCCGAGGCGTCCGCGATGAGGGCGAGCCGCCGCCGGGACCGGTCCGCCGCCGCGTCCGCCCGGTGCCGCTCGGTCACGTCGATCACCGACACCGCGACCCCCAGGACCCGGCCCTCGGCGGCCTCCAGCCGGGACAGCGACACCGACCAGACGTGATCGTGCTCGGGATCCGCCGGGGTCCGGCCCGTCGTGGCGTGGTCCAGCAGCGGCACGCCCGTGGCGAGCACGGTGCGGAGCGCCGCCTCCAGGCCGCCGGCGTCCAGCATCGGCAGCATGTCGCCGATCCGCCGGCCCACGTGCAGTTCGGCCGGCACGCCGTTGATCCGTTCGAGCGCCGGGTTCACCAGGACGTACCGCAGCTCGGTGTCGAGCAGGGCGAGGCCGATCGGCGACTGGCTGACCAGCCGGTCCGAGAGGGCCAGCTCGGTCTCGACGCGCTCCACGGCGGAGCGGTCGGCGGCGATCCCGAGCGCGTAGAGATCCCCCCGGTCGTCGGTGAGCCGCATGTTGCGGAACTCCACCTGCCGGTAGGTCCCGTCCTTGTGCCGTACGGGGAAGACGCCCGACCAGGTCGTTCCCCCGTGCAGCACCTCGCCGAAGAGACGCAGCGCCTCCTCCTGGTGCTCCTCGCCGACGATCAGCCGGGCCACGTACCGGCCGAGCGCCTCGTCCGCGCCGAAACCGAAGAGGTCCTCCGCCTGCGGGCTCCACAGCACGATCCGGCCCCGGTCGTCCACCACGACGGCCGCGACCCCCAGGACGTCGAGGAGTCCCTTGCCGGCCAGGGGCACACCGACGTGCCCCGCCGTCCCCGGGAACGAACCGGCCGTCACACTGCCCTCCTCCCGCCGCGCCCGAACGCCTCCCTCCATGCTCCACGTCCCCCGGTCCGGCCGCGCGGCGAAGCGCCGCCGCCCCGCACCGCGAGCCCCACCGACCACGCCGCTCCGGCCACCGCGAGCAGCGGCAGCAGGACCCGTACGTCGATCACCGCGACCAGGCCCGCGCCGAGTGCGAGGGCCACCGCGTTGGGCGCGAGGACGAGGGTGTGGGCGGTCGCGGCGACGCGCCCCACCGCCTCCGCGGGGGCCTCGCGCTGCACCGCCGTCACCACGGCGACGAGCACCCACGGAAGGCCGAGCCCGATCACGGCGCTCGCCGCCAGGGCCGTCGCCTCGTACGGCAACGCGCGGACCCCCACCGCCACCGAGAACAGGGCCAGGCCGGCGCCGGCGAGCGTGAGCTCCGGGATCCGGCGGAGCAGCGGGCCCGTGACCAGGCCCGCGAGGACGGAACCCGCGCCCTGGACCGCGTACAGCACACCGGCGTACGCGGGCGGGCGGCCGAGCCCCCCGTCGACGACGGCGTAGATCGCGGCCCCGTTCACACCGGCGAGCAGCATCGTCACCGAGCCCGTCGCCACCAGGGGCCGCAGCACCGGCGAGGCGCGCAGCAGCCGGACGCCCTGGGCCGTCTCGCGCCACCAGTGGCGGGCCGCGGGCGGGGCGGGCCGCGTCTCGCGCACCGGCATCAGCGCGAACACCCCCGCCGCGACCGCGAAGGTCGCCGCGTCCAGGAGGGCGACGGGGCCACCGCCGTACCGGGCGAAGAGCCCCGCGGCCACCAGCGGGGCGATCAGCTTCATCGACTCGTTCGCGGTCATCCGCAGCCCGTTGAACGTGCCGAGCCGCTCCTCGTCGAGCACGGTCGACACCAGGGCCTGCTCCGCCGCCTCGTGCACCGTGCCCTGCGCCCCGTAAAGGACGAGCACCGCGAACAGCAGCCACACCCGGTCCGCCGACTCCACCCACAGGAGCAGCGGCAGCAGCAGCGCCATCGCCGCGTTCGACACGACCAGGAGCGGCCTGCGCCGCACCCGGTCGGCGAGCGTGCCCAGCAGCGGCCCGAGGAGGACCGGCGCCCAGAGGGCGAACGCGGCCAGAGCCGCCAGACTGTCCGACCCCGTCAGGGACTTCACCCAGATCCCGGAGACCAGCCACATCGCCGTCGTACCGAATCCGGACACGACGACACCTGTCAGATACCAGCGCATGGCCGCAGCCTGGCGTCTGAGGAGCCC
Source organism: Streptomyces wedmorensis (assembly GCF_000716445.1). GTDB lineage: Bacteria > Actinomycetota > Actinomycetes > Streptomycetales > Streptomycetaceae > Streptomyces > Streptomyces wedmorensis. Next base: position 13,898 of record NZ_JNWK01000019.1, read on the forward strand.
CGCCCGGATCGGTCAACCGCCTTAGGCCTGTCCGGCGGATCAGGGCCGGACAGGCCTAAGAGGGGTGCTCGGTCGACTCCGTAACGCGCACGACACCTGAAGTGTCCGCCCGGTGGGCACAATCCAGCCAGCCGTCCCCGAGGAGAGTCATGTCAGAGCTCAGAACCAGTGCCCCGAGCACCCCCGTCGACCGGTACTTCCGCATCAGTGACCGAGGGTCGACCCTCGGCCGTGAGATACGTGGCGGCTTCGCCACGTTCTTCACGATGGCGTACATCCTGGTCCTCAACCCGATCATCCTCGGCAGCGCCCAGGACAAGTACGGCCACCACCTCGACCCGGCCCAACTCGTCACCGCGACCGCCCTGGTGGCCGCCGTGATGACGGTGATCATGGGCGTCGCCGGTAACCTCCCGCTCGCCCTCGCCGCCGGGCTCGGCCTCAACGCCGTCGTGGCCTTCCAGCTCGCGCCCCTGATGAGCTGGCCGGACGCGATGGGCCTCGTCGTCCTGGAAGGGCTGCTGATCTGCGCCCTCGTCGTCACCGGGCTGCGCGAGACCGTCATGCACGCCATCCCGCAGCAGCTGAAGCAGGCCATCAGCGTCGGCATCGGCCTCTTCATCGCCTTCATCGGCTTCGTCGACGCGGGCTTCGTCACCCGCATCCCCGGGGAGACCGGCTCCGTGCCCGTCCAGCTCGGCGCGAGCGGTCACCTCTCCGGCTGGCCCGTCTTCGTCTTCTGTCTGGGCGTGCTGCTGACCGTCGCCCTCATGGCCCGCAAGGTGAAGGGCGCGATCCTCCTGTCCATCGTGGTCACGACCGTGGTCGCCGTCGTCGTGAACGAGCTGGCCGACGTCCCCGCGCAGGCGTGGGGCCTGACGGTCCCCGCCGTCCCCGACGACCTGGTCGCCGCCCCCGACTTCGGACTCGTCGGCTCCTTCAGCCTCTTCGGCGCCTTCGGGCAGATCGGGTTGGTCACCCTCGTCCTGCTCGTCTTCACCCTGCTGCTCAGCGACTTCTTCGACACGATGGGCACCGTCGTCGGCGTCTCCAGCGAAGCCGGCCTCCTCGACGAGGACGGCAAGGTCCCGCACCTCGGCCGGATCCTCCTCGTCGACGGCGCCGCCTCCGCCTCCTCCAACACCTCGTACATCGAGTCCGCGGCCGGCGTCGGCGAGGGCGCCCGCACCGGCTTCGCGTCCGTCGTCACCGGCGGCCTGTTCGCCCTCGCCCTCTTCCTCACCCCGCTCGCCACGGTCGTCCCCGCCCAGGCGGCAGCGCCCGCCCTGGTCGCCGTCGGCTTCCTCCTGATGACGCAGGTCCGGCACATCGACTGGACGAGCCTCGACATCGCGATCCCGGCCTTCCTCACCATCGTCGTGATGCCCTTCACGTACTCGATCACCAACGGCATCGGTGCCGGCTTCCTCGCCTACGTGGTGATCAAGGCCGTCCTCGGCAAGGCCCGCGAGGTCCACTGGCTGCTGTGGGCGACGGCCGCCCTCTTCACCGTCTACTTCGCCATCGACCCGGTCGAGCGGCTGCTCGGCGTGAAGTAGCCGCGGGACGCGTCCTGGGCCCCCGTCACCGGTCGCGCTCTTCCCGCTTCTCGTACCGCAGGGCGAGCCCCGTCACCACCGCTCCCAGGCCCTCCCACAGGCCGACGCCGAGGAACCCGGCGGGGGCGCGGCCGGTGACGACCGCGAGGGTGAAGACGGCGCAGGTGAGGAGGCGGAAGGGGACGGTCCAGCGGAAGAAGGGCTTCCAGTCGGCGAGGGCGGCCAGCACGTAGTAGACGCCCATGTTGAGGGCGGCCATGGAGGAGGCCGTCAGGAAGACCAGGGTGTGGTCGCCGTCCGCGCGGCGGCCCTCGGGCACCGGCTCGAAGCCCATGACGGTCAGCAGGGCGTCCGGGGCGACGAGGCCCACCACCCCGAGCGCCGCGGCGAGCACGCCGAAGACCGCCATGGTCCAGCCGGAAAGGGAACGGGGCAGGCGCACGGCGGTCCTCCGTGGGACGAGAGCAGGGACACGCCCCGCGATCCGAGTACGCATTCGAATCGAGGGGAGTGCCCCTGCATATCGCGGGACGGGGTCCGACGGCCAATCGGCCCCCGTCCCACGTCACTTCAGCGCCGCCGCCATCATCTTCTGCGCCACCGGCGCCGCCAGGCCGTTGCCGCTGACCTCGGAGCGGGCGGCGCCCGAGTCCTCGATCAGCACCGCGACGGCGACCTGCTTCCCGGTGGAGGGGTCCTTGGCGTAGGAGGTGAACCAGGCGTACGGCGTCTTGCTGTTGTTCTCGCCGTGCTGCGCGGTGCCGGTCTTGCCGCCGACCTCGGCGCCGGCCACGGCGGCGTTGCTGCCCGTGCCCTGCTCGACCACGGTCACCATGGCGCTCCGCAGCTGCTCGGCCGTCGACGAGGAGACGATCCGCTCGGTGTCCCCGTCCTTGAACGAGGTCAGCGCGTCGCCGTCGGAGTCGACGACCTTCGACACCATGTGCGGGGCCGCGAGGAGGCCGTCGTTGGCGATCGCCGCCGACACCATCGCCATCTGGAGCGGGGTGGCCGTGACGTCGAACTGCCCGATGCCGGTCAGCGCCGTCTGGGCCTTGTCCACGCCGGAGGGGTACACGCTGGCGTAGGCACGCACCGGTACGTCGAGCGCGTCGTCGTTGAAGCCGAACTTCTCCGCCATCGCCTTCACCTTGTCCTGCCCCAGGTCGACGGCCATCTTCGCGAAGACGTTGTTGCAGGAGTACCGCAGCGCCGTGCGGATCGTGGCGTTCTCGCAGGGCGCGGACGCGTTCTCGTTGGGCAGGACCCTGCGGGTGCCCGGCAGCGTGTACGGGTCGGGGCTCTCCGTCGCCGTGTCCACCGAGCCGTAGAGGCCGTCCTCCAGGGCCGCCGCCGCGACGACCAGCTTGAAGGTCGAGCCGGGCGGCAGCGGCTGGCGCAGCGCCCGGTTGACCATCGGCTTGTCCTCGTCGGTGGTCAGCGCCTTCCAGGCGTCGCCGTCCGTCGCCCCGGCGATCTTCGACGGGTCGTAGGACGGGGTGGACACCATGGCGAGGAGCCGGCCGGTCGCCGGGTCGATCGCGACGGCCGCGCCCTTCTTGCTCCCGAGCGCCCGGTAGGCGGCCTTCTGGACGTCCGGGTCGATCGTGGTGACGACCGTGCCCGGCGCCTGCTGCTTGCGCGTGACGGCGTCCAGCGGGCTCTTCAGCCGGTCGTCGGTGCCGTCCAGGACGTCGGAGTAGATGCCCTCCAGCTGCGTGGCGCCGTAGGCCTGCGAGCTGTAGCCGGTGACCGCCGCGTACAGCTCGCCGTCCGTGTACGTGCGCTGGTAGGCGAGGTCCCCTCCCTTCGTCTTCCTCGAGCCGGTGACCGGCGAACCGGTCACGACGATGTCGCCCAGCGGCTGCGCGTACTGCGCGATCGTCTTCCGCCGGTTCTTCGAGTCGTCCGCGAGCGCCTTGCCTTCGTACGCCTGCACCCAGGTGGCCCGGCCCAGCAGGGCGAGCACCAGGATGAGGACGAAGACCGACGTGTGCCTGATCGTCTTGTTCATCGCACCTATGGGGACGAACGGGCCGGCGGCGGACGTTCCGGCTGTGTCCCGTTTCTCAGCGAACCTTCATGTCCCGGGCGGCCCCGTGTCCCCCCTGCCGGTCACGACGCCCCGACCCGCGTATGTGATCATGCTGGGGCCCCGGGGGAGGGGCCGGAGACGCGTCGGGCGGGGGAGTCGGTTGTGAGTACGGGTACGGGCAGCGGCGGTCCCGGCGTGCCGGACGAGGTGTGGGAGGAGTTCCTGCGGACCTCGGCCGACGGTACGGCGGAAGCCCCGGAGGAGCCGTCGGCGCGGGCCCGCGAGGCGGCGGCCCGGCTGCGGGCCAGGCCCGCGGAACCACCGGCCTGGCGCGCGCACACTCCCGTACGCCCCCGGCGGAGGAAGGGCTGGTACGTGGCGGGGCTCGTGGCCTCGCTGGCCCTGCTCGTCGTGGCCGTGGACCCGGGAGGGTTCGTCGGATGGTCGGGCGACGACGGCCCGGCGCGGCCCCTGGCGCAGGAGACGGCGCGGCCGGAGCAGGCACCGCCCCCGGAGCCGGGCGGGCGGGCCACCCTCGCCGAACCATTCAAGGGCTCGCCCGCGGTGCGCTGGGCGGACGGCACGGCCGGCATCACCGTGCCCGCCGCCGAGGCGACCGGATGGATGACGAAGACGGAGGTCGCGCGGGCGCTCGCGCGAACCCGCGACTTCCTCGCCGCCGGCAGCCTGGATCCGGCGGTGCTGCGGGGCGGACGCCCCGAGAAGGCGATCGCCCTCATCAACCCGCACCAGCCGGACATGAAGGCCTTCGTGTCGACCGCGCTGCGCGCACCCGACGCGGACCACGACCCGCTGTCGCTCTTCAGCCGCTTCGACCCGGCACAGGCCCGTGTCGTCGGGGACGTCGTCAGGACCCGGGGGCACCTCACCTACCGGGAGGGCGAGCGCGGGGCCCTGGAGGTGACCGCCGACGTCACCTACGTCTACCCGGTCGCCCCGGCGGGCGGCGGCGACGAGGTCGTGCGCGTGATCGTGCGGCGGGAGACCGTGGTGAGCTGGGACGACCCGGCGAAGGTGAAGACGGAGAAGGGAACCCTCACCGTCCTCTCGCACCGGGCCGACACCACCAACGGCGGGTGCGACGACCCCACCGGCTACTTCCGGCCCGAGTTCGGCGGCGGAGGATCCGGCGCCGGCACGAGCGGCCGCACGGTCGATCCCTACGACCGCACGGCGCCACTGGCCGACGCCGAGGCCGGCTGCGGCACCGCCACACGCTCCTGACCCGGTGGGGCGACGGCGCCCGGGCCGGGTGGAAAGGTGACCGCTCGCGTCACCCCGTGCGGACGAACCCCGACTCGTACGCCAGGATCACCGCCTGCGTGCGGTCGCGGGCGCCGAGCTTGGCGAGGACCGCCGCCACGTGGGTCTTCACGGTGGCCGGGCCGACACCGATGCGGTCGGCTATCTCGGCGTTGGTGAGACCGGTCGCGACGAGCCGGAGGACCTCGGCCTCGCGGTCGGTCAGGCGGGCGGCCCAGGCCGGCGCGGCCGGCGGCCGGTGGCGGGCGTGTTCGGCGGCGAGGCACCGCACGGCGGCCGGATAGAGGAGCGAGTCGCTGCGCGCGACCAGGCGCACGGCGCTCACCAGCTCCTCCGCGGCGGCCCGCTTCAGCAGGAACCCGGCGGCGCCGACGCGCAGCGCGTCGTACACGTACGAGTCGTTCTCGAAGGTCGTGACGACGACGATCCGGGGCGCGTCCGCCATCCCGGCGAGGATCTGCTCGGTGGCCCGGATGCCGTCGATCTCCGGCATGCGGACGTCCATCAGCACCACGTCGGGCCGCTCGGCGCGCACCACCGAGACCGCCTCGGCGCCGGTGGCCGCCTCGCCGACGACCGCCAGGTCGGGCTCGGCGTCGAGGATGACCCGCAGGGCGGTCCTGACCATCCGCTCGTCGTCGGCGAGCACGACCCTGATCGGGGCGCTCACCGGGGAATCCTGACCGCGAGGCGCCAGACGCCGTCCACCGGGCCCGCCTCGACGGTGCCGCCGAGCAGCCGGGCCCGCTCGCCGACCCCGCGCAGGCCACGCCCGCCGTGCGGGCGGGCGACCGGCGGCCGTTCGGGCAGGGGGTTCTCCATGGTGATCTCCAACTCCTCGGTGCGTGCGTCGAGTCGTACGGCGACGGGCTCGCCGCCCGCGTGCCGGGCCGCGTTCGTCAGCCCTTCCTGGACGATCCGGTACGCCTCGCGGGACAGCGCCTCGGATACGGGGTCCAGGTCCCCCGCCACGGTCAGCGCCACCCGCGGCCCCGCGCCCCGCACCAGGGCCTCCAGGGCGTCGAGCCCGGGGCCCGGGCCCGCCGCGGCCGCCTGCCCTTCGTCCCGCAGGAGCCCCAGGACCCAGTCCAGCTCCCCGACCGTGCGCCGGGTGGTCTCCTCGATGGCGGTCAGCGCCTCCCGGACGAACCCCAGGTCGGCCCCGTCGCCGTCCAGGACCCGGCGGGCCGCGCCCGCCTGGAGGGTGACCGCGCTCAGCGCGTGACCGACCGAGTCGTGCAGCTCCCGGGCGAGGCGGTTGCGGGACTCCGCCTCCGCCGCCCGGCGCTCCGCCGCCGCGAGCCGGTCGGCCGGGCTCGGCCCGAGGAGCCGGGGCGCCTGCCGGGCGAGCAGCGCACCGGCGGCCGCCGCCACGGCGGCCAGGGCGAGCAGCATGAGCAGTCCGGCCGGAAGGCCCGCCCAGATCCACCCGGGCCGGTCGAGCCCCCACAGCCGGCCGAGCTCGGACTCCCGGAGCGCGGGTGAGAACGGCAGCGCCATCACCGAGACCGCGAACGGCGGCAGGGCCAGGGTCGCCCCGCTGACCAGCGCCCCGCATCCCAGGTGCAGGCTGAACCAGCCGGCCGTCCTGGCCTTCGCCGTCCGTCCGCGCGCCGGGCCGTCCGCGAACCGGTCCGCCGGCACCCCGCACAGCGTCCGCGCCGCCGCCACCGACATCGGCCGGGCCAGCGGGAACAGCGCGGTGACGGCGGCGAGCGGCAGCCCCGCCGCGTACGCCCCTGACTGGACGCCCAGGCTGCCGGTGAAGATGCCGCCGCCGTCGAGCAGGGGCGCCACCACCAGCGAGCCGACCATCCAGAAGGGCATGAACAGCGCGCCGCCCAGGATCAGATGGAGCCAGCGGAGTCTGGCCCGCTGCCCGAACAGGGCCGCGACCGGTCTCACGCCTCGGCGCTCCGGCGCCGCAGGAACAGCGCCACGCACGCGGCGAGAAGGAACCCGGTGATCATTTCGCCAGCGTAGGACAGTTGTACGAGCTCGGGGACGCGCTTGGTCGGATCGGGGTCCGGCAGCAGCGCGACGAGCGACAGGTAGGCGCCCCAGCAGCCCACGGTGCCCGAGGTGGTCCAGGCCAGCGCCAGCGTGGTGCGGACCCGGAGCCGGGCGGGCCGGCGCAGGACGAGGAAGAGGGTCGAGGCGACGGCGACGACGATGAAGGCGATCCACTGGGCCTCCAGGACGTAGAAGTCGGAGTCGCGTTCGGCGATGCGCCGGGCGGACAGCCCCGTGGTCGAGCCGGCGGCCCACAGCAGGTGGAGGGAGGCGGGCAGGAGCGCGACCACCGCGCCGCCGACGGCGAGGGCCCGTGCCCCGGATCCGGACGTGCGGGCGGACAGCTCGCCGAGCCTGCCCCGCCAGATGTGACCCCAGCGGTCCCGGGCGTACAAGGCGAAGAGGGTGCCCAGGGCGAGGCCCTGGAGTGTGAAGCCGCCGTAGACGACGGCGAAGACCCAGTCGTCCAGGAAGGGTTCGCTCGGCGCGGCGGCCTTCTCGGCGCCGGAGACGAGGGCGACCGCGAGTTGCACCGGGTAGCCGGTCATGATCGGGGCGAGGAGTCCGGTCGCCGCCCACATGGGGAGGGAGAGCAGCCAGGCGGGGAAGCGCCGGCCCCAGTCCTGGGTGAGCAGCAGGGCGAGGACGACGACGAGGACGTCGGCGACCACGGAGACCGAGTTGGCGATCGCCATCATCTGCCGGTGTTCCAGGAGCGCGCTCCCGGCGGGGATGCCGATCTCGCTGCCGGCCACCCAGGCGACCTTGAGCGTGATGTACGGGAGGCAGGCGAGGATCGCGAGGACGCGCAGCACGCGGCGGAGGGTGCCGGGCCGGTGGTCGGCGCCGGGCGCCGGGGCGGGGAGGTGCGCGGTCTGTGTCATGGCTCCAGACTCCCGCCCGGACCGGCCCTCCTACCTCCTTCCCACAGGGGAACCGCCTCCCCCGCCCGGGGGAGAGGGGCTCCTCCTTCCGCGGCCCCCGACCGCTGCCGACGCCCTGCCCACGACCCCTCGCTCGCAGTCGCGCCCCGCCCGGGGGCGGGCGCCACGAGGAATTGACCCATCAATTCGAAGATCGATTGCCCCCTGTCGAAGGGTCAATGGCGCCCTAGAGTAGTGATCATGAACGAGATCGAGACCTTCGCCCCGCTCCTGACCCGCGCCGCCACCGCCGAGACCGCCGCCGACCCGAGCAGCGTGATGACCCTCCTCGCCGACTCCGACACCACCGGCGGACAGCTCACCAGCTACCGCTCCTCGTTCGCGAAGGGCGCGGTCGGGGCCCCGGCGCACTTCCACACCAAGGCCTCGGAGATGTTCTTCGTGCTCGGCGGCTCGCTCCAGGTCCTGGTCGGCGAGGAGCTGACCGTCCTGGAACAGGGCGACTTCCTCCTCGTCCCGCCGCACACCCCGCACGCCTTCGCGGCGGCGCCCGGCGCCGAGGCCGACGTGCTCTTCACGTTCACGCCCGGCATGGCCCGCTTCGACTACCTCCGCCTCCTCGGCCGGGTCATGCGCGGCGAGGCGAGCTTCGAGGAGATCAAGGCGTCCTCGGAGCAGTACGACAACCACTACGTCGACAGCCCGGTCTGGCAGCAGGCCCTCGCCGACCGCGCCTGACCACGCGGTCGGCGCGATCGGGCGGCGGGCCGCTTGCGTCAGAGTCGGCGCGTCGCGAGCGTCAGCCGGTCGCGCGCGTCGAACAGCGCGTCCTTGATCATCTGCTCGTGGGCCGGGGTGAGCCGCGCCACCGGCACCGAGCAGCTGATCGCGTCCCGGGCCGGGGTCCGGTACGGGATGGCGACGCCGAAGCAGCGGAGGCCGAGGGTGTTCTCCTCGCGGTCCACCGCGTAGCCCTGCTCGCGGATGACGCCCAGCTCCTCGATGAGCTGCTCGCGGTCGGTGATCGTGTGCTCGGTCAGCGCCGGCAGGGTCTCCGGGAGCAGCTTGCGCACCTGCTCGTCGCTGTGGGTGGCGAGCAGCGCCTTGCCCAGCGAGGTCGAGTGCGCGGGCAGCCGACGCCCGACCCGGGTGAACGGCCGCAGGTAGTGCTGGGACTGGCGGGTCGCCAGGTAGACCACGTTGGTGCCGTCGAGGCGCGCCAGGTGGATGGTCTCGGTGGTGTCGTCGGACAGCCGGTCCAGGGTGGGCCGGGAGGCGGCCACCACCTCGTCGCCGTCGATGTACGAGGTGCCGACGAGCAGCGCCCGCACCCCGATGCCGTACCGGGTGCCGGTGGAGTCCGTCTCCACCCAGCCCAGCTCGACCAGGGTGCGCAGCAGCATGTACAGGCTGGACTTGGGGTAGCCGACGGCCTCCTGGACGGCGGCGAGCGAGTGCATGCCGGGGCGCCCGGCGAAGTACTCGAGCAGTTCCACGGTCCGCACCGCGGACTTCACCTGTGCCCCACCCGCGTCGGCAGTCGCCATGACCCTCGCCCCTTTTCCGTTGTCCGGTCGCCCACCCCGTCGCCCACCGGACGCCCCGGCCGAGCGGTGCCCTTGTGGAGACGGCCGGGCCGTCAATAGAGTCCCGCCCAGATGCGTTCATCTACGGGAACTGTGTTCAGAATAGCGAACAGGGGCGTGGCGGTGGCGGCAGAACCAGTGTGGAGTGTGGACCCCAGGACGGGGAAGCCGCGCGAGCAGGTTGCGGTGGAGGCCACAGCGGAGGAGGTCGACCGGGCCGTACGGTCCGCCCACGCCACCCGCGAGGCACTCGCCGACCGCGTCGTGCGGGCCGCCTTCCTCCGTACCGCCGCCGACCTCCTCGACGGGGCCGGCGAGCAGATCGCCGAGGCCGCCGACGCCGAGACGGCCCTGGGTCCCGTCCGTCTCGGCGGTGAACTCGCCCGTACGACCGCCCAGTTGAGGGCGTTCGCCGACGTCGTCGAGGAAGGTTCCTTCCTCGACGTCCGGATCGACCTCCCCGACCCCGGAGCCACCCCGCCGCGGCCCGACCTGCGCCGCTGGAAGATCCCGCTCGGCGTCGTCGCCGTCTACGCCGCCAGCAACTTCCCGCTCGCCTTCTCCGTCCCCGGCGGTGACACCGCCAGCGCCCTCGCCGCCGGCTGCCCCGTGGTCGTCAAGGCCCACCCCGACCACCCGGCGACCTCCGAGCTCTGCGCATCCCTGCTGCGCCGGGCCGCCGCCAAGACCGGCCTCCCCGAGGACGTCGTCGTCCTCGTCCACGGCTTCGACGCGGGCGTCGGACTCGTCCGTCACCCGCTCGTCTCGGCGGCCGGCTTCACCGGCTCGATCCGCGGCGGCCGGGCGCTGTTCGACGCGGCCGTCACCCGGCCCGTCCCCATCCCGTTCCACGGCGAACTCGGCTCCCTCAACCCCGTCGTGATCACCCCCGCCGCCGCCGGCGAGCGGGCCGAGGAGATCGGCGGCGGCCTGGCCGGCTCGATGACCCTGGGCGCGGGCCAGTTCTGCACCAAGCCCGGCTTCGTCCTGGCCCCCCGCGGCGGGGACGGCGACCGCTTCCTCGCCGCGCTCACCGCCGCGGTCAGCGAGACCGAGCCCTCCGTGATGCTCGACCACCGGATGCGGGACGCCTTCGTCGCCGGGGTCGCCGAGCGCGCCGCGCTCACCGGGGTGCGCAGCGCCGTCACCCCCGGCGCCGGCGGCGAGCACACCGTCAGCGCCGGCGTCCTCGACGTCGACGCCGACCGGCTCGCCGAAGGCGCCCACCCCCTCCTCCTGGAGGAGTGCTTCGGACCCGTCACCGTCGTCGCCCGCTACGCCTCGCGCGAGGAGGTCAGCGCCGTCCTCGGCCTGCTGCCCGGCAACCTCACCGCCACCCTGCACATCGCGACGGAGGCCGCCGAGGATCCCGACGCCGCCTCGCTGCTCGCCGAACTCACCCCGCTGGCCGGCCGCGTGCTCGTCAACGGCTGGCCCACCGGCGTCGCCGTCGCGCCCGCCCAGCACCACGGCGGCCCCTACCCGGCCACCACCTCCACCAGCACCTCGGTCGGCGCGACCGCGATCGAGCGCTGGCTCCGCCCCGTCACCTACCAGTCGACCCCCGACCACCTCCTCCCGCCGGAACTCCGCGACGGCAACCCGCTGGACGTGCCGAGGCGCTGAGCACGGTTCCGCCGAGCCCCGGCCGGGATCCGACGCCATCGTCCCCGCCCTCCTCGACACCCTGCTCCTGTACCTGCTCCGCACCTGGTGGCTCACCGAGCGCGCCGACCGGTCCACCGGCTGGTCCGCCGCGCTCGGAGACCCGGCGGTGGCGCGCGCCCTCCGCGCCCTCCACGACGACCCGGCGAGAGCGTGGACGGTCGAGGAGCTCGGCGCCCTCAGCGGCCTCTCCCGCGCCCCCTTCGCCCGCCGGTTCACCACCCTCGTGGGCCGCGCACCCCTCGCCTACCTCACGTGGTGGCGCATGACCACGGCCGGCCGGCTCCTGCGCTCCGCCGACGTCCCGCTCCGCGTCGTGGCCCAACGCTCCGGGTACTCATCGGAGTTCGCCTTCGCCAAGGCCTTCAAGCGCGAGTACGGCATGGCACCGGGGCGGTACCGCGAGGGGGCGTGAGCCCGCTCAGGCCCGGCGGCCCGGCAGGCGCAGCGAGGCCAGGGTCGTCAGGGCCAGCAGGCCGGCGCTGACGAGGAGGCCGGTGCGCAGGGCCGTCGTCAGGTCCTGTGCCGCGAGCGAGCCGAAGACGGCGATGGCGAGGCCGCCCGCCGTCTGGCGGATCGCGTTCAGGAGTCCCGCCGCCGTGCCCGCCCGCTCCGCCGGGACGGCCTCCATCATCGAGGCGATCAGCGGAGGCAGGGAGAAGCCCGCGCCGAGCGCCAGCGGCACGAGCAGCAGGGCCTGGGCCGCCCGGGAGGAATCCGCGTCCACGGTGAGCAGGCCGAGCAGGCCGGCCACCGCGACGACCTGCCCCACCACGATCGGCACCTTCGCCCCGTACCGCGCCGCCGCCTTCGCCGAGAGGACGTTCACCCCGGCCAGGAGTCCCGTCATGGGCAGGAACATCAGCCCCGCGCCGAGCGCCGACAGGCCCAGGACCTGCTGGAAGAAGAGGCTGAAGACGAAGACCATGCCGTAGAAGGCCACGCTGTTCGCCGCGCCCGCCGTCACCGCCACCGCCACCGTCGTGTTCCGGAAGAGCCCGAGCGGGACCATCGGGTGCCGCCGCCGGGACTCGATCAGGAGGAACGCGGCGAAGGAGACCGCCGCGACCCCCAGCGCCCACCGGCCCTCCGTGCCGCCCTCGATGGCGGCGAACGTCAGGCCGCCGAGCGCCGCCACCGCCGTCAGCTGCCCCGGCAGGTCGAGCGGCGCCGGCCGGCGCTCCGAGCGGACCACCCGGGTCAGCAGGACGAGGGCGACGAGCCCGAGGGGGAGGTTGATGAAGAAGATGCCGCGCCAGCTCCAGGCCGTGGTCAACGCCCCTCCCGCCACCGGTCCGAGCGCCACCGCGACCGTGCCGCCGGCCGCCCACAGCGACACCGCGCGGGCCCGCCGCCCCGGATCGCCGTACGCCTCCCGCACGAGGGCCAGCGAGGCGGGCAGCATCACGGCCGCCGCCGCGCCCTGCACCGTACGGGCCGCGAGCAGCGCGGGAAGGCCGGGGGCGACGCCGCAGGCGGCCGAGGCGAGGGTGAAGACGACGGCCCCGGCACCGTAGGCCCGGCTCGCCCCGACCCGGTCGGCGAGCGCCCCGCTGGAGAGCAGCAGCGCGGCGAAGGCCAGCGTGTACGAGTCGACCACCCACTGGAGGCCGGACATCCCGGCCCGCAGGTCGGCGCCGATCGCGGGCAGCGCCACGTTGACGACCGAGGTGTCGAGGGTGATGAGGGCGAAACCCAGCATCGCGGCGGCCAGGGCGGGGCCGGGGGAGCGTTCGGCGGCGGGGCCGGGGGAGCGTTCGGCGGCGGGTCCGGGGTGACGGAGAACAGCGGCTTCGGTACGGACTGTCGAGGACATGCCCCCAGCTTCGTGAGCGGCGGGGACGTACAGTAGTGGCCCGAATGCCATATGCCCGGAGGTTCTGGCCATGCCCGGCGAGTCCCGCCCCCAAGGGGTCCGGCGGGTCGCCGTGATCGCCGTCCCGCCCGTCTCGATGTTCAACCTGGCCATCCCCGAGATGCTGTTCGGCAAGGTCGAGATCGACGGCCGGCCCGGCTACGAGACCGTCATCTGCGCCCCCGACCCCGGGCCCGTCACCACCACCGGCGGCCTCGACCTGGTCGTGCCGCACGGCCTGGACGCCGTCGCCGCCGCCGACACCGTCGTCCTCGCCGGCAGCGGCTCCTCCACGGACACCGACCCGCGCATCCTGGACGCGCTGCGCGGCGCCGCCGCCGACGGCAAGCGGATCGCGTCCATCTGCACCGGCGCCTTCGCGCTCGCCGAGGCCGGACTGCTCGACGGCCGGGCGGCGACGACGTACTGGGCGTACCGGCAGCGACTCGCCGAGCGGCACCCGTCCGTCGACCTCCAGGACGACGTCCTGTTCGTCCAGGACGGGCCCGTCCTGACGTCCTCCGGATACGCGGCGGGCATCGACCTCTGCCTGCACGTCATCCGCACCGACCACGGTGCCGCCGTCGCCAACACCGTCGCCCGGCTCGCCCTCGTCGCGCCTGTACGGCCCGGCGGCCAGACCCAGTTCACCCAGACCCCGCTGCCGCCCGAGCGAGGGGTCTCCTTCGCCGACACGCGCGCGTGGGCGATGGCGCACCTCGACGAACCGCTCGGCCTCGCCGACCTGGCCCGGCACGCCGGGGTCTCCGTCCGCACCCTCTCCCGCCGCTTCCATGCCGAGACCGGCGTCAGCCCGCTCCAGTGGCTGCTGCACCAGCGCGTCGAGCGGGCGAAGGAGCTCCTGGAGACCACCCCGCTCGCCATGGACCAGGTGGCCCGCGCCAGCGGTCTCGGCACGGCCGACTCGCTGCGCGGGCACCTGACCCGCCGCACCGGCCTCACCCCGAGCGCCTACCGCGCCTCGTTCAACCGCCTGACGGCCGCTGCGACCGTCTGACGGGTTCGCCGCCGCCTCGTGCTCCGGCTCACATCGGGGCCGGAAGCGGAATGAGGCAGTACGGGCGATGCGTTCGACCGTACGGAAGACCCCATCGGCAACCCCCGGAGAGAAGTCACATGCGCGTCGAGATCTGGAGCGACATCGCCTGCCCCTGGTGCTACATCGGCAAGGCCCGCTTCGAGAAGGGGCTCGCGGCCTTCGCCCACCGCGACGACGTCGAGGTCGTGCACCGCTCCTTCGAGCTCGACCCGAACCGCGCCAAGGGCGACACCGGGCCCGTCCTCGCCATGCTGGCGAAGAAGTACGGCCGCACCCTCGACGAGGCCCGCGCCATGGAGGCGCACGTCGCCTCGAACGCGCACTCCGAGGGCCTCGGCTACCGCACCGAGGGCCGCGACCACGGCAACACCTTCGACATCCACCGGCTGCTGCACCTCGCCAAGGAGCGCGGCCGCCAGAGCGAGCTCCTCGACCTCGCCTACCGGGCCAACTTCGCCGAGGAGCGCTCCGTCTTCGACGCCGAGACCCTGGTGGCGCTCGGCGTCGAGGCCGGTCTCGACGAGACCGAGGTGCGGGCCGTCCTCGCCGACGAGACCGCGTACGCCGCGGCCGTACGGGAGGACGAGCGCGAGGCCGCCGAACTCGGCGCCAACGGCGTGCCGTTCTTCGTCCTCGACCGCCGCTACGGCGTCTCCGGCGGCCAGCCCGCCGAGGTCTTCACCCAGGCGCTCGAACAGGCCTGGCAGGGCCGCGCGCTCCAGCCGGTCGGCTCCGACGCGGAGGTCTGCGGCCCGGACGGCGCCTGCGAGGTTCCGCAGGCCTGACCGCCTGACCTGCACGTTCCGACCTGCACGGATAAGCGCGGCTTGGGTCTCCCCACGGTCGAAACGTCATTGACGGGTGATCGTGGGGAACCCAGGGTGGGTGCATGGATTCCCTTGACCAGCCGCTCGGCGGCGCCGAGTTCGCGCCCAAGAAGACCTACCTGAACACCTCCGCCTGCGGTCTGCTGCCGCGCCGGACCATCGAGGCCGTCACGCTGCTCGCCGAGGAGACCGCCGACGGCCGCCCCGACGGCGCCGGCAGCTTCGACGTCGTCGACGAGGCCCGGGCCGCGTACGCCCGGATCGCCCACGTCCCCCGCGAGCGCGTGGCCGTCGGCAGCTCGGTCGCCGTGCACTGCGGGATGATCGCCCAGTCGATGCCCTCGGGTGCGGAGATCCTCTTCCCCGAAGGCGACTTCTCCTCGCTCATCACCCCGTTCACGATCCGCGGCGACCTCAAGACCCGGTTCGTGCCGCTGGAACGGCTCGCCGAGTCCGTCCGCCCCGAGACCGCGCTCGTCGCGTTCTCCGCCGTGCAGTCGGCGGACGGCCGGACGGCCGACTTCGCGGCGGTACGGGAGGCGGCGGCCGCCCACGGTGCCCGCACGCTCCTCGACGCCACCCAGTCCGCAGGCTGGCTTCCGCTGCACGCGGGGGAGTGGGACTACACGGTCGCCGGCGGCTACAAGTACCTGCTCTGCCCGCGCGGCGCGTCCTTCCTCACCGTCACCGAGGAGGCGCAGGACTCGCTCCTCGCGATCCACGCCAACTGGGTCACGGGCGAGGAGCTGTGGGTGAACAGCTACGGCCCGGTCCGCGAACCGGCCCGCTCCGCACGCCGTTTCGACGAGCCCGCGGCCTTCCTCTCGTACCACGGGGCGGCCCGCTCGCTCGCCCTCCTGGAGGAGATCGGCATCGAGCGGATCGAGGCCCACGACAAGGGGCTCGCGGCCCGCTTCCGCTCCGGACTCCTCGCCCTCGGCCACGCGCCGGTCATGGACGACTCGACGGTCGTCGCGATCCCCGGCCTCGGCGACCGGGCGGACGCGCTGCGGGAGGCCGGCATCCTGCTCTCGGCCCGCGCGGGCAACCTCCGCGCCTCCTTCCACCTGTACAACACGACGGCGGACGTCGACCGCGCCCTGGACGTCCTCGCAGGCTGACCCGCCGACCCGCCGACCCGCCGACCCGCCGACCCGCACCGGCCCGTCAGGCCGCGCCCGGCGGGGCGGGGTTCAGCAGGCCGCGCCCGGCGGGGGCGGGCAGGCGCCCTCGTCGCCGGCCTCCTCGGCCAGGTTCTCGGCGAGGACGCCGAGCAGGCGGGCGAGCTCCGCCCGGTCGGCCTCGCCGAGGCCGGCCAGGGTGGCCGTCTCCAGATCCGACCAGGCGCCCTCGACGCCGAGGCGCAGCGCCTGTCCCTTCTCCGTCGTCTCGACCAGGACCGCGCGCCGGTCGACCGGGTCCGGGCGGCGCTGCACGTACCCGCACTGCTCCATGCGCTGGAGCATCTTGGTCACGGTCGAGGGGTCCAGGCCGAGGGACTGGATCAGCTCCGACTGCCGGACCGCGCCGCAGTCCCACAGCCGCATCATCATCAGCTCCTGGCCCGGATAGAGACCGAGGTCCCGCAGCCTGCGCCCCATGGCGATCCGGTGCATCCGCGCCACGCGCGCGAGGGCGTGGCTGACGGGTCCACCGCGCGCGGCGGTCGGCAGCGGACCGCCCGCGGGGGCGGTACAGACGGGGTCGTTTCCTGGCATCGAAGCTCCTCGGGAAGGTTCTCCCACAAGATTACCTTGGTCGGCCAATGAATGGGTTACAGTGACAACGGCCCAATTAGTTGGCCGACCACATATTTGATGTGAGGGAACCGCCATGCCTACTGCCTTCGACTCCGTCGACCTCGCCGGAACCCGGCTCGCCAACCGCATCGCCATGGCCCCCATGACCCGCAGCCGGGCCGACGCCGAGCTCCGCACCCCCACCGCGACCGTCGCCGAGTACTACGCCCAGCGCGCCTCCGCGGGCCTCATCATCACCGAGGGCGTCCAGCCCGTAGCCGAAGGCCAGGGCTACCCCTTCACCCCCGGCCTCCACAGCCGCGAGCAGATCGCCGCCTGGCGCCGGGTCACCGACGCCGTCCACGAGCGCGGCGGCCGCATCTTCGCCCAGCTGATGCACTCCGGCCGCATCGGCCATCCCGACCTCCTCGACGGCGACCTCCACCCCGTCGGCCCCTCCGCCGTCGCCGCCGCCGGACAGGTCTTCACCCCCGAGGGCCCCAAGGACTTCGTCACCCCGCGCGCCCTCACCGGCGACCAGGTGCACGAGGCCGTCGCCGGCTTCGCGAACGCCGCGCGCAACGCCGTCGAGGCCGGCTTCGACGGCGTCGAGATCCACGGCGCCAACGGCTACCTGATCCAGCAGTTCCTCGCGAGCGGCTCCAACCACCGCACCGACGAGTGGGGCGGCTCCGTCGAGAACCGCGTCCGCTTCGCCGTCGAGGTCGTCAAGGCCGTCGCCGCCGAGATCGGCCCCGAGCGCACCGGTCTGCGCATCTCCCCGGCCAACACGTACAACGACATCAGCGAGACCGACACCGAAGAGCTCTACACCGCCCTGCTCACCGCCATCGAGCCTGTCGGCATCGCCTACCTCCACGTCCTGGAGACCGCCCCCGAGCGGCGCCCGCTCGTCCTCGACCTGCGCAAGAGGTTCGCCGGCACCTTCATCCTCAACCCGGCCACCGAAGAGGAGACCGACGCCGCGTCCCTCGCCCTGATCGAGGACGGCACCACCGACCTCGTCGCCTTCGGCCGGCTCTTCATCGCCAACCCCGACCTGCCCGCCCGCCTGCGGACCGACGGCCCCTACAACGAGCTGGACGCCACCACCATGTACGGCGGCGACGAGCGCGGCTACATCGACTACCCCGCCCTGGAGCCGGTCAGCTGAGCCACGGCCACGGCCACGGCCACGACCCCGGGTACGCGGAGGGGGCGGCGTCCGGCACCGGACCCCGCCCCCTCCGCGTACCCGTGACCGGGTCACCCGTGACCGGGTCACCCGTGACTACCGCCCCCAGGCCTCCGTCGCCGCCCGCAGCGCACCCTCCAGGTCCACCGGCCGGCCCAGCTCGCCGAGCGCCGCGCCCAGTGCCGCCAGCGAGGACTGCACCGCGCCCGGGGCCGCGTCCACGCCGTAGTGGTTCACCCGGACCATCTCCTTCGCCAGCGCTCCGCCGCCCGCGATCAGCGGCAGCGACGGATCGGCGGCAAGGGCCTTCGCCACCAGCTCCGAGGCGTCCACACCCGCCGGCGCGCGCAGCGTCGTCGCCACCGGAGCCGCGTCCCGGGCCTCGTACACATAGGGCTCGAGACCCCCGCCGAGCGCCGAAGCGCCCGCCCGGGTCGCCGCCGCGGCCGAGGCGTGCCGCGCCATCAGCGCGTCCAGGCCCTCCGTCTCGATCCGCTCCAGGCAGGCCTCCAGGGCCAGCATCTCCAGCTGCGCCGGCGCGTGGAGCAGCGCCTTGCGGCCGCCGTCGATCCACCGCTCCTTCCAGTCCAGGAGGGAGAGGTACGAGCGGCGCGGGGCCGCCGGGTTGGCGGCGAACCGCTCCCAGGCCCGCGCGCTCACCGACACCGCGGACACGCCCGCGGGCCCGCCCATCGCCTTCTGCGCGCCGATGATGCACATGTCCACGCCCCACGCGTCCGGCAGCACCGGCTCCGCGCCGATCGACGCCACCGCGTCCAGGTAGAACAGCGCGCCGTGCGCCCGCACGACCTCGCCGATCTCCGCCACCGGGTTGGTGTTCCCGGTCGCCGCCTCCGCGTGCACGAGCGACACGAAGTCGATCTCCGGGTGCTCGGCGAACGCCTGCTCCACCTGAGCCGCCGTCACCGCCGTGTGGAACGGCACCTCCAGGTCCACCACGGTCGCCCCGCAGTCCCGCAGCCAGTTGCCGAAGGTCTGCCCGTACGGACCGGTGACGATGTTCAGCGCGGTCGAACCGGCCCGCGCCCCGCTGCGGATGCACCCCTCCAGGGGCAGCAGCGCCTCGCCCTGGGTGATCACCACGTCCTGCTCCGTGGAGAGCAGCGCGGCCACCCGCCGCTCGATCGACGCGAAGTGCGCGGCGGTCAGCGGGGCCAGGTCCAGGAGCGGATGTGTCACGGTCACGGCGGTGCCTTCTTCGACTCGGTTCGGTGCGGGTGGAGCTCCGGATCAGCGTACCCAGCGACCCCCGGACGACCCCCGGACCCCGCCTGCCGCCCTGCCCGGGCGGCCGCCCTCGTACAGTGCAGGCATGAGCGATCACGCGGTGCTGCACGTGAAGGGGCGGGTGCTCGTCGGCCCGGAGGACGTACGCGACGAACTGTGGTGCGTCGACGGGCGGATCACCTTCGACCGGCCCGCCGCCGAGGCGGTGACCGTCGAGGGCTGGGTGCTGCCCGGACTCGTCGACGCCCACTGCCACGTCGGTCTCGACCGGCACGGTCCCGTCGACGACGCCACCAGCGAGAAGCAGGCACTCACCGACCGGGACGCGGGCACCCTGCTGATCCGGGACGCCGGCTCGCCCTCCGACACCCGCTGGATCGACGACCGCGAGGACCTGCCGAAGGTCATCCGCGCCGGCCGGCACATCGCCCGCACCCGCCGCTACATCCGCAACTACGCCCACGAGATCGAGCCCGCCGACCTCGTCGCGTACGTCGGCCGCGAGGCCCGCCGCGGCGACGGCTGGGTCAAGCTCGTCGGCGACTGGATCGACCGCGAGGCGGGCGACCTCACCGCCTGCTGGCCCCGCCCGGAGGTCGAGGCGGCCATCGCCGAGGCCCACCGGCTCGGCGCCCGGGTCACCGCCCACTGCTTCGCCGAGGACTCGCTGCGCGACCTGGTCGAGGCGGGGATCGACTGCGTCGAGCACGCCACCGGACTCACCGAGGACACCATCCCGCTCTTCGCCGAGCGGGGCGTCGCCATCGTCCCGACCCTGGTCAACATCGCGACCTTCCCGCACCTCGCCGACGGCGGCCAGGGGAAGTTCCCCCGCTGGTCGGCCCACATGCGCAGGCTGCACGAGCGGCGGTACGACACGGTCCGCGCCGCCTACGACGCCGGCGTCCCCGTCTTCGTGGGCACCGACGCGGGCGGCTCCCTCGCGCACGGCCTCGTCGCCGAGGAGGTCGAGGAGCTGACCCGGGCCGGCATCCCGCCGATCGACGCGCTCGCGGCCACCGCGTGGCGGGCCAGGGCCTGGCTGGGCCGCCCGTCCCTGGAGGAGGGCGCCCCGGCCGACCTCGTCGTCTACGGCGAGGATCCGCGCGCGGACGTCCGCGTCCTCGCGGCGCCGCGGCGGATCGTCGTCAACGGCCGGGTCGTCGGCTGACCCTCCGGTCCGTCAGCGGGTGAAGAAGGCGAGCTGGGCCTTCTTCTCCGGGATGAACACCTCCGGCAGGTCCACCTCGGGCAGCACGACCACGGGGCCCGGTTCGAAGCCGGCCCGGACCATCCGGGCGATCGCCTTCTCGTTGCCGGCGTCCGGGTCGACCACGATCCGGGTGCGGTCGCGCAGCGTGAAGTCGATCAGGGCGCCGAGCAGCCGGCCCGAGAACCCGGGCTCGGGCGCGGCGCTGGGCGCGAGGAGCAGGTGGACGCCGATGTCGCCGGGGAGCACCTCGTAGCACTCGCCGACCCGGTCGGCGTCGGGGTCGTACGTCTGGAAGAGGGCGACGGGCACGTCGTCCCGGGTGACCAGGTAGCCGTGGTGCGTGGTGAGCGAGTCGAGGTGCGCGTAGATCTCCCGGACCTGCTCGACGCTCGTGCCGCCCATGCCCCAGAAGCGGGCCCGGTCCTCGTTCACCCAGCCGTGGATGAGGGAGGCGTCCCGGTCGGGGTCGACGGGCGCGATGCGGACGGTGCCGAGGCCTTCGACGGCCTGGTCGTGGACGGCGGTGGTCATGCGGATTCCTCTTCGGTCGCTTCGGTCTCTTCGGTCAGCCGGTCCCAGTCGGTGGTGACGGGGGCGAGTTCGCCCCGCAGCCACAGGGGCAGCTGGTCGTGGTGGTGCGGGTCGCCGGGGACGCCGGACGCGCCGAACGGCACGATCCAGCGGCTCCGCTCGCGGTCGCCGAGGTCCCAGACGTACCGGGCGGCCGACGCACGGGCGCTGCGGTCGGTCCAGCCGGGCACGCTGGACGTGGAGAGGACGCAGTCGTGGTCCCCGCCGAGCCCGGGCCACCGCTCGTCGTCCGGGTCGGGCAGTGCCTGCCAGGGCGCGAGCCGGTGCGTCACGCCCCAGGCGGCGGGCGGCTCCCCGGCGCCGACCTCGTCGAGCGCCTCGCGCACGATCCGGTCGACGTCCCCGGCCGGTACGGGTCCCGCCGTGAGCAGGGTCTCCAGGGCGTAGGCGACCCGCGGGCCGAGCGCCAGCCAGGGCCGGAACACCTCGGGGTACGGGGCGGGTCCGCGCAGTGCGGCGAAGGCCTCGTGGCCGGCGAGCCGGCGCACCACGGCCCCCCGCACGGCCGCGTACAGGCCCGCGTCGGCGCTCTCCGCGTCCATCCGGCGGTCCCAGTCGAGCAGCCGCCGCCGGACCTCGGAGCCGGCGGGGGAGAGGCCGTCGCCGTTCCCCGCCACCTTGTCCAGCAGCCGGGCCGCCGAGGGGTTGTCGGTGTCCGCGTGGATCGCGGCCGTCGTCTCCGGCGTCCAGTCCGCCGAGGCGTCGAGCAGCTCGGCGATCCGGGCCGCCCGGTGCGGCGGGGCGAACTCGACGCCCAGGGGCGCGGCGAGCCCCCGGGCGTTGGCCATCACGGCGTGGCCGCGGACCTCGGCGCGGGGCAGCGGGGCGGGTGCGGCCTGCCAGTCGTGCGCGGATTCCCAGGCGGGCACCACGCGGAGGGAGTTGGCGCGGTCCCGTACGGGGACGTGGCCGGCCACCCGGTGGAGCAGGCCGCCGCCGGTGTCGGCGGCCTGGACGACGTTCACCGGCTCGACCCAGCCGTCGAGGGCCGCGTCCACGTCGGCGACGGTCCGGGCGCGCAGGAGCGCGGGCAGCACGCCGAAGCCGAGCTCTCCGGTGACCCGGGGCGGGTACCGCAGGCTGACCGCCTCCCAGCCGGAGGCGGGGCGGTCGTCGTCGGGCTCGCCGTCCACGCCGATGATCACCGGGCCCCGGTCGGTCTCGATCACCTCGATCACGACCGGTTCCGCGCCGGCGACCTCGATGGTCTCGGTGTGGACGGCCGCCGGCCGCCGGCCGTCGGGGCCGAGGGCCTCCACGCTCCCGTCGGGCAGCCGGTGCAGCCGCTCGCGGTACAGGTCCTGGTAGTCGGCCATCGCGTTGGTGATCGCCCAGGCCACGGACCCGGTGTGGCCGAAGTGGGCGAGGCCGGGGATGCCGGGCACGGCGAGGCCCACCACGTCGTACGCGGGGCAGGCGAGCCGGATCTGCTGGTAGACGCCGGGCGCCTCGATGAACCGGTGCGGGTCGCCGGCGACCAGGGCTGCTCCGCTCGCGGTCCGTTCGCCGGCCACCACCCAGCCGTTGGAGCCGGCGGTGCCGGGGCCGTCCGTGGCGAAGAGTTCCGTCCACTCCTCGCCGAGCCGCCGGGCGACCTCGTCCCGCCACAGCTTGGTGGGGAAGCCGGCGAAGAGGATGTGGGTGGACAGCCAGACGGCGAGCGGGGTCCAGGGCTCCCACCGGCCGGGCGTGAGCCCGGTGGCCGCGAACTCGGGTGCGCGCCGGGCCCCTTCCGCGAGGCCGTCGTTGACGCCGTCCACGTACGCGCGTACCCAGGCCGCGGTCGCCGGGTCGGTGCGGTCGAGCCGCTCGAAGCAGCGCCGGGCGGTGTCGGCGAGCCGGGCCTGCCGGACGAACGTGTCCCAGCCGAGCTCCGCGGCCCCCAGGAAGGCCGCGGTGGTGCCCTGGGCCCGGTGCCGTTCGACCTCCAGCTGCCAGGCGCGGTCGCGGGCCGCGACCCGGCCCTGGGCGAAGGAGAGTTCGTCCGGGTCCGCGGCGCGCAGATGGGGGACGCCCCAGGCGTCCCGGTAGACCTCGATGCTCACGGAGACCCCGATCCCGTCCATGTCTTCGCAGATTTTCTTAGGTTAGGCTGGCCTAAATTAATCTACAGCAGACCCGTGGGGCGGCGTGCACCGGGTTGACGATCCGTGACGTGCGGGCTCCGTGGATCGTTCTCATCCAATCCATGCCCTCCGGTTCGTGCGAAAGAAGCGGGGCGTGCGGGAACGGTTGTGTCCTAAAGAATCGAAAATGAACACGGAAACCGCCCTTTGGAGTGAACTCACGTCAGGCGACTGTCAGTTCACTCTCCGTGCGTAAAGATTCCGGTGTCTCAAGTCGCCGAGGCCGCGCCGACCCACCGTCCCCGTGGTGAGCGGCCGGCGACGCCATGTCTCCTGTGGGGGTTCCACCATCTTGAACAGCAACACCTTCGGCATGCCCGTACGCCGTACCGCCGCCGCCGCGACCGTCGCCGCGCTGACCGTCGGACCGGTGCTCCTCGCCGCCCCCGCGGCACACGCCACGGGCGGCGAAGGGCGTGCCACCGCCGTCGTCCTGCGGACCGGCCTCGACGTCTCCCTCCTCGGCAAGACGGTCGACGTGCCCGTCCGGGCCTCCCTCAACGAGGTCGAGGCGCCGCGGACCGAGAGCGAGACCGCGCTCTCCGTGAAGGTGCAGGGGGCCGAGGGCGGGGAACCGATCGACCTCCTCGCCGCCGACGTCGCCACCTCGAAGGCCACCGTCGACGAGGACAGGGCCGAGGGATACGTGAACCTCGTCAAGGCGCAGGTGCACGTCCCCGGCATCCCCGCGCTCTCCCTCATCGAGGTCGAGAAGGTCACCTCCAAGGCGGTGTGCGAGAAGGGCAAGCGGCCGGTCGCCGAGTCCAACGTCCTCGGCCACGTCATCGTCTTCGGCAAGAAGACCACCGTGTCCACCGGCGGCCGGACCCAGGTCGGCGTCCCCGGCGTCGGCGCGGTGACCCTGGACCTCTCCCGTACCTCCACGACCTCCCGCACCGCCGCCGCCACCGCCCTCGAACTCAAGGTGGAGGTCGACCCGCTGAAGCTCGGAGTCGCCGAGGTCAACGGCACCGTCACGCTCGCCGAGGCGACCTGCGAGACGCCCAAGGGCGCCGCCCCGACGCAGAAGCCCACCGAGCGGCCGACGGAGCAGCCCAGCGAGCGCCCCTCCGAGCAGCCCACCCAGCAGCCCTCCGTCAAGCCCGGCGACACGGACGGCATCAAGACCAACAACGGCGGCGCCGTCCCCACCGAGAACCTCGCCGAGACCGGCGGCAGCTCCGCCACCCCGTACCTCGCGGGCGGCGCCCTCGCCCTGCTCGTGGCGGGCGGCGGCGCCCTCGCGCTGACCCGCTCGCGCGCCCGCTCGCGCGACTGACGGCCCGAGGGGGAGGCACCGGGGGGTGCGGGGGAGAGAAGGGGTGCGGGGAGGGCGACGTCGTCGCCCTCCCCGCACCCTCGCGTACGCGCCCGTCAGCCGCCGATCAGCAGCGCCTGGTCCAAGGCCTGGAGGAAGCGGTTCGTCGTCGCCCGGTCCCGCACCGCGAGCCGCAGCCAGTTCCGGTCGAGCCCCGGGAACGTGTCGCCCCGGCGGGCCGCGAAGCCCAGCGACCGCAGGGTCTCCCGCACCGCGTCCGCGCCGTCGATCCGGATCAGCACGAAGGGGCCCTCCGACCCCGCCACCGTCCGCACCTCGTCGAACTCCGCCAGGCCGGCGAGCAGATGGGCCCGCTCCACCCCGACCCGGTGCGCCGCGTGCTCGGCCTCCGCGAGCGCCGCCCGCGTCATGCACGCCTCCGCCGCCACCAGGGCGGGCGTCGACACCGGCCACAGCGGCTGCACCCGCTCCAGCGCCGCGACCGTCTCCGGCTCCGCGAGCACGTAGCCGATCCGCAGCCCGGCGAGCCCCCAGGTCTTGGTGAGGCTCCGCAGCACCACGAGTCCCGGTACGTCGGTCCGCCCGGCCAACGACTCCCGCTCGCCCGGCACCGCGTCGATGAACGCCTCGTCCACCACCAGCGTCCGTCCCGGCCGGGCCAGCGCGGCGATCGACGCGGCCGGATGCAGCACCGAGGTCGGGTTCGTGGGGTTCCCGATCACCACCAGGTCCGCGTCCTCGGGCACCGCCGCCGGGTCCAGCCGGAAGCCGTCCGCCTCGCGCAGCAGGACCCGCCCCACCTCGTGCCCGGCGTCGCGCAGCGCCGCCTCCGGCTCGGTGAACTGCGGATGCACCACCACCGGCCGCCGCACGTCGAGCGCCCGCGCGAGCAGCACGAACGCCTCCGCCGCGCCGGCCGTCAGCAGCACCCGGTTCGACGGCAGGTCGTGCCGCTCGGCGACCGCGGCCCGGGCGGCCCGGTCGTCGGGATAGGCGGCCAGGCCGGTCAGCGAGTCGGCGATCCGCTCCCGCAGCCAGTCCGGCGGGGTGTTCGTCCGGACGTTGACCGCCAGATCGATCAGTTTCTCGTCCCGGACCTCGGCGTCACCGTGGTGGCGCAGGTCGTGGGCGTCGCTATCCGTGTGGGTGTCCATGGCCGCCGTCGTGTGGGGGGTGGGGATGGTGGGGGGTGAGCCAGGCTCGCGAGCGATGTACCCGTGAGCCGAGGGCAACAACCGTACGCCTGGGGCATCTTCGTTCGGACGAAACGGGATGTACATGGCGATTGCGCACGTCGCGCGCCGCGATTTCCGTTTCGGCACGAGCAGGACGACCCCGCTGCCGCCGCCCGCTAACGTCGCGGGCCCCACGCCCGCACCCCCACCGCCCCCTGCCCCCGCGGCCACACCCCTACCCGCGCCCCCGTCCGCCCCGGAGCCCGCGGCCGTACCGTCGTCCCCGTCCACCTCGGAGCCCGCGGCCGTACCGTCGTCCCCGTCCGCCCCGGACCCCGCCACCGCACCCGCGTCCGCGCCCGTCCCCCCGGCCGTCCCCGCGGCCGCCGAGAGGAGGGCCGCCGCCTCCGCCACCGACGCCGTGCCCGTCGCGGCCAGCGGCAGCGCCGAGGGATGCGGTACGGACACGGCGGCCAGCTCCCCGGCCGCGAAGCCGCGGACCGGCACGCCGAGCGCCGCGGCCGCGCCCACGATCCCCGGCTCCGCCGCCCGCGCGTCCAGCGTGGCGAGCGACCGGACGTCGGCGCGCGTCAGCCGCGCCTCCCGCAGCACGGCGTCGACCAGGAGGAGGACCTCGTCAACCGCCACGCCCGACCGGGCCCCGACGCCGAGGTGCACGGAAGCCGCCCCATCGGATAGCAAAGCCCCATGGCTGTGGTCGTCGCGCTCGGCGCGTTCCTGATGACGCTCTTCGGCGGCTGGGTCGCGCAGCGCGTCACCGACCGCCGCCACCTCGTCCTCGGCCTGGCCGGCGGACTCATGCTCGGCGTCGTCGGACTCGACCTGCTGCCCGAGGCACTGGAGGCCGCGGGCGACGAGGTCTTCGGCGTGCCGGAGGCCCTGCTGCTCTTCGTCGGCGGCTTCCTCCTCGCCCATGTGATGGAGCGTCTCCTCGCCGTCCGCAGCGCGGCGCACGGCGTCGGCCCGCACGACAGGGTCCCGCAGGTCGGCCTCACCGCCGCCGCCGCGATGGTCGGCCACAGCCTCATGGACGGCATCGCCCTCGGCGCCGCGTTCCAGGTCGGCGGCGGCATGGGCGCCACGGTCGCGCTCGCCGTCATCACCCACGACTTCGCCGACGGCTTCAACACGTACACGATCACGAGCCTCTACGGGAACGCGCGCCGCAAGGCCGTCGCCATGCTCGTCGCGGACGCCGTCGCCCCGCTCGTCGGCGCCGCGTCCACCCTGCTGTTCACCCTTCCGGAGGAACTCCTCGGGGCCTATCTCGGGTTCTTCGGCGGCGCCCTGCTCTACCTCGCCGCGGCCGAGATCCTGCCCGAGGCCCACCACGAACACCCCGCCCGCTCCACCCTGCTGTGCACGGTGGGGGGCGTGGCCTTCATCTGGCTCGTGGTGGGCCTCTCCGGCGGCTGAACTCACCCGCAGCGCTCCACGAACCGCGCCGCGACCTCCGGGGTCCCCGCCCAGTGCGTGTGCACGTAACTCGCGTGCACACCGCCCTGCACGAACCCCTCGACCCGACGCTCCGGCTGCCGCAGCCCCCAGGCCGCCAGCGCCCCGGCGCCCGGCTCGATCACCGTCCGGTGGAACTCGTGCCCCCGCATCCGCGCCCCGGCCGGAGCGATCACGCTGTCGTTCACCGCGACGGCGTCCCGGTACCCGAGCGTCAGCCGCTCCGACATCCGCGCGTCGGCGTCCAGCACCCCGCACATGGGGTTGCCGTCGAGGGACCGCGCCAGGTACAGCAGCCCCGCGCACTCCGCCGCGACCGGCGCCCCGGACGCGGCCAGCTCGGCCACGGCCTTCCTGAGCGGCTCGTTGGCGGACAGCTGTTCCCCGTACATCTCGGGAAAGCCGCCGCCTATGACGAGTCCGCTCGTCCCCTCGGGCAGTGCCTCGTCCCGCAGCGGGTCGAAGGTCACGACCTCCGCCCCGGCGGCGGTCAGCAGCTCCGTGTGCTCCGCGTACGAGAACGTGAACGCCGCGCCACCGGCGACGGCCACCCGCGGTGCGGGCCATCGTTCCGCAGGGGCGGAACGGGTGGGCACACCGGAACCACCGGCGTGCAGCCGCTCCCCGACCTCCGGCACCCACGGCTCCGCGTGCAGCTCGGGCGCACTGCGAGCCAACGCCAGCAGCGCCTCCAGATCGCACCCCGACCGCACCTGCTCCGCCTGCGCCGCCACCGCCTCCACGGCCTGCGCCTGCCGCTCGGCAACCGGCACGAGCCCGAGGTGCCGCGACGGCGTGGCGACCGCCGGAGCACGCCGCAGCACGCCGAGCACCGGCACCCCGGACTCCCCGAGGGCCTCCCGCAGCAGATGCTCGTGCCGGTCCGTGGCGACCTTGTTGAGGATCACGCCCCCGATCCGCACCTCCGGATCCCACGACGCGAACCCGTGCACGAGCGCGGCCACCGACCGCGACTGCGACGAGGCGTCCACGACGAGCACCACCGGCGCCTTGAGGAGCTTCGCCACCTGGGCGGTGGACGCCAGCTCGCCCTGGTCGGCGGCCCCGTCGTACAGGCCCATGACGCCCTCGACCACGGCCAGGTCGCAGCCGCGCGCCCCGTGCAGGAAGAGCGGCGCGATCTGCCCCGTACCGCACATGTAGGCGTCGAGGTTGCGGCCGGGCCGGCCGGTGGCCAGCGCGTGGTAGCCGGGATCGATGTAGTCGGGGCCGACCTTGTGCGGGGAGACGGCCAGGCCACGGCCGGCGAACGCGGCCATGAGGCCGGTCGCGACCGTGGTCTTGCCCGCGCCCGACGAGGGCGCGGCGATGACGAGACGTGCTACCACTCGATGCCCCGCTGGCCCTTCTGACCGGCGTCCATCGGGTGCTTGACCTTGGACATGTCGGTGACGAGATCGGCGAAGTCGACCAGTTCCTGCGGCGCGTTGCGGCCGGTGATCACGACGTGCTGGTGCCCGGGACGGTCGCGGAGCACCTCGACGACCTCCTTGACGTCGATCCAGCCCCAGTGCAGCAGGTAGGCGAACTCGTCGAGGACGTAGAACTTGTACTTCTCCTCGGCGAGGTCCCGCTTGACCTGCTCCCAGCCCTCACGGGCCTTCTCCTCGTGCGACTGCTCGCCCTCGGCGACCTCGCGCTGGATCCAGGACCAGCCCTCGCCCATCTTGTTCCAGGTGACCGTGCCGCCCTTGCCGGTCTCGCCGAGCGCCTTGAGGGCGTTCTCCTCGCCGACCTTCCACTTGGCGGACTTGACGAACTGGAACACCCCGATCGGCCAGCCCTGGTTCCAGGCGCGCAGCGCCATGCCGAACGCGGCGGTCGACTTCCCCTTGCCGACGCCCGTGTGCACCATCACCAGTGCGCGGTTGCGGCGCTGGCGGGTGGTGAGACCGTCGTCGGGTACGACGGTCGGCTGTCCCTGCGGCATTAAGCGGCCCTCCATGCTGTCTGCGTTGTCTGCCCTGCTGCCTGTACGTCTCTGACGAGGCCGGCGATCGAGTCGGCGCGCAGCTCGTCCAAGGTCACGGCGGTGCCGGCGAGTTCGCGGGCGAGCTGCCCGGCGAGACCCAGCCGCACCGGTCCGGTCTCGCAGTCCACGACCACGCTCGCCGTGCCGTCGGCGGCGTGCAGCCGCGCGGCCCGGGCGGCGAGCGCCACCGGGTCGCCGGCCGTCTTCGCACCGGTCGCCCGGCCGTCGGTCACGACGACGAGCAGCGGCCGGCGCGACGGGTCCCGCAGCCGCTCGACCCGCAGCACGTCATGCGCCTTGAGCAGCCCGGCCGCCAGCGGTGTGCGGCCGCCCGTCGGGAGCTGTTCGAGCCGGGCGGCGGCCGCGTCCACGGACGAGGTCGGCGGCAGCGCCACCTCGGCGTCCCGTCCCCGGAAGGTGATCAGGCCGACCTTGTCGCGCCGCTGGTAGGCGTCGAGGAGCAGGGAGAGGACCGCGCCCTTGACGGCGCTCATCCGCTGCCGCGCCGCCATCGAACCGGAGGCGTCCACGGCGAACAGCACCAGGTTCCCCTCCCGCCCCTCCCGGGTCGCCTGCCGCAGGTCGTCCCGCCTGACCACCAGACCGGGCCCGGACCGGCCGCGCGCCCGCTGGTGCGGGGCGGCGGCCTGGACGGTCGCGGCCAGGTGCAGCTTGGTCAGCGCGCCCCGCGGCCGGGTCGAGCCGGTGGTACGGCCGTGCTCGGTACGGGCCCGGGAGCGGCGTCCGGCCGCGCCCTCGCCGAGGCCGGGCACGCTCAGCATCCTCGTACGGAACGGCTCGGCGGCCTGGACGGCGGCCCGCTCACCGGGCGCGGCACCGGAGCCCTGCGGGGCCGGCGCCGGTTCGGGCGCGGGCGCGTCGTCGGCCGCCGGCGCGTCCTGTGGCGCCGGTACGTCCTCGGGCGCGGGCCCCTCGCCCTGCGGCGGGATGCCACCGCCCTCCGGGCCGCCCCCGCCGGGGCCCCCGTCGTCCGGTCCCCCGTCGCCCGGACCGTCGGGCTCCGGGTCCTCGTCGGGCTCCTCGCCCTTGAACTGCTCCAGCGTCTCGTCGAGCTTGTCCTCGTCGAGACCGGGGGCGTCGAAGGGGTTGCGCCGCCGCCGGTGGGGGAGCGCCAGGAGCGCGGCCTGCCGCACGTCCTCCGAGGTGACCTCGGTCCGCCCCGCCCAGGCCGCGAGCGCGGTCGCCGTCCTGGCCATCACGATGTCGGCGCGCATGCCGTCCACGTCGAACGCGGCGCAGGTCGCGGCGATCTGCAGCAGCACCGCGTCCCCGAGCGCCACCCGCGGCAGCAACTCGCGCGCGGCGACGATCCGTTCGCGCAGGGCGGTCTCCTCCCCGGCCCAGCGCGCCGCGAAGCCGGCCGGGTCGTCCTCGAACGCCAGCCGGCGGCGCACGACCTCCACCCGCTGCTCGGGCACCCGCGAGGCCGAGACCTCCACGGTCAGCCCGAACCGGTCGAGCAGCTGCGGCCGCAGCTCGCCCTCCTCGGGGTTCATCGTCCCGACGAGCAGGAAGCGCGCGGCGTGCCGCACGGAGACGCCCTCGCGCTCGACGTGCGAGGCACCCATGGCGGCGGCGTCCAGGAGGTGGTCGATCAGGTGGTCGCTCAGCAGGTTGACCTCGTCGACGTAGAGGATCCCCCGGTGCGCGGCGGCGAGCAGCCCCGGCTCGAAGGCCTTCACGCCCTCGGCGAGCGCCTTCTCGATGTCGAGCGCGCCGACGAGCCGGTCCTCGGAGGCGCCGACGGGCAGCTCGACCATCCGCGCGGGACGCGCGTCCGCTCCGGCCTCGGCGTCGTGCGGCCCGTCCGGGCAGCCGGCGTCGGGCGAGGCCGGGTCGCAGCTGAACCGGCAGCCCGCCACGACCGGCACCGACGGCAGCAGTTCGGCGAGCGCGCGGACGGCCGTGGACTTCGCGGTGCCCTTCTCGCCCCGGACGAGCACCCCGCCCACGGCCGGGCTGACGGCGTTCAGCAGCAGCGCGAGCCGCAGGTCGTCCATGCCGACGACGGCCGTGAACGGATAGCGGGTGCTCATCGGGGGGTCACTCCTTCGAGAGGTACGGAAGTCGGGGAGGCGAGGCCGGTCACGGCGCGCCCGGCGGCACGAACGGCAGCCCCGCGGGGGCGCCCCGCTCGATGAGCCGCAGCAGCGCGTCGGTGTCGGCGTGCTCCTCGATCAGGTCGCCGAGGCGGTCGAGCTGTTCCTCGCGGAGGGCGCCGAAGGAGGTGTCGGGGGCGGGGACGAACCGTCGGCCCGCCGCCGCCGCGACCTCCCGCAGGAACGCCCGGCGGAAGCCGTCGCTCTCCAGCGAACCGTGCCAGTGGGTGCCCCAGACGGAGCCGACCCGGCAGCCGTCCAGGAAGGCGTCCCCGCCGAGCACCTCGGCCACGCCGTGGTGGATCTCGTACCCTTCGACCCGCTCGCCGAGCGCCTCGCCGACCGGCCGGGCGAGGGTCTTCTCGACCCCGAACCGCACCCGTACGGGCAGCAGCCCGAGCCCGTCGACCACACCGGCCTTCGACTCGACGTCGTCCTCGATGCGCTCGCCGAGGGCCTGGAAGCCGCCGCAGATGCCGAGCACCGGCCGGCCCTCGGCCGCGCGCCGGGTCAGGGCGTCCGCCAGCCCCCGCTCCCGCAGCCAGGCCAGCGCCTTGACCGTCCCCCGGGTGCCGGGCACGACGACCAGGTCGGCGTCGACGAGCTCCTCCGGCCGGTCCACGAACCGGACGACGACGCCCGGTTCGGCGGCCAGCGCGTCGACGTCCGTGAAGTTGGACATCAGCGGTACGGCGCAGACGGCGACCCGCAGCACGTCGGCGCCGACCGGCGGCGCGACGACGGACTCGCGGACGGTGCCGCGCAGCGAGACCCGCAGGCCGTCCTCCTCGTCGATGCCGAGCCCGTGGGCGTACGGCAGGACGCCGAAGGTACGGCGCCCGGTGAGGCCGTGCAGCATGTCGAGGCCGGGTTCGAGCAGCGTCACGTCACCCCGGAACTTGTTCACCAGGTATCCGGCGACGAGCGACTGGTCCTCGGGGCTCAGCAGCGCCGTCGTGCCGAAGAACTGGGCGAAGACGCCGCCCCGGTCGATGTCGCCGACGACGACCACGGGCAGCTTCGCGGCCCGCGCGATGCCCATGTTCACGATGTCCGTGCGCCGCAGGTTGATCTCGGCCGGACTGCCCGCCCCTTCGCAGATCACGGCGTCGTACATGCCCCGGAGTTCCTCCAGGCACGCCAGGACGGGCTCGAAGAGTTCCTGCTGCCGGCCGCCGTGGTAGCCGCGGGCGCTCAGTTCGCCGACCGGCTTGCCCATCAGGACGACCTGGCTGGACCGGTCGCTGCCGGGCTTGAGCAGCACCGGGTTCATCAGGGCGGTCGGCTCCACCCGGGCCGCCTGCGCCTGCATGGCCTGCGCACGGCCGATCTCGGCGCCCTCCCTCGTGACGAAGGAGTTGAGGGACATGTTCTGCCCCTTGAACGGCGCGACCTTGACCCCCTGCCGGACCAGCCAGCGGCAGATGCCGGCGGTCACGACGCTCTTGCCGGCGTCCGACGTGGTCCCGGCGACGAGCAGTCCGCCACCCCTCATGCGTTCCTCCGCTTCAGCGCGCTCACGATCAGCCGGCCGCCCACACAGGCGGCCAGGGTCAGTCCGGTGACCCGGCGGGACAGCCGGACCGCCCGCTCGATGTCGGCGACCTCGACGGCCCGCCCCTCCCCGTTGAGCACCGGCCGGTGCTCGACCCTTCCGCCGTACGCGAGGGTGCCGCCGAGCCGCACGCCGAGGGCGCCCGCGAAGGAGGCCTCGACCGGGCCCGCGTTGGGGCTGGGGTGCTTGGCCGCGTCCGCCCGCCAGGCCCGTACGGCTCCGCGCGGATCGCCGCCGGCGACGGTCGCGAGGGCGGCGGTCAGCCGGGCCCCGGGCCAGCCGGCCACGTCGTCGAGCCGGGCCGAGGCCCAGCCGAAGCGGCGGTGGCGGGGGGACTTGTGCCCGACCATCGCGTCGAGGGTGTTGACGGCCCGGAATCCGACGAGCCCGGGTACGCCCGCGACGGCGCCCCAGAAGAGGGCGCCGACCACGGCGTCGGAGGTGTTCTCGGCGACGGACTCGACGACCGCGCGGGCCATCGCGGGACCGTCGAGGGAGTGCGGGTCGCGTCCGCAGAGATGGGGCAGCCGCTCACGGGCCACCTCCAGGTCCCCGGCGGCGAGCGCCCCGCCGATGGCGCGGGCCTCGCGCCCCAGGGTCGTACCGCCGACGACGGCCCAGACGGCCGCGGCGGTCAGGGCGACGGAGGCGGCGCGGTTGCCCCGCGCCGTACGGGCGGCGACGGCGCCGGCCGCGACGGTGCCGCCGGCGCAGACGGCGGTGTGCAGGGCGCCCCAGCCGCGGTGGTCGCGCCACAGGGCCCGTTCGACGCCGGCCGCCGCCCGGCCGAAGACGGCGACGGGATGTCCGCGTCGGGGATCGCCGACGAGCCGGTCGACGGCGAGTCCGAGGGCCGCTCCGTACGCGAAGACACCGGTGGCTCGGGAGACGCTGCGGCTGCAGCCGGGCATGGCGCTATGTCCTCACTCAGGGTCCGCGCCCTGGATCGACGTGACGGGCGGCGAGAGTTCCTGACTCCCGGACCCGTCGGATCCGGTCACAGTGGCGGGACCGCGCCGGACTCGCACCGGGCTTCCTCTGCTGCCGCCGTAATGGCCTCGGCAGTCCACCACGGCCCGAGAACACCCGTCAACTCACCCTTGACCTGCGTCGCGTCACTGTGCGGCGCACCACAAACACGACGGCCGGGCGGCCCGCACCCGAGGTGCGGACCGCCCGGCCGAGGTACCGGGGGACCGTCAGACGACGATCAGGTAGATGCCGTACGTCACGGCCGCCAGGCACAGGGCGAAGCAGGCGTAGGCGCCGGTGCGGGCCAGGGTGGCGGAGCCTCCCTGGGCGGCGGCCTGCTCCTGCTTGGAGAGGCCGATGATGCCGAGGGTGAAGAGGCCCACCAGGGCGACGGTCGCCACGAGGCTGACTCCGAAGACGGAGCCGAGAGCTGCCCAGTCGATCTTCATGTCGTTGGTTCCTTACACCGCTGCGGCGGGGGCCGGGGGAGCGGCCGGGTCGATGGGAGCCGGCGCGGGGATGGTGGTCTTGAGGTCCTCGTCCGCGACGGCGGCGACGGAGCCGGCCGGCGGCGGGGTGACGGCCGCGATCGCGGTGGTCACCAGACCCGCGGGCTCGGCGTCGGCGTCCAGGTCGTCGGCGGTGACGTTGTGCTGGTCGACCGGCTTGCGGCGGGACAGCGTCCAGATGACGGCGGAGCCGGCGACCAGCAGGACCGCGACGGCGGCGATGCCCCAGGTGCCCTGCTTGGTGAGGAACTCGGCGCCGGCGCCGACCAGGCCCGCGGCGGGCAGGGTCAGACCCCAGGCGACGAACATGCGGGTCGCGGTCGACCAGCGGACGACACCGCCCTTGCGGCCGAGGCCGGCACCCATCACGGCACCCGAGCAGGACTGGGTGGTGGAGAGGGAGAAGCCGAGGTGCGAGGAGGCCAGGATGACCGTGGCGGCGCTGGTCTGGGCGGCGAAGCCCTGCTGCGGCTTGAGGTCGGTGAGGCCCTTGCCCATGGTGCGGATGATGCGCCAGCCGCCGAGGTAGGTGCCGAGCGCGATGGCGACACCGGCGGAGACGACGACCCACAGCGGAGGGTTCGAGCCGGGGCTCACGACGCCCTGCGTGACCAGGGCGAGGGTGATGATGCCCATCGTCTTCTGGGCGTCGTTGGTGCCGTGGGCGAGGGAGACGAGGCCGGCGGAGGCGATCTGGCCGACCCGGTAGCCCTTGGCGGTGTGCTTCTCGTCGGTCTTGGCGCCGATCTTGAACGTCAGCCGGGTGGCGAGCATCGCGGCGAGGCCGGCGACGATCGGCGCGGCGACGGCCGGGATCAGGACCTTGGTGACGATGGTCGGGGCGTTCACGGCCGACCAGCCGGCCGACATGACCGCGGCACCGATGAGGCCGCCGAAGAGTGCGTGGGAGGAGCTGGACGGCAGGCCCAGGAGCCAGGTCAGCAGGTTCCACAGGATGGCGCCCACGAGCGCCGCGAAGATCACTTCTGTGCGAATGCCCTCTTCGTTGATGATCCCGCCGGAGATCGTCTTGGCGACCTCCACGGACAGGAACGCCCCGACGAGGTTCAGCACGGCGGACATGGCCACCGCCGTCTTGGGCTTGAGTGCACCGGTCGAGATGGTCGTGGCCATCGCGTTGGCGGTGTCGTGGAAACCGTTCGTGAAATCGAACACGAGAGCTGTCACGACCACAATGGCGAGCAGCAGCGTGATGTGTTCCATTTACCCAGGCAATCGTTTGACGTCAGTGGCTCGTCGAACGTAGGCAACCTGGGTGAACGGAAGGTGAACTGGGGCGGGCGGGGTGGTGTCCCTATCCGGTGTCAAGGGATTCCGCTTAGGTCCCGGACGGGGGCGCTGTCCACGATGCGGTCGCCCCGCAACCCCGGGTAATCCGGGCCGTTGCCGGGCACATGCGACCTGCCCCGCTTCCTCCCCCGGCACCCCGTTCCGCTCCCTGGACCGGACCATCCGACCGGGGGACCCCGTCGAGGAGACCCACGTCACTCCCCAGGGGGGCGCGAGCCGGCCCGATCCCCCGGAGGCGGCGTCCGGCCGCTGCCCCGCCCGGGTCCGTCCGGTGGCACCCGGCCGCCGCCCTGCCGACACTGGGAGCGTGCGCCCGGCTACAGCGACGGCAGCGGCCGTCACCACCCTGATCGGTGTCGGCGCGGCCGCGGTAGCGGCCGGCCGGTACGCCAGCGACGTCGCCCTCAAGGCGCCGCCCGGACGGCCCCTGCCCGGAGACCCCAGACTGACCGTGCACGCCACGGGACCCGAACGGATCACCCTCACCCGCAGCCTCGCCTCGCTCCGCCCCGGCACGTACGGAATCGAGGCCCCCGGCCTGCACGCCGTCGTCGGCCCCGTCCTCGACCGCGTCCCCCACACCGCCGACACCGTCGTCCGGCGCCTGGAGCGGGTCGAGCTCGGCACCCCGGGACCCGGCGCCCGCGTCCGCCTCACCCCCCAGCTGCACCGCGGCACCCCGACCACCGCCCTCGGCCTCCCCCACGAGGACCTGGAGATCCCCGGCGAGCTCGGCCCCCTGCCCGCCTGGCTCGTCCCCGGCCCGCGCTCGATCTGGGTGATCGCCCTGCACGGCCTCGGCGTCACCCGCGAGCACCCGCTGAACCTCGTCCCCTTCTACAACCGGCGCAAGATCCCCGTCCTCGTCCCCGCCTACCGCGGCGACGAAGGCGCGCCCCCGTCCCCGGAAGGCCTCGCCCACCTCGGCGACTCCGAGTGGCGGGACGTCGACGCGGCCATCCGCTACGCCGTGCGCCGAGGCGCCGGCCAGGTCGTCCTGCACGGCTGGGGGACCGGCGCCTCGATGGCCCTGCGGGCCGCCGCCGAGTCCGGGGTCCGCGACCGGATCGCCGGCCTCGTCCTCGACTCCCCGGTCCTCGACTGGGAGGCCACCGTCCGCAACCTCGCCGCGGCGCGCCACGTCCCCGGCCCGCTGCTGCCGCTCGCCGTCCGCGCCGCCCAGGGCAGGACCGGCCCGCACGCCGACCGTCTGCGGGCCGCCTCCGAACCGGACGCCCTGCGCGTCCCGGTCCTCCTCCTGCACGGCCCCGACGACACCCTCGCCCCCTGGGAGTCTTCGGTCGAACTCGCCGCTCGCCGCCCCGACCTCGTCAGCCTGCAGACCATCCGGCAGGCCCCGCACGCGGCGATGTGGAACGCCGACCCGGTCCGCTACGAGGAGGCCCTGCGCCGCTTCCTCACCCCGCTGCTCTGACGGCGCCCCCGGGAGCCTTCCGGGAGGCCGCCCCGAACGGCGGTTCGGCGGTCGTTCTGACGGGGCTGCGGATTCCGATTGGGCTTTCGGGCCGTCAGCGGGAAGACTGCCCCCGTGACGTCTCGAAAGCCCGATGAACCATTGGCGCGCAACTCCAGACTCCGACTCGTCCGCCCGCGGGCGCTGGCCACCGCCCGACGGGCCGTGACGACCCGGCGCACCCGGCCGGCGCCGCGGCCGCCCGAGGGCACTCCGCCCCGCGCGGAACTCGCCCGCCAGGCCCGGCAGGTCCTCGCCGACGCCGTACGGCTCGCCCGCTGGGCCGCCGTCGAACGCGGAGCCGAGACCGCCCTCCGCACCGGCGCGGAACCCGCCCCCGCCCGGGAACGGGCCGCGGCCGCACTGAACCTGACGCCCGGCCAGGTCCGGGCCTGCTGGGACCGCGCCCGGCTGGCCGGCCTCGTCGAACTGCACGGCGACGCCGTCCGACCCGGCTGGCGGCTGCACGCCTGGGACCGCGACGACTCCGCCGTGCTGCGCGGCTGGGTCGCCCTCTTCGACGCCTGGTCCCTGGTCCACCCGGCCCCCGAGGGGGTCGAGCCGAGCGCCGTCGCCGAGGTCGTCGAGGCCGTCCCGCAGGTCCTCTCGCTGCTCCAGCTCTCCCAGGGCCCGGTCCTCGTCCCGGCCCTCCTCGACCTCCTCGGCCAGCGGGTCGAGGAACTCCGCGAGGAGCGCTGCGAGGTCCCCGCCGCCGGACCCGCCCCCGAGACGGGAGGAGCCCCCGGCACCCACGGGCTCCCCACCCTCCTCGACTGGGCGCTCGAGGGCCTGGCCGCCGTCGGCGCGCTCACCCTCGACCCCGGCACGGACGGACGTCACGCCACCCTGACCCCGCTCGGCAACTGGGCGGTCTGGGTCAAGCTGGAGCAGATCTGCGTCGCCGCGCAGAGCCCCGCCGGCAACATCGAGCAGTCCGCCGAGGACATGCTCCGCGGCTGCGCCCGGCTCACCCCGGGCCCGGCCCGCGACGAGTACCGCGCCTGGCTCGCGGCCCGGACCCTGTCCAGCGCCGTCACCGAGCTCCTCGCCGTCGCCCGCGGCGAGGACGCCCTGCTGCGCGGGCTCGCCTTCGAGGCGCTCCGGGTCGTCGGAGCCCCCGCCGAGGCGGAGGTCAGGGCCACCGTCGCCGAGCCCTCGCTGCGCCCGTACGCGCTGCTGTGGCTCGCGGAGTACGACGGCGCCGACCCCGACGACGCCCAGGAGGTGCTCACCCGTGAGGAGGCGACCTGGCTCTGGGTGGACACCGCGGCCGCCGTCGCCGACCACGGCGAGAGCGCCCTGCTCGTCCGCCACCTCGACTCCGCCGTGCAGGGCACGGTCCCGGCCCTGCTCGACGAGGTCCGGGCCGTCGGCCATCCCCGTACCGTCCAGGTCCTGGTCGCCCTCGCCGCCGCCCACCCGGACCCGGCCCTGGCCAAGGCGGTCCGCCGGGCCGCCTTCCAGGTCCACACCGGCGGATCCTGACGGCCCGCGCACGCCCCCTCCCGGCGCCGGGCTACTCCGCGGCGCCGGGGGTGTACGTCCCGAAGCTCCAGATGTTGCCCTCGACGTCCCGGGCCGTGTAGTCCCGGGACCCGTACTCCTGGTCCGTGGGCGGCAGCACGACCTCGACGCCGTGGGCGACGGCCCGCGCGTGGTGCTCGTCCACGTCGTCCACGTGCACGAAGACGCCCACCGGACCCGCGCCGGCCATCAGCTTGTCGAACTCGCTGCCGGTGCCCTTGCTGCCCAGCATCACCATGCCGTTGCCGAAGGACAGCTCGGCGTGCGCGACCCGACCGTCCTCGGCCTCGTACACGGCGGTCGCCGAGAAACCGAAGCCCTCCGTGAGCTGCTTGATCGCCGCCTTCGCGTCCTCGTACGTCAGCGTCGGACAGATGTGCGGTGTCTCGGGCATCCCGACCACTCCCTCTCGATCCAGCCGAATGTGACCCGGGTCTCAGTCTTGCAGTCGCCACCGACAACTCACCGGAAGGTGTTGCACTGGGCCATGTCGCCGGTCCTGTAGCCCTGGTGGAACCATTGCTGCCGCTGCGCCGCCGAGCCGTGCGTCCAGTTCTCCGGCGTCACCCGGCCCTGGAACCGCTCTTGGATCCGGTCGTCGCCCACCGCGGCCGCCGCGTCCAGGCCGTCCAGGATGTCGTCGTCGGTGAGCCGGGTCAGCAGCGGTCGGCCCGTCCTGTCGTCGGGGGTGGTCGTCGCGTGGCGCGCCCAGACGCCGGCGTAGCAGTCGGCCTGGAGCTCGACGCGTACGGCGTTGGAGTTCGCGCCGGTCCGGCCGTCCTGGGCGCGGCTGAGGGTCCCCATCAGGTTCTGGACGTGGTGGCCGTACTCGTGCGCGACCACGTACGCCTGGGCGAAGGGCCCGCCGGTCGAGCCGAACTTGGCGCGCAGTTCCTCGAAGAAGCCCAGGTCCAGGTAGACCTGCCGGTCGCCGGGGCAGTAGAAGGGCCCCACCGCCGAGGTCGCCGAGCCGCACGCGGTCCCGACTCGCTGGGTGAACATCACGGTGGCGGCGCTCCCGTAGGTGCCGCCGCGGCGCGCGTACTCGGTCCGCCAGAAGTCCTGGAGGCTGTTGACGACGGCGACGATCCGGCAGTCCTCGCGGGTGTTGGCGTCCGAGCCCTTCCGGCAGGCCTGGTTCACCTGCGTCGCGGACGAGGAGCTCGCCACCGGCTGGTCTCCGCCGCCGGAGAGCCCGAGCTGGTCGGGGCCCACGCCGAAGAGGATGCCCAGGATCAGCGCGATGAGGCCGATGACGCCGCCGCCGACGGTCGCCTTGCCGCCCGGGACGCGGCTGCCGCGGACGTCCCGCACCTCCGATGTGTCCAGGTCGGCGTCGTCGTCGAACTGCACGGTCCACCACCCTCCGCGTCACTGCCGCGGCAGTGGCCGCCGCCCTGCGCCGAGTATCGGATGATCTCGAACGCATCGCTCCTTTTGGGCGGCATCGGCGGTATATGAAGAAGATCCTGAAGTGCTCCCATGCCCCACATGGCCGAAAACCAGTTGCAGAAGCCCGTTAGACTGGCTGTATGGCCATTCTCCTTTGGGTGCATTAGCGGCGTCGAAGCCCGCCACCAGTCGTCCTTCCGCCGTTTCCCACCGCCCTGGAGTCTGTCCGTGATCACCGCTTCCGGTATCGAGCTGCGCGCCGGCGCCCGCATCCTCATCGAATCCGCTTCGTTCCGCATCGCCAAGGGCGACCGCATCGGCCTCGTCGGCCGCAACGGAGCGGGCAAGACCACCCTCACCAAGTGCCTCGCGGGCGAGGGCCAGCCGGCCGCCGGCGCCATCGCCCGCTCCGGCGAGGTCGGCTACCTCCCGCAGGACCCGCGCACCGGCGACCTCGACGTCCTGGCCCGCGACCGCATCCTCTCCGCCCGCGGCCTCGACACCCTCCTCAAGAAGATGCGGGCGAACGAGGAGCGCATCGCCACCGGCTCCGGCGCCACCCGCGACAAGGCCATGCGGCAGTACGAGCGCCAGGAGACCGAGTTCCTCACCAAGGGCGGCTACGCGGCCGAGGCCGAGGCCTCCACCATCGCCGCCGCCCTCGGCCTGCCCGACCGGGTCATGGGCCAGCCGCTGCACACCCTCTCCGGTGGTCAGCGCCGCCGCGTCGAGCTCGCCCGGATCCTCTTCTCGGACGCCGACACGCTCCTCCTCGACGAGCCCACGAACCACCTCGACGCCGACTCCATCGTCTGGCTCCGGGACTACCTGAAGACCTACCGCGGCGGCTTCATCGTCATCTCCCACGACGTCGACCTCGTCGAGACCGTGGTCAACAAGGTCTTCTACCTGGACGCCAACCGCTCCACGATCGACGTCTACAACATGGGCTGGAAGCTCTACCAGCAGCAGCGCGAGGCCGACGAGAAGCGTCGCAAGCGCGAGCGCCAGAACGCCGAGAAGAAGGCCGCCGCCCTCAACTCGCAGGCCGACAAGATGCGCGCCAAGGCCACCAAGACCGTCGCCGCGCAGAACATGGCCAAGCGCGCCGAGCGGCTGCTCTCCGGCCTCGACGCCGTCCGCGTCTCCGACAAGGTCGCCAAGCTCCGCTTCCCGGAGCCGGCGCCCTGCGGCAAGACCCCGCTGACCGCCGAGGGGCTCTCCAAGTCCTACGGCTCGCTGGAGATCTTCACCGACGTGGACCTCGCCATCGACAAGGGCTCCCGCGTCGTCATCCTCGGTCTCAACGGCGCCGGCAAGACGACCCTGCTGCGGCTGCTCGGCGGCGTGGAGCAGCCCGACACGGGCCAGGTCACCCCCGGCCACGGCCTGAAGCTCGGCTACTACGCCCAGGAGCACGAGACGCTCGACCCCGAGCGGACCGTCCTGGAGAACATGCGCTCGGCCGCGCCCGACCTCGACCTCGTCGAGGTGCGCAAGACGCTCGGCTCCTTCCTGTTCTCCGGCGACGACGTCGACAAGCCGGCCGGGGTGCTCTCCGGCGGCGAGAAGACCCGCCTCGCGCTCGCGACCCTGGTCGTCTCCTCGGCGAACGTGCTGCTGCTCGACGAGCCGACCAACAACCTGGACCCGGCCAGCCGCGAGGAGATCCTCGGTGCCCTGCGGACGTACAAGGGCGCCGTCGTCCTCGTCACCCACGACGAGGGCGCCGTCGAGGCGCTCGACCCGGAGCGGATCATCCTGCTCCCGGACGGCGTCGAGGACCTGTGGGGCGCGGACTACGCGGACCTGGTGGCCCTGGCCTGACCCCGTCGGCGGCCCCGGATGCGCCCGAAGGGGTGCTTCCGGGGACCGGATCGATCATGTGGAGCTGGATCATTCGGCTCATCGGTGATCCTTCATCTGAGTGAGGGTCTCTGGTACATCCCGGCGCGGTGCTCTGCGGAATCCTTCCGGCAGACCCGCGCCGCACGTGTGTTCCCACGGCATCGCTGACCTGGCACTTCCCGTCCCGACCGGTACGGATGAGCCGCCCCACCCCTGCGGAATGAATGGTTCCGTCTGTGATGACGCCGTACTCCTCCGCAAACCCGGCGGCACGGACCTTGTCGAATGGGTGGCCAGGAGGCCGGGGAGGGGTGATCATGAGAAGTCCAGAGCGCACTTCCCATGAGGAGGCACGGGTGGCCGAGACTCTGAAGAAGGGCAGCCGGGTGACCGGCGCCGCGCGCGACAAGCTCGCGGCAGACCTGAAGAAGAAGTACGACTCCGGTGCGAGCATCCGGGCGCTGGCCGAGGAAACCGGCCGCTCCTACGGATTCGTCCACCGGATGCTCAGTGAGTCCGGAGTCACTCTGCGTGGACGTGGTGGAGCGACACGGGGCAAGAAGGCGGCCTCGGTCTGACATCGGGGCGGCTCGACCGGGCCACCGGGTCTCTCGGTGGCCACCCGGTCGGTCCTGCGGTCGGCCGGGTGGTTACTGTGCAGTCACTTAGCATTTCGCATGCAGTGCTGCACCGGAACCGGAGGCGCCCCCATGACTACGCTCGAAGACTCTGAGCTCGTATTCGACAAGGACGGTGTACGGCTCACCGTCGAAGACGCCGTTGCCACGGTGACCCTGACCAACCCGGCGAAGCGCAACGCTCAGTCTCCCGCTCTGTGGCGGGCGTTGACGGAAGCCGGCCGGTCACTCCCGGGCAGCGTGCGGGTCGTCGTCCTGCGCGGTGAGGGCAAGTCCTTCTCCGCCGGGCTCGACCGGCAGGCGTTCACGCCCGAGGGCTTCGACGGAGAGCCGTCCTTCCTCGACCTCGCGCGCGGTTCCGACGAGGACCTCGACGCGGTCATCGCCGAGTACCAGGAGGCGTTCACCTGGTGGCGCCGTAGCGACCTCGTGTCGATCGCGGCCGTCCAGGGCCACGCCATCGGCGCGGGCTTCCAGCTCGCCCTCGCGTGCGACCTGCGGGTCGTCGCCGAGGACGTGCAGTTCGCCATGCGCGAGACCAGCCTGGGTCTCGTCCCGGACCTCACCGGGACGCACCCGCTCGTCTCGCTCGTCGGCTACGCCCGCGCGCTCGAGATCTGCGCCACCGGCCGCTTCGTCCACGCGGACGAGGCCGAGCGCATCGGTCTCGCCAACCTGTCCGTGCCCGTCGACGAGCTCGACGCGGCCGTACGGGACCTCAGCGCCGCCCTGACCGCGGCGCCCCGCGACGCGGTCACCGAGACCAAGGCGCTCCTCCAGGGCGTCTCCGGCCGCTCCTACGAGGAGCAGCGCACCGCCGAGCGTGCCGCCCAGGCGCGCCGCCTGCGCGACCTCGCGGGGCTCGGCGACTGACGCACGCGCGCGTTCAGCGCAGTTCCGACACGAGAACCGTGACCGCGGTCGCCCCGCCGGCGGCCGCGGTCACGGCGTTCCGGGCGGCACGGGCGACGTCCAGCGGCCGCCTGCCCGCCGTGACGGCCAGCTCGATCCGCACGCTGCCGTCCGGGCGTCGGTGCACCGGGTGCCCCAGGGCGTCCGTCACGCCCGCGACGCCCTCGACGCGCAGGACCGCGAGGGCCACCGGGTCGTCCGTCGCCGGCGAGGTCCGACCCGGCGGGGGAGCGGCCGGTCCGGCCGGCGGCGGCGCCGCGTCGAGCAGCTCCGTCACCCGCAGGTCCACGTGCG
Source organism: Streptomyces wedmorensis (assembly GCF_000716445.1). Taxonomy (GTDB): domain Bacteria; phylum Actinomycetota; class Actinomycetes; order Streptomycetales; family Streptomycetaceae; genus Streptomyces; species Streptomyces wedmorensis. The sequence continues at coordinate 57,250 of NZ_JNWK01000019.1, forward strand.
CCACGGAGAGACCGAGCCCGTCCGTCGCGGCCCCGAGCAGCGCCGACCGCAGCTCCTCGGCCACCTCCGGCAGCGGGCGGCCCGTCACCACCGCGAAGTCCGCGGTGATCCGCAGGGGCCCCGGAGGCAGGCCGCCCGGCGGGACCGGTAGCTCCTCCGGAGTCGTCGCCGTCCCGGCCGCGTGCTCGCCGCCCGGAGCGGCGTCCGAATCGCCGCCCGGAGCGGCCTCCGAATCGGCGTCCGGGTCGGGCCCGACCCTGAGTCTGCCGGGCACCACTCCCCGTACGGCCGAAGCGGCCCGGTCCAGGACCGTCCGCGCGGCCCGCTCGGTGATCCACGCGCCGTCCTCCGGCGCTCCCAGGGGCAGCAGCCTGCCCGGAGCGAGGCGGTCCCGTACCGCCGTCGTCCAACCCTCAGCAGTCGTCATTCCCCCAGCCTGCCGTATCCCCGGGGCAAATCGGGGCAAGCGCCCTTAGTGTGGGCGAAGAACCCCGAAACATCACAGAAGGGGCGAAAGCTGATGACTGACACCACTTCCTCCGGGAACCTCGGGACCGACGAACAGCGTCGGACCAGCGTGACCAAGCGAGGCGGCGGCGCCCCGGCCACCCGGGGCAAGACGACGATCGCCGACGGCGTCGTCGAGAAGATCGCCGGTCTCGCCGCACGCGACGTCACCGGCGTCCACGCCATGGGCAGCGGACTCTCCCGCACCTTCGGTGCCGTACGAGACCGTGTGCCGGGCGGTGGCGGCGCCAAGGCGAACGCCACCCGAGGGGTCAAGGCCGAGGTCGGCGAGGTACAGACCGCACTCGACCTGGAGATCGTCATCGAGTACGGCGTCTCGATCGCCGAGGTCGCGGGCGACGTCAGGGAGAACGTCATCGCCGCCGTGGAGCGGATGACCGGCCTCGAGGTCGTCGAGGTCAACATCGCGGTCAGCGACGTGAAGCTGCCCGACGAAGAGGACGAGGAGCCGGAGTCCCGGCTCCAGTAGTCGCCGACAGTGCGGTCGGCACGGGCACGGAAGGGGCTCAGGATGAGCATGGCGATGGTCGGCCTCATGGCCGGCATGGCCCTCGGGTTCGCCGGGTACTTCGGCGGCTTCGGGGCGTTTCTCCTGGTCGCGGCGTTGGGCGCGATCGGCTTCGTGGCCGGTCGGTTCATCGAAGGCGACCTGGAACCCGGCGACCTGTTCAGGGGCCGCGAACGCGGCGACCGGCGGCGGTGACGCGGGGTGGTGACGGACCTGGTCCGCGACCGGGGGGCGACGAAGATCGCCGACCGGGTCGTCGCGAAGATCGCCGCCCAGGCGGCCAGAGAGGCCCTCGACGCCCTACCCGAGGGCGGCTCCCGGCCGCACGCCTCGGTCGTCGTCCACCGGGACGTCGCCCGGGTCTCGGTCAACCTCGAACTCGACTACCCCTCCGACGTCGGCCGCCAGTGCGGGGCCGTCCGGGGAAGGGTCCGCAACCGCGTGGAGGAGCTCGCCGGCATGGAGGTCCACGAGGTGGCCGTCCACGTCGAGCGCCTCCACTCCCCACTCACCCGCCAGGCCGCCCACCGGGACCGCCTCTCATGACCACCACTCCGCAACCGCCCCCCGCCGACGACTCCCGTCCCACGAACCCCGCGAGTCCCGACGCCGGCGCGCCCGGCCCCGCCCGCACGGGGTCCGCCGGTCAAGGCTCCGCACCCGGCACCCCCGGTCCCGGAGGCCCCGCACCCGGCGCACCCGATCCGGGAGACGCCGGCCCCGGCGCCCCCGGTCCCGTACCCGTCCTCGCGGACGCCCCGGCGGCTCCCGTCCGCCGCTTCTGGGCGGTGCGCCGCATTCCCGCGGCGCTTCTCGCGGCCGTCGTCCTCGGCGGGACGGGGCTGCTCCTGTACGACGTGGCCGCCGTGCGAGCCGACCATTCGGCGATGGCGTGGCGGCGGGAGCTCGCCGACGCGCTCGCGACCCGGCCGCTCGACAGCACGGGCGTCGTCATCGGCGCGGCCGTCGCCGTGGTCCTCGGCATCTGGCTGCTGCTCCTGGCCGCCACTCCCGGACTGCGGTCCGTGCTCCCCATGCGGCGCGAGCACGCCGACGTACGGGCCGGGCTCGACCGCGAGGCCGCGGCCCTGACCCTGCGCGACCGGGCGATGGAGGTCTCCGGTGTGCAGTCGGTCCACGTGCGCGTACGCCGGTCCAAGGCCACGGTCCGGGCGGTCTCGCACTTCCGGGCGCTCGACGAGGTCCGCGCCGACGTCGAGCAGGCACTCGCCACGGGAGTCGACGAACTCGGCCTCGCCCACCCGCCCGCGCTGACGGTGCGGGTGGCCCGCCCGCCCAAGAAGGGATGAGCCGATGAGCCCTCGGGACCGTGAAGGGAGAGGCCGGTGACCGTCGTCCTCCGCCGTGTCAACCGAATCCTGCTCGGACTCGCCGGGCTGCTCCTCGTCCTCGGCGGCGGGGCGGTCCTCGCCGCCGCCCTCGACCTGCCCGTGCCGTCCTGGTGGCCCTGGTCGGGCCCCGCCGACGTGCTGCTGTCCGCCGCCGGCCGGCAGCGCTGGCGCGACGAGGGCTGGTGGTGGCCGGTGGTCATCGCCGTCCTCGGGGTCGTCGTCCTGCTCGCCCTGTGGTGGCTGCTCGTCCAGTTCCGGCGGGCCCGGCTCGCCGAGGTCCTCGTGGAGACCGGGGACGGCGAGGCGGCGGTCCTGCGCGGCCGGGCGCTGGAGAGCGTCCTGGAGGCGGACGCCGCCGCCCAGGAGGGCGTGGCCAAGGCCCGGGTCGCCCTCACCGGTCGGCGCACCGAGCCCCGGACCCGGGTCTCCCTGCTCCTCGAGCCGTACGCCTCCCCGGGGGACACCCTGACCGCCCTCAGTACCAAGGCCCTCGCCCACGCCCGTACGTCGACGGGCCTGCCCGCACTGCCGACCGAGGCACGCCTCCGCGCGGTCAAGCACCGCGCCCGCCGCGTGAACTGACACCACATCGGCGGGCTCGGCTGCGTGCGGCCCGTTCCACCAGGGCCGCTTCGATCCGGCCCCGCCGGGCCGGCCGCACCGGCCCGACCCCCACCGAGTAGGCCCGGCCCGCACCGGCCCGGCCCGCACCGACCCGGCCCGTGCACGACGGCCCCTCACCGTCGCGCCCGGCCGCGCGGGGGCTCAGAAGCCGCTGCGCGCTCCGCCGTCCACCGGGAGCATCAGCCCGGTCAGGTACGAGGCGGCCGGCGAGAGCAGGAAGGCCGCGGTCCGCCCGAACTCCTCCGGCGTGCCGTAGCGGCGCAGCGGGATCCGGGCCTCGTTCGCCGCCCGGGACGCCTCCGCGTCGCCGGAGAGCGCGTCGAGCGAGCGGACCCGGTCCGTGTCGATCCGGCTCGGCAGCAGGCCGATGACCCGGATGCCGCGCGGGCCCAGGTCGTTGGCGAGGGACTTGGCGAAGCCGGCGAGGCCGGGGCGCAGCCCGTTGGAGATGGTCAGGCCGGGGATGGGCTCGTGGACCGAGCCGGACAGCACGAAACCGATGACCCCGCCCTCGGTGAGCGTCTCGGCCGCCGCGCGGGCCAGCCGCACCGCACCGAGGAAGACGGTGTCGAACGCGGCGGTCCACTGCTCGTCGGTGTTGTCCGCCCCGAAGCCGGGCGCCGGGCCGCCGACGCTGATCAGGATGCCGTCGAAGGCGCCGAACCGGGCCCGGGCCTCGGCGATCAGCCGGGCCGGGGTCTGCGGGTCGGCGTTGTCGGCGGCGATCCCCGCCGCGCCCTCGCCCAGTTCGGCCACCGCGTCGGCGACCGCCTTCTCCTCGCGCCCGGTGATCAGCACCCGGGCGCCCTCCGCGAGCAGCGCCTCGGCGGAGGCCCGGCCGAGCCCTCGCGTCGCGCCGGTCACCACGTACACACGGTCCTTCAGTCCAAGATCCATGGCCCTATCCTGCCGTCTCCGCCGCGGCGAGCGTGAAGGCGGTCCCCACCAGGCCGATGTGGCTGAACGCCTGCGGGAAGTTGCCCAGCTGGCGCCCGGTCGCCGGGTCGTACTCCTCCGCGAGCAGTCCCACGTCGCTGGTGAGCTCGACCAGCCGGTCGAAGAGCTCGCGGGCCTCGTCGGCCCGCCCGGTCATCCGCAGGGCGTCCGCGAGCCAGAACGAGCAGACGAGGAACGTCCCCTCCTGCCCCGGCAGCCCGTCGACGGCCCCGGAGTCGACGCTGTAGCGCCGCACGAACCCGTCCTGCGTCAGCTCCGCCCGTACCGCGTCCACCGTTCCCACCACCCGGGGGTCGTCCGGCGGCAGAAAGCCGACGCGCGGGATGAGCAGGGTGGCGGCGTCCAGCTCCCGCGAGCCGTAGGACTGGGTGAAGGCGTTCCGCACCGGGTCGTACGCCCGGGCGCACACCTGGGCGTGGATCTCGTCCCGCATGGCCCGCCACCGCGCGGCGTCCCCCGGCAGCGAGGGGTCGGACTCCAGGGTGCGGACCGCGCGGTCGGCGGCCACCCAGGCCATCACCTTCGAGTGGGTGAAGTGGCGGCGCGGCCCGCGCACCTCCCACAGTCCCTCGTCGGGCTCCCGCCAGGTCGACTCCAGGAAGCCGAGCAGGCTCAGCTGGAGGTTCCAGGCGTGCCGCTCCGGCGGGATCCCGGCCTCGCGGGCGCGGTAGAGCGAGTCCATGACCTCGCCGTACACGTCGAGCTGGAACTGGTCCACGGCCGCGTTCCCGGTCCGCACCGGCGCCGAGTCGGCGTAGCCGCGCAGCCACGGCAGGCTCGTCTCGGGGAGTCGGCGCTCCCCGGCGGGGCCGTACATGATCTGGAGGTCGGCGGGGTCGCCGGCGACGGAGCGGAGCAGCCAGTCCCGCCAGGCGGCGGCCTCCTCGACGTATCCGGCGGCGAGCAGGGCGCCGAGGGTGAGGGAGGAGTCGCGCAGCCAGCAGGAGCGGTAGTCCCAGTTGCGTATGCCGCCGAGCTCCTCCGGCAGCGAGGTGGTGGGGGCGGCCATGATCCCGCCCGTGGGGGCGTACGTGAGGGCCTTGAGGGTGATCAGGGAGCGCATCACCGCGTCCCGGTGGGGGCCCTCGTAGGTGCAGCGGGCGGACCACTCCCGCCAGTCCGCCAGGGTCTGCTCCAGGGCCTCGTAGGGGTCGACGAGGGCGGGGCGCGGCTCGTGCGAGGGGTGCCAGGTCAGCACGAAGGCGACCCGCTCGCCGGCGTCGACGGTGAAGGAGGAGCAGGTGGAGAACTGCTGGCCCCAGGTCTTGACGTGGGGTTCGCTGCGCAGCCAGACCGAGTCGGGGCCGGCGATCGCGACCCGGTGGTCGTCGGCGCGGCGCACCCAGGGCACGATCGAGCCGTAGTCGAAGCGCAGCCGCAGGACGGCGCTCATCTCGACGCTTCCGCTGATCCCCTCGACGATCCGCATCAGGTCGGGGGACCGGTCCCGCTGGGGCATGAAGTCGACGACCCTGACGGTGCCCGTGCGGGTCTCCCAGTACGTCTCCAGGACCAGGGAGTCCTCGGCGTAGCCGCGGCTCGCGCAGGTCGTGGCACCTTTGGGGGCGATCCGCCAGTGGCCGTTGTTCTCGTCGCCGAGGATCGCGGCGAAGCAGGCGGCGGAGTCGAAGCGGGGCAGACACAGCCAGTCGACCGACCCGTCGCGGCCGACGAGCGCGGCGGTCTGGAGATCGCCGATGAGGGCGTAGTCGTCGATACGTTGCGTCACGCTTTGGGCTGTTCCCGGAAGCGGCGCCTGTCAATCAGGGAGACGGGACGGCCTCGACCGGCTCCGTGTCGTCCTGCGGGGAACCGGGGACGCCGGAGGCCTGTCCGGCCTGCCGGTCGTGCTTCTCCCGGCGTACGAGGATCACCCAGCCGACGGGTACTCCGGCGGCGAACAGCCACCACTGGACGGCGTACGCCATGTGCGCGCCGATCGAGTCGTGGTCGGGCTCGGCGATCTGCTCGGGGGTGCCGTTCGCGGCGGCGGGCGCGATCTGTTCGAGGTAGCCGCCGAGCACCTCGCGGCCGATCAGCTCGGCCTGCTGCCGGCTGCTGATCAGCATCACCTGGCGGTCCGGCAGGCCCTTCAGGTCCTTGATCCCGCTGGCGCCGGTCGTCTCGTCCGCCTTGAGCCGGCCGGTGACGGTGACCTCGCCCTTCGGGGCGGGTGGCACCGCGGGGAACGCGTGCTGGTCGGCGGCGGCCGGCACCCAGCCCCGGTTGACCAGGACGACCTTGCCGTCCCGCAGGACCAGCGGGGTGAGGACGTGCACGCCCACCCGGTCCTCGGACGAGGTCCGCCGGCGGACGACCACCTCGTGCGCGGTGTCGAACGTGCCGGTGGCGGTGACCCGGCGCCAGTAGTCGGCGCGCGGGACGGTGTGACCGGGGGCGGTGAGCTCCTCGACCGGTACCGGCGCCGCCGCGATGTTGTCCGCGATCAGGGCGTTCTGGGCGACCCGGCGCTCGTGCCGGTGGAACTGCCAGAAGCCCAGCTCGATCATCGTCGGGACGAGGACGGCGGCGAGGAGGGTGAGGATCACCCACTGCCGGGACAACAGGAAGCGGTACACCCCATGACCGTACATCCGGGGTCACGGGGTGCACGCAGGGGGGTTCGGCTCGCCCGCGGGCGAGCCCAGGATCGTTTCCTCACGTCCTGTCCCGATCAGACCCGGTCGACGATGCCCACCTTTCCCTCCGCGCGGGCGCAGTGGCCGCCGCAGTACCAGCTGCCCTCGACCTCGACGCCCTGTCCGATGATCTGGACCCGGCAGTGCTCGCAGATGGGCGCCATGCGGTGAATGGCGCAGCTGAAGCAGTCGAAGACGTGCACCGCGCCCTGCGCGTGCACCTCGAAGGACATGCCGTAATCGTTTCCGCAGACCTCACAACGTGCCATGCGCCACAGGGTGGGGCTCCCCGGCGGGCGCGCGCAGCACGGCACGCCCGCCGGAGCGGGGGTGTCACCCGTCTGCCGGGGTCACGTCCCGCAGCAGCTGCGTGTAGGCGGCCTCGTCGACGACCGGAGTGCCGAAGGACTTCGCCTTCACCGTCTTGGAGGTCGCCGAGTCCGGGTCGTTGGTGACGAGCAGGCTCGTCAGCCGGGACACGCTGGTGGCGACGTGCAGTCCGGCCTCGACCGTGCGGTCCTCCAGGAGCTCCCGGTCGACGGAGGTGTCCCCGGAGAACGCGATCCGCATCCCCTGCTTGAGCGGCTTGTCCGACTCGTAACGGCCGGGGTTGGGGTACGGGCACGCCGGGCGCTTCCGAGAGGGGCGCCAGCTGTTCGCCCGGTAGGAGGACTGGTGGCCGATGCGGGGCTGCGCGGGCGTCGAGGCCCACTCCGTCAGCGGCCGGCACTCCAGGAGCGGCAGTCGGACGTTCCGCTCCGCCGCCGCGTGCAGGCTCGGCCGGAACGCCTCCGCGAGGACCCGCGCGTCGTCCAGCGCGTTGTGCGCGCGCTGCTGCACCACGCCGAAGTGCGCGGCGAGCGACTCCAGCTTGTGGTTGGGCAGCGGCAGCGACAGCTCCTTGGCGAGCGCGATCGTGCACAGCCGCTGCCGCACCGGCGCCGCCGACTCCGCGCGCGCGTACTCCCTGGCGATCATCTGCCAGTCGAACATCGCGTTGTGCGCGACGAGCACCCGCCCGTCGAGCCGCGCCGCGAACTCCGCCGCGATCTCCGGGAACAGCGGAGCGCCCTCCAGGACGTCGCTGGTCAGCCCGTGGATCCACACCGGGCCGGGGTCCCGCTCCGGGTTCACCAGCGTGTACCAGTGGTCCTCGACGTTGCCCTGGGCATCCAGCCGGTAGACGGCAGCCGACACTATCCGGTCGTCGCGGGCGAGTCCGGTGGTCTCCACGTCGACGACCGCGTACCCCTGGGGGTAGGCGGCCGGCCACGTCGCTGCTGTCGTACGGTCGTCAAACACGGTCACTGAGAATACGGCCCGCGGCCGACCGCTCCGTCCCCGGTGTCCCCGGAGGCGCCGGCGAGCAGCCCGTCCACCAGCGCCCGTACGGAGTCCACGAAGAGCCGCTCGGTGTCGATCGGCGCCGACAGGGCGCGGGCCAGCGGCCCGTCCGCCTCCGCGTCCTCCCCGCGCCACAGCTCCTCCTCGGCGGGTGACTGGACCGGGGCGCGTTCGCGGTTGCGTTCGACGAGGACGTAGCCGACGACCTGGAACTGGACGGCGCGGACGGCGCGGGCGGCGGCCGCGCCCCGGAGGCCCGCGGCATGGGCCTCGTGGACCAGGGCGCGCTGGGCCGGCAGGAACATCCGCTCGGTGAGGCCCCGTTCGTGGACCATCGCGACGAGGTGCGGGCGCTCGCGCACGGCACGCCGCAGGGAGCGGGCCACGGACACCATCCGCTCGGCCGGGGTCGCCCCCTGCGGGCGGATGGTGCCGAGGTCGGCGACCGTACGGGCGACGAGCGCGTCGAGGAGCGACTCGCGGTTGCCGACGTGCCAGTAGATCGAGGTGACGGCGGTGCCGAGTTCGGCCGCCAGCCTGCGCATGGTCAGGGCGGCCGGGCCGTGCTCCCTCACCAGGGCGGCGGCGGCGTCCAGCACCTCGTCGCGGCTCAGTGCGGAGCGCGCCATCGCATCCCCCAACTCCTCTGCGTGCACGGGTCTTTACCGTTCATCGCCATCGGTGTAACTGTGTTACAGGCCGACGATCCCGAAGGGTGGTACGTCATGGCACGAGTACGGTACGGGGCGCGCAGCGACGCGGAGGCGGCGGCGGCACGCGAGCGGTCCGCCAGGCTCCCCGACATCTGGTCCACCGGTGTGGTCGCCGTCTGGGAGACCGATCCGGACGTCGTCGCGGCGGTCCTGCCGCCCCCGCTGAAACCCACCGCGCGCCCCCTCGTGCGCGCCAACATCAGCCAGGTGGACCTGCCCGGCTACCCCCTCGGCGCCGGCTCCGTGGCGGTCGCCGCGGCCCACGGGGACCGGGAGGGCTGGTACCCGCTGGTCATGCCGATGACCCACGAGCGGGCCCTGATCGGCGGCCGCGAGGTCTTCGGCGAGCCGAAGAAACTGGGCGAGGTCACGGTCGAGCGCGACGGACTCGTCGTCCGCGCGGCCCTCGCCCGGCACGGCATCGCCTTCGTGGAGGTGCGCGGCGCGGTCTCCGGCCCGCTGCCGCTGCCGGAACCCGTCGAGAAGACCGACTTCTACTTCAAGTTCCTGCCCGGCGTCGAGGGCTCCGGCTTCGACGCCGACCCCGTCCTCGTCCACTGCGTCCGCAACGAGAGGGTGCGGAAGCTGGAGCGGGTCACCGGCGACGTCGTGCTGCGCGAGTCCATGTACGACCCGGTCGCCGACCTCCCCGTACGCCGGCTCGTCGAGATCACGATCGGCGAGAAGACCACCGACCAGAAGGGCACGGTCGCCGAACGCGTCTCCGCCCGGGACCTGCTGCCCTTCGTCCACCAGCGGTACGACGACCCGCTCCAGATCCTCGACGGACCCCCCGACACGAGCGTCCGCAAGGGGGCGTCCGATGGAGCTGCATGAGGGACAGGTCGCCGTCGTCACCGGCGCGGCGAGCGGCATCGGCCTCGCCATGGCCCGCCGCTTCGCCGCCGAAGGACTCGCCGTCGTCCTCGGGGACGTCGAGCGGGGCGCCCTCGAAGAGGCCGCCGACGAGCTGATGGCGAGCGGGGCGCAGGTCCTCGCCCGCACCGTCGACGTCTCCGACCCCGACGAGGTCCGGGCGTTCGCGGACGCCGCGTACGACACCTTCGGCGCCGTCCACGTCCTCTGCAACAACGCCGGCGTCGGCTCCGGCGCCGAGGGCCGCATGTGGGAGCACGAGCCCAACGACTGGAAGTGGGCCTTCTCGGTCAACGTCTGGGGCGTCTTCCACGGCATCCAGGCCTTCGTCCCGCGCATGCTCGCGAGCGGCGAGCCCGGCCACGTCGTCAACACCTCCTCGGGCGACGGCGGCATCGCCCCGCTGCCCACCGCCTCCGTGTACGCGGTCACCAAGGCGGCCGTCGTCACCATGACCGAGTCGCTCTACGCCCACCTCAGGGCCGAGCACGCGCGTGTGGGGGCGTCCGTGCTCTTCCCCGGACCGCACATGCTCCGCACCGGCCTGTGGGAGTCGCACCGCAACCGGCCCGAGCGGTACGCCAAGCAGCGGCCGCGCCGCACCCCGTACCGCAGCCTCGACCAGTGGGAGGCCGCCATGAAGGAGGCCGGGCACGAAGTGGCCTTCACGCCCGTGGAGGAGGTCGCCGAGCACGTCGTCGACGGCATCCGCGCCGACCGCTTCTGGATGCTGCCGGCGAGCGAGCACAGCGACCGCCAGATCAGGGCGCGCTCGCAGGCGATGCTCGACCGCGCCAACCCGTCCTACCTGGAGAGCTTCATCCTCGACTGAGGGAGCGGCACCATGAGCCATGAGGACCCGTATCTGATCATCTCCTCCGACTGTCACGCCGGCCTCCCCACCGAGGAGTACCGGCCCTATCTCGACCCCCGCTTCCACCGGGACTTCGACGACTTCCTGGCCGGGCGCGAGGCCCGCCGGGAGGCCATGACCCGGCTCGGGGTGCGCAACGAGGCCTTCGCGAGCAAGTGGTTCAGCGACAACGAGGAGGGCCTGCGCGGCGGCTGGGACGCCGCCCAGCGGATCAAGGAGCTCGACGGCGACGGGGTGGCCGCCGAGGTCGTCTTCCCCGACGCGGACGCCGTCGACAGCCAGACCGCCGCGCCCTTCGGCGTCGGCCTCGGCCTCTCCGGCGACCAGGACCCGGAGCTCGGCATGGCGGGCGCGAAGGCCCACAACCGCTGGCTCGCCGAGTTCGTCGGACAGAACCCGGAGCGGCACTGCGGGGTCGCCCTGCTCCCCGTCACCGCCGACGTCCGCGAGGTCGTCGCCGAGATCCACCGGGCCAAGGAGTCCGGGCTCGGCGCGCTGATGATCCCCTCCATGTGGGTCGACAAGACCCCCTATCACGACCGGCACTACGACCCGGTGTGGGCGGCCGCCGCCGAGACCGGCATGCCGGTCGTCACCCACTCGGGGGCCGCACCCCGCGAGGAGTACGGCGACCACCTCGGGATCTACGTCTCCGAGGTCACCTGGTGGCCGGCCAGGCCGCTCTGGTTCCTGCTCTGGTCCGGGGCCTTCGAGCGCCACCCCGGCCTCAGGTTCGGCGTCGCCGAGTCCGGCTGCTGGTGGCTGCCGAACCTCCTCTGGTTCATGGACCGGCTCTACCTCGGCGCGCACGGCGGCAAGAAGCTGTCCCCGTTCGCGGAGCTGAAGCGGCCGCCGAGCGAGTACCTGGACCGGCAGGTCTTCGTCTGCGCCACCAACACCAAGCGGCGCGAACTGGCCCAGCGGTACGAGATCGGCGTCGACAACATCCTGTGGGGATCCGACTTCCCGCACCCGGAGGGCACCTGGCCCGACACGCGCGCGTGGCTGCGGAGGACGTTCCACGACATCCCGGTCGAGGAGACCCGGCGGATGCTCGGCCTGGCGGCGGCGGAGGTCTTCGGCTTCGACCTCGGCGCCCTGGCGCCGATCGCCCGCCGGATCGGCCCCACCCCCGCCGAACTCGGCCAGCCCGCCGACCAGGCCGCCGTGGAGGCCTCCTGGGCCCGCTCGCGCGAGGTCGGCCGCCACTGGCTGACGGACCACGACTTCCCGGTCATCGGAACGAACTGATGGGGGGCGAACCGATGGACAGGTACACCGTCGTCTCGGCCGACTGCCACGCGGGCGCCGACCTCCTCGACTACCGGCCCTACCTGGAGAGGAAGCACCACGACGACTTCGACGCCTGGGCGGCGACGTACGTCAATCCGTACGAGGACCTCCTCGCCGACACCGCCGACCGCAACTGGAACTCGCGGCGGCGGCTGCGCGAACTCGAAGAGGACGGCGTCGTCGCCGAGGTCGTCTTCCCCAACACGATCCCGCCGTTCTTCCCCAAGGCCTCGCTGATGGCCCAGCCGCCCACCCGCGCCGAGTACGAACAGCGCTGGGCCGGCCTCCAGGCGCACAACCGCTGGCTGGCCGACTTCTGCGCCGACGCCCCGGGACGCAGGGCGGGCGTGGCGCAGATCCTCCTCAACGACGTGGACGCGGCGGTCGCCGAGATCCGCCGGACCCGCGAGGCGGGCCTGACCGGGGGCATCCTGCTCCCCGGGGTCCCCCCTGGCTCGCCCGTCCCCGAGCTGTACTCGGCGACGTACGACCCGATCTGGGCGGTCTGCGCCGAGCTCGACGTGCCGGTCAACCACCACGGCGGCTCCGCGTCGCCGCCGCTGGGCGACGAACCGGCCGCCCGGGCGGTCTTCATGGTGGAGACGACCTGGTTCTCCCACCGGGCCCTGTGGCACCTGGTCTTCGGCGGCGCCTTCCGGCGGCACCCGAACCTCAAGCTGGTCCTGACCGAGCAGGGCTCGGGCTGGATCCCGGGCGTGCTCGACATGCTGGACTACTACCACGGGCGCCTGGTGTCGGCCGCGACGAAGGCCTCCACCGCCGAGTCCAAGTTCGGCGCCGGGCTCGCCGAGTCCATGGGCAAGGGGCCCAGCGAGGTATGGCGCGACAACTGCTTCGTCGGCGCGAGCTTCATGCGGCCCCACGAGGTGCCGCTGCGCGAGCGGATCGGTCTCGACAAGATCATGTGGGGCACCGACTACCCGCACGACGAGGGCACCACCCCGTACTCCCGCGAAGGCCTCCGCATCGCCTACGCGGGCCTGCCGAGGGACGAGGTCGCCGCCATGGTCGGCGGCAACGCGGCCCGCGTCTACGGCTTCGACCTCGCCTTCCTCGACCGGCTCGCCGCCGTCCACGGCCCGACCGTCGAGGAGATCGCCGAGCCGCTGAAGGAGGTGCCCGAGGGCGCCACCAGCCCGGCGTTCGCCCCGGGCGGGTCGGTCCGCGTCTGGTGACCCGCCGGGTGCGACCCTCCTGACGTGACGTCATCCCCCGCACCGGACGCCGTGCACGACGAGGCCCACGGCGGAGGCCTCGGCTCCCGTCTCAACTGGCTCCGCGCCGCCGTGCTCGGAGCCAACGACGGAGTCGTCTCCACCGCCGGCCTCGTCGTCGGCGTCGCCGGTGCCACCCAGTCCCAGGCCGCCCTGCTCACGGCCGGCCTCTCCGGGCTGCTCGCCGGTTCGATGTCGATGGCCGCGGGGGAGTACGTCTCGGTCTCCACCCAGCGCGACTCCGAGAAGGCGGCGCTCGCCCAGGAGAAGCGCGAGCTGCGCGAACGGCCGGAGGCCGAACTCCGCGAACTGACCGGCCTCCTCGCCTCCCGCGGCCTCTCCCCGGACGTGGCCAGGGAGGCCGCCGAACAGCTCACCGAGCGCGACGCCCTGCGTGCCCACGCGCGCGTGGAGCTGGGCATCGACCCCGACGCCCTCACCAACCCCTGGCACGCGGCCGGTGCCAGCTTCCTCGCCTTCACCGTCGGCGCCCTGCTCCCGCTCCTCGCCATCGTCCTCCCCCCGGCCTCCGCGCGCCTCTGGGTCACGGTCCTCTCCGTCCTCGCCGCCCTCACCCTCACCGGCTGGTGGAGCGCCCGCCTCGGCAGCGCCCCCACGGGCCCGGCGATCCTCCGCAACGTGGCCGGCGGCGCCCTCGCGATGGCGGTCACCTACGGGGCGGGCTCCCTGCTGGGGGCGGCCGGGGTGTAGGCGAGGTCGCCGAGGTGTTGTCGGAAGGTGCCAAAGCTTGCTGACAAGCTGTCTCACTTACTTGTAAGCAATCACGTCTAGTCGCGTCCGCCCGGCGCCCCTACCGTCGACGGCATGCCCAACCTGCCCGATGTCGTGCTCTGGTCCATACCGGCGTTCGTCCTGCTCACCGTCCTGGAGATGGTCAGCCACCGGGTCCGCCCCGACGAGGACGCCGCCGGGTACGAGACCAAGGACGCCGCCACCAGCGTCGGCATGGGGCTCGGGAGCCTCGCCTTCGACGCGCTGTGGAAGATCCCCGTGGTCGCGATCTACACCGCCGTCTACGAGCTGACCCCGCTCCGCGTCCCCTTCCTGTGGTGGACGGTCCCGCTCATGCTGCTCGCCCAGGACTTCCTCTACTACTGGCAGCACCGCGGCCACCACGTCGTCCGGATCCTCTGGGCCTGCCACGTCGTCCACCACAGCAGCCGCAGGTTCAACCTCACCACCGCCCTGCGCCAGCCGTGGACCGGCGTGACGGGCTGGCCGTTCTACCTGCCGATGATCGCCCTCGGCGTCCACCCCGCGGCCGTCGCCTTCTGCTACTCGGTCAACCTCGTCTACCAGTTCTGGATCCACACCGAGCGCATCGGGAAACTGCCCCGGCCCTTCGAGTACGTCCTCAACACGCCCTCGCACCACCGCGTCCACCACGCCTCCCAGGGCGGCTACCTGGACCGGAACTTCGGCGGCATCCTCATCGTCTGGGACCGGATGTTCGGCTCCTGGGTGGGCGAGACCGACCGGCCTGTCTACGGCCTCACCAAGAACATCGAGACCTACAACCCGCTGCGCGTCGCCACCCACGAGTACGCCGCCATCGCCCGCGACGTCCGCGCCGCCCGCACCTGGCGCGAGCGCGCCGGCCGCCTCTTCCGCGGCCCGGGCTGGCAACCCGCCCCCGCCACCGGCGGGACGAGCCCCGTCGCGGGCACCACGACCGCCCCGGAGGCCGCCGCGTGAGCACCGCATCCGCATCCGCATCCGCATCCGCATCCGCATCCGCATCCGCATCCGCACCCGTACCCGTGGCCGCCCGCCCCGTCCCGGCCGCCGTCTCCCGCGCGCTGCTCGTCGCCTTCGCCCTCGCGGCCGCCGTCGACCTGGGCGCGCTGCTCGCCGGCGCCGAGCTCGGCCACCAGATCGCCAAGCCGCTCCTGATGCCGCTGCTCGCCGCGTACGCCGTCACCCTCGGCGCCCCGAAGCCGCTCACCGCCGCGCTGCTCTTCGGCTGGGGCGGCGACGTCCTCCTGCTCTCCGATGCCGACTGGGCGTTCCTCGCCGGCATGGGCTCCTTCGCCGTCGGACACGTCTGCTACCTGGTCCTCTTCGGCCGCAGGCGTACGTCCCCGGCACTCGGCGCCCTGTACGCGGCGGCCCTCGCCGGCACCGTCGTCCTCCTCTGGCCCGACCTCCCCGCCGACCTTCGGATCCCCGTCGCCGGGTACTCGCTGCTGCTCGCCGCGATGGCCTACCGCGCGAGCGCCCTCGGACCCCTGGCCGGCCTCGGCGGCGCCCTGTTCCTGCTGTCCGACACCCTCATCGCCACTGGCGTCGCCGGATGGCCCCAGCTGCCCGTGGCCGATTTCTGGGTCATGCTGACGTACATCGCGGCGCAATACCTGCTGGCGGCGGGAGCGCTCCGCGCGATATACGGTGAACGTCGTACAACCGTCTGACAGCGAGGACCGCAGCCATGCGCGCCACCACCATCCACGCCCCGTTCGACATGCGCGTGGAGGACGTGCCCGACCCGGTGATCCAGGAACCCACGGACGTCGTCCTGCGGGTCCTGCGCGCCTGCATCTGCGGCAGCGACCTCTGGGCCTACCGCGGCGAGTCCGCCCGGCAGCCCGGCCAGCGGATCGGCCACGAGTTCCTCGGCATCGTCGAGGCGGCCGGCTCCGAGGTCACCGGCTTCGTCCCGGGCGACCTCGTCGTCGCCCCCTTCGTCTGGTCCGACGGCACGTGCGAATACTGCGCCGAGGGCCTCCAGACCTCCTGCCCGCGCGGCGGCTTCTGGGGCTCGGGCGGCTCCGACGGCGGCCAGGGCGAGGCCGTCCGCGTCCCCGTCGCCGACGGCACCCTCGTCAAGCTGCCCGCCGAGGCCGCCTCCGACGACCGGCTCCTCACCGCACTGCTCGCCCTCTCCGACGTCATGGGCACCGGCCACCACGCCGCCCTCGGCGCCGGAGTGAGGCCCGGCTCCACGGTCGCGGTCGTCGGCGACGGCGCCGTCGGCCTCTGCGGCGTCCTCGCGGCCAAGCGCCTCGGCGCCGAGCGGATCATCGCCCTCGGCCGGCACACCGCCCGCACCGACATCGCCCGTCTCTTCGGCGCCACCGACGTCGTCGCCGAGCGCGGCGAGGCCGCCGAGGCCGCCGTCCGCGAGCTCACCCGAGGCCAGGGCGCGCACGGCGTCATCGAGGCCGTCGGCACCGAGCAGTCCATGCGCACCGCCGTCGCCATCACCCGCGACGGCGGCTCCATCGGCTACGTCGGCGTCCCCCACGGCAGCGGCACCGGTCTCGACCTCGACGTCATGTTCGACCGCAACATCGCCCTCCGCGGCGGCGTCGCCCCCGTCCGCGCCTACATCCCCGAGCTCCTCCCCGACATCCTCGACGGCACCATCGACCCCTCCCCGGTCTTCGACCTCACCGTCGCCCTCGACGGCGTCCCCACCGGCTACAAGGCCATGGACGACCGCACCGCCCTCAAGGTCCTCATCAAGCCGTAACCCTCACGGGGTACCCCACGCGCGGGCCCGGCGCGGGCCCGGCGCGGGCCTCCGCGTGGTCGCACCCCCCCCGCGTGGATCCCCGCGTGGAACCTCCGCGCGGACCTCCGCGTGGATCCCCGCGTGGAACCTCCGCGCGGATCCCCGCGTGGATCCCCGCGCGGACCCCGCGCGTGGCCCCCGCGTGGTCGCACCCCCCCGTGTGGGCAATCGTTCCGCAGGGCGGAACGGGTGGGCACACGCCCCGTTGCCGGTTGCCAGTCCCGGCCCGTTCCGCCCGTACGGCCCGCCCCCCGTCAGGCCCCGAGCCACTCCGGCGCATCCGCCCCCGCGAGGCCCGGCGGCCGTGACCACCCCGCAGCCCCGCCCTCGTAGGACACCGGCGACAACGCGTACCGCAGACGCCCCAACGGCCCCTCGGACTCGCCGAGATACCGCCCCGCCTCATACCGCGGCAGCCCGTGGGACAGCCAGTGACCGGTCTGGGCGAGGGCCAGGCGGACGAGCCGGGTGCCGCCCTCCGAGGCCTGCTCCGTCAGCGCCCGCAGCACCGCCGCCGCCAGCAGATAACCCGTCCCGTGGTCCAGCGCCTGCGCCGGCAGCGCCCCCGGTTCCTCCGCCGACCCCTCCACGGCGGCGATCCCCGTCGCGACCTGCACCAGGGAGTCGAAGCCGCGCCGCCCGGCCCACGGCCCGTAGTCGCCCCAGGCCGACAGCCGGGCGGTCACGAGGCCCGGCCGGTCCAGGTCGAAGCGGTCGAGCGCGCCCGGACGGTAGCCGGTGACCAACACGTCGGCGGAGTCCAGGAGTTCGTCGAAGGTGCGCCGGTCGGACGGCCGGTCCAGATCGAGCGCGGCCGTCCGCTTGCCGACGTCCGTGTCCGCGTGCTGGTCCGGCAGTTCGGGGTTGTCCGGCGGGTCGATCCGCAGCACGTCCGCGCCGAGCAACGCGAGGGTCCGGGTGGCGACGGGCCCGGCGATGACCCGGGTCAGGTCGAGGATCCGCAGCGGCCCCGTGCGGCGCCGGGGCGGGGCGTCGTCGAGCCGCTCCCGGGTCAGCAGCGGCCGCGCCGCCACCTCCCGGCCCTGTTCGCTCGCGGCCCACTCGCCGGGCGTGCGCAGGGCGACGGCCAGGCCCCCGGCCGCGTACACCGCCGCCTCGACCTCGACGGCCTTGCGCTCGCCGATCGCCGCCGCGACGGCCTCGACCGAGTCGGCCGCGTTCAGCGCGGCGAGCAACGCCGCTTTGTGGTGCGGGTAGTTGGCGTGGGTGCGGACCCAGCCGTCGGCCGCCCGCCAGAACCGTGACAGGGGCGCGAAGTTCACCGGCGTCCGCCCGTCGATCCGCAGATGGCGCTCACTGACGAAGGCGGTGGCGACGGCCCCGTCGTCGACCCGCACCGGCCCCGGAAGGCCCTCGTGCTCCACCGCGGCGAGCGCGCAGACCGCGACCGCGGCCCGGGCCAGGTCCATCACCGGCAGGCGCGCGGGCAGCAGCCCGGACACCCCGCCGTACTCCACCCGGTCGACGAGGGCGGGATCGCCGCCCAGGGCCGACCACAGCAACTCCGTACCCGTGCGTACTCCGTTGTCCATGACCGCACTATGGCACTGAGTGCCACGCAAAGGGCCCCGGTGTGGCACAGCACACCGGGGCCCTCCGTCACCTGACCTCCGCGACTAGCGGCGGACGGCGTCGAGCGCGTCGATCAGACCGGCCCCGTAGAAGCCGTTCTTGTCCTTGCCACCCTCGCAGACGGCGTCGACGGTGCCGTCGCCGTTGATGTCGTACGGGTTGGTGCAGGCGCGGTCGTCGGCCTGCGCGTACAGCAGCGCCTTCAGCGCCGCCGGGCTCGCGTGGAGGTGCGTCGACTTCAGGAGCGCCAGGACGCCCGCCGCGTGCGGCGCGGCCATCGAGGTGCCGGCCTTGTAGTTGAAGCCGCCGTTGACCGTGGTCGACAGGATGCGGCCGTTGACCGCCGGGGCGTCCGGCGTCTGGTACTCGGTGCGGTCACCGCCGGGGGCGGCGATGTCGATCACGCCGAGACCGTAGTTGGAGTAGGACGCCTTGAGGTCCTTGGCACCGGTCGCGGAGACCGTCACGACGCCCGGCAGCATGGCCGGGTAGTCGAAGCACTCCTTCGGGTCGATGACCCGGTCGCCCGGAGTGGTGTCGTTCGGGCTGCTGTTGTCGACGATCGAGTCGGCAGCCAGGTCGAACTTGGAGTTGCCGGCCGCGGCGACGTTGACCGTGCCCTTCTTCTCCGCGTACCGGCTCGCGCGGGTGACCGCCTCGATGAGGGCCTTCTGGTCCTCGTCGTTCTTGCAGGCGAACATCCACGGGTCGGTGTAGTAGCTGTTGTTCGTGATGTCGACGCCGTGCTCGGCCGCCCACACGAAGCCGCAGACGACGGCCTCGGTGTAGAAGAAGCCGTCGGGGGTGGACACCTTGATGCCGGAGACCTTGACGCCCGGGGCGACACCGGTGATGCCGACGCCGTTCTTGGCGGCGGCGATGGTGCCGGCGACGTGCGTGCCGTGGTCGCTCTCGCCCGGGTTGGGGCGCCACGACCCGGCGGTCGTGTCCGGCTTGCCGGACACGCAGTTGGCGGACGCGGCGGCGTCGAAGTTGGGCGCCAGGTCCGGGTGGGTGTCGTCGACACCCGTGTCGATGACGCCGACGGTGACGCGCTTGCTGCCGAGCGTCTTCTGGTGGGCCTTGTCGGCCTTGATCGCCGGGAGGTCCCACTGCAGGGGCTCCAGCGGGTCCTGCCCGTCCGTGGCGCTGGCGGCGGCGGCCTTGGCCTCGGCCGCGGACAGCGTCTGCGCGCCCTCGTCGACGGAGTCGTCGGACTGGACGGACAGCGGGGCGGTACGGGTCGAACCGGCCGACACCACGCCACGCGCCTGACGGATCGTCTTCGCGAACTCGGGGTTCTGCGAGTGGACGACTATCACGCCTATCTGGTCGTACGAGATGACCACCTCGCCGCCCGCGGCGGCGATCGCCTTCTTCACCGAGGCGGCCGTCCAGTGACCGCCCTCGATGTTGACGACGTACGACAGCTTCGGGCCGTTCGTCGCCACGGTGGCCGAGGCACCACTCAGTTCCGCGGCGGAGGCGGCGCCGGGGGCAAGGAAGCCGAGCGAGGCCGTGAGCGCGAGACCAACCGGCAGAGCGAGTGCTCGGCCGCGCCTCGATCCCAGATGAGCCATGGGTTCTCCACATCATCCGTATGTACTGCTCGCGCGCGGGTTTACGCGCGGACAGGTGCATGACGAGTGAAGCTATCGCTGATCTTCCCGAACGTTCAATGAGTTGAGAAGACTTCATGAAGATCTGTTCAAGGAATTCCCCTGCGTGAACCGCTTCGCTTCCGGCTCCGTGCCGTTGGTCAGGGGAGGAGCTCCGCTCGGAGCGCCGCTCTCGCACCCCGGTGAGGCCCCCTTGACCATGCCGTCCGCCCCCGCGTCACGAGGAGATTCCGTGGCTACCGAAGCACCGCCGCCGCCCAGGAACGGGACGGAGACCGACCACGGTCCCGCGTCGCCCACGACGGAGCAGTTCGTCGAGGTGCAGGAAGGAGCGGAATTCGGCGAATTGCGCCGTACGTACCGTTCCTTCGCCTTCCCCCTCACCCTCGCCTTCATCGCCTGGTACCTGCTGTACGTCCTCCTCTCCAACTACGCCGGCGACTTCATGGGGACCAAGCTCTTCGGCAACATCAACGTGGCGCTCGTCCTCGGCCTCGGCCAGTTCCTCACCACCTTCCTCATCGCCTGGCTCTACTCACGGCACGCGGCGAACCGCCTCGACCCCCAGGCCGAGGCCATCCGACACCGTATGGAGGGCGACGCATGAGCACCCCCGTCCTGCTCGCGGCGGGCAACGCCACCAGCGAGCACCGGCCCCTGATCATCGCCCTCTTCGGGGCCTTCGTCGTCGCCACCCTGGTCATCACCGTCTGGGCGGGGCGGCAGACCCGCAGCGCCGCCGACTTCTACGCCGGCGGCGGCCAGTTCACCGGCTTCCAGAACGGCCTCGCCATCTCCGGCGACTACATGTCCGCCGCGTCCTTCCTCGGCATCAGCGGCGCCATCGCCCTCTACGGGTACGACGGCTTCCTCTACTCGATCGGCTTCCTCGTCGCCTGGCTCGTCGCCCTGCTCCTGGTCGCCGAACCGCTGCGCAACTCCGGCCGCTTCACCATGGGCGACGTCCTCGCCTACCGGATGCGCCAGCGGCCCGTCCGCACCGCCGCCGGCACCTCCACCATCGTCGTCTCGATCTTCTACCTGCTGGCCCAGATGGCGGGCGCCGGCGTCCTCGTCTCGCTGCTCCTCGGCATCACCAGCGACGGCGGCAAGATCGCGATCGTGGCCCTCGTCGGCGTCCTGATGATCGTCTACGTGACGATCGGAGGCATGAAGGGCACCACCTGGGTGCAGATGGTCAAGGCCGTCCTGCTCATCGCGGGCACGCTCCTCATCACCTTCCTCATCCTCCTGAAGTTCGACTTCAACCTCTCGCAGCTGCTCGGCGCCGCCGCCACCAACAGCGGCAAGGGCGACGCCTTCCTGGAGCCCGGCCTCAAGTACGGCGCCACCGCCCTCTCGAAGCTGGACTTCATCTCCCTCGGCATCGCCCTCGTCCTCGGCACCGCCGGCCTGCCCCACATCCTGATCCGCTTCTACACGGTGCCGACCGCCAAGGCCGCCCGTAAGTCGGTCAACTGGGCGATCGGCATCATCGGCGCCTTCTACCTGATGACGATCGTCCTCGGCTTCGGCGCCGCCGCCCTGCTCAGCGGCGACACCATCAAGGCGTCCAACAAGGCGGGCAACACGGCGGCCCCGCTGACCGCCCTCGAAGTCGGCGGCGGCGCCGGCTCCACCGGAGGCGCGATCCTCCTCGCCGTCATCTCCGCCGTCGCCTTCGCCACCATCCTCGCCGTGGTCGCCGGCCTGACCCTGGCCTCCTCCTCGTCCTTCGCGCACGACATCTACGCGAACGTGATCAAGCGGGGGAAGGCCACCGAGCGCGAGGAGATGCGGGCCGCCCGCTGGTCCACCGTCCTCATCGGCATCGTGTCGATCGCGCTCGGAGCCCTCGCCCGCGACCTCAACGTCGCCGGCCTGGTCGCCCTCGCCTTCGCGGTCGCCGCCTCGGCCAACCTGCCGACGATCCTCTACTCGCTCTTCTGGAAGCGGTTCACCACCCAGGGCGCGCTGTGGTCGATCTACGGCGGACTGATCTCCTCCGTCGTCCTCGTCCTCTTCTCGCCTGTCGTCTCCGGCGGCCCGGCCTCGATGTTCAAGGGCGTGGACTTCCACTGGTTCCCCCTGGAGAACCCCGGCCTCGTCTCGATCCCGCTCGGCTTCCTCCTCGGCTGGCTCGGCTCGCTCCTCTCCAAGGAGGAGCCGGACGCGGGCAAGTACGCGGAACTCGAGGTCAAGTCGCTCACCGGTGTGGGGGTCGCCGCCGCGGTCCGGCACTGACCCCAGCGCACCGGACCGTATACGGTCAGCGACCACCGGACGGCCGCGTCGTAGAGTTCTACGACGCGGCCGCGCCCTTCCTCGTGACAATCCACCCTGCTCGTCAGGCGTGAGCTCACGTAGGCTCGGAGCACACGCATCCACACGACGGGGAGGGGGCCCACAGTGCTCATCGACACCTACGGCAGGGTGGCCACCGACCTGCGCGTCTCGCTCACCGACCGCTGCAACCTGCGCTGCACCTACTGCATGCCCGAAGAGGGCCTCCAGTGGCTGGCCAAGCCGGACCTGCTCACCGACGACGAGATCGTGCGGCTGATCCGGATCGCGGTCACCGACCTCGGCGTCACCGAGGTCCGCTTCACCGGCGGCGAACCGCTGCTCCGGCCCGGCATCGTCGGCATCGTCGAGCGCTGCGCCGCCCTCGAGCCCCGCCCCCGGATGTCCCTCACCACCAACGGCATCGGGCTGAAGCGCACCGCGACCGCACTCAAGGCCGCCGGGCTCGACCGGGTGAACGTCTCCCTCGACACCCTGCGCCCCGACGTCTTCAAGACCCTCACCCGCCGTGACCGTCACCAGGACGTCCTCGACGGCATGGCCGCCGCCCGGGACGCCGGCCTCACCCCGGTCAAGGTCAACGCCGTCCTGATGCCCGGGCTCAACGCCGACGAGGCACCCGACCTCCTCGCCTGGGCGATCGACGAGGGGTACGAGCTCCGCTTCATCGAGCAGATGCCGCTCGACGCCCAGCACGGCTGGAAGCGCGACGGCATGATCACAGCCGGTGACATCCTGGAGTCGCTGCGCACCCGCTTCACGCTGACCGCCGAGGGTGCCGACGAGCGCGGTTCGGCGCCCGCGGAGCGCTGGGTCGTCGACGGCGGGCCGCACACGGTCGGCGTCATCGCCTCCGTCACCCGCCCGTTCTGCCGGGCCTGTGACCGCACCCGCCTCACCGCCGACGGGCAGGTCCGCACGTGCCTGTTCGCCACCGAGGAGACGGACCTGCGGGCCGCCCTCCGCTCGGACGCCCCCGACGAGACGGTCGCGGAGCTCTGGAAGAAGGCCATGTGGGGCAAGAAGGCCGGCTCCGGCCTCGACGACCCCAGCTTCCTCCAGCCCGACCGCCCCATGTCGGCGATCGGCGGCTGACCTTCTAGGAAGCCCGGAAGTCCTGGGAGTCCTGCGGATCCTCGGGGTTCTGGGGGTTCCGCCCGTCCTCGGAGCCCGACTCCCACTCGGCGAGCGGGACGACGTCCTTCAGGAAACCCCGTACGCCCAGGAACTGGGAGAGGTGCTCGCGGTGCTCCTCGCACGCGAGCCAGGTCTTGCGCCGCTCGGGCGTGTGCAGCTTCGGGTTGTTCCACGCGAGGACCCAGACGGCGTCGGCGCGGCAGCCCTTCGCGGAACAGATCGGCTTCTCTTCGCTCACCTGATCATTGTCCAGCAAGGGCGATGCCGAGCAGCCACGGGGGGAGCTGCCCGGCATCGGTCCGTCGCTCCGACGGGGGATGCGGAGCGCGTAGGAAGTATGTCACGGCACATGGGGTGTGGTGCACAGGAACTTCATGATTGATCTGAGCTTTTCTTGAGCTTTCCGGCCACTGTGCGTGATCACTTCCGGCCTTGCGGCCGGTCCGCGTCCGCGTCGTCCTCCGCCTCGGCCGCGCCGAGCTCGGGCCGCGTCGGAGTCGGCACGAAGGTGGAGGGAAGGGACGGAGTCGACTCCCGTCCCGCGTTGGCGATGACCACGGCGATGTAGGGGAGCAGGATCCCCAGGGCCAGCGCCACGATGGCCACGTGCCGCTCGACGTTCCACAGCACCGCGGCCGCGATCACGGAGAGCGTCCGCACCGTCATCGAGATGACGTACCGCCGCTGCCGTCCCCGCACGTCGTCCGCGAGCCCCTGCCGGGCTCCCGTGATGCGGAAGACTTCGGTTCCGCCACGCTTCGGCATCGCCGTCCACCACCCACCGCTCGCGCCGGACCCTCCCCGGTCCGGACCTTCTTCCACCGTACGCCCGCCCCTCCGCGCGGACGAGACCGGGGCACGTATGGCGCTGTCCGACATGCGCCGTTTGGTCGACGGGCCGAGACTGGGCGCACATGCGTACAAGGAGGCGACGATGAGTTGGTTGTGGGCGATCATCGTGGGATTCGTCCTCGGCCTGATCGCGAAGGCGATCCTGCCGGGGAAGCAGCAGATCCCGCTCTGGCTGACGACCGTGTTCGGCATTCTCGGCAGCGTGCTCGGAAACGCGGTCGCGACCTGGATCGGTGTCAACGACACCAAGGGCATCGACTGGACCCGCCACCTGCTCCAGCTGATCGGCGCCGTCGCCGTGGTCGGAGTGGGCGACATGCTGTGGACCTCGATGAGGGGCAGCAGGCAGCGCACCTAGGCCCTGTCCGACCCCGATCCGCCGGGAGAGCGCCCCGACCCGGTGTCGAACGCGAGGAGGCCCGGTGCGGCACACGACGTGGTGTGCCGCACCGGGCCTCCGGCGTGCGGAGCGGGCGGGTCAGCCCTCCGCGCCGGCGAACTCGATCGCCGCCAGGTTCTTCTTGCCGCGCCGCAGCACCAGCCAGCGGCCGTGCAGCAGCTCGTCCGCCGACACCTCGGCGTCCTCGGCGGTGACCTTCACGTTGTTCACGTAGGCCCCGCCCTCCTTCACCGTGCGGCGCGCGCCCGACTTGCTCGGCGCGAGACCGACCTCGGTGAACAGGTCCACGACCTGGCCCAGCTCGGTCACCCGGGCGTGCGGCAGCTCGGACAGGGCGGCGGCCAGCGTCGCCTCGTCCAGCTCCGCCAGCTCGCCCTGGCCGAACAGCGCCTTGGAGGCGTTGATGACGGCCGCGCACTGGTCGGCGCCGTGCACCAGGGTGGTGAGCTCCTCGGCCAGCGCCCGCTGGGCGGCGCGCGCCTGCGGCCGCTCGGCGGTCTGCGCCTCCAGCTCCTCCAGCTCCTCGCGGGACTTGAAGGACAGGATCCGCATGTACGTCGAGATGTCCCGGTCGTCCACGTTCAGCCAGAACTGGTAGAACGCGTACGGCGTGGTCATCTCCGGGTCCAGCCAGACGGCCCCGCCCTCGGTCTTGCCGAACTTGGTGCCGTCCGCCTTGACCATCAGCGGGGTCGCCAGCGCGTGCGCCTGCGCGCCCGGCTCAAGGCGGTGGATCAGGTCGAGCCCGGCCACCAGGTTGCCCCACTGGTCCGAGCCGCCCTGCTGGAGCGTGCAGCCGTAGCGGCGGTACAGCTCCAGGAAGTCCATGCCCTGGAGCAGCTGGTAGCTGAACTCCGTGTAGCTGATGCCCTGCTCGGACTCCAGGCGCCGGGCGACGGAGTCCTTGGTCAGCATCTTGTTGACCCGGAAGTGCTTGCCGATGTCCCGCAGGAACTCGATCGCCGACATGCCGGCGGTCCAGTCCAGGTTGTTCACCATGACCGCCGCGTTCTCCCCCTCGAAGGAGAGGAACGGCTCGATCTGAGTCCGCAGCCGGTTCACCCAGTTCGCGACCGTCTCGGGGTCGTTCAGGGTGCGCTCGGCCGTCGGGCGCGGGTCGCCGATCTGGCCGGTGGCCCCGCCGACCAGCGCCAGCGGCCGGTGCCCGGCCTGCTGGAGCCGGCGCACGGTGAGCACCTGGACCAGGTGACCGACGTGGAGACTGGCCGCGGTCGGGTCGAAACCGCAATAGAACGTGACGGGACCGTCCGCGAGAGCCTTGCGCAGTGCGTCCTCATCGGTGGACTGGGCGAAGAGCCCGCGCCACTTCAGCTCGTCGACGATGTCCGTCACGATCGTCCGTCTCCTCAGAAAGTCGTCAGTACTACGGCCACTCAGTCTAGGCGGGTCAGACCCCCTTGCTGACCGAGCTCATGTTGAAGTCCGGCACCCGCAGGGCGGGCATCGCGGCACGGGTGAACCAGTCGCTCCACTCGCGCGGCAGCGTCTTCTCCGTACGGCCCGCCTCCGTGGCCCGCGACAGCAGGTCCACCGGCGACTCGTTGAACCGGAAGTTGTTCACCTCGCCGACCACCTCGCCGTTCTCGACGAGGTAGACGCCGTCCCGGGTCAGACCGGTCAGCAGCAGCGTCGCCGGGTCGACCTCGCGGATGTACCAGAGGCAGGTCAGCAGCAGGCCCCGCTCGGTCGAGGCGACCATCTCCTCCAGGGAGCGCTCGCCACCGCCGTCCAGGACCAGGTTGCCCGCGCCGGGCGCCACGGGCAGCCCGGTGAGTCCCGCCGTGTGCCGGGTGGTGATCAGGTGCGCCAGGCTTCCGGCCTTCATCCAGTCGATCGGCCCGACCGGCAGGCCGTTGTCGAAGACGGAGGAGTCGTCGCCGGAGGAGTGCGCGATCACGAACGGCGCGGATTCCAGGCCCGGCTCGTTCGGATCGCTGCGCAGCGTCAGCGGCAGCGGGGAGAGGGACTCGCCCAGCCGGGTGCCACCGCCGGGCTTGGAGAAGACCGTACGGCCCTCCACCGCGTCCCGGGCCGCGGAGGACCACAGCTGGTAGATCATCAGGTCGGCCACGGCCGTCGGCGGCAGCAGCGTCTCGTAACGCCCGGCGGGCAGCTCGATCCGCCGCTCCGCCCAGCCCAGGCGCGTCGCCAGCTCCGCGTCGAGCGCGCCCGGGTCCACGTCCTTGAAGTCCCGCGTCGAGCGGCCGGCCCAGGCGGACCGTGAGCGGTCCGGCGACTTCGCGTTGAGCTCCAGCGTCCCGTTGGGCTGGTCGTGGCGGAGCCGCAGCCCCGTCGACGTACCCAGGTAGGTGGAGGTCAGCTCGTGGTTCGCGAACCCGTACAGCTCGCGGCCGCCGGCCTTGGCCCGGGCGAAGGCCTCGCCGAGCGCGGGCGCGAAGTCGGCGAACACCGCGGAGGACGTCTCCGCCGGCGCGTCCGTGAAGTCCGGCGACGCCGGCACGCCCTCCACCAGCGACTGCGCGTCCTCGGCGGGCCCCGCGGCCCGCGCGGCCGCCTCCGCCGCCCGGACCAGCGGCTCCAGGTCGTCGACGGTCACCGCCGACCGGGACACCACACCGGAGGCCGTGCCCTGCGCGCCGTCGACGGTCGCGATCACCGTGAGCGTACGGCCCCGGGTCACACCGTTCGTGGTGAGCGCGTTCCCCGCCCACCGCAGGTTCGCCGACGACTCCTCGTCGGCGATCACGACACATCCGTCGGCGCGGGACAGCTCGAGCGCCCGCTCGACGATCTCGTACGGCTTGCTGACGCGGCTCATCGACCGGCCTCCTGCGTCGTGTTCAGGCTGTGCTGACCCGGGAGGCGACCCCCGGACCCCCGGCAAATCTGGTGGTGCGCGCTCATCGACCGGCCTCCTGCGTCGTGTTCAGGATGTTGACGCCCCGGAAGAGGGCGGAGGGGCAGCCGTGCGAGACGGCGGCGACCTGGCCCGGCTGGGCCTTGCCGCAGTTGAAGGCGCCGCCGAGCACGTACGTCTGCGGGCCGCCGACCTGCTCCATGGAGCCCCAGAAGTCGGTGGTGGTCGCCTGGTAGGCCACGTCCCGCAGCTGCCCGGCGAGCCGGCCGTTCTCGATGCGGAAGAAGCGCTGACCCGTGAACTGGAAGTTGTAGCGCTGCATGTCGATCGACCAGGACCGGTCGCCGACCACGTAGATGCCGCGCTCCACGCCGCCGATCAGGTCCTCGGTCGACAGACCGCCCGGGTCCGGCTGGAGGGAGACGTTCGCCATCCGCTGCACCGGCACGTGCGCGGGGGAGTCCGCGAAGGCGCAGCCGTTCGAGCGGCCGAGGCCCGTCAGCTTCGCGATCCGCCGGTCCAGCTGGTAGCCGACCAGCGTGCCGTCCTTCACCAGGTCCCAGGACTGCGCCTCGACGCCCTCGTCGTCGTACCCGATGGTCGCGAGACCGTGCTCGGCGGTCCGGTCACCCGTCACGTTCATGATCGAGGAGCCGTACGCCAGCTTGCCCAGCTGGTCGAAGGTGGCGAAGGAGGTGCCCGCGTACGCGGCCTCGTAGCCGAGCGCCCGGTCCAGCTCGGTGGCGTGCCCGATGGACTCGTGGATCGTCAGCCACAGGTTCGACGGGTCCACGACCAGGTCGTACCGGCCCGCCTCGACGCTCGGCGCCCGCATCTTCTCGGCGAGCAGCGCCGGGATCTCGTCGAGCTCCTTGTCCCAGTCCCAGCCGGTCCCGGTCAGGTACTCCCAGCCGCGGCCGACCGGCGGCGCGATCGTCCGCATCGAGTCGAACTCGCCGGTCGTCTCGTCGACGGCGACCGCCGTGAGCTGCGGGTGCAGCCGGACGCGCTGCTGCGTGGTGACGGTGCCGGCCGTGTCCGCGTAGAACTTGTTCTCGTGCACGGTGAGCAGCGAGGCGTCCACGTGCGCCACGCCCTCCGCACCCAGCAGCCGCGAGCTCCAGTCGGCGAGCAGCGCGCTCTTCTCCTCGGCGGGGACGGAGAACGGGTCGATCTCGTAAGAGGAGACCCACGTGCGCTCCTCGTGCACCGGCTCATCGGCCAGCTCCACGCGCTCGTCCGAACCCGCCGCCGCGATCACCTTCGCCGACAGCTTGGCCATGGCGACCGCCTGCGAGGCCACCCGCGCGGCCCCGTCCATGGTCAGGTCCACTCCGGACGCGAACCCCCAGGCGCCGCCGTGCACCACCCGCACCGCGTAGCCGAGGTCCGTGGTGTCCGACGATCCGGACGGCTTGGCGTCCCGCAGTCGCCACGAGGCGCTCCGCACCCGCTCCAGGCGGAAGTCCGCGTGCTCGGCACCCAGCGCCCTCGCCCGCGCGAGCGCCGCGTCCGCGAGCGCCCTCAACGGCAGCGCCAGAAACGTCTGATCGACCTGATGGGCCACGAAGTCTCCCCTTCTCGATTTGTGTCCGCAGTGAATCATGCGGGCCCTTCCTTATGGGCTGCCACACGTTTCCCGGACACGAACCCGCCGTTTCGTGGTGTGCCGACCAGGCGGTCTGTAGAGACCCGACAGGGTGGGCCTCGCCGCACTGTCGGGGCCCGATTCTCTGTATGGCGCACCGGCCCGATAGGTTTTCGGTGTTCAGACCGCTATCGAAAGGGTGATCCGTTGAGCCGCTCGGTTCTCGTCACCGGAGGAAACCGGGGCATCGGCCTCGCCATCGCCCGCGCGTTCGTCGAGGCCGGCGACAAGGTCGCGATCACGTACCGCTCCGGCGATCCCGCTGAGCTGGAGAAGGCCGGTCTCCTGGCCGTCAAGTGCGACATCACCGACTCCGAGCAGGTCGACCAGGCCTACAAGGAGATCGAGGAGAAGCACGGCCCGGTCGAGGTCCTCGTGGCCAACGCGGGCGTGACGAAGGACCAGCTCCTCATGCGCATGTCCGAGGAGGACTTCACGTCCGTCCTCGACACCAACCTCACCGGCACCTTCCGGGTCGTGAAGCGGGCCAACCGCGGGATGCTGCGCGCCAAGAAGGGCCGCGTCGTCCTGATCTCGTCGGTCGTCGGTCTGCTGGGCTCCGCGGGCCAGGCCAACTACGCCGCCTCCAAGGCCGGCCTCGTCGGCTTCGCCCGCTCCCTCGCGCGTGAGCTGGGCTCGCGCAACATCACCTTCAACGTCGTCGCCCCCGGTTTCGTCGACACCGACATGACCGCGGTGCTCACCGACGAGCAGCGTGCGGGCATCGTGTCCCAGGTGCCGCTGGGCCGCTACGCGCAGCCGGAGGAGATCGCCGCCGCGGTGCGCTTCCTCGCCTCCGACGACGCCTCGTACATCACTGGAGCCGTCATCCCGGTTGACGGCGGATTGGGCATGGGTCACTGATCACCATGAGCGGAATTCTCGAGGGCAAGCGCATCCTGATCACCGGTGTGCTGATGGAGTCCTCCATCGCCTTCCACACCGCGAAGCTGGCCCAGGAGCAGGGTGCGGAGATCATCCTCACCGCCTGGCCGCGGCCGTCGCTGACCGAGCGCATCGCCAAGAAGCTCCCCAAGCCCGAGAACGTGAAGGTCCTGGAGCTCGACGTCTCCAACGACGAGCACCTCGCGCGCCTGGAGGGCCAGGTCCGCGAGCAGCTCGGCGACCGTCTCGACGGCATCGTGCACTCGATCGGCTTCGCGCCGCAGGACGCGCTCGGTGGCAACTTCCTCAACACGCCGTTCGAGTCCGTCGCCACGGCCATGCACGTCTCCGCCTTCTCGCTGAAGTCGCTGACGACGGCCCTGCTGCCGCTGATGACCGAGGGCGGCTCCGTCGTCGGCCTCACCTTCGACGCGCAGTACGCCTGGCCGCAGTACGACTGGATGGGCCCGGCCAAGGCCGCCCTGGAGGCCACCAGCCGGTACATGGCGCGTGACCTGGGCAAGCAGAACATCCGCTGCAACCTGATCTCGGCGGGTCCGATCGGCTCGATGGCCGCCAAGTCCATCCCCGGCTTCAGCGAGCTCGCCGCCGTCTGGGACAGCCGCTCCCCGCTGGAGTGGAACCTCGCCGACCCCGAGCCGGCCGGCCGCGGTGTCGTGGCGCTGCTCTCCGACTGGTTCCCGAAGACGACGGGCGAGATCGTCCACGTCGACGGCGGCCTGCACGCGATCGGCGCGTAACGGCTTCACGCGACAGCACCGAGGGCCGTGTGTCCGCCTCCCGGAGGCGGACACACGGCCCTCGCCGTTCCGCAACCCGTGCCCGACTCGAAAAGTCGCGCGAATCGCCCCAGACTGGTGCGAAGCGTGATGTTCCTACCGCTGACGGGGAGGAGGTACGGGTATGCGCGCGATACGCCAGGGGTTCGGCGCGTTCGCCTCCGTCGCCGTCCTGCTCACCGGGATCGCCGTCGCCGACGAGGTGCGCTCCTCACCCGCCCCGGCCGAAGACGCTCCCGCCGCCCCGGTGGCCGAGGGGCCGGAGGCCTTCGAGGCCTCCTGCCGCACCGTCGTCCAGGGCTCCCGCGTCACCGCCTACTGCCATAACCCGTACCCCGCCACCGACAGCGTCCGCCTCCACGTCGAGTGCGACCGCTGGTGGGACGTCGACACCGACAGCGCCCCCGTGGAGGTCGGTCCCGCCGACTACGCCAAGCTGACCGGCCGCTGCTGGAAGGAGGTCCGGTCCGCCTGGGTCACGCACCAGCCTGCGGACCGGGCTCCGCTTCCGGGCTCCTGAGGCACATGAAGGGGTAGCCGGCCGCCTCCGTGCCGGCCCGCTCGGCGTCGCCGTCCCTGATCGCGTCCACCAGGCGCGCGTGGTCCATGTGGTTCTCCGGCCGCAGCTCCTGACCCACGTCGTCGCGCAGCCAGTCCCGCAGCAGGTCGCCCAGGTCCGCGTAGAGCTCCGTCAGGACCTCGTTGCCCGAGGCCGCGACGACCGCGTGGTGGAAGGCCGCGTCGACCGTCACGAACCGCTCCGCGTCCCCGGACTCCCACGCCTGCTCGCGCCGTTCGAGCAGGGCGTCGAGCTGCTTCAGGTCCCGCTCGGTGCGCCGCCCGGCGGCGAACCGGGCCGCGGCGGACTCCAGCGTCGACCGCAGCTCGGCGACGTGGCGGGGATCGGAGCCGGCGAAGCGCCGGTGCATCACCCCGGCCAGCTCGCTGGTGGCGATGACGTACGTCCCCGAACCCTGCCGGATGTCGAGCAGCCCGTTGTGCGCCAGTGCCCGGACGGCCTCGCGCACGGTGTTGCGGGCCACGCCCAGCTGCTCGACCAGCTCGGGCTCGGTCGGGATGCGCGAACCCACCGGCCATTCGCCGGAGGTGATCTGGTTCCGCAGCTCGGCGATCACCTGATCGGAGAGGCCTGCGCGCCGGGGGTGACCGAGGGCCATGGAGCACCTTCCTGTTCGTTCGAGATTGGACAACCAATCATCCCATGATTCTATGATGGCCCCATGCCTGACGAGCCGCAGACCCTCGACCCCGCCGCACCACCGGCCCGGACCGCCACTTCGACCGCCACCACCGCGGACTCCTCCGCGCCCGCTCGACCCCACGGCGGCGGTACCTCCCCGGCGGTCCAGTCCCCACCGGCCGCGCCCGGCCCCCGCTGGTCCCTCGCGCTCGTCACCGTCGGACTCGTCCTCGCCGCGCTCAACCTCCGCCCGGCCATCACCAGCTTCGGCGCCCTCCTGGCGGACGTCAGCGACGGCCTCCACATGAGCGGCAGCGTCGCCGGTGTCCTGACCTCCGTCCCGCCGCTCTGCTTCGCCGTCTTCGGCATCACGGCCCCGCGCCTCGCCCGCCGCTTCGGCCCCGCCGCCGTCGTCTGCGCCGGCATGGCCGCGATCTTCACCGGCCTCGTCGTCCGGCCCTTCGCCACCGGCACCGCCGGCTTCCTCGCCGCCAGCGCCCTCGCCCTCATGGGCATCGCCGTCAGCAACGTCCTGATGCCCGTCATCGTCAAGCGGTACTTCCCCGACCGCGTCGGCAGCATGACCGGCCTCTACTCCATGGCGCTGGCCCTCGGCACCTCCGTCGCCGCGGCCGCCACCGTCCCGATGACCGACGCCCTCGGCGGGGACTGGCGCCTGGGCCTCGGCGTCTGGGCCGCCCTCGCCGCCCTCGCCGTCCTGCCCTGGATCCCGCTCCTCCGCGACCGTGCCCGCGACGGAGCCGGCGGTGGTACGGGAGACAAGCCCGCCGCCCCGGCCGAGACCGCCGCGCCGCGCGTCGCCCGCAGCCGCACCGCCTGGGCCCTCGGCTGCTTCTTCGGCCTCCAGGCCACCGGTGCCTACATCACCATGGGCTGGATGCCGCAGATCTTCCGCGACGCAGGGGTCCCCGCCTCGACCGCGGGCGTCCTCCTCGCCGTCACGATGGTCATGGGCGTCCCGCTCGCCTTCGTCATCCCCCGGCTCGCCACCCGCATGAGGAACCAGGGCCCGATCGTCGTCGCCCTCGGCCTGTGCGGCCTCGCCGGCTACACCGGGCTCTTCCTCGCCCCGGCCGGCGGAGCCTGGCTCTGGGCGGTGCTCCTCGGCGTCTCCAACTGCTCCTTCCCGCTCGCCCTCACGATGATCGGCCTGCGCTCGCGCACCGGCGCCGGCGTCGTCCGCCTCTCCGCCTTCGCGCAGAGCGTCGGCTACCTCATCTCCATCCCCGGCCCCCTCCTCGTCGGCGTGCTCTACCAGCACAGCGGCGGCTGGAGCCTGCCGATCGCGCTCATGGGCGGTCTGATGGTGCCGCAGATGATCATCGGCTGCCTGGCGGGACGGGACCGGACCGTCGAGGACGAATGCTGAGATGCGAGACTGGTCCCATGCCAGTCCTCGAACCCACCCCCCCGAACGGCCAGAAGAAGCTGCTCCTCGTGCTCGGCGCGATGCTCGGCATCACGGTCGTGATCGCCGTCGTCGCCTCCGCCTTCTCGCCGTGACCCGGCCGTGAGGCCGCCGCGGGGTGGGGAAAACCCCCGCATCCCCTAGGGGGTGAGTGTCAGGGTGAAGTGGGTGGATCACCGGATGGGCCGCCACCCCCGCGATCCGTACGTTGGAGACGACGGCGAAAGCGAGCGACTCACCCACGGAGGCGGCCATGTCGGCCCCCACGCACCCCCGCATCCGGACCACCACGGCAGGTGTCGACACCCGGCTCCCCTGGTGGGCCCTGGCCCTCCCGGTGGCCGCCTTCGTAGCCCTTCTGCTGCTCATCACGGGGCCGGGTGAGGCCCACGCGACCGCTGGTGACCTGGGGGTCGGCCGGGTTCTGGACCACCTCCAGCAAACGCTGCCTCTCTGAGTCGCCGAAGGCCGTTTCGTGCGAAGCTGTTGACCATGAGCGTCGATACACCCCGCAGGATCGTGCTGCTTCGACACGCCAAGGCCGACTGGAACGACGAGGCCGACCACGAGCGTCCCCTCGCCGACCGGGGGCGCGCGGACGCCCCCGTGGCGGGCCGCCGGCTCGCCGGGACCGGCATCCCCTTCGACCTGGCCCTCTGCTCGACCGCCGTCAGAACCCGCGAGACCTGGAAGCTGGCCGTGCCCGAGCTGCCCCAGCGGCCCAGGACCGTGTACGAGGACCGGCTGTACGAGGCCTCGCTCGGCGAGCTCATCGCCGTGCTCAACGAGACCTCGGACGAGGTGTCCAACCTCCTGGTCATCGGCCACAACCCCGGCATGCACGCGCTCGCGGACGCCCTCGCCGGCGAGAGCGACGCGGACCTCCTGCCCCACATGAACCGCAGCGGCTTCCCGACCTCGGCCTTCGCCGTCCTCACCTTCAACGGCTCCTGGAAGGCGGTGGAGCACGGCGTCGGCCGCCTCGTCGACTTCTGGACCCCCCACGGCTGACCAGGACGCCGAGCCGCACGTCGGCCCCGTACTGCGAGCCGCACGCCGGCCCCGTACTGCGAGCCGTACGTCAGCCCCGTACGTCCGACCCGTGCGTCGGCCCCGTACGTGCGCGAAGGGCCCGGTCGTCACACGACGACCGGGCCCTTCTCCGTACCGACAGCGTGGGGCGGGGACCCGCCCCGACGGCTCAGTGCAGCAGCTCCTCGCCGCCGTCCGCGGCCTCGACCTCTTCCCGCGTGATGCCGAGCAGGTACAGCACGGTGTCCAGGAAGGGCACGTTCACCGCGGTGTCGGCGGCCCGGCGCACGACCGGCTTGGCGTTGAACGCCACCCCGAGCCCGGCCGCGTTCAGCATGTCCAGGTCGTTGGCACCGTCGCCGATCGCCACCGTCTGCGCCAGCGGCACACCCGCCTCCGTGGCGAACCGGCGCAGCAGCCGCGCCTTGCCCGCCCGGTCCACGATCTCGCCCGTCACCCGGCCGGTGAGCTTGCCGTCGACGATCTCCAGGGTGTTGGCCGAGGCGAAGTCCAGCCCGAGCCGCTCCTTCAGATCGTCGGTGACCTGGGTGAACCCACCCGACACGACGCCCACCTGGTAGCCCAGCCGCTTCAGCGTGCGGATCAGGGTCCGCGCGCCCGGCGTCAGCCGCACCTCGGCGCGGACCTTGTCGACCACCGAGGCGTCGAGGCCGGCCAGCAGCTCCACGCGCGCGTGCAGCGACTGCTCGAAGTCGAGCTCGCCGCGCATCGCCGCCTCCGTCACCTCGGCGACCTTGTCCTCGCAGCCGGCGTGCGCCGCGAAGAGCTCGATCACCTCGTCCTGGATCAGGGTCGAGTCGACGTCCATCACCACCAGCCGCTGCGCGCGCCGGTGCAGACCGGCGGACACCACGCCGACGTCGACCCCGATGGAGTGCGCCTCGATGGCCAGGGCCGTCCGCAGCGGCTCGGTCTCACAGCCCGAGACGGCGAACTCGACGGCCGTCACCGGGTACTTGGCCAGGCGGAAGATCCGGTCGATGTTGCCGCCGGTCTCCGCGATCCTGGCCGCTATGGCCGCCGTCTGCTCCGCGGTCAGCGGGTTGCCGAGCACGGTGACGTGGGAGCGCCCCTCGCCACGGGGCCGGTTGTCACCGGTGCCGGAGATGATCTCGGCCTGGAGCTTCAGGGATTCGGCCCAGCTGTGCACCGTGGCCCTGAGCTCGCCGGCCGAGGCGACGGTCGGTTCCGTGACGAGCGCGCACAGGACGAGGCGGCCGCGGGAGACCACCTGCTCGATGTCCACGACGTCGACGGAGTAGGCGGCGAGGGTGTCGAAGAGTCCCGCGGTGATCCCGGGACGGTCCTTCCCGAAGATCTTGACGAGAAGGGTGGGAACGTCTGAGGTCTGCGATGCGCTCATGGTGGTTCCACCGTATCGGGCACCGCGTGCCACCTGACCCCCCGTCCCGCGTAGCGGACACCCGAGTGGTCGAGGGCTTGCCCCGAAGGTCTTCACACGGCCCGACTTTCCGAGACGGGACCGGGCCTGAAATAGTTCCCCAGGATGATTCGACATCCCTGGACTCCCGAAGGCGGGGGTACATCGGGGGACAAGTAGTGGGGCTCGGAGTGCCAGAACTCGTACTGGAATTGAACGGCAGGACCTGGACGCTCGATCCGTCCCGGTCGTACACCCTGGGCAGGGACCCGCAGGGTGACCTGGTCATCGACGACGCCAGGGTCTCGTGGCGGCACGCCACCATCAGCTGGGGCGGCCGGAGCTGGGTCATCGAGGACCACGGCTCCACCAACGGTACGTTCCTCCAGGGGCAGCGGATCCACCAGATGGAGATCGGCCCCGGCTCGGCCGTCCACCTGGGCAACGCGACCGACGGCCCGCGGCTCAATCTCGCCGCCGGAGCCCAGTCCGGAGCCCAGGCGGCGCCGCAGGCCCACCAGCAGGCACAGGCCCAGCAGCCGCCGGTGGCCCAGCCCGTGGCGGCGCACCAGGCGGCCGACCAGGCCGCCGCCCAGGCGGACTGGGCCACGCAGGGCCCGCCGCAGCAGCAGCCGGGCTGGCAGCAGCCGCAGGCGCAGCCGCAGTTCCCGCACCAGCAGGGCGCCCCCCAGGGCGGGCACGGTCACCCCGGGCACGGCGCCGCGGGGGCGTCGTCGGCCTACGCCGACCGCAGCCCGACCACGTTCCACCAACTGTCCCTCGGCCACGTCATGCGCATCGGCCGTGCCCTCGAGAACGAGCTGGTCGTCTCCGACCTCCAGGTCTCGCGGCACCACGCCGAGTTCCACGCGACGCCCGACGGCCGCTTCGAGATCCGCGACCTCGGCTCCCACAACGGCACCTACGTCAACGGTCAGCCGATCGCCAAGGGCGGCACCGCCCTCCTCGGCCCGCAGGACATCGTCGGCGTCGGCCACTCGACGTTCCGGATCGTCGGCGGCCAGCTGGAAGAGTTCGTCGACACCGGCTCCGTCTCCTTCTCGGCCCGCCACCTCACCGTCACCGTCGACGGCGGCAAGCAGATCCTCAAGGACGTCAGCTTCGGCGTCCCCGAGAAGTCGCTGATCGGCGTCATCGGCCCGTCCGGCTCCGGAAAGTCCACCCTGCTCAAGGCGTTGACCGGCTACCGCCCGGCCAACGAGGGCGACGTCCTCTACGACAACCGCAGCCTCTACAAGCAGTTCGCCGAGCTGCGCCAGCGCATCGGTCTGGTCCCGCAGGACGACATCCTCCACAAGGAGCTGACCGTCCAGAAGGCGCTGCGCTACGCGGCCAAGCTCCGCTTCCCCGGCGACACCGCCACCGCCGAGCGCGAGGCCCGCATCGACGAGGTGCTGCGCGAGCTCAAGCTCGACATCCACAAGGAGAAGAAGGTCACCTCCCTCTCCGGTGGCCAGCGCAAGCGCGTCTCCGTCGCCCTGGAGCTCCTCACCAAGCCCTCGCTGATCTTCCTGGACGAGCCGACCTCCGGCCTCGACCCCGGCATGGACCGCGACGTCATGCAGCTCCTGCGCGGCCTCGCGGACGACGGCCGCACGGTCCTCGTCGTCACCCACTCGGTGGCCGAGCTCGGCCTGTGCGACAAGCTCCTCGTCATGGCCCCCGGCGGCTCGGTGGCGTACTTCGGTCCGCCGGAGGAGGCGCTGAACTTCTTCGGCTACTCCACCTGGGCCGACGTGTTCTCCGCCTTCGAGAACTACCGCGACTACGACTGGGCGGGCCGCTGGAAGGGCTCGCAGCACTACCAGATGTACGCCGCGGACATCGACGCCGTCGCCGCCCAGCCCGTCCAGATGCCGCAGCAGGCGATGTCCCGGCCGCCCAAGCCGCAGGGCTGGGGCTCCCAGCTGTGGACCCTGATCCGCCGCTACGTCTCCGTGATCGCCTCCGACGTGGGCTTCATGGCCCTGATGGTGATCCTGCCGGCCGTCCTCGGCGCGGTGTCCGTCGTCATCCCCGCCGACTTCGGCCTCGGCAAGCCCACGCCCCCGTCCCGGTTCAACGGCGACGCCGGCACGATCATGCTGATCCTCGCGGTCGGCATGTGCTTCAGCGGCGCGGCCAACTCGGTCCGTGAGCTGATCAAGGAACGGGTCATCTACGAGCGGGAGCGTGCCGTCGGCCTGTCCCGCTCCGCGTACCTGATGTCCAAGGTCATCGTCCTCGGCCTGATCACGGCCTTCCAGGGCGTGATCATCTGCGCCATCGGCTTCTCCACGCGCGCGCTGCCCGAAGAGGGCCTGCTCATGCCGCCGGCCGTCGAGCTGTGCATCCAGGTCATCGGGCTCGGCCTGACCTCGATGATGGTCGGCCTGGTCATCTCCGCGCTGGTGAAGACCGCCGAGAAGACCATGCCGCTGCTCGTCATGTTCGCGATCATCCAGGTCGTGTTCACCGGCATCCTCTTCCAGGTGTACGACTCGCCCGGCCTTGAGCAGTTCGCCTGGCTCATGCCCTCCCGCTGGGGCATCGCCGGTGCCGGCGCCACCCTGGACCTGGCGCACCTGATGCCGCCGTGGGACCACAAGGACCCCACGAACACCGACCCGCTGTGGGAGCACACGGTCGGCCAGTGGAGCCTCGACCTCGGCATCCAGCTGTTCATGGCCACCGTCTGCTGCGTCGCCGTGGCGCGTCTGCTGCGCCGCCACGAGCCCGAGGTCATGCGCAAGTAGTCACGCACGGCAGTACGCCCGAGGGCGGCACCCCCAGTGGGGGTGCCGCCCTTCGGCGTACGGGAGCCGTACGGGAGGCGTACCGCGGTGCGACAGCGGATCAGTACGCGCTGTTGACGTTGTCGATCGAGCCGTAGCGGTCGGCCGCGTAGTTGGCGGCGGCGACGATGTTGGCGACCGGGTCGTACTGGTCGAACGCGGTGCCGGGCACGTGGTAGGCCTTGAAGGTCGGGTAGATGACCTGGAGCAGACCCTTGGACGGGACGCCGTTGATGGCGTTGATGTCCCAGTTGTTGATGGCCCGCGGGTTGCCGCTGGACTCGCGCATGATGTTCTTGTGCAGGCCGTTGTACGAGCCCGGGATGTTGTGCTTGTCCATGATGAACAGCGCCTCGCGGATCCAGCCGTCGAGGTTGTTCGCGAAGACGGGGGTGCGGGCGACGGAACGGCTCGCGGCCGCCTTCTCCGCGGCACGCTTCTTCGCCGCGGCCTTGGCCTTCGCCTCCGCCTTCGCCTTGGCGGCGGCCTTGGCCTTGGCGTCCGCCTTGGCCTTGGCGGCGGCCTTCGCCTTCGCGTCGGCCTTGGCCTTCGCGGCCTTCGCCTTGGCGGCGGCCTCGGCCTTGGCCTTCGCCTCGGCCTCCTGCTTGGCCTTCAGGCCGACGGTGGTGTGCTGCTCGGTGACGCTGGCGGCCAGCGCCTTCGCCTGCGGGCTCGCGGCGTCGTAGGACCAGGCGACCTGCTGCGTGCCCGAGAGGGCCTGCGGCTCGGTCTCGGTGGCGCCGTTGCCCGGCACCAGGGAGAGGGTGAGAGCTGCGGCGCCCAGAGCGGCGACGCCGGCGATCGTGGCCTTGTGGGTCTTCTTCAGACCACGACTGTGGCCAGGGGTGTTCGCAGACATGCAGAAACCTCTTCGAATCGCTGGGGGTCGCTCCGCCGGCGGCGGTGCTGCTGCGCCTTACTCGACGGCGACGGGGGCAATTCTTAGCGGCCGCAAAATCCTGTGGCAAAGGTGTGACGTACGATCCCGGGTAGTGGATCAGCGGCGTGTGCCCGGACCCCCGGCACCCCTTCGAGGCCAGCCCCCACCGCCTCTGCCTGGTCTGACCGCATCCACTAGGCCGCTTCGTAAGTGATGTGGGTCCTATGCGCGGGCTCACATCGGCCACGTAACGAACTCACCGGGCGTTGCACCGGCAATGCGCACGGTGAGCAGGTCTCCTCCCCAGGGACGAGACCGCCCTCCCAGGCCGTCGGACCTAGGTCGCGAGACCCCCCCCGGGCGTGGTCCCCGGACGGATACGGAGGGTCACACCCCGCCGGTACGGTGAACACATGAGCCATCGACCCAGCTCCGGCCTGGCCGCCGTGAGCACCGCCCTCCTCGCGATGAGCCGCCACCTGGAGGTCCGCGACGTCCTCAAGACGATCGTCGCCTCCGCCCGCGAGCTGCTCGACGCCGAGTACGCGGCCCTGGGCGTCCCCGACGACCACGGCGGCTTCGCCCAGTTCGTGGTCGACGGGGTGAGCGAGGAGCAGTGGAAGGCGATCGGCCCTCTCCCACGGCAGCACGGCATCCTCGCCGCCATGCTCCAGAAGGCCGAGACCGAACGGCTCGCCGACGTCCGCCTCGACCCCCGCTTCGAGGGCTGGCCGGCCGCCCACCCCGAGATGTCCGACTTCCTCGGCCTCCCCGTCAGGGACGGCGACGAGATCCTGGGCGCCCTCTTCCTCGCCAACAAGCGCTGTCCGAAGGAGGACGGCGGCTGCGGCTTCACCGCGGAGGACGAGGAACTGCTCTCGATCCTCGCCCAGCACGCGGCCATCGCCCTCACCAACGCGCGCCTCTACGAGCGCAGCCGCGAACTCACCATCGCCGAGGAACGCTCCCGCCTCGCCCACGAGCTGCACGACGCCGTCAGCCAGAAGCTCTTCTCGCTCCGGCTGACCGCCCAGGCCGCGGCCGCCTTCGTCGACCGGGACCCGGTCCGTGCCAAGGGTGAGCTCCAGCAGGTCGCCGTGCTCGCCGCCGAGGCCGCCGACGAACTGCGCGCCGCCGTCGTCGAGCTCCGCCCCGCGGCCCTCGACGAGGACGGCCTCGTCCACACCCTCCGCACCCAGATCCAGGTCCTCGACCGCGCCCACACCGCCCGGGTCACCTTCGACGGCCAGGGCGCCCGGGCCCTGCCGGCAGCCCAGGAGGAGGCCGTGCTCCGGGTCGCCCAGGAGGCCCTGCACAACGCCCTGCGGCACGCGGACGCCGAGCTCGTCACCGTCACCCTCGCCCGCAGCGGCCAGGGCGCCCGGCTCACCGTCACCGACGACGGCAAGGGGTTCGACCCGCGTACGGTCCGCAGTGCCGGCCGCCACCTCGGCCTGGTCTCCATGCGGGACCGGGCGAGCGGCGTCGGCGGCGCGCTCACCGTGACCTCGGCCGCCGGCGAGGGCACCACGATCGAGATGGAGGTTCCCGGTGGCTGACCGACCGATCCGAGTCCTGCTGGTCGACGACCACCAGGTCGTCCGCCGAGGCCTGCGCACCTTCCTGGAGGTGCAGGACGACATAGAGGTGGTGGGGGAGGCCTCCGACGGCGCCGAAGGCGTCGCACGCGCCGAGGAGCTCCGCCCCGACGTCGTCCTCATGGACGTGAAGATGCCCGGCACGGACGGCATCGAGGCGCTCAGACGGCTCCGTGAGCACGCCAACCCCGCCAGGGTCCTCGTCGTCACCAGCTTCACGGAGCAGCGCACCGTCGTTCCCGCGCTCCGCGCCGGAGCCTGCGGCTACGTATACAAGGACATCGACCCCGACGCCCTGGCCGCCGCGATCCGCTCCGTCCACGCCGGGCACGTCCTCCTCCAGCCCGAGGTCGCCGGCGCGCTCCTCGCCCAGGACGACTCACCGGGGGGTACGGGCCGGGGCACCACCCTCACCGAGCGGGAGCGCGAGGTCCTCGGCCTGATCGCCGACGGCCGCTCCAACCGCGAGATCGCCCGCGCCCTCGTCCTCTCCGAGAAGACCGTCAAGACGCACGTCTCGAACATCCTCATGAAGCTCGACCTGGCGGACCGCACCCAGGCCGCCCTCTGGGCCGTACGCCACGGCCTCACCGACTGACGCGCCCCCCTCATGCGCCGGGCGCACGACCGTTCAGTACTTCATACCGTCGTGTGTATATCCCCCGTTCGGCGCAACCCGGCGGGGGATCAGGCGTTCTCCAGAGCGTGCTGCGGCGGACCTGCCGCAGCGATGACCAGGAGGATGTACCAAGTGAAGAACCTCAAGAAGGCCGCTGCCCTCACCATGGTCGCCGGTGGCATCGTCGCCGCCGGTGCCGGTGTCGCCTCCGCCCACGGCGCCGAGGCCTCGGGCAAGGCCCTCAACTCGCCGGGCGTCGCCTCCGGCAACCTGGTGCAGGTCCCGGTCCACGTCCCCGTGAACGTCTCCGGCAACACGGTCAACGTGATCGGCCTGCTCAACCCCGCCTTCGGCAACACCGCCCTCAACAACTAACCCCCGGCCCCCTCCCCCCACTGCGAGCTGCGCCCGCCCACCCCGTTGTGGGCCCGCGCCCCGCCCGTTGTGGGCATTCGTTCCACTGTGGCGGTGCCCACCCGCACCCCCCGGCCCCGCCCGTTGTGGGCAGTCGTTCCGCTGGGGCGGTGCCCACCCGCACCCCCCGGCCCCGCCTCGTTGTGGGCAGTCGTTCCGCTGGGGCGGTGCCCACCCGCAACCCCCGGCCCCGCCTCGTTGTGGGCATTCGTTCCGCTGGGGCGGAACGGGTGGGCACAACGGACGGCGCCCCTTGCCGGGCCCAGGCTTCCACGCCTGAACCCGCACCCGATGCTCGGCGCGCAACTCGGTGCGGGTCAGGGCGCAGGGGGCGGGGGCGCCGCCAAGCGCGCCGTCCCGTGTGCCCACCCGTCCCGCCCCAGCGGGACGATTGCCCACACGGCGGTGGGCGCAGGCCCACGCGGGCGAAGGCCCACACGGGGGGTGCGGTGGGCGAAGGCCCACACGGCGGCGTGGCAGCCACGCGCGGCAGCGGCCGCAGGCCCGCACGGGGTCGCGCCGCGGCAGCCCCCGCGAAGGGGCGGTGGGCGACGACCACGGCAGCGGGCGACGCGCACAGCCGACCTCAGACCCCCCGCTCCCGCTCCCTCTCCTCCACATACGCGTTGTACGCCGCCACCTGGGCCCTCCGCGCCACCCTCTCCACCGGCCGCAACGCCTCCCCCCGCGCCGCGATCTCCGACGCGCTCACCGCACCCCCGTGCCCGTGGCCGTACGCCAGGTTCACCAGCAGACCGATCCGCTGCGCCAGTTCCAGGACCCGCACGGCACGTGGCGGATACCCGGGCGCCAGCACTTCGCGCCCGACCTCCGCCCGCGCCCGGTACGCCTCGCGCGCCGCCTCCGCGGCCGGCCCGGAGGCCGCCACGTCGAGCCGGGTCAGTACCGCGGTCGCGTCCCGCAGGGCCTCCGCCAGTTCCCGTTCGGCCTCGCCGAGCGACGGCACGTCCGCCGGCGGGGCCTCTCGTACGCCGAGGCAGTGCCAGACCACCGAGACGTGCACGTCACCGTCCGGCCCGGCCTCCGAGACTTCCGGTACGAGCCCGTAGGGCGCGCCGAAGCCGACCACGGCCTCCTCCGCCTCCAACGCGCGCGCGTTGAAGTCGGGCGGCCCGCTCAACCCGAGCGGATGCCCCGGCGCGGGCAGCGCCACCCGCCAGCCGGTCACCCCGAGCCGCCGCAGCCGGCCGAGGGCGAGCGTCAGCCCCACCGGTCCCGCCTCACCCGGCAGCCCCTCCACGCGGTGCACCGCGTCCTCCCCGACAATGGCCAGTGCCGCGTCGTCCGGCGACACCGCCCCGGCCAGCAGGGCATTGCCCCAAGCGGCCAGGCGTCCTGAGCGTGGTTCCGAAAGCATCTCCCCAGACTAGGCACTCCAAGGAAGCCCTAAGGACCGGCCCGCTCCGTCGATAACGTAGGTTTTCCCCTGGACGCCGCGCCCATCGGCGCAAGGCGACGACACGACTCGACCGCAAGGGGAGACAACGCGCTCATGAGCGATGTACTGGAGCTGGTGGACGTATCCGTGGTCCGCGACGGACGGGCTCTGGTGGACGAGGTCTCCTGGTCGGTCAAGGAGGGCGAGCGCTGGGTGATCCTCGGACCCAACGGCGCCGGCAAGACGACCCTTCTGAACATCGCCTCCAGCTACCTCTTCCCCACCAAGGGCACCGCCCACGTCCTGGGCGAGCAGCTCGGCGGCGTCGGCACCGACGTCTTCGAACTCCGCCCCCGCATCGGCATGGCCGGCATCGCGATGGCGGAGAAGCTCCCGAAGCGCCAGACCGTTCTCCAGACCGTCCTCACCGCGGCGTACGGCATGACCGCCACCTGGCACGAGGACTACGACCCGGTCGACGAGGACCGCGCCAAGGCCTTCCTCGACCGGCTCGGCATGAACGAGTACCTCGACCGCAAGTTCGGCACGCTCTCCGAGGGCGAGCGCAAGCGCACCCTGATCGCCCGCGCGATGATGACCGACCCGGAGCTCCTCCTCCTCGACGAGCCCGCCGCCGGTCTCGACCTCGGCGGCCGCGAGGACCTGGTCCGCCGCCTCGGCCGCCTGGCCCGCGACCCGTACGCCCCCTCCATGATCATGGTGACCCACCACGTCGAGGAGATCGCGCCCGGCTTCACCCACGTCCTGATGATCCGTCAGGGCAAGGTCCTCGCGGCCGGTCCCGTGGAGACCGAGCTGACCTCCCGGAACCTCTCGCGCTGCTTCGGCCTGCCGCTCGTCGTCGAGCGCGTCGGCGACCGCTGGACCGCCCACGGTCTGCCCCTGAAGTGACCGAGCGGAGTGCCGGCGTCCCGCACAGTCGCCCGCGCCCTGTCCCGGAGAGCCCCACCCGCCCTACCATGACCATGTGGACATCGACGCATGGGTCTGGTGGTTGATCGGCGCGGTGGGGCTCGGCATTCCGCTGGTCCTGACCGCGATGCCGGAGTTCGGCATGCTGTCCGTGGGAGCGGTCGCCGGCGCGGTGACCGCCGCGCTCGGCTTCGGCGTCGTCCCTCAGGTGCTCGTCTTCGTCGTCGTCTCGGTGGCGCTCATCGCGGTGGTCCGACCGATCGCGGCCCGGCACCGCGACGGCGGGCCCGGACTCGCCACCGGCGTCGACGCCCTGAGGGGGCGTCAGGCCGTCGTCCTGGAACGGGTCGACGGGAGTGGAGGGCGCATCAAACTCGCCGGCGAGGTCTGGTCCGCCCGGGCGCTCGACACGGGCCAGAGCTTCGAACCGGGCGAACAGGTCGATGTCGTAGAGATCGACGGGGCGACAGCCGTCGTCATGTGA
Organism: Streptomyces wedmorensis; assembly: GCF_000716445.1. GTDB lineage: Bacteria > Actinomycetota > Actinomycetes > Streptomycetales > Streptomycetaceae > Streptomyces > Streptomyces wedmorensis. Next base: position 101,991 of record NZ_JNWK01000019.1, read on the forward strand.
CCGAACCTCGCCCATGACGCCACGCCATCTGGGAAACTCGATCATGCAAGGCCACCCGGCAGTCAACAGGCAGCGAAGGGCACGGGGAACACGATGTCAGCAGTCATCATCGTCCTGATCATTCTGGTGGTGCTCGTCTTCATCGCCCTGATCAAGACGATCCAGGTCATCCCGCAGGCGAGCGCGGCGATCGTGGAGCGCTTCGGCCGCTACACCCGCACTCTCAACGCCGGACTGAACATCGTCGTCCCGTTCATCGACTCGATCCGCAACCGGATCGACCTCCGTGAACAGGTCGTCCCGTTCCCGCCGCAGCCGGTGATCACCCAGGACAACCTGGTCGTCAACATCGACACGGTCATCTATTACCAGGTGACCGACGCCAGGGCCGCGACCTACGAGGTCGCCAGCTACATCCAGGCGATCGAGCAGCTCACCGTCACCACCCTGCGCAACATCATCGGCGGCATGGACCTGGAGCGGACCCTCACCTCCCGCGAGGAGATCAACGCGGCCCTGCGCGGCGTCCTCGACGAGGCCACCGGCAAGTGGGGCATCCGCGTCAACCGCGTCGAGCTGAAGGCGATCGAGCCGCCGACCTCCATCCAGGACTCGATGGAGAAGCAGATGCGCGCCGAGCGCGACAAGCGCGCCGCGATCCTCACCGCCGAGGGAACGCGCCAGTCCGCGATCCTCACCGCCGAGGGCGAGAAGCAGTCGGCGATCCTCCGCGCCGAAGGCGAGTCCAAGGCCGCCGCCCTCCGCGCCGAAGGCGAGGCCCAGGCCGTCCGCACGGTCTTCGAGGCCATCCACGCGGGCGACCCCGACCAGAAGCTGCTGTCGTACCAGTACCTCCAGATGCTCCCGAAGATCGCCGAAGGCGACGCCAACAAGCTCTGGATCGTGCCCAGCGAGATCGGCGACGCCCTCAAGGGCCTCTCCGGAGCCCTGGGCAACGCGGCCCCCGGCGCCCCCGGCTTCAACGTCAAGGGCGACGTACCGTCCGCGCGGCGAGACGAACCGCAGGTTGACTGACACGTACACGTAATCCTCGTGCATGATCGGTGCGAGCCCCTCGACCCTGACGACCTCAGGGCGGGGAGGCGAGCCACTGACCATGTAAGGAGATGGCGTTGTCCATCTGGGAAGCACTGGCGGTCTTCGCCGCCGGCATCGGCGCCGGCACCATCAACACCATCGTCGGATCGGGCACGCTGATCACGTTCCCCGTCCTCCTCGCGACCGGACTCCCGCCGATCACCGCGAACGTCTCCAACGCCCTCGGCCTCGTACCCGGTTCCGTCAGCGGGGCCATCGGCTACCGCCGCGAACTCAAGGGTCAGAAGGCCCGGATCATCCGACTCGGCGGCGTCGCCCTCCTCGGCGGACTCATCGGCGCGATCCTGCTCCTCGCACTGCCGTCCAAGGCGTTCGACGCGATCGTCCCCGTCCTCATCGGCCTCGCCCTCGTCCTGGTCCTCTTCCAGCCCCGCATCTCCGCCGCGGTGAAGCGCCGGCGCGAGCAGACCGGCACCGAGGCACACCCCGACGGAGGCCCCGTCCTCCTCGTCGGCCTCTTCCTCGCCAGCATGTACGGCGGATACTTCGGCGCCGCACAGGGAGTGCTCTACCTCTCCCTCATGGGCCTGCTGCTCCACGACAGCCTGCAGCGGATCAACGCCGTCAAGAACATCCTCGGCGCCCTCGTCAACGGCATCGCCGCCGTCTTCTTCCTCTTCGTCGCCGACTTCGACTGGACCGCCGTCCTCCTCATCGCCGTCGGCTCCACCCTCGGCGGCCAGATCGGCGCCAAGGTCGGCCGGAGACTGCCCCCCTCGGTCCTGCGCGGAGTGATCATCGTGGTCGGCGTGGTCGCGATCCTCCAACTCACGCTCAAGTAGCCCGCGTCCGGCCGACGGGAAGGGCCCGCCTCCCCACCCGGGGAGACGGGCCCTTCCACCTGTCCGCGGATCACGAGTCTACGCGGCCGAGTTCGCCAGCCACTCCGGCAGCTCCGACCGCTCGCTCGCTCGCAACGCGAGCAGCATGGCGTCCGCCGGCGTCGGCTCGAACGGCTGGTGAAGCAACGGCATCCCGGCCTGCTCGGGTGTCCGGTCCGCCTTGCGGTGGTTGTCCTCGGCGCACGAGGCGACCGTGTTCAGCCAGCTGTCCCCACCGCCCTGCGCCCGAGGCACGACATGGTCGACGGTCGTCGCCCTCCGCCCGCAGTACGCGCACCGGTGCTGGTCCCGGACCAGCACCCCCCTCCTCGACCACGGGGCCTGTCTTCGGAACGGCACCCGGACGTAGCGGCACAACCGGATCACCCGCGGCACCGGAAGATCGACGGCGGCACCTCGCACCCTGAGCTCGGGATGGGCCTGCTCGACGACGGCCTTGTCCTGCAGGACGAGCACCACCGCACGATTGAGCGTGACCGTCGAAAGCGGCTCGAAGCTCGCGTTGAGAACCAGCGTGTCCCGCATGTTGCCCACCTCCCGTATGCCGGCCCCAGTCCCGGTGCGGGGCTGCGGGCTTGGATCAACGATGGCCGGGCCGGCCGGGTCGGACAACGCAATTTCTCGCGAAACAAAAGGTGCCCGCTTCTGATCTCTCCAAGACCAGAAGCGGGCAAACAACAAACGAACGATCAGACCGCCCCGGGAGCCGCGTACTCACCGATCAACTGGGCGCGCCCCAGCGTGTGGAAGCGCAGGTTGAAGCCGATCGCCGCAGGCGACGCGTCACCGTCCGGACCGAGCTTCTCGCTGTCCACCGCGTACACCGTGAACACATAGCGGTGCGCCGGATCCCCGGCCGGGGGAGCGGCGCCGCCGAACTCCTTCGACCCGTAGTCGTTCCGCACGTGCACGGCACCGGCCGGCAGTCCCTCGAACGACCCCGACCCCGCACCGACGGGCAGCTCCGTCACCGACGCCGGGATGTCGAACAGCACCCAGTGCCAGAACCCGCTCCCCGTCGGGGCGTCCGGGTCGAAGCAGGTGACGGCGAAGCTCTTCGTCTCCGCCGGGAACCCCTCCCAGCGAAGCTGCGGCGAGGTGTTCCCCGCCGCGTACACCTGAGCGTCCTTCAGGACCCCGCCCGGCGCGACGTCGTCGCTCACCACGGTGAACGACGCCACCGGCGGATGGAAGTCATGCGGGAGCGGCGCCCTCTTGCCCTCGGACACGTCGAATCCTCCGAATCACGTGTTGCTACTGCCTCGGCAGCTCTCTCCGGCCGAGCCTAGAGCCAGTTGCGCCGCCCACCGACCTCGGCGAGCCACTGGTTCAGGTACGCCGCCCAGTCGGTGGTGTGGAAGTCGTGCAGCCCCACCTTGAACGCACGGAAGGAGTCGCTGCCCTCTCCGAACAGACCCGGCTTCTTGTCCATCTCCAGCACGACGTCCATCTCACGGTCGTCCGCGACGAAGCTGACCTCGACCTGGTTGAGCCCCCGGTACTGCTGCGGCGCGAAGAACTCGATCTCCTGGTAGAACGGCAGCTTCTGCCGCGTCCCCCGGATCTGCCCGCGCTCCATGTCCGCGCTCTTGAACCGGAAGCCCAGCTGGAGGAAGGCGTCCAGGATCGCCTGCTGCGCCGGAAGCGGGTGCACGTTGATCGGGTCCAGGTCACCCGAGTCCACGGCCCGGGCGATCTCCAGCTCGGTGGTCACACCGATGTTCATGCCGCGCAGCTGCTGCCCGGAGACCGACGTGATCGGCGTCTCCCACGGGATGTCCAGACCGAACGGCACCACGTGCACCGCTCCCGCCTTGACCTCGAAGGCCCCACCCAGGCGCACCTTGACGAACTCGATGTCCTGCTTGTGCTCCTGATCGCCGCCCTCGACCTCGACGCGCGCCTGCAGCCCGATGGACAGCCCCTCGATCTGCTGGTCGACGCTGCCGCCCTGGATCCGCACCTCACCCTGGACGACCCCGCCCGGGACCACGTTCTCCTCGGTGAGCACCGTCTCCACACTGGCCCCACCGGCACCGAGGCTCGCGAGCAGCTTCTTGAATCCCATGACTTCCACTCCTTCTCAGTCCTGACCCCTACATACGCGCGACGACCGTAGCCGGTTCCCCTACTACGCTCGGGCGCCATGAGCGAGAGTTCAGACCGTACGCCGCTCCCGCGGACCTTCTTCGACCGCCCCGTTCTGGAAGTGGCCCCCGATCTCCTGGGCCGCACACTCGTCCGCAACACCGAGCAAGGCCGCATGGAGCTGCGCCTCACGGAGGTGGAGGCGTACGCCGGCGCGATCGACCCCGGCTCCCACGCCTTCCGCGGCCGCACAGCGCGCAACGCCGTCATGTTCGGCCCGCCCGGTCACGCCTACGTCTACTTCACCTACGGCATGTGGCACTGCCTGAACCTGGTGTGCGGACCCGAGGGCCACGCGAGTGGTGTCCTGCTGCGCGCGGGTGAAATCCTCCGCGGCGCCGACCAGGCCCGCTCCCGCCGCCGCTCGGCCCGGTCCGACCGCGAGCTGGCCAAGGGCCCGGCCCGCCTGGCCACGTCTCTCGACGTCGTCCTCTCCCTCAACGGCACCGACGTCTGCGCCGGCTCCGATGCCCCCCTCGCCCTCCTCACCGGCACCCCAGCGCTCCCGGACCGCATCCTCACCGGCCCCCGTACCGGCGTCGGCGGCGACGGGGCCTCCCACCCCTGGCGCTTCTGGCTCACCGACGACCCGACCGTCAGCCCCTACCGCCCCCACACCCCCCGCAAGCGCCGCCTTGACTCTGCCCGACCGACCGACTAACGTAGCCCGAGCCGCTGGATCCGGGCCTGCTTGTTCGAGCACCCCGCAGTGGCCATCCACTACTCAAGATGACACCCCGATCGGGGTTCATTTCGGCATTCCGAAATTCGTTTCGAATGACTCGATTATGAGCCTCCACGGAAATCAGCTAAAGTAGTGACCACGCCGAAAGGCGAAAGGCAGCCAACAGGCCACCGGATACAAACTCCGAACCGGAAACGGAACGGAAAACGATCTGGTAAGGTTGGAAACACGAAATACCGAAGGGAAAGCCCGGAGGAAAGCCCGAGAGGGTGAGTACGAAGGAAGCGTCCGTTCCTTGAGAACTCAACAGCGTGCCAAAAATCAACGCCAGATT
>NZ_JNWK01000020.1 GCF_000716445.1 Streptomyces wedmorensis
CGTTCGGGACGACCCCGTCGCAGCCGTTGGCGATCAGCCAGGCCACGTGCTCGGCGTAGGCGTCGTGGTCGACGGAGCCGTCGCCGCGGAAGGGGAGGGCGGTGGCGACCATGATCCCGTGCCAGGGGTGGGCGCGGGTCACGGAGGCTTGCTCGTGGGCCATGAATGGACTCCCTTGTATGGTGTGTGACATTTTATTGATGAACGCCGAGGCCACAAGGGTTCCGCGGACACTTCCGTCCGACGTGACGTCAGCCCCTGCCGCACGGGGCCCCCGGGCGGCCCGGCGCCGCGGCCGACCTGGATCATCGAACGCATGCTCGTCGCGCTCGTGTCCGTTCTCGCCCTGGTCGTGGTGCTGGTCTGCGCCGTCGCCCGACCGTTCCGCCTGCCCGAGGCCGCCTTCGCGGTGCCCGCCGCCGGGGCCGTCCTCGCCGTGGGCGCGGTCACGCCCGCGGCCGTACGCGAGGAGGCGGAGCGACTGGGACCGGTGATCGGCTTCCTGGCGGCGGTGCTCGTCCTCGCCAGGCTCTGTGACGACGAAGGGCTCTTCCGCGCCTGCGGCTCATGGATGGCACGCCGGGCGCGCCGCCGACCCCAGCGGCTGCTCGGGGCCGTCTTCGCGCTCGCCTCGCTGATCACCGCCGTGCTGAGCCTGGACGCGACCGTCGTCCTGCTGACCCCGGTGGTCTTCGCGACCACCGCCCGGATGGGAGCCCGTCCCGGACCTCATGTGTACGCGAGCGCGCACCTGTCCAACACGGCCTCGCTGCTGCTGCCGGTCTCGAACCTGACCAACCTGCTGGCCTTCACGGCCGCCGGCGTCGGCTTCACCCGGTTCGCGCTGCTGATGCTGCTCCCCTGGCTCGCGGCCATCGCGGTCGAGTACGTGGCCTTCCGGCGTTTCTTCGCCCGCGACCTCGCCGAGCCGGCCGCTCCCGCCGAGCCACCGGCCGCCGCCCCGTTCCCGCTCTTCGCGCTGTGCACCGTGGCCGCGACGCTCGCCGGATTCGGCGTCGCGTCGGCCACCGGCCTGGACCCGGCGTGGGCGGCGGCGGCGGGCGCCGCCGTCCTGGCCGTGCACGCCCTGGCCCATCGCCGTACGACTCCTCGGGCCCTCGTCCGCTCGGCGTCGCTGCCGTTCCTCGCGTTCGTCCTGGGGCTCGGCGTCGTCGTCCGGGCGGTCGTCGACAACGGCCTCGGGTCGGCTCTCGCCCACGTCCTGCCCGACGGCACCTCGCTGCCCGCCCTGCTCGGCACCGCCCTGCTCGCCGCGCTCCTCGCCAACCTGATCAACAACCTGCCCGCCACCCTGGCCCTGGTCCCGCTGGCGGCCGCCTCGGGTCCGGGCTCGGTGCTCGCGGTGCTGCTCGGCGTGAACATCGGCCCCAACCTCACCTATGCCGGGTCCCTCGCCACCCTCCTCTGGCGCCGCGTCGCCCACGACCACGGACACCCCGTGTCCCTCGGCGAGTTCACCCGCCTCGGCCTCCTGACGGTCCCCGCCGCCCTGCTCGCCTCGACCGTCGCCCTGTGGGCCTCACTGCTGCTCATGGGCGTGTGACCGGGGTCGGCCCGGCGACCCGTCCGGGCCCGCGGCATGGCGCCGCAGGGCCGGGCGGCCCTGGTTTCCCGGTGCGGAACCGGCACGCACGGCCGGCGCGGACTCACTCGTTGCGCGAAGCGGGTGGGGACGGGCGAGCCGCCGGGCCGTCGGGACCGGTCGCCGCCCGCCCGTTCGGAGGGTCGCCCGAGTCGGACGAAGAGGCGTCCCGACCGGTGCCGTCCTTCGGCCGGGCGCCGGCCGGCGGGGCCTGGCCGGGCCGCTGATCGCGGCCGCAGAAGGCGGGCACACGGTCCTCGCCTCCGGCCGCGTCCACCAGCCGCCGCCACGCGGCCGGCGGCGGGACCGCGTCGCCGCCCTTGCCCTTCCCGGTGCCCTGGCCCCGGCCCTGCTTGCCGCCCTTCTCGAACGCGTGGCACAGGGCCTCGCGGTGGGCGTCGGGCGGCGGCGCGTGGTGGCCCTCCGGGTAGATGGGGGTGCTGGTCTCCGGCGGTCCGGGCGACGTCGATCCGGCCTTGCCGGGAACGCGCGTCGGTGCGGGCAGGACACCGGCGGGACGTGGTTCGGGGCTCGGGGTGTGGGTTCCCGGCAAGTCGCCGAGGCCGCCGCCGGCGACGGCCACGCCACCCAGCGTGGCACTGGCGAACAGCGCGGCCACGGCCGTCTTGAGGGGCCGTCTCGGACGCCGCCGGTCGGTGGCGGGGGTCCAGTCGTCGCGCCGACGCGTCTCCCGTGAGGCGTGCAGACCCGCGTCACGGGCGGCCCGGAACGCGGCCAGGGCATCCGCCTCGGCCCCCGCCGCCCGAGCCGTCGGGCCCTCGCTCGGGGCGGGAGCACCGCTCGGCACGCCGCTTCCGCTCGGCGCCGGGGCGTCGCTCGACGCCGGAGCACCGCCCGGCACGTCGCTCGCGTCGTCGGGGGCGGGGCGGGCGGGGTCACCGGTGGTGGCGGTGGGTGCGCCGAGCGCGGCCCGCAGTGACCGTTCCAGCGCGCCGTACCCGTGGTCGTCGGACATCCGTCACCTCCCTCTCCCCTTGAGTTGCTTCGCCAGACGCTTCAATCCCCTGTGTGCGGCGGACCGTACCGCACCGGGACGTTTTCCGAGGACCCGGGCGGCGGTCGGTCCGTCGAGGCCGACGACGACCCGCAGGAGTACGGCCTCGGCCTGGTCCCGGGGCAGCCCGGCGACGAGGGCCAGCGCGTGCCGCGTCGACAGGGCGTCGAGGGCCTCGCCGGCCGCGTCGCCCTGGGCGGGGAGGTCCAGCACGTCCTGTTCGATCCCGGTGGGGCGGGGCCGCGACCGTACGCGCCGGAGGTGGTCGAGGGCCCGGTGGCGGGCGATGGTCGCGGTCCAGCCGCGGAAGCCCGCGCCGTCGCCGCGGAACCTGCCGAGGTCCCGGGCTATCTCCAGCCACGCCTCGGAGGCCACGTCCTCGGCGTCCTCGCCGACGATTCCCCGCAGGTACCCGAGGAGCCCGGGGTGGACGATCCGGTAGGCCCGCGCGAAGGCGTCCTCGTCGCCGTGCCGGGCCCGTTCGACCGCCGCGCCGAGTTCCGCGTCGCGATCCCGGCCGTGTGCCGCGGTGGGCGCGTCTCCCGTTCCCTCGCCCACCCGACCCTCTTCACGAACCGTACACACGCGGACTCCGGGCCTCGCCGTGGAGCCGTAGGGCGTACATCCTGTCAGACGATCAACAGGTCCGTGCGAACACCCTGTCGAATCGTCAGCGCCCCTGTCCCGGAACTCCGCCGGGTCTGCGGACCGGACCCCGGCGCGTCCGCGACGACCGCCACCCGTGCAGGGTGAGGAAGTACGTCTGGAGCGACTCGCCGGGCCCTATCTCGAAGCGGTTCACGGTGCGGCCGAGGGGGTTCCACACCCGTCCGTCCGGCGTCCTCACCCCCACCGGGTGCGCGAAGACGGACCGCAGCATGTGGCCCGGCGGCAGGTCCACCCACACCGCCCCGACCTCCCGCACCAGGACCTCACCCACGTACGCCCCGAGTCCCCTCAGCGGCCCGGCGACCTGCTCCCGGCCCGCCCCGCCCCTGCGCAGGCCGTCGATCAGCCGGTCCACCAGCCGCAGGCTCCCCGCCGAGTAGTCGAGCGGCAGCCTCCCGCGCGCGGCCACCCCGTCGACGAACTCGGACGCGTGCCGGCCCATGTCTGCCGCGCACAACGCCACGCATTCGCGGTCCATCGCTGACCACCCTTCCCCATCGAAGCGGCGGGATTCGCCGGATGATCCAGCGGATCCGCCCCCGCGAACATCACGGGCGGGCGACGTGACGCTGGTCACAATGGCCGGTCGAGCACCCCTCGCCCCCCCTGTCGGCGACGTCGGTTTCCGGTCGGTCCCGCGCGGCCGACGAGGGGGCCGCACGCCGGGGCGGTGATCCGCGCACCGCGGCGGGAGGGTGCCCCCGGGGCCCGGAACGACGGGCTTCGGGCGCCGTCACCTGCCGCGCGAGGGTGCGGAACGCGGGCTTCAGCGATCATCAACACGCCCTGGTTCCATACCAGTTACTCGACCCTTCAACCAGGCCGCGACCGGCCTGCGGGTCAAGTCCCAAACCTTACGCACAAATTACACACACCCCCTCTCCATACCCCTTTCGATGCTCTAGATTGACCATGCTTCAGCTGATCGGACACGAGGCGACCAAAATGATCTTTACGTCCGGCACTACGGAGAACCAGCAGTCTCGTCCCCTGCGCCAGACGTAGGGGCGATGGATTCCTGAGCCCGCGAGGGGGCCTCGGGCGTGGGGAGCGCCCGGGGGATTCGGCGGGCCGTCACGCATCTCGAGAGTCCGGCCGGGCGGGCGACTCTGCCGTCGCCAGGGTGGATTGTTCCAGTAAGTCTGCAATAGCCGGTATTCCGTATGCGGGAGGCGGGGGCCTTCCGGGGCGGGAGCCGTGGTGGGCGAACACGTCGGACCACTGGGGACCTGGGGGGTTCTGTGCGGCAAGGGGGAGTAGTCAGCCCGCTTCCGTCGGCGCGCGGGCGTCTGGCGGACGGGGAGATCAGCCGGACCACGAGCGACTGGGAGCAGCGGTACCGCCGTACCGTCATCGTCAGCGACACCGTGGCCACCGCGTTCGTGGTGGCGGCGATCGGCGAGTTCTTCGGGGCGCGGGACGCGGCCAACTGGCACGAGAAGTGGGGCATACTCGCGTTCGGCACCGAGCTGCTGGTGCTGGCGATGCTGGCGGTGAGCCGGGCGTGGGCGCCCGCCGTGCTCGGCCAGGGCGCCGAGGAGTTCCGCAGGCTGGGGCGCTCCCTCTTCATGGCGACCGTCGCGCTCGCCCTCGGCGGGATAGCCCTGACCTCACGCAACATCAAACTCTGGATCTTCGTCGCGATCCCCGCGATAGCGGTCGTCACCATGACGACGCGCTACCTGCTGCGCCTCTGGCTGCACAAGCAGCGGAAGGAGGGACGCTGTCTGCGCCCGGTGCTCGCCGCCGGGAGCCCGGCCACCGTGCGCGACCTGATCACCCGGACGCGGAAGTTCCCGCACCTCGGGTGGCGGGTGGACGCGGTGTGCACGGAGGACGGACTCGGACCCGAAGGCGACCAGCTGGACGGCGTGCCGGTCGTCGGCCGGCTGACGGACGTCGCCAACCACATCCGCCGCGACGGCTACCGCGTCGTCGCGGTCACGCCGGACCCGCACTGGTCACCGCACCGGCTGCAGCGGCTGGCCTGGAACCTGGAGGGCAGCGACGCCGAGATGGTCGTGGCCCCCGTGCTGATGGAGGTGGCCGGCCCGCGGCTGCACGTCGACGCGGTGCTCGGGATCCCGCTGCTGCGGGTCAGCATGCCCTCCTTCACCGGGGGCCGCCGGTCGGTCAAGGGGGTCGTCGACCGGCTGGGCGCGGCGGTCCTGCTGCTGCTGTTCGCGCCGCTGATGGTGGTCGTCGCGCTGCTGGTGATGACGGAGAGCCGGGGCGGGGCGGTCTACCGCCAACGCCGGGTCGGCAAGGACGGCCGCGAGTTCACCATCCTCAAGTTCCGCACCATGGTCGCCGGGGCCGACCGGGCGCGCGCCGAGCTGGCCGACCGCAACGAGGGCGCGGGCCTGCTGTTCAAGCTCCGCCGGGACCCTCGGGTGACCCGGGTGGGGGCGGTGCTGCGCCGGTACTCGATCGACGAGCTCCCGCAGCTCTTCAACGTCCTCACCGGATCGATGTCGCTCGTCGGCCCGCGGCCTCCGTTACCCGAGGAGTGCGCCGCCTACGGCCCGGACATCCGGCGGCGACTGCTCGTCAAGCCCGGGCTCACCGGCCTGTGGCAGATCAGCGGACGCAGCGACCTGCCGTGGGAGGAGGCCGTCCGGCTCGACCTGCGGTACGTGGAGGACTGGTCGCTCGCACTGGACGCGGTGATCTTGTGGAAGACGCTACGCGCGGTGCTGTACGGGCAGGGGGCCTACTGATGCGCGGCAGCGATCGTACGGCCGGCTCGTGGACCGCAGGCCCTGAGGGCCTGCCTGGGGGGAGGAACGGGGCATGAAGGTCAGCGTTTTCGGGCTCGGTTACGTGGGCTGCGTGTCGGCCGCGTGCCTGGCCAGCATGGGCCACCAGGTGGTCGGGGTGGACGTCAACCGGGTGAAGGTCGACCTGGTCAACGACGGCAAGGCCCCGGTGGTCGAGGAGGGGATCGGCGAGCTCGTCGCCGAAGTCGTGCGGAGCGGAGCCTTACGCGCCACCGACGACGTCCGTGAGGCGATCATGGACAGTGAGGTGTCGCTGATCTGCGTGGGCACGCCGTCGGAGCCCAACGGCAGCCTGTGCACCACGTACTTGGAGCGGGTCACCGAGGAGATCGGCGCCGCGCTGGCCGAGCGGGGCGGGCGGCACACCGTGGTGTTCCGCAGCACCATGCTCCCGGGCACCTGCCTGAACCTGCTGGTCCCGATCCTGGAGAAGTTCGTCGGCGGCACGGCCGGGGTGGACGTCGGGGTCGCGGTCAACCCGGAGTTCCTGCGCGAGGGCACGAGCGTGCGGGACTTCTTCGACCCGCCCAAGACCGTCATCGGCGAGCTGGACGCGGGCAGCGGCGACGTGGTGGCGGCGCTGTACGAAGGCCTGCCCGGCGAGGTGTTCCGGGTGCCGGTCCCGACGGCCGAGGCGATCAAGTACGCGGACAACGCGTTCCACGGCCTCAAGATCGGCTTCGCGAACGAGCTGGGAGCCGTCTGCCAGGCACTCGGGGTGGACTCGCACCAGGTGATGGACGTGTTCCTCGCCGACCGCAAGCTGAACATCAGCCCCGCCTACCTGCGGCCCGGCTTCGCCTTCGGCGGCTCCTGCCTGCCCAAGGACCTGCGCAGCCTGGTGCACGCGGCGCAGCGGGCCGACGTCTCGGTGCCCATCCTCGCGCACGTGCTGGCGTCCAACGCCGACCATCTGCAGCGCGCGGTGGAGCTGGTCGAGCGCACCGGCAAGCGCCGGGTGGGCCTGTTCGGGCTGTCCTTCAAGCCCGGCACCGACGACCTCCGCGAGAGCCCGCTCGTCGAGCTGGCGGAGAGGCTGTTCGGCAAGGGGTACGACCTGCGGATCCACGACGCCAACGTGAGCCTGTCCCGGCTGATCGGCGCGAACCGCGAGTACATCGAGACCCGGCTGCCGCACCTCGCGCAGCTCCTCGCGGACTCCGTCGACGACGTGCTCAAGCACGCCGAGGTGTGCCTGGTCGGGACCAGGGATCCGGCCGTGCTGTCGGCACTGCCCCACGGGGACGGCCCGGTGATCATCGACCTCATCCATCTCCCCGACGCGGACGCGCGCCGGGCCGAACCTGGGTACGTGGGCCTTGCTTGGTGAAGAGACCAGTGCCGACCGGCCCGGCCGGCGCGCGCTGATCCTGGTGGAGAACCTGTCGGTGCCGTTCGACCGGCGGGTGTGGCAGGAGTGCACGACGCTGCGCGACGCGGGCTGGGAGGTCCACGTCATCTGCCCCAAGGGCAGCAAGCGGGACACGGAGTCGGAGGTGGAGATCGACGGGGTGCGGATCCACCGCTACCCGTTGCGCGCGGCCACCGGAGGTCCGGCCGGCTATCTGCGGGAGTACGGCTCGGCGTTGTGGCACACCGTCCGGCTGGCCCGGAAGGTCGGCCCGGTCGACGTGGTGCACGCCTGCAACCCGCCGGACCTGCTGTTCCTGCCGGCGCTGTGGATGAAGCGGCAGGGGGCGCGGTTCGTCTTCGACCAGCACGACCTGGTGCCCGAGCTGTACCTCTCCCGGTTCGACCGCGGCAAGGACCTGCTCTACCGCGCCGTGTGCGCGCTGGAGCGGCGGACCTACCGGGCCGCGGACATCGTGCTCGCCACGAACGAGAGCTACCGGGACGTCGCGGTGCGCCGTGGCGGCCGGCGGCCCGAGGACGTGTTCGTGGTGCGCAGCGCGCCCGACATCGAGCGGTTCCACCCGGTGCCGCCCGAACCGGAGTTGAAGCGCGGCAAGCCCCATCTGCTGTGCTACCTCGGCGTCATGGGACCGCAGGACGGCGTCGACTACGCGTTGCGGGCGCTCGCGAAGCTGCGCGACGAGGTCGGGCGGAGCGACTGGCACGCGGTGTTCGTTGGCGGCGGCGACACCTTCGACGCGATGGTGGACCTGTCCCGGCGGCTCGGCCTGTCGGAGCAGGTGCAGTTCACCGGGCGCGTTCCGGACGCCGACCTGGTCCGCTACCTGTCCACCGCGGACGTGTGCCTCTCCCCCGACCCGCACAACCCGCTCAACGACGTGTCGACGATGAACAAGGTCCTGGAGTACATGGTCATGGGCCGGCCCATCGTGTCGTTCGACCTCCGGGAGGCGCGGGTCTCCGCCGGCGACGCCGCCGTGTACGCGCCCCCGAACGACGAGGCCGAGTTCGCCAAGCTCATCGCGCTGCTCCTCGACGATCCGGAGCAGCGGGCCCGGATGGGCGAGACCGGCCGGGAGCGGATCAGCGGGCCGCTCTCCTGGCGGAACTCCCAGCGGTCGCTGCTCGCCGCCTACGCCGCAGCCTGCCGCGACCGCGCCGCCGCGGCCGGCCCGAACGAGGCAGGGACGGGGCCTCGTCGTTGAGCGATGACACGATACGCCTGGTCACGATCGGGCGGATTATCCGTCGGCGCCGACGGCTCCTCACCCTCCTCGTCCTGGTGGGCGCGCTCGTCGGCTACGGCACCTCGCTGCTGCTTCCCCCGCGCTACACGACGTCGGCGTCGGTACTGCTGCCGGGCGCGTGGGAGGAGCGCGAGCTGCTGACGCAGGCGGAGATCGCGACCAGTTCGGTGGTGGTCGACCGCGTCGCCGCCACCCTCGGCTGGGCGGGCGTCGACGGCCGCGAACTGCGGGAACGGGTGACCGCCAAGGTCGCCGACGGGAACATCATCAGGATCTCCGGCACGGCCGAGACCCCGGAGCGCGCACAGCGCCTCGCCGACCAGGTGGCCGTGCAGTTCGTCGGCTTCGCCACCCGGATCGTGGGCGACAACACCGACCCCGAGGCGGCGGCGCGGCTCGAGACGCTGCGGCAGATGGTCGTGCAGACCAACCGCCGCATCACCGAGCTGGCCGACTCGGCCGACCCGGGGCGGACCGTGGAGAGCGTGCAGACCCGCACCGAGCTCGAGAAGCTGCGCACCGCGCTGCGGGAGGCCATCGACAAGCTGGACCAGGCCGACCCGGCGTCCGGCAAGTCCAACAAGGCCAACATGGTCGTCATGGGCCCGGCGGCCCGGCCGGCCGGCGAGGCGCCGCCGACGAGGACGCAGCTCGTCGTCGGCGGGGCGCTGCTGTCGTTCCTGCTGACGGTCGTCGGCCACCTCACCGCGGCGCGGATGAGTCGCCGGCTGCGCGGCGAGGCGGAGATCGCCGCGGCGCTCGGCTCGGTGCTCCTCGGCACCGTCGACGTACCCGCCGAACGGCACGCGCACCGGTCGGAGGGCCGTGGCCCGCGGTACCTGCTGCGCCGGCTGCTCGGCGTCGACACCCGGTGGGACATGCCGGCGCCGCGTACGTCGGGCGACGAGGCCAGCCGGCGGATCCGCTACCGGCGGCTGTACGCCCGCCTCCGGGACCGGCTGCCGGCCGGCCGGCGGCTGCTGGTCGTCGTCCCGGACGGCGACCGGATCGCCCTCCGGGCCGCCGGGCAGCTCGCCGCCGAGGCCGGGGGCGATCCGGCTCCGGGCGCTTCGGGCGGCGACTCCCCCGCGCTGCGGGTCGTGGGCGTGTCGACGTCCCAGCCGCTGGTGCCGGACCACGGCGACGAGTCCGGGGCCCTGGTCGTGCTCAGCGCGGGCAGCTGGACCTCGGCGGAGCTCTCCGGCATCTCCGAGGCGTGCGCGGACGCCGGGCACGAGGTCGTCGGCGTCGTCCTCGCCGGCACGGTCGCGGCGGGTGCGGTGCGGTCGGCCGAGCCTTCCCGGCCCGCCGTCGCGGCGGCGTTCGCGGGGGCCGACGGCACGACGGGAGGTGCGGAGTGACGACACGTACGACACCGGAGCCGTCCGGCGCCGCTCCGCTCCTCGACCTTCAGGCGCTGGTGGTGGCGGTGCGCGGGCGGCGCCGCCTCTGGGGGTCCCTGGCGCTCCTCGGACTGCTCGTCGGCGCGGCGCTGGCGGTCCTGCTGCCGCCGCCGCCCACCGCGGTGACGAAGGTGCTGGTCGCGCACCAGGAGGACCAGCCGAACGACCCCGGGACGCTGATCCGCACCGACGTCGCGCTGCTGCAGACCACCCGGATCGCCGACCAGGCCCTGCGGGCCCTGAAGTCCCCGGTGAAGCCGGAGGACTTCATGAAGGACTACGCGGGCACGGGTCTGACCAACAACCTGCTGCGGATCGACGTGTCGGGCGAGACCGACGCGGAGGCGGTGGCGCGCGCCGGGGCGCTGGCCGACGCGTTCGTCGCGGACCACGTGCGGCGGATACGGGAGGCCGCGGACGCCGAGGCCAAGGCTCTGCTCGACCAGCGCGACCGGATGCGGGAGGAACTGGCCCAGGTCAACACGACGATCGGGGGCGCGTCGGCGCAGAGCGGGCCGAAGGTGTCGGCGGACCTGGAGTCGCTGTTCGCCCGCCGAGCCGAACTCACCTCGCGGATCGCCGACTTCGACCAGCGCGCCGCGGAGGCGAGGATCGGCACGCCCCGGCTCGTCGCCGGTACGCAGATCGTGGACGCCCCGCGCCCAATACGGCACTCCCTGCCCAGGACCGCCGCGACCCAGGCCGGGCTCGGGCTCGTCCTCGGGCTGGTCCTCGGGCTCGCGGTGGCCGCGGTCGGCACGGTGGTGGCGGACCGGCCGGTGCTGCGCCGGGACATCGCGGCGAACCTCGGCGCGTCGGTCGTCGCGGAGCTGCCGCACCGGCCGGCCGGACCGTGGCCGCGCCGGCGGGCCCGGGCGGCGCGCGAACGGCTCGCCGCGTCCCTGGCCCGTACCGTACGCGGCTCCGCGGAACCCGTGTCGCTGCTCGAACTGGGCTGTGAGCGCGGCGCGAGCGAGCTTGCCCTGGACTTCGCCAGGGCGCTGGCGGCGGACGGGCCGCTGACCGTCGTCGACGGTCTGCCGGGCCGGCGGCTCGCCGACCGCCGGCCGGCGCCGGGAGACCCGGCCGTCGTCGGCGGCGAGCGTGCCGCGACCGTGTCGCGTCAGGAGCGCCGGCTCGGCGTCGGCTCGGTGGCGCCCGGCGCGGCGTGGACGGACCTCCGGTACCTCGGCACGCGGACCGTGCTCGTCGTGCGTGCCGGACACGGCAGTGCCGCGTGGCTGCACACGGTGGCCCGGCAGCTCGCGGACCAGCACATCACGGTGCTCGGCGTGGTGCTGGTCGACCCCGATCCGCGTGACCGGACCGACGGCACGTTGTGGGACGGGGCGCGGACCGCGGCGCGCGGCCGGAGCGAGCCGCCGGTCCGGCAGAACGGGTCGGAGCGGCGGCGGGCGGAACGGCTGCCGATGTGGGCGGCGCGGGGATCGGACAGCGACCAGGAGGATCGGTAAGACATGTGTGGCATCGCAGGCACGTACCGTTGGCCGGACGGGAAGGTCGTGGCCGACCGGCTCACCGACACCCTCGCCCACCGCGGTCCGGACGCGGCGGGCCGGTACGGCCATCCCGTCGGCGACGGCGAGGTGCACCTGGGGCACCGCCGGCTGGCCATCGTCGACCTGTCCGAGACGGGCGCCCAGCCGATGGTCTCGGGCGGCCTCGTCCTGACGTACAACGGGGAGCTGTACAACGCGCCGGAGCTGCGTGCCGAACTGGCGGCCGCCGGGGTGCGCTTCCGCGGCACCTCCGACACCGAGGTGGTCCTCGAGGCCTGGCGGCGCTGGGGCACGGACTGCCTGCCCCGGCTGCGCGGCATGTTCGCCTTCGGGATCTTCGACGAGCGGACCGGCGACCTGGTGCTCGCGCGTGACCAGCTCGGCATCAAGCCGCTGTTCCTGCTCCGGCGCGGCGAGGGGCTGGTGTTCGCCTCCGAGCTCAAGGCGCTCGCCGCCGTGACCGGCGGGAAGCTGGAGGTGGACCACGCGGCGCTGGTGGCCTCGCTCCTCTACTACTGGGTGCCGGACTCGCGGTGCGCGTTCCGCGAGGCGGAGAAGCTGCCGCCGGGGACCTGGCTCCGCTGCCGGCCCGACGGACGGGTGGAGCGCGGCCGGTTCTGGAACCTGAAGGACGTCGCCGCCGAGGGGCGGGAGCGGGCCCGGAGCGGCGAGCTGCCGGACCTGGCCGCCGTCGTCGCGGAGTCGACCCGGCGCCATCTGCTGTCCGACGTGCCCGTGGCGACGTTCCTCTCCGGCGGTCTCGACTCCAGCTATCTGACCGCGCTGGCGGCCCGCGACCGGCCGGGGATCTCGGCCTACACGATCGGGTTCCGGGCCGAGGACGCCCGGTTCGAGGCGATGCCGGACGACCTGCGCTACGCCCGGCAGGTGGCCGAGCGGTTCGGCGTCGACCTGCACGAGATCGAGATCGCTCCGGACGTGCTCGACCTGCTGCCGCGGATGACGTACCACCTGGACGAGCCGATCGGCGACCCCGCCGCGATCAACACGTTCCTGATCTGCTCGGCCGCCCGGGAGGCCGGGGTCAAGGTGATGCTCTCGGGGATGGGCGCCGACGAGCTGTTCGCCGGCTACCGCAAGCACCTGGCCAACCTGCTGGCGCTGCGCTACCAGCGCGTCCCGCGGCCGCTGCGGCGCGGTCTGTCCGCCGCCGTAGACCGGCTGCCGGTCGCCTCGGCCCGCCGCGGGTACCGGTCGGTGCGGTTCGCGAAGCGGTTCCTGTCCTTCGCGGATCTGCCGGAGGAGACCGCGTTCCGGCGCAGTTACACCATGTACGACCAGGAGGAGCTGCTGGCCCTGGTCGATCCGGACCTGGCCGGCACGGTCGACGACGTGCTGACCGAGCACGCGGACGTCTACGAGGACAACGACCTCGACGACTTCGTCAACCGCATGTGCCTGGGCGACGCCCGGATGTTCCTGCCGGGCCTGAACCTCGCCTACACGGACCGGTCGAGCATGGCCGCGTCGACCGAGGTGCGGGTGCCGTACGTGGACGTCGAGGTGGTGAAGGCGGCGTTCGCCGTGCCCGGCGACCGCAAGATCGTCGGACGGCAGGGCAAGGCCGTCCTCAAGGAGGCGGCCACCTCGATCCTGCCCCGGGAGATCGTGTACCGGCCCAAGGGCCTGTTCAGCGCCCCGCTGCGGGCCTGGATGAGCCGGGACCTGGCACCGCTGGTGCGCGAGGTGGTGCACGACGGCGTGCTCGTCAACTCCGGGCTCCTGCGCCGTGACGCGCTGGCGCGCATGGTCGCCGAGGACGCCGCCGGGCACCGGGACTACTCCAAGCATCTGTGGCATGTGCTGACCCTCGAGTACTGGTACCGCGGCGCGACCGCCGGGTCCGGCCAGAACTCCCCCTCGACGACGGCGTAGAGACAAGAGGACATCGGTGAAACAGGTCGTGCAGAACTACAAGAGCGGCGAGCTGACGGTGCTCGACGTGCCGGTGCCGGGGTGCAAGCCGGGCGGTGTGCTGGTGCGGACCGCCTACTCGCTGATCTCCACCGGCACCGAGCTCATGAAGGTGTCCGAGGCCGGCATGTCGATGCTGGGCAAGGCGCGTTCCCGGCCGGACCAGGTGGCCAAGGTCGTGCAGAGCGTCGCCACCAACGGGGTGCCCGCCACGTACCGCAAGGTGATGGGCAAGCTGGACTCGTACACGCCGCTCGGCTACTCGCTGTGCGGGGTGGTCGAGCAGGTCGGCGCGGGCATCGACGACGTGAAGGTCGGCGACGTCGTGGCCTGCGCCGGCAACGAGCACGCGTTGCACGCCGAGCTGAACTGGGTGCCGAAGAACCTCTACACCCCGGTGCCGGACGGTCTCGCGCCCCGGCACGCGGCCTTCGGCACCGTCGGGTCGATCGCGTTGCAGGGCGTCCGCCAGGGTGAGCCGCAGCTCGGCGAGGTGGCGCTGGTCATCGGCCTCGGACTGATCGGGCAGCTGGTGGTGCAGCTCCTCGTCGCCTCGGGCGTCCGCGTCGTCGGCGTCGACCCCGACCCGGCGCGCTGCGAGCTCGCCGAGCGGCTGGGCGCGGACGCGTGCGGCGATCCCGGCTCCGCGGCCGTGGAGGCCTCCGTCGCCGAACTCACCGGCGGTCACGGCGTGGACCAGGTGTACCTGGCCGCCGGTGGCGGCAGCAACCAGCCCGTCGAGCTGGCCGCCCGGATGAGCCGGGACCGCGGCCGGGTCGTCGACATCGGCAAGTGCCGCCTCGACCTGCCGTGGAACGCGTACTACGAGAAGGAGCTCGACGTCCGGTTCTCCCGCTCGTACGGCCCCGGTCGCTACGACCCGGAGTACGAGCTCGCCGGGCGGGACTATCCGATCGGCTACGTCCGCTGGACCGAGCGCCGCAACCTGGCGTGCTTCCTCGACCTCCTCGCCCGCGGCCGCGTCGACGTGGAGCCGCTGGTGTCCCACGTCGCCGACTTCGACGACGCCGTCGAGACGTACCAGTCCCTGAAGGACGGCGCGTTGAAGGCCGTGGCCGTGCTGTTCCGGTATCCCGGGCAGGCGGAGGCGGCGGGGACCGAGGCGGCGGCGCCTGTGGTGGCCGTGCCCTCGGTGGAGGGGAAGCGGAGTCCGGCCCGGCCCGCCGGGACGCCCGTCCGGCTGGCCTTCGTCGGCGCGGGCAACTACGCGACGTCGATGCTGCTGCCGCACCTGGCCGGGCGCGAGGGCGTCGAGCTGTCCACGGTCGTCACCACGACGGCGCTGTCCGCGGCGAACGCGCGGCGGAAGTTCGGCTTCGCCCGGGCGACCACCGATCTCGACGCCGTCCTGGACGACCCGTCCGTCGACGCGGTGTTCGTGGTCACCCGGCACAGCTCCCACGCCGAGCTGACCCAGCGGGCGCTCCTCGCCGGCAAGGCGGTGTTCGTGGAGAAGCCGCTGGCGCTCACCGAGGACGAGCTGGCGGGTGTGCTCGCGGCGGTGGAGAAGTCCGGCAACGACCGGCTGCAGGTGGGCTTCAACCGCCGGTTCTCACCGCTCCTCCAGGAGGCCAGGAAGCGGTTCGGCGCCCGGACCGGTCCGGCGAGCCTCCGCTACCTGGTGAACGCGGGCCGCCTCGAACACGGCAGCTGGTACCTCCGGCAGGACAGCGAGGGCTCCCGGTTCGCCGGCGAGGGCGGGCACTTCATCGACACGGCGAGCTGGCTGCTCGGCGCCGACCCGGTCTCCGTGTACGCGCTCACCACCCCCGGCAACGAGGACCTCCAGGTCGTGCTGCGGTACCCGGACGGGTCCACCGCCACCATCAGCTACGTCACCACCGGCGCGTCCGGCTTCCCGAAGGAGACGCTGGACCTCGTCGCGGACGGCAAGGTGCTGAAGCTCGACGACTTCGTCCGCGCCTCGGTGTACGGCCCCGAGCGATGGGTCAGTTCCCGGCTGCCCAAGGCCCGGGACAAGGGCCAGAACGCCGAGCTGGCCGCGTTCGTCAAGGCCGTGCGGACCGGCGGCCCGATGCCGGTGCCGCTGGAGTCCCTCGTCGCCACCACGGCCGCCACCCTCGCCGTGCGCACGGGCCTGGCGAGCGGCGTTCCGGTGACGCTGGCGGGGGCGCGATGAGCATGAGCGCGGGCTGGTACCTGCGGCGGCTGTCCCGGATGGGGCCGCGGGAGGTCGGCGGCCGGGTGGGCGACACGGTGCGCAGGCGGCGGTGGCGGTCGGCGCGGCCGGACTGCCCGCGGGTGACCGGCGCCCGGTTCACCGCCTTACTCCCCGCGGGAACGGTGGGCGCGATACCTCCGGACGCCGCGAAGCGGCTCGTCGCCGACGCGGACCGGCTGATGGCGGGGCACGCCGAGTTCTTCGGGGTGGACCGCGACGACCTGGCCGACCCGGACTGGTGGTACGACCCGAAGACCGGGCGGCGTGCTCCGTGGGGCTACGCCTTCGACGTGCCGTACCGAGACGAGGAGGCGGTCGGGGACGTCAAGCAGATCTGGGAGCTGTCCCGGCACCAGTACCTGACCGTGCTCGCCGCCGCCTACGCGATCACCGGGGACGAGCGGTACGCCGAGCGCGTGGACGGGCACCTGAGGTCGTGGTGGGCGGCCAACGCCCCGCTGCGCGGGGTGCACTGGACGAGCGGCATCGAGCTGGGGATCCGGCTCCTCTCCTGGGTGTGGGTCCGTCGGCTGCTGGACGGCTGGCCGGGCGCGGCCGGGCTGTTCGAGGACAATCCGGTGGCGCTCCGCCAGATCTGGCACCACCAGCGCTGGCTGGCCGCGTTCCCCAGCCGGGGGTCGTCGGCGAACAACCACGTCATCGCGGAGGCGGCCGGGCAGTTGGCCGCGGCCTGCGCGTTCGGCTGGTTCCCCACCTCGGCGCGCTGGCGGGACGACGCGCTGCGGTCCCTGGAGCGGCATCTGCGGAGCAACACCTTCGGTTCCGGCCTCAACCGCGAACTGGCCAGCGAATACCACGGCCTCGTCCTCGAACTCGGCCTTGCCGCGCTGGCCGAGGCGGACGCGGCGGACGTGCCCGTCCCCGCGACGGTCCGGCTGGTGCTGCTGCGGATGACGGACGCGCTCGCGGCCGTCGTGGACGACCGGCTGCGGCCGCCGCGCCAGGGGGACTCCGACGACGGGCACGGCCTGGTCGTGGACGGTGCGGGCACCGACCGCTGGGGCTCGCTGCTCGCCACCGGGGACGCCGTGTTCGGCCGGCTCCCCTGGTGGCCCGCGGTGACCGGCACCGATGTGCGCACCCCGCTGCTGGCCGCTTTGGTCCGGCCGTACGCGAAGGACGGCACCGGTCGTGCCGTGGCCCGTCCGGCGAGCCGGCCGGCGCACTTCGCCGACGCGGGCATGACCATCCTGCGCGGACCTGAGGGGATCTGGTGCCGCTGCGACGCCGGTCCGCACGGTTTCCTCTCCATCGCCGCGCACGCGCACGCGGACGCGCTGTCGGTGGAGGTCCGCCACGACGGGGTCGACGTGCTCGCCGACCCGGGGACGTTCTGCTACCACGGGCAGCCCGAGTGGCGGCAGTACTTCCGGTCGACCCTCGGCCACAACACGCTGCGCCTGGACGGCGTCGACCAGTCGGTCTCCGGGGGCCCGTTCCTGTGGACCCGGCACGCCCGCAGCCGTGTGCTGGTCGCCGGCACGGCGGGCGCCTCCGGCGGGGGGACGGTCAGCTGGTCCGCCGAGCACGACGGGTACCGGCCCTCGGTGCACCGCCGCCGGGTGGAGCTGACGGCCGCGAGCCGGGAGCTGAGGGTGGTCGACGAGGTGCGCGGTCCGCGCCGGGCGGTGCAGCTGGCGTTCCACCTCGGCCCGGCGATCGCCGCGGAACTGGAGGGGAACCGCGCGGTGCTGACCTGGACCCGTGACGGCGAGGACCGCTCCGCGGCGCTCGACCTGCCCGGGCAGCTGTCCTGGCGGGCCCATCGCGGCGAGAGCAACCCGCCGCTCGGCTGGTACTCCGCCGGTTTCGGGCGCAAGGAGCCCGCCACCACGCTCGTCGGGACCGGTTTCAGCGACGGCGCCGAGCCGTTCGCCACCGTGCTCAGGTTCCACGGCTAGTGGGGGGACGCTTGGGGACCGAGTGGCGGCGGGCGCTGCCGGCGGCACCGCTGGTGCTGGCCCTGCTGGCGGCGACCGGCTGCGAGAGCACGCCGGCCGCGCGGCCGAAGCCGGGCGCCGCCGCGCCGTCCACGTCCGTGGCCCGGGTGTGCGACGCGCCCGCGGCCGGGCCGGCGACGGCACCGGCGGGCGCGGTGACGGTCGATCCCTCGGTGGTCGGCGACCTTGCCGCGAAGACCGAGAGCAGTCCCCCGCGCACCACGTTCTGGCTCCGGCCGGGCAGGCACCTGCTCGAACCGGACGAGTACGCCCAGGTCGTGCCGAAGGAGGGGAACCGCTACCTCGGCGCGCCGGGCGCGGTCCTCGACGGCCGGAAGACCAACCAGTACGCGTTCGGCGGCACCGCCCGCGACGTCGTCGTCCGCCACCTGACCGTGCGGGGCTTCGTCGCGCCGCACGACGAGGGCGTGGTCAACCACGACATGGCCGACGGGTGGGTGATCGAGCACGCCACGATCCAGGACAACTCCGGCGCCGGGCTGATGGCCGGCGCCCGGCAGCGGGTCCGCGCCAGCTGCCTGCGCCGCAACGGCCAGTACGGGATGAACGCCTACAAGACCGGCGACTCCATCCGGGGCCTGGTGGTCGAGGGCAACGAGATCACCGGCAACAACACCGACGACTGGGAGCGGCGGCAGCCGGGCTGCGGCTGCACCGGAGGCATCAAGTTCTGGGCCGTCGACGGCGCCGACATCCACGGCAACTGGGTGCACGACAACCGCGGGGCCGGGCTCTGGGCGGACAACAACAACAACGACTTCCTCATCGAGGGCAACGTCCTGGAGGCCAACGACGGCGCCGCGCTGATCTACGAGACCAGTTACAACGCGGTCGTCCGGGACAACACGATCCGGCGGAACAACTGGGTCGAGGGCCGCCGGTACGCGCAGGACGGCGACGACTTCCCGTACGCGACGCTGTACATCTCCGAGTCCGGCGGCGAACCACGGCTCCGGGCCCGCACGGACAAGGTCGAGATCCACCGGAACCTGCTGGAGGACAACTGGTCCGGGATCACCCTGTGGGAGAACGCCGACCGGTTCTGCAACAGCCCCGCCAACACCTCGACGGGCTACTGCACGCTGCTGGTGAAGGACACCGCCCGCTGCGCGCGGCCGGCGATCGCCGCCGCCCCGCTCCTCGCCGACTGCCGGTGGAGGACCCAGCGGGTGGACATCCACGACAACCGCTTCGTCCTCGACAAGTCCGTCGTCGACTGCACGGCGCTGTGCGACCGGATGGCGGTGCTGGCCAACGAGGGCACCTCGCCCGACTGGTCGCCGTACCTGGGCGGGCAGGTGGCCCAGGCCGTCACCCTCGGGCAGCACAACCGCTGGCACGACAACGTCTACGTCGGGTCGTGGACGTTCGTCGCCCACGACCCGGGCCGGGTCGTCGACGTCCGGCGGTGGCAGGGCGCGCCGTATCGGCAGGACGCGGGCAGCACCTTCCGCACGCGGGACGGTGGTTGAGATGACCGCCGACCACACGTCGAGGATCGTCGGGACGGTCTGGGGGCTGCTCGTCCTCAACACACTGGGCTCCGCCGGGGCGAAGACCATCGTCACCATCCCCCGCTCCCTCATCCAGATGGTCACCATGGGCGCGCTGGTCGCCGCGTTCGCGCTGGCGCTCCTGGTCAACCTCCGGCTCCGCATCCGGGCCAGCGCGTTCGTGTTCCTGCTCACCCTGCTGGTGGCGGTGAGCGTGATCGCCAGCGTGCACCTGGAGTCCGGGTTCGGCGCGCTGTTCCGCTGCGCCCGGCTGGCCGTCTTCGTCGCCACGCTGTGGCTGCTCAGCCGCTGGTGGGACGGCGGCCTGACCTTCGTGCGCCATCACATCCGGCTGTACTTCGCGGTCCTCGTCCTGGTGGCCGCCGGCCTCGCCGCCTCGCCGGGCACGGCCATGCCGGAGTACTACGGCGGGCGGCTCGTCGGCGCGCTGTGGCCGCTCACGCCGCCGCAGATCGGCCAGTACTGCGCCGTGGTCATCGGGCTCACCGTGCTGCTGCTCCTGGGCCGCCGGACCACCGGGGCCGGCGCGGCGGTGATCATCGTGCCGGCGCTCGTCCTGCTCGCGATGACCCACACCCGGACGGCCACGCTCGGCCTGCTCATCGGTCTCGTGCTGGCCATCGGTTCGCTCGTGCTGACCAGCGCCGCGGCCCGCCGCTTCTTCGCCTGGGCGGTGCTGTGCGCCACGGTGGCCGCGGTGGTGTTCAGCTCCGCGCTGCAGGCCTGGTTCCTGCGCGGGCAGAGCCAGGAGAACTTCGCCAACCTCACCGGTCGGGCCAAGGTGTGGGACGCCCTGCTCGCGGAGCCCCGGACGACCGGCGAGACGGTGTTCGGCACGGGTCTCGGCGACAAGTCGTTCGGCGGGCTGCCGATCGACAACAGCTGGCTGGCCGTCTACCACGAGCAGGGGCTGCTCGGCGTCGCCATCGTGGCGGCGATCGTCATCGTGCTGGGCGCCGTCGCTTTGCTGCGGCCGCCGTCGCTGTCGAGGGCCTGCGCGATCTTCCTGATCGCCTACTGCGGGCTCTCGTCGTACACCGAGGTCGGCCTCGGCGACGCCTCGGCGTACCTGCTGCATCTGACCCTGGCCGCGTCGCTGCTCGTGCCGCCCGCCGCGGCCGCGCCCCTGGCGACGGCCGAAGTTCCTCAACGACGTGTCCCCCGATGGGCCAGGAGGTGACCTGAGCGATGCATGTCCTTGTGGTGCACAACCGCTACTCCTCGGCGCAGCCGAGCGGGGAGAACAGGGTGGTGGACGAGGAGGTGGGGCTGCTGCGCGCGGCCGGCCACCGGGTCGAGGTGTTCGAGCGGCGCAGCGACGACATCGCCGGCCGGTCCCTGCTCGGCAAGGCGGCGGTGCCGCTCCTCGTGCCGTGGAACCCGGCGGTGCGCACGGAACTCGCCGCCAGGCTCCGCGCCGAGCGGCCGGACGTGGTGCACGTCCACAACGTCTTCCCGCTGCTCTCGCCCGCGGTGCTCGCGGCCTGCGCCGACGTCGGCGTGCCCGTCGTCGCCACGCTGCACAACTACACGCAGGTCTGCCCGCCCGGCACGCTGCACCGGGAGGGCCGGCCGTGCACCGAGTGCGTCGGGTCGGCGGTGTCGCTGCCCGCAGTCCGGCACGGCTGCTACCGGAACTCGCGGCTCGCGACGGTTCCGCTCGCGGTCAGCCTGTCGGTCAACCGGCGGCGGTGGTGGTCCGGCGTGGAGCGGTTCTTCTGCATCTCCGCGGCGCAGCGCGACGTCCTGGTGCGGTCCGGCATGCCGGCCGGACGGCTGGCGGTGAAGCACAACTTCGTGCCCGATCCGGGCGCCCTCCGCGCGGGCGCCGGCGAGCACGTGCTGTTCCTCGGCCGGCTCGCGGATACCAAGGGCGTGCGGCTGCTCATGGCCGCGTGGGACGAGCTCGCGGCGGACGGCGGCGTGGGCGTGCCGCTCGTGCTGGCCGGCGCGGGGCCGCTGGCGCCCGAGGTGACCGCCTGGGCGGAGGGCCGGGACGACGTGCGGTACGTCGGCCTGTACGACCCGGAGCAGTGTCGGCGGGCCGTCGCCCGGTCGGTCGCCGTGGTGGCGCCCTCGATGTCCCTGGAGACGTTCGGCCTGGTGGCCGCGGAGGCGATGGCGGCCGGCGTGCCGGCCGTCGCCGCCGGTCACGGCGCCTTCGTCGAGCTCGTCGAGGAGGGGGTGACCGGGCTGCTGCACCGGCCGGGCGAGGTCGCGTCGCTCGCGTCCTGCCTCCGCCGGATCACGGCGGATCCGGTCCGCAACCAGGAGATGGGCCAGGCGGCCCGGCGGCGTTACGAGCGGCACTTCAGCCCGGCCGTCGGTCTTGAACGCCTGGTGGAGGAGTACCGCACCGCGATCGCGGTGCGGTCGGAATCGATGGGGGGCAGTAAATGACACGTTGCCGACTCTGCGGCTCGGCGGCGCTCGCGAGCGTCGTCGATCTGGGGGCGACGCCACCGTGCGAGAGTTTTCTCGCCGCCGACCGGCTGGACCTGGCGGAGCCCGCGTATCCGCTGCACCTGCGGGTCTGCACCGACTGCTGGCTCGCGCAGATCCCTCCGCTGATCACGCCGGAGGAGACGTTCGAGGAGTACGCGTACTTCTCGTCGTTCTCGACCTCCTGGGTGGAGCACGCGCGCACGTTCGTCGCCGACGCCGCGGAACGGGTCGGTCTCGGCGCCGACGCGTTCGTGGTCGAGGTGGCCAGCAACGACGGGTACCTGCTGAAGCACGTGGTGGAGCGCGGGATCCGCTGCCTCGGCATCGAACCCTCGGTGAACGTCGGCGCCGCCGCGCGGGACGCCGGGGTGCCCACGCTCACGGAGTTCCTGAGCCCGGACACCGGTTCGGCCGTCCGCGCCGAGCACGGCCCGGCGGACTTGGTCGTGGCCAACAACGTGTACGCGCACATCCCCGACGTCATCGGGTTCACCCAGGGGCTGCGCGCCCTGGTCGCCGACGACGGCTGGGTCTCCATCGAGGTGCAGCACCTGCTGACCCTGATCGAGGACAACCAGTACGACACCATCTACCACGAGCACTTCCAGTACTACACGGTCGCGTCCGCGATCCGGGCGCTGGCCAGCGGCGGACTCGCCCTGGTGGACGTCGAGTTGCTGCCCACGCACGGCGGCTCCATCCGGCTGTGGGCCCGGCCGGCCGAGGTGGCCGGCGAGCCGTCGCGGGCGGTGGCCGACGTCCTGGACCGGGAGAAGGCCGCCGGACTCCAGGAGCTGTCCGGGTACGCCGAGTTCTCCGCGCGGGTCGCCAAGGTGCGCCGGGACCTGCTGCGGTTCCTCATCGACGCCGCCGAGCGCGGCGAGACGGTCGTCGGCTACGGCGCCCCGGGCAAGGGCAACACCCTGCTCAACCACTGCGGCATCCGGCCCGACCTCCTCGCCTACACGGTCGACCGCAACCCGTACAAGCACGGCAGGTTCACGCCCGGCACGCGCATCCCGATCCTGCCGCCCGAGCGGATCGCCGCCGACAAGCCGGACTACGTCCTCGTCCTCCCCTGGAACCTGCGGGCCGAGCTGACCGAGCAGCTGTCCTTCGTGCACGAGTGGGGCGGCCGGCTCGTCTTCCCCATCCCGGAACTGAGCATTGTCGAGGTGACGTCATGAAGGTCGTTCTGTTCTGCGGCGGCTACGGGATGCGGATGCGCAACGGAACCTCCGACGACGTGCCCAAGCCGATGGCGATGGTCGGGCCCCGGCCGCTGATCTGGCACGTCATGCGCTACTACGCGCACTTCGGGCACACGGAGTTCATCCTGTGCCTCGGCTACGGGGCGGACCACATCAAGAACTTCTTCCTCAACTACGAGGAGACGACGTCCAACGACTTCGTGCTCCGGGGCGGGAAGACCGAGCTGCTGTCCACCGACATCTCGGACTGGACCATCACGTTCGCGCAGACCGGCATCGAGTCGCCGATCGGGGAGCGCCTGCGCCGGGTGCGCCACCACCTGGACGGCGACGAGATGTTCCTCGCCAACTACGCCGACGTGCTCACCGACGCCCCGCTGGACGAGATGATCGAGCGGTTCTCGCGGCGCGACGCCGGCGCGTCGATGATGGTGGTGCCGCCGCAGTCCTCGTTCCACTGCGTGGACCTGGGCGAGGACGGCCTGGTGGGGGGCATCACCGCGGTGAGCGACCTGCCGCTGTGGGAGAACGGCGGCTACTTCGTGCTCCGCCAGGAGGTCTTCGACCACATACCGGAGAACGGCGACCTGGTCGCCGACGGATGCGCCGGCCTGGCCAAGGAGGGCCGGCTCGTCGCGCACCGGCACCGCGGCTTCTGGAAGCCGACCGACACCGTCAAGGAGCGGGCCGCGCTCGACGCCGCCTACGCCGTGGGCGACCGCCCGTGGGCCGTGTGGGAGCGGGACGGCGCGGAGGCGAACGCCGGAGCACCCGCGTGATCCGGCTCGGGGCCGGGCGGCCCCTGGAACGGATCGTCGCGGTGGGCGCGCACTGCGACGACATCGCCATCGGCGCGGGCGGGACGCTGCTCACGCTGTGCCGGGCCCGGCCCGGCCTGCGCGTCGACGCCCTCGTCCTCTCCGGCG
The DNA here is from genome assembly GCF_000716445.1 of Streptomyces wedmorensis. GTDB lineage: Bacteria > Actinomycetota > Actinomycetes > Streptomycetales > Streptomycetaceae > Streptomyces > Streptomyces wedmorensis. The sequence goes on from NZ_JNWK01000020.1 coordinate 23,828, forward strand.
GTGGCGGCGAGCGCGAGGAGGAGGAGCGGGCCGCGCTCGCCGCCTTCTGTCCGGGCGCCGACCTGCGACTGACCGTGCACAAGCTGCCGGACGGCAGGCTGCCGGCGCACTGGGAGGAGGCCAAGTCCGCCGTCGAGGAACTGCGCGGGCGGACCGATCCCGATCTCGTGCTCGCCCCGCGCACCGAGGACGCGCACCAGGACCACCGCGGCCTGGCGAAGCTGATGACCACCGCGTTCCGCGACCACCTGGTGCTCGGCTACGAGATCGTCAAGTGGGACGGCGACCTCGGACGGCCGGTGGCGTACCAGCCGCTGTCGCCGGACACCGCCGAACGGAAGGTGCGGCTGCTGCAGGAGCACTACCCCTCGCAGCGGCACCGTCCCTGGTACGACCGGGAGGCCTTCCTCGGCCTCGCCCGGATCCGCGGAATCGAATGCCACGCGCGCTACGCCGAGGCCTTCGCCGTCACCAAACTCACTCTCGACCTGGGGGAATGAACCTTGCGCGTACTGCTCACCGGACACCAGGGCTACCTGGGCACCGTGATGGCCCCCGTCCTCACGGCCGCCGGACACGAGGTCGTCGGTCTCGACGCCGGCCTGTTCGCCGACTGCGTCCTCGGCCCGGTGCCGGCGGACCCGCAGGGCCACCGGGTGGACCTGCGGGACGTCACGGCCGAGCACGTGGCCGGGGTGGACGCCGTGATCCACCTGGCCGCGCTGTCCAACGACCCGCTGGGATCGCTGGCGCCGGAGCTCACCTACGACATCAACCACCACGCCTCGGTACGGCTGGCCCGGCTGGCCCGCGAGGCCGGGGTGCGGCGCTTCCTGTACGCGTCGACGTGCTCGGTGTACGGCGCCGCCGGCGGCGACGACCTGGTGGCCGAGGACGCCCCGCTGCGCCCGGTGACCCCGTACGCGGAGTCGAAGGTGCGGGTGGAGGACGACCTGCACGAGCTGTCCGACGACGGCTTCAGCCCCGTCTACATGCGCAACGCCACCGCCTTCGGCTACTCGCCGCGGCTGCGCGCCGACATCGTGCTGAACAACCTGGTGGGCCACGCCCTGCTGTCCGGCGAGGTCCTCGTGCTCTCCGACGGCACGCCCTGGCGCCCGCTGGTGCACGCCGCCGACATCGCCCGGGCCTTCGCGGCCGCGCTGGTCGCGCCGCGGGAAGCGGTCCACGACCGGGCGTTCAACATCGGCAGCGAGGCCAACAACGTCACGGTCGCCGAGATCGCCGGGCAGGTCGCCGAGGCGGTGGACGGCTCGCGGGTGCGGATCACCGGGGAGAACGGTGCCGACCCGCGGTCGTACCGGGTGGACTTCTCCCGGTTCCGCGCCGCGATCCCCGGGTTCGACTGCGAGTGGTCGGTGAAGCGGGGCGCGCTCGAACTCGCCGACGCCTACCGGAAGTACGGGCTGACCGCCGAGGACTTCGAGCGGCGCTTCACCCGGCTGGCCGTGCTGCGCGCGGCGTCCGACACCGGCGCCGTCGACGACACCCTGCGGTGGCGCCGATGACCGCCGGCGAGGAGATGCACGCCCTGGTGGAGCGGCTGTACCCGCTGTGCCGCAGCATCACGGGCGACGGGGTGCGGGCCACCCTGAGGATCGTCGACGAGTACGTCCCGCTGCAGGTCCACGAGGTGCCGACCGGGACGCAGGTGCTCGACTGGACGGTGCCGCAGGAGTGGAACATCCGGGACGCGTACGTCGCCGACTCCGACGGACGACGGGTCGTCGACTTCGCCGCGTCCAGCCTGCACGTGCTCGGCTACAGCGTCCCGGTGTCGGCGACGATGCCGCTGGACGAGCTGCGCGGACACCTGCACACCCTGCCGGACCAGCCGTCCTGGGTGCCGTACCGCACCAGCTACTACAAGCCGGAGTGGGGGTTCTGCCTGGCCCAGGAGACCCTGGACGCCCTTCCGGACGGCGAGTACGAGGTACGGATCGACTCGACGCTCGCCGACGGCCACCTCACCTACGCCGAGCACGTGGTCCCCGGGCAGGTCCCCGACGAGGTGATCGTGTCCTGCCACGTCTGCCACCCGTCGCTGGCCAACGACAACATGGCCGGCGTCGCGGTGGCGGTGTTCCTGGCCCGGGCGCTGGCGGAGCGGAAGCCTTACTACACCTACCGGTTCCTGTTCGCGCCCGGCACCATCGGGGCGATCACCTGGCTGGCCCGCAACGCGGAGCGGATCGAGCGGGTCAAGCACGGTCTCGTGCTGGCCTGCGCGGGCGACCCCGGGCAGCTGACGTACAAGCGGAGCAGGCGCGGCGACGCGGAGATCGACCGGGTGATGTGGCACGTCCTCACCGCGTCCGAACGTCCGCACCGGATCACCGAGTTCACCCCGTACGGCTACGACGAGCGGCAGTTCTGCTCGCCCGGCTTCGACCTGGGCGTGGGCTCGCTCAGCCGAACCCCGTACGCCGGGTACCCCGAGTACCACACGTCGGCGGACAACCCGGACCTCGTCACCCCCGAGGCACTGGAGGACACCTTGGCCCTCTGCACCGAGGCGTTCTCCGTCCTCGACCGCAACCGGACGTACGTCAACCTCAGCCCCTACGGCGAACCCCAGCTCGGCCGTCGGGGGCTGTACGACGCGCTCGGCGGCCGCAGCGACACCAAGCAGGCCCAGATGGCCATGCTCTGGGTGCTCAGCCTCTCCGACGGCGAGCACGGGCTGCTGGACGTCGCCGAGCGGTCGGGGCTGCCGTTCGACGCCGTCGCCACCGCGGCCGGCGCCCTGCACGACGCCGGGCTGATCAAGGCATGAAGCCGATGACCACCGAAGGGGAGAAGACGACGGCGACGGCCGGATCCGCCCGGCGGGCCCTCGTCGGCAGGTTGTCCTGGGGGCTGGCCGACCAGGCGGCCTCCAGCATGACCAACTTCGCGGTGGGCATCTACGTGGCGCGCTCGCTGGGGGTGACGGCGTTCGGCGTGTTCAGCCTGGCCTGGGTGACGTACGGGGTGGTCCTCAACGTCTCCCGCGGGCTGGCCACCGACCCTCTGGTGGTGCGCTTCAGCGGCGTGCCGGAGGCGTCCTGGCGCGGGGCCGTGGCCCGTTCGTCGGGTACCGCGCTCGCCGTCGGCGCCGCCCTCGGCGCGGTGTCCCTGCTGGTCGGGTTCGGTCTCGGCGGCGGCGTCGGGTCCGCGTTCGCCTGCCTCGGCGTCGTCCTGCCGGGACTGCTGCTCCAGGACGCCTGGCGGTTCGCCTTCTTCGCCGCCGGCGCCGGGCGCAAGGCCTTCGTCAACGACGTCGTGTGGGGCGTCGCGCTCCTCCCGGCCCTCGTGGTGGCGGCCCGCGTGGGCAGCGTGGCCGCCTTCCTGCTCGCCTGGGGCGGGTCGGCCGCGGTGGCCGCCGCGTACGGCTGCCTCCAGTCGGGCATCCGGCCCCGGTCGGCGGGGGCCGGGACGTGGCTGCGCGAGCACCGCGACCTCGGTTCCCGGTACCTCGTCGAGAACGTCAGCAACAGCGGCGCGAGCCAGCTGCGCGCGTACGGGCTCGGCGCGATCGTCGGGGTCGGCGCGGTCGGCACGGTCCGCGGCGCCGAGCTGCTCCTCGGCCCGTTCCTCGCCGTCCTGATGGGCCTCTCGCTGGTCACCGTCGCCGAGGCGGCGCGGGTCCTGAAGCGGGCCCCGCACCGGATGCGCGCCTTCTGCCTGCTGCTCGGCGGCGGGCAGGCCGCCGCCGCCCTGCTGTGGGGCGGGGCGCTGCTCCTGGTGCCCGACCGGGCCGGCGCGTTCGTGCTCGGCGGCGTCTGGAGCGCCGCCTCGGCACTCATCGTGCCGGTCACCCTGGGCGTCGCGGGCGCCGGTCTCGGCACCGGCGCGGCGGCCGGACTGCGCGCGCTCGGCGCGGCCCGGCGCAGCCTGCGCGCCCAACTGTTCGCCTCCGCCTGCTACGCGGGCGGCGGGCTGGGCGGGGCGGTCGTCGCCGGCACCGTCGGATCGGCCTGGGGCGTCGCCGCGGCGACCCTCTGCGGCTCGGCCCTGTGGTGGCTGCAGCTGCGCTCCGCCCTGCGCGAGCACCACCGGAACTCCACTCCCGAAGCGAGGACGTCATGACCGCCCATCCCCGGTTGAGCATCGGCCTGCCCGTGTACAACGGCGAGGAGTACCTCGCCGAATCGCTGGACGCCCTGCTCGGCCAGACCTACGAGGACTTCGAGCTGGTCATCTCCGACAACGCCTCCACCGACGGGACCCAGGACATCTCCCGCGACTACGCCGCGCGGGACTCCCGCATCCGCTACATCCGGCTGACCCGCAACATCGGCGCCGCGCCCAACCACAACTACGTCTTCACCCAGTGCCGCGGAGAGCTGTTCAAGTGGGCCTCGCACGACGACCTGTACGCCCGTGACCTGCTGCGGCGCTGCGTGGAGGCGCTGGACGAGCGGCCTGACGTGATCCTCGCCCACGCCGACCAGGCGGTCATCGACGGCGACGGCCAGGTGAAGGTCCCGTACGAGTACGGGCTCGCCACCGCCTCCCCGCACGCGCCGGAGCGCTTCCGCAGCATGCTGTTCGAGCCCGGCGGCGACGACTTCTACGGGGTGATGCGGGCCGACGTGCTGCGCCGGGTGAGGCCGCACGACAGCTACCACCACGCGGACCGCACGTTCGTCGCGGAGATCGGCCTGAACGGTCCCTTCCACCAGGTGCCCGAGCTGATGTACTTCCGCCGCGACCACCCCACCCGCGCCGAGCGGGCCAACCCCTCCAAGCGCTCCCGGTGCGTCAACCTGGACCCGCGCCGGGCGGGGGCGCTGCACCCGACCCCCCGGCTGCTCGCCGAGTACGTCTGGGGCTTCGTCGCGGCGATCCGGCGGGCGCCGCTGTCCGCCGCCGACCGGCGGGAGTGCTACCGCCACCTCGCCGCGTGGATGAGCAGCCGGGCCCGGCCGGGCGCCGGCGAGCGGGTCGAGGACCGCGCCCCGGTCGACCCGGCCAAGCTCACCGTCTCCGTCGACGCCCTCGTCGCCGGCCGCGAGGGAAGGCGGGCATGACGTCCGGGACTCCGGTGCGCGTCGGCCTGTTCGGCCTGCTCGGCTCCGGCAACCTCGGCAACGACGGATCGCTCGAGGCCGTGCTCGGCTACCTCCGGCGCGCGCACCCGGACGCGGCCGTCGACGCGCTGTGCGGCGGACCCGAGGTCGTCGCGGCCCGGTACGGGATCCCGGCGACGCGACTGCACTGGTACGGCGGGGAGTACCGGACCGCGTCGCGTGCGGGCGCGATCGCGGCGAAGGGCCTGGGCAAACTCGTCGACGTCGTCCGCACCGCCGCCTGGGTGCGCCGGCACGACGTGGTGATCGTGCCGGGCATGGGCGTCCTGGAGGCCACGCTGCCGCTGCGGCCCTGGGGCTTCCCGTACTCCCTGTTCCTGCTCTGCGCGAGCGGCCGGCTGCTCGGCACCCGGGTCGCGCTGGTCGGTGTCGGGGCCGCCCCGATCGGCAGCCGCCCGACCCGCGCCCTGGTGCGCTGGTCGGCCCGGCTGGCCGCCTACCGGTCGTACCGGGACGGCCTGTCCCGCGACGCGATGCGGGCGATGGGCGTGGACACCGCGCACGACGAGGTCCACCCGGACCTCGCGTTCTCCCTGCCGGCACCGCCGTCTCCGGCACCGGTCGCGGGCGGGCCCGCGGGGCCGCCGGGCCCGGTCTGCGTCGGCGTCATGGACTTCCACGGCGGCGACGACGACCGTGCCCGGGCCGAGGAGATCCACCGGCGCTACCTCGACGGGACCACCCGCTTCGTCCGCGCGCTGGTCGAGGACGGCAGGCCGGTCCGGCTGCTGACCGGCGACGAGGTCGACCGGGAGGTGGTCGCCGCGATCCTGGCCGCGGTCGACTCGCCGCTCGTCACCGCCGCCGAGGCGGCCTCCCTCGCCGACCTGATGAAGGAGACGGCGGCCGCCGACACCGTGGTGGCGACCCGCTACCACAACCTGGTCTGCGCGCTGAAGACCGGCACACCGACGCTGGCGCTCAGCTATGCGGCGAAGAGCGACGCGCTCATGGACCTGATGGGCCTCGCCGAGTTCTGCCACCCGGCGCGCGAGGTCGACGCCGACCGGCTGCTCGACCGGTTCCGGGCGCTGGAGCGGCGATCGGCCGAGCTCCGGCGGACCCTCGCCGAGCGGAACCTGGCCGTCGCCCGGCGCCTCGACCACCAGTTCGCCGCCCTCACGGCGGCCCTGTTCCCGACGACCGACCACGCACCCACCTCGCGGAAGGCCCCATGAAAGCGACCGAAGTCCCGGCGATCGCCGGCGCGTACCTCTTCGAGCCGACCCCGTACGCCGACGAACGCGGCTTCTTCTCCCGTACCTTCGACGCCGACGTCGTCCGCTCGGTGGGCCTCGACCCGGACGCCTTCGTCCAGGACAGCCTGTCCCGCTCGGTCGGGGGCGTACTGCGCGGCCTGCACCTGCGCTCCGGCGCCGGCGAGGCCAAGCTGGTGCGGTGCTCGTACGGCAGGATCTTCGACGTCGTCGTGGACCTGCGGGCGGACTCGCCGACCTACCGCAACCAGGTCCACGTCGAACTGTCCGACGAGACCCAGGCGACCCTGTACGTCCCCGCCGGATGCGCCCACGGTTTCCAGGCCCTCACCGCGACCGCCGACGTCTCGTACCGGATCGACCGCCCGCACGACCCCGCCGAGGACGTGACCATCGCCTTCGACGACCCGGAGCTCGCCGTCCCCTGGCCGCTGCCGGTCACCTCGATGTCCGAACGCGACCGGAAGGCCCCGAGCCTCGCCGAGGCCCTGAAGCAGAAGGCGAGTTGAGGCGGGCATGAACACCGAGGACACCGGCGGCCTCGCCCTCCCCCGGTCGCGGGAGGCGAACGAGCGGCTGCACGCCCTGATCCCCGGCGGCGCGCACACCTACGCCAAGGGCGACGACCAGTACCCCGAGGACCTCGCCCCGGTCATCAGCCACGGCCGCGGCGCCCACGTGTGGGACGTCGACGGCAACCGCTACGTCGAGTACGGCTCCGGCCTGCGGTCGGTCAGCCTGGGCCACGCCCACCCCCGCGTGGTCGAGGCGGTACGGCGGGAACTCGACCGCGGCAGCAACTTCGTCCGGCCGTCCATCGTCGAGGTCGAGGCCGCGGAGCGCTTCCTGGCCACCGTGCCGACCGCCGAGATGGTGAAGTTCGCGAAGAACGGCTCCGACGCCACGACCGCCGCGGTGCGCCTCGCCCGCGCCGCCACCGGCCGGTCGCGCGTGGCCCTCTGCGCCGACCACCCGTTCTTCTCCACCGACGACTGGTTCATCGGCACCACCCCGATGTCCGCCGGCATACCGGCGGCGACCGACTCCCTCACCGTGACGTTCCCGTACGGCGACCTCGCCGCGACCGAGGAGCTCCTCACCCGGCACCAGGACGAGGTGGCCTGCCTCATCCTCGAACCCGCCACCCACACCGAGCCGCCGCCCGGCTACCTCGCGGGCCTGCGCGAGCTGGCCGACCGGCACGGCTGCGTCCTCGTCTTCGACGAGATGATCACCGGCTTCCGCTGGTCCGAAGCGGGCGCCCAGGGCCTGTACGGCGTCGTCCCCGACCTCTCCACCTTCGGCAAGGCCCTCGGCAACGGCTTCGCCGTCTCCGCGCTCGCCGGCCGCCGCGACCTCATGGAGCGGGGCGGCCTGCGCCACTCCGCCGACCGGGTCTTCCTCCTGTCCACGACGCACGGCGCGGAGACCCACTCCCTGGCCGCCGCCATGGCCGTACAGACCACCTACACCGAGGAGGCCGTCACCGCGCGCCTCCACACCCTCGGCGAACGCCTGGCCGCCGGGGTCCGCGACGCCGCGGCCTCCCTGGGCGTCGGCGACCACCTCGTCGTGCGCGGCCGCCCCAGCAACCTGGTCTTCGCCACCCTCGACGACCGGGGACGGCCCTCCCAGGAGTACCGCACCCTCTTCCTCCGCCATCTGCTCGCCGGCGGTGTCCTGGCCCCCTCGTTCGTCGTCAGCAGCGCCCTCACCGACGCCGACATCGATCACACCGTCGACGTCGTGGCGCAGGCCTGCGCCGTCTACCGCAAGGCCCTCGACGCCTCCGACCCCACTCCCTGGCTCGCCGGCCGCCCCGTCAAACCGGTCTTCCGCCGCTTCGCCTGATCTGACGGCTCCTCAACACCGGTCGCCCCGAGGGGCGTCGGCTCCACGATCGACCGGGCGGTCCGCCGCCCGGTCGACCAGCCACGCGGTCGCCGGCACCACCGCCATCGCGGTGCACCAGCCGCCCACCACGTCGGTCGGGTAGTGCGCGCTCAGGACGACCTGCGCCCAGCCCATGGCGCCACCGGCGACCAGCCCGGCGGCGACCACGAGCGACGTGCCGGCCGTCCCCCGCAGGCCGATCCGGCCGGTCAGCAGCAGTGCCACCACCAGCGCGAACGCGGTGAGGAAGGCGGTGTGTCCGCTCGGGAACGACAGGTTCTCGCCGTGGACGGTCCGCCCCACCACGGGCTTGAGCAGCTTCGTCGCCCCGACGCTGATGCCGACGCCCGCCACGACGAGCACGGCCGCGCGCGGCCGCCGCAGCAGCAGACACCCCCCGACGGCCCCGGCCACCAGCACCACCGCCCCCACCGGCTCCCCGAGGAAGTCGACGGCGAGGGCGACGTCCCGCCACGGCGCCCCCACGCCGCCCACCACCGCTCCGCCCACGACCGCCCAGACCCGGGCGTCCACCGCCGTCGGCCCGCTGTCGCCGGCGAACAGGACCCCGAGCACGACGACCAGCAGCGCCGCGAGGCCCGCGACCGCCCCGAGCGGCCCGCGCACCGCCTTGTGCGGCCCGCGCACCGCCTTGTGCGGCACCGCGCCCGTCGACCGGCCGGTCACCCGCCCACCGCGTCCGGTCGACGCGTCCGCGACCGACTGCCGTACGCGGCCATGAACATGTCCAGGAGCCCGTCGATCGCGACCTCGTCGACCGGACGGGGAGTCAGGAGGTGGCGGTAGTACAGCGCTCCGCACAGCACCTCCGCCGCGAAGGTGAGATCCACGTCCGCGCGCAGCTCCCCCGCGCGCTGGGCACGGGTGACGCGCTCCAGGGTGCTCGTCTCGACGGTGCGCAGGAACCGCTCGTGAAGCGTCGCCCGCGCCGCGGGGTCGGACTGCGCCTCGGCGATGACGGCACGGTAGACCGGACCGATCGGCGGCTCGGTCAGGGCGGACGAGGAGCGCAGGAACCGCTCGCGCAGGTCGGCACGCAGGTCGCCGGTGTCGCGGTGGTCCAGGTCGGTCGCCCAGGCCCGCTGGAGCGCGTCCAGGAGCAGGGCCGCCTTCGTCGGCCAGCGCCGGTAGACGGTGTGCTTCCCGACCTCGGCCCGCCGGGCGATGGCCTCGATGCTGAGTCCCGCGTAGCCGACCTCGGCGGCGAGATCGAGCGTCACCTGGAGCAGCGCTTCGGTACGCACGGCGCCCCGGCGGCGGGGCGGCGAGGGTTCGTTCGGCATGCGCGCGATCCTAGCGGCACGGCCTATGCCGTTGACAGTGGACGACGCGGCGCACCGTGATCAGCACGTATCGTGCCGTTCGGGGCGGCACGCTCACCCGAGGGTGAGGCGTCCGGGGGAAGGGAAGCGCCGATGACCGACGCGCTCCAGACAGGCGCCGACGACCGGGAACCCTCCGGTCTCAGCGGCCGGGACCACGAACGAGATTGCCTCGACGGCCTCTTGGCCGGCACCCGGGAGGGCCGCGGCGGGGCCGTGATGCTCCTCGGCGAGGCCGGGTCGGGCAAGACGGCGCTGCTCGACCGGTGCGCCGCGGCGGCCTCGGGCCGGGCCCGGCTGCCGCGCTGCACCGGCGTCCAGTCGGAGGCGGCACTGCCGTACGCCGGCCTGCAGGTACTCCTCCGCGGCACCCTGGACCGGGTCGGGAGCCTGCCGGAGCGTCGGTTACGGGCGCTGCGCGGGGTGATCGCGCCGGACGACGCGCCCGCGGGCGACCGCTTCCTCGTCGGCGCCGCGACGCTCGGCCTGCTCGACGAACTCGCCGAGGAGCGACCCGTCGTGGTCCTCGTCGACGACGCGCACTGGCTCGACCTGGAGACCGTGGACGCGCTGCTGTTCGCCGCCCGCCGCCTCGGCATGGGGCGGGTGGCCATGGTGTTCGCCGCGCGGGAGGAGTCGGCGATCCGGGACGGCGCGCCGGGCCTGCCGGTGCTGCCGGACAGGCCGACCTCGCCCGGTCGCTCGCCGACGAGGCGGGATCCGTGAGCAGTCCGCCGGCCGTCACCCGGCTCGCCAGCGTCCGGGCGGCGCTCGAACACCGCCAGGGCCACGCGGAGTCGGCCCGGCTGCCGCTCGTCGAGGCGGTCTCCGAAGTCACGGCGCACCGACCCGCCATGGGCGCCTGGCTGCTCTTCGAATCGGCCGCGATGGCCTGGGACGCCCCCGACCCGGTCGCGGCCGCCCGCGGCACCCGGGCGCGGGTGGCCGGTCTGGACTTCGCCGGCCACCCCGTGCACCGGGGCGCGGCCGGCGTGCTCGACACGCTGGCCGGCGATCCCGTGAACGGAGCCGCCGCGATCCGGGGCTTCGCCGGCTACGTCGTCCGCACCCGCCACGAGCGCGGCCTGATCGACCAGGTCCGGCTCCACGGCTGGGACATGCTCCTCGGCGAGTACGGCGAGCTCAAGCGGTCAGCGCATCACCGCTGTTCAGGAGGCCAGCGTAGACCTCTGCCGGCGTACGGTAGCCGTGGGTCTTGCGCGGACGGTGGTTGAGCTCGTGAGCAATGGCGTCCAGGTCGGCCTGGCTGAACGTGCGGAGGTCCGCACCCTTGGGGAGGTACTGCCGTAGCAGCCGGTTGGTGTTCTCGTTGGTGCCGCGCCGCCATGGGCTCCGCGGCTTGCAGAGGTAGATCGGCATCCCGGTCCTGGCCGTGATGGCCTGGTGCTCGGCCATCTCCCGGCCCCGGTCCCAGGTGAGCGTCCGCCGCAGTTGGGGCGGGGTGTTGAGGAGGCTCCGGGTGAGGTGCGGGGCGACCTGCTCGGCCTTGATGCCGTCCGGCAGCGCCACGATGGCCGTGTAGCGGCTGGTGCGCTCGACGAGCGTGGCGACCGCCGAGGGCCGGGTGCCCATCACGAGGTCGCCCTCCCAATGGCCGGGGACCTTGCGGTCCTCGACCTCGGCGGGGCGGGCGGTGATGGACACCATGCCCCGAATGACGCCTCGCCCGGCGGGCCGACGGGCGATCTTCGGACGGCGCATGGGCCGCGCGGTCCGCAGCCGCTGGGTGAGGCTGCGGTCGATCGCCTGGCGCCGGCGAGGGTCGTAGAGCGAGAGGTAGATCGCTTCGTGCGAGATCTGCATGGCTGCGTCACCAGGAAACTGCCGTCGCAGCCATCCCGCGATCTGCTCGGGTGACCAGCACAGAGCCAGCTTGGCCTCCACCAGGGCGTACAGAGCGGGCCGTTGGGCGAGCTTGGCCCGCTTGGGACGGCGCCCGCGCGCGTAGGCGGCCGCATCGGCCGAGGTGGCTCGGTAGCGGTCCCGGCCGCCGTTGCGGGCGATCTCGCGGGAGACGGTCGAAGGGGATCGGCCCAGCCGCTTGGCGAGCTGCCGGGCCGATTCTCCCGCGGCGATGCCGCGGGATATCTCCTCGCGCTCGCTGCCGCTCAGATGCCGCTCTGACCGCGTCTGCGGGATGAGGCGGACGCCGCCGCTCTGGTGCAGGAACCGACGGGCGTGCTGCATCGGTGCCCCGAGTGCCCGCCCGATCAGGCTGAACGACTGCCCCTCGCGCCAGCGTCTCCAGATCTCATCCTGTTGAGCTGGCGAAAACCCGTAGTCACGCACCTGTGCCTCCACGATCACATGATCATCCGTGGGTGGTGCGTTGATCACTTGAGGGTGCCCACGCCCTCGTTCGCTGTGCGGGCCTTGTTGTGCCACCGACGGAAGGGGCTTGCCCAGGTGACGAAACGCGGTCGACGGTCGGCCGGGCATCTCGGCTCTGCCTGCGCTCGCACCGCAGCCGGCTCCCGTTAGCGGTCATCACCCGGGATCGCGGGGGATGACGAGTAGCTTGCCGGTGGTACGCCGAGCCTCCAGATCGCGGTGAGTTTGGGCGACCTCGGCGAGCGGGTAGCGGGCCGTCACGGTGGTCTCAAGCACCTTGGTGCGCACCAATTCGAGCACGTCGGCGGCGCGCCGGAGCAGCTCGGACCGATCGGCGATGAAGTCCCCGAGGCTTGGCCGGATCAGGGTCAGCGAACCGCCCTGGGCGAGCCGGATGGGGTCGAAGGGCGGCACTGCACCACTCGCGGCGCCGAAGAGCACCAGGTGGCCGCGGGTTCGCAGGCTGGCGAGGCTCGCATCGAAGGTGTCCCTGCCGACGCCGTCGAAGACGACAGGCAGGCCCTGGCCGCCATGGAGCCGCTTCACCTCTGCCGCGAGATCGTCCACTGCAGAGTAGAGGATCACCTCGGCGGCCCCGGCGCGCCGCGCCAGCTGGGCCTTCTCCGGTGTCGAGGTTGTGCCGATCACTCTGCCGCCGAGATGGGTGATGAGCTGGGTCAGCACAAGCCCCATGCCGCCGGCAGCAGCGTGCACGAGCACCGTGTCACCTGGCTGGACCGGGTAGGCGTCCTTGACGAGGTAGTGCGCCGTCATGCCCTGCAGCAGCACGGCGGCGGCGGCCTCGAAGTCGACGCCGTCGGGCAGGGGCACGAGCCGGGAGGAGTCCACGACGGCCTGCTCGGCATAGGTGCCGGGAATCTCCACCCAGCCGACCCGGTCTCCCACAGCGACGTGGGTGACGCCGGGGCCAACCTCGAGGACCGTGCCCGCGCCCTCAGTGCCCGGGGTGAAGGGCAGCGGGAGGGTGTACCGGCCCTGGCGGTGGTATACGTCGAGGAAGTTGACGCCGGACGCGGCGACCTCCACGACCGCCTGGCCCGGGCCCGGCATCGGTTGATCAATGTCGACCAGTCGCAGCACCTCGGGACCGCCCACTTCGGAAACCTGAATCGCTCGCATGACCCCTCCTGAAACGGCTAACTCCCCTCACCAACTCCGGTCGTGGCGATCCGATTCCCGCTCGCGGTGAGGTGTCGTAGCCGTCTCGTGCCCACGTGGGAGAAGGGTGCCACCGACGGAATGGGCCTGCTCAGGTGACGAAACGCGGTCGACGGTCGGCCGGGCATCTCGGCTCTGCCTGCGCTCGCACCGCAGCCGGCTCCCGTTAGCGGTCATCACCCGGGATCGCGGGGCGCGGGTGCGTCGGCTTGAGGCTTGGGGGCGGTGGGTTCGGGCAGGGCGCGGAAGAGGAGCCAGCTCAGGGCAGGCATGGCGATCAGGGGGGTGAGGGCTGTCTTCAGGGAGGTGGAGTCGGCCAGGTGTCCCAGCAGGGGGCTGATGAGGCCGCCGACGCTGACGGTGAGGCCGAGGGTGACGCCGCTGGCAGTACCGATACGGGAGGGCAGGTAATCCTGGCCCAGGGTGACCTGGAGGGAGAAGGGGACGTACAGGCCGACGGAGGTGAGGGCCACGAAGAGGAACATGGCCGGGCCGGGTGCGTAGATCACTCCGGTCACGGCGGCGACGGAGAGCAGGTAGGACCAGCGGGAGACATGGACGCGGTCGTAGCGGTTGGCCAGGGACCCCCCCAGGACCGAGCCGACTGCGCCGCCCAGGAACAGCAGGAACAGGGCAATGGTGCCCGCGGTGGTGCTGCCCCGCATGCGCTGCTGGGCGTAGAGGGAGATGAAGGTGCTTAGGCCGGTGAAGACGATGGAGCGGAAGACGACCGCCAGGGACAGCTTCACGAACGAGGCCACATCGTCGGCGCCCCGCGGTGCCTCCGTCTTGGACGCGCCGGCCTCGGGCCGGGCGACCCGGTCCACCGCGCCCTGCGGCAGACCGGGGTTGGCATACACCGCCTTGCGCCACGCGGGCGGCACGAGCTTGTCGTCCACCTCGCGCGGCAGCAGCGGCTTGACCCCCACCTTCCGCCGAGCCAACGCAGGCAGGCCGCGCACCCCGGCCAGGACCCGCTTGCCCGCGCTCGCCGCGTCCAGCGCCTTCGACTCACCCAGCAACGCGAGGAACGGGCGCACCGTGGCGTACCGGGTCGCGAGCGCGGCCCGCATGGCGACCTCGGCCGAGTTCTCGTCCTCGGGCACCAGCGAGACCACCGTGGCCGCTGTGGTCATCACGGCGGCGCGCGGGGCGACTTCCTCCACCGCCGCCCACAGCGCGGCCACGTCCAGGTCCGCCTCCTGCTCCTCGAACAGCTCCAGCTCCTCGAACAGCACCTTCGCCGCCCGCGCGAGCACCCGTGACGCCTTCTCCAACTGCGGCAGCGTCGACAGCCGCTCCTTCTCCGTCTTGCGCTTCGCCGTGTTCAGCAGGCGGGTGGCCATCAGGACCTGGAACAGGTCCAGGGCCTCATCGATTGCCTTCGCCTCCAGGTGCCGCATCACCGCGGCGAGCATCGCCGTGCGCTTCGGTTCCACCGCCCGCTCCAGCAGCGGCGCCTTCGACCCCAGCGCGTACCGGGCCAGCGCCGCCATCCGGTTCGGCGGGATCTGCGACAGCCTCAGCCTGCCGAGCCGGTACGCGCCGATCTCGTCCATCCGCTCCAGCGCGCGGGCGAACGCCGTGCCCGTCGTCCGCGTCGGCGGCCGGCGCAGCCGCTCCAGCTCCGAGAACCGCGAGCCCTCCGGCGTCTTCAGCGTCGCCACCAGATCCCCGGGCAGCGCCGGGTCCGCGCGGCGGGCAGCGCCCGCGACGGTGGCGTGCAGCCGCTTCTCCGCGACCGTACGCGCCTCCGACACCTGCCGGGCCAGCACGGACACCCCGGGCAGCAGGACCCCGTGACGGCGCAGCCAGCCCACCGCGTGGTCGAGAAGCTGCCTTCGGGCCCTCAGCGTGCGTCCATGCCCGCCCGTGCAGGAACGTACGGAACCGCCGGCCCCACTCAGCGTCCTCGTAGGGGTGGTAGCCGTAGGCGTCCCGGATCTCCCACGCGTGGTCGTACAGCGTCTGGCGCCGCTCGGTGTACCGCTTGACCACCGACGGGTCCTCGATGCCGAGCTGCACGGCCAGGTGCTCGATCACTGGCCACGGCACCGCGAGCGGGTCCTCCAGGAACAGGCCGACGTACCGCACCGTGCACATCTGGAGCGCGAACCCGAGCCGGCGATGCTCCGTCCGCCGCAGGGCGATCAGGTCCCGGTCCACGTCGTCCAGGAAGAAGAACCGCTCCAGCTCGGGCCTCGTCGGCTCCTCAGCGAACGTCCCGTACGCCTCGGCCTGCTCATCACTCAGAAATTCCACCGGCACGAGCCGGACCGTAGCCAGGCCCGGACCAGGCCCGGAGGCGTTTCACCGAACCTCAGCAGCGAAGTGGATCACTGCGCTAGACGACCATGATCGTTCTCACCGATAACCGCTGTACCGATGTTCCCCGAGGCCGAGAACCTTCCGAACTGCGCGATGGACCACCCTGCCGAGCGGATGACAACGTTGTCCAGAGGTTAACGGACCCGGTTAAGCCACACGACCGGCGCGAGGCGTGGAGCGATCTCCCGTCGAACCCGATCTCCCGGGCCGCACACCACCGGCGCCGCTCGCCACCCGGGGGCATCCTCGCGCCTTGACCATCAGCACCCGGGCGCCCGTGCCGGAACGGGCGGCCGAGGGCTCGTAAGGAGCGCATGCCGCACGCGAACACACGACGACCTGACGCTCCATCAGAATGAGTGCCAAATGGGCGTCGCGAGCGTCATCTCAGCATCGAGACATCGCCCGTAACGCCCACACCGCACATACCGCACACACCGCACACACCTCACACACTGCACATACCGCGTGCCCACAGAACCGCAGTTCAGGCGTCCTTCTTCACCGGCTCCAGGACCGCCACGCACTCCACGTGGTGAGCCATCGCAAGAATGTGGAGCCAGAACAGTTGATCCGTCCGACACGCCGTCGGCACCTTCGAGTTGGACCCATGTGTCCGCGACGCCAGGTCAGCCAGTGATGCTCGTGGCGCCGTACTCGATGTGCCCGGCGAATCTTTGCGACCAGGTCGTGTCGTTGTCGACGGTGATGGTGAAGTCGTACCAACCCTGCTGGTACGCGACAGCGTTGAAGAACTCGGTTGTCGCGTTTCCGGCGGCCACGGAGTAGGTGCTGTCCCAGGTGCGGTACTGGTTGGACTTGATGCGGAAGGTGACGCCCTGGGTGCCGTGGTTCTTCATGGAGAAGATGACAGCCAGTTGGCCGGTGGACGGGTGCACTTCGAAGGTCGGCTTGACGGTGACGTACCGGCCCAGGGCGATTTGGGAGGCGTCTCCCCTGAAGCGGCGCAGGAACCGGTTGGGCCCGGTGACCGTGAAGTCGTACTTGCCGTTTCCGAAACCGCTGCCGACGTTGAAGAAGTCCTCTGTGTCGGTGTGGGGATCGATGGTGTACTGCCAGGGGCCGCCGGTGCGGTAGGCGTTGGCGTACACACTGAAGTGGGCGGCGCTGGTGGCGTGGACCCCCACGTTCTGCAGGGGGATCCAGATCTGTGTGGCGCCGCCGCCGACTTCGACGCGGTCGAGGTAGGCATTGGTCTGGTACGGCAGGGCGCACGCCGTCTTGGTGCCGGATTCCTGAGGTGGCTGGGTGTTCGTGCCCGGGGGCGCGGGGTTGATGCCGATGGTTCCCGGCGTCTGCCCATCGGGGGCCGCGGAGCCGAGTGCCGGCAGGGTGTAAGGGGACGCGTCCTTGCTGAAGTCGAAGACGCTGGTCAGGTCGCCGGACACCTTGCGCCGCCAGGCGGTGATGTTGTTGCACACCGCGGGTTTACCCAGGGCCGCGGTCCACTTTTCCAGGAACTGGAGCATGGAGGTGTGATCGAACGTCTGTGAGCAGACGCGACCACCGGTGGTCCACGGTGACACGACGATCATGGGGACGCGGACGCCCAGTCCTACCGGTCCGGAGACGTTGTTGTGGGTACCCCACTCATTCGTCGCGTCGGTGGAGCCCTGTTGCGGGAACGGGGGCGGAACGTGGTCGAAGAATCCGTCGTTCTCGTCATACGTGACGAACAGCGCGGTGGACCGGAGGACCTCCGCATCGGCACTCAGGGCATCGAGCAGTCGCTTCATGAAGACCGCCCCGCGGCTGGGCGTCTCGTCCGAGTGCTCGGAGTGGGATTCGTCCGTGACCACCCAGGAAACCTGCCGGAGGGTGCCGCCTACGACGTCCTTGCGGATCGCCTCGACGATCCGGTCGGCGGTACTGCCTCCGTCGGGCAGTGAGGGAACGGACTTGACACCGGCCTCGTACAACGGGCCGGAGCCGAAGCCTGCGAAGTACTCCAGCGCGTTGTCCCCGTAGTTGTCGGTCTCGACGTTGTAGGTCCGCCAGGTGACACCGGCGTTCTGGAGTTCCTCCGCGTAGGCGGTCCACGGTTGGTTCTCACCCTCGAAGTCCCCACCGTTCAGGTGAGGGGGGGATATCAGCCCGACTCCGGTGGAGCCGCTCCAGAAGTAGTTGCGGTTGGGGCCGGTCGAGCTGAGTACCGAACAGTGGTAGGCGTCGCAGATGGTGAAGGCGTCCGCCAGGTCGTAGTGGAACGGCAGGTCGGCGCGTGTGAAGTAGCCCATGGTGAGCTGCCCCTTCTCCGCGATCCACCGGTCGAGGCGCCCGCCGTTCCATGCTCCATGGCCGTCGGTCCAGCTGTGTGCCGTACCCACGCCCTGCGCGTTCTTCCAGCCGTCGGGTCCCCCTCGGTTCAGGGCCCACGGGTAACGCCAGGACGAACCGTCGGGCTGCTGGAGGACCGACTTTCCCGCAGGCGCGCCAAGTGTGCCCGGGAGGTCGATGGTGCTCTTGTCGCCGAAACCGCGCACCCCCTTCAGTGTGCCGAAGTAGTGATCGAAACTGCGGTTCTCCTGCATGAGGATGACCACGTGCTTGATCTTGGTCAGGTCGCTTGGCGAAGGAGCGGCAACAAGCGCGGCGTCCATTTCGGGAAGCTCTCGTGACTGCGTTCTCGCCGCCAGATGGGGAAGCGACACCGCTGCGGCGCCGGCCGCTGAGACGAGGAACTTCCGGCGGTCCATGGGAACCATGGCATGACCTCACGAATCAGTTGGCGGATGTCAAGGTGTGCCTACCGGCTGAGCAGGCCGCCTCTGGTGGTGAGCCGGCGCGGCTCACCGATTGATCGGCGCTCGTACCGCGAGCCCTTGCGCTGCGGGCCGAGGGCAGTGGTGGAGTGACCGGTGCATGGGGCGGCCGGACCCAGGGGATCGGCGCGCGGAAGCGCTACGGAGGCTGCCGGAGCCCCGTGTGCTGCACGGGGCTCCGGCAGGTCGTCACGGCCGCGGCCGTGTCCGGTCAGGTCAGGTCAGGTCAGGTCAGGTCAGGTCAGGTCAGGTCAGGTCAGGTCAGTTGATGGTCCACTGCTGAAGGGCGCTGCCGGTGTCGGGCTGCTGGGTGACGGCTGCTCCGTCGGTGGAGGAGGCGGTGGTCAGGAGCAGTCCGCTTGCCACGGAGGCGACGGTGTAGGTGCCGTTGGCCAGACGAGTGACGTTCCAGCGCTGGTTGGCGCCGGCGTTGCAGCCCCACTGGATGATCGACGCGCCGGCGCTGGTGGAGCCGCTGTGGACGTCGGCGCAGAGGCCGGACTCGCTGTTCTTGATCTCGTAGGTGCCGTCGGTCTGCCGGGTGAAGGTCCAGCTCTGGTTGGCGCCGCCGGTCGGTGCCCAGGTGATGAGCCGGGTACCGGCGGTGGTGCTGTGGTCGGGGTTGTCGAGAGCCTTGCCGCCGGCGGTGAGGGTGTGTGTTCCGTCGAGCGTGGGGGCCTGGGCGATCGGGGTGAGCGTCAGGGTCTGCTCGCCGGCCGTGCGGGTGCCGCCGACCGCGTCGCCGGTGGTGTTGGTCCAGCTGCGGGTGGGTGTGGTCTCGGCGAGGCGGCCGGAGTCGGAGGAGAGGCCGATGACGAGGCCGCTGTACCGGTTGACGATCTTGTAGGTGCCGGTGGGGGTGCCCCCGGTTGCCGAGGTGCCGCGGATGACGAACCACTGCTGTCCGACGGTGGCCCCGCCCGCGCCGGCGGGGGTCACGGTGGGCTTGGTGCCCCAGGCGCGGGTGGCCGTGGACGCGGTGCTCACGCCCAGGAGCTGACCGGTGGCGGAGTTGGCTATGCGGTGGGAGCCGTCACCGTTGGCGATGAAGATCCACGACTCGTGGCCGGAGCCGGTGGGGGCGGCGAGCGAGGTGGTGGCCGAGCTGCCGGAGACCTGGGCCAG
This sequence comes from Streptomyces wedmorensis, assembly GCF_000716445.1. Lineage (GTDB taxonomy): Bacteria > Actinomycetota > Actinomycetes > Streptomycetales > Streptomycetaceae > Streptomyces > Streptomyces wedmorensis. The sequence goes on from NZ_JNWK01000020.1 coordinate 43,144, forward strand.
GACCCGGCCGCCGGCGGCGATGCGGTAGGCCTTGCTGGTGTCGACCGGTGCGGCGGGTTCGGTCGTGTTGATCGTCAGGTTGACGTACTCGCTGCTGGACCCGTTGGAACAGCCGAAGGAGCAGTACGAGCGGAAGTCCTTGCCGACGATCGTGGAGCTGGTCTTGTTGGCGCTGTCGAGGAACCAGCGGTACCAGGAGGCGTTCTTGTAGCTGCCGGTGTCACCGAGCCGGAACCACTTCTGGGTGGCCAGGTTGTCGGTGGCGTAGATCTCCTGGGAGGCGTTGCCGCTCTGGTCGACCGCCTGCGGCTGGCCGATGTACAGGCCGAGGTGGGCGTTGTAGGTGATGTCCATGACGAAGAGCGGGGACGTCGGGGGCGTGAGGCCGGCGGCCACCTGCTGGCTCACCGAGCCGCTGTTGGCGGGGTTGTACTCCTTCGACGTCGGCGTGTAACCCGTGGTGCTGCCGGAGCCGACCGGGACCATGTTGCTCTCGCGGCCTCCGACGCCCGGCTGGGACCAGGCGCCGTTGTACCACTTCTGCCAGGAGGAGGGCGCCATCTTCGACGAGATCGGGGCGCGGGCGACGTGTCCGTAGAACGCGGCCCAGCCGCCGCCGTAGCCCTTGTTCACGATCCGGGAGCCGTAGAACGCGTAGAAGTAGCCCGAGGCGGTGTCGACGAAGAGCCGGGGGTCGCCGGTGCCGTAGTGGTAGGTCTGCTGCGGGAAGGCGGCGGTGTCGCCGCGCTTGGTGCTGTAGGGCGAGGTGATGACGTGGTCCTTGATGGACCACGTCCGGCCCTGGTCGCTGGAGACGGCGTAGTCGATGCCGTCGAAGTGGGAGCCGTCGCCGAAGGGCTCCGGAGTGAACTCGTTGTGCACGAGCCCGTACCAGTCACCGGTGTCCGGGTCGACCCAGACACCGGCCAGGTCGCAGTAGTTGCGGTGGGCGTAGGTGGTCGTGACGGGCGATGGGGTGGACTCCACGCCGGTCGGGCTGTAGTTGCAGCGCCAGGTGGTGTCGTTGTTGCGGTCGTTGGAGTTGGCCGGGTTCACGGCGTCGCTGAGGGCGCTGGACTTCGTGGCCGAATCGATGTTCGTGCCGGTGAAGAAGTTCCACTTGCGCGGGTCGTTCGCGCTGTAGAGGGCGTGGGCCTGCTGGAAGTAGAAGGTGCCGTCCTTGTCGATGTACGGGCCGGCGGGCGTGTCGTCGGGGTACGTCCACGAGCCCTTGGCGCCGACGGTGACGGTGTAGGAGGCGGCGCTCGTCTCTGCGGATGCCGTGGGCATCATCAGCGTGCTGCCGCCTGTGATGACCAGCGCGGCTGCGGCGAGCGCTCCGGCCAGTCTGGTGCGAGGAGCGGTCATGAGTGTTCCTTGATCGGAGGAGCCGAGGGGAGGCTCCGTGGGTGGTCCGGCGTCCTTCGGGACGGCGGGTGCGTTTCGGGACGGCTGTGGGGCGTCCCGAGTGCGGCCCCCTTCGGCCGGGGGGGGCGTACCGTGCGGGGCCGGTCCGGCCGGGGGAGCGTTTCAGGGAGGGCACGTGTCGGTGCGGGTGCCTGCGGGGCGAGCGCATTTCGGTTCGGGCCGCGGGCCTCAACGGGGACGGCCGCCTGTGGGAGGTGGGGGCACGGCATGCGGTCCGGCTCGCGGAGTGCTGAGGCGGGCGTGGCATGCGGGCGGGGTGACCCGGTCTCGGCCGGGTGGTGCGGGGAAGGCAAGGCTGTGGGCGTGGTGCGGAGACCAAGACCCGTGCGGTTCAGGTGTCCGCTCCGCGACGCGAGGAGGGGCGCCGCACCGGTCGGCCTCCGGGTCTCGGTTGCCGTTGGTGGGTGGACCGTACGGCCAATTTGACCGGTAAAACAAGAGCCTGTGGTCGAAAACTTCGGTTTTCTCGGAACCGGCGCCTCCGGTGCCGCCGCGCGCCCGGATCCCCTGACCCGGGTGTTGACCGTTCGCCCTTCCCCGCAGTACGTTGCATCCGTTTTTGGATCGGTAAAATAGAGGTAGCCATGGCGACGATGCAGGACGTGGCGGACCGGGCCGGGGTCACCAAGCAAACGGTCTCCAACGTGCTCTCCGGTCGTGTCGCCGTTCGGCCTGCCACCGAGGCCCGGGTCCGCGAGGCCATTTCCGAACTCGGATACGTCCCCAATCTGGTCGCCCGATCGCTCGCCACCGGCAGCACGCGCACGGTGGGCCTCTTCGTTCCGACCGTGTCCACCGCCTTCTACGCGGAACTGGTCGAAGAGGCGGAGGACGTCCTCGGCGAGCACGGTTACCGCCTGCTGCTCTGCACCACCCGCCGGGACGGAGAGCGCGCCAGGAGGCATCTTGCGGGGCTGACCAGCCGGTCCGTCGACGGCCTCCTCATCGCGGGCGACGAGGGGCTGACCGACCACCTGCCGTTGCTGTCGCGCACCCGCTTCCCCGTCGTCCTGTGCGCTTGGGAGACCCGGGCTCCCGCCCGTTTCCCGGTGGTCACCATCGACTACGAGCACGGCGGGTACCTGGCCGGGCGTCACCTCCGGGAACTCGGACACGAGAACGTGGCCGTTCTCGCCAGCCCGGCGCACACGATGCGCGTGAGCGGCTTCCGGCGCGCCTTCACCGAGGACGGCCTGGACGTCCCGGACTCTGCCGTGCACCTGGCGCCGGAGCCATCGTTCACAGGCGGGATCGCGGCGGCCCACAAGGCGATGAAGGCTCACCCGGCGGCGACCGCGCTGTTCGCCACGCACGACGTGCTCGCCGTCGGAGCACTCGAAGCTGCCCGGGACAAGGGCTGTTCGATCCCGGCCGACCTGTCGGTGGTGGCTCATGACGACACGCCAGAAGGGCTGTTGACCCGCCCTGCCCTCACCAGTGTCGCCCTGCCCAAAAGGGAGATGACGCGCGAAGCCATCGGACTGCTCCTCGGAGCCGTCTCGGGTGCCCAGTCCGCCGAGCCGCATCCGCGTCTCCTGCTCCCGCGGCTCATCGTCCGCGACAGCACCGCTCCGCCCGGCTGACACGCCCACCCCCCGTCTTGCGGGATCCCGCCCCTGGGACCACGCCATTCGAACCACCGCCACCGCCCGCCGACGCGGCTCAGGACAGGTGTCAGGCAAGCGCCAGGACGTTCAGGAGACGTGCGACTTCCGCCGCGACGTCCTCGCGGGCCGGACCGATGTACCTGCGGGAGTCGCTGACCGCCGGCCGGCGATCCAGTTCCCGCCTGACGGTCGCGGAGAAGATGCCGTTGAGGTGGGTGGAGATGTTGACCTTCGTCATTCCGGCCGTCACGGCCCGAGCGAGGTCCGTGTCCGAGACGCCCGACGAGCCGTGAAGGACAAGTGGCACGCCGGTGCCGCCCCGGAGGCGGGCGATCAGGTCGAAGTCCAGCACGGCATCGCGCGTGACCATGGCGTGGGAGCTGCCGACGGCGACCGCGAGGCAGTCCACCGCAGTCGCCGCGGCGAACTCGCGGGCTTCGTCCGGGTCGGTACGGACCCCGGGGGCATGGGCGCCGTCCTTGCCCCCCACCTCGCCGAGTTCGGCCTCGACGAGAACGTCGGCTCTGTGCCCGAACTCGGTGATGGCCCGGGTCACGGCGACGTTCCGCTCGTAGGGCAGCCGGGAGGCGTCGAGCATCACGGACGTGAAACCGAGCCGGACGGCTTCGCGCACGAGGTCCTCGGACTCGGCGTGATCCAGGTGGACGGCCACCGGCACCGTCGCCTCCTCCGCCAGGGCCAGTGCGGCGCGGCCGATCGGGGCGAGGGATCCGTGGTAGCGGACGGTGTTCTCGCTGATCTGGAGGATGACGGGCAGGTTCGCCCGGTGTGCGCCGTCCACGATGGCCTCGGCGTGCTCGAGCTGGACGACGTTGAAGGCTCCGACACCACGGTTGTGGGCGTAGGCGGGAGCGATGATGTCGTCAGTGGGCGTCAGGGGCATGGGGTGTCTCCACACTCACGTCGGTACGGAACTGCTCGTAGAGGTCGCGGTGGAAGTCGCCGGCGAGGGGCGCAGCGACGGCGGCCGCCGACAGGGCGACGGCGTCGCGCAGGATGTCCGGCCAGGGCAGGCCGGCCGCGAGTCCTGCCGCCAGGGCGGCGACGCACGCGTCGCCGGCGCCGGTCGGGTTGCCGCGGAGCCGGGTGGGAGGGACGGCGCGGTGGCGTCCGTCCCGAGTGACGGCGTGCAGGCCCCGCGGGCCGTCGGAGGCGACGACAGCCCGGGCTCCGCGTGCCTGGAGCTCGGCGGCCGCGTCCGCGAGATGTGAGCGGCCGGTCACCTCGATGATCTCCGCCGCGTTCGGCTTGATCACATCGGGCCGCGCGTCCAGCGCGGCAAGCAGGGCGGGGCCGCTGGTGTCGAGGACGGTGACGGCTCCGGCTTCGCGAGCAGCTGTCACCAGGCTCGCGTACGTGTCGCACGGCAGGCCCGGTGGGAGACTCCCGGCGAGCACCACGACCCGGGCCTGCCCGGCGAGTTCGGCGAACCGCCGGGTGAACGCGGGCCAGGAACACGGGTCGACACGTGGACCGGGCTGGTTGAACACGGTGGCATCGCCGCTGCGTTCCGAGACCACGGTGACGGTTCTGCGGGACTCCCCCGGCACCGGCACGAGCGCGTCCCGCAGACCGGCGGAACGCAGGTCCTCCCCCACGGCCTGCCCGGTGGTTCCTCCCACCAGGCCGGTGAGGAGCACGGGGTGCCCCAGCGCCGCCAGGACGCGCGCCACGTTGATGCCCTTGCCACCGGCGCGTTCGAAGGTCCGCTTGACGCGGTGAGAGGTGTGCGGGGTCAGGTCGTCGACGAAGTACGTGACGTCCAGCGCCGCGTTCAAAGTGACGGTCAGGATCACAGTGTTCCTCCCACCCTCCCGGTCGGCAGGCCGGCCGCCACGCCGGTGCCTGCGGCGTCCCAGGCGAGCAGTCCCGCACCCAGGCAGCCGGCCTGCGTCCCCAGCGCCGCCTGAACCAGTTCGGGTCGCCGCTGACAGCTCAGACGGCAGTCGATCGCGTCGCGGAGCGGGGCGAGGAGGAGTTCCCCGGCGCGGGACAGTCCCCCGCCGATCACGATCACTTCCGGAGCCAGGAGCGTGGCGCAGACGGCGAACGCCTCCGCCAGGGCGTCGGTCGCACGCTCCCACACGCGGAACGCCACCGGATCCCCGTCCGTCACGAGAGCCGCGACGTGCTCGGCTCCCTCGACCTCCCGCCCCGACAGGGCTGTGTAGGCGGCGGCGATCGCGCGGGCCGAGGCGACCGTCTCCAGGCAGCGGCTGTTGCCGCACGCGCACCGCACGGCCGAGGTGGTGACGGACAGGTGGCCGAGCTCTCCGGCATGGCCGCCGGCGCGCAGCGGACGGCCTTCCGTCAGGACCGCGGCGGAGATGCCCGTTCCGATGGCCACGAACAGCGCGTCGTCGACGCCCCGGGCCGCGCCGAGACGACTCTCCGCCACGGCTCCGGCGCGTACATCGTGCCCGATGGTGACGGGAAGTCCTGTGGAGTGCTCCAGCACTGCGGCCAAGGGCACATCGCGCCAGCCGAGATCGACCGAGTGCACTGCCTGTTGCGCGGGCTCGTCGACGATGCCGGGGATCACCACACCGGCGGCGACGGGCTTCTGGTGAATCGCGGCCGCCTGGGACTGCAGGTCCCGCAGCGCCCGGGCGACCGCGTTCACCACCGCCTCGGGTCCCTCGCGCCGGGGCGTCGGCACGCGCAGGGTCTTCAGCGGCCGCATGGCGTGGTCCAGGACCGCGCCCTTCATCGACGTGCCGCCGACGTCCAGGGCGATCACGCACGCGCGGCTGTCGGTGTGCTCAGCCATGCGCGTCCGCCAGTATCACCGAGCGGGTCAGGGCTCGCGGGCGGTCCGGGTCGAGCCCTCGCGTGCCGGCGAAGTGCACGGCCAGGCGCTGGGCCCGGATGAGGTCGGCCATCGGGTCCAGTGCGTCGGCGCTCCCTCCGGATTCGGCGAGGTAGGCACCGCCGGTGCGGGCGACGTCGTCGGCCAGTCCGTGCGGGGCCGGGCCGAAGACCCAGGTGCCGCGGCCGGGTGCGGTGACGCTGATGGGGCCGTGGCGGTATTCCATCGCCGGATACGCCTCGGTCCAGGCGCAGGCCGCCTCGCGCATCTTCAGGCCGGCCTCCAGCGCGAGGCCGTAGGTCCAGCCGTCGCCCAGGAAGGTGATCTGCTCGGCTGTGCGCATGTCACCCGGCAGGGGCGCGACGACCGCCAGCTCCGCGTCTTCGGCGGCCTCGGCGATCGTGCGTACGCCCTCGGGGAGGGGGCCCTGGCTTTCCAGGTGGGCCCGGAGGAGAGCGAGGGCCGTGGTCGCGAATCTGGTCTGCACCACCGACTTCTCGTCGGCGTGGTCGAGCACGATGACACTGTCGGCGACGTCGGCCACGGGAGTGGTGCCGTCGGCGGTGATGGCGGTGACGGAGGCCTGGCCCTGTATTCGGGTCAGGAGGTCCACGACCTCGGTGGTCGTACCGGAGCGGGTCAACGCCACGATGCGGTCGTAGCGGCGGTTGACGGGGAACAGGGAGGCGGCGAAGGCGTCCGTCTCGCCGTGGCCGGCCTGCTCGCGCAGTTCGGCGTAGGCCAGGGCCATGAACCAGGAGGTCCCGCAGCCCACGACGGCGACGCGTTCACCGCGGCCGGGCAGCGCGGCGCTGTGGCCGGCGGCGGAGGCCGCCGCCTTGCGCCAGCAGTCGGGTTGGGTGGCGATCTCGTGGGCGGTGTGGGAGGGGTGCGCGGAGCCGTGAGTGGTGGACATCGGTGCTGGTGTCCTCTCGGGTGGGGAACGGGCCAGGGGGTCGTGGCACTCGGGGTGGGCAGTTCGCGGCGCTCGGACGCTCTGGCCCAGGGGCGTGTGCGCGGCCGTGCGCCGGTGGGGTCGGTGAGGTGATCAGGCGAAGGTCTCGATGTACTCTTCGCGCGGCCCGAGGTCGGGTGCGTCGAGGAGGTCGAGACGCTGACCGAAGTGATCGAGCTCCAGGATCGTCAGGACGTTGTCCCCCGCACGCAGCAAGGGTCGGGGGACGTAGAGCGTCGTTTGGGGGCCGACGTCCCAGTAGCGGCCGAGCAGGGTGTCATTGACCCAGACGAAGCCCTTGCCGAAGCCCGGCAGGCTCAGGAAGGTGTCGGCCGGCTCCTCGACCCGCAGTCGCGCGGTGGCGATGCCACGGCCGTCGGCGGGTTCGGCTGCCGTGGCGGCGCGTGCGAGGTCGTCGGCGGTCCACTCGTCCAGGGGCAGGGGGCGCATGGACCATCCGTGAATGAGGCGGCGCTCTACGCGGACGCCGCCGAGGATGCCTTTGCGCTGTCCGAGCAGGGGGCCGTAGTTGATGCGGCCCTGGTTCTCCACGAGCAGTTCGAGCCGGACCGCGGCACCCGTTCCGGTGAGGGTGAAAGTCGAGGTGGGCCGGTCCAGGACGGTGACCAGGGTGCCGTCGGCGAAGACCTGGGCGCGGTCGTGGAGACCGGTGACCGTCACCTCGTGGGGACCGGGAGGGATGACCGGGTGCGCGGTGTAGAGCACGAGGCCGGAGTTCTGCCCCAGTTCCTCGAAGCTCAGCGGGCTGGAGGTGTGCAGGGGGGTCGACACCGACTTCAGCGCGCCCAGCAGGCCGGCCCCGTGTCGCACGGAGAGCGTGGTGGGCTTGAGCAGCGGGGGGTCGTCCGGCGGCGGGGGCACGGGCCGTGTGCGGTGCGGCGCCAGCGTCTCGCGCAGGGCGTGGAACTTGGCGGTGAGCGCGCCGTGTTCGGCGACGGGGGCGTCGGAGTCGTAACTGGTGATGGTGGGCTGGAGGTTCGTGCCGTCGTGGTTGGCGCCGGCCCAGAGTCCGAAGTTGGTGCCGCCGTGGGCCATGTAGAGGCTGACCGATCCGCCGTGGGCGAGGATGCCCTTCACGTCGTCGGCGGCGCTCTGCGCGGACCGCACGTTGTGCCGCTCGCCCCAGTGGTCGAACCAGCCGTTCCAGAACTCCGCGCAGAGGAAGGGCTCGCCGGCGCGGCGCGAGCGCAGCAGTGCGGCTGCCTGGTCGGGGCGCGACCCGAAGGTGGCCGCCGCGAGTTCGCCCGGAAGGGTGCCGCCGTCGAGCATCAGCGGGGTGGGGCCGTCCGCGGTGAACAGCAGCTCGGAGATGCCGCGTGCGACCAGGGCGTCGCGGAGCCAGCGCAGGTAGACGCGGTCGTCGCCGTAGCTGCCGTACTCGTTCTCGACCTGGACCGCTACGACGGGCCCACCGTGTGCCGCCTGGCGGGCGGCGATGAGCGGGATCAGTACGTCGAACCAGCGGCCCACCTCGTTCAGGAAGTCCCGGTGACTGCTCCTGGGGCGCATGCCGGGCCGTCCGGTCAGCCACGCGGGCAGACCGCCGTTGTCCCATTCGGCGCAGATGTACGGGCCCGGGCGGACGATGACGTCCAGGCCGGCTTCCTGGGCGAGCCGGAGGAAGCGGGGCAGGTCGCGCCAGCCGTCGAGGCGGATGTCGCCGCGTCGGCGTTCGTGGAAGTTCCACGGCACGTAGGTGTCGACGGTGTTGAGCCCGAGAGAGGCGACGCGCTGGAGGCGGTCCGCCCACTGCTCGGGGTGGACGCGGAAGTAGTGCAGGGAGCCGGCCAGGATCCTGTGCGGCTGCCTGAGGCGGAGGAAGCGGCCGTCGGTCCAGGTCAGTGTGGGGCCCGTGGTCGCGGCTTCGCGCGGAGGCGCGGGCACCACGGTTCCGGTGGGGGCGGAAGGGGTCATTTGACGGCTCCGGCGGTCATGCCCGCGCGCCAGAACCGCTGGAGCGCGAGGAACGCGATCAGGAGCGGCGCGACGGACACCAGCGAACCGATGACGACCAGGGGCGGGGGCACGGCGACATGGCTGGCGTTCCAGGCGACGAGGCCGACCGTGACGGGCTGCAGCCGGTCGTCTCCCAGGACCATGGCGGGCAGGAGGTAGTTGTTCCAGATCTCGACGAACTGGAACAGGAAGATCGTGACCAGGGCGGGCAGCATCATCCGTACCGCGATCGTGCGGAAGACACGGAACTCGCCCGCGCCGTCGAGGCGGCCGGCTTCGAGGACCTCGTCGGGCACGCTCTGTTCGGCGAAGACTCTGGCGAGATAGACGCCGAAGGGGCTGACGACGCTCGGCAGCAGGACCGCCAGAGGATTGTCGATCAGGTGGACGCCCGAGAACATCAGGTACAGCGGCAGCGTGAACAGCACCTTGGGCACGAGGACGGCCGCAAGGACCAGGGAGAACAGCATCCCGCGGCCGGGAAAGTCGTACTTGGCCAGCGCGTATCCGGTCAGGGCGGACAGGGTCGTGCCGATCAGCGCGCCGACGCCGCAGTACAGGACGCTGTTGAGCATCCAGCGCCAGAAGATACCGTCGTCCTGACTGCTGAGCCGGGCGATGTTGTCGAACAGGCCGAAGCCGTCGAACCACAGCCCGCTGCCACCGAACTGTTCTCCGAAGGGCTTGGTCGCCGCCACCAGCAGCCACCACAGCGGGAAGAGGAAGTAGAACGCGGACAGGCCCAGCAGGGCGAGGACGGTGAGGCGGCTGGCGGGGCTCGTCTCGCGCCGGGGACGGATCCGGGCGGCGGGAGCGGGGATCACCGTGGTCATGCGTGGTCTCCTCGGCGGGTCAGCTTGAAGAAGATGAGCGACACCATGCCCACGGCGACCGCGAGGAGGACCGACTGGGCCGCGGCGTAGGGGTAGTTGCCGTCCGCGACCGCGTTCTGTGCCGACATCAGGGGGGTGAACGCGGAGGAGATCGATCCGCCCGAGACCGGCTGCAGCACGGCCGGCTCGTTGTACAGCTGGGCCGACCCGATGATCGAGAACACCGTGGTCAGCACCAGCGCGCCCCGCACGGCGGGGATCTTGACGCTCCAGGCGATCCGCAGGGCGGACGCCCCGTCCATCCGTGCGGCTTCGAGGACTTCGGCGGGGATGGACTGGAGGGCCGCGTAGATGATGATCATGTTGTAGCCGGCCCAGCTCCAGGTGACGATGTTGGCCACGGACCAGAGCACGACGTCCTGGTCGAAGAAGGGGACGGTGACGGCGAGCGGTTCGAGCAGCCGGTTGAGCGGGCTCGACGTCGAGGAGTACATGAACGACCACACGAGTGCGGCACTGACGCCCGGAATCGCGTAGGGGACGAAGCTCGTCAGGCGGAAGAAGCCCCTGCCCCGCGCGGACTTGGAGTCGATGAGCAGCGCCAGCGCGAGGGCGAGCCCCAGCATGAGGGGCACTTGTACGACACCGAAGAGGGCGACGCGACCCAGCGAGGCCGTGAACGATCCGTCGTGCAGGGCCCGTGTGTAGTTGTCCAGGGGCGCGAAGACCTCCGTGGGCGCGGTCAGGCCCAGGCCGGAGCGGCGGATGGTGAAGAGGCTGCTGTAGGCCGCGTACAGGATCGGTGCGATGTACATGGCGACGAACAGGACGACGAAGGGGGCGCAGAAGAGCAGCGGGCGAAGTCGTCGGGGGTGTCCGGGGGGCGTCTCACGCGTCCGGCGGGACGGTGCGGTGGTTGCCGGGCGCCGTGCGGGGGCGCGGTGCGCGGCGGGGGCATGGGTCACGAGCGTTCCTCACTGCGGCGTCGCCGGAACGGTGGCGGGAATCCCGGCGACGGTCGGGCGGACAGGGGCGGCTACCGCCGGGCGGGGCATGGGACGCCGCCCGGCGGGCTTGCTCTACGGGGCGACGGCCAGGCCCTGCTTGCGCATCTCGGCGACAGTGGTCTCCTGCGCGTGGCTCAGCGCCTGCGCGATGGTGCCCTTGCCGGTCCATGCCTTGCCGAGGCCGTCGTTGAGGTCCGTGACCGTGGAGGTCATCAGCGGGCCCCAGGTCCACTCGGGGTTGACCTGCGGCGTGGCGGTGGCGAAGACCTCGTAGATCTGCTGTCCACCGAAGTAGGGGTCGGCCTTCAGCTGCGGCAGGTACAGCAGGTCGTTGGCGGCCGGGTAGAGCGAGGCCTTCTCGATCAGCTTGCCGAAGGCGTCCTTGTCGGTACCCAGCCAGTGGGCGAACTCCCAGGCCGCCGCGGTGTTCTCGCAGCCCTTGAGCACGGCCGTGGCCGAGCCGCCGGCGTTGCCGACCTTCTTGTCACCCTTCTCCCACTGCGGCATGGGAGCGACGGCCCACTGGCCCGTACCCTCCTTGGCGCCGCCCTTGATGACACCCGCCTGCCAGACCGCTCCGACGACCGTGGCGATGTCGCCGTTGCCCAGGCCGGTGTACCAGGCCTGGTCGTACATGGGGGCTCTGCTGATCAGGCCGTCGTCGGCGAGGCCCTGCCAGTAGTCGGCGACCTTCTTGTTCTCCGCGGAGGCCATGCTGACCTTCCAGGAGTCGTTCGCGACGCCGAACCAGTCGGCGCCGGCCTGCCAGGCGAGCCCGGCGTAGTCGTAGTCGAGGTAGGGCGAGGAGATGAACCGCTTGGGGTCGGAGGCGTGGATCTTCTTGCCCGCCGCGTGGTATTCCGCCCAGGTGGTCGGGGGCTTGAGGTCGAGGGAGTCGAAGAGCTTCTTGTTGTAGAAGAGGGCCATCGGGCCGGTGTCCACCGGAGCTCCGTAGACGGCGCTGCCGAGGGTCACGGCGTTCCAGGCGGCCGACTGGTACTCCCGCTTGGCGGAGGCGGCGTGCTTCGACACGTCCTCCAGAGCGCCCTGGGCGGCGAAGCTGGGCATCGTCTCGTACCCCACCTGTGCCAGGCAGGGGGCGTTCCCGGCCTTCACGGCGTTCAGCATCTTCTGGTAGCCGCCCTTCGCGCCGGGCTGCACCGTCTGGTACGTGACCTCGACGTTCGGGTGGCCGGCGTTGAACGCCTTGACGGCATCCTCGTAACCCGGGGCCCAGCCCCAGAATGTTATCGATGCCTTACCGCCGGATGCCGAGCCGGAGCCTGAACCCGATCCGGAACAGCCGGTGGCCGCGACGGCGAGAGCGAGAGCCCCCGCCATTCCCACAAAACGGATGAAACTACGCTTCACAGCTCCTCCTGAGTGTCGCGACAGGGCAACTGGAACATCCCGTACGGGGCCGCATGTCCGGCGAGGCACCGTCGGCGCGATGCATCCGCCGCGTGTCGATGGCCGAAACTATGACAGAGAATGTTATCGATGCCAATGGCTGTTACCGATTAGCGTCCTGTCGGCATAACTGCACGTGAGCGCCGCGTTCGGCGATATCATCGAGCGGATCGATCACGAGGAAGGGACCTCATGGGAAAGCGCGGTGACACCAGCACCGGGGCGCGCCCGCCCGGCATGGCGGACGTCGCGCGCGTCGCCGGCGTGTCCGCGCAGACCGTCTCGCGCGCGCTCGCCGGCCATCCGAACGTGCAGGAGAAGACCCGCGCGAAGGTGCTGGCCGCGGTCGACCAGCTCGGCTACCGCCGGAACAACGCGGCCCGGATGCTCTCCTCGGGCCGCAGCCGGACCCTCGGCGTCGTCACCCTCCAGACGAACTTCTACTCCCGGGCCGCCGTCACCTCCGGCATCGAGAACGCCGCCCGCGAGGCGGGGTACGCCGTCAGCACCGCCACCACCACCTCGCTGGACACCTTCGCCATCGAGGACGCGCTCTCCCGGCTCGCCGACCAGGACGTGGAGGGCATCATCCTGTCGGTGCCCCTCATCCACTCCAGCAGCCGGATCGAGCAGCTCACCCGTTCCACGCCCACCGTCACCATCGACGGCTCACGCACCGACGCGACCGAGATCCTCGCCGTCGACCAGGCGCAGGCCGCCCGCACCGCCACCCAGCACCTCCTGGACCTCGGGCACGAGACGGTCTGGCACATCGCCGGCCCGGCGGAGTGGCTCGAATCGACGCAGCGCCGCGACGGCTGGCAAGCCGCCCTCCAGGCGGCGGGCCGCGCCGTGCCACCGCCCCTGGAGGGCGACTGGTCACCGGGCTCCGGCTACCGCAACGGGCTGGTCCTCGCCCGGATCCCCGATGTCACCGCCGTCTTCGTGGCGAGCGACGAGATGGCCTTCGGGGTGATCCGGGCCCTGCACGAGGCCGGGCGGCGCGTCCCCGACGACATCTCCGTCGTCGGCTTCGACGACATCGAGCTCGCCGAGTACTGCTCCCCCTCCCTCACCACCATCGCCCAGCCGTTCCAGCACATGGGCGCCCTCGCCGTGACGCACCTGCTCCGCCGGATCGCGGCGCCCGACCCCCTTCCCGAACCGCACTCCGTCGAGCCGCGCCTCGTCGTCCGCGCCAGCACGACCACGGCCCCCCGCCGCTGACCGACGGCATCCACGGCATCCACGGGCGCCGTACGCGCCGACCGACCCAGGACGGCCCGGGGGCTTCCCTCCGCCCCGGTCACAGGACCACCCAGTAGGTGACGCCACGCTCCCCCGGGCTACAGCCGTGTGCGGTGGCCGGCAGGGCGACGATGCCGAGGCCGCGGCCGTGTTCGTCGGCGGCAGCTTGCGGTCCAGGCACCGTCCCGCTCGGCCGGACCGCCGTCGTCGACCTCGATGCGCACGCTGCTGTCCGGGGTCGGACGGTCGAGGCGCAGGGCGATCGGGGGCACGGCGTGCTCAACGGCGTTGGTGATGAGTTCGGAGACGATGAGCAGAGCCTGGTCAATGGCGTCCTCCGCCATTCCCCATCCGACGAGGACGGCGCCGGTGATGCGCCGGGCGGCGCCGACCGATTCCGGACGGTGGTCGAGCTCCCAGACGGCGCCGGTCCGCCCTGGCGGCCGGGCACGGGACGGGCCGGGCGGCCCGTCGCTCCGGCTCTGCTCCGTACGGTCGCTGACCGCGGCGCCTGCCTTGTGGTCCCCAGCATGGCCGAGGACTTCGACGGGGTTCATGGAGGGCTCCTCTGCCGTTTCCGGTGAGATCCTTTTCGTCCCCCCTGTCCTGCCTCATGAGGCCCGCGCATGACGATCGAATCGGGCGCCGTGATCCCCCCTCCCGAGACCACGTGAAGACGCCGTCTAGCCCGGGATCTGCTTCGCCGCCCACTCCGGCGTGCGGAACGTCCCTCCGTACATGGGGAGATGGATCCCCTCCCCGTAGCGGGCGAGCTGGGACCAGGGGCGGTTGAGGCCGGCCGAGCCCTGCTCGCGCACCCGGGAGACGGTATCGAGGTCCAGGACGTCGACGAGGATCTCCTCGCCGGCACCGGCCTGCTGACGGACGATGCCTTCCGGGTCGACGATCGCACTGGTGCCGACAGCAGCCGGGTCAGCGGCGTTGACGTTGACGACGTACACCTGGTTGGTCCACGCGTTGGCACGGGCGCAGACCAGCTCCATCTCCCGATCGCGGGTGGTGGTGAGGGTCGGCTGGATCACGATCTCGGCGCCGAGCCAGGCGAGTTGACGGACGGTCTCGGGGAACGAGCCGTCGTAGCAGATCGCGAGGCCGATCCGGCCGGTGCCGGGGATGTCGAAGACGGTGAACTCATCGCCGGGGGAGGTCTGTTCGTACGGCTGCCAGGGGAAGACCTTGCGGTAGCGGGCGACGATCTCACCCTCGGGGGAGACGGCCACGGCGGTGTTGAAGATCCGGCCGTCCGCGGCGCGCTCGAAGAGGCTGCCCGGGATCAGCCACAGGCCGGTCTCCCGGGCGAGCGCGCACACCCGGTCGATCGTCGGGCCCGGGAGCGGCTCCGCGACCCGCTCCATCCAGCCCTCGGGGGACGCCCCGAGCAGCGGTCCTTCGGCGGCGAGCAGCAGCTCGGGCACGACGACCAGCCGCACGTGCGGGAAGAGGCGCCGAGTGGCGCGGACCTGGTCGGCGTACCGCTGCCAGGTCGCTTCGAGGTCGTACGGGACGGGGGCGGTCTGCAGGGCGGCGATGGCGAGAGTGCGCATGGGATCAGTCCTCGGGGGTGACTCGCCGGGCGACGACGGTCGTGCGCCCGGTGCGGAAGAAGGTGGGGTAGGCGGCGCGCGCGGCGAGTACGGCGAGCGTTCCGGCGGCGAGCGATCCGGCGCCGAGCAGGAAGACGCCGCCGATGCCTCGGAAGGACGTGCTGCCGTAAGCGGGGTCGATCATGTCGTACGAGCTGCGGACGAACGCCCCGAGCATGAGGAGGCCGCCGGCGAGCGGCAGGATGCCGCGCAGGAACAGCGCACGCCGGGACTCGCGCAGGCGCTTGCGGAAGTACCAGACGCAGGCGAGGGCGGTGGTGCCGTAGTAGCAGGCGATGAGCAGCCCGACGCAGAGGATGGCGTCGCCGAGGAAGTCGTCCGAGAGCAGCGAGAGAGCGAGGAGTACGGCCGCCGTCACGGAGCCGTAGACGACCGCGCCGAAGGCGGGGGTGCGGTGCCGGGGGTGGACACGGGCGAAGGCAGCAGGCAGGGCGCCGTGCGCGCCCATGGAGAGGCTGCTGCGCGGGCTGCTGAGCAGGCAGGTCAGCAGGGCGGAGGCGGCCGAGACGCAGACGGCGAGTTCGATCACCTTGGCGAACGCGTCCCCGAGGACGGGCGGCGCGAGGGACGCGAGGACGTCGGTGGCGTTGTCGGGGTTGCCGAGACCTATGCCGTCGGTGCCGACTCCCGCGAAGGACAGCGCCGCGAAGGCAGTGAAGAGGTAGGTGCCGAGCAGTACCAGGGTGGAGATCACGACGGCCTGACCGGGGACGCGGCCACTGTCGCGGCTCTCCTCGTTGGTGGTGATCAGCGCGTCCCAGCCCCAGTAGATGAACAGGCAGAGCAGCACGGCCTGCGCGAAGGAGCCGAAGCTGTCGATCGCAAGCGGGTTGAGCCAGCTCAGGGAGGGGCCCGAGACACCCGGACGGGCGAAGGCGGCGACCCCGAAGCCGACGAGGGCGAGCAGCTGCAGGCCGAGCAGGACGTACTGGACACCGGCCGCGACGCGCAGGCCACGGCGGGCGACCACGGTGAGGACGGCGACGATCAGGACGGCAACGGCGGCGACGGCGTTGTCCGGCACTCCCTCCAGACCGAGGAGGCCGAGCAGATAGCCGGCGCTGACCTTGGCGAGGGCGGCCATCGCGATGAGGGTCGCGATCTGCGGCACCCAGCCACCGGCGAACCATCCGACCCGAGGCCCGAAGGCGCGGGTGTTCCAGACGAAGGTGGTGCCACAGTCGGGCATCTCGCGGTTCAGCTCGCGGAAGGCGAAGGCGGTGAGCAGGATCGGCACGAAGCCGAGGAGGAGCGCCGCCGGGGCGAGATCGCCCACGACCAGGGCGACGTAACCGAGGGTGACAGTGATGCTGTAGGCCGGCGCGGTCGAGGACAGGCCGAGCGCGACGGAGGCGAGGAGACCGACGGAGCCGCCGCGGAGGCCCTTACCCGTCTCGTCTGGTGGCGTCGTCATCATGACGTGCTCCTGAGGGAGGGAGGCTTGTTAAATTTGAATTTAAGATTCGCGCATCCAGCTGGTCAAGGCTTCTTGGATTAGGATTTGAATCTGCGTATAAACGATCGGACAGGAAGGAGGCGCCATGGCGGCGAAGTCCACGGGATCAACGAAGAACGGCCGAGGCGGCAAGGAGGCGCGCAGGGCCCAGCTCGCGGAGGCGGTGCAGCGCGCCCTCCTCGCCCGCGGCCTGGAAGGCCTGCGACTACGCGACGTCGCCGATGAGGCCGGAGTCACCCCCGCCGCCGTGCTCTACTACGGAGATCTCGACACCCTCGTCCACGAGACCTACCAGCAGGCCATCACCCGCTACAGCCAGGACCGCGAGGCCGCCACCGACGGCTTCGCCGACGCCCGCCTCAAGCTCCGGGCCTGCATCGACAAGGGCGTGGCCACCGGCCCCGACGACGCGCTCACCCGACTGCTCTTCGAGCACTGGCCCCGCTGTCTGCGCGACGCCAAGGCCGCCGCCCTCGACAGCGCCCTCACGGAACGGCAGGTCGCCATCTACGCGTCGATCCTGGTCCTCGGCCAGGCCCAAGGACACTTCACCCTCCAGGACCCGCCCCGCCTCATCGCCGCCAACTTCGTGGCCATGGAGGACGGCTACCAGATGGAAGTCCTGGCCGGCCGCCGCACCCGCAACGAGGTGATCGCCGCCCTCTCCTCGTACGCCCGCGCCGCCACGGGCCACGACCCCGGCGCCGACACGGGACACGAGTCGGGCTGACGAGCCAGTACCGCACCAGCGCCCTACCGCCGTGGAACCCAGGCCGAACGATCGCCCTTCTTCAGGACGCCGGTCTCGTCCATGATCAGCACCGCATCCCGGTCGCCGAGACGCCCCATCACGCACACTCCGAGAAGACCCAGCTCACGCTTCCTTCTTCACCGGCTCCAGGGTCGCCGCGCACTCGACGTGGTGCGTCATCGCAAACATGCAGAGCCAGAACACGTTAAAGAAAACCGCAGGTCAGTGACGCACGAGGCGCAAAACAGACTCAAGATCAATGTGCATTACGTGCGGTACGGGCGCCACGCGCGCCCCCTGACGCACACGCGGAGGACACTGGGGGGCTCTTCGCCAACGAGAATCTCGCCGTATGGCATTCGAAATGCCATACTCAGGTCATGGCTGACGACGACACCGACTTCCCGCCCGGCGACGGCCCCAGCAGCGGCATCTCCGTCACCCTGACCGCCGGGACTCTGCAGGCGATCCGCGAGCGGGTCGGCAAGCGGGGCGTTTCCGCGTACCTGGAGAAGGCCGCGCAGCGGCAGATCGAGCGGGACAACCTCGACGAACTGATCGCCGACTTCGACAGAACCCACGGCCCCGCCGATCCCGAGGCCGTGGCCGCCAAGCGGGCCAAGCTGACCGGCGGCACCTCCTCCGACGCCGGGGCGGCCGCGTGAGCGGCACGCTGGTCCTGGACAGCGAGGGGCTGGCCAAGGCTGTGCGGCGCGACCGCGAGGTCCACGAGTGGCTCACCGCCGCCCGCGACGCCGATCTCCCGGTGATCACCTCGGCCGCGGTGCTCGTGGAGGTGACCCATCCCAAGATCAACGACACTGCCTTGAAGTGGACTCTGTCGCGGCTGCGAGTAGAGCCGGTCACCCAGGCCATCGCCCAGTCCGCCGCCACCCTGCTGCGCACGGTCGGACTCCACGGCCACAAGTACGCCATCGACGCGATGCTCTGCGCCACCGCTCTCGCCCAGCCCGGCCAGGTCACCATCCTGACATCCGATGTCGAAGACATCGTCATGCTCACCAGCGACCACCGGCGCGTCACCGCTGAGAAGGTCTGACGATCACGGCCTGGTGCTCGCCCGCGCGTGACCGCCGAGAAGGCCTGACACCCGCCACCCCCACTTCAGGCATCTACTCGACTCGAGTGACGCCCGACTTCACCCGTACATCACCTCTTGATGCTGTTCATATGCTCTGCCCGTTGCTGCCGCATTGATCATCCGGCAAGACCGCTCCCACGACGTCACGTGAACCGCAGTCTGAGCCGCAGCGGTTGTGAGGCACATCGAGCGAGGCGACCGGGGTGGCGCTTACGGGCTGAGCGAGGACGGCGGTCGCACGGACGGCACGATCACCGGGCAGCCTGCCGTCGATCAGTCCGCCCGGGTTCCCGTGGTCCGCTTGGCCTTCCTATGGGAAGGTCGGGAGTATCCCTGTGACGTGGAGCTCTCGTTCCTGGGCGCGCACCCGGGGGCCGGCTGACCAGGGCGGGACGCTGCACGGGCTTCATGCCTGCTTGTCCTCCGAGCGCTCTGGGCTCAAAGGAGGGGGCTGCCGGCCGTACGCAGGCTGAGGACCATGGTCAGGCCGCCTCCCGGGGTGTCCTCCGCCGTCACTGTTCCGCCCATCGACTCCAGGAAGCCGCGGGCCACGGCGAGGCCGAGACCGACGCCCTCGCCGCGCGGGGCGTCCCCGTAGCGCTGGAAGGCGCCGAAGATGCGGTCCTTGGCCTCGTCGGGGACGCCGGGGCCCCGGTCGGCGACGCGGAGTTCGACGCGCTCGGCGAGGGCACTCGCCGCGACGAGGACGGGCTTTCCGGGCGGACTGTACTTGACGGCGTTCTCGACGATGTTGGCGACGGCCCGTTCCAGCAGGCCGCGGTCGACGGCGACCATGGGGAGCGTCTCGGGGATGTCCAGGTCGACACTGTCTTCTGGGACGCCGAGGAGCGCCATCGGTACGACCTCGTCGAGGTCGGTCTCCCTGATCACGGCGGTGACGGTGCCGGTGTCCAGGCGGGACATGTCGAGGAGGTTGCCGACGAGGTGGTCGAGCCGGTCGGCGCCCTCCTCGATGGTCGCGAGGAGTTCCGCTCGGTCCTCGTCCGACCACTCGACGTCGTCGGCCCTGAGTGAGGAGACGGATGCCTTGATGCCGGCGAGCGGGGTACGCAGGTCGTGGCTGACGGCGGCGAGGAGGGAGGTGCGGATCTTGTTGCCCTCGGCGAGCTTGCGGGCCTCCTCGGCCTCGCCGACGAGCCGCTGCCGGTCGAGCACGACGGCGGCCTGGGCGGCGAAGGCGCCGAGGACGCGCCTGTCCTCGGCGGGCAGGACGCGGCCGGTGAGGGCGAGAGCGAGGTGGTCTCCGACGGGCATGTCGACATCCGCGTCCTCGGGGCGACTGATCGGGCGGGGGCCGACGGCCGCGACGCAAGACCAGGGTTCGGTGTCGTCGCCCCGCTCCAGGAGTGCCACCGACTCCATCGAGAAGGTTTCCCGGAGCCGTTCGAGCAGGGCTTCCAGACCGGTTTCCCCACGTAGCACGCTGCCGGCGAGGAAGGAGAGCGTTTCCGCCTCCGCTCGCAGCCGTGCCGCCTGGTGGGTGCGGCGGGCGGCGACGTCCACCACGGAGGCGACCGCGATGGCGACGCCGACGAAGATCACCAGAGCGACGATGTTGCGCGGGTCGGCGATCGTGAGCTCGTGGATCGGTGGGGTGAAGTACCAGTTGAGCAGCAGCGATCCGGCGGCCGCGGAGGCGAGGGCGGGCTTGAGTCCGCCGAGCAGGGCCGCCGCGACCGTGAGGGTGAGGAACAGCAGGACGTCGTTGGCCAGGCCCACGTCGGGCAGAGCTCTGCCGAGCAGCAGGGTGAGCAGGACGGGGCCGGCGAGGCCGACGGCCCAGCCCCACAGCGTGCGGGACCGGCCCAGCCGCGTCCGGCCGGTCGCCGGCAGGCCACGGCCCTTCGCGGCCTCGTCGTGGGTGACGATGTGGACGTCGAGGTCGGGGCCGGAGTCGCGGGCGACCGTGGCGCTGACGCCGGGCCCGAACGCGTACTGCCAGGTCCGGCGGCGGCTGACGCCGAGGACGATCTGGGTGGCGTTGACGCCGCGCGCGAACTCGAGCAGTCCGGTGGAGATGTCGTCGCCGACGACGTGGTGGAAGGTGCCGCCGAGATCTTCGACGAGGGTGCGCTGGAGCGCCAGCTCCTTGGGCGAAGCGGCGGTGAGCCCGTCGCTGCGGGAGATGTAGACGGCGAGGACTTCCCCGCCGGCGCCCTTCTCGGCGAGGCGTACGGCGCGCCGGATGAGGGTGCGCCCCTCGGGGCCGCCGGTGAGGCCGACCACGATCCGTTCGCGGGAGCCCCAGATCTTCGAGACCCGGTGTTCGGTCCGGTACTCCTGGAGGTACTCGTCGACCCGGTCGGCGGTCCAGAGGAGGGCGAGCTCGCGCAGGGCGGTGAGGTTGCCGGGGCGGAAGTAGTTGGAGAGGGCCGCGTCGACCTTGTCCGGCTTGTAGACGTTGCCGTGGGCCATGCGCCGCCGCAGGGCCTGGGGGGACATGTCGACCAGTTCGATCTGGTCGGCCCGGCGGACCACCTCGTCGGGGACCGTCTCCCGCTGCCGGACACCGGTGATCGACTCGACGACGTCCCCGAGCGACTCCAGGTGCTGGATGTTCACCGTGGATATCACGTCGATGCCGGCCGCGAGCAGCTCCTCGACATCCTGCCAGCGCTTGGCGTTGCGCGAGCCTGGGACGTTGGTGTGGGCGAGTTCGTCCACGAGCGCGACGGCCGGCCGACGGGCGAGGACCGCGTCGACGTCCATCTCGGTGAAGACGGTGTCCCGGTACGCGATCTCCTTACGCGGCACCGTCTCCAGGCCGTGCAGCATCACCTCCGTACGCGGCCGGTGATGGTGCTCGACGAAGGCGACGACGCAGTCGGTGCCGCGCTCGACCCGGCGGTGGGCCTCCGAGAGCATCGCGTAGGTCTTGCCGACGCCGGGCGCCGCGCCGAGGTAGATGCGGAACTTTCCACGTCCCATGGTGATGTGCGCTGCCGTTTCTCGTGCGGGTGGTGTCCGGATAGTGGTCAGGGTTCGAAGCGGTAGCCCATCCCGGGTTCGGTGACGAGGTGGCGGGGGTGTGCCGGGTCCGTTTCCAGCTTGCGACGGAGCTGGGCCATGTACACCCGGAGGTAGTTGGTCTTCGTGCCCGAGCTGGGTCCCCAGACCTCGGTGAGGAGGCGCCTCTGGCTGATGAGAACGCCCGGGTTGCAGACGAGGATCTCCAGGAGGTGCCACTCGGTCGGCGTCAGCCGTACGTCACGGCCTTGCCGCCGGACCTTCTTGGCCACGAGGTCGACGGTGAACGACCCGGCCGTGACCAGACTCGTCGTGAGCGGCCGGGTGGACGCCTCTTCGGTGCGCCGGGTCGCCGCCCGTACGCGGGCGAGCAGCTCGTCCATGCTGAACGGTTTCGTCATGTAGTCGTCGGCGCCGGAGTCGAGCGCGCGGACCTTGTCCTCGGACCCGCTGCGCGCGGAGAGCACGAGCACCGGGGCTCTGCTCCATCCCCGGAGTGCTTTGATGACGTCGACCCCGTCCATGTCGGGCAGGCCGAGGTCGAGCAGGATCATGTCCGGCCGTTCCGAGGCAACCAGCCGCAGCGCCGTGGCGCCGTCGGGCGCGGCGTCCACGGTGTACTTCCGTGCCTGCAGGTTGATCACCAGTGCGCGTGCGAGCTGCGCGTCGTCCTCGACGACCAGCACCCGGGTCATCGGTGCTGCCCCTCCTGTAGTGGTTCGGTGTGCGACGGAAGCCGGCGCGTCCGTGGATCGTCCATGGCCGCGCCGGCTCCGCTGTCATTCGGTTAAGCCCATCAGCCCTTGGCCACCAGGTCCTTGAGAGCGATGTTGAGCTTCAGGACGTTGACGCGGGGTTCGCCGATGAAGCCGAGGATCCGGCCGTCGGTGTGGGCGGCGACCAGCTCGTCGACCTGGGCGACGGTGAGCTTGTTCCGCTCGGCGACGCGGTGGACCTGGAGCTTCGCGTACTCCGGTGAGATGTGCGGGTCGAGGCCGGAGCCGGAGGACGTGACGGCGTCGGCGGGGACGTCGGAAGGCCGCACCTGGTAGCCGGCCGTCGAGTTGTCCTTGATCACGGCGGCCTTGGCGTCGGTGACCCACTTGATCAGGTCCGCGTTGTCGCCGGAGCGGTTGGTCGCGCCGGAGAGGATGATCGAGTACTGGGTGTTGACGGAGTTGGCGCCGAGGCCGTTGGAAGGGCGCGGCTGGAACCACTTCAGGTCCGCACTCGCGGTCTCCTCGCCGTCCTTCAGCGGGAGGTGGTAGGTCTGGCCGATGAGTTCGGAGCCGACGACCCTGCCGCTCGCGTCGGTGACCTCCGAGCCGTTCGCCTTGCCGGGGAAGGCCAGTTGGGCGACGCCGATGACGGCGAGCGGGTAGAGGACGCCGCAGACCAGGGTGAGGACGAGGAGGGCGCGGAGGCCGGCCCAGAGCACGCGGCCGGTGTTTCCTACGGAGTTGTTCATGGCGGCGATCAACCGATTCCGGGGATGAGGGAGATGAGCAGGTCGATGAGCTTGATGCCGATGAACGGGGCGATCAGGCCGCCGAGTCCGTAGACCGCGAGGTTGCGGCGGAGCATCGAGTCGGCGCTGGACGGCCGGTAACGCACACCCTTCAGCGCCAGCGGTACGAGCGCGATGATGATCAGGGCGTTGAAGATAACGGCCGAGAGGATCGCGGACTCGGGCGAGGCCAGGCCCATGATGTTGAGCTTGTCCAGCGACGGGTAGGCGACGGCGAACATCGCGGGGATGATCGCGAAGTACTTGGCGACGTCGTTGGCGATGGAGAAGGTCGTCAGGGCGCCTCGGGTGATGAGGAGTTGCTTGCCGATCTCGACGATCTCGATGAGCTTGGTCGGGTTGGAGTCGAGGTCGACCATCATCGCCACACCGACGTCCGCCTGCGCGAGCGCCGGGGCGTCGTTCGTGCCGTCGCCGGTCATCGCGACCAGCTTGCCGCCGGCCTGCTCGCGCTTGATGAGGGCCATCTTGTCCTCGGGCGTGGCCTCGGCAAGGAAGTCGTCGACCCCCGCCTCCTCGGCGATCGCCTTCGCGGTCAGCGGGTTGTCACCCGTGATCATGATGGTCTTGATGCCCATCCGGCGCAGTTCGGGGTCTGGGCGGTGAACTCGATCCACGTGGCGTGGGCGAGTTCGCCCTGGTGGCGCTCGCGCAGCCCGTACTTCTCCTTGGCGAGGACGACGATCGAGCGGCCCTCGGGCGTCTCGTCGGCGAGCGAGGAGAGCTGGGCGGCGTCGGCCAGTTCGGCCTCCGTCGTCCCGGCCACCGGGGCGAACTCCGAGGCCTGGCGGTTGCCCAGGGTGATCGTGCCCGTCTTGTCGAGCAGCAGCGTCGACACGTCGCCGGCCGCCTCCACCGCCCGGCCGGACATCGCCAGGACGTTGCGCTGCACGAGCCGGTCCATGCCGGCGATGCCGATCGCGGAGAGCAGCGCGCCGATCGTCGTCGGGATCAGGCACACCAGCAGGGCCGTGAGGACGATGAGGGAGGTCTGCTCGTCGGCGCCCGCGTAGATCGCGAACGGCTTCAGGGTGACCACGGCGAGCAGGAAGACGATGGTGAGGGACGCCAGCAGGATGTTGAGGGCGATCTCGTTCGGCGTCTTCTGCCGGGCGGCACCCTCGACCAGGTTGATCATCCGGTCGATGAAGGTCTCGCCGGGCTTCGTCGTGATCTTGATGACGATCCGGTCGGACAGCACCTTCGTGCCGCCGGTGACCGCGCACCGGTCGCCGCCGGACTCGCGGATGACGGGGGCGGACTCACCCGTGATGGCGGACTCGTCGACCGAGGCCACGCCCTCGACGACGTCACCGTCGCCGGGGATGACGTCGCCGGCCTCGCACACCACCAGGTCGCCGATCCGCAGCTCGGTGCCGGGGACCTGTTCCTCACCGGTCTTGGTGACGCGACGGGCGACGGTGTCGGTCTTGGCCTTGCGCAGGGTGTCGGCCTGCGCCTTGCCGCGGCCCTCGGCGACGGCTTCCGCCAGGTTGGCGAAGACCGTGGTCAGCCACAGCCAGGCGGTGATCGCCCAGCCGAACCAGTCCCCCGGGTTCTTGACCGCGAGGACGGTGGTGACGACCGAGCCGATCAGCACCACGAACATGACGGGAGACTTGACCATGACCCGCGGGTCGAGCTTCCTGATCGCGTCCGGGAAGGACGCGATCAGCTGCTTGGGGTCGAAGAGGCCTCCGCCGACCCGTCCCGCCGCCGGCTTGTGGCCGCTGGGGACGTCGCTGTGCGGTGCCGCTGTGGTCGAGGCCGTAGGGGACATGGAGTCCTGCTGCTTCTTTGTGTCGATGGTCATGCCGCGAGCCCTTCGGCGAGCGGTCCCAGGGCGAGCGCCGGGAAGTAGGTGAGACCGGTGATGATCATGATGGTGCCGACCAAGAGGCCGGTGAACAGCGGCTTCTCGGTGCGCAGGGTGCCTGCGGTCTCGGGGACGGGCGTCTGCTCGGCCAGGGAGCCGGCGAGCGCGAGGACGAACACCATCGGCAGGAAGCGGCCCAGCAGCATCGCGATGCCGATGGTCGAGTTGAACCACTGGGTGTCCGCGTTCAGCCCGGCGAAGGCGGAGCCGTTGTTGTTGGCGCCCGAGGTGTAGGCGTAGAGGATCTCGGAGAAGCCGTGCGCGCCGGAGTTCGTCATCGAGTTCGCGGGCGTGTCGAGGACGAACGACGCCGCCGTGAAGCCGAGAACGAGGGCCGGGGTGACCAGGATGTAGCAGGCGGCGAACTTGATCTCGCGGGTGCCGATCTTCTTGCCCAGGTATTCGGGCGTACGGCCGACCATCAGGCCGGCGATGAACACCGCGATGACCGCCATGATCAGCATGCCGTACAGGCCGGAACCGACACCGCCGGGCGCGATCTCGCCCAGCTGCATGCCGAGCATCGTGATGCCGCCACCGAAGCCGGTGTACGAGGAGTGGAAGGAGTTCACCGCACCGGTGGAGGTGAGCGTGGTGGCGACGGCGAAGATCGAGGAGCCGCCGATCCCGAAGCGGGTCTCCTTTCCTTCCATCGCCCCGCCGGCGATGTCGAACGCGGGGCCGTGGTGGGAGAACTCGGTCCACATCATCAGCGCTGTGAAACCGAGCCAGATGACCGCCATCGTGCCGAGGATCGCGTACCCCTGCTTCAGGGAGCCGACCATGCGGCCGAAGGTGCGAGTGAGCGCGAAGGGAATGAGCAGGATCAGGTAGATCTCGAAGAGGTTGGAGAGCCCGTTGGGGTTCTCGAAGGGGTGGGCCGAGTTGGCGTTGAAGTAGCCGCCGCCGTTCGTGCCCAGCTCCTTGATGACCTCCTGCGAGGCCACCGCCCCGCCGTTCCACTGCTGCGCACCGCCGGTGAACTGGCCCACCTCGTGGATGCCGGAGAAGTTCTGGATCGCGCCGCAGGCGACGAGGACGAGTGCGCCGATCACGGAGATCGGCAGCAGGATCCGGACGACGCCCCGGACCAGATCGGCCCAGAAGTTGCCCAGTTCACCCGTACGGGACCGGGCGAAGCCGCGCACCAGCGCCACCGCCACCGCCATGCCCACCGCGGCGGACACGAAGTTCTGCACGGCGAGGCCACCGGTCTGCACCACGTGGCCCATGGCCTGCTCGCCGTAGTACGACTGCCAGTTCGTGTTCGCGACGAACGAGGCGGCCGTGTTGAAGGCCTGGTCCGGATCGATGGACACGAACCCGAGCGAGCCGGGAAGCGACCCCTGCACGCGTTGCAACAAGTACAGGAACAGCACGCTCACCGCGGAGAAGGCGAGCACCCCGCGCAGGTACGCCGGCCAGCGCATCTCGACCGACGGGTTCGCGCCGACCGCCTTGTAGACCCACTTCTCGGGCTTGTAGTGCTTCTCCGAGGAGTACACCTTCGCCATGTAGTCGCCCAGCGGCCGGTACGACAGGCCGAGCGCGACCAGGAGAGCCAGGAGCTGGAGGACCCCAGCCAGAACAGGACTCATATCCGTACTCAGAACCTCTCCGGCTTGACCAGCGCGAGGACGAGGTATCCCAGCAGGGCGGCGGCGACGAGCAGACCGACGATGTTCTCGGCACTCACAGCTTCGCCACCCCCTTGGCGATGAACGCCACCAGCGCGAAGACCGCGATCGTGGTGACGACGAAGGCCAGGTCGGCCATCGTGAACTCCCGGAAGAAGGAAGAGCGGATTCTCTGACGAGATGAGGAAACAGCCTTTTCGGCCGCTCACCGCCGCCGTTGACGCCGCCCTGACGCCATTGACGCCGCTCTTGACGCAACCCCTACGCGATGGAGCGCCCGCCGGCGGCACGCCACCAGGCCCAGGGACGGGCACGGGCCACGAAGGGGCACTCGTGCCCACGCGGGCAGCCTCGCCACAGGGGCCGGGCGCGGATCTAAAGTCGAATGTGTCCCGGCGCCGTCGAAACCGTACTCACGGGAGTGAGTCAGATGAGCGATCTGTCGTGGCTGCCGCAGTCCTGCACTCTGCCCACCGAGGGGCAGCCCCTGCGGGTCGCGGAGTGGAACGCGTTGTTCGCCGAGCGGTTGGCCTCGTCGGCGAGACCCGGGCCGCTCCGGCTGCGCCTCGGCCTCATCGGCGGGCCTGGCGTCGAGCAGCGGCTGAGGGACCTTGCCGCGCGCGAGGCCGCCTGCTGCTCGTTCTTCGCCCTCACCGTTACGCCCGGCGATGACCTGACACTCCTGGACATCGGGGTGGACCCGACGCAGGAGGCCGTACTGGACGCCCTCTCCGCACGGACCGCGACTCGGAGCACACGGTGAGCGTGGGCCTGCGCGGGGAGACAGGTCGCCGCGAGGACTCCCCGGGGCCGGAACCTGTGTGATCACCGACCTCTGCAGCGTTCGCGCCGCCCTGGACTGTGGCACGAGGTTCGATGATCAGGGCGGGCGGCCGACCGCCGGGGCCGGGGCCCGTCGACATTCGGGCGTCCTGCCCATCGGTAGTGTCGGCGGCACGGCAGTCGCTCGTTCCGTCGCACTGTTCGTAGTCGCCGCCCTGTTCGAGATCGGGGGCGCATGGTCGGTCTGGCAGGGCGTCCGCGAGCACAAGGGCTGGGTCTGGATCGGCGCCGGAGTCATCGTTCTCGGCCTGTACGGGGTGGTCGCCACGCTCCAGTCCGACGACAACTTCGGTCGCATCCTCGCTGCCTATGGCGGAATCTTCGTAGCCGGGTCGATCGCCTGGGGCATGGTCGCCGACGGCTACCGCCCTGACCGCTGGGACGTCATCGGCGCGCTGGTCTGCCTCGCGGGCATGGCCGTGATCATGTACGCGCCCCGCAGCCACTGACCGTCCCCCGGTAGCCACTGACCGTCCCCCCTGTCCTCGGCCATCACACCGAGGGCGACACGGACGGGATGCCCGCGCTCCACCCGGGCCGGCCCGGTGCGCATGCTCTCCCCCAGGGCGCCTCAGACCTCCGCGTCAGACCCACAGGAGGACCAGGACGAGGGCGGGGCCGAGGGTGGCGAGGGCGAAGCGGGTCAGGACCAGGGGGCGGAGCCACGCGGGGAAGGCCCTTGTTGGCGGCGGCGATGAGGGCCGTGGCGTCGACGGAGTGCAGGGCGGGGTCGGCGGAGCGGGCGAAGGCGGCGCGGGTGTAGGCGGTGGCGAAGACCTGGCCGGCGGTGATGAAGCCGACGCCGAGGAGGACGAGCGGCTCGACGATCCAGGAGAGCAGTCGGCCGGTAGGGCTTCCGGTGAGGTTCAGGACGCCAAGCGCGGTGAGGGTGGCGCCGATGGAGAGGGCGAGGGCGAGTTCCCAGGGCTTCTCGCGGAAGGCGATGCCGTGCTGGGCGAGGACCGAGGGGCCGTGGCCCTGGCGGCGGATCTCGGCCTCGGCCGCGTCCTGGGAGGCGCCGCCGCGGAGCCAGGCGACGACGGGGATGACGAAGAAGGTGGCGGCGAGCAGGAGCTGAAGGGCGGCGGCGAGAGCGGTGGTGTTCACGGGAGTCCTTCTGCGTGGTGAGGGGAGGTTCAGACGAGGGCGGCGGCGGTCAGAGCGAGGGCCGAGCCGGCGAAGACGACGGTGTGGCGGACGTTCTGGAGGGTGCGGGTCCAGGCAGGGAAGGCACCCTCGGCCGCCTTGAGGAAGGCGGGGACGTCGATCCGGGCCAGCTCGGGGTCGCCCTTGCGGCGGAAGGCGGCGGTGACGGACTTCACCGCGCCGAGCTGGCTCTGGAGGATCGCGATGTTGGCGAGGAAGGCGATAGAAGAGAAGACCCATGTCAGGCCGGTTCCCCAGCCGCTTCCGGTGAGGTTGAGCACGGCGGCGGCGAGAGAGGCGGCGGCGAAGGCGCCGGGCGCCCACCACTCGTGACCGCTCGCGTCGAAGCGAAGCTTGTTCTCCTCCAGGACCTCCGGGCGGACGTCCTGGCGGCGCAGCTCGGCGACGGCGGCGGCCTTGGCGACGGCACCGAAGCGGTGGCGGAGGACCGGGATGCTGACGAAGGCGGCGGCGACGAGGATCTGGGCGGCGGCGGCGAGGACGGTGAGGGTCTGCATGGTGGGGCTCCTGATCGGCTCCGTTGGACTTGCACTTAGTTCAAGTGGCGATGTCGAGAACTGTAGAACCGGACTTGAACTATGTGCAAGTGGTCTCTTGAACTTTGTGCAGTTCGACTTCGCGGCCCTATCGTGAGCCCATGCCTCGCTCCACACTGACCCGCGACCAGATCGTCACGACCGCCATCGAGCTCCTGGACGAGGAAGGCCTCGAAGGACTGAACATGCGCGCCCTCGGGCAACGCCTGGACTCCGCGGCCACGGCCGTCTACTGGCACGTCAAGAGCAAGGACAACCTCGTCACCCTCGCCGGCGACCGGGTCTGGGACGAGATCCGCCTACCCGACCTCGACGCCGTCGACTGGCGCACGGCCGCCACCGCCATGGCCGGCGACCTGTACGCGATGTTCACTCGCCATCCCTGGCTGGTGCAGGCCTTCGCGAGTCACCTCTTCCACGGCGAGGCCAAGGCTCGCCACGACGACCACACCCTCGCCGTCTACGAGGCCGCGGGATTCAGCGAGCCGGAGGCGGATCGTGCCGCCGGCGCGGTCTTCACGTACGTCCTCGGCAACGCCTCCGCCGTCGCCGCCACCGCCTCCCTCACCCGCCGCATCGAGCGGGACGGCGAGGACACCGAGGCAGCCTTCGCCGCCACGATGAAGGAGGCCGTCGAGGTCGCCGGCCGCTTCCCCCGCCTGCGGTCCCGGATCGACGCTGCGGCCGCCGCCGGCTACGCCGACGCACCCGACGACACCTTCGACTTCGGCCTCCAGTCCCTCCTCGACGGCCTGACCGCCCGCCTGCCGCACACACAGAACTGACCGGCAGGCCAATACGTCAGGGCCGCGGGGCCCGTAAGGGACAGAAGGCCCGGGGATCCCCCGGGCCTTCTGCATGCCGTCGACGCCTGGAGATCCCGCACGGGCAGGATCACATCGCTCTTGAACTTGGTTCAGGAATCACCAGGACACCCTTTTCCTCGCGGGATCGATCTCCAAGTCCTTCACGGCGACCGCGCTGATGCGGCTGGTCGCCAACGGCCGCGTCGACCTGCACGCCCCGGTGCGCCGGTACGCCCCCGAACTCGGGCTCGCCGACGAGCGGTCCGCCGAGACCGTCACCGTCCTGCAGCTGCTCGACCACACCTCCGTCCTCGACTGGCGGTTCGGCGCCGAGACGGGAGAGGGCGACGAAGCACTGGCCTCCTACGTGGCCCGCCTGGACGAGGCCCAGCTGATCGGGTCGCCCGGCGCACGCTTCTCGTACAGCCAGACGGCCTACAACCTCGCCGGGCGGATCGTCGAGAAGGTCACCGGACAGCCCTTCGACCGGGCCGTCGACGTGCTGCTGTTCGCTCCACTCGGGAGGGCGGACACGGTCTACTCGCTCGACGCGACGCTCACCCGGCCCTTCACGGCCCCGCACCACCGCGACGAGGACGGCACCCTCTCGGCTCTCGCGCCCTGGACCGAGGACCGCGCCAACAGCGCCGGCGGCGGCGCCGTCTCGTCGATGTCCGACCTGCTCCGCTGGGCCCGGTTCCACCTCCGGCTCGGCCTCTCCGACGACGGCGCCCGCGTGATGTCCCTTCAGGAGCTGCGCCGGACGCAGCAGCCGACCGTCGAGCTGCGGGCGACGTCGCTCGGCGACGCCATAGGCATCGGCTGGCTCCTGCGCGACACCGACGGCGTCCGCGTCGTAGAGCACGGCGGCTCCGCCCGCGGCCAGTTCGCCGACCTGCGCCTCGTCCCCGAGCGGGACTTCGCCATCGCCGTGGCGTCCCACGAGGGCCCGGACGGCGGGCTCGCCCTCAACCAGGCCGTCGTCCGCTGGGCACTTGAGCACTGCCTCGGTGTGATCGACCGCGATCCCGAGCCTCTCCCCTACAACCCTGCGCGCGCCCGCGAGATCGCAGGGGACTACGAGAACGAGATGATGACGATCACCGTCGACACCGACCGGTCCGAGCTGACGATCGCCTGCGCGATCGAGCCGGAACTCCGCGCGGCATCCGCCGCCGAGATGCCGGCCGACCTCCCGGCGGCCGGCCTCGGCCTGCTTCCGGGGGACGGCGACGAGTTCATCGTCACCGCCGGCGGCCTCCAGGGACAGCGCGGCTACTTCTCCCGCGACCGCACCGACGCGATCACCGGAGTCGACCTCGGGGGCAGGCTGTTCACCAGGATCACCCCGACCGCGCGGTGACGGGAGGGCGCAGGTGATCCGGCGAGGCGGCACATACGTGCACAGGCCGGACAGGGCAGACTCAGGACTGCGGGCAGCATGTTCACGATCGCCGCGAACCATGCCACCAGGTGGATCGGGTGGTCGGGCCGGGCGGCCGGCGACTGTTCAGCCGCAGCAACGGGAGCCGCAGGCGTCCACTGTGGGCGCCGCGTTCTCGGCTGCTGCGGGCGGGGGGCGCAGCAGCCCTTGCCGTGCCAGGCGTCGCGGCCTTCCTTCACCGCCACGGCAGCGATGACGAGCGCGGCGATGGGGTCGGCCCAGGACCAGCCGAAGAGGCTGTTCGCGAGCAGGCCGACGAGCAGGACGGCGGACAGGTAGGTGCAGAGCAGGCTCTGTTTGGAGTCGGCGACCGCGCTGGCGGAGCCGAGTTCACGCCCCGCGCGGCGCTGGGCGGCGGACAGGAACGGCATCACGGCCAGCGAGAGGGCGGCCAGGACGATGCCGATGGCGGAGTGCTCGGCCTCGCCGGATCCCATGAGGGCCCGCACGGATTCCAAGGCGACGTAGGCGGCGAGGGCGAAGAAGGAGACGGCGATGATCCGCAGCGTCGTCTTCTCGCGGGCCTCGCGGACGGCGTGGTCGCGGGCGGAGAACCGCCAGGCGACGGCGACGGCGACGGCGACGGCGACGGCGGACGAGACCTCGATGATCGAGTCCAGACCGAAGCCGATGAGGGCCGTGGAGGATGCGGCAGCGGATCGGATCGGCGAGCGCGCGGCCGAAGCGGGCCAGCACTTCGACGTCGGAGGCGAGAGTCGGCACACTCACGAAAGTGCACGGGATCCTGAATTCAGGAGATCGTGAATTATCTCTCGGGCGCCGTCGACTTCAGCCCCTGGAGGCCGTCGGCCTCATGAGTCGGCGTGGGCAGGGGCACCCGGCATCCGGGAATCCGCGCCGGGCAGCGTGACGACCATGGTCAGGCCGCCGCCAGGGGTGTCCTCCGCGGTGAGGGTGCCGCCCATCGCCTCGGTGAGCCCGCGCGCCAGTGCCAGGCCGAGGCCGACACCGGTGGTGTTGTCGGTGTCGCCGAGACGCTGGAAGGGTTCGAAGACACGGTCGCGGTCGGCGGCCGGGAGGCCGGGCCCTCGGTCGGCGACACGGAGTTCGACGCGGCCGGAGAGCGTACTGGCCCCGAGGCGGACGCCGCGCCCGGGTGGGGAATGGCGGACCGCGTTGGCGACCAGGTTGGCGACGACCCTTTCGAGGAGCGGAGGGTCGGCGAGGACGAGCGGGGAGTGCTCCAGTCCGTCCAGGGTCACCCGGTGCTCCGCGTCCGGGAGCCCGTCCAGGGCGGCGGGGACGACTTCCTCCCAGGCCGTGGGGCGGAGGTCCAGGGCGAGTGCCCCGGCCTGGAGGCGGCTCATGTCGAGCAGGTTCTCGACGAGTCGGCTGAGCCGGGCCATGGACTCGTCGGCGGTGGCCAGGAGCTCGTCGCGGTCCTCGGCGCTGAAGTCGACGTCGGGGTTGCGCAGGGAGGCGACGGCGGCCCAGCCGGCGGCGAGCGGGGTCCGCAGGTCGTGGCTGACGGCGGCGAGCAGCGCGGTGCGCATCCGGTCGGCCGCCTTCACGGGCTCGGCCTCGGCCGCCGCCTCTGCGAGGCGGGCCCGTTCGACGGCGGCGGTGACGTGGGCGGCGAAGGCGGTGAGGACACGGCGCTCGGCGGCCGGCAGGGTGCGCCCGCGCAGCACGAGGAAGCCTCCGTCGCCGAGGGCGACCTGGCTCGCGGCCGGATCGTCCACGGGGTGGTCGACGAGTTCGACAGCGTGGGCACCGAAGGTCTCCCGGGTGCGGGCGAGCAGGGCGGGCACCGTGTGCTCGCCCCGTACGACGGAGCCGGCGAGCGCGGAGAGGGTCTCGGCCTCGGCGGTGGCCCGCGAGGCCCGGCGCGACAACCGCAGCGACCGGTCGACGATCGCCGCGACGATGCCGGCGACGAGGACGAACACCCCGAGGACGAGCACGCTGTCGGGGTCGCCGAAGGAGAACGCTCCGATGGGCGGCATGAACCAGTAGTTGAGCAGCAGTGAGGCCGTCACCGCGGCGACGAGGGCGGAGCCGATGCCGCCGAAGCACGCCACCCCGACCACGGTGACCAGGAAGAGCAGGGCCTCGCTGGTGAGGTTGAGGCTCCCCCGGGCCCGGTCGAGGAGCAGTGTCAGCAGTACGGGGAGGACCACGCCCGCGAGGGGGCCGGCGATCCGACGGGGCAGCGGGAGGGTGCGCCGCAGCGAGGGCAGCAGGCGACCTCGGCCCGCCCGCTCGTGCGTGACCATGTGCACGTCGATGCCGCCGGAGAGGGTGACCGCGGTCTCGCCGATGCCCCGCCCGGTGAGGAAGCGTTCCAGCCGGCCGCGCCGACTGGTGCCGAGGACCAGCTGGGTGGCGTCCGACGCCCGGGCAAACTCCACCAGCGCCGTCGGCACGTCCTCGCCGACGACCGTGTGATAGCTGCCGCCGATGCTCTCGACCAGACGCCGCTGGCGGGCGAGCGCCCCGGAGGAGGCTCCCGCCGCGAGCCCGTCGCCGCCCACCACGTGGACGGCCGACAGTTCGCCGTGGGCCGAGCGGGCGGCGATCCGGCCGGCGCGGCGTATGAGGGTGTCACCCTCCGGGCCACCCGTCAGACCGACGACGACCCGCTCCCGGGCCTCCCAGACGCCGGCGATGCCGTGGTCGGAGCGGTACGTCCGCAGCGCGTCGTCGACCCGGTCGGCGACCCAGAGCAGGGCGAGCTCTCGCAGCGCGGTGAGGTTGCCGGGGCGGAACCAGCCGGCGAGGGCGGCGTCCACCATCTCGGGAGGGTGGACGTTGCCGTGCGCCATCCGGCGGCGCAGCTCCTCGGGGTCGACGTCGACGAGGACGATCTGGTCGGCGCGGCGGACGAAGCCGTCGGGGACGGTCTCGCCCGGCGGCACCTCGGTGATCCGCTCGACGACGTCGCTGAGCGATTCCAGGTGCTGGACGTCGATGGTGGAGACGACGTCGATGCCGGCCGCGAGCAGTTCCTCGACGTCCTGCCAGCGGCGGGCGTTTCGGTGACCCGGCGGGTTGGTGCGGGCGAGGTCGTCGAGAAGGAGGAGTTCGGGCCTGCGGCGCAGGGCGGTGTCGAGGTCGAACGTGCCGGGAGCGCCGCCCGGATCCCTGACGGGCGCGCTGGCGGGGTCACGTCCGGATCCGTAGCCAAGGCCGCCGCCGGGCCGGTTCCCGCTCGCGTGCTCCGGCCGCTCCAGCCGCTCCAGACCGTGGAGCAGGGCTTCGGTGTGCGGTCGGCCCCGGCAGTCGGCGGCGCCGACGACCACGTCCGTGCCCCGTGCCGCTCTGCGGTGGCCCTCGTCGAGCATCCGGTACGTCTTGCCGACCCCGGCCGCGGCGCCGACGAGGACCCTCAGCCTGCCGGGGCGGGCGGCGGGCGGGCCCGTCTCCGGGCGGGCGGCGGAGGGGTACGTCTCCGGGCGCCCGGTCACGGTCAGAACTTCTCCGGGCGGATGAGTGCGGCCACGAGGTAGCCGACGAGGGCGAGGGCGACGAGGAGACCGACCACGTTCTCGATGCTCACGAACGATCAACTCCCGTTGGAGTGCCGGCCGGGGCCGGTGTGCGGATGTCTGCTTCCATCGAAGCGGGCGACGTGGCCCGCTTCCGTCACCTTGACGACGTCCTGTCGCCGGACGGGCGGACACTGATGAAGCCCTGACGGGTCCTGTACGCGTGATGCCCACGGACGGGTGCGGCACTACCTGGCACGGCAAGGCGAGGCCGGGAGCGTACGGCCGGACTCGTCCGGCCCGCGGCCACCCCCTCGGTGCCGCGGGCCGGATCGTCCCTCGCGTCGGACGGCGTCGTCGATCGCGCCGAGGTGTCGGTCCGGGCCGTCGGTCACGGACCGTGCGCGCCGGTCTTTCGACGGCGCGTTCCCTCCCACCTCGGACCTTCGAACGGTCGTCCGATCCCCCGTGAGGTGATCATCCTGCGTCGGTTCCGGTCCCGTTCCGGGCGTCGTTGACGGTCTTCTGACGCCGCGTCGCCCCGCTTTGACGGGCCTTTGACGAAGCCGTCGGAGACGCCGTAAGAGCCTCGTCAAAGCCTGCCCCGAACCACGGGGCCGGCGGCTCCGGGCGTCTAGATTCGCCCTCGGTCGCTCACCGACCGGGGACGTCAGTGGCCTGACCGTCCCGGGCCGCGGGGGCGCGGGACGCCCTCCCATCCGGCGCCCGTGCCCCCGTACCGCGCGACCGCGCTGCCCGTCCACAGCCGCACGGCGGGGGCCGGGGCACGCGCCCCGGCCTCCCGCACGGTGTGCCCCGCGCAGCGGTCGCCGTGCGCTGTGAGCCGATGGCCCCAGCCGTCCCCTTCCGGCCTCCGCCGCGCGGACGGCCGGCTTCTCAGAAGGTCTCCCGCGATGCACTCCGCCGCGCCCCGACCGACGCCCACCTCCACGGCCCCGGCGTCCCCCGTGAATCCGTCCGCCCCCGACTTCCCTGCCGTACCACCCCGGAATCCTGCCCCCCGCTTCCGCCCCCGACGGCGCCGGGCGGGCCACGGCGGGCTGCTCGACCCGGTGCAGCTGGTGAAGTCCTTCCCGGACGCGCTGCGCAAGCTGCACCCGCGCACCCTCATCCGGAAGCCGGTGCTCTTCGTGGTGGCCGTCGGATCGGCACTGACCACGCTCTCGGCACTCCTCGACCCGTCCGTGTTCACCTGGACCGTCAGCGTCTGGCTCTGGCTGACCGTGGTCTTCGCGAACCTGGCGGAGGCCGTCGCCGAAGGCCGGGGCCGCGCGCAGGCCGAGTCGCTGCGCAGGGCCCGTACGGACACGGTCGCGCTGCGGCTCCCGCACTGGCGGTACGGCACGGACGTCGACCGCGCGGCGACGGAGGCGGTGGCCGCGACCGAGCTCAGACAGTTCGACTTCGTCCTCGTCGAGGCGGGCGAGCTGGTCCCGGCGGACGGTGACGTCGTCGCCGGGATCGCCTCGGTCGACGAGTCCGCCGTCACCGGTGAGTCCGCGCCCGTGATCCGCGAGGCCGGGGGCGACCGCTCCGGGGTCACCGGCGGCACGACGGTGCTCTCGGACCGGATCGTCGTACGGGTCACGTCCCGGCCCGGCCACTCCTTCGTGGACCGGATGATCGCCCTCATCGAGGGCGCACAGCGGCAGAAGACCCCGAACGAGATCGCCCTCAACATCCTCCTCTCCGCGCTGACCGTCGTCTTCGTCCTGGTGGTCGTCGCGCTGAAGCCGATGGCGGGGTACGCGGACGCCGCCCCGTCCACGACCGTGCTCGTCGCCCTCCTGGTGACCCTCATCCCCACGACGATCGGCGCGCTGCTCTCGGCGATCGGCATCGCGGGCATGGACCGGCTGGTGCAGCGCAACGTGCTCGCCATGTCCGGCCGGGCGGTGGAGGCGGCCGGCGACGTGAACACCCTGCTGCTCGACAAGACCGGCACCATCACCCTCGGCAACCGCGAGGCCGCCGCCTTCATCCCACTCCCCGGGGTCGAGCCCTCGCTCCTCGCCGACGCCGCCCAGCTCTCCTCCCTCGCCGACGAGACCCCCGAGGGCCGGTCCGTCGCCGCGCTCGCCCGTCGGCAGTACGGCCTGGAGGCACCCGCCGAGGGCGAGTTGGCGAACCCCCGGTTCGTCGAGTTCAGCGCGCAGACCCGCATGAGCGGGATCGACCTGCGCTGGGACGGCGGCGCCTGCCACATCCGCAAGGGGGCCGCGACCCAGGTCGTCGCCTGGGTGGAGATGTACGGGGGCACGGTGCCGCCCGAGGCCCGCGCCTGGTCCGACGCGATCGCGGACGCGGGAGGAACACCCCTCCTCGTGGCCGTCCACGACGCCGACGGTCCCCGGGTCCTGGGGATCGTCCACCTCAAGGACGTCGTGAAGGACGGCATCCGGGAACGGTTCGCCGAGCTGCGCCGCATGGGGATCCGTACCGTCATGGTCACCGGGGACAACCCGCTCACGGCCCGGGCCATCGCCCACGAGGCCGGGGTCGACGACTTCCTCGCCGAGGCGACTCCCGAGGACAAACTCGCTCTCATCAAGCGGGAACAGGCGGGCGGGAAGCTCGTCGCGATGACCGGCGACGGCACCAACGACGCGCCCGCGCTCGCGCAGGCGGACGTCGGCGTGGCGATGAACACCGGCACGTCGGCCGCGAAGGAGGCCGGCAACATGGTCGACCTCGACTCCAACCCGACCAAGCTCATCGAGATCGTCGAGATCGGCAAGCAACTCCTCATCATCTTCAACGCCCTGATCATCGTGGCCCTGATCCCGCTCGCCCTGCGCGGCGTCCGCTACACCCCGGCGTCCGCGCACGACCTGCTGCGCCGCAATCTACTGGTGTACGGACTCGGCGGCCTCCTCCTCCCCTTCGTCGGCATCAAGGTCATCGACCTGCTCGTCTCGGCGATCCCCGGTCTCGGGTGAACCCCCGTCAGAAGGCCGTCAGGGAAAGCCCGTTCGGCTTGAGGTCGATCGTCCGCTCCGCTTCGATGGAAGGCATGGACAGCATGTGGCTCCTGCTCGACCGGCCGCCCCACCGGGCGCCCCGTCGTGAGCCCCGCTGCCCGGAGACCGCGGCACTGCGCTGATCCTCTCCGGTTCCGCCCGGGGCGTCGTGACCTCTTCCCGTCCGGCGCCCCTTCTTCGTACCCGTACACCCTCGACACCCGTAAGGGACTGACCAGTCATGTCCGTTTCCGGCCTTTCCTCCCGCACCGTCCTGGTGACCGGCGCCACCTCCGGCATCGGCCACCAGACGGCCCGGCTCCTCTCCGAGCGCGGCGCCACCGTCCTCGTCCACGGCCGGACCACCGAGGAGGCGCACGCCGCCACCGACCGGCTGATCACCCTGGCCGACATCGACGAGGCCCTGCTGTGCCCGTTCGGCGCGGACTTCACCCGACTGGAGGAGGTCGAGCGGCTCGCGCACCGCGTCCTGGCCGAGCACCCGCGCCTCGACGTGCTCGTCAACAACGCCGGCATGGCCGCGCCCGAGCGCCACACCGTCACCACCGACGGCAACGAGATCGCCTTCCAGGTCAACTTCCTCGCCCACTACCTCCTCACCCACCTCCTCGAACCCGCCCTCACCAGCGAGCCCGGCGGTCGCGTCGTCAACGTCTCCTCCGTGCTCCACCGCACCGGCTCCATCCAGTGGAACGACCCCCACCGCGTCCGCCGCTACTCCCGCCTCGCCGCCTACGCCCAGTCCCAGCTGGCCCTCACCGTCTTCGCCGCCGACCCGCGCGTCACCGCCGTCTCCGTCCACCCCGGCATCTGCGCCACCAGCCTCCTTCCCCTGTACGCGCACGAGGGCATCGCCCCGGCCGAGGGCGCCGCCCACGTCGTACGCCTCTGCGACCCGGCCACCGAGATCGTCAACGGCGCCTACTACGACCGCGACCAGCGCGTGACCCCGGCACCGGTCGCGACCGAGCCCCGCACGGTCAAGCGGCTCACGAAGCTCGCCGACCTCCTCATCGGCCAGAGCGCCTGAAGGGGGCCGGGACATGTCGAAGCGCGCCCGCGAGAAGAAGGCCCGCCGCAAGAAGAAGGCGAACCACGGCCGCAAGGCCGGCCAGAGCTGACCCAGCCCGGGGCGGTCCACCAGGACGGCGGGCCGCCCCGCACGCGTACCCCCGGAGGTTCCCCATGCTGATCCCCCACCCCGCCCACCAGCCCCCGTCCTGCGCGCGCTCCTTCCCCGTCGGCGCGCCCGGCACGGCGACACTGGCCGAGCACGTCCTCACCACCGGTCACGGCACCTGGTGGACCGACCGGCCCGTCCGGCCCCGTGCCGTCGCCGTCACCAGCGGACGCCACGCCCTCCTGGCCGGCGATCCGACCGCCCTCGCCCCGGCCGACCTGTCCCCGCTGGCCGGTCACTGCGTCGAGGCGTCCGCCCGTTTCCTGCCCGTCCTCACAGCAGCCTTCGACCTCCTCCAGCCGTGGGACCGCATGCTCTACCTCCACCAGGCCGATCCGGCCACCGCCCGCCTCCCCCGCGGCACGGCCGTCCGACGACTGCGCGCGGACGACGGTCCGGCGCTCGCCGCCGCCGGTCTCGCCCTCGGCTGGACCTTCGCGACATGGGGCGGCGCCGAGGGACTCGCCCGGTCCGGACACGGTTGGGCGGCCTTCCGCAAGGGCCGCGTCCTGGCCGTGGCCTGCGCGCGGTTCACAGGCAGCCGGTACGAGGACGTGGCCTGCGCCACCGACCCCGGCGAGCGGCGCCGGCACCTCGCCCTCGCCTGCGTCACGGGCCTGACCGCCGACGTCGCCGCCCGCGGCCGGACCGCCACCTGGAGCTGCTCCCGCGAGAACCGGGCCAGCCGCCTGCTCGCATGGACGGCCGGCTTCCGGCTTCACCGCGAGTACGTCCACCACACCACCGGACCGGCCACCGTCAGCGGCACGTCAAAACTGCTCGCCGCCGCGTAAACAGCGCGTAGCCTCCGCCGGACACACACCACCCTGGCCTTAGCGTCAGCGGCATGCAGCCGCCGCTCCCCTCCCCCCGCCCCTCCTCCGACCTGCTGCACGACACCGGATGGCCCGGTGAGGCCCGGGCCGCCCTCATCTGCTCGGGCCTCCTGCTCGGCGTCGCACTGATCGTCGAGGCCGGTGTCCATGGCCTGACCCTGCTCCGGACGGTGGGCTGCATCGCCCTGTCGGCGCTCCTGCTGGTGGTCCTGCTGCCCGCCCGGGTGAGCGCGGTCCCGGGCCTGCTGACGGTCCAGGGGCTGTGGGTCACCAGGACCGTGCGCACCGACCGGCTCGCGGCGGCCGTCTGGCCGGCGGACACCGCCGGGCGCCTCTCCTTGCGGGACGAGGACGGAGGACGGGCCGAGATCGATCTGCGCGTCCTGTTCGCCAACCCCGCCCTGTGGCTGCGGCTCGAAGCCGACGCCCGCGCCTCACGCGAACGCGGCACCCTGGACCACGGCGCGGCCGACCTCGCGCGGCTCGCCCTACACGTCCACACCGAGACGGCCCGCTCCGTCCTCAAGCTCTCCGGTCTGTGACGGCCGTCCGTCACCGTCGAGCACGAGGGCGGCCAGGCCCGCCAGGTCGACGGCGACGAGCCGCGCCTCCGCGGAGGCCGGTACGGCCCCGGGCTCCGGCGTCAGGAGAAAGCGCCCCAGGACTCGGCCGCCCGCCACCGCCGGCAGCTCGACCTCACCTTCTGGCCAGCCCTGCCGGTCCAGGTCCCAGATCCAGCCCTCCACGCGTACCGAACCGTCCGCCCGAAGCCGGGACGGCGGGGGCCCGTCGGGCTCCACGGCGGTGGTGAACCGGCATTCCCGCAGCTCCAGGACCTCTGCGAGGTCCCGCCTGATCCGGTCGACCAGCTCGGACGCCGTACCGCCGCCCGACCGCACCCGCCGGAACGCGCGGTGCAGGCGCTCCAGTCGCTCCGCGTCGGTCACGGCGACCGACCCCATCACGCGGGCGCGGGCGGCGAGCTGGGAGACGACGAGGCCGACGAGGAGCAGCAGGACCGCCGTCTCGACATCGGCCCGATCCTCGATGTGGAAGCTCTGGTACGGCTGCGTATGGAAGAAGTCGAACCAGGCCGCCGCCGACAGCGCGGCCAGCGCTCCCGCCCACCGGTTGCCCAGGGCGGCGACGGCGACGACCACCACGACCAGCAGGAGCGCAAGGTTGGTGGGCGTGACGCTCGTACGCGACGGCACCAAGGCGAGAGCCGCCAGGAAGGGTGCGAGAACCGCAGCCGCCAAGGCGGCCACGTCCCGAAACGGCATACGCATCGTCGGCCTCCTCAGTGGCCCCTCGCACGCACCTGGCACGTCTCAAGGCTGCGGCCGATGTGACGAAGGTGACGCCCTACCGGCGGATCTTGACGGTTCCCTGACGCGCCCGCCGGATGTGTCTCCGCGCATGCTGCTTACGCTGGCCCGGCCGCGCGACCAGCGGCCGAAAACCCCTCATCGAGCAGACCTCAGGAGTACCTCCATGGCCACCACGGACGAGACGCGCGGCAGCAGGCTGCGGGCGTGGATGCTGGAGGGGCTGTCCGACATGGGCAAGGGCAAACCCTCCCGCCCGAAGGCGGCGGCCCCGGACGCCGGGCACAAGGGGCAGCCCTGGTACCGGGTGATGTGCCTGACCGGTGTCGACTACTTCTCCACCCTCGGCTACCAGCCCGGCATCGCCGCCCTGGCCGCCGGCCTGCTCTCCCCCGTCGCGACGATCGTGCTGGTGATCGTCACGCTGGCGGGCGCGCTGCCGGTCTACCGGCGGGTGGCGGAGGAGTCCCCGCACGGCGAGGGCTCGATCGCGATGCTGTCGCGGCTGCTGTCGTTCTGGAAGGGCAAGCTGTTCGTCCTCACCCTGCTGGGGTTCGCCGCCACCGACTTCCTCATCACCATCACCCTGTCGGCGGCCGACGCCTCCACCCACCTGGTGGAGAACCCCCACCTGGAATCGGCCCTGCACGACAAGCAGGTGCTGATCACCATGATCCTGATCGCGCTGCTCGGCGCGGTCTTCCTCAAGGGCTTCCTGGAGGCGATCGGCGTCGCCGTGGCCCTGGTGGGCATCTACCTGGCGCTGAACGTGGTCGTCGTGGTCACGGGCATGTGGCAGGTGATCACCGAGGGCCATGTCGTCACCGACTGGACGGCGGCCCTCACCCAGGAACACGGCAACGTCTTCGTGATGATCGGCGTCGCGCTGATCGTCTTCCCCAAGCTCGCCCTCGGCCTGTCCGGATTCGAGACCGGCGTCGCCGTCATGCCGCACGTCCAGGGCGACCCCGGCGACACCGAAGCGCGGCCCACCGGCCGCATCCGGGACACCAAGAAGCTGCTCACCACCGCCGCGCTGATCATGAGCGTCTTCCTGATCTGCACCAGCTTCATCACCACGGTCCTGATCCCGCATGAGGAGTTCGAGTCCGGCGGCAAGGCCAACGGCCGCGCGCTGGCCTACCTCGCCCACGAGTACCTGGGCAACGCCTTCGGCACCGTCTACGACGTCTCCACGATCCTCATCCTGTGGTTCGCCGGCGCCTCCGCGATGGCCGGCCTGCTCAACCTGATGCCCCGCTACCTGCCGAAGTACGGCATGGCCCCGCACTGGGCCCGGGCCGTACGCCCGATGGTGATCGTCTTCACCCTGGTCGCTTTTCTGGTGACGTGGATCTTCGACGCCGACGTCGACGCGCAGGGCGGCGCGTACGCCACCGGCGTCCTCGTCCTGATCTGCTCGGCCGCCATCGCCGTCACCATCGCGGCCCGCAAGGCCGGCCAGCGCGGCTGGACGATCGGCTTCGGGATCATCTCCGTCGTCTTCCTCTACACGACGGTCGTCAACGTCATCGAGCGCCCGGACGGCGTGAAGATCGGCGCCTGCTTCATCGCCGGCATCATCCTCATCTCGCTCCTCTCGCGCCTCGGCCGCGCCTTCGAGCTGCGTGTCACCCACGTCGAACTCGACGGCATGGCCGAGCGCTTCATCCGCGACATCGCCAGCCGGACCCCGCGGTTCATCGCCAACGAGCCGGACAACCGCGACGCGGAGGAGTACCGGGCGAAGAAGGACCAGATCCGTGCCGACAACGACCTCCCGGGCACCGAGGACTTCGTCTTCATCGAGGTCACCGTCACCGACCCCTCCGAGTTCGAGGCCGGCCTCACCGTCCGCGGCGAGGTCCTGCACGACCGCTACCGCGTGCTCACCGTCGAGTCCTCCTCCGTCCCCAACGCCCTCGCGGCCCTCCTGCTCCATGCCCGGGACATGACCGGCGTCCGCCCGCACGTCTACTTCGAGTGGACCGAGGGCAACCCCTTCGCCAACTTCCTGCGCTTCTTCCTCTTCGGCCAGGGCGAGATCGCGCCGGTCACCCGCGAGATCCTCCGCGAGGCCGAGTCCGACCGCGACCGCCGCCCCCGCGTCCACGTCGGCTGACCAGGCGGCCGCCCATCGGTCCTGGGGACGCGGCCCGTCGTGAAACCCATGGCGACGGGGTCCGTATCCGGCGGCATGTCCGCTTCGGAGGCATGGCGGACACGATCCGGCAGGCTAACGATCCCGGAGCCGGAACCTCAACCGGCAGATCACGGCGTCGGTGTCCCTGCGTACGGCGTGGGCCACGACCGCGCCGCGCTGGTTCTGCAGCAGCCGCTGCCACAGGCTCTCGGGCTCGGCCTCCGGGATGAGGACAGTGACACGGGTTCCGGGGTCGGCGTCGCGCAGTGCGCGTACGTAGGCGCTGATGGGCCGGCCGAGCGAGCGGCGTTCGAAAGGGAGCCGGACGAGCGGAACACCCGGGTTCCACAGGGCCCAGTCCCGCTCCAGGGCCTCGGTGACCGCCAGGTCCTCGGGGTCCGGGTGGCAGACGGTGACCGCGCGGACCTCGTCGCCGAGGGAGACGGCGGTGGTGAGGGCCTCGCTGGTGAGCCGGGTGAGCGAGGAGACGGGGACCAGGACCAGGGAGCGCTCACGATGGGGCGGCTCCGGGATCCTGCCCACGCCGAGGCGCTCACCGATCCGCCCGTACGCGCGGTGGACGGTCTCGAAGGCGAGGACGAGTGCAGGCAGGGCGATCACGATCAGCCAGGCCCCGTCGTGGAACTTGGTGGCGGTGACGACGACCGCGGAGACACCGGTCAGCACAGCGCCGAGACCGTTCAGGAAGGCCCTGCCCCACTGCCGGGTGGCCCTCCAGTGCAGGACCATGCCGGTCTGGGCGATCGTGAAGCCCACGAACACCCCGATCGCGAAGAGCGGCACCAGGGTATTGGTGTCGCCGCCGGAGAACACCAGCAGCGCCGCCGACACCACCGCCAGCCACACCACGCCGTGCCGGTGCACCTGACGGTCCGCCTTGAGGCCGAAGACGTGCGGCGCGTAGTTGTCCCGGGCCAGCAGCTTCAGCAGGACGGGCAGGCCTCCGAAGGACGTGTTCGCAGACAACGCGAGGAGCACCATGGTCGCGAACTGGACGACGTAGAAGGCCCCGTTGTGGCCGAGGGAGGCGTCGGTGAGCTGGGCGAGGACGGTGACGCCCTCCACCGGCTGGAGCCCGAAGCGGGAGATCAGCACCGACAGCCCGATCAGCATCACGCCGAGGAGCCCGCCCAGCGCGACCTCGGCGCGCATCGCCCGTCGGGCGGCCGGCGCCCGGAAGGACGGCACCGCGTTGGCTATCGCCTCCACGCCGGTCAGCGCG
The DNA here is from genome assembly GCF_000716445.1 of Streptomyces wedmorensis. Taxonomy (GTDB): domain Bacteria; phylum Actinomycetota; class Actinomycetes; order Streptomycetales; family Streptomycetaceae; genus Streptomyces; species Streptomyces wedmorensis. The sequence goes on from NZ_JNWK01000020.1 coordinate 87,379, forward strand.
GAGCAGCCGGAGGCGAAGGCCTTCAGCAGGAGCAGGGCGCCGACGGTGGTGGCGTTGTCGGCGAGGACGGAGGCGTGTCCGTCGGAGGCGGCGGTGGAGACGGGCGTGTCGCGGAACAGGCCGACGGCGATCATGACGAGGATCGCGCCGACGAAGACGGCGGTCGGGATGATGAAGGCGCGGGCCGAGTCGACGATGCCGCGCAGGTTCACGGCCGTGATGAGCACCAGGACGCCGAGGCAGATCACCAGCCGGTCGCCATAGAGCCCTGGGAAGGCCGACGTCAGCGCGGCCACACCCGCGGTGACGGCCACGGCCACGTTGAGGACGTAGTCGAGGACCAGCGAACCGGCCGCGACCAGGCTCGTACGCCGCCCCAGGTACGCCTTCGCCACCGCGTAGGAACCACCGCCGTCCGGGAACGCGGCGATGACCTGCCGGTACGAGGCGACCAGCACCGCAAGCAGCCCCGCGATGGCGAGCGTCACCGGCAGCGTGAATCCCAGCCCGTACCCGCCGGCGGCCGCGAGGACCAGCACGATGGCCTCGGGCCCGTACGCCACCGACGCCATCGCGTCCAGCGACAGAGCAGCGAGCCCGGTGACGGCCGTCAGCTTGTGCCGCGCGCCGGTATCGGGCGGTTCCTCGGCGCCGGGTACGGCGCCCTTCTCAGCGGTCACGGTGGTCATGCGGACGGACTCCTTCGGATAGGGCTCCGCTCAGCCTCCGCCCATCCCCCAGGCTTGTCCGCCCTTCCTGGCGCATTCTTGGCGCCGCCCGGCCTTCCCCTGACAGGTCCTTGACGCCGGCCTCGACGGCGCGGGCGCGTCAGGGTGGCGTGAAGACTCGGCGGGCACAGGCCGGCCGGCCCGACCCCGCCCTACAGTTCGGCCCATGACGCGACCCGACGGACGCATGCCTTCCGACCGCAGCGTGCGCCGGCACTCGATCGCGCTCGTCGGCGGCGCCTGCCTCGCCAGTCCCCTCGGGCTGGCCCTCGACAGCATGTGGCTGCTCGGCGCCGGCGCGTGGCAACTCATCGCGGCCATCCTCCTGGAACTGGTCTACCGCCCGTGACCACCCACATCACGGCGCTTCTCTGAATCGCCGGCCGCGACCACCAGGTGGCCCAAGGCGCCCCGCCGCAATCGCTCGCCCCCACCAACACACACCTAGCGAGGGTCGGGGAAGCCGTCGAGGCCCAGCGAACAGGGGCTGAGCGGCATACCGTCGTCAGGTGCGTCGGTCAGGAACATCCGGTAGTGCTCGCCCCTGGCGGGGCGCAGCACGAGGGTCGCCTCCGGCACGAGGCTGCTGCGGAGCGACTCGAGGACGGTAGGCCCGTCGTCGGCTGTGACTTCCGTGTGGAAGATGCAGACGGAGCCGAGGTTGAGAAGGTGCCCTGCGATCGTGATCCCGTATTCGGAGCTCGTGACGCGTAGCGACTGCGGTCGTCCGCTGAGCAACTCCCTGGTGTTCGCATCGTCGATCCAGGTGAGTGTGATCGTCAGCTCGCGGCTGAATGGCGATGCGACGCAGCGGCCTTCCACCAGGAGGCGAGCCATCCGTAGAGCAATCCGGTCGGCCATCGACATGTCTGCTGGGATGGGGAAGTCCTGTTCACAGTGTCGCTGGACCACTTCGAGGTCCTCCAGGAACAGTTGCAGCTGTGCCCAGCGCCGATTGTCATCCGCAGTGCCGCTCCTCGGCAGACGCCCCGCACCGGCGATTTGGCCGTCAATCAGCACTCGGAAGTCACCGCCGAGCGAAAGACGCCGACGCAGCCGCAGCACCTTGAGCGCCTCTGTGGGACCGAGGCCGGCGAGGTCGAATTGATAAGCGAGTTTCGCGGGGGCCGATTCATCGAACGGACGCAGCACCCGAAGCACCGCACCAGGTAGATCCACCTCGACCGAGCTCCCCAGGGAGCCGGAACCTCGCGCCTTAAGCCGACCCGCGTACGACGCCTGCACTCTGCCGTCCTCGCCGAGGAATGCTATGGAGACTGCAGCATCGGTCTCCGACACAGGCGAGATGGGTCTCCACAGCACCGTGGTGTTGGTAAATGTCTGCGCAATCCACTCCGGTCCGCTGACCGTCAGGCTCTCTACCACGTCGGCGGGGAGCTCGACCGCCTCAGCGACTCCGAACCCCAGGGAGCGGGTGACGGCGGCTGACAGGCCGGCGTCCATGGCCCTTCCGGAGATGGTCAGGGTGATGGGGCTTACCTCATGAGCCCGAGGATGCTTAGCTCGCAAAGTCTGGATGACCTTGTCACCTTCGCGGGCGAAGTCCACCGTCCAGTTCGGGTCAAGGTCGTCGACCACGCGCCCCAGAGCCTGCACTCGAGCCCCCAGGTCGGCCGTACCGCACGCCAGAACGTCCTGCTCCCGGTTCATGATCTTCGCGTACTCCAGCAGACCAACATCGCCACTGGTGCGGCTGAGACTGCGCTCGATATCGCTATGCGCGGCGAGGCGATCGTCCAGGGCGGCCCGGTCCATCACCGTGACCTTCACGTTCCGGCCTTCACCCAGACCCATGACGAACGCCCGCTCGCCCGGGGTAAGAGTGCAAGGAACTACGAGGACCCACTCATAGGGGTCGTGGTCCATGGCTCGCTTGAACGACTTCTTGATACTCGGTCTGCGCCCACGTCCCTGCAGACCGTCAGGGAAGTACTTGAGCTGATAGATCCGCAGGCGGCCGCCTTGCACCACGTCAATGTCTCGGCCGCCGTCACCGCCGCGCCCGTTGACGGCCCGCACCTCCGCCGTCTCGCTGTAAAGCCGGTGGACCAACGCCTCAACGACTCGGTCGAAGTGTGGCTGCCCGATCCGATCCCACTCGAACGCCACAGCGCCCCTACCTCGCAATGGACCCTCCCGCACAGCATGGCACTCGCCACTGACAGCTGCGCAGAACGAGCCCGTGTCAGCCATCGAGCACCAGGCCGCGCGCAACCGGGCCGATCCGGTCGAGGCGGGCCGCATATGGGCGACGGGCCCCCGTCTATACGCGACTCAGGGCGCGGCCTGGGCCTTCACAGGCCCGAGGCCCACGCCACCACCCCGGCGGCCAGACGTCCCGGAACCGCGACCCCACACCCTGAACCCTTCTTCGGACAATGGAGCCCCTCAGGCCCTTGAGGCGGCATCCGCCCGACGCCGACACGGCATCACGGAGCGTCACGACCGAGAAACGTCTGGGCGGGGCCGGTCAACCGCGCGGCAGCCGGCCTCACCATCCCATCGCGAATGCCACGTCCACACGGGCGAGTGCCCTGGTCGGCAGCTTCAACCTACGCATGACGACCCATCAGAGAACAGGCCGTTCATGCGTCAAACGTGCGTCACGTGCGTCAGATATGCGTCAAGATATCGCCCGTAACGCATATAGTGCACACTCGCTAAAGCCGCAGGTCAGCGGCCCTTCTCGGCGGGCTCAAGGATCGCCACGCACTCGACATGGTGGGTCATCGGAAAGATGTCGGCCTGGACGCAGCCAGGAAAGCAGCAGGTCAGAGATGCTTCTAGGGCCCGAATGAGGACAGCCGGTCGCCCGGAGCGTCAAATGAGCGTCATGGACGTCGGTTCGGTATCGGCAATCAGAGGGTCGCCGCACTGCCGGTGGTGTGAGGATCCCGGGCTGGGCGCGCCGGACCTCTGCCAGGAGAAGACCGTTAACAGGCCCGCGCGTCGATGCAGGGAAGTAATCTGAACAACTCAAGTGTGTGACCGTAATGTTGTCGCCCGAGCAAGGTGCGGACGGCACGGAGATCGGCGACGGGAGCGGCGGAGCTGTGGCGTACCGGGTGCGGGAAGTGGAGATCGGCGGCGAGACTGTCCTCGCCCGAGTGGAGACGCTCGACCCGGACGAGGTGGATCTGCGCAAACGGCTCACCGAATACGGCGAGGAAGAGGAGGTCACAGCCCTCGACACCCTGATGGAACGGGTCGACAGCGTCCAGCGGGTGATCCGGTCGGTCGGCACTTCCGTGCTCGAAGCCGCCCGCGAGGCCGCCCACCCCGACGAGGTGAGCGTCTCGTTCGGTGTCGAGCTGGCAGCCAAGTCCGGCAAGGCGGTCGCGTTCCTCGCCGACGGTGAGGCCAAGGCCGCCCTCAACGTCACGCTCACCTGGCGGCCCGGCGACCGGAACGACGGCACGACTGCCGGTGCGCAGGGGAATGCCTGACCAGATTCCGCGCCTGGACCGGCTGGCCAGGGAGGCAACGGCGGCGATCAGTGCCCAGGAAGGCACGCACTGGGGGTCCGCCGGGCTGATCGCACCCGGCTGGGCGCTGACCGCGGCCCATGTGGTCCGGGCCGCGGGCGCCGCTCCGTACACCGTGACCCTGTGGAACGGCCGCTCGATCTCGGCGAGGACCGGCTATCTGCTGTCCGGGGTGCCCGACAGCGGACCCGTCCCCGCGGAGTCGGACATCGCTCTCGTACGCCTGCTGGAGGACGACACCGATCACGCTTGTGTCTGGCTCAGCGACCGCGGCGACCCGCCATCGCGCGAGGTCCGGGCCTACGGCTGGTACGTCGCCGGCGGCAAGCGTGGCAAGGAACTGCTCGACTGGAACGGCGTCTGCGTGGTCGCCGGGAACGACGGCCCCTACAGCTTCCGCCTCGGCCCGCAGACGGAGATTCCGAAAGGGGCTTCCGGGGGACCGGTCATCGACCTCTCGCAGGGCGCCCTGGTCGGTCTGACCAAGGCCAGCAGACGCACATCCGAGGGCGACATCAAGGACGGCGGCCGGGCTGTACGCAGCACTCTGCTGCGGGAGTTCGCCAGCCCTGTCGTCGTGGACCCCGACCATGTCCTCGGGCCGGACCCCTATCACGCCCTGGTCTGCGCCCATGACCGGTGGCACGCCGAAAGCGACCTCCGCGACGGATGGACGGACGTCCAGGGCGAGCTGCCGGGCAATGGTCTGCCGGACAGCACCACCTCCTGGTCGCCGGGCGACCGGCTGGAGTTGTTCGAGCTGCTGGCCGCTCTCCCGGCGCCCGACGACCCGACGCTGGTGCGGAGCCTGCTGCGCGTGGTGTTCCACAACCGCGCGAAGTTCCCGGCCACCTCCGCCCTCCGGCACTGGCGGGACGGGCACGGCGAGATCTATCAGTACCGAATGCAGTTCACGATCGAGGCCTTGCCTTATCTGCGGTACGCCAAGCTCGTCGCCCTCGCCGTCGCATCGATGCCGGGCGCGGCGTCCTCGGCGGCCGACCTGGACCGCTGGGTGGGACGCCGTATGCGCCGCCTGGGCTTGGAGGCCGACGTCAGCGTGGGCGAGGTCACCCTGCCTGGGCGAGTCGACGGAGACATCACCGTGCAGGGCGGGACGAACGCAACGGGGGTCCTGGTCCGCCCCGGCGGGCATGCCCAGAACCCACCGCTCGCCGCAGAGCCCTTACAGGTCGGCATCCTCGATGCCCGGCCGGGCGACGGGCCCAGCGTGCTGCTGGAGCTCGAACCCGCCCTGTGGTCGCCCTCGGCCGCCTTCCACTGGCGGCTGCGGGTCCTCGACCCCGAGCAGGACGACGACGCGGTCGTCGACGCCGACGAGAATGGCGACGGGGTCCCACCGGACGACCTGCCGCTCGCGCTCCAGCGCCCGCTGACCCGGCTCTTCCTCCAGCTGGACACCCCCGAACGCCACGCCCCGCTGGAGGTCGTCCTCCCGCCCGAGCACTTCGACCTCGCCGTACAGCACTGGCTGCCGCAGGCCGCCGTCACCGACCTGGACCTCTCAGACCCCGCCTGCTGGCCGCTGGGCGTACGTCGGCAGGTCGTCGTACGGGACGCGTCCCGCCGAGGCGGCGTCGACCCTCTGTGGGAAATGCGGTGGAAGGAAACGGCCGCGGCGGCGGCGCTGCGTGCTCTGCCGACGCCGCAGCCCGGCCGGCTCCTGCGCCGCGCCGGTCTCGCCGGTGCCGGGCCTGGCCAGGTCCCAGTGGTCTGTCGGCCAGCCGCCGACGCCACCGGCCGTGAGGCCCTGCGCCTAGCCCTGGAGAGCGGACACGGCGTCTTCCTGTGGAACGTCGGGCCCCACCCTCCGGACGGATGTGACGAGCAGTGCCGCAGCTTCAACGGCAACGCCGCGCAGCTGTTGGCGGACGCAGGCTCCGCGGCCGAGCTGCCCGAGCGGCTGCGCGTCCTGCGCGAGCGAATCCACCGCCGCGATCCGCACGCCTACTGGGCCAAACCCCTGGCCCTGATGTACGACGACGCCGACCGGCCCCTCGCCGAGCCCGCAGGTGTTCTCGACGCACCCTGACCCTTGCCCGCACTCCGCTTCCCGTACCGAAGGAGTTCCGTGAACAGCAACTGGTTCATCTACCAGGGCGTGAGCGAACCGCACGACGGCATCAGCCGGCTGCCCCCACCACCCCCCTGGCGCACGTTCGACGGTGAGCTCGCGGGGGCACCGCCGGCCCCCCCGCTCGACAGCGCCTCCACTCGCCGGCTCGGTACACCCCGGGGCCCGTTCGCCGTCCGTGGCCCCCTGGACGAACTCGAACTGATCAACGCAGCCCTGTATCTGCGCCGCCCGCTGCTGATCACCGGCGACCCCGGCACCGGCAAAAGCACGCTCGCCCACTCGATCGCGCACGAGCTGAAACTCGGCCGCGTGCTGCAGTGGCCCATCGTCAGCCGCAGCACGCTGCGCGACGGGCTCTACCAGTACGACGCCATCGGCCGGCTCCAGGAGTCCCAGCTGCCCGGCACCACCGACACCGGCATCGGCCGCTACCTGCGGCTCGGTCCGCTCGGCACTGCGCTCCTACCCTCAGGGCGGCCCCGTGTGGTGCTGATCGATGAACTCGACAAGGGCGATGTCGACCTGCCCAACGACCTCCTCAACGTGCTGGAGGAGGGGGAGTTCGCCATCCCGGAGCTGGAGCGCGCTCGCCGGGACAACGAAGGCGGGACGGTCTCCGTACTCACCCACGACGGGTTGTCCGCGACGGTCGTAGACGGGCGCGTGCGCTGCCGTGAGTTCCCGGTGGTGGTGATGACCAGCAACGACGAACGCGACTTCCCCGCCCCACTGCTGCGCCGCTGCATCCACCTTGATATGCGCACCCCGAACGCCGACCGGCTCGCAGCGATGGTCCAGGCGCACTTCGGCAGCGCATCCGCGGAGGAGAACGAGGACATCATCGAGCGGTTCCTCTCCACGTCACCTGGCGTGCTGCGCGCCGCCGATCAGCTCCTGAACGCGATCTATCTGACGCAGTACAGCGCCCAGGAGGATCCTGTGGGGCGCGAGCGCCTCGCGGACCTGCTGATGCGCCCGTTGGGACCGGGCCGGCCATGAGCACGGAGCCGGGAACGCCCGGAGGCGCCCGGCCGGGAGAGAGGGGGACACAACCCCCAGGCCGTGACACCGCACCAGCCCGCCCACCAGTGGAGGAGCTAGTGCGCAGGCTCACCGGCGCGGGCCTGTCCACGGCCCCTGACACGATCGCGGACGCTCTGTGGCTGGCCAGGTACGTCACGCCTTCCCCCACGGGGCCCAGAGACGCCGGGACGGAGGCGCCGCCCCCCGCGCCCGGGGACGCGCACGCCGCGTTCGCCGACGCCCCGCCGCCCCCGCCCAACCTCCATGCCGGCCCGGAGGACGAACAGCTGGTGCGCGTACGGGCGCAGGTTGGCCAAGCCGCCGCCCAGGGCGGCGTCCAGCTACCGGGCGGCACCGCGTTGCCGGACACCCAGCCGCTGCGCCGCGCCCTGCGCCCGCTCCGGCACTACAGCCCGCCGACGGGAGCGCCCTCCGATCCCGCGCTCAATGAGGACGCTACAGCCGAACTCGCCGCCGAGACCGGCTTCCTGCTGCCTGTATTGGAGAGACGAGACCGTCCCGCGGCGCGTCTCCAGCTCCTCATGGACGTCTCCACCTCGATGGCGCCCTGGCACCAGCTGCTGCGCGAACTCCGGCGTGCCTGCGGACGTTCGGGCGCCTTCCACGACATCACCGTGCACTACCTGCACGAACTCCCCGGCACCGGGATGGTCGTGGTCTCCGACTCCCCCCGCCCGGACTCCGTGTCCACCCCGGCCCCCGGACTCCGCCACACAGGCGGGCGGACGATCACCCTGGTCCTCTCCGACTGCACAGGCCCGCTCTGGCGCAGCGGCCACATGCAGCGTGATCTCCACCGGTGGGCGCAGGCCGCACCCGTCGCCGTACTCCAGCCGCTGCCGCAGCGCATGTGGTCACGCACCCACCTGCCGCCGGTCCCGGGCACCCTGCGGCGGCAGGAACGTAGCGCCCGCTGGGACTTCCGCGCCCACGGCCAGGAGCCGCCCGATCCAGCGTCGAACGCACTTGCCGTCCCAGTCCTCTCGCCGACGCCTTCGGCGCTCGGAGCCTGGTCCCGCGTGTTGGCGGGCACTACCCCAGTGGTCAGAGGAGCCGCCGCCTGGGTGCTTCCCCGCCACCTGGCCTCCCGTGCACCGAGGACCACCACGGCCGTGAGCGACCCCGCACACCTCCTGCGTGCCTTCTTCTCAGCCGCCTCGCCTGACGCCGTCCGGCTCGCGCACTACCTGGCGACCGCCCCCCTCATACTTCCGGTCATGCGCCTCGTGCAGCGAGTGATGCTGCCCCACACCGGCCCCTCCGAGCTGGCCGAGGTGCTGCTCAGCGGCCTCCTCGTACGCCGTCCCGAGGCATCGGCCGACATCGACGACATCTTCTTCGACTTCCAGGATGGTGTGCGGGAGCAACTGCTTCTCAGGGTGGACCGCGGCGAGGCCGCCCTCGTTCTGCGCGAGGTCTCGCACTACGTGGAGCGCCAGTTCGGCCGTGGCACCCGGAACTTCCCGGCGCTCGCAGCGACTTACCTCGACGGCACCACCGGACACATGAGCGACACGGCGGGAGCGGACGAGGGTTATGCGCACCCCGCCGAGCAGGCGTTCGCCCACGTGGCAAGCCAGGTGCTCCGGCGCTTCTACCCGACCGCGAGCGATTCGCCCCGCCCTGCGTCGGCGGAGTCCGCCGGACCCATCCGGCTGCTCAACGCCGAATGGTTCGCCCACTTCCGGCGTGCTGACCGCCATCTGCACCGTTACGACGAGGACGGTGCCGTACGCAACCTGGAGGAGGCCATTCGGCTGCTCCGCGTGCTGCGGGAGAGCCCGTGCGACAACACACGGTCGACGTGGCTGCGCGGGCTCCTCTCCGGCGCGCTGCTGCGCCGCTGGCGGGCCCTCGGCATGCCGGAGGATCTGACCGAGGCAGTGGAGACGGCCCACGAGGGGGCCCGGCTGCGGGACCTGAACCGCCCGATCGTGCCTGGCGACTTCGTCACCACCGGCGCCCTGGGGGACGCGCTCGTCGTGTTGGCGGGCGAGCACGACAGGACGGAGGACTGGACGCGGCTCGTCCCCCCGGAGCTGCTGGAGGGCCCGCCCGGGCAGGCTGGCCCGTCCTGGGCGGTGTACGGGCTGCTGACGCGGGCGGCGGACGCCTACGGAGTCGTGGCGGGCCATCCCGATCAGGAGGTCCACGCGGAGCACGCCGAGCGCAGGGCCGCCACGATGGTGCTGGCGGCTGACGCGCTGGCCCGGGTTTCCGCCGGGAATGCGGGGGACAGCAACACACTCGCCGTCGACTACGAGGGCTGTCTCGTCGGCGCGCTCGCCCTGCTCGAACACGGACCAGCCAAGGATGCAGCCCTCCTGGCGACGACCGCGATGAAGCTGGCCCGTCACTTCAACGGGCAGGGCCCGCTCACCCGCGCCGAACAGCCGGATCTAGCCGAGGCCCACGCACGCAAGGCCGCCTCGGCACTGGCCGAGCTGCTGGCAGACCAGACCGAGCGGCTGGGCCCCGACCACCACGACACCCTCGCCACCCTTCGCAGGCTCTCCTTCTGGCAGCGGTGGACCAGGGACAGCGACCGGTCACGTGGGGCGCAGGGCCCGCTCCCCACCCGCCCCCGCGACGACGAGGCTCTTCCACCCGGACAGCGTTCCGTGGCGGGCTGGCCCGTGCGCCATTACGGCCCCGTCCCGAAGTTCAAGCCGGAGCGGTGGGAGTTCCGCGTCTTTGGCGCCACGGCTTCCGGCGACAAGTACACCTGGAACTTCGAGGAGTTCACCGAGCTGCCGCTGACGACGATCGTTGCCGACCTGCACTGCGTCTCCGGCAAGACCGTCCCGGACAACGAATGGTCGGGGGTGGCCACGTCGACCCTGCTGGCACTCGCCCCTCCCGCACCGGACGTCACCCACGTCATGGTCTGGGCCGAATACGGCTACAGCGCCAACCTCCGCCTGCATGAATTCGCCTCCGCCCAGTCGCTCCTGGCGCGGTTCCGCAACCGGGAGGCCCTGACACCGGAACATGGATTCCCGGTCCGGCTGGTGGTACCCCCGCTATACGCCTGGAAGGGCCCCAAGTGGGTCCGGGCCATCGAGTACATGACGGGTGACCGCCGGGGGTTCTGGGAGGAGCGCGGCTACCACAACATCGGCGAGGTCCGGCGCGAGCAGCGCTACAGCTATCAGGAGGAGCCGGGTGAAGGGCCGGACCTATAAGGACGTCTCACCCCACCTCCAGCACCGCGTTCCCCGCGCTCATTTCCTCCCTCCAGCCATGAGGCTCTGCGCGAGCTCCTTCAGGGCAACCTGCAAGCATATGCCTGGCCATTCGACAACAAGGGGCGCTGGTCCCCTCCTGATGAGAGTGCGTCCGCCTGACCGCACAAACACCTCCGCCTCGTCCGTACCGGACGGGGCGGAGCTTCGCTCATGCTGCGATGGTGAGCGGAACGTCCAGCCGCTCCCACGCCCCGAGCACTGCCTTGTGGGCATCAGGCTGGAGGTGGGCGTAGCGCTGGGTCGTCTGGAAGCTCTCGTGGCCGAGAAGGTGCTGGACCTCGTAGAGCGAAACTCCCTTCTGGACGAGCCATGAGGCGCAGGTGTGTCGCATGGAGTGCGGCGGATAGCGCGGGACGGGGAGTTGCTCACCGTCGGTGTCGAAGTAGTGGGCGTTCTCGATGGCCGGCCACCAGGTCTGGCGGCGCCAGTTGCCGTCGTCGAGGTGACGGCCGGCTCGGCCTTTGGTGATGGTGGTGAAGACCAGGGCGTCACGGTCGAGCGGGTGGATGTGCCGTTCGAGGGCGTCCAGGACGTGTGGTGGGAGCGGGACCTCCCGGCGGCTCCTCGAACTCTTGGGGTACTCCTTGATGCCGCTCTTGGTGTTGACCTCCACCACGAACAGGCGGGAACGGCGCTGGTCGATCCGATGGCGATGCAGGCCGGCGAGTTCGCCCCAGCGCAGCCCTGTGTAGAAGCCGAGCAGGCACATGGTGCGCCACGGGGCCGGGAGCTCGTCGATGATGCTCTGTGCCTGATCGAGGGTGAACCACTGCGGGGGCTTGATCGCGATCTGCGGCAGGTCGATGTTCCGGCAGGGACTGACCGCGATGACATCGTCGTCGACGGCCGCACGCATGATGGACGACATCAGGTTGTACGCCCTCTTGATCGCCGAGGCGCCGACCCCCTTCTCGATCAGTCCGCGGATCCAGCTCTGGACGTCCATGCGGGTGACTGCCCGCATCTCCCAGTCGGCCCAGTGGGGCAGCACGTGGTTCTTGATGCTGGAGGCGTCGCCGCGCAGCGTGTGAGGCTCGACGACACGGGCCTGCCACCAGCGGGCGTGCCACTCGTGAAACGCCATCTCGCCCGCTCGGGGGTCCCGCATGCTTCCGCGGGCGAACTGGGTCTCCATCTCGGCGCCCCAGGCACGGGCCTGGGCCTTGAGGGGAAACGACTCGCTGAACCGGTCTCCAGCCCGGTTGCGGACGGTCGCCTGCCATTTGCCGGACTTCAGCTTCCGGAGATACGTGGTTCCGTTCCTTCCTGTTTCGCGTACTGAGGGGCTTGGCCCTGGTCAGCGGCGGCGCGCGGGCGAGGAGACCGCCCGACTGTTGATGAAGTCGTCCAGGCTCGCGGCGGGGACACGGACGCGAGAGCGAGCCGGTCCTGTGCGCAGGTCGACGACGGGCAGCTCGCCGGCGGCGATGAAGCGGTAGACCGTTCGGCGGTCGACGTCCAGGGCGGCGGCGACGGCGGGTATGGACAGCAGGCGCGGGGCCATAGGCGGTTCCTTTACGTGAGAAAGAGCGGCGAGAATTGAGGGATCTAGCCGGGACGGGAGGCAACAAGCCCGGCCGATGCTGCAAGATCGTCGAATAGCGCTTCTACGTACGGCCAGGATCTCCGGGCGGAGCGGAAGAAGAAGCGAGCGGGGCTACGTGTACGCGGCGGGGAATCTGAAATCGGCGCGTAGGCGAATCGAGCAAGGCGTCCTCTGGGGATGTGGGCAGACTTCTGGCAGGGACCGGCGCGACGGGCGTTCCGGGACGCACAATGATCCGGAGAATCCCCGGTTTCCCTAACCGGGGATCGTCGGCTATATTTCGCCCACTCCGGCCGCCCCTGGGGGTGCGAGGGCGCCGGTGAGGAGGGTCTGCGGGGCGATTCCGAGGGCTGTGGCGATGGCGACGAGGTCGTCGATGTCGCAGCGACGGACGGTGCGTTCGATGCGGGAGAGCGCGGTGAAGGTCATGGGCCGGCCGAGTGCGGTGACGCGGGCGGCGAGCTGGCGCTGGGAGTAGCCGCGGGCGGTGCGCGTGCGTTCGATGGCATGGGCGGCGGCGTGTCCGGCGGGTCCGATGGCGAGAGGGCGTGGCGGCATGGGTGATGTTGTAGCTTGCACGCCGGCCGGTCCGGAAGGGTTTTCCTGTCTGCCGTGAGCGATGCGAATCACCCGGCGATTTTCGGTGGCGATTTCGGTGACCGGGAATTCGTCCCTACAGTTGCGGGACTCGCCGAGGTGGCATGCCGACGGGCTGTACGGAATTCCAGTGCAAAGTCTGGACTTCTGCGCACCGGGTGTGGCTGTGTTGGCCATGCACCCGGCGCCGCCGGATTCCCCTGTCCTCCCCTGAAAGGTGGTCGATCGCCATCGCCCGTATCCGCACCATCAAGCCCGAGGCGTTCTCGTCCGAGTCTCTCGCGGCGGTGTCCCTGTCCGCCGAGCGGACCTTCTTCGGGCTGCTCACCCAGGCCGACGACCAGGGCCGGTTCCGCGACCAGGCCGCCGTCATCGCCGGCCAGCTGTGGTCGCTGCGCCGCGAGCACGGCCCGGAGGCGGTCGAGGACGACCTGATCCAGCTCGACGGCACCGGGCTGATCTGCCGTTACGAGGGCGCCGACGGCAAGCGGTACCTGCACATCGTGACCTTCGCCCAGCACCAGAAGATCAACCGGCCCAGCGGCGTCCGCACTCCCCCGTGCCCACACCACGATCTCGGGATTCCACGCGAGCCCTCACCGCAGACGCAGGGAGCCCTCGCGGAGCCCTCCGCAAATCGTCCGGGAGGACTCACGGAGTCCTCCGTGAACGACGAATCCGCAGGTAAGAGCCGGTTCCGTGAGCACTCGCCGCAGCCGCGCGGAGGGCTCACCGAGCCCTCCGTGAGCCCTCACCGTCCGGATCTAGGACCTAGGAACAGGGATCTAGGATCTACCCCGTTGGGGGGCGCCAGCGCCCCCGCGCCCGACTCGGTCTCGGCGCAGGACCTGATCGGCGAGTACGCCGCCGCGTGCCCCCATCGCCCGCCGCAGGACGTGCTCAGCCACCTCGGCCGTGAGGTGAAGAAGCTCCTCGCCGAGGGCATCGCCCCGGATCACATCCGCGCCGGCCTCGTCCGCCACCGCGCCAAGGGCCTGCACGCGAGCCTCCTGCCCAGTCTCGTCCACGAGGTCATGAACGCCGTCCCGGCCGCCACCGCTCCCCACCGGGCGTGGACCAACCCCACCGACACCGCTGCCGCCTACGGAGGTGACCTCTGACCGCCACCCTCACCCGCGATCCGCAGCAGCCCGCCCGGATCACCGGCCGCCTCTGCAACATCCTGGCCCAGCGCGGCATCGCCCCCGACACCGCCGCCCAGGAGCCGGCGCCCGAGCCGGTCACCGCACTGGAACTGGCCGAGGCCCGTATCCCGGCCCGCTTCCGGCACGCCCTCGCCGACCACCCCCAGGTCACCGCCTGGGCGAAGACGATCGCCCGCGCCGGACGCCGCGGCCCCGCCGGCGCACCAGGCATCGCGGAGGGGCCTTCCTTGCGCATCGTCGGGCCGACCGGCACCGGCAAGACCCACCAGGCGTACGGCGCCATCCGCACCCTGCTCGCCGCCGGAGTCCGTCTGCGCTGGGAAGCCATCACCGCCGCCGACCTCTACGCCCGCCTGCGCCCACGCCCAGGGTTCGACAGCGAACGCGACCTACAGAGCCTGATGCGCTGCCCGCTGCTGCTCCTGGACGACCTCGGCGCGGCGAAGACCAGCGAGTGGACCGAGGAGCTCACCTACCGGCTGATCAACCACCGGTACGAGCACCTGCGCCCCACCCTGATCACCAGCAACCTCACCACCGACACCCTGCGCGCGGCCCTCGGCGACCGCGTCGCCTCCCGCCTGGCCCAGATGACCGAACGCGTCACCCTCGACGGCGACGACCGCCGCCGCACCAGACCCGCCGCCTGACATCTGCCACCACACCGCGGTGCCCTCTCCCGGGCGTCCGTTCCCCTCGCCACGGACGCCTCACCACCCTGCCCTTGGAGCATCCCCGCTTGACCTCGCCTTCCCCTGCCCCGCACCCCACCGACCGGTACACCCTCATCGCTGCCGGGTTCGTGATCCTCGCCCTCACCGCCGCCGGCTTCTGGCTCTCCTACGCCCACCTCGCCGAGGTCGCCGGAGACCATGGCCTCGGCAACTCCCCCGCCCGCCAGTGGGCCTGGCCGGCCACCCTCGACGCCTTCGTCGTCGCCGGCGAACTCCTCATGCTCCGGGCCGGCCTGCGCCGCAAGCCCGACGGGTGGGCCATCGCCCTCACCGCCACCGGCTCTCTCGGCTCCATCGCCCTCAACGTCGCCGGCGTCACCGGCACCCGTGACCCCGCTGACGTCCCCGTCCTCGACTACGTCGTCGCCGCCGTACCCCCGACCGCAGCGCTCCTCGCCTTCGGGGTCCTCATGCGCCAGATCCACCAGCACCTCGCACGCCCGAACCGTGAGACTGGCCTTGTCCATCTCCGGGTCGCCGGGCCTGCGGTGGCCGGGCACCCGCGGGAAGGGGACCGTCCCCGCCCGCATCCCGTCCCCGCCCCGTCCGCTACCGAAGGCCCCGACCGCACCACCGAGGCAGCTGCAGCCGACAAGCCCCCGGTACGCCCGCGCAAGGTCGGCCGTCCCACGACCGGAGAACTCGACGAGTTCGTCCGGATCGTCGAGCAGATGGAGGGCAAGCAGACCCGAAAGACCATCCGGGCAACCCTCCGCGCCATCGGCCACACCATCAGCAACGAGCGGCTCACGGAACTCCAGGAGCTCCGCGGTGGGACGGCCCCCAAGGGACCGTCCGAAACCCCTGAGGACCACTGACCGGAAATAACCGCAGGTCAACCCGATTCCGGTCGGTCCGGGTCATCCCAACCCGGACCGACCGGCCCGTCCCCTCCGCATTTCCGGACAGCCTCCAGCCCCGTCGAGACGTCCACGAAGCACGGACCTCCCCTACCGCCGCCCCACCGAAGGATCCCTGTATGACACCCGCCCCGCAGCACCCCACCCCTGCCGCGACGATCCCGCCCCAGCCGAATGACCGGCCCGCACCGCCGCAGGTGTCCGCCAGCCCTGCCCCGGGCGGAGCAAGTTGGAGGTTCGGACACTCCCCCGTCGGGGGTGCGTCCAAACCCGTGCCCGCCCCGGGGGTGGGGGGCACCCTCCCGCGCCAGGGGGCGCGGGAGGGAGGAGCTGCGACCGGGGGCGGACCGCAGCCGGTGCGGCATCGCCGGGGCAAGCCCCGCGTACGCGCTCGTACGCAGCGCCGCGCGCACAGCGTCCGCCTCAGCGACGCCGAGCACGCGACCGTCGCCGCCGGCGCCGAAGCGGTCGGCATGAGCATCGCCGGCTTCCTCGCCCACAGCGGACTCGCCGCCGCCCGCGACCTCGACCGCACCGCAGCCGCCATCGCCACCCGCCAAGACGCCCTGACCGCCCTGTTCGCACTTCGGCGCCAGCTCGGGCACGCGAACAACAACCTCAACCAGGCCGCCCGCGCACTCAACAGCGGCACCTGCCCCGACGGCCTGGAAGACACCCTCGCCGCCGTCCGCCACGCCGCCGACGCCGTCCGCAACGTCACATCCCGCCTCACAGGCCCGCTCTCCGAAGGCACCCCCGCTTGATCCCCCGCATCCACCAGCAGGGCCGCAACACCGCCCGTCTGCTCGCCTACCTCTACGGTCCCGGCCGCCGCGAGGAACACACCGACCCTCACCTCGTCGCCTCCTTCGACAGCCTCGCCCCCGACCCCGGCCGCGACCCCGAGGCCACCCTCCGCGACCTCGCCCAGCTCCTGGACGCACCCCTGCACCTCCTCGCCGCAGACACCCGCCCCACCACCCACGTGTGGCACGCCTCCGTTCGCGCCGCCCCAGGCGACCGCGCCCTCACCGACACCGAATGGGCGGACATCGCCCGTCGCGTCATCGCCGCTACCGGCATCGACCCCGGCGACGGCGCGGGCTGCCGCTGGGCAGCCGTCCGCCACGCCGACGACCACATCCACCTCATCGCCACCCTCGTCCGCGAAGACGGCCGCCGCCCCGACCACCACCGCTCCGGCAAGCGCGCCCAGACCGAATGCCGCCAGATCGAAGTCGACTACGGCCTCCACCGCGTGGCGGCGGGGGACGGTACCGCCGCCAAACGCCCCACCAGCGCCGAATGCCACAAAGCCGAACGCCTCGGCCAGCAGCGCACCCCACGCGAGGAGCTGCGCGAAGCGGTCCGCCGCTCGGCGGCCGGCACAGCCAGTGAGGAGGAATTCTTCAACCACCTCGCCTCGGCCGGCCTGCTCGTCCGGCGGCGCATCGCACCCTCGGGCGACACCCTCGGCTACACCATCGCCCTCCCTGATGACCGCAACGGTAAGGGCGAGCCGGTCTTCTTCTCCGGTTCCAAGCTCGCCCCGGACCTCTCGCTGCCCCGGATCCGTGAACGCTGGACCAAGTCCGCGGAAGCCCCCTCGTCGGAGTCGTCCCAGCCGTGGGTGACCGGGCCCGCGTCCGCACGCCGACGCGCCACCACGGCCGCCTGGCAGGCCCTGCTCGTCATCGACCAGGGCGACGACGGTGTCATCGCCGCACAGATCGCCGCCGCAGGGGAGGTCCTCGACGCCCTCGCCAAAACCTCCGCCACCCACACCCGCCACGAACTCCAAGCCGCAGCAGCCGTCTTCGAACGCGCCTCTCGCTCCCACGTCCGCGCCGCACGCGGTCACGATCACGCCTTGCGCCGAGCCGCCCGCGACCTCGTCCACAGCGGCCCGGCCCTCGGGCGGGGCGAGGACGGCGCCACCACCGCAATGGTCATCGACACGCTGTTCTTCCTGATCACCGCCGCCGCCCACTGGCACGCCAAGAAGCAGCACGCCCAGCAGGCCGAAGCCGCCCACCAGGCAGCCGCGCATCTCCGCGCCGCCTACCCGGCCGCTGTCGGGCACTCCATGGCCCTGCTCCACCAGCAGGGCAGCCGCCTGGCCCCCACCTGGCAGCGCCACCACGCCACCGCCGTACGCCAAGCCCTGCCCGAACTGGCCGACCGCATCCTCGCCGAACCCAGCTGGCCCGCCCTCGCAGCCACCCTCGACGAAGCCCGGATCGCCGGCCACAACTCCACCGACCTGCTCGCACAGGCAGCCGCCCGACGGGAGATGGACACGGTGGAGCGCATGAGCGACGTGCTCGTGTGGCGGCTACGACGGATGGCCGCCCTCCCTGCCGAGCCCCTGTACCCCCGGAGCCGGCAAACACGAGGCACCGCTGCCGTTTCCTCGCCGGAACGGGCGGCACACATCGATACAGGGTCGGCGAACACTCCTCGCCGACGACGGTGATCCGGGAAACGAGGCGGAAAGATATCCCAGAATCGCCGGTTAGCCTAACCGGCGATTCTCCCAACAATTGACCTTCCGACCCCCATCCGGAAGGACTCCCGCATGCCCCAGCCCGAAGCCCATCCCGAAGTCGTCTCCCTACTCTGGGACACACGTGCTCGACACCTGCACGAAACCGACGTCTGGACTCACCGGGACGGCCGTCCCTTCACGGAAGAAGAAATGGCTCTGATCTCTCGGGTCACCCGAGCCGACTTCAAAGAACTGAAGGCACAGCAGGCCCGCTATCTGGAGTAAATCCGTGAGTGCGAGGAAGCGCCCGAGACCATCCAGATTTTCCTCGCCCCGTTCATGGAGCAGCTCGACGAGAAGAACCTCGGCAATGCCCACGAGCTGATGACGGAGGACGAGCGGGCCGAGTTCAACCGACTGCTCGGGCTCATGATCGATCCCGTCCGCCCGTTCACCCCGTACGCCTTCTGACGAGAAGAAATAGACCATCGGCCGGAAACTCCGCTGGACCAACCACCCCAGTGGATGCCCACCGTCCCGGCCAGTCGAGCGCCGACCACCCCGAAACCCTCAGGAGATTCCTCATCCCCGCCTCTGCTCCGACCCCTCGCCCTCACGTCATGACCTTGCTCTTCGACACGGATTTCAACCGGCCTTGGGGATCCCGCAGATTCCGCCACCTCGACGGCCGGCCCTTCACCGACGAGGAACAGGCGCTCGCCGATGACGCCACCTTCGAAGAATTCCAGGCCGCCGGTGTTCGCGTCCACAATCCCGAAGCCGTCACCGAGGCTGAAGCGGCCGCGACCGAACTCGTCGAACTGGTGCATTCCTACGCCCTCCGGAATCACCGGTCCCTCGTCCAGTTCATGACCCACGAGGACATGCTGGAGTACGACCGCCTGTGCGGAATCATCGTCGCGGGCACCGATTCGTGATCCTCAAGCACTGAGACGACCCAGAGACCCATACGGAAAACCGGCCGGTGGCGGGGAACTTCCCGCCGCCGACCCTCCGGCGTCCAGAAGCCTCCTGGCTTCTGGCGGCCAAGCCCTGGGGCAAATCACGCCAGCAACGAGTTGCCGGAGAAGTCTCAACGCGGGACGCGCTGACACCCGATCTGGCGCCCCCCAAGGTGCAAGGACCTTGCACCCTTCAGCGGGGGATGATCAGATCGCTAAGTTGCCCAGCAGTTGGTATCCGGCCGCGATTGAAGACCACCGCGACGAACAACACCACCACGGGCAGAAGTGGGACGAGCGCCGCCTCAGGCAAGCCAAGGGTTGCCGCACCAGCCATAACCAGCACGACGACGGCGCCCACCGTCAGCATCCGCGTCCGCTCCCGCGGCGTGGCCGGAGCCACATCGGCGAGTTGATCAGCGTCGAGCAGGTCGTCGATGCGGCCTTCGGCATAGCGCTCGGCAATCGTCAGCAGCATCACGATGAGGTCTTCCAAGGCGCGACCCGGTTCAGAATCCTGCCGGGCCTCGGCTCTTCGTAGCGCTCCTACCACCAAGGCGGCGTGCGCCTTGAACTGACGTTCGTTGTGTCGTCGGGCCCTGGCACGGCGGGTGCGGTGGGCCCTCCAGATGACCTGCTCGACTGGCTGCATGGAAACTCGTGGAATCTGACAGTCCGGCTGGGTCTCCTCCCAACGGCGGAGGACTGTGGCGCACTGCGCTGCGACCGTCAACAGAGCAACGGTCGGCCAGCAGCGCCGGTACTCCATTCGGGCGCTCGTCTTGTCGGGGTATCCCTTGAGAGATTCCAGGTCATATGCCGCGTAGGTCGCGCCGCTGCCGGAGCTGGTCAGGTTACTGCGCTTGATGACCCACATCTCGGCGACCAGAAACAGGGCAAATGCCGTGATTCCGGCTGCCGGACCGATCACCCCCAGGTTCCAGGTACGCACTGCGATCGGCACTGAGATCAAGCTGCTGAGCAGTTCCTGAACCACGCCGGGCGTCGGCCCCGGGTCCGCACTCAACCGCAGATGCTCCCAGTCGGCCATGTCGTCGACGTTCATCAAGACGATTTCCAGCAGGATGAACTGGAGTGTCCTGATTGGCATCGCCAGCGGGGCGGCGCGCCACCAGCGCACGACGTACAGCGGGGCCAGCCCATGACCGTCGACACGGTCTTGTATTCGAGCAGGCAGTACCAGTATCTGCGTCAGAAGCGGAGCGGCTCGACACACCCCTGAAGAGTGGCGTATCCGCTCGAAGCGTTCCAAAGAGCGCACCCCCCACCGCTGGACGGGCCCGGGAATCAGGAAGAGGGGGACTGCAACCAAGGCCGCAAGCTCAACGGCCAGGATGAGATAACCGATTGACGACACCTCGACAGTCTCACGTACCCCACCGACAGTGGCTCTCGAATCGCGCCCTCAGCCGATCGGCACGAAGTACACGCTGGCCCACTTACACCTCGGGTTGGCCATCGTCGGGTCGAATTCCCACGGCTCGACACTCTCGCGAAGCCGGCCTCCGCGAACAACTGGCGGATCTTGTCCAGAACGTGGGCCCAGTGATGAGGCGCGTACGTCACGTGGTCGTCCTGGTCGCGGAAGTCGAAATAGGTGTTGATGTCCTCGCAGCAGGCGCGCTTCGTGCACCAACGCTTGATCATCTCTCGGGCGTCCTCCGGATCCGCCGGATAGTGGCAGAGGACGAAGGCCGCATCCAGCATATCCGTGATGAGTTGACCGCCGGGGGCGAGGACACAGTAGAAGCGGCAAGCCGCCGTAGCGCTCCAGGCGCTCCCTGGCCTTGCCGAGTAGATCCTCTCCGAACCCGCCTGGCCCACTCTCGACACCACCCTCAATGTCACCGAAGTCCTCACCTGGCGCCTGGGGCGCCTTCCGGATCTGGCAGTCGGGAAGTCCCGCACAACAGGCCGGCATACAGAGATCCGCATGGTCCTGTCACACCCACGCCATGGGCGACGTGGTCAGACTCCCTTCCAAGGAGCTGCTGACACAGACACTGCCCCAATCGGCACATCCCACGTTCACCCGGTGAACGGGTCGCAGCTCTCAAAAATGCCGTTCCGCGCCGGGACAGCGAACCCGTTCCAAGCGAGAAGGGGGCGAGATCGCGTTCAGTCGAGCTTGCCCTCCAGCAGCTCCAGCGCCTCCTCCCACCGGAAGCGGTCCGCTCCTCCGCCCGCCTTCGGCCGGTGGGGCTCGTACGCCCCGACCAGCACACCCATCTCCCGCAGCTGGTCCAGGCTCCGGCCGTACGCCGGGTGCGCGGCCATGGCCGCGTTCACGTACGGCAAAACGACCGTCGGGATACCCATCCCGTACGCCTCGCACAGGATCCCCAGCGCGAGAGTGTCGGCGATGCCGGCAGCCCACTTGTTGATCGTGTTGAACGTGGCGGGCGCGACGGCGATGGCGTCGGCGGGCGGGAGGGGGCGCGGGTCGCCGGGGCTACGCCAGGCCGAGCGGATCGGGTAGCCGGTCTGGGACTCGATCGCCTTGGTGTCGAGGAAGCCGAGGCCCTGGGGTGTGGCTATGACGCCGACGCCCCAGCCCTGCTCCTGCGCGGCGGTGATCAGCTTGTGCACGTCGCCCGCGATGCCGGCGGCGCAGACGACGACATACAGAAACGGCTTCTTCGGCCGGTCGTTCATGGCTTTGCCCCCCTCGTCGACGCGCTCCCCTGCGGTCACGATTCAGACCCTAGCCGTCGGCATCCGCGGACGGGGCCGGGTCGGAGAAGCCGCGTGCCACCTGCACGAAGGGCACGGTGTCTGAGTACAAGCGTCGGCTGGACCACTAATGCCGGTGCCGCGCGGTGATCCTTGTGCACCCGGGTGCTCAGCTCACGTATCGTCGCCAAGGTGACCAACGCGCATATGGCGAGCAGGCACCGCATTCCCTCCCATGATCTCGCGGAACTGATCAAGGACTTCGACCTCGGGGACGTCGTCGACTGGCGTCATCTGGCTGACGGCCTCATGAACATGAACTGGCAGCTGAACACGTCGCGAGGGACCTTCGCTCTGAAGCGGGTCACGGATGTACCGCTCGACAGGTTGCGCCGCAATCTTGCCGTGTTGCCGACCCTGGCCGAGGCCGGCATTCCAGTGATCGTCCCTGTGGTCGGCTCGTCGGGTGGGGTCGTGGTCGAGGTCGGCGGGAGCGGGTACTGCCTGTTCCCCTGGGCACAAGGGGCGCACGTTCGTGGCGTGGACCTCCCCCTCGCTCAGGTGCGACGGCTCGGCGCAGTCCTCGCCAAGCTCCACCTGGCGCTCGGGCACGCCGCCGAAACCGGGGTCCTCCCCGCTGTTCCCGACAATCTCACCGCGGACGTCGTCACGCCGGAACGGGCGTCGGAGAAGGCCGACCGGCTCGGCACTGCTGCGCGGGCCCACGGTTCGGGCGACTCCTTCGACGCGGCGGCGCTCGACGCCCTCGCCAAGCGTCGGGTGCTGCTCGCCGAGTACGCGGCCCTGCGCCCTGAGGGGGACGTCCCCGCAGGGCCGTACGGCTGGACGCACGGCGACTTCCAGTACCGGAACCTCCTCTGGGCCGACGGCGAGCTGACGGCCGTCCTGGACTGGGACCGGCTGGGCGTCCGCCCGTACGCCGAGGAAGTCACCCGGACGACACAGGTGCAGTTCGGGGTGGAGGGCGTCTTCGACCTGGAGCGGGTGGCGGCCTTCGTGAGCGGCTACCGGTCGGTGATCCCGTTGGAGTCGGCCGCGCTACTCGACGCCGCACGTCGCCTGTGGTGGAAGCGGATGACGGACTTCTGGCAGCTCGAATTCCACTACGACCGGGGTGACCACTCCTGCGACGACCTGTTCATCGCCGACGAAGCGCTCCTCCACTGGTGGACGGAGCGGCTCGACGAAGTGGAGCGGGCGTTCGGCGGCGCTCTCTAGATCCCCAGTTCCCGGAGCTCTGGGAGGCACGGGCGGGTGAAACGTGCCGCTCTGGTCCGTGCCCGCTCCCCCAGCGCTTCGCGGTCCACGTCTCGGATTGCTCGCGCCCACGCCTCGGGGCCGGCGGTGGCGGGCAGGACGATCCCGGTGTCGCCGATGGCTTCGGGGATCCCGCCGCGGTTGGTACCGATGGTCGGGACGCCGTGGAGGGCGGCCTCGACGATCACGCGGGGGAAGGCGTCTTCCACGGTGGACGGGGCCAGCAGAAGGCGGTGGCTACGGTACAGCGGCTCCATGTCGTAAACACGGGGCACATACGTGACGTTCGGATAGGCCGCGAAGTCGGCAGACGTGTCCCACCAGCCCTCGACCAGGGTGAAGAGCTGCTCCGGCATGAGGCGGATGAGCTGGTGCAGCAGCTCGGCGCCCTTGGCGGGGATGGGGTTGACCATCAGTACGGCTGGGGTGCGCTCCGTGTCCGTAGCCAGTCGTGGGCGGGCGAACGGCGGGTACACCACGTCGATGCGGGTGCCGGGCGTGTGGGGTGCCCGGTCTCGGACGAACTTCGACACAGCAAGCCCATAGTGGGGACGGCCGGCGAGGACGCCCAGTCCGGTGGCGGAGACGGAGTGGAGCAGGCCGGCGACGAGGGTGGTCGGCTTCGCCAGTTCGGCCAGCCTCGCTGATCCTTCCTGGGCGGTGAACACGACGTCGGGGCGGAGTTCCCCCAGGAGGCTGCCCAGTGCGTGCTCCACGTTGTTCTGCGTCAGCGCCGCGCACTCGACCCCGTTCCACCGGTAGCGCAGGGTGCCGTTCGCTTCGTCGTACGGGACGCGATTCCTGTGGAGATGGGCGCGCATGTCGGTGAGCTGGGTGGCTCCGTCCCACGGCGCCTCGTGTGAGCCGAGGTAGGTGACGCGCCAGCCGGCGGCGGCGAGTTCTTCGGCGAGGAGTTGCTGGGTGACCTCGGCACCTCCGATGAGGAAGGGGGGTGGGGTGCGGCGCCAGGCGAAGAGGGCGGTGGGCACCGGCGGTCACCTCGTCCAGAAGCCGACGAGGGCTTCCACGGCCCGGGCGACTTCGTCCGGGTCGGCGTCGGCGGCGAGGACCGTGAGCTCTCGCGTCATGGGCCGGCGGGCCGTGTGGACGAAGTAGTCGCGTGCGTGGTGGAGGAAGCCCGGCTCGTGGAGGAAGTACTCGGACTCGGCGGCGGTGTGGCCGGCGGTCTTCCGGCGGAGGTGGAGCGTCTCGGCCGGTACGTCGAGGTAGAGGGTGCGATCGGGGCGCAGGAACGGGAGCGTCGTGAGTCGGCCGCGGAGCCGGTGGTGGACTCCGTATCCGAACAGGGCGTCCAGGGCGTAGGCGTGGGCGAGCAGGGTGTCCACGGAGCGGTCGAGGACGACGAGCTGCCTGCCGCTCGCGGCGGCCTCGGCCACTCGGGTCGCCTCGATCTCCATGAACCGCTCGAAGGCGGCCAACTGGGCGGCCGCGGAGTCGGTTCGGGCCGGAGGGATGTCGTCGCGGTGGGCAATGTGCTTGACGTAGCAGTCGGAGACGAACGCGCGCGAGCCGAGGGCGGTGTGGCGGAGGTGGCGTATAGCCGTGGATTTGCCGGCGTAGGAGGGCCCTTCCAGGGCGATGATCAGCACGTCGTCTCCTCCGTCCGGTAGAAGCGCTCGGCGTAGAGTCCCGTGCCGTCGACGAGGTCGGCCGCCGTGGTGAAGGCGTGCCGGATCGGCCGGTACATCTTCCGGGCTGGGTGCATCTGCGAGCCGTGCATCCTCAGGACGGTGACCTTGTCCAGGACGACGTCGGTGATGTCGACCAGCTCGGGCCGCATGGCCGCCCCCGTACGCGTACGGAACAGGTGCTGGTCGCAGCCGGCGAGCGCGTACGTCGCCCAGAAGGCGAGGTCCTCCCAGAACCAGGTGCAGCCGAGGCGGACGGCGGCCTCGTGGACGAGGAGGTGGTCGGGGTGGCGGGTGACGGCGGCGGGGGCGAGGAGCTCGGCGTCGGGGTGGAGCGCGGCGATCCGGCGCAGCTCCTCGGTGACCCGGTCGAGCAGCTCGGGGTCATAGGACCTGTACGGCGGCTCGGCGTCCCTGTGGCCGAGAAGGAGTCGGCGGGCGGCGAAGGGTGCGAGCGCGGCGGCACCCTCGCGGTCGCGCAGCTCGGACACCGTGTCGACATCGGCGTACGTGGCTTCCAGGGCGGGATGCACGCTCCGGGAGCGGGTGAAGACGGTGACCACGGTCAGCGGTCGGGGACGGGCGAGGAAGGCACCCGAGGCGGAGAGGGCGAAGTCGTCGTGGTGGGGTTCGATGACGAGGACCGGGCGGCCGACGGGGGTACGGGCCTCGACGTAATAGGGGACGCGGGTGTGGGGCGCCGTCACCTCCAGGACACGGTGGTCCATGGCCCGGTGGCGGGCGGCGAGCTGCTGGGTGTGGGTCTGGTGGACGCGGTGGAGGTCGTCGGGGAAGGTGTAGATGCCGCTGCCGTCCGGGACCGGCAGGTCGACGGCGGGCAGGGGCTTGCGCTGAGGTCGCACAGGGGTCTCCTTCGTCATCGCACGGTGGTCTCGTACCAGTGGCGCCACATGCGGGGCGACCGGAGCCGCAGGCGGGCGGTGACGGGGTTCTGCCACCAGAGCATCCGCAGGCTCGACCACTGGTCGTAGCGGCGGGTCGACGGGCGTACGCGCAGCTCGTCGATGATCGTCACGGGCCGTCTGGTGGTCTGGCCGTGGGCGGTGAGCCGGGCGAAGAACTCCACGTCCTCGCTCATGAACAGGTCGTCCCGGTACCCGCCGACATGATGGAAGGCATCGGCGGTGCAGAACTGGTTGACGCCCTGGGCTCCGCCGCGCCGGGTGCGGTAGTGGTCCCAGTACGCGCACAGCAGGCGGGCTCCGAGCCGTTCGGGCGTGTAGAGCGGCGGGATGGCGCCGCCGACGGCCCCGGCGTCCATGGCGGCAGCGGCGGCGCTGACCGCCTCCAGCGGCAGGGCCACGTCGGCGTCGGTGAAGAAGAGACGGCCGCTGCGGGCGGCGCTCGCTCCCGTGTTGCGTACCCGGCCGATGTTGCGGACGGGCTCGGTGACCACACGGGCGCCGAAGGAGGCGGCCATGTCGGCGGTGGCGTCGGTGCTGGCGTTGTCGACGACGATCACCTCCCCGGTGCGGCCGGTGACCTCCTCCCAGCGGGCGACGGAGGCGAGGACGGAGGGCAGGTAGCGGGGCAGGTAAGCGACCTCGTTGAAGGCGGGGATCACCACCGACAAGGCAGGGGTGGTCATCGGTACGTCCTTTCCGGGCGGGGTACGCGAAAGAGGTGCGGGGTCCGTCGGCTCAGCTCGTCCAGGCGGCCGGCCCACCGGGCGCGGTCGTCTCCGGGTTCGGAGTGGGCCCAGCAGCGCATCGTGTGGAGGACGGCCCAGGCCGCCAACTGGTGGTGGTCCAAGGCGAGCGGATAGGCGTCGGTGACCGTGCGGGCCCGGGCGGAGGCGATGGCGCCGGTCATGACCAGGGTCTGGGCCACGTCGGACTCGCGGGGACCGGCTGCGGCGTCGGTGAAGTCGACGAGGTGGCGGACGGCTCGGGGCCCGACGAGTACGACGTTGTCGCCGTGCAGGTCGCTGTGACACCACACCGGGGCAGCCGCCGGGGCGTCGGCGATGGCGGCCAGGGCGGGCGCGATGCGGTCCAGAGCGCTGGCCGGGCAGCGACGGCCGATCGAGGTGACCTGCTCGTGGAACGGCCGGCGTGGGGCCCACGGCTGGACCGGGGCCCGGTGTAGACGGCCGAGCAGGCCACCGAGGTCCCTCAGGGCTCGCTCGTCGCCCACCCGGCCGGACCGCACGGCGCTTCCCAGGGTGAGCGGGCCGAGGTCCGCGGTGATGAGAGCGGTCACCTCGTGGCCGGGCACGTGTCCGTGCGCGAGGACGGCGGGCGCGGGGACGTGCTTCGCGACGGCCCGGACCGCTGCCGCCTCGGTCGCGGCGTTGCGGCGGGCGGTGACCGCGTACAGCTTGATGACCACGCTCCGCCCGCCGGCCAGGAAGGCCCGGTACACGACCGTCCTCGACCGCGCCGACAGGCGGTGTGCGGCACGGGCCGGAACTCCCACGAGACCGAGGGCGGCCCGCGCGACCGCCGCGGGTACGTTCGTCGTGCTCACCACGCACCCGCCGGTTCCGTCCCGAAGGCACCCAGGCGGCGGACGTGTCGAAGGGCGACCGCCAGGTGCCGCCGGTACTCGGCCACGTCCTCGGTGGCGGGGCAGTCGAGCTGCCAGGGCTTCTCGGGGCCGACGAAGTGCACGAGGGCCGCGGCCGGGTCTGGTCTGAGCGACCGAGTGACGACCCGCCGCACCCAGTTGCCCCGCTCCAGGAACCGGCCGGTCTCGAACCTGTTGAGCCCGGCGGTGGCCTGCCGCACGCGACCGAAGTGCAGGAGCCACAGGTTCAGGGCGTCCTGGTCGTTGTGGAGGATGTGGCGGCGGCCGTGGATGAGCGCGTGCTCGACGCCCTTGCGGACGACGGGCATGTGGTCGGTGCAGGTCCAGAGGACTCCGGCGTTGAAGTAGGGACGGCCGCGCAGGTGGGGCCAGCGTTCGGCGGCCCCCGGCAGCGCCGGGCACTCCCCTACGGCCGGGTTGAACTCGTCGCTTACGGCACCGATCTCGTCCTCCCGGAGGGATCCGAGCGGATCGGTGATGTCTCCACGTACGAGCACGTCCGCGTCCACGTAGATCAGGTAGGGCCGGCGGACGAAGTCCGGCGTGAACTCGAACCGCAGGTAGGTGGTGACCGTGATGTACGAGGCGTCCGCCATCCGCGAGGCGCGCAGCGGGGCGCAGCGGCGGAAGTCGAAGGAGCCGAAGCCGGCCCGCTTGGCGAAGTCGGAGAGGAGCAGGGCCTGCGCCGGGGTGAGGTCGAGGGTGAGCACCCGTACCGCGGCATGGCGGCGGGCGACGAGGGTGAGGCTGTCGGCCAGGCTCGCGATCGCGGCGATGCCGGGGACGAGGTACTGCTGGTCGATGCAGAGACCGAACGCGTACACGAGACGTCGCCTTTCAGGCGTGGCGCACGGAAGGGAGTGAGGGACGGGCCGGTGAACGCGGAAGCTCACCGGTTGTCCCCGCCGCCGGAGGGGGCGAGGACTTGGAGGCTTTCGGGGTCGTCGGTCTCCCAGCAGGGCCCTCCCCCGGTCGGCGGCCGCAGCACCCACACGGTGCCGCCGGCACGGACGTCGGTGACGATCGCCCGTCGGCCGTCTCCGTCTCGAACGAGGTCACCGACCCACGCGCGCCGGGCGCTCACGAGGTGCCCTCGTCGTGCGTGTCGGTCTGTCCGAACCAGCCGGAGGCCGCGTCCGCGAGGTCGCGGCGGCGTCGGGCCTGACCGGGCGTACGGCGGGCCGGGGTGCCGTTCGACGCGTCCGCGAGGAACCCTCCCCGATCGCGGAGGAGCACGCCGAAGGCCGCGAACTGGGCTGCGTCGGAGGCGACATGGGCCGCCGCGCTGACGACGACACCCCGGATCATCCCGGCGGACAGGGCGGCAGTGACCGCCTGCCACCCCGGCCGCTCAGCGAGCGGCAGCGCCGGGTCGGAGTCGGACCAGGCCCCGGCGACGTGCCAGTGCCGGGCGTCGGCGTAGTAGCGGCCACGCTCCTCGCTCTCGCCCAGGGCGGTGGAGGTGGTGGCGCAGGAGTAGACGGCAACGGGTACGTGCCCGAGGCCGCCGGGCGGGTTGTTCGGCATGCCTCCAGGCTGGTGGCCTGCGATGCACGGGCCAAGGCACGGCCCGTCGCAGCGGAGGAACCTCGTACCGGGCTCGACTACCACGTCCCGTGGCAGCGGTCGCGGACTCCGCCGTGGGGCTGACACGGCCCGTAGCAGTCATGCCAGCGGCACCCGCGGAGCTACTACGGACCGTGGTACCGCGGTCCGTTCTTCAGCGCACCCCGAGCGGGACACCGGCGGAGTTGGCCAGCCCGCGCAGTCGGCTGACGGACACGCCGGCGAGCCTGCTGATGATGACGCCGGGCAGCATCTGGTGGCGCACCCAGCCGGGAGCCGTCTCGCACACCGTTTGGAGGGTGTCGGCGGCGGCCTCCCACCGTCGGCATTCCACCTGGGTGAGGGCGACGTCCAGGCCGAAGCGGGCGCGGGTGGCCAGCGGCACGCTGGCGTCCAGGCGGACGGTGTCCATGAGGCGCAAAGCGCCGCCCGTATCGCCGAGCGCCACCGCGATGCTCATCGCTTGCGTGGCGGCGTACATCGGCCCGTACGGCTGTGCGTGCGAGCCGCGGGCGTGTTCGTCTCCGATGCGGGCTGCGACGGCGTGCGCCTGGGAGAGGTACTCGCGGGCGTGGTCCGCGCTCGCCCCGCCCCGGGAGGCGGCGACGGCGGCGTTCGTGACGAGCTGACCGTAGACGCTGAGCCGGTCCGGATCGTGCTCGCTCATCTTGGGCTCGATCCGGTCCGCCTGGGCCGCCGCGAGGAGGAAGCCCTGCTTGGTGCGGCCATCGCGGAGGTTGACCCACGCTGTTGTGGCGGCGAGATGGGCGTCGCGCAGCTCGTCCCCGCCTTGAACGGCGATCTGCCGCCCGTACGTCAACGCCGCGTACGCCAGGTCTCGCGACCCGAGCACATTGGCGGCCATGCCCGCGGTCTGGAAGGTGTCGATCAGGACGCCGGCGGCGGCCTCCCGTTCATCGAGGCCGGCGGCGTCGAACCGGGCGCGGGCTTCTGGAAGGAGCCGCCCGAGGAGGGTACCGAGCTCGGTGTACCGCCCTTCCCAGTAGGCGGCGTCCGCCCGACGCACGACCGCTCGAAGCTCCTCGACGCTGCCCGGCTCGACATCGGCGGGGATGCCGATGGCGGCGTCGTGGGTCGCCGCGGAGACCAGACGCAGCGCGGCCCGCTCGTCGCGGTCCATGGACCGGCGGGGCGCCTGCTGCCCGAGGAGCACGGCGATGTCCGTACCGAGCGCGTCGGCGATCGACAGCAGCGACGGCAGGGAAGCCGTCCCGCCGCGTTCGAGCTTGCGGACGACGCCGACGGACACACCGGCGGCCTCGGCTAACTGCTCCTGTGTCATGGCACCGCGCAGCGCCTTCAAGCGCTCAGAGGTGGTGTACTCCGACCACTGCATGCTTCAGAACCTCCGCGTGATGGGCCCCACACGGACAGTACTCACAGAAACGGGGCGGTGGACAGCCTTCGGCCAGGCGGCAGTTGACGCTCAGACCGTGAGCACAGCAGTGACGCCGAGGAGATCCTCCAGCTCTGCCACGGCCCTATCTTCGTCGGTGACGTGAACGGTCGTGATGCCCAGCTCGGCCGCTGGCGGCAGGTTTACCTCGTGATCGTCCACGAACACGCACCGCTCAGCAGGCAACCCGATCCGCTCCAGGGCCAACCGGTAGATCGCCGGGTCCGGCTTCGCCAACCCCTCCAGCTCGGACACGACGTGCACGTCGAAGAGGTCCCAGACCCCCACATGCTCGTACGGGTTGAACGGGTCTAGCCCGAAGCTGTTCGACAGCAGCGCAAGCCGATGCCCGGCAGCCTGCGCGGCCCGGGCGAGCGCGATCATCCGACGCGCCGGAGGCACCTCGGCCCAGGCCCGCCCCATCAGGTTCACGGGGTCCACGTGCTCGCCCAGCAGAGCTGCTGTTCCTTCATTCCACTCGGCCTGCCCGATCTCCCCGATCTCCAGCGCCGCGTACAGCCGCCGACCTTCGGGGTGATCGTTGAGGGTGGCACGCCACGCGCCCGGCTCCAGTCCTTCGGACACACACCAGGCCCGGTGAACCTCGATGGGGCTGGCGGTCAGCACCCCCGCGAAATCCAGGATCAGTCCCAGCTGCTCATACCCGTCAACCCTGTTCCCGCGCACCATCCGGTGTTCGCCCCTTCCGAGATCGGTCTCGCACGGCGACGCTACCGTGCAACCACCAACCGGAACACACGGGCAGAAGTCGACCACAGGGTACGACCTGATGGCGGGAAGTACCTCGCCCAACGCACCAGCAACTCCAGCGCGAGCTGGAGTCGGGCTACAGCCAGACCCAACCTCCGTCGTCATCCGATCAAACGGCGCGCAGTGCCGGTTTACTGACGCCAAAGCCTCAGATAACGGCGGAGACCAGCCGTTCGTCGCGGCCGCTGCTCTCCCCTGTCATGGACGACCAGCAAATGGAGGTCTCGGTCCCGGTTTTGGTCGATTTCTGCCGCCGAGTAGCGGCGGCTCCAGTGAACGCGACCGTCGCGGATCCAGTAGTGAGACTGGCACGGGAGGGACCAGCTGCCGATCGATGGGGTGAGGGAAACATTCTCGCCGTCGTAGGTGAGGGACCACTGGGCTGGGGAGAGTGGTGTGACGACTTCGTGCCCGCATCCGCAGCAGCACAAGTGGCCGCAGGTGCGGTAGGGGATCGAGATGTAGAGCACCCCTGCGTCCATGGCCTGGGGAAAGGTCTCGGTGAAGACCGGGCTCAGGATGTCTTGCGGAGTCACCGCCGGTCCTCGTTGGCGATCTCGTTGGTGATCAGCGAGTACGTGGTGTGGGCCTCGTCGGTGGCGTCGGCGTAGATGCCGAGGGCGCGTTTCCAGCGGATGACGGCCAGGATGGCGTTGAGCGCGTTGAGGTCCGAGGTCTGGATGTTGCTTGCGTAGGCGTCGCGTTCGGGCGCGGGCTTGGGGATACGCCGGCGGGCGGCTTCTCGGCGACCGGGGAGGCTGGTGGTGATGCGGAGCAGTCCGCTGAGGCGGCCGTCGATCTCTTCGATGCCCATGCCGACGTCGATGAATGGCACGTCGTGCGCTTCGATCCAGTTGATGATGGCCGGTTTGCTGGCCGCGTCGTCGGAGGCGAGGAACACGAACGTCGCCCCTTCGAGGAGGTCGAGGTTGCACTCGTCAAGGTACTGCTCGCAGCCGGTCACGCTGCGGTGCATGTTGGCGTAGACCGAGGCGAGATAGGTGGCCTTGGGCGGACGGGCGCGGAGGGTGTCGAGAGTGGGGGCCCCGGGTGCGCGGAAGGCGTTGTGGTTGTCGAAGGTGTCGCCGTCGATGAGGAGGATCGAGTCGACCTCGGTCTTGGCGACCTGGTCGAGGATGTAGCTTCCGCTGCCGCCGAGGCCGACGATGACGATGCGCTGTCCTCGGAATCGGCGGTTGATGGCGGTGATGCCGGCGCGGGGGGTGGCGGTGTCGCGGTAGGCGAAGGGGCTATCGTCGTCGATCTCCTGCCACGCGGCGCCAGGGGTGGGCGTGGCTGAGGGGTCGAGGGCGTAGGCGTGGTCGGCGATGATCCGCGTGTATGCGGTGATCTTCGTGTACTGGTCGGGGTAGCCGTTGGGGGTGGGCTTGCTGGAGAGCATGAAGTTCGCCTGCATGTCCTCGGCGATCACCCGGGTCTCCGGGTTGGCGAGGGTCAGGGGGCGGCCGTGCTCGGTGCACGGGGTGGAGCCGCCGAACCAGATGCGGTGGTCGGTGTCGGAGACGACTCGGTCTCCGCTGACGGTCACGGGGTAGGTGAGGAAGCCGTACTCGACGGTGCGGTTCTCGGTGACGTACGGGATGCGCTGGACGACGATGTGGCCAGCGCGCACGACGACGTCGTAGCCGTCGTCGAGGAGGCGGGACAGGTCGGGGTCACGAGCGAGAAGTGCGATAGACATCGAAAACCATCCCCTCCTTCACGCGGACGCTGTGGCCGGCCGTGAGGCTTCCCGCTCCGTGTCCGTCGTGTCCGCGGCTGTAGCGGACGGTGTAGGTGTCCTGGTCGTTCGGCGGCTGGCCGGGGTAGGCGAGGTCGACGACCTGCTCGTAGGTGATGGCCTTCGCCTCCCAGGTGTGGGGCCGGGCGTTGACGATGATCGTGACGGGCTTGGGCCCGTGGCTGTCCTGGGACATGGGGTCCTCCTGAAGTGGGGAGCGCGTGTTCGGACTGGTGAGTGCCCGGGGGTATCGGGCGTGCCGCCGCAGGGGGCGGCACGCCGGACGGCGGTTTCGCGATGGAGGGTCAGCGCCGGGGAAGAGCGAGGAGGTTGTTGGTCCACACGCCGTCGGCGTGGGTCCGCAGGTACTTCTCGCCTCGGGCGGGCGTCACGACGGCGACTTCCGTGCGGTGGCCGGCTGCGTCGCTGGTGTAGGCCTTGCCAGCCTGGTTCTCGATCCAGTCGACGATCTGCGCCCGGGTGCTGCTGCTTGCCTCGCCGGACGTCTGGTTGGTCCACCACAGGTGGGTGATGTGCTCGTGCGTGGTGCCGCCGGCCGTCAGGCGTACCGCGGTGATCTGAATGGCCACGTTGCTGTTCCTACTGTTCCTGCCGGCGACGTTCCGACGGGTTCCCGCAGCCGGCGCCGGGTTCCTTGGGCACCCTGGGTGGGGTGCTTCGCCTGGGACAGACGACGTAACTCGCGGGTAGGAAGACGCGTGCGGTTCGCGAGGCCGGCGGGGCGTCAGGAGCAGTCGAAGCAGCGGTCGCTGTTCGGGGGGAACATCGCGGGCGGGTGCACGATGAAGCAGCCGGGGCAGGCGCGGCCCGGGACACGGGACGGGCAGGCGCAGCGGCCGCAGTCGGGGCACTGAGGAACGCGGCAGCTTGGGCAGGCGGGTTCGAAGGAGCGGTACTCCTCGTCGCAGTTCGCGCAGATGTAGTTGCGCGACTGGGGGCCGCTGCCTGCGGTGGGCGGAGTGAAGGCGCGCCAAGGGGCGGAGTCGGTGACGAGGACGGCGACGATGTAGCCGTCCATGGGGGCGGTGTCAGTGTGCAGTTCGCGTCCGAGGATGCCGTCGCGGTAACGGACCTGGGTTCTCCCTTGTGCGCGGCCGGAGCCGGTCAGGGCACGGTCGATGACGGGGATGTCACCTTGGAAGCTGCCACGTCGCAGGGGGCGCTCTCCGTGCGAGGCGGCGAAGGCGAGGTGTCCGGTGGGATCGAGGAGGAGAACGTGACCAGGAGCGGGGAGGTGCTGGGCTGCTCGCACGCAGACGGCCATGCGGGAGGCGTTGCTCGCCCGCCACAAGTGGGTGATCGCCAAGGCGGTGAGGCCTTTGACGTCCAGGTGATGACCGACGAGGTGCGCGGGGAGCAGGATCTCGGCGGCGAACGCGTCGCAGGCGGCATCCTCGAGGAGGACGCCGCCGTCGAGTTCCCGGCTGAAGGGCTCCATAAGGTCAAAGCTGCTCTTCTGCAGGTGGTGACCGAGTTCGTGCAGAGCGGTGAAGTCCCGCCGTGCCTGACTGGCGGACATGGCGACCGACAGGCGCGGCGGCGGGCCGTAGTCGTATGCTCCGGCGACGCTACAGCCTTGTGCCGCCTGGCCCTCGGGAACGTCTTTGACGGTGAGCTCGGGCCAGGTCCGCAGTTCCGCGAGGGCGCCTTGTGTCAGGCGTTCGAGGGCACCGGGGCGAGCCGCTTCGACTTCCTTGATCATGGCGGCGGCCTGAGTGCGGGCTGCGCCGGCGAGCACGTAATTGACCACGCGAGGTGCCCCCTTTTCCTCTATTTGTCCAGGATGAGTTCGAAGTAGCGGTCCGTGCGGGCGGTCCAGTTCGGCTGGGCGCGGTCATCGTCGCGTGCCGCGAGCGTGAAGATGCCGTAGGCGGCGCGCAGTCTGCCGTCGCGTTCAGTCTCGTCGTACTGAGCAGCGAGCTTCTTGATCTGCGTGCGGCGCAGGGGGCGGTTCAGCTCGTGCACGACGACAGGTGGCAAGGCTGGGTTGGCCGCGAGCAGGTACCCGGCCGGCTGGCCGAGGTGCTCGGCAAGTGCGGCGGCTTGGTCGGCGGTGAGTGCCTGCTGTCCTCTCCATACGGCGAGCGCCTGGGGCGGCAGCAGATTCAATGCGGCCGCGAGCTGCGGGGCGGTGATGGCGTGGGCACGAAAAAGCTGGGAAAGGCCTCCCGCCCCTTGGGGAGCCCACTGTGCCGAGGCCAAGGCCTCAAGGCGGTCGGCGAGGACTGCGCGGTACTCGTCGGCTGCCGCGGACGGCAAAGCGCCGCTGCCCCGCTTGGTGCCTGCGATGGCATCGGCCAGTGTGCGGGAGGTGAGGATGTCAGGGCGGTTGGTCAGCTCGCCGACCTGCCGGTCCAGCACGCACCACGGAAGCGTCGTCTCCATGCCCCACCACAATGCCAGCGGCTGTTCCAGGGTGGTCGCCTGAGCGGGCAGAAGCAGGGTGTCGCTGTCAACGTACCGTTCGAAGGAGGTCGGCACGGCACGCACGGTGTCATCGTCACCGATCGTTGTGATCAGCAGCAGCTGGATGCTGTCCTCCCATGCCGCACGCCAGATCTGGCCCGGACGTGGGTCCTGAGGTGGTGCGGTGGCCACCCGGTGGACGGCGTCGGGCACTTTCAATCCCGCCGCGGCGGCTACCAGCCTCTGGTAGGCAGTGGTGTGGACAGAGCTCATGCCGTCTCCCCCGTCTCCTCGGCTGTGGTCCATCAGCGCATTCTCTTCTCACTGGATCCAGACGACGTAACTGGGACGGTTCACGAAGGAGCGTCGCCGCAGCGCCGCAGCAGTGCGGTCATGACTGTCTGCGGGTCACTGTCCACGGATAGGGCGTCACGGAGCAGAGTTTTGAGATTGGACAGGACCATGGCCGCGTGGCCTTGCCGGATCTCCAGCAGCTGCGCCGCGTGATGGGCGTCCTTGTCGAGGTACGGGAGCAGCAGGCGCTCATTGGGTGCGAGGCGCTGCCAGATGTCCTCGGCCACTGCGTCGACCCCGGTCGGGTCCGGTGCGGTGGTGACCGTCTGCCGTTCGACGATTTCGGCGACGGTGCCTTCGTCGGCGTACAGCGGGGTGAAGCGGGCCGGTGCCAGGAGCTCGAACCGGGCCTCGAGGACCTTGGCGAGGTCCTCCTCCCGCACCGCGCCCTGTGCATGCTGCAGCACGCACAGCAGGATGGTCTTGAGGGCATGGACCGTCTGCTTGGGTGTGGGGCCGGCATGGTTCCAGCGGGTGATGCCGACCCCTGTCACCCGCGCGGCCCGGGCGATGAGATCGTCCAGGTCTCCCTGCCATACAGCTCCATCGGCATGGTCGGCCAGCGCCCAGCGGGGCGGGGAACCCTTGGTTTTCCGGTAGGCCAGGTCCTCGCTCATCAGCCGGGCGATACGGCGCCGAAGCTTGCCCCGCGGCGTCTTCTTCGCCTCGTCGATGAAGTAGTGCTTGATCGTCGCGAGATACACACGTTCCAGCGAAGCATCGTCCGTGGCGAGCGCGAAGCAGCTTGTGACGAACTTCTGTCCTTTCCCATCGCGGGTCAGCATCGCCAGGACCACCTCATAGGCAGCGTCATCGCTCCACTCCGCGTGCCCCTCGGGCGGTGGAAAGCCGTAGGAGCGACGAACCTGGTGGACCAGTCGCCGCAGCAGGTCGAACGAGACCGGCCCCAGCTCGCCCGTCCGTGTCAGCTCCTCGAAAGCCCCGCCTGTCACGAGCCACCCCCGATCCCTTGCCCCCGCCCCGGCGCCTGCAGCCACGGGGCTTCCAGTCTGCATACACCAGCATCTCCCTCCGCGGCATGCGACACACGCATATTCCCCTCGTCGCACAGAAGGGCCCACCCGCTATCCGGACAAGGAGGTGTCATGTTCTCTACGGGGCGGCACGGACGGCGGCAGAGACGCGGTGCAGTTCGAGCAAGCAGCGTCCGATCCCGAGGGCGAACCCGAAGCCCTCTACAGAGGTCACAACATCAGTGCCCTACCGTGCGTTTGGTGTCGACTCGTACGAAGGCAAGGGTGCCGCCGAATCCGGTTCCATACGGCCGGTGACGAGGCGTGACGTCGCCAATAGCTTGACCGAGATCAACATTGTCGATGGGTCGATTCGCTTCACGGGCGGGTCGTCCATGCCTTGTGCGCCCCTGCGCACTTGCGTGCTCCGGCTGCCGCAACCGTACTTTCGCGGGGTTCTTGAAGTGCCCGTGCGAGCCGTAGGGGACTCATTGAAGCCGGCCAAGAAGGTACTCCTCGACCTCGACGCATCGTCGAACGTGTCCATCCGATCCAACGAAGAACTGCTCGGCAAGGTGCAGTCCGCGATCGCTGCGGACGACAAGGCGCGCAAGAAGAGGGAGGCCGAGCCGCTCCGCCGCAAACCGCTCCTGTCCGGGATCCCGGGCAACGAGCTCGACCGCCGGGTGCGGATCTCCATGTGGGACGTGCTGCACACGCTCGGCCGGGCCACGACGCTGTCCTGGAAGGGTGCCGGGCGCGGCCTTGCGGAGCACTGGGGAGCCCTGAAGTACAGCCAGGCATTGGCGGGCGGTCCTGACTCGTTCCTCGGGCTTTCGACCGAAGGGCGGAAGATCGCCGAACGGTACAAGACCATTCAGTCGCACGAGCTCGGCATGGCCTTCGGGCTCACGCTCGCCAAGCAGGTGCTCGGGCGCCGGTTCCCCGAGCACTCCGTGAGCATCGTCCCCGCCGACACGGTCTTGCGTGCCGGGTGGGCTCTCACGAGCAGGGAGAAGGGCAACAAGGTCGGGTACGGGTACCGGCCGCAGTACTTCGCGGAGGTCTGGCGTCCTGGGGAGCCGTCCCTCGTGATCCCCATCGCGACCAAGGGCAACCACAGCAACGCGGCGATATCGGCCGGCCAGCTGGCGTCCGCGTCGGTGCACGCCGAGGCCGTGCACATCGGCGCGTGGAACGAGACCCCGAGCCTGCTGTTCAGCACGGAACTTCCTGCGGACGGCACCGTGACCGTCCACACGCTGCAGGCTCCCGGCCGTGACGGCTGGCTCGCCGGCCCCTCCGGCGAGAGCAAAGCCGATCTGGACACCGCCCCATCGGAGGAGAACCCCTTTCCGGGGATCCAGCCGCCTCATGTGGGAGGGGCGGCTCGCGAGCCAGTTCCCGGCTGCCACGTGACCCCCGAGTACTTCAGGTGGTTTCAGCAGGTCCTCGGACATACGGCGGCGGCCGGGCTCATGGCCTTCACCGGCTCCGGTCAGGGCACTGCCCGCTACCTCACCAAACGGCAGGGCAATGAACGGTTCGACGACTTCGAACACGCTGCCGCCGGCAGCGTCCAGAACATCAGCCACCGCCTCCTCGGACGCACCTACGCCGGCACCGACCACGTGTTCCGGCTGAACGGGCCGCGCGTCGAAGCATTCTCCGGCGTGGACAAGGCGCTCTTCGACCTCCTCGTCGAAGGGGAGGTCGAGGAGTACCGCCTCCGCGTACACGCGGCCCGGCACACTCGTCCCCAGCTCGCCTGGGACAAGAAGTGGGGCGGCCCCGTATCCGTCCACGCTGACGGATCCGTCCTCGCCATCCGCCTGCTGCCCGGTCAGCGCGT
The DNA here is from genome assembly GCF_000716445.1 of Streptomyces wedmorensis. Taxonomy (GTDB): domain Bacteria; phylum Actinomycetota; class Actinomycetes; order Streptomycetales; family Streptomycetaceae; genus Streptomyces; species Streptomyces wedmorensis. The sequence goes on from NZ_JNWK01000020.1 coordinate 125,629, forward strand.
GAAGCGCAGCTAGCGGACTGTCCCGAAAACGCCGGAAGATCGAGTGCGTGACCTGCGGGTGCCGACGAACACGCAGGTCACGCGCCCTAGCTCACTGATCACACCAGGTGCCTTCTAAGCACTTGACCGAAGGTTCGAGTCCTGCGGAGGCGCGCGACGGAAGGCATTCTCCGGTTACGCACAGCTCCTCAATGGAGATCGAACGATCGGCGCGCCCGGCCCCCGGGTCGACGGTCCGCCCCCAGCTCCGGATGAGGCCCCGTCTCTCGGGATGAACACACGTCGCGCCCTTCGCGTAGACAGCGAGGGTGGGTCACCGGCCGCCCCAAGCACTCGATTCGGCCCGAACCGAAAATCTTGAGCACTCAAACAGCCCCTCCACGAGGGGGTGGCTTTCGGTCATTGTCCGCCCGGAACACCTCACCGACCGCCTTGTGCGGGTTTGCGGTATGGCGCCCCCCTCCTCCACCCGAGGACGATGCCCCTCTGTGTCCGCCCCTGATCTTCAGCGCGGTCGACACGAGGAGACACGGGGGTGGGACCTTGTCGTACGCGGAGCACCAGTCGGTGTTCTCAGCTCCTGCGGTGCCTCTGGGCACCGCAGCCAAAGTTGGAGAGACGATCGGCCACGGCACCTACACCGAAGGCGTCACCCGTCGGTTGAGCGCTGCCGCCTTCGTCCGTGCCGACTGGTGGGCCGTCCTCCGCGCCATCCTGGCGCAGCATTGGAAAGCGCTGAAGGCCGCGGTGCGGAAGCGTCTGCGATGGATCTTCCCGGAGAAGGCCCAGGAGGTCGCCGAACAAGAAGAGCCGGCGCCCCCTGCGGTCGTATTGGGCGAGGACTACGCCGTTTGGGTCCGTCATCGGATCAAGAAGCCGGCGCGACCGGTGCCGGTCTACGGCTTCCACCAGGAACCGGTGGTGCACGCGTGCGACCGGGCCGTCCGGCACATGCGTGGACGCCGGACGACGATCGTGGTCCTCGTCGCTGCCGTCGCGTGGCAGACAGGCGTCGGTACCCTCGGTGCGGGGTGGGCGGCCCTCGTCCTACTGGCCGAGACATGGGGCGTGCACCTGGTGGATCGCTACTTGGCGCAGTTGCGGCTCAATGCCCTACTGGCCGGGGAACTGCAAGCGCCTGAGGCAGCGGATCAGGCCCACGCCCTGCCCTACCAATACGAACGCCGCCCGACCGGCGACCGGCACCGATTCATCGGGGCGGGACTCCAAGCGTGGCACGAGGCCGTCATCGGCATCGATGTCGAGCCGGCCCCTGAGAACCAGGACGCCGAGCACGATGCCGCAGCGGAACCGTTCCCGAGTCCTGGCTCACCGACGGTGCGCTCCGGAAGCCCCGACATGGCGGCGGTGGCCAAGGCAGTGCTCGACGCGTTGACGAAGCACAACGAGCCGGTGGCCAAGAAACCGCTGAAGCACTTCACCGCCGCTCAGCTGCACGCTTACATCGCACGCCGTCTCGACGACCCGGCACCTTCCCACCACCAGAGCCATCCGAAACTGCGGGTGGAGGTCGTGGGAATCTCCGGCATCCACCAGAAGCGGTGGAGCCAGATCGATGACGACACCTGGCGCAGCCTCCATGCCCTCGCCGTGGACGAGACCGGTGACAAGCCCGCCGAGGAGGTCGCCCGTCGATACATCTGGGCCCGGGTCACAGCCTGGAACGGGGAGCTCGTGGCGGCAGTACTCGTCCACTTCGCATACCAAGGCGGTTTCCTGCGCGTCACCGTTCGCCCCCACATCATGGGGCCCCTCAATCCGAGGGTGGCCGGGCTCGTTCCGGCCGTCCCGCTCACTCCCACGTGGCTGGCCCGGGCCGCCTTCAACGCGCTCGTGGACGTCTACGTCGGCCTTGACCGTCTCCTACGCCGCAAGGCCCGCCCGCGCCCCGAGCTCGACCCCGGCAGCGGCCCCGTGAGCCTCCGCGAGGTCTACAGCACCCGCCGCCTGGACGACATGCACGCGTACGACGACGCCCGCTACTACGTGCAGATGATGCAGCGCAGGGTCTTCGACTCCACGGAGATCTTCTTGCGCGACCACAACGTCGACATCGCCGCCTACCGCCAGCAGTCCACCGCGATCTACAACTTCGGCGTCATGAACGGCGGCACCATGACCGGCCCCGTCCAGGCAGCGCCCCTCTCGGCCAATCCGTCCATGAGCAACTGACCCTTCCAAGCCAGGAGCCCAGCATGCCCCTCCGAGGCCAGCCCGACCCCGTCCCGAACGGCGTGAACTTCGGCGTCATCAACACCGGCCGCATGACCGGACCCGCCCAAGCCGCCCCCTTCTCCCAGAACGCCGCTCAGACCAACAACCTCACCAACGAGGCCGTGGACAGGGCCCGCGAGAGCATCGACGAACTGCGCCAACGCCTGGAAGAGCTGCGCGACCAGCACCCCGGAGCGGACGGCGCCCTGCGCGACCTCGACATGATTGCCCCCCGGTTGGACGAGCCCGACCGAGACCCCGGAGCCCTCCGCTACATGATCGAGAGCCTGGTCGAACGGTGCGGAGGCATCCCCGGCGTCCTCGCGGCGGCCCAACTCGTTCAATCCACGGTCACGGCGCTGCTGCCCGGCTCCTGATGCCTCCCCGTCGCGCAGCCATGTCCGACCGCTGCTACAGAACCCCTCGCTGAAGACCGGGAAAGAACGCGATGCCGGGTTCAGTCGCAGCATGAGCGGCGGTCGTGAACGGCTCGGGCAGATCGGTACGACGCCCGTAACGGCGAGGCGCCCCGATGGTTGATCAGGCGTGAGAATCCAGGGACGCCGCACGGGGACGCCGACGCCGCGCGATGCCAACGCGCGGAGGGTCATGGTCGCCCAGCGAAGCCGGGACACGGCTCCGGAGCTTGCGCTTCGCCGGGCTCTGCACTCATTGGGCTTCCGCTACCGCGTGGACCTGCCGATCGTCGGCATGCCACGTCGTCGCGCCGACGTCACGTTCACGAAGTGGCGCACCGCCGTGTTCGTACAGGGCTGCTTCTGGCACGCCTGCCCGAGTCACCCGCACGCGCCCCGGCACAACGCGGAGTGGTGGCGGCAGAAGCTCCGGGGCAACGCCCGCCGCGACGAGGAGACCGATGCCCACCTCACGCTGATCGGTTGGCTGCCCCTCCGCATCTGGGAACACGAGACCGTCGACGGCGCCGTCAAGCGGGTGACGGCGGCGCTCGCCACCCGGGGGCATCCCCGCGCCTTGGCCATCAGCACCTGGACGCCCATGTCGGAACGGGCGACCGAGGGCTCGTAGAGGAACGCGTGCGGCATCCAAACACACGCGGGACGGGACTCTCAGTCGTGGGAAGCCGCCACGACGCCCAGCGCCACCCAGTGGAGGCGGAAGACACCTTGCGTAGTCAGCAGGACAGGGAGGGGAGCGACCTGAGCGACCCAGCCCTGACCTGACACCCCATCAGAACGAGCGTCAAATGGGCGTCACGAGCGTCATCTCAGCGTCAAGACATCGCCCGTAACGCCCACACGGCACATACCGCGCACCCGCAAAACCCCAGGTCAGCGCCCTTACTTCACCGGCTCCAGAATCGCCACGCACTCCACGTGGTGCGTCACAAGAAACAGGTCCACACAAAACATGTCGAAGAAAACCGCAGGTCAGCGACGTGCGGGCCGCGAAACGGACACAAGATCAATGTGCATGACGGGCGCTACGTGCGACCTCTGACGCACGTCCGAAGGGCAGCTGGGGCACCACGCAGCCGAGAATCGCGCAGTTTGGCGTTCCCGAATGCCCTTTGCGTCACGGCTGGCAACGACACCGACTACCCGCCCGGCAACGGCTCCAGTAGTGGTGGCTCCGTCCTTCTGACCGCTGGCATCCTGCGAGCGATCCGTGAGTGGTCGACACGCGTGGCGTTTCCGCGCAGCGGCAGATCGAGCGCTACAACCGGGACGAGCTGATCGCCGACTTCGACGAGGCAAACGGCCCCACCGCCCCGGGGCGGCTGCCACCGAGCAGGCCAGGCTGCCCGGTGGCACTCCATCCGATGCCGGCGCGACCGCCAGAGCGGCGCGCTTGCTGTCCGATCTGAAGTCCACCGGGCTGCACGCGGTCATCGATGCCGGGTGGCTCGATGTTCAGCGGGCGTGGAGGAAATGGCGGTCCGCGTCAGTCAGGGCCTGCCCGAGCAGATCGACGATGTGGTCGAGTTCGTCGCGGGTGGCGATCAGGGGTGGTGCGATCTGCACGACCGGGTCGCCGCGGTCGTCCGCGCGGGCCAGGAGTCCGAGGTCACGCATGCGTGCGGGAAGGAACTGCTTGACGAGTTCGTTCTGGCGGCCGGTGGTGAAGTGTTGGCCGTCCGCTCCGGCGACGAGCTCGAGCGCCCAGAAGAAGCCGTCGCCGCGTACGTCGCCCACGATGCTCAGTTCGGTCAGTTCGGCGAGCCGCTGGTGGAGGTGACCGGTCAGGCCGCGGACGTTGTCCAGGACGCCGTCTCGTTCGAAGATGTCGAGGTTGGTCAGGGCGGTGGCGGCGGCGACCGGATGCCCGGCGAAGGTCAGCCCGTGCAGAAGGGTCACGCCGTCGTTGAAGAAGGGCGCGGAGACTCTGTCGGACACCAGGACGGCGCCGAGCGTGGCGTAGGACGAGGTGAGGCCCTTGGCTGTGGTGATCATGTCGGGGACCGCACCGTACTTGGTCACGGCGAAGTATTCGCCGATGCGGCCGAAACCGGTGATGACCTCGTCCGCGACCAGGAGGAAGCCGTACTTGTCCGCCATCGTCCTTAGCCCCGCCCAGTAGCCTGCCGGAGGCGTGAGGCAGCCTCCGGAGTTCTGCACGGGTTCGGCGATGAGCATGGCCACGTTCTCCGGGCCGGCCTCCAGAACCGCCGCTTCGGTTTCGGCCAGCAGCCGCCGGGTGAACGCGTCCTCGTCAGTGTCGGTGGTGCGGTAGCGGTTGGTGTTGGGTGCGTGGGTGACCTCGAAGGCAGGCGCGCCGAAGGGGTCCTTGAGCGCGGGGATTCCCGTGAGTGCGAGGGCGCCCATGGTCAGGCCGTGGTAGGCGGTGCGGCGGGCGATGGCTTTGGTGCGCTGGGGCTGGCCTTGGGCGACGTGGTACATGCGGGCGAGTTTCCACGCGGACTCCACGGACTCCGAGCCGCCGGAGGTGAAGAACACGCGGTTGATGCCGTCGGGTGCCAGAGCGGCAAGTCGCTCGGCCAGCTCGATGGCGGCGGGGTGTGCGGTGTTCCACAGGGTGCTGAACGGCAGGCGGTTGAGTTGCTGTTCGGCCGTCTTGGCGAACTCGGGGCCGTAGGAGTAGCCGAGCTGTGCGCAGAACAGAGCGGACAGGCCGTCGATATAGCGGGTTCCGGTCGCGTCGTAGACGTAGACGCCGTCGGCCCGGTCGGGCAGGAACATTCCCTGACCGTTGCGCAGGTTTGCGTGTTGGCCGAAGTGCAGGAGCAGGTGCTTGCCGGCTGCTTCGCGCAGCCGGTCAGCGTGGTGTGTGGTGGCGGGGTGGTCGGGCACGGTGTTCTCCGGGGAGGTCGGCGGGCACATGGGGGGGCAGACGGCGAGCCCGGCGGAGCGAGGGGGCGGCCCCAGGCGCAAGAGGCGGCCGCGTTCGTGAGCAGTTGCCGGCCGCTGGAGCGGTCTCTGAACGGCGACTCCGAGAGGGCTCGGCGGCGGAGACCCGGCGCCCGCTACGGAGAGGGGCCTCAGGCGCGGGGCTGTCGGTCGCGACCGCGGGACCGCTGGGTGTCTCAGGCTCCCGTCGATCCGGCCCGGGCGGGATGCAGCGGGCCGAGACCGGTCATGATCGGGCCCTTGTCGTAGCCCTCGCTGGCGGGCGGGAAGGGGGGCGGGGCGTCGCGCAGTTGCTTCCACAGGGGGTTGAGGCCGAGGGTGCCGTGTTCACGGGTGGTGGCCACGAGGTCGAGGTCGAGGTGGAAGGTGAGGAACTCCTCGCCTGCGCCGCCCTGGGCCAGCACGCGGCCTTCGGGGTCGGTGGCGATGCTGCGGCCGGTGCCGAAGAGGCCGCCGATGTTCGGGTTGAGGACGTACACCTGGTTGGTGATGGCGTTGGCGCGAGCGAGAACGAGCTCCTGCTCGCGGTCGGATGTGCGGGTGTAGGTGGGCTGGATGATGACCTCGGCGCCCATCCAGGCGAGCGTGCGGAAGATCTCCGGCACCCAGCCGTCGTAGCAGATCGCCAGGCCGAAGCGGCCTACCTGCGGGATGTCGAAGGTGACGTAGGTGTCGCCGGGCACGGAGGTCTCGTACGGCATCCAGGGGAAGATCTTGCGGTACGAGGCCACCACTTCACCCTGCGGGGAGATGGCGACGGCCGTGTTGTGGACGCCCTTGGCCGACCGCTCCGGGATGCTGCCGGGGACGATCCACAGCCCGGTTTCGACCGCGAGCCGGCACACCGCGTCGGTGGTGGGGCCCGGGATCGGTTCGGCGAGGCGGTCGAGGTAGCCGGCCGGGTGGCGGGCGTCGAAGCTGCCGAAGGCGCTCAGGTACAGCTCGGGGAAGACCACCAGGTCGATGGACGGGGAGAGGGCCTTGAGGGAGCGCACCTCGCGGCTGAACTTCGCGAATGTCGCCTGGGGGTCGCCGGTCACGGGTGCGACCTGGGCGAGGGCGACGCCGAGGATTCGGCTCACTGGACGGCTCCTTGTGCGGTGGCGGCAGCGGGTGTGCTCGGCGGGGTGACGTCCGGTGGGTGGATCCCGGGGACGGCGTCGAGCAGCCTGCGGGTGTAGGGGTGCTGAGGGGAGTCCAGGACCTGGGCGGTGGGCCCGGTCTCGACGAGTTCGCCGTGCAGCATGACGCTGACCCGGTCCGCGATGTGCCGGACCACGCCCAGGTCGTGGGTGATGAGGAGGAAGGCCAGGTCGCTGTGCTCGCGCAGGTCGAGCAGCAGGTTGAGGATCTGGGCCTGGACGGAGACGTCGAGGGCCGAGGTGGGTTCGTCCAGCACCAGCAGTGAGGGCCCGACGGCGAGGGCGCGGGCGATGGCGACGCGCTGACACTGGCCGCCGGAGAGCTGGTGGGGGTAGCGGGTGAGGACGGTCGCGGGCAGGCCGACGCGCTCGAGTTCCGCGGTGGCGTCGGTGACGGGCCGGCCGGCCTCGCGCAGTGGCTCGGCGATGAGTTGCCGGACGGTCATCCGGGGGTTGAGAGCGGCGTAGGGGTTCTGGAAGACGATCTGTACCTGGTGGCGCAGCCGCCGCAGCTCCTTGCGGCGCAGCCCGGTGAGCGGGCTGCCCGCGATGTGCACGGTGCCGGAGGTGGGCTGGATCAGGCCGAGCACGCAGCGCGCGAGGGTGGTCTTGCCCGAGCCCGACTCGCCTACCAGCGCGTGTACTTCGCCTGCGGTGATGGCGAGGTCGACGCCGGCGACGGCGGTGTGCGAGCCGAAGGTCTTGACGAGCTGTTGTACGTCGAGGATCACGCGGGAACTCCCTTCGGCTGGGTGAGGTGGCAGGCGCTGGCCCGCGCTCCGGCGGCGTTGAGAGGCGGCGGGGTGGCACATGCCTCGGTGGTGTGGGCACAGCGGTCGGCGAAGGGGCAGCCGGTGAGCAGGTCGGGGCGGTCCGGCACGCTGCCGGGGATGGCGGGCAGTGCTCTGCCGGGGGCGGCCCGGTCGGGGAGGGCGGCGAGCAGGGCGCGGGTGTAGGGGTGGTCCGGGGTGTCCAGTACGTCGGTCACCGGGCCTGATTCGACGACCTGGCCGGCGTAGAGCACGTACATCCGGGTGCACAGTTCGCGGACTTCGCCCAGGTTGTGGGTGATGTACAGGACTCCGAAGCCGTGCTCGGCCTGCAGGCGGCGCAGCAGGGAGCGGATCTCCTTGGCCACGGTGACGTCCAGGGCGGTGGTCGGTTCGTCGGCGATGAGCAGATCGGGCCGGCACAGCAGAGCGGCGGCGATCATGACGCGCTGCAGCATGCCGCCGGAGAGCTGGTGGGGGTAGGAGCGCGTGACGCGCTCGGCGTCCAGGCCCACTTCCGTCAGTGCGGTGCTCACCTGCTCGGCGGCTTCGGTCCGGGTGCCGCCCTGGTGCAGGCGTACCAGGCGGGCGAGTTGGCGGCCGAGCGGTGTGACGGGGTCGAAGGAGGCGGCGGGGTTCTGGAAGACCATGGCCACCTTCCGGCCGCGGACCGTGTGGAAGCCGACGGCCCGCAGGTCCTGGCCCTGGAGCCGAATGGCGCCGGAGGTTTCGGCTCCGGCGGGGAGCATGCCGAGGACGCTCAGGGCAGTCAGGGACTTGCCGCAGCCGCTCTCGCCGACCACCCCCACGACCTCGCCCGCGCGCACGCGGAGGGAGACGTCGCGTACGAGGGCGGCGTCGCCGATGGTGACGCGCAGCCGGGAGATCTCCAGCAGGGGTGCCGCCTGGTCGTCTGCGCGCTGCGTGCCCGGGCCGGGCGCGGTCTCGCCCTCAGTGGCGGGCGGGGGGCTCGCCGCGTCGGTGGCCTTCTTCTCCGGCCGGCGCCGCAACAGAGCGGCGGCCTGCCCGGCCAGGGTGCGCAGGCCGCGTCGTGCGGCGGCGGAGCGGGCTTCCGTGCGCGGGTCGAACACGTCACGCAGAGCGTCGCCGAAGAGGTTGAAGGCCAGCACGGTGAGGAGGATCGCCAGGCCCGGGAAGAGCGCCGCCCACCAGTGGGTCTGGAGGTCGCCCCTGGCCTCGGCCACCATCAGGCCCCAGTCCGCCTGCGGCGGGCGGGTGCCCAGGCCGAGGAAGGCCAGTGATCCGGCGGCCAGGATCACCGTGCCGATGTCGACGGTGGCCTGCACCAGGATCGGTGAAACGGCGTTGCGCAGGATGTGCCGGACCATGACGACTCGGTCCTTGAGCCCCAGGGCGCGCGCTCCCTCGACGAAGGGCCGCTCGCGCATGGATGCGGTGAGGCCCTGGACCAGCCGGGTGTACCAAGGCCACCAGGCGATGGCCAGCGCGAGGGCGGCGTGCTCGAGGCCGGGGCCGAGGGTGGCCACGATGGCCATGGCGAGCAGCAGGGGCGGGAAGGCCAGGAACATGTCGCACAGCCGCATGATCGCCTCGCCTACGCGCCCGCCGCGGAAGCCTGCGACCAGCCCCAGCGGTACGCCCACCAGCACGGCGAGCCCGACCACGAGGAGCGGTACGGTCAGCGCCGGCCGGGCACCGTAGATGACGCGGCTGAGCACGTCGCGGCCGAGGTTGTCGGTGCCGAGCAGGTGGTCGGCGCCGGGTGGCAGGTGACGGGCGGCGACCTCGGCGGCTCCGGCGCCCTGATCAGGGTGCGGGGCGAGCCAGGGGGTGAGCAGGGCGGCGGCGACCAAGGCCACGAGCAGCACCAGGCCGATGACGGCGAGCGGGTCGCGGAGCAGGGCGGTGAAGCGGGCGCTGCGCGGGGGGATGGTCTGCGGGCTGTGGCTCATGCCGGCCTCACTCGCGGGTCGAGGCGCGCGTGGACGAGATCCACCGCGAGGTTGACGAGGACGTAGGCGATGGCGCCGATGAGGGTGACGCCCATGACCGCCGGGTAGTCCAGGCTCAGCAGGCCGGAGGCGGCGTACTGGCCGAGGCCCGGCCAGTCGAAGACCACTTCGACGAAGAACGCGCCGGTCAGGGCGTAGGCGGCGGTCAGACCGAGCACCGTGACGGTGGGCGGGAGGGCGTTGCGCAGGGCGACGCGCCAGACGAGGGTGCGTTCGGGGACGCCGTAGGCGCGGCCGACGCGGATGTGGTCCTGCTGGAGCGCCTCCAGCATGCTGGTGCGGGTCATGCGGGCCACGACGCCGAGCGGGTAGGCGGCCAGTGTGAGGGCCGGCAGGATCAGGTGCGCCGCGGCGCTGGCCAGCGCCGCGCCGTTGCCGGTGAGGAGTGCGTCCACCGTGTTCAGTCCGGTGATCGAGTGGATCGGAGCGGTGAACTCCAGGTCGCTGTCGATGCGTCCGGTGGGCGGCAACAGTCCCAGGCGGCCGAAGACCAGTAGCTGGAGCAGCAGTCCGAGCCAGAAGGCGGGCACCGAGACGCCCGCGATGGACAGCAGCCGCACCGCCTGGTCGATCAGCCTGCCGGGCCGCACGGCGGCTATGCAGCCGAGCGTGACGCCCAGCACCAGCGCCACCGCCATGGCGGCGCCGACGAGTTCGAGGGTGGCGGGCAGCCGGTCGCCGAGCTCGCCGAGGACCGGTTGCTTGGTGGCGATGGAGGTGCCCCAGTCGCCGGTCAGCACATTGCGCAGATACGACAGGTACTGCACCGGCAGCGGCTGGTCGAGGCCGAGGGCGTGTGTCACCCGTTCGACCTCCTCGGGCGTCGCCTTGGCGCCGACGTAGGTGAGGGCGGGGTTGGAGGGGATCACCCGCGCGAGGAGGAAGGTGATCGCGCTGACCCCGAGCAGGACGAGCAGGGAGCCGCGCAGCCGGCGCAGCAGGAAGCGGGGCATCAGCTGGCTCCGTGGCGCAGCTGGTGGAAGGGGATGGAGAAGGAGTAGTTCGGGTTGCAGGCGAAGCCCTTGACCTGGCTGTTCATCACGACGGGGGTGCGCATGTCGTAGAGGAACGCGCCGGGGGCCTGCTCAAGGAGTCGGCGCTGCGCCTTACCGTACAGCTCGGCGGCCTTGTCCTGGTCGGTGGCGGTGTGGGTGCCGGCCTCGTCGACGAGCTTGTCGTACGTGGCGTCCTTCCAGTAGCTGAGGTTGAAGAACGGCTTGTCGCTGCTGCGGAAGAGCGAGACCAGGTTGTCCGAGCCGGCGTCGGAATAGGTCGGCCAGTACATCAGCAGGAATATGTCCTGCGCCGTGGCCGGGTCCGCCTTGGCCTTCTCCCACTGCTGGTTGAACAGGATCGGCTGCAGCTCGACCGTCACGCCGACCTTGGCGAAGGAGTCCTTGATCAGCGGGGCGTACTTGGCCTGCTGCGCGTTCTCCGCCGCGTAACTGAGGCTCAGCTTCAGGCCCTTGCCGCCCTCGTATCCGGCCTCGGTGAGCAGCCGACGGGCGGCCTCCAGGTCGTACGGGGTCTGCGGCAGCTGCGCGTCGTAAGGGAAGGCGCCGGCCGGTACGGGGCCCCGAGCGCGGGCGCCGAAGCCTTCGGTGCCCACCTTGACGATGTCGTCGTACGGGATGGCCTGCGCCAGCGCCTGGCGTATCTTCACGTTCTTCAGCGGGCCCTTGGTGGTGTTGAAGAAGGCCGTGTGGCTCGTGAAGGTGGGACACTCGGTGACGGTGTAGCCCTTGTCCTTCTTGAACTGGGCGACGTTCTCCAGTGGCAGCGAGCCGGCGTAGTCGACCTGGCCGGACTGGAGCATCTGCTGTTGCGCGGTCGGCTCGGCGGTGATCCTGGCGACGACCGTGCGGTAGCGCTCGCCCTTCCAGCCGCCCCAGTACTTGTCGTACGCCTTGAGGACGACCCTCTTCTTGGCCTGGTACTCCGAGACCCGGTAGGGGCCGGTGCCCGCGTCGACGCCCTTGGCGAAGTAGTCCTCGCCCTTGGCCAAGGCCTTGGGGCTGACGATCCACGCCCCGTACATGGACGAGGCGATCATGTCGACCGGGGCGGGGCTCTTCAGCTTGAGCACGACCGTGTGCTCGTCCGGTGTCTCGATGGTGTCCAGCGCCGACCAGATGAAGGCCGCGCCGCCGTCCTTGGCGGAGGCTTCCAGGGACGCCTTGACCGCCGCGGCGTTCATGGGCTCGCCGTCGTGGAAGGTGACCCCCTCGCGCAGATGGAAGGTCCATGTCCTGGCGTCGGCGGAGGACTCCCAGCGCTCGGCGAGGGCGGGGCGGAAGCGTTCCTTCGAGCCGGGAGGGTTCATCCACAGCAGCGGCTCGTAGACGTTGCTGAGGTAGTAGACCTCGGTGGAGAAGGACTTCACCGGATTCCAGGTCGTCACCTCGGCGGTGGTCGCCACGTTGAGGATCTGCCCGGTGCCGTTGTCGGCACCACTGTCGGTACCGGTACAGGCAGACACGAGCAGACCGCAGGCCACCAGAGCGGCGGCGGCAGGGGTTCTTCGGGGCGTGGTCATGAGTTCGCTCCTCGGGGAAGGCGCATTCGCCGGCTGTTCAAAGTGAGACAACAATGGGCCCGGTGAGCTATAACCCTCAAATACTTGATTGGGTTGACTTTCATGCCTGCAAGGCATGGACAGGAGGTTCGCTATGGAGCTCAGGGTGCTGCGCTACTTCCTGGCGGTCGTCGAGAGCGGCTCGGTGACCAAGGCGGCAGCCGAAGTCCATATCGCCCAGCCCTCGCTCTCCCGCCAGCTGCGCGGACTCGAGACGTCCCTGGGAGTGACACTGTTCGACCGCACGGGCAAGCGGATGGAGCTCACGGCGGCCGGCCGCCGTTTCCTGCCCCTCGCCCGGGATCTGGTGACCCGCGCCGACACCGCCCTCGCCGCCGCCGGCTCGCTGGCGTCCGGGCGGGCGATGCGGATCACCGTGGCGGCCCCCGCCACCACCATCACCGATGTGATCGCCCCGTTCCTGGCCACCTGGGGTCCGGAGGACCCCCTGGTCACGGTGCAGGCGGAGAGTCCGGTACGCGCCTACCAGGCCCTCACCCGGGGCGCCGACGTAGCGATCTCCTCAGCCCCGCCGCGCAGCCGCTACGCGGGCCTGCCCGTGGCCCGGCTGCCCGTGTGGGCCTACGTGCCTCCCTCGCACCCCTGGGCAGACCGGGACCGGATCACCATCCAGGAGCTGACCGGTGAGCCGCTGATCGTCCTCACCCTCGCGCACGGCACGCGCCGCATCCTGGATCAGGCGGTACAGGACGCGGGCAGTTCCCTCGACATCGTCCTGGAGTGCGACACCCCGCAGGTCGCCCAGGCGATGACGGCCTCGGGACACGGCATCGCCGTCGTCTCCGACGACCCCCGCTTCGGGCTGCGCCCCCTGCTGATCCTCGACCGGCACGGGGAGCCCTTGCAGATCCGGCTGCACGCCGCCTGGGATGCCGGCCACTACGCGCTGCGCACCATCGAGTCCTTCGCCACCGGCCTGGCCCGCTTCTGCATCGAGCAGTACGGGCCGGAAGCAGCGGGGAGCTGAACCGGCTGAAACAAGGAGGGCATCAACGGCCGGAACGTCCCGGCGACCCGGGTCGCGCACGGTGAGCCTGTCCGGAGGTCGCCCCCCGGTCCCGTACTGCAGCGCACGACGCACCCACCCCTCTCGGCCATGCGCTTGCGCCACCGGCAATCGCCGCCTTCCGGTGCATCGAGCTCGTCGAAGACCTACGCGGCGAGCCGCCCCAGCCGCTCCCCGACCCGTGGGCGAGCGTGGTCTTGCCCGGACAGCTGGACCCGGCGACTCGAGCAGCATCGGACCTGGGTGGCAGGTCAACTGCGGCGTTCTCGGCACGTTCACGCAGACCTGGTTTCCCGTCCACCGACCCCGGCGGTGCGTCGCACTCCGCCGGAGCACCTGCCCCGATGCTTTTCAGACACCGTGGCCAGTCCTGACAGGCATTGGACACCTCTCGCCGCGCGCACCCACCATGCCGCAACAACAGACCCCGCCCGAAAGAGGGACAGCCATGACCTCCCGTCCACCCACCCGCAGCCCGCGCGGAATACGATGTCTTGCGACGGCCACGGCACTGCTCACCGCGCTCCTCACCGGCCTGCTCACCGCTCCGTCCCCCGCGGTCGCCGACAGTGCGCCCCCTGTGCCGGGCGACCCGCTGACCGGCAGCGGCGCCGTGCCCCGTACGGTTCTCACCGCGGCTCAGCTCTCCAGCGCCACCCCCACCGACACCGTCGTGGACAGCGCGTTCGCTCTGCCCGCCGAGGCGGCCCCGCCCACGCACACCTTCGAGGGCACTTTGACCCTCAGCGGCACCGCCACGGCCGGCGGCTACCGCAAGCTGAAGGACCCCTACGGCTACTCCGGCACCGAGGCCACCAAGCACCTCCCTCCGTTCAGCGCCACCCTCGTACAGAACGGCAGCCACCTCATCCCCACCGTGCGCGGGCTGCGCTACACCGGGAACGCCTCCTGGAACCTCGCCGTGGGAGCCGGCCGGGCCTGGCAGGAGGACGGCGACGGCGGCCGCACGCGCGCCGCGCTGCCCTTCGCACTGGTCGAGCGGAACGCCAACTGCGTGCACAACGGGGTGCTGTCCTTCCTCTTCGACGCATCCGCTATCTCCCAGGTCCGCTACCAGATCACCACGGAAACCTGCGCCTACCACCAGTTCGACATGTGGGGCCAGGTGGCCGCCACCTACCAGCCGGGCACCGTTCCCGGCGGTGAAGCCGCCCGCGACGCCTACGCGGCCGAGGTCGCCGGTCGGCTGCCCACCAAGCCCATCGCGCAGCTCGCCACCGACCACCCCGGCGCCGGCGTGGACACCTCGAAGTTCGGCGCGGGGATCACCCCCACCGCGCTGAGCACCTACGGCTTCTACTACGACGGTGTGAACTACGTCGGCGGCTGCCAGACCAGGCAGGGCCAGTACCCGTTCTGCGGGCAGATGCTGCTGCCCTCATACTCCACCGCCAAGTCCGCCTTCGCCGGCACCGCACTGCTCCGGCTCGCCCAGCGCTACGGCACCGGTGTCGCGGACCAGCGCCTGACGGACCTGGTACCGGAAACCGCAGGGAAGAGCGCCTGGTCGAATGTCACCGTCGATCACGCCCTGGACATGACCACCGGCAACTACACCTCGGCGGGCTTCGAGGTCGACGAGGCGGGCGGCACCATGACCGACTTCTTCCTCGCCGAGCCCTACGCCACCAAGATGGGCAAGGCGCTGTCCTTCCGTCGCAAGACCACCCCGGGCAGCAAGTGGGTCTACCACACCTCCGACACTTTCCTGGCAGCCCGCGCCATGAACAACTACCTTCAGAACCGGGCAGGTTCCGGTGCGGACCTGTTCCACATGCTCCGCGACGAGGTCCTCACCCCGATCGGCATCAGCCCGGACGCCCGCGTCTCCTCCCGTACGGACAACAGCTCGGACGGCGTCCCCTTCGGCGGGTACGGGATGTTCTGGACCAAGGACGATGTCGCCAAGTTCGCCAAGTTCCTGAACAACGACGCCGGCGCGGTGGCCGGCACCCAGGTGCTGCACCCGGGCCTGCTGGCCGACTCCATGCAGCAGAACCCGTCACAACGCGGCGTCACCACCTCAGGCAGCGCGCCGATGCACTACCAGAACGGTTTCTGGGGACAGGAGTTCACGTCCGCGGACAACCCCGCCTACACCCAGCCGTTCCACGTACCGTTCATGTCCGGATACGGAGGCATCACCATCGCGATGATGCCCAACGGCTCCACGTACTACTACTTCAGCGACAACAACGAGTTCTCCTGGAGCGCGGCGGTAGCCGAGTCCAACAAGCTCGCCCCCATGGTCTGACCCACGGGCGGGCTGCGGCTCCCGCCCGCCGAGGCCGGAGTTCTCGTCTTCTTCCGAGCGTCGAACCCATGGCAGGGTCGCGCGCCGGCCGGCCGGTCTCAACAGTCCGGTGAACCGCTCGTGGACCGAGAAACTCCGGCTCGGCGCGTACGACCTGGCAGTCCGAGCAGCGCCCCCGCCTCTCCCCAGAGGCCGGGGCGCCTCTTCGTGCCCGCCACCACATGCTCCTGCTGTCGCACGACTGCGCCCTCGCCTGCCGCTGCCCCCGGGCCCCGGCCCGTCTTCATCGGCTTCGGGAGCATGGCGTCCGGTGACGGGGAGCGGCAGAGCGAGATCGCCGTGCGAGCCTGCGCCGCGCCGGCTGAGCGGCATCCTCGAGGCCGGCAGTGCCGGACCGGCCGCCGACGTGGCCGAGGACGGGCGGGTCAGGTCCTCAAGGTCTGGGCACAGATCGGGTGACCGTCCGCGAGGCGGGTGGGGAGGCCCCCCGCGCGTCGGACACGCTGAAAAGGGATCCGCATGATCCCAAAAAACAAAAAGACCGCCGATGGCGGTTAGGGCTACCCCGGACTGACTCAGGTCCGGCGCCATGGCCCTGTACGAGTCCACGCCCTGGGCGACGTACAAGAACATCGCCACCAACCCGGGCGTCGACCGGGCCACCCTGCGTGAGTGGGTGCTGCATGAGTGGGCGCCGCGTGACTGGCAACGGCCGCGTCGCCGCCGTTGCCACCTCCACGGCCGTCTGCCCGGCCGGCCTGGCCGGACAGACGGCCACGTCCACCGATCCGGACGAGCACATCCGGCAGCCGGAGGCTCGGGGGCCGAGCTCGAGGCGAAGGAGCGGGAGCCGGCGACCGAGCGGGACGCACTCCGCACGGCGGCCCGGCATTTCGCCGGGAGGCCGGCGGGTGAGTCGCTTCCCGTGCGTCGCCGACCACCGGACGCCTGTGGCGTGAAGCCACCTGCGAGGACTTGGACCTGGACCGTTCCGGCTCCTCCACGTGGCTCACCGGCAGGAACGGAAGGGCGTCCCGGCAGGGGCGACGGCATCTGGCCGGTCGCGGTGACCGGGTAGCGGTCAAGCGGACCGAAGTCCGCGGACCCCGGAACGCGGAGGTCCAGCTCCTCCACCGAGAGGTTCTGCTCGAGAGCGGTCGTCGAGAGTGGTCAACGACGAGGGCCTGCCGTCAGGGCGAGTACGGCGATGACGATCTTTCCGTACTCGACCTCCTCGACCGACCAGGCACTGGCGAGGCTGTCCACGATGAACAGGCCGCGCCCGCTCGCGGCCACCGTCGCCTCGTCGACAGACGAGTTCGAAGGCCGGACGGGGACGGCGGTGATGTCGGCCCCGCGGTCGACGACGCCCAATGCCGCACCGAACTCGTAGGCCTCCACCCTGAGGAGGACCGCGCCGCTGCTGTGCTGGATGGCGTTGGCGATGAGTTCGCTGGCCACCAGCATGGCGTCGAAGAGCCGGTCCTCCGCCTTGCCGTCCAGGACGTCGGCCAGGACGGTACGGGCGGCGTGCTGCGGAGCATCGAGTCCGTCGAGCACCACGTCCCGCTGGATCAGCAGGTCTCCGAGCGCCCGGTCATGCACCAGTTCGGCAGTCGTCGTGGGCATCGTCATCTCCTCGCATCGGGAGGGATCGCTAAACGGTGGCTCTGTCTGTGACCGCGGTGTCGTCGTCGAAGGTCATCTCCGGTGCGGGTCGGCGGAAGCCCTTGGTCAGGAAGGCCAGGTAGACGACGCCGATCGCCAGCCAGACGCCGCCGATCTGGAGTGCGACGTGATCGAGCCGCGTGAGCAGGTAGAGGGAGACACCGACGCCGATGGCCGGCATCACCAGATAGGAGAAAAGGTTGTGGGTGTGGCCGCGCCTGCGCTCCCGGACCAGGTGGGCGATCACGCAGACGTTGACCAGGGCGAATCCGAGGAAAGCACCGAAGTTGATGAACGACGTGGCTGTGGTCAGGTCGAGCTTCATGGCGATGACACCTGCGACCGCGGTCAGCAGCAGGTTAAGGACGGGCGTGCCGGTCTTCCCCGACAGCTTGCCGAAGATCGCCTTGGGCAGTGCGCCGTCACGTCCCATGACGTACATGAGGCGCGCAGCCGAGGCTTGCAGGGCGATACAGGAGGCGATGGATCCGGCAATGGTGACAAAGTTGATCACCTCGGCGTACGTCTGGCCGCCGACCTGGACCTTCAGGTGATAGGCGGCCGCGTCGACGTCGACGAACGTCGCGCCGGGGTGAACCAGCTGCATCACGAAGGACAGCACGATGAAGATCGCTCCGGCGGCGATGACGCAGCCGATGATGCCGCGGCCGATCGTCCGCGCCCCGCCCCTGGCCTCCTCCCCCAGCGTCGAGACGGCGTCGAAGCCGAGGAAGGAGTACGCGGCGATGGCAGCGGCCGCTGTGACGGCGCCGATCGACGTGCCGGAGTTCCACAGGGCGTCCGTGGCGGGGGCGGACGAGCCGTGCTTGCCGAGGAAGACGACGCACAGGGTGGCGAAGAGGACCAGCGACCCCAGAGCGATGAACATCAGGACCTTGTTGACGCGGTCCGCGAGCTTCATGCCGAAGACGTTGATGGCGGTGGTGATGCTCACCGAGACGATCAGCCAGACCCACTTGGGTATGTCAGGGAACTGGGCGTTGAAGTAGATCGCCGTGATCAGCCAGCCGACCATCGGGATGAAGAAGTAGTCGAGCAGCATCGCCCAGCCAGACAGGAAACCGATGCGGCTGTCGAGCATCTTGCGGGCGTAGGTGTAGACCGACCCCGCGCCGGGCACGGCACGTGCCATCTTCGCGTAACTGAGCCCGGTGAGCAGCATCGCGACGGTGGCGAAGGCGAACGCGGTGGGGGCCACGCCGCCGCTGGTGGCGGCGACCACGCCGAAGACCGTGACCACGATGCCAGGAGAAATGTATGCCAGGCCGAACAAGACGACGGAGAAGAGGCTCAGGTCGCCCTTCAGTCTCATGCTGTTCCCGGTGGTCTCGCTGTTCATCGTGGGGGCTCCTCGGTGATGGGGGCGGCGTTCCAGGTGGCGGGGTCAATGCGGCCCCCGTACAGCGGGAGGTCGAGGGCTGGGTCGCCGGGGCGGAATTGGTCCCAGATCCGGTTGAGGCCGGCGGTGCCGTAGCGGCGGACGTTGCTGACCTCGTCGAGGTCGATGACGTCGGTGAGGGTGGAGTCGCCAGCATCGACGGTTTCGGCGCGTACCGTGCCCTGGGGATCGATGACGAGGCTGCGGCCGATCCCGGAGGGGGCAGCGGAATTGACGCTGGCGACGAAGACCTGATTGGCGATGGCGTTGGCGCGGTTGAGGACGACTTCTTGTGCGCGGTCGCTCGTCGGCGTGCGGACCACGTTGACGATCAGCTCGGCGCCCATCCAGGCCAGGTGGCGGGAGATCTCCGGGAACCAGGTGTCGTAGCAGATGGACAGTCCGATACGGCCGACCCCGGCGAGGTCGACGACCTCGAACCGGTTGCCGGGTGCGGTCGTCTCGTACGGGCGCCACGGGCAGATCTTGCGGTACGCGGCGAGGCGCTCGCCCTGTGGCGAATAGACCGGTGTCGTGTTGTGGACGCGGTCCCCGGTGCCGCGCTCATAGACGCTGCCGGGTACCAGCCAGATACCCAGATCCCCCGCGAGCTCGGCGAAGACCGCGTCGCGTTTGCCGTCGAGCGGCTCGGCCGCCTGCTCCGGGTCGGCCGGGACACCGGGGGCGCTCTCACCGAGGTGCAGTTCGGGGTAGACGACGAGGGCGCCAGGTGCGCGCAGTTTCACGCGCCGCTCTACGTCGGCGGTAAAGCCTGCGAGGTCGTCGGCCGGGCGACCGGGCGCCTGGGCGAGGATGAGGGGCAGGGGGCGGGCCATGCGGGAACACCAGCCAATCGAAGGGTGCACTTTACCCGGAGAAGTCGACGGAGATTCGGTCTCCGATAACCAAGAGTTCCGGTGAAATAAGAATGCGACCAATCAGTCATAGCCTCAAATACTTGGAAGGGCTGATTAACATGCCTTCGAGGCATGAGAGTGCCCCAACTTCCGCACCTCCCGAGGGACCACCGCCATAGAGATCCGAGCGCTGCGCACATCCCCGAGCACCGCGGAGACCATTCCGCCATCAAGGCCGCCGAGGCGATCGGCGCCACCCCGCCCGCGCTGCCGCACCCACTGCGCAGTTGAAAAGGGCCTTGAAGATGATGATCTTCGACCACGGCGGCAGGTAGAGGACCTGACGACGGCCGACCAGCACCCCCTCCCCCTGGCCCTCATCCCAGCCGCCCACACGAGCACCACTGAGGTCGCAGCGAATGCACTGACCACCGGCCGCGCCATGCGAATCACTGCGGCGGCGCCGGCATCACCGGCGCGCTCACCAGTCTTCGGCCGCCCGAGATTCGGTGGCGCCCGCTCAACATACCGACGAGTAACGCATAGATTGCACGGTGTAATCGGTAACGATCTCAGCGCGCGCCTTGCGTTATGGCTCGCAGCCTTTAGCCTCCGTGCATGGCATTTCTCTCAAGTCGCCGCAGACGAGCGCGTATTGCCCTAGAACTCGACGACGCTGCTCTCGGCCGGCTGCTGAAGTCCCTCCAAGCGACGTCGAATACGGGCGCGATCGGGACGACCGACCTGTACATGGCCCAGATATCCCGTCTCTTGAACCGAAGCCGGGCCGACTGGGACCGCCGCGCCCATCAGCTCTCCGTGCTGGCGTACCGCCTGTCCGAATCGCATGGGCCCCGCGCCTGGGCCTCTCGTGAGCCGCGCAACGCCACCGCGCTCGTCCTCTCCGCTTGGGCACAGCTCGAACGTGGACGCTCCCGGGGACGCCTGGAGGACGCTGCCGGCATCGCCGACAGCTGTCTGCGCGCCGCCGAACTGGCGCCGGAGGACCCCACCCCCTGGGTGGTCATGCTGGGGCTCTCACGGCTGGAGCGCCGCAGTCAGCCGGAAGTGTTCGGTCTGTGGAACGAGGTGCTGGCCCGCGACCGATGGAACCGCGAGGCATATCTGAGCATGCTGCGCTATCTGGGGCCGGAGGAGATGGGATCGCGCAGCCAGGTACTGGACTTCGTCGATGCGATCCGCGCCCGCATACCCACGAACGCGCCCTGCGCGGCCACCGAGATGACCGCCCAGGTTCTGCAGTACCACTCCGTCCTCGCCCTGGGCGGAGTCGAGGCCCTGATGGCACGCAACCACTGGTCCCACGCATCGGCCGCTCAGGCCCTCGACCGTGCGGCACACACCTGGGCTCAGCCCGGGTTCTTCAACCACGCGGCAGCCCTCGCCGACCTGAACCTGCTGGCCTACGCACTGACGGCCGCCGAGCGGCGCGGCGAGGCCCGCCCGGTCTTCGAGGCGATCAACGGCATGGTCACGGCCTGGCCCTGGAGCGTCGGAGGTGACCCGGTGTCCGAGTTCGAGAAGGCGCGGAGCAGGAGCAGGACTGGCACGTGAGTTGCGGGGATCGCCACCCTGCTTCGGCCGCTGCCGCGGCCTTGCCATGGTCAGCGAGGCTCGGGATAGCCGTCGAGATCCAACGGGCAGGGGCTGAGGGGCATACCGTCGTCGGGTGAGTCGGTCAGGAACATACGGTAGTGCTCGCCCCTGGCGGGGCGCAGCACGACGGTCGCCTCCGGCACGCGGCCGCTGCGGAGTGACTCAAGGAGGGTGGGCCCGTCATCGGCTGTGACTTCCGTGTGGAAGATGCAGACGGCGCCGAGGTTGAGAAGGTGCCCTGCGATCGTGATGCCGTGCTCGGAGCTTGTGACGCGTAGCGACTGCGGTCGGCCGCTGAGCAGCTCCCTCGTGTTCGCGTCGTCGATCCAGGTGAGTGTGACCGTCAGCTCGCGGCTGAATGGTGATGCTACGCACCGGCCTTCCACGAGGAGACGAGCCATCCGCAGAGCGATCCGGTCAGTCATCGACATGTCGGCGGGAATGGGGAAGTCCTGATCGCAGTACCGCTGGACGACTTCGAGGTCCTCCAGGAACAGCTGTAGCTGTGCCCAGCGGCGGAGATCGTCTGCGGTGCCGCTCGTGGGCAGACGTCCCGCCCCTGCGAGTTGGTCGTCGATCATCACCCGGAAGTCACCGCCGAGCGAAAGACGCCGGCGCAGCCGCAGCACTTTCAGCGCCTCTGCGGGACTGAGTCCCGCAAGATCGAATTGATACGCGAGCTTCGCGGGAGCCGATTCATCGAACGGGTGCAGCAGTCGAAGCAGCGCACCAGGCAGGTCCACCTCGATCGAGGTCCCCAAGGAGCCGGAACCTCGTGCCTTCAGGCGACCCGCATACGACGCCTGCACGCTGCCGTCCTCGCCGAGAAAGGCCACAGAGACCGCAGCACAGGTCTCTGACGCAGGCGAGATCGGTCTCCACAACACCGCAGTGTTGGTGAATGTCTGCGCGATCCACTCCGGTCCGCTGACCGTCAGACTCGCGACCACGTCGGGCGGGAGCTCGACCGCCTCCGCGACTCCGAACCCCAAGGAGCGTGTGACGGCAGCTGACAAACCGGCGTCCATGCCCGTTCCGGAGATGGTCATGGTGATGGGGCTTACCTCATGAGCCCGAGGATGCTTCGCCCGCAGGGTTTGGATGACCTTGTCGCCTTCGCGGGCGAAGTCCACCGTCCAGTTCGGGTCGAGGTCGTCGACCACGCGCCCCAGAGCCTGCACTCGAGCCCCCAGGTCGGCCGTACCGCCCGCCAGGACGTCCCGCTCCCGATTCATAATCTTCGCGTACTCAAGCAGCCCCCCATCGCCCCTCGTGCGGCTGAGGCTGCGCTCGATATCGCTATGCGCTGCGAGGCGATCGTCCAGTGCGGTTCGGTCCATCACGGTGACCTTCACGTCCCGGCCTTCTCCCAGACCCATGACGAACGCCCGCTCGCCCGGTGTGAGAGTGCAAGGAACGACGAGGACCCACTCATAGGGGTCGTGATCCATCGCACGCTTGAACGACTTCTTGATACTCGGCCTGCGCCCCCGCCCCTGCAACCCGTCGGGGAAGTACTTGAGTTGGTAGATCCGCAGCCGGACACCTTGCACCACGTCAATGTCTCGGCCACCGTCACCGCCACGCCCGTTAACGGCCCGGACATCCGCCGTCCCGCTGTAGAGCCGGTGTACCAACGCCTCGACGACACGGTCAAAATGCGGCTGACCGATCCGTTCCCACTCGAACGCCACGGCACCCCCTCTTCGCAACGGACCCCTCCCAGACAGCATGGCACTTGCCACTGACAGCGCTGCGTAGAACGAGTCCTGGTAGCCGTCGAGCACCAGACCCCGCGCTCAACCGAGCCGCCCTGGCCCAGGCGGGCCGCATCTGGGTGGGCGACACCGACTCCGTCGATCCGCGACCCAGCCTCATTCAGAGGATGCAGGGCCGCACATCGACTTCTACGTCGGGGACTCACGACGACGACCCGATCCCACCCTCGGACACGGGAGCCCCTACGGCCATGCATGCGGCGTTCACCCCACACCCACCGAGCATTACGAAACGTTACGGCCAAGAGACTGCGGGGCGGGGCTAGCCACCCCCGCGGCAGTCGGCCCCAGCACCCCATCACGGGAGCCACCTCCACGCAGGCGAGCGTCCGCCCAGCAGCCTGAAGCCCAAGGTGACGGCCTATCAGCAAGTCGGCCGTCCGTGCGTCAAACGTGCGTCACGTGCGTCGAATATGCGTCAAGATATCGCACCTAACGCACGTAACGCCCATAACGCACACTCGGAGAAACGGCAGGTCAGCGGCCCTTTTCAGCGGGCTCAAGGATCGCGACGCACTCGACATGGTGGGTCACAAGAAACAGGTCCACACAAAAGAGGTCAAGGAAAACCGCAGGTCAGCGACATGTAGGGCGCAAAGCGGACCAAAGATCAATGTGCGTTACGTGCACTATGGGCGCTACATGCACGATGGATGCGCTGCTCGCCGGATAGGGCTTGCCCTCGTGCACATCTTGCAGGGTCTGATCCCGGTCCTCGCTGGCAACAACCGCATGCTCGGCGGACCCGAGCTGCCTCACGGCTGACGTCGTCCTGCCCTCCGTCCTTCCCGTGATTCCCAAGCCCTGGGGTGGACGGATGACGGCGCGATGCATGAGATGCACACACTCCGGCACTACGCCACGTTCCTGGAAGGCGTCCGGAGCAGGCCGACCGCCTTATCGAGCAGTGGGACCGCATCAGCCGGGTTGAGGCGCCTGGCGGCACCGGGCCGGGCGCCACTTTTCGCCTGATGGTCGCTCCTCGAAATATCGGGGTGCGGTGCCTCCGCAAGGTCTGCGGCCATGATGGAGGTGGCGTATGCGTCCGCCAACCACCGAGCGCCCTCCTTGAAGCATCTCCCTCCGGGTCCGCATGAGGATTCGCAGGAAACGCCTAGCCCGACGGGGTGACGTGACCGGCAAAAGGCGGAAGCCTCTCGCGTGCCGGGAACCGCGGCCGCCATTGGGGGGCCTTCGTCGCATCTTGGGCGGGCCAGGGCGCGGTTGCCGTGCCGACCGGGACATCGTGTCTTCCGGCCGGGGACTTCCCCTGGTTGGCCCGGCCAGGAGCCTCCGAGGAGAGAACGTGGCTACTGCTGCCGACAAGGACCATGGAACCGTGCAGTTACTCAAAGGGCAGAAGGCCCTGGTGACCGGCGCCAACTCGGGTATCGGGCCGGCGACCGCCGTCGCCCTGGGCCGGGCCGGAGCGGACGTGGTCGTGAACTACGTCGTCGGCGCGGACGAGGCGGAGAAGGTCGTGGCGCAGATCAAGGACTTCGGGGTCCGCGCCTACGCCCACGAGGCCGATGTGTCCGACGAGGACCAGGTCGTCGCGATGGTGGCCCGCATGGTCGAGGAGTTCGGCACCATCGACATCATGGTGGCGAACGCCGGCCTCCAGCGGGACGCGAACGTGACGGAGATGACGCTCGCCCAGTGGCAGAAGGTCATCGACGTCAACCTGACCGGCCAGTTCCTCTGCGCCCGAGAAGCCGCCAAGGAATTCATCCGGCGCGGTGTCGTGGAGGAGGTCTCCCGGTCGGCCGGGAAGATCGTCTGCATGAGCTCGGTCCACCAGATCATCCCCTGGTCGGGCCACGTGAACTACGCCTCCTCCAAGGGGGGTGTGGGGATGATGATGCAGACGCTCGCCCAGGAGTTGGCCCCGCATCGGATCCGGGTCAACGCGATCGCGCCGGGTGCGATCCGCACTCCGATCAACCGCGACGCCTGGTCGACCCCGGAGGCCGAGGCCGACCTCCTGCGGCTGATCCCGTACCGCCGCGTGGGTGATCCGGACGACATCGCCAACGCT
Organism: Streptomyces wedmorensis; assembly: GCF_000716445.1. Lineage (GTDB taxonomy): Bacteria > Actinomycetota > Actinomycetes > Streptomycetales > Streptomycetaceae > Streptomyces > Streptomyces wedmorensis. Next base: position 150,351 of record NZ_JNWK01000020.1, read on the forward strand.
GTCGTGGCCGTCGCCTCCGACCTCCTCGACTACGTCGTGGGCACCACGCTCTACGTGGACGGGGGAATGACGCTCTTCCCGGGCTTCGCCACCGGCGGCTGACCGCTCCCGTGGCGAGGTGGTCGCCCGCGCCCCCACGCGGCGGCCGGCAAGGGCGGTCTGCTCCAGCAGCTGACCAAGCGGCTGCTGGAGTCCACTCTCGAGGGCGAGATGACGGACGGGCCTTGACCCCAGGTTTTGAACACGTCTATGCGGCTCGGGCCAGGATGGTCGCTGCTGGTCGGAGGACGTTCTCGTAGGCGATCGACGATCGCCGGCCGAGGCGGGAGTGCCGACGGCGGGTGTTGTATCGGGTCAGCCGGCGGAAGGCATCAAGCCTGGCCTCGCGCTCGCTCGACCAGGCTTTGGGGCCTTTGAGTGTTTCCCTTTCGAAGGCGACAGTGAAGGACTCGGCGGCGGCGTTGTCCGCGCTGGATCCGATCGCGCCCATGCTCTGCCGGACCCCTGCTGACCTGCAGAGTTCCGCGAAGGCCCTGCTCGAATATGGCGAGCCGTGGTCGGTGTGCATGATCGCTCCGGCCAGGCTCCCACGGGTCTGCTCGGCCGCCGTCAGGGCGTCGATGACGAGCTCGGTTCGCATGCGGTCGGCGATGGCCCAGCCGGCCGGCAGGCCGGCGCGAGGCGAGGTCGATGACGGTCGCGAGGTAGAGCGGCTTCGCCCCGCTGACCGGCAGGTAGGTGATATCGCCGCGACACAGTCTCACTCGGCGAGCGTCCCGTCGAGCAGGACGTGATCAGGATCGGCCTCCCGCAGGACCCGCAGCAGCCCAGATGCCCGGCGGGACAGGTGATCGACGACGACCTTGACGTAGGCCTGGGCGGTCTCGACGGATATGCCGAAACCGGCGGCGATCTGTGTGAGCGTGTCGCGCCGGCGCAGGTAGACCAGGCCGACGAGGGTGCGCTGGTGGGGCGGGAGCTCGCAGCGTCGATCCCCTCGCGGGTGACGATGAGCATGGATACCCACTCGACCAGGGCGTGCGGCAGGTCGAGTGCGGCAGGATGGGGAACCAGCAGGGCTCCTGCGCTGATGGGTTATGACATCGAACACCTCTCTCAACGGCACGGGAGCCTCGTGCGTTGCGGGACGCCGGCCAGTCACCCGATCCGTGGCCACTCCGAAAGAGCTCAGTTAGTGCAAAGTCACGGAGAGATAGACGCCATGGAGGGGCAAGCACTCCTCAGTACGAGTAGGCGCCATCACCTGTCGGTTATCGCTTCTCGCCCGCGAAACTCAACCCCTACTCGGACAGGAGGAAGCTGCGGAAGGCCACTGCATCAGCATCCGGCCCCAGGACATTCCTGCACCGAAGGTGATCATCAGGACCGTGTCCGCACGCCGGATTCGACCGTCCCGTACCGCCACATCAAGCCCGATCGGGATGGAGGCCGCTCCCGTGTTGCCCAAGTAATCTCCAGTAATGACGAGTTGCTCGGGCTCGAGCCCTGCCGTTCGAGCGACCTCCGCCACAAGCCGCGGGTTTGCCTGGTGGCTGATCACGTGGCCGATCTCTCCCAGAGTGATGCCGCGTTCTTTCGCTGCGTCGTTGACCAGCTCCGGAAACTTCTCCCTGACCAGGCCTGCGATTTCTCGACCGGACATCTTGAGGTAGTGGTCGTCGGACGGGGCCAGCAACGTCGACCGCGGAATTCGGGGGCCGCCGGTGACGTAGTGCGCGAGTCGACCATCAGTGCCGAGCTCCACGCTGAAAATACCCTCGCCCTCCGGCACCCTGCCGAGTACCACAGCCCCCGCTCCGTCACCGAACAGCGGATACGTTCGATGGTCGGCCGGATTCATGTAGCGCGAGTACGTATCACTCGCAACGACCAGCACGTGATCCTTGCGCGGATTCGCGGCCAGCAGGCCGCGACCGATATCGCAGGCGACCAGGAAACCCGCGCACGCCGCGTTCACGTCGAAGGCCACAGCATTGTGGGCTCCGATCGCCGCCTGCAACTGCACGCCAACGCCCGGCACGGGGCGGTCCGCTGTGGATGTCGCGAGCACCACCGCTCCGAGCTCCGCGGGAGATACCTCTGCTGCGTCGATCGCCGCCCTGGCCGCGCCGATCGCGAAGTCGAGGCTTGTCTCGTCCTGGGTGGAGAAGCGCCGCTCAAGCACCCCGATACGTTCGGTGATCCAGCTGCGTTCCACGCCCACCACATCGGCGACTTCGCCGCTGGACACACGCCTCTCAGGCAGGGACGATCCGGTCCCGAGAATGCCCACATCTGTGCGCCCACCGGATCCAGTTGAGACAAAGACAGCCATGCGAACTCCATGCAAGGAAAGAGCGGGGGCGTCCCATTCGTGCGGAAACAGGCTGCCGAACTCCATTCGGCGCCCTTCAGCATTCTTACGGCCATAACCGTACTGCGCCGAAACATAGTTCGGGTCCAGACGAGTGGTGTGGCGTGGAATATGCAGGAATTGACTCTGCTCGCACCTCTGGGTACGTGAGCCTTCCCTTGATGTCAGACACCGCTCGGCGGGCGCCGGAACATCAGTGCGTGCACCGTAAAGCGTGAACCGTCGAACTCCGCCCGGCCGGCTTCTCGCTGCTCCTCCAGCAGGCCCAGCATGGTGTCCCTGTGCTCGGCATATGCGAGGAGCGGGATGTCCATTTCGAAGACTCCGAGCGTGCCACTCCCATAACCACGCGCGGTAAATTCTTTGACGGTCTTGGGAACGTCGGCGAGTGAGGAATGTGCCATGAGCAGGGTGCCGCCCGGTGCGAGCAGCGTGTCCATCTGATCGACGACAGCGTCGTACATCGCGCGTCCATTGCTTCGCGCGACGAGAGCGACTTCCAGCCCGTCACACCTCGCATAGCTCGGATCATAGGGCAGGTGCGGGGGATTGGTGATCACGAGGTCGAACTTCTCGTCCGGTGCGTATTCCTCGAGCGGAGAAGTGACACACTTCAGCCGCGTTGCGTCCAGGCGGTTGGTCACCACGTTGGCCATGGTCTGGGCGGCGGAGGCCGGGTTGATGTCCAGAGCGGTTACCCGTTCGGCGCCTGCCGCGAGAAGCGCGACGCTGTAGACGCCCGAACCCGCCCCGATGTCCAAAGCGTTGACTCCCGTCAGCTCAGGCGTGCTGGCATCGTTGAGCGCGGCGATCAGGCTCAGCCCGCAGTCGGTCGGGAACAGGACCTTGGCAGGGTCCTCCACCGCAAGCCACAGACGCGTGCCACGGAACTCGAAGACTCCGCAGGAGGGCGAGGTCCGAGCCTCCCACAGGGAGCCGTTCTCTCCGACGGGCAGGACGCGACGCCTGCTCAGCGTCTGGATCGGCGCAGCGGTCATTGCGGCGTGGGCCTTTCGGATTGGGGAAATGGCTGAAGAGTTCCTGGAGCGCGGCCATGGGTCCGGCACGGTTGTGCAGTCCGAGGCAGCGTGCGGACCAAGCCCCTGGCGCCTGTCATTCGGAGAGGGCGGCCAGCACGGTGCGAACGGAATGGTCCGCGATGCGCTGGGCGCGGGAGGCCGAGATGAGGTCTTCGACGTAACTGAAGCTCCAGGCGAGTTGGCCGTGGCTGGTGGTGGCTGTCGCGATGACGGAACCCATCACTGAAATGCCGGTGATGAAATGTGCATCGCTGACCCGCCACGCGCCTGCCTGGTCGGGAAACTCGTAGCGGCCGACGTTGGACAGGCAGAGGTTGATCGGCCCCTTCTCGTCCATGAACCGCATGAACGACGCACTGTCCGCCAGCGACTTCGGTCCTGCCCAGCGTGGAAGGCTGATCGTGGCCAGGTGGTCCTGCCGCTTCCGGCGCCGCACCAGATCGCGGCTGATGGTCCGGGCCATGGGCCACAGCGACCGGCCGGGCTCGTACAGGACGCGGGAGGGAACAGTCGCCACGTAGGTGCCGACCTCGTCGTGGGAGACGGCAGGCTTGAGGTCGGCGCGGAAGTCGACGGGCGAGCCGATCGAGAAGTATGCGGCTTCCGGGGTTCCCGCGTCGTGGGCGATCGCTTCCACCATTGCGGCGGCCAGGGCTCCGTGGACCGTGGTGTCGTGCCGTTTGGCCGCCGTCACCAGCAGATCCAGCTGTTCGGCGGTGAGGAGTCTGTGCAGCATCTGGGTGCGCCGCTGCGCGAACGGGACCTGGCGGCTGGTGCGGACCCGCTGTGCGGGGAACCGCCGGGCAGCCTGCTGATCCCGGTACATCATGGCCCTGAGCCCTGCGACGCCGAGCGCGCCACGGTGGCGGCGTGGGAGCAGGTCGTCCGTCGCGGGCAGTGCTCGCCGTGAGTTGCTTCGCTCGTGCGTGCCGCGGTCCAGTCGCGCGGCGAGTTCGATCCACTCGCGGAGCAGGGACAGGCAGGTCTTGCCGTCGGCGATGGTGTGCGATGCCGTGAGAATCACGTCCTGAACGCTCTCTTCGTCCGCGCCGCCGGTACCGCCCTGGGTGATCACCACTGCACGCAGTAGCGGGCCGGTGCGCCAGTCGATGCTGTCCACGAGTTCGCGTTCGTTGATCTCGCGTTCCCACCGAGTGCCGGCAGCCGGATCGTCCGGTGGGACGGTGACGTGGCGGAACGGGATCGGCTCTCCGTCCGACGGTGTGAAGGCGGGGTGGGTTCCGGTGCCGTCGTCGGCGATCGCGACGCGCAGCAGGGGGTGCCGGATCTGGAGGGCGTCCAGGGCTCGGCGGTGCAGTGAGGGGGGCAGGTGGCCGTGTACTCGGGTCCGGGCGATGACGTTGAGGGGCGAGGTCTGGTCGACGATCCAGTACAAGCGCTCCACGGGGCTGAGCGGGCGTCGGACGTCGTTGGTGGTCTCGGCGGGCGGGCCGTCCGGGAAGGTGAGGGCTTGCGTAGTCTGCCGGGTGAGGACGGGGCGGGGTACGAGCCGGAAGTAGCTGTCCCGGAGCAGGCGTCGGCCCGGGTGGGCCGCCTGCTCCAGGTCGCTCATCCTGCGGGACTCGGTCACCATCGTGCGGGTGCGGTCGAGGCGCCGCGCTTCGTAGGTGCGCAACGCCGGCACCAGGTCGCCGCCCGTTGTGCGCTCGGCAAGCGTATGTGCCAGGACGACGGCGTCCTCGATGGCCATGGCAGCCCCTTGCGCCAGTGTGGTCAGCATGGGGTGGGCGGCGTCGCCGAGCAGGGTGACGGGGCCGTTGCCCCACTGTTCGAGGAAGGCTCGGTCGCGGGAGGGCACCGTGAGGATGTCGGCCTGCGGCGTGGCCTCGATCACCGCCCGTACCTCGTCGGCCCAGCCCGCGTACGCCTGCCTGAGGGTGTCCTTTACCCGATCCGGAGCAGCGGCGTCGGCAGGGTTGCTCAGGGCGGCCCACCAGTAGCAGCGGCCGTGACCGATGTCCACCAGGCCGAACCGCTGTCCGCTGCCCCAGTAGTGGAGCACGCCGCCCGTGGTGACGCGCGGGTGCCGGAAGGGGACGATGCCGAGCCGGAAGAAGTAGCCGCTGTCCCGTGCTGCCTCGGGGCCGACGAGGTGGCGGCGTACGGCCGAGTGGAAACCGTCGGCGCCGATCAGGACGTCCCCGCTCGCCGAGCGGCCGTCCGTGAAACGGACGGTGACGCCCGAGTCGTCGGTCTCGAAGCCGGTGGCGGTCGCGCCCAGGCGGATCGGGCAGTCCGCGGCCTCCGCCAACAGGGCCTCCTGTAGGTGCGCGCGGCTCAGGCAGAAGGTAGGCACGCCCGCTCGGTCGCAGGCGTCCTTGAACGGAAGGTCTCTGATGCGCCGGCCACGCCGGTCCATCACGGTGAACGACTCCACGGATTGGCCGCGCTTGTCCAGGCCGAGGTCGATGCCCAGGGTGGCGAGGGCGGTGACGGCATTGCTCATGACCGAGAGAGCGGAGCCCGCAGCGCGCAGCTCGGTGGCGCGCTCGTACACCTCGACGTCGATGCCGACGCGTCTCAGTGCGACCGCGCAGGTCAGACCGCCGATGCCTGCGCCGATGACGAGGACTTTGGCGGGGTGTCGTGAGGGCATGGGGTCAGCTCCTCCGGTCGGTACGGGCGGGGCCGGTCCTGATCAGGTCCGCGACGGTTCCGGCCACGTGCGCCACATGCGGCTCCTCCATGATCGTCAGGTGGTCACCGGGGACGTGGATGAGCTGGATCCGGCCGCTGGTCATGGCGTCCCAGCCGTTGAGGGGGTCCTGATGGCGGCTGTTGGCGGCGTGGTGCATGGCGGACAGGACGGTGGGCAGAGGCTCCGCGGCGCGGATCAGTGTGAGGTCCTGGTACTCACGCGGGGGCCGGTAGTTCAGCGTTGCCCGCCAGTTCGCCCGGTAGACACCGAACAGGCGACGGATGAGGGAGGCGGGGCTGCCGGCCGGCAGGACGCCCCGCTCACTCGCGACGCGGGCCATGAAGGCGAACTGCTCCTCCGGGGAGTCCAGCCCGTCGGGGATGATCCGGGCTGGGGACTCGCCGCCGTCCCTCAGCCAGAGCAGTTCCTGGAAGAACCACTCCAGGAGGGGCTCGTCCTGTTGCGGGGCGCGCGGGCCGTGTTCCAGGGCGATGGTGTCCAGCACGAGCAGACGGGCCACTTCCTCGCCCGCCGCCCGCAGACGCCGGGCGATCTCGAAGGCGACGAGGCCGCCGAAGGACCATCCGCCGATGGTGTAAGGGCCGTGCGGCTGTACGGCCCGCAGCGCGGTGAGGTAGCTGTCCGCGAGTTCCTCGACGCTGTGCAGCGGTGTGGTGCCCGGTTCGGCCCCGGCTGCCTGGAGCGCGTGCAGCGGCTGGTCGTCCGGGAGATGGCGGGCGAAACCGACGTAGCAGAGCACGTTGCCGCCCATCGGGTGGACCATGAACAGCGGTGAGCGGGTGCCCTGCGGGCGGATCGGCACAACGGGGTCGAACGTGGCTCGCGCGCTGCCGTCGCGCAGCCGTGCCGCGAGTCCGGCGGGGGTGGGAGTCGCGATGAAATCCGCCAGGGGGATGTGCACCCGGTAGCGCTGTTCGATCCGGACCACCAGACGCATCGCGGTCAGGGAGGTCCCGCCGAGGTCGAAGAGGCTGTCGTGCACCCCCACGGTGTCCAGGGACAGCGCGTCCGCGAGCATCTCGGTCAGCGCCCTCTCGTACGCGTCGCACGGTCCCGCGCCGGGGGCCCGGTCGGCGGCGGTCAGCGGGGCGCGGCGCAGTGCGGTGTCGTCGCGTTTGCCGTTGGGGGTGAGCGGCCACTCGGAGACCCATTGCAGGTGTGCGGGGACCATGTGGTCGGGCAGGGTGGCACGCAACCTGTCACGGATGCCCGCCACGTCCTCGTCGGAGCCCTCGCCGAGGAGGAACGCGGCCAGGAAGACCTCACCGTCGGCGCGTCGGCGTGCCACGACCGCGGCGTCACGCAGGCCCGCGCACCTGTGCGCCATGTCGGTGATGGCGAGTTCCACCTCCCCCGGCTCCACGCGGAAGCCCCGGACCTTGACCTGTGCGTCGTCGCGTCCGAGGAAGACGACGTCTCCGCCGGGAAGCATCATCCCGCGGTCGCCCGTGTAGTAGAGCCTGCGGTCCTTATCCGCGAAGGGGTGTGGGAGGAAACGCTCCTTGGTCAGGTCCGGGCGGCCCTCGTAGCCATCGGCCAGGCAGTTGCCGCCCAGGTAGATGTCGCCACATGTTCCGGGCGGAACCGGACGCATGCGCTCGTCCAGGACGTGCACCTCGGCACCGTCGATGGCGCCGCCGATCGGCGGCAGCGCGGGAAACGCCTCGGGGTCTCCGGTCATGGTGAACGCGGTGACGACGTGGGTTTCGGTCGGGCCGTACTGGTTCTCCAGCACCGCTCCAGGGAGTTTCGCGCAGAGCGCGCGGATCTCCTGGGTGATGCGTAGTTGCTCGCCGCAGATGATCAGAATGCGCAGGGCCGGTGGGGTGATGCCCAGCACGCCGGAGGCTTCGGCCAGTTGCTGGAGGGCCACCGGGGGAAGGAATGCCTGCTCGACGTGCTCACGGTCGAGCAGGCTCAGCAGGGCGCGCATATCGCGCCGCTCGGTGTCGTCGACCAGACACAGCGTGCCGCCGGAGCAGAGAGTCGAGAAGACCTCCTGGAAGGAGATGTCGAAACTCAGCGGTGCGTACTGCAGCGTCACACCGCCCGCTGCCGCGCTGGGCGCCGCCTTGTTCTGCCAGGCCACCAGCCCGGCCAGGGTGCGGTGCGGCATGGCGACGCCCTTGGGGGCCCCGGTGGAGCCGGAGGTGAACAGGACGTACGCGGTGCTCTCGCTGCCGATTGCGCCACGCGTCGGGCAGGGCGGCGCGGGGGCGGCCACCGACTCGGCGGGCAGTAGCAGCGCCGGGTCACCCGCGAGGCAGGCGTGCGCGGACCCGGCCACCACGCGGAACGGACGGGCCTGCTCCACCATTGCGGCCAGCCGGGAGGGCGGGTAGCCGACGTCCATCGGAACGGCCGCGCAACCGGCGCGCATGACACCCAGGAGTACGGCGATGGTCAGCGGGGACCGGTTCATGGCGATCCCGATCCGGGCGTTCGGCGGGGCTCCGAGCGCGCGCAGCCGGCGGGCCACGTTTTCGGCGGCCTCGTCCAGCCTGGCGTAGGTCCACCGCTCGTCGCCCATGACCAGGGCAGTCGTGTCTGGGTTGCGCGCTGTCTGTCCGGCGATGAGCTCCACGACCGTGGGGTGCTCCGCAGGGGACGCGAGGATCGGCCGGGGGGCGAGGAAGCCGAAGTCCGTTTTGGTGTGCGGTCGTTCCAGCATGCGGCGCAGGATGCTGAGGTAGCCGGCCGCGTAGAGGTCGCCCTGCTCGGCCGGGAACGTCGCTCCGTCGCAGTCGACCCGCAGCCACATGCCGGTGCCGTCCGGTTCCGTGACCGCGTTCACCAGGAGACGGAAGTCGTTCTCCTCCCAGGTACGGAACTCGACGAGGCGTAGACCGGGCAGATCGAGTACGCGGGACAGCTGGTGGAAGTGCACGTAGTTGAAGGCGGTGTCCACGACGGGTCCGCCGTGGTCCTCCTGGATGGCGCTCAGCGGGTAGCGGCGGTGCGGGTGTCCCTCCTGTTCCTGGCGGAAGCACTCTCGCGCCACGTCCAGCCAGCTGTCGCGTGCGGTGTCCAGGCGGACAGGGACGGTGTTCAGGAAGAGCCCGGCGATGCGTTCCGCCCCGGCCAGCTCCGGCCGGCCGTGGGTGATCAGGCCGGTCGTCACGTCGCGGGTGCCTGCGAGCATGGCCAGCGTCAGGCTGTGGGCCGCGAAGAGCACGGACTTCACGGGCAGGGAGTGCTCGGCCGCGAAGCGCCGCATCTGCTCGACGAGGGCGCCGGGCAGGTCGACCCGGCGCGAGACCGGCTGCCGGCCGGTACCAGGCAGGTGGGGTGCGAACGCCTCGATCGGCAGTGGCTCGCAGCCGGCCAGCTTCTTCCGCCAGTAGCGCTGGGACTCCTTGGAGCGCAGGGCTGCCTGTTCCAGCCGTACGTGGGCCGCCGGTGAGGGAGGCACCGTGCCGTCGACGGGGCTCGCCTCCAGGCCGAGGGCGTTGGCGTAGTCCTGAAGCAACTCCTGGATCAGGGTGGCGACGCTGCCGCCGTCGAGGAGTGCGTGGTGGAAGCTGAGGACCAGCTCGACGGTAGTAGGCCGCACATGTGCGCGGAAGAGATAGAGCGGCGCCAGGCCGAATTCGTAAGGGTGGTGGCGGCGTTCCTCGATGTGTGTCCGGACCTCGGCTTCGGCCGCCGCATCGTCCAGTGGACGCAGATCGGCGATCTCCAGCCCGCCGTACCTCCGGGGGCGGACGACCTGGAGCGGTTCGGCACCGGTCAGGTCGAATGCCGAGCGCAGGGCGGGATGCCGTGTGGTCAGCCGGTTGAAGGAACGACGGAACTCCTCCTCCTGCCAGGGCATTTCGAGGGTGTATCGGAAGACGTCCCGGTACCTGGCCGAGTCCTCGTGCCGGCGGCTGTGGTAGAGCAGGCCGAGTTGGAGCCGGGTCAGCGGGTAGGCGTCCTCGGCGTCCTGCAGGCGGGCCCGGTCGACGTCGGCCACCAGAGCGAACGGGGCCGGGACAGCCTCGGGTTCTCGTGTGCTGGCGTCCTCGGCCCGCGTGGCGAGACCGGCCACTGTCGGGTTCCGCAGGATGTCGGTGAGCGAGAAGCGCAGGCCCCGCGCCTCCGCCTCGGCGCGCACCCTGAGCATGGTGATCGAGTCGCCGCCGAGGTTGAAGTAGTCGTCGTGCACGCCCACGGCGTCATGGCCCAGGACGTGGGCCCAGACCTCGGCAAGGACCGCCTCGGTGCGGTTGCGCGGCTGCCCGCTCCCAGCGGCCCCCGGGGTATCGTCCGGTGAGGGAAGGGCGCGGCGGTCGGCCTTGCCGTTGGGGGACAGCGGAATGCCGTCGATCCGGGTGAAGGACGCCGGGACCATGAACGCCGGCAGCGTCCGCCCGAGCCGCTCGCGCAGCAGCGTGGTGTCGATCGGGGCGTCGGCGACGTAGTAGCCGTCCAGGACGGTTCCGCGGTCGGAGGTGGTACGGCCCACCACGAGGGCGTCCCGTACCCCGGCTACGGCGCGCAGGGCGGTGGCCACCTCGTCGGGCTCGACGCGGTTGCCCCGGATCTTGACCTGGTCGTCGATGCGTCCGAGGTACTCCAGGGTGCCGTCGGCGAGCCACCGGGCCAGGTCCCCGCTGCGGTAGAGGCGGCCGCCCGGCACAAACGGGTCGTCGCCGAACCTCTCGGCCGTCAGTTCCGGGCGATCCGCGTACCCTCGTGCGACACCGACCCCACCGATGCACAACTCTCCGGCAACGCCGACAGGTTGCGGAAGATCGTCGGCTCCCAGCACGTAAAGCCTGGTGTTGTCGATCGGTCGGCCGATCGGCACCCGCGCGATGCCCTGGCCGTGGTCGCGGGGGCAGTCGTAGAACGAGACGTCGACGGTCGCCTCAGTCGGCCCGTACAGGTTCACCAACCGTACGGTGTCCTCGGCGCCGCCCTTGCCGAGCCCCTGCCCGGCCCAGCGATTGAACCGCTCCACCAGGGCGGCGGGCAGCACCTCGCCGCTGCAGAAGACGTACCGGAGGGTCTTGACGGCCTCCTGCGCCCCCGCCGACTCCTCCAGAAGGTCGAGGAACGGGCCGAGCATCGAGGGGACGAAGTGCACAGCGGTCACACCGTGTTCGCGGATCGCCCGCAGGACCTCGCGCGGGTCCCGCTGGCCGCCCGGCGGCAGGAGGGCCACGGCGGCACCCTCGACAGCCCACCAGAACAGTTCCCACACCGAGACGTCGAAGGAGACGGGCGTCTTCTGCAGAAGTACGTCCTGTCCTCCGAGGGGGTAGCGGCGCTGCATCCATGCAAGGCGGTTCACCACGCTGCGGTGCTCGACCATCACGCCCTTGGGCTGCCCGGTCGAACCAGAGGTGTAGATGACGTAGGCCAGATCACTGGCGGTGGCGAGCGGTTCGACCGGAGCTCCGCTGCCGGTCAGCAAAGAGCCCATGCGCCGCATGGGCACGTCCCCCGGGATGTCGGTGGGCGCATCGTCATCGACGACCACCACCTTGGCGTGGCTGTCACGCAACAGGAAGCGAACCCGCTCGGCCGGGTGGCCAGGGTCCACCGGTACGTAGGCACCGCCGGACTTCAGGGTGCCGAGCAACGCGACCAGCAGCTGCGGCCCCGGTTCCATCATCACCGCCACCCGGTCGTCCGGGCCGACGCCCTCCGCGCGCAGAGCGCGAGCGACGCGGTTGGCCCGTTCGTCGAGTTCGGCGTAGGTCAGCGTCTCCCCCGAGGCCGCGACGACGGCTGTCCGGTCCGGGAGGCGAGCGGCCTGGGCCTCGAACAGCTGGTGCAGGGTGGCCTGGTCCGCGTAGGGCACGCGCGGGCCGGCCGCGCGGCCGACGGTCAGGTCCTCGTACTCGGCCGACGTCAGCATCGGGATCTCGGGCACAGGGCGGTCTACCATGTCCAGGCCGTGCTCCAGCAGGGTCGTGAGGTGGCCGGCCACCGATGTGATGGGGAGGTCTTCGTCGAAGACGTCGTAGGCGTAGTTGAGGTCGACGTGGATGTCTGCCGTGTCGTCGAAGGCGGACACCAGGACGTTCAGTGCGTCTTGGTCGTGCGAGAGGGCCATCAGGGACCTCTGCCGTTCCACCCCCGGGACCCGCTCCGGCGGCGGCCAGTGCATGTAGGAGAGCGTCACGTCGAAGAGCAGCCGCGAGCTTCGGGCCGACGCGGGCAGTGCGGGCAGGATGTCGCCCAGCGAGAGCCGCTCATGCCGCCTGAGGGACCGGGTGTCCTCCCGGATCCGGGCGAGCAGTTCCCGCAGAGACTGTGCGCCGGATGCCGCGACGCGCAGCGGCAGGATGTTGGCGAACTCGCCGAGGGTGGCCTTGTGGCGCTCGGTGGTCCGGTTGAGGAACGGGACTCCGAGCAGCACCTCCTCAGTACGGTGCAGGCGTGTCAGGTACGTCCCGAGCATGGCGGCGAGGTAGGTGAACGGCGAGAAGCCGGCGGCTCTGATCCGGCCCACGAGAGCGCTGTCGATCACGAAGGAGTGGAGGCCGCGGTCGTGCCCTCCGCTGCTCGTCGTACGGGTGAACAGCGCGGGGACCGCGTCGAGGAGGTACTCCCTGTGGAAGTCCCGGTCACGGTCACAGTCCGCGCCGACGCGGTAAGCGGCATCCTCCTCGACGTATGCCAGGTAGGAGGAGGATCCGCCAGACCCCTCGTGCGAACCGCCGTACGGCGCTCGGGCATACTCCTCGACGATCTCGTAGCTCAGTCGGTCGAGGGTCCAGCCGTCGGCGATGATGTGGTGCGCCTTGATGTACAGATGCGTGACGTCCGCACTCTCCACAAGGAGGGTGGCCTCCACCAGGGGACCGCGCGCTAGCGGCAGGGCGCTCGCCATCGAACTGCGCCTCCACTCCGTGCAGGCCGCCGCCGGTTCGTCGGTTCGCGAGAGATCGACCACGGTGACCGGGACACGGTCCTGGGTCACCCACTGGAACGGAGTCCCGGCGCTCTCGTCGAAGCGCAGCCGGAAGGTCTCATGACGATGCAGCACTCGCTCGGCGCAGGCCACGAGCCTGTCGCGGTCTACGGCGCCTCGTAGACGCTCGTGGAGAACGGCGTTGAACTGGGGTGATTCCGGAGCACGGGAGGCGACGGCCCACAAGTCCCGCTGGTATGACGTCAGTTGGTGTGCTGTTTGATCGTTCATGCCCATAGTCGAGGTTCCCTTCGAACCTGGCGGGATCACCCGGTACCTGTGTAAAGCCGGCGGGGGCAGCGCGGCATGGCCTTCTGGACGATCTAGGAGTCCGCCGGCGCCGCCGTGCCTCGCCGACAGAGTCCGCGCGCTCCGCGACCTGCGTACGGCCGTTCAGTTCCACTCGATGGGGCTTCGGCCGGAGGTGACGATTCAATTCGACTGAGGGGTGGTCCGCCGAGCGGGCCTGTGGCGGACGAACGCCCCTCTGTCTACGTCTCTCCAGTCGGCCGCTCGGGCAGGCTGAGGGGTGCCGAGGTGTCGGCGAAGAAGGGAGGGGCGACCACGCTCAGGCCGCCGTCCACCACCACCGTCTGACCGGTGATGTACTCGGCGCCGGGAGAGAGCAGGAAGGCGATCGCGTCGGCCACCTCCTGTGCGGTGCCGGGACGCTGCTTGGGGATGCGGTCGAACACCGAGTTCCTGTCCGCCATCCCCGGCACACCGTAGAAGTAGTCCAACGAATCGGAGTCGATCAGACCGCCGCTGACCCCGTTCACGTTGATGGAGTACGGCGCGAACTCCAGTGCCATGTAGCGCACCCAGGACTCGATCGCGGCCTTCATGGGACCGAGAGCCGCGTAGGTGGGGAATGCCCGGGTACTGCCGTAACTCGACAGGGCCACGATCCGCCCCCCTGCGTCCATCAGCGGCACCGCCTGCTGGGCGCCGAGTACGAACGGCCGCAGGTTCATGGCGTACGAGCGGTCCAGGTGATGGGGTTTCAGGTCGAGAATGTTCTTGAAAGCACCGGCTGCGGCGTTGGAGACGAAGTGGTCCAGCCTGCCGAACTCGTCCTTGACCGTGGCGAAGAGGTGCCGCACCCCTTCAACCGTCTCCACGTCCGCCTGTACCGCGAGACCACGTCCGCCCGCCTCTTCGAGGCCGGCCACGACCTTCTCCGCCAGATCCGCGTTCTTCTTGTAGTTCACCACCACGGTCGCTCCGCCACGCCCAAGGGTGTGGGCGAGCGCGCAGCCGATGCCACGAGAGGCACCGGTGATCAGTGCCACCTTGTTCTGGAACTGTCCGCCACAGGTCATCGCTGCTTGCTGACCCCGACGCCGGTGATCTGCGCGGCGCGATATGTCGCGATGTGCGCGGCGGGTTGGGGACCGCCACTGAGTGCACGCGCGGACAGATCCGCTTGGAACGCACGGAGGGACCCCGCTGCGCCGGATGTGTGAGGGTGCTGCGTGAGCATCGAGGTGCCTCTTCACTGCTCGTTGAGCTACTTGCGATGTGCCTGGTGCCCCGCGCTTTTCGGCGACCGCGGCAGGGCGCAGCAAACATATCCAAGGCCGCGAACAGGACCGTCCGGATAGGCCGGATGGGCGGCGAATTCACCTCTTCGAGTGCCCTGCCTCACCTGCCCGGCCGAATCAAAGGGCGGCAGCCGCCCTCCGTGCCGAAGACAAACGGGCACGAAGGGCGGCTGCGAACCCTCACGGGATCACTCAGATGTGCCCGAAGAACAGGCTGCCCGGGGCGTCAGCGTCGTTGGAGAGGAAGTACTCACGCAGCGCACGAATGAGCTCGTGGCGGGAGATCGCGCCATCCCCATCGGTGTCCAGCTTGGTGAACATGTCCATCGCGTCGGGCGCCTCGACCCTCCACACATCCTTCAGGAAGCGGGAGAACTCCTCCTTGGTGATCTGGTTGTCGCCGTCGCTGTCGATGACGTCGAAGATCACGTCACCAGTGCCCTCAGCCACGTTGAGCCGGCTGGTGTCGATGCTCGCGAGGCGGCTGGCGGTGACGAACTGGTCCTTCGTGAGTCGGTCTCCCTGCACGCCTGCGTGGCGCAGCAGCTCCAGCCAGTACATCTGGCAGAAAGCCTGGAGCGCCCTGGCGCGGCGGTCGTCCTTCGAGAGCTTGTATGCCTGGATGTAGCGGTTTCCGAGCTGCTGGTAGTCCGACCAGTCCACATAGCCGTCGTTGTTGGCGTCCATGGTGTCGAACGCGCTCTCGTTCTTGGTCCTGATGACGTCAGGTGCCTCTGTAGCCACGTTGCGTTCCTTCGCAGAAGGGGGCAGGTCGTCAGCAATCATGATCGGGAAGCATCAGAGGAACGCACCAGGGCACCCGCGCCTTCACCTCTTCGAGGGATCGCCATACCCGATTGGCGTAACTATCGGGTATGGCGTGACCAATCTGGGTGAAGCGAAGCACTGCGTCTTTGCGCAGCGACAGCCCGGCGAACTGGGCAGTGGCCGCCATCATGGCGGCGACACTGGTCGTCCCGGAACCTGCTCAGGAGCGGCCCGGCTCTTGGAGTTCTTGGAGCAGGAGGTCTCTCCATCTGCGATGAGCGCAGCCTTTCGGTGCAAACCTTTCGGCACAACAGGCGCCGGCCGAAGCCCCACGAGCCTTAGTCATGGGGGTGTCCCTCAACGTCTTCCATCACGGCGGTCAGCGCCACCCATGAACGGATGATCACGGGTCTTCACTTACGGTGAGAGGGCGGTCACCCTGAGGGGGTTACAGCGGGGCGCTGCACGTAGTCCCGCCCGTCTCCAATTCTTGAACTGAGGAAGCACGTGTCGAAATCGTCGGGATTGGCGTCATCCGCAGGCCGGGCCGTGGTCATCACCGGAGCCTCCTCGGGTCTAGGGGAGGCGTGTGCGCTCCACCTGTCGCGGGTGGGCTTCCACGTCTTTGCCGGCATCCGCCGTTCCGAGGACGGGGAGCGACTGCGTGCGGCCGCCACCGCACGGCTGACCCCGGTGGTCATCGACGTGACAAGCGAGAAGTCGGTCGAGGCCGCCGTGCGTGATATCACGGAGGTAGTCGGGGACGCCGGGCTGTGGGGGCTGGTCAATAACGCGGGCATCGCCGTCACGGCTCCGTTGGAGTGCGTGCCCAGCGAGCTCATGCGCCGACAGCTGGACATCAATGTGACGGGCCAACTGCTGGTGATTCAGGGTTTCCTGCCGCTGCTGCGAGTCGGTGCTGGACGGATCATCAACGTGACGTCGGGCCTCGGGAACATCGCACTTCCCTACCTCGGCGCTTATGCCGCCGCCCAGTTCGCCAAGGAGGCGCTCAGCGACGCGTTGCGCCGTGAGCTCGCCCCGCAACGGATCCCAGTGACGGTGGTCCAGCCGGGCGCCGTTCTGACTCCGCTCTGGGGCAAGATGTCCGACGCGGGAAAGTGGGCGCTGGAGAGCGCCCCGGAGTCGGTCCAGAAGCTCTACCGTGGCACGTTCCCACGGTTCATGGAAACCAACGAGAACTCGGCGCGGGCCAGCCGCACGACCCCCGACGACGTTGCCGAGGTGGTCTTCCGAGCGTTGGTGACTGAGCGACCCAGGCCCCGCTACGGGGTTGGCCGGGAGGCGACCGGCAGCCGCGTGCTTGCCAGGCTGCTGTCCGACCGGGCGATCGACCGAATCCTCGCCGGCATTGTCACGCCCGCCCGTTGACCGCCAGCCGCGCGGCCAACACCACACCACCATAGGAAGAGGAGTAGCGAATGACCACGCCACAAGACCTTAAGGAAGTGTTCAAGCACGGTTTGGACCTGCTGTCGGAAGGGAGAATCGAGGAGTGGATCGATGGCTTCACCGAAGATGGCATCCTTGAATTTCCTTACCCGGCCTGGGGCGTCCCTTCGCGGATGCAGGGCCGGGAGGCTCTGCTCGCCCAAATGACGATGTTTCGCGACCAGCTGAAGGTTGTGTTCTCCGAGCCTGAGTTCTCCACCGTCAACGAGGACGATCTGGTAATCGCGGCCTACACCGGCGAGTGCACTCTGCTTGCCACTGGAGGCCAGTACTGCCAGACCTACCTGTCGGTGGTGCGCTTCGAGCAAAATCGCATTGCGCTCTACCGTGATTTCTGGGACCCATGGTTGCTCATGCAGGCCGCAGGCGGAGAGCTTGCCTGGAAGCAGATCTTGCCTACGCTGGCCTCGAAACCGACTGCCGGGAAGCAGGCTTCGCGGACACCCCAGGACACGCGCACCTCCCATCGACGAGCCACGCGTTGAGGGCTCCGCCCCTCGCTCATGCCCGGGAGCGACGGATCGAGACCATGCGGTGAGCCGCTGCCGCAACGTTCTGCTAGGTCTGCCTCGGCAAGCCAGGGCGCGAGCTCGCGCGTGTTCCCCGTGCGCCGTCTGGAAGCAACCGCGGCTCCGACACCTCCTCTGTCCGTGGACACCCCCGACACTCAGCACAGCAGGCATGTTTCCTCGCCGGGCTGCAATTACAGAGCGTGTCCTATGACCGTTGGACGCGGGTGCAGCGAAAGACGATGCACGACGGGTACGCGCACAGCAGAAAGCCGCCCTTCCGGCCCGGATGTCGTACGGGTTGGAAGGGGGCTTTCCGATGCTGACGGCGCGTCAGCTCATGAGCCGGACGTGCGTCAAACGTGCGTCACGTGCGTCGAATATGCGTCAAGATATCGCCCGTAACGCACGTAACGCACATCATGCCCACTCGACAAAGCCGCAGTTCAGCGGCCCTTTTCAGCGGGCTCCAGAATCGCGACGCACTCTACGTGGTGGGTCATCGGGAACAGGTCGAAGGCGCGCAGGGTGCGGACGCGGTAGCCGCGGTCTGCGAAGTAGGAGATGTCGCGGGCGAGGGCGGCGGGGTCGCAGGCGACGTAGGCGATGCGGCGGGCGCCGAGGGAGGCGAGGTGGTGGACGGTCTGCTTGCCGGCGCCGGCGCGCGGGGGGTCGAGGACGATGAGGTCGACCTCGGTGATGCCGGTGCGGGGGAGGACGGATTCGACCTTGCCCTGTTCGATGCGGACGCGGGGGAAGCCGGCGAGGTTGTGGCGGGCGTCCTCGACGGCGCGCTTGCCGGACTCGATGCCGAGGACGGCGCCCTGGTCGCCGACGCGGTCGGCGAGGGCGCCCGCGAAGAGGCCGACGCCGCAGTAGAGGTCGAGGGCGGTGTCGCCCTTGCGCGGGAGGAGGCCCTGCATGACGGCCTTCATGAGCGTGTCGGCGGCCTTGGGGTGGACCTGCCAGAAGCCGCCGCTGCCGACGCGGTGGGTGCGCTCGTCGGCGCGCTCGCGGACGAAGGCGCGGCCGTGGACGCGGTGGACGCCGCCGTCCTTCTCGTCGACGCGCATGACCGAGACGGGCTTGTCCAGCTCGACCAGCGGGAGGCGGGCGCCCGGGCGGGGGGTGAGGATGACCTGGCGGTCGTTCGAGCCCGAGGCCGCGATGGCCTCGACGGAGGCCATGCCCTCCCAGGTGCGCTTCTCGATGCCGAGCTCCGAGACGCCCTCGGCGGCGATCATGCAGTGGTCGATGATCTCGACCTCGTGGGAGCGGTGCTTGCGCAGGCCCGCGTGGCCCTCGGTGTCGACGGCGTACTGGACGCGGGTGCGCCACTGCGGGACCTGGCCGGCGGGGAGCTTGTCGCCCTCGGCCGGCATGACGGTGCCGTCCCAGCCGGCCTCCTCGGGGGTGAGCCCGGCGAGGCGGAGGAGCTGCTCGGCGATGACCTCGCCCTTGAGGCGGCGCTGGGCTCCGGGCTTGGCGTGCTGCCAGTCGCAGCCGCCGCACTTGCCGGGGCCGGCGAAGGGGCAGGGGGCCTCGACGCGGTCCTTGGAGGCTTCGAGGATGGTGACGGCGTCGGCGCGCAGGAAGCGGGAGGTCTCCTCGCCCTCGGTGACGCGGGCGACGACCCGCTCGCCGGGCAGCGCGTGGCGGACGAACAGGACGCGGCCTGCGTCCGTGCGGGCGATGCAGTGGCCGCCGTGGGCGACCGGGCCGACCTCTACCTCGTACTCCGCCCCGACCAGCGACGTAACAGGGGTGTTCTGCATGACCGGGGACTCCAGAGGAAGAAGAGAGTGGGCTGCCGTGTGCAACGGCAGCCCACCAGTCTAGTTGTTCTTCGCGGCTGGTTCCTTCTGCCGCTTCTCGACGGGGCCGCGGCGGACCGAGCCGGGCGCGTTCCACTCCTGGCGCTTCCGGGCCCGCTTCCTGGCGGCCTCGGAGGACTGGAGCTGGTAGGGGACGGAGGTCACCATGACGCCGGGGGTGAAGAGCAGTCGGCCCTTGAGCCGCAGGGCGCTCTGGTTGTGCAGCAGGTGCTCGTACCAGTGGCCGACGACGTACTCGGGGATGTAGACGGAGACGGCGTCGCGCGGGCTCTCGCGGCGGATGTTCTTCACGTACTCGATGACCGGGCGGGTGATCTCGCGGTACGGGGAGTCGAGGATCTTGAGCGGGACGTTGATGCCGCGCCGCTCCCACTCCTCTCTGAGCGCCTTCGTCTCGACCGGGTCGACGTTGACGGTCAGCGCCTCCAGCTCGTGGGCGTGCATGAGCTTGGCATAGGCCAGGGCGCGCAGGGTCGGCTTGTGGAGCTTGGAGACGAGGACGATGGAGCGGACCCGGGAGGGGCGCACGTACTCGTCAGGGCGTTCCTCGGCGGCGGCGATCTCGGCGGCGACGGAGTCGTAGTGCCGTCGGATCGCGGTCATCGTCCCGTAGAAGATCACCATGCCGAGCAGGGCGACCCAGGCGCCGTGGGTGAACTTGGTGGCGAGGACGACGACGAGGACGAGGCCGGTGAAGAAGGCGCCGAAGGCGTTGATCGCGCGGGAGCGGATCATGTGGCGGCGCTTGGCCGGGTCCCGCTCGGTCTTCAGGTGCCGGTTCCAGTGCCGGACCATGCCGATCTGGCTGAGGGTGAAGGAGACGAAGACGCCGACGATGTACAGCTGGATCAGCCGGGTCGAGTCGGCTCCGTAGACCCAGACGAGGAGGGCGGCGGCGCCGGCCAGGAGCACGATGCCGTTGGAGAAGGTGAGGCGGTCGCCGCGGGTGTGGAGCTGGCGGGGCAGGTACCGGTCCTGGGCGAGGATCGAGCCGAGGAGCGGGAAGCCGTTGTACGCGGTGTTGGCGGCGAGGAAGAGGACGAGCGCGGTGGCCGCGGCGAGGAGGACGAAGAAGAACGTTCCGTCGCCGAAGACGGCGGCCGCGACCTGCGAGATCACCGGGTCCTGGACGTAGCCCTCGCCGACCGGCACGCCGTTGACGAGGAGGTCCTCGGCGGGCTTCTCGGCCATCCGGACGTCGGTGGCCATGGCGAGGAAGATGATGCCGCAGAACATGGTGACGGCCAGGCCGCCCATCAGGGCGAGCGTGGTGGCGGCGTTCTTCGACTTCGGCTTGCGGAAGGCGGGGACACCGTTGGAGATGGCCTCGACACCGGTGAGCGCGGCACAGCCGGAGGAGAACGCGCGCAGCAGAAGGAAGACGAGCGCGAAGCCGGCGAGGCCCTGGTGCTCGGGCTTGATCTCGAAGTCGGCGGTGGGGGCCTTCATGGTCTCGTCGAGGACGATGCCCTTGTACGCGCCCCAGGCGATCATGATGAAGACGCCGGCGACGAAGACGTACGTCGGGATCGCGAAGAGGGAGCCCGACTCCTTCACGCCGCGCAGGTTCATCACGGTGAGCAGCACGATCACGCCGACCGCGCAGGCCACCTTGTGCTCGACGACGAAGGGGATCGCCGAGCCGAGGTTCTCGATGCCCGAGGAGATCGACACCGCGACGGTGAGGACGTAGTCGACGAGCAGGGCGCTCGCGACGGTGAGTCCGGCCTTCGGCCCGAGGTTGGTGTTCGCGACCTCGTAGTCGCCGCCGCCGCTGGGGTACGCGTGCACGTTCTGCCGGTAGGACGCGACGACCGTGAACATCAGGACGACGACCGCGAGCGCGATCCACGGGCTGAAGTGGTAGGCCGACAGGCCGGCGACGGAGAGGACGAGCAGCACCTCGCCGGGTGCGTACGCCACCGAGGACAGCGGGTCGGAGGCGAAGACGGGGAGGGCGATGCGCTTGGAGAGAAGGGTCTCTCCGAGCTTGTCGCTGCGCAGGGCCCGCCCGATCAGGATCCGTTTGGGCACGTCGGTCAGTTTGGACACGGAGAGGATCGTAAGCGTTCGAAAAGAGCCACGCTCACCGGCACCCCCGATCGGCACCGAATCTCCCTGAGTACCACCTCGAATGCGGCTCCGGCCAGCGTTGCCGCATAAGCTCGGACCGGGCAACCCGGCAGGGCGTTGCCCGCCGCGGCCCGGGCGTGTCGGGCGAGGAAAGTTGTGAACAGGGTGTTTTCGCAGGTCAGCAAGGCGATCAGGAGTGCGGGGTAAGGGGACGTGCACATCGTCATCATGGGCTGCGGGCGAGTGGGAGCCGCTCTCGCGCAGACCCTCGAACAGCAGGGGCACACCGTCGCGGTCGTGGACCAGGACCCGACGGCTTTCCGTCGTCTGGGGTCGGGTTTCGGCGGTCGGCGCGTCACGGGCGTGGGGTTCGACCAGGACACGCTGCGTGAGGCCGGCATCGAGGAGGCCGGTGCCTTCGCCGCGGTGAGCAGCGGCGACAACTCGAACATCATCGCCGCGCGGGTCGCCCGCGAGATGTTCGGCATCGAGAACGTGGCGGCGCGGATCTACGACCCCCGCCGTGCCGAGGTCTACCAGCGCCTGGGTATCCCGACGGTCGCGACGGTCCGGTGGACCGCGGACCAGATGCTGCGGCGACTGCTGCCGTCCGGCGCGGAGCCGCTGTGGCGCGACCCGAGCGGCGGCGTGCAGCTCGCCGAGGTGCACACCTCCCCCGCGTGGATCGGCCACAAGGTGAGCCGGCTCCAGGAGGAGACCGGCGTCCGCGTCGCCTTCCTCACCCGGCTGGGCGAAGCGATTCTGCCGACCTCGCAGACGGTGCTCCAGGAAGGTGACCTGGTGCACGTGATGATGCGTACGGACGAGATCGCGAAGGTCGAGGAGGCCTTCGCCGAGGGTCCCGAGGAGGGCGGTCACTGATGCGTGTCGCTATTGCGGGCGCGGGTGCGGTGGGCCGTTCCATCGCGGGCGAGCTCCTGGAGAACGGGCACGAGGTCCTGCTCATCGACAAGGCGCCGACCGCCATCTCGGTGGAGCGGGTGCCGCAGGCGGAGTGGCTGCTCGCCGACGCCTGTGAGATCACGTCGCTCGACGAGGCGGCGCTGCAGCGCTGCAACGTGGTGATCGCGGCGACCGGCGACGACAAGGTGAACCTGGTCGTCTCGCTGCTCGCCAAGACCGAGTACGGCGTGCCGCGGGTGGTGGCCCGCGTGAACAACCCGAAGAACGAGTGGCTGTTCAACGAGTCCTGGGGCGTGGACGTCGCCGTCTCGACGCCGCGTCTCATGTCGGCCCTGGTGGAGGAGGCGGTGAGCGTCGGCGACCTGGTCCGGCTGCTCCGCTTCAGCCACGGCGACGCGAACCTGGTCGAGCTGACGCTCCCGCCGGAGTCGGCCGTCGCCGGTACCGCCGTCGGGGACGTGGCCTGGCCGCAGGACACCTCGCTCGTGACGATCATCCGCGGTTCGCGGGTGCTGACGCCGAGCGCCGAGGAGACCCTGGAGGCCGGTGACGAGCTGCTGTTCGTGGCCGCCCAGGCCCGTGAGGAGCAGCTGGAGGACCTGCTGCAGGTCCGCCGCGAGGCCACCGAGTCCTGACCCGGCGTGGTACGAGGAAGGGCCCGGACCTGAACAGGTCCGGGCCCTTCCTCGTACCGTCTCAGGACTCCGGGTGGCTCTGCGCGGCGGCGGCCGCCTTGCGCTCCTTCTCGGCGCGCTCCTCGGCCTCCATCTCGGCGAAGACGTCGATCGGCGCCGGGGCCTTCGCGAGGAACACCCAGGTGAGGTAGACCGCGAGGAGGAAGGGCGGGATCTTCAGGGCGACCAGGACCCAGCCGAACTTGGTCGTGTCGGCCCACCAGTACATCGGGAAGAGGATCGCGCACTTGCCGAGCAGGATCAGGCCCCAGGCCCAGCTGGCCTTCGTATACGCCTTCTTGCGGCCCGGATTGCGGGTGCGCCAGGACAGGTTCTCCTTGAAGACCGGGCCGAGGATCAGGCCGATCAGGGGGACGCCGGCGAGCGCCGTGATGATGTACGCGAGGGCGAGGCCCAGGGTGTACAGCATGCCCGGCAGGTAGAAGTCCTTGGCGTTGCCCGTCATCATCGCGAAGACGACGCCGAAGGCGACCCCGAAGACGCCGCTGAAGGCGTGCTTGACGGTGTCCCGGCGGATCAGCCGGACGGCGACCAGCACCAGCGAGACCGCGAGCGCGGCGATCGCCGAGACGTGCAGGTTCTTGTTGACCGTGAAGATCGTGACGAACAGCAGGCCGGGCACGACCGTCTCGACCATGCCGCGCACGCCGCCGAAGGCCTCGAAGAGCGCGGCCTCCGTCACGGCCTTGTCGGCCTGGGTGTCCTGGTCCGGGGTCGACTGGGCCGCCGTCGGCTTGTCGAGGGACGTCACCGGCTACTCCTGTCCGAGCGGTCGGAGCTCGTATTTGGGGTTGAAGAGGACCCGCCGGCCGTGGCTCATCGAGATCCGGCCGGAGGCGATCAGCTTGCGGCCCGGCTCGATGCCCACGATGGAGCGCCGGCCGAGCCAGACGACGTCGAGCGGTGCCGTGCCGTCGAAGAGTTCGGCCTCCAGCGCGGGTACACCGGCCCGGGGTCGTAGCGTGACCGTGCGCAAGGTACCAGTCACCTTGACTATCTGGCGGTCGGAGCAGTCGGAGATACGAGTGCACCCCGACGCTTCGGCGTCCTCCTGGAGCTCCTCCGACTCCAGGTCCTCCGGGGAGGAGGAGAGCCGGTCGAGCATCCGGCGGAACCGACCGGCCGGCTTCTCTGTACGTGGTGCAGCACTCATACAGAAAGCGTACCGGCCACCGCTGTCACGGAGAGCGGCCCGCGACGACCGGTCCGTTCGCCGTCCGTTCACCGTTCGAAGCGGTACCCCATGCCCGGTTCGGTGACGAAGTGCCGCGGGTGCGAGGGGTCGGCCTCCAGCTTGCGGCGCAGCTGCGCCATGTACACCCGGAGATAGTTGGTCTCGGTGCCGTACGACGGTCCCCAGACCTCCTGGAGCAGCTGCTTCTGGCTGACCAGCCGGCCGCTGTTGCGGACGAGGACCTCGAGGAGGTGCCACTCGGTGGGGGTGAGCCGGACGTCGCGGCCGTCGCGGTGCACCTTCTTCGCGGCCAGGTCGACGGTGAAGCCCGCGGCCTCGACCACGACGACGCCGTCCTCGGCGCCGCCGACCGGCTCGGCCCTGCGCACGGCCGCGCGCAGCCGGGCGAGCAGCTCGTCCATCCCGAAGGGCTTGGTGACGTAGTCGTCGGCGCCCGCGTCGAGCGCCTCGACCTTCTCGTCGGAGGTCTGCCGGGCCGAGAGGACCAGGATCGGCACCCTCGTCCAGCCGCGCAGGCCCTTGATGACCTCGACGCCGTCCATGTCGGGCAGGCCGAGGTCGAGGACGACGACGTCGGGGTGGCGTTCGGCGGCCAGCCGGAGCGCGGCGGCACCGTCGGGCGCGGCGTCGACCTCGTACTTCCGCGCCTTGAGGTTGATCACCAGGGCACGGACGATCTGCGGCTCGTCGTCGACCACGAGGACCCGGGTCATGGAGGGGGCCTACCTTCTGCTGGAAGCTGCTGTACGGGGAAGAGGACGGGCGCGGTACGGGTTCGGGTTCGGGTTCGGGTTCGGCCGCGGGATCGGGATCGGGATCGGGTTCGGCCTGAGCTTCGGCTTCGGCTTCGGCTGCTGTCACGAGTCTCGTACGGGCGCGGGCGCCCCGGTCGGGCCACGGCCGGGGGGCGCCAGGTCACGGCCGGGGCGTCGGTCGCGGCGGGGGCGTCAGGTCACGGCGTGGGCCGGGAGGTCGGCGGGTGGTGCCGGGGGCCCGCCCGGCGCGGCCCGGAGGGTGAGGACCATGGTCAGACCGCCACCCGGGGTGTCCTCGGCACCGAGGGTCCCGCCCATGGACTCCACGAAGCCGCGGGCCACGGCGAGCCCGAGACCGACGCCGGAGCCGCGCGGGGCGTCGCCGAAACGCTGGAAGGGCTCGAAGATCCCGTCCTTCGCGTCGTCGGGGACGCCGGGCCCGCGGTCCACGACCCGCAGTTCGACCCGGTCCCCCAGCGCGCTGGCGGAGACGGCGACGGTCCTGCCCTCGGGGCTGTACTTCACGGCGTTCTCCACGATGTTGGCGACGGCGCGCTCCAGGAGCCCCTTGTCGACGTCGACCATGGGCAGCGACTCGGGGATGTCGAGCTCGGCGCTGCCGTCCGGCACTCCCCCGAGGGCCATGGGGACGACCTCGTCGAGGTCGACGGTCCGGATCAGGGGGGTGACGGTGCCGGTCTGGAGCCGCGACATGTCGAGGAGGTTGCCGACGAGGTGGTCGAGTCGGTCGGCGCCGGCCTCGATGCCCGCCAGCAGTTCGGCCCGGTCCTCCTCGGACCATTCGACGTCGTCGGAGCGGAGCGAGGAGACGGAGGCCTTGATGCTCGCGAGGGGAGTCCGCAGGTCATGGCTGACCGCCGCGAGCAGGGACGTACGGATCTTGTTGCCCTCGGCCTGCTTCCTGGCCCCCTCGGCCTCGTCCACCAGGCGCTGCCGTTCGAGGACGACGGCGGCCTGGGCGGCGAAGGCGCCCAGCACCCGCCGGTCCTCCGCCGGCAGCACGCGGCCCGTCAGGGCGAGGGCCAGGTGGTCGCCGACCGGCATGTCGACGTCGGCGTCCTCCGGCCGTACCGCCGGGTGCGGGCCCACGCTCGCCGCCCGCGTCCACGGCTCGGCGCCGTCGGCGCGCTCCAGGAGGGCCACCGACTCCATGGAGAAGGTCTCGCGGACCCGTTCGAGGAGGGCCTCCAGGCTGGTCTCGCCGCGCAGCACGCTGCCCGCGAGATAGGAGAGGACCTCGGACTCGGCGCGCAGCCGGGCGGCCTGGTGGGTGCGGCGGGCGGCCAGGTCGACCACCGAGGCGACCGCCATCGCGACGCCGAGGAAGACGGCGATGGCGACGATGTTCTTGGGGTCGGCGACGGTGAGCTGGTGGACGGGCGGGGTGAAGAACCAGTTGAGGAGGAGGGAGCCGACGGCGGCCGAGGCGAGCGCCGGCACGAAGCCGCCGAGGAGGGCCGCGGAGACCGTCAGGGCGAGGAAGAGGAGCATGTCGTTGGCGAGGCCGAGGTCGGCGTCGACATGGGTGAGGAGCAGGGCGAGGGCGAGGGGCCCCGCGACGCCGACGATCCAGCCGCCGAGGATGCGGGAGCGGCCGAGCCGGGCGCCGCGCGCGACCGGCAGGCCCCGCCCCTTCGCCACCTCGCCGTGGGTCACGATGTGGACGTCGAGATCGGTCCCGGAGTCCCGGGCCACGGTCTGGCCGACGCCCGGACCGAACACGTACTGCCAGGAGCGGCGGCGGCTGGAGCCCAGGACGATCTGGGTGGCGTTGACGCCGCGGGCGAACTCGAGGAGCGCCGAGGGGACGTCGTCGCCGATGACGTGGTGGAAGGTTCCGCCGAGGTCCTCGACCAGGGTGCGCTGGACGGCCAGCTCCTTCGGCGAGGCCGCGGTGAGCCCGTCGCTGCGGGCTATGTAGACGGCGAGGACCTCGCCTCCCGCGCCCTTCTCGGCGAGCCGGGTGGCACGCCGTATCAGCGTGCGCCCTTCGGGGCCGCCGGTCAGGCCGACGACGATCCGTTCCCTGGCCTGCCAGGTGGAGCGGATGTCGTGCTCGCCCCGGTACTGCCGGAGGTACTCGTCGACCCGGTCGGCGGTCCAGAGCAGGGCCAGCTCGCGCAGGGCGGTGAGGTTGCCGGGGCGGAAGTAGTTGGAGAGGGCCGCGTCGACCTTGTCCGAGGTGTAGACGTTGCCGTGGGCCATCCGGCGCCGGAGGGCCTCCGGGCTCATGTCGATCAGTTCGATCTGGTCCGCCCGGCGCACGATCTCGTCGGGGACGGTCTCCCGCTGCCGTACCCCGGTGATCGACTCGACGACGTCGCCCAGGGACTCCAGGTGCTGGATGTTGACCGTCGACACGACGTCGATGCCCGCGGCGAGGAGCTCGGCGACGTCCTGCCACCGCTTGGGGTTCCTGGACCCGGGCACGTTCGTGTGGGCGAGCTCGTCGACGAGGGCGACGGCGGGGCGACGGGCCAGGACCGCGTCGACGTCCATCTCGGTGAACGCCGTCCCGCGGTAGTCCAGGGTGCGGCGCGGCACCTGCTCCAGGCCGTGCAGCATCACCTCCGTGCGCGGCCGCCCGTGGTGCTCCACGAAGGCCACCACGCAGTCCGTGCCGCGCTCGACCCGCCGGTGCCCCTCGGAGAGCATCGCGTAGGTCTTGCCGACGCCCGGCGCAGCGCCGAGGTAGATCCGAAGCTTGCCGCGTCCCATGGCTCGACCATACGTCCAGCCAAACGGACATTCCGCGCACGGGGAGAGGCCCCGGTGCGGTATTGACGTGATTCTGATGTCCATTCCGCCGGCCCTCGATGTCGAGAACACAGGACCGGCTCCGACCTCACCGTGACAGTGGCCCCGGGCACCGCCCGGGACGTGACGCGCACCGGAGGAGCACCCCGTGAAGTACATGCTGCTGATGCAGTTCAACGCGCAGAGCCTCGACGTCCCCTCCATCACGGAGTGGCAGCCCGAGGAGATCCGCGCGCACATCGCCTTCATGCGGACCACGAACGAGAAGCTCGCGGCGGCGGGCGAGCTGGTCGACGCACAGGGGCTCGCGATGCCGGAGACGGCGCGGATCGTCCGGGCGGCGGCGGACGGCTCGGCCCTGGTGACCGACGGGCCCTTCGCCGAGACCAAGGAGTTCCTGGCCGGCTGGTGGATCGTCGAGGTGCCCTCGGCCGAGCGGGCCGTGGCGATCGCCGCCGAGGTGTCGGCGGCGCCCGGCCCCGGCGGCGCCCCCGTCAACATGCCGATCGAGGTCCGGGAGGTCATGTCCGAGCCCCCGGCGGAACTGGGCGCGGAGGGCTGAGCCGGAGGGCTGAGCCGGAGGGCGGGCCCCGGGAGATACGGGCCGGGGCCCCCGCGCGCCCTCAGTGCTCGATGATCTCGCCGTCGCTCAGCTCCAGGACCCTGTCCGCGAGGCCCAGGAGCTGGGGGTCGTGCGTGGCGACCAGGGCCGTACAGCCTTCGCTGCGGACCACCGCGCGGAGCAGCTGCATGACGGCGAGGCCGGTCTCCGCGTCCAGCTGGCCGGTGGGCTCGTCGGCTATCAGCAGCGCGGGCTTGTTGGCGAGGGCGCGGGCGATGGCGACCCGCTGCTGCTGGCCGCCGGAGAGCTCACCGGGCCGCTGCTCCGCGTGGTCGGCGAGGCCGACCAGGCCGAGCAGCAGGGCGACCCGCTCGTCGCGCTCCTTCGGGTCCGCCTTGCGCAGGCGCATGGGGACGCCGACGTTCTCGGCGGCGGAGAGGATCGGGAGCAGCCCGAAGGACTGGAAGATGAAGCCGATCCGGTCGCGGCGGAGCTCGAGGAGCCCGTTCTCACCGAGCGTGGAGAGGTCGGTGCCGTCGATGACGATCCGGCCGCCGTCGGCGCTGTCGAGGCCGCCCACCAGGTTGAGGAGCGTCGTCTTGCCGGAGCCCGAACGGCCCTTGAGCGCGACGAGCTCGCCGCGCGGGATGTCGAAGGAGACCCCGCGCAGGGCGTGGACGGCCGCCTCGCCCGTGCCGTACGACCGGCGCAGGTCCTCGACGCGGACCATCGGCAGGTCGGCCGGGTCCTCGGCCAGCGCCGTCGCGGACCCCGTGCTGCTCTCACTCACCTGTGTTCCCCCTCCTCGAACATGTGCGCCCGCCAGTATGGTCCGCGGCCGACGCCCACGGCCAGAGCCGGGTAGGCGTGCCTGTGGAGAACGGCTGGGGCCGGGGAGCCGTGCCTGTGGAAAACGGCCGGAGCCGGGGAGGCGGTGCCCGGGGGAAGACAGCGGGGACGCGAACGGCCGGTGGGCCGCTTCCCGTACGAGGCGCACGGGAAGCGGCCCACCGGCCGAAACGAGGTGGTTCAGCGGATCTCGGAGATCTCCGGACCGCGCTGGAGCTGGCCCATGCCGCCGGAGAAGCGGGAGTTCTCCTGCTCCTCCTGCTGCACGCCGTCCGGCACCATCTGCGCGTCGTTCGGCAGCTTGAGCACGATCGGGTCGCGCGGGGCCATCGGGCCGTCGCCGCGGACGACGACGGTGTCCCGGACGATCTGCTCCAGGAGGCCGGCCGCCTCGGGCTGGACCGCGCCCTGCCCGGAGATCACTCCGCGCAGGAACCAGCGGGGCCCGTCGACGCCCACGAATCGGACCAGCTGTACACCGCGGTTGCCGTCCGGCAGCTGCACCGGGACCTGGGCCCGCAGCTCCCAGCCCAGCGGGCCCTCGACCTCGTCGATGGCGCCGCCCTGCTGGATGATGCCCGTGGCGATCTCGTCGCGGACCTCGCCCCAGATGCCCTCGTTCTTGGGGGCGGCGAAGGCCTGCAGCTGTACGGCGCTGTCGCGCAGCACGACGGTGGCGGCGACGATCGCGTCACCGGCCACCTCCACGCGGAGTTCCATGCCCTCGACTCCGGGCACGAAGACGCCGCCGAGGTCCACGCGGCCCTCGTCGGGCTTGGCCACCTCGGAGATGTCCCAGGGCCCGTCGGGCCGGGGCGCCGGCGGAAGGTTCACACGGCGCGGGGCCGCGTCGTCCGCGTCCTCGCCGTCCACCGCGTCGACGACCTGCTCGGCCTCGCCCGCCGCGTCCTCGGCGGCACCGCTCTTCTTGCGACGTCCGAACACGTCACTGTCCTTCCCGGTCGGATACGACCGAAGCGTATCGATTCCCACCCGTAGTGCCGTCCACGGCGGCATGCCCGCCGGTGGACCCGAAGCCCCCCTCGGCCCGCGCCGAGCCGGGAAGTTCCGCCACCTCGTGGAAGCGCACCTTCTCGACCTGTTGGACGACAAGTTGGGCGATCCTGTCGAATCGCTCGAACCGCACGCTCTCGCGCGGGTCGAGGTTGACCACGATCACCTTGATCTCTCCACGGTACCCGGCATCGACCGTCCCCGGGGCATTCACCAGCGCCACTCCGCAGCGGGCCGCGAGACCGGAGCGCGGGTGCACGAAGGCCGCGTACCCGTCGGGCAGGGCGATGGAGACCCCGGTGGGCAGCACGGCGCGCTCGCCGGGGGCGAGCACGGCGGCCTCGGTGGTCACCAGGTCCGCCCCGGCGTCGCCGGGGTGCCCGTAGGCCGGGATCGGCACCTCGGGGTCCACGCGGCGGATCAGTACGTCGACAGGGTTGCGCATCAGGGGTTCACCTCGAAGGCGCGGGCGCGCCGGACCTGGTCGGGGTCGGACATGGCGGCCTGGATCTCCTCCGGGCGGCCGTTGTCGATGAAGTGGTCGACCTTGACCTCGATGAAGAGGGCGTCGGCGCGGACGGCGACGGGGCCCTCGGGCCCGCCGATCCGGCCGACCGCGGTCGAGAAGATCTTGCGGCCGTGCACGGCGGTGACCGCGGCCTCCAGGTGGAGCACGGTGCCGACGGGGACGGGCCGGACGAAGTCGGTCTCCAGTCGTCCGGTCACGGCGATGACCCGCAGCAGCCAGTTCAGGGAGCCGAGGGTCTCGTCGAGCGCGGTGGCGAGCACGCCGCCGTGCGCGAGGCCGGGGGCGCCCTGGTGGTCGGGGGTCACCGTGAACTCGGCGGTGACGGTCACGCCCTCGCCCGCCCGTGCCTCCAGGTGGAGGCCGTGGGGCTGCCCGCCGCCGCACCCGAAGCAGTACTCGTAGTGGGAACCGAGCAGCTCGCCGGGGGCCGGCGCGTCGGGGTGGCGTACCGGCGGTATGGCGTCGGCCGGCGGGGTGAGGGCGGCAGATGTTGCAGTCACAGGCGCAGACCTTACCCGCGCGGATGGGCGCAGGTCGCGCCGTGCCAAGCTTGGACGCATGCAGCCTTCCGCACCGTCCCCGGCCCCCTCCCCCGCGCCCTCCGCCGGCCCGCGCTTCGACGAGCGGCTGACGGCGCCCGGTTCCTGGTGGGTGATCGTGGGCATGCTCGGTCTCTCCGGCGGCCTGATCATGTTCCCGATGGGTACGGTCCCGATGCTGGGCGGTCTGATCGTGGTGGCGGTGCTGGCCGGCGTCGCGGTCTCCTCGTACGGCTCCGCCCGGATCCGGGTGGTGGCCGGTTCGCTGGTGGCGGGCGACGCGCGGATCCCGGTCTCGGCGCTGGGAGCGGCCGAGGCGCTCGACGCGGAGGAGGCGCGCGCCTGGCGCACCCACAAGGCCGATCCGCGCGCGTTCATGCTGATGCGCAGCTATGTGCCGGGGGCGGTGCGGGTCGAGGTGACGGACCCGGCGGACCCGACGCCGTACGTGTACCTGTCGAGCCGGGAGCCGGCGGCGCTGGTGGCGGCGCTGGAGGCCGAGCGGGCCGGCGCGGGGAGCTGACTCGACGACCCGCACGAAGTCGACTCTCAGGGGCCCTACGGGGCCCCTGATCCGTCACCGGGGGTTTGTCCCGGTCGGCGGACGCCCGGGGCGCTAGAAGTCGAGTTCCTTGGGGTTCTCGGGCTGCTCCAGCGGGGGCAGCTCGCGGAGGGCGTCCCAGGGGATCTGGCGGGCGCGCAGGTCCTTGCGGATGCGCGCGGCGAGTTTCTTGGTGTCGCGGCGGTTCATGACCGCGCCGACGGTGGCGCCCACCATGAACGGCATCAGGTTCGGCAGGTTGCGGACCATGCGTTTCATGATCTGCTGGCGCAGCTCGCGCTTGAGCTGGCCGCCGAGGGCCGCGTTGACCGTGGTGGGCTTGGTGGGGTCGATGCCCCGCTCCTCGGCCCAGGAGGTCAGGTAGGCCGCCGAGCGCTGGGTGATCCGGCCGGGGGGCCGCAGGCCGTACACCTCGTGCAGTTCGGCGATGAGTTTGAGCTCCACGGCGGCGACGCCGGTGATCTCGGCCGCCAGTTCGGCCGGCATGGCCGGGGGGACCGGGAGCATGGCGGCGGCGCCGACGCCCGCGCCGACGGTCGAGCTGGCGTTGGCGGCGCCCGCGACGAGCTTGTCCGCGAGCGCCTCGGGGCCGAGCCCGGGGAACTGTCTGCGGAGGGCCGCCAGGTCGCGGACGGGGATCCGCGGGGCGAGGTCGATCAGGCGGTCGGCGAGGTAGCCGATGCCGGCCTTGGCGCTGTCGCCGCCGCGCCGCACGCCCTGCGCGACGCCGCGCCGGACGGCGTCGATCCGCTCGGAGTCGATCTTGATCTTGTCGAGCTGGGCCCGCGCGGGGTCGGCGAGCCGCCTGACGGCGCCGAGGCGCCCGTCCTGCCGCGCCACGTCGCTCCCGCCGGCCCGTCCCGGCTCGTGCTCCGCCGGGTCCGGCTCGGTGACCGCCTCGAGCGAGGCCGCGAGGCCTCGCTCGTCGTCACGTGCGCCGAGGGAGGGCAGGGAGGCGGTCTGCACGGCTTCAGGAGCCTCCTGGGCACCCTCCGCCGGGCCTGAGCCGCCTATGCGCGTCCGCGGGCTCCCCGGGAGCCGCAGACGCCGCTTCCGGGACGGTGAGTCGCCTGCCACGGCCGGTCGACCTCAGTCGCAGTCGCGGCAGATCGGCTGGCCGTTCTTCTCCCTGGCCAGCTGGCTGCGGTGGTGCACGAGGAAGCAGCTCATGCAGGTGAACTCGTCGGCCTGCTTGGGCAGGACCCGGACGGCCAGCTCCTCGTTCGAGAGGTCGGCGCCGGGAAGCTCCAGGCCTTCGGCGGCCTCGAACTCGTCGACGTCGACGGTCGAGGTCGACTTGTCGTTCCGGCGTGCCTTCAGTTCCTCAAGGCTGTCCGAGTCGACGTCGTCGTCGGTCTTGCGTGGGGTGTCGTAATCCGTTGCCATGTCGCTCTCCCCCTCTGGGTGGTTGCGGTGTCTCCAGCGCACGTAACGCGTGAGAGGTCGGACTTGTGCCCGACCTGAGGCGGAGATTTTGCCTCACATCAAGGTCTGTTACTCAATCGACACCCGTCGCGCACTCTTGCGAGTGATCGGCTTCGGGTGGCGAACCGGACCGTACACGGTCCCGCGGGCGTCCTACACAGGCGCCACCCCGTGTACTTCCCGTCATTCCGGGCCCTGGAAACCCGGACTTTTCCTGGTTTTCCGAGGGATTTCTCGGTCACGGAGAGTGGAGGCCCGAACACCCTGTCCTGTGATCGATCACACATGCGCGTCTCAGGATCAGGGCCACGGAATTCCGCGCAAAGCGAACGGAACCGGTCGGCACGTGCAGTGTGTCAGATCGGCAGAGTGACGCGCATCACGAGACCGCCGCCCTCGCGGGGCTCCGCGATGATACGGCCGCCGTGGGCGCGGGCCACGGACCGGGCGATCGACAGGCCGAGACCGACCCCCTTGTCGCTGCCGGTCCGCTCCTGGCGGAGCCTCCGGAACGGTTCGAAGAGGTTGTCGATCTCGTACGCGGGAACGACCGGCCCCGTGTTCGAGATGACCAGGACCGCCTGGCCGTGCTCGGTCTCCGTCGTGACCTCCACCCAGCCGTCGTCCGGCACGTTGTAGCGCACGGCGTTCTGGAGCAGGTTCAGCGCGATCCGTTCCAGCAGGACGCCGTTGCCCTGCACGACCGCGGGACCGAGCTCGCGGCGGATCTCGACGCCCTTGGCCACGGCCTCGGCGTGCGTCTGGTCGATCGCCCGGGAGGCGACCTCGGCGAGGTCGACGGGTTTGCGCTCGATGATCTGGTTGTCGCTCCGGGCGAGCAGCAGCAGGCCCTCGACGAGCTGTTCGCTGCGCTCGTTGGTGGCGAGCAGGGTCTTGCCCAGCTGCTGGAGGGCCACCGGGGCCTCGGGGTCCGAGACGTGGATCTCCAGCAGGGTGCGGTTGATCGCGAGCGGGGTGCGCAGCTCGTGCGAGGCGTTCGCGACGAACCGCTGCTGGGCGGTGAAGGCCCGCTCGAGCCGCTCCAGCATCTCGTCGAAGGTGTCGGCGAGCTCCTTGAGCTCGTCGTCGGGGCCGTCCAGCTCGATCCGCCGGGCCAGGTCGGAACCGGCCACCTGGCGGGCGGTGCGGGTGATCCGGCCGAGCGGCGAGAGCACCCGTCCCGCCATGGCGTAGCCGAAGGCGAAGGCGATGATGCTCAGGCCGAGCAGGGCGAAGAGCGAGCGGCGCAGGAGGTCGTCGAGGGCCAGGTCGCTCTGGTGCCGCAGGCAGACCGAGACGGCGTCGTTGAACTGGTCGCCCGTGCCCGTGTTGGGCAGCTGGCACCAGGACGTGGTCGGCTGCACCTCGCCCTTGACGATCTTGAACGGCAGCTGGGCCGCGCTGTCGCCGAGCGCCTGCGCGGTGAAGAGGTAGATGATCGAGAGCAGCAGGATGCCCGCGATGAGGAACATCCCGCCGTACAGCAGCGTGAGCCGTATCCGGATGGTCGGTCGCAGCAGCGGGCGGACCGGGTCCCGCGGGTCCCAGGTCGGTTTCGGGGGCGCCTGGGGATGGGGGGCTGGTGTCGTGGCCATCACGTCAGATCCGGTACCCGGAACCGGGCACGGTGACGATGACCGGCGGCTCGCCGAGCTTGCGGCGCAGGGTCATGACCGTCACGCGCACGACGTTGGTGAACGGGTCGGTGTTCTCGTCCCAGGCCTTCTCCAGGAGCTGCTCGGCCGAGACGACGGCGCCCTCGCTGCGCATGAGGACCTCCAGGACGGCGAACTCCTTCGGCGCGAGCTGGACCTCCTTGCCCTCGCGGAAGACCTCGCGGCGGTTCGGGTCGAGCTTGATGCCGGCCCGCTCCAGGACGGGCGGCAGGGGGACGGTGGTGCGCCGGCCGAGGGCGCGCACGCGCGCGGTGAGCTCGGTGAAGGCGAAGGGCTTGGGGAGGTAGTCGTCCGCGCCGAGTTCCAGGCCCTCCACGCGGTCGCTGACGTCGCCGGAGGCGGTGAGCATCAGGACGCGGGTGGGCATGCCGAGCTCGACGATCTTGCGGCAGACGTCGTCCCCGTGGACGAGCGGGAGGTCGCGGTCGAGGACGACGACGTCGTAGTCGTTGACGCCGACCCGCTCCAGGGCGGCGGCGCCGTCGTACACGACGTCGACGGCCATGGCCTCCCGGCGCAGTCCGGTGGCCACCGCATCGGCGAGCAGCTGCTCGTCCTCGACGACGAGTACGCGCACGTCGTTCTTCCTTCCCGTCGAGCCGCTGTCCGGGGTGGGACCGGCTGGATTCCGAGCACTGACTGTGCGTGTCCATCCTGCCCCGGACGCGCGTAAACCGGCTGTAAGGCGGCGGTGCGAGGGCGGGGGCGGGCAGGTGGTGCACGGGGGGCGTGCGGCGGGGCGCGAAGAATTCACCTGATTCACGGGCCAGTTGAGGTTTCCGTGAGGAAGGGGCTGGGGAGGACGACTGCACACCCCGTGATCACGCCCTGTATGTGGCGCGCCACCGACCGCGTGCCGTTCCCCAGAGGCCTCAGTGTGTGATCCACCCACCTCGGCACACCCCCGTGCCACCGGACCCACGACGAGGGGGCGCACGATGGACGCTTTCACCGCAGGACTGCTGCACCGCATCAGGACCACGCAGACCGACCTCACGCGAGCTCGTGAGACGGGCGACGACTACCTGGCGGATGTCGAGCAGGCGGAGCTGGACGACCTGCACCGCCTGGCCGCCGAGCACGGCGTGGAGGTCGCCGCGCCGGGCGTCTGACCCGTCTCCATCCGACCGACCACGCCCGTACGTACGAGGGCCCCGGCGCCGCTCCCGGCTCCGGGGCCCTCGTGCGTCCGCCTCGCGGCCTCGCCGGCGCCGTCCTAGTCGTGCCAGGCCCCCAGCTCCTCCAGGAGCTCCTGAAGGGGCTGGAAGAGCCCCGGGGAGGCCGCCAGGGTCAGTTCGCCCGACGCGGGCTCCCCGGGGCGGCCGCCGGTCAGCGCGCCCGCCTCGCGGGCGATGAGGGCCCCTGCGGCGAGGTCCCAGGGGTTGAGCCCGCGCTCGTAGTACGCGTCGAGGCGGCCGGCCGCGACGTCGCAGAGGTCGATCGCCGCCGAGCCGCCGCGGCGGATGTCGCGGACCAGCGGGATCACGCGCTGCGCGACGTCGGCCTGGTGGGCGCGGCGGGGCTGCACGTACCCGAAGCCGGTGCCCAGGAGGGTCTGGCCCAGGGCGGGCGAGGGGCGGACGGCGAGCCGCCGGTCCCCCGCGTACGCTCCGCCGCCGAGGACCGCGCGGTAGGTCTCGCCGCGCATCGGCGCCTCGACCACGCCGACCACGGCCTCGCCGTCCCGTTCGGCGGCGATCGAGACGGCCCAGGTGGGCAGGCCGTACAGGTAGTTCACGGTGCCGTCGAGCGGGTCGATGACCCAGCGGATCCCGCTGGTGCCGGGGGCGGCGGCGCCCTCCTCGCCGAGGAGGCCGTCCTGGGGGCGGTGCTCGGCGAGGAACGAGGTGATCAGCTTCTCGGCGGCGATGTCCATCTCGGTGACCACGTCGATGGCACTGGACTTGGTCATCGCCACCGCGAGGTCGTCCGGGCGGCCGTCGCGGAGGAGGGCTCCGGCCCGCCGTGCGGCCTCCAGGGCGACGTCGAGCAGTTCGGTGAGCAGAGGGTCGGTCACGCTGACTCCTTACGCGTACGGGCTGTCGGCTCCGGCCGCCGCCGGCCGCTCGGCCCTGGCCGGGCAGCAGCCGATCGGGCACAGGTCGTGGGAGGCGCCGAGGGCGCCGAGGGCGC
>NZ_JNWK01000021.1 GCF_000716445.1 Streptomyces wedmorensis
TTCCTTATCCGACAGGATCAACTCGGCCTTCGGCCGCCCCGTACGTGCCATAGGGCAAGCCTATACATCTGAACAGAATTCCTGACTCAGAAGACTAGGAACCCACCGCGGCCCAGAAGTGGCCCGTGATGTCGTCGAGGTAGGCCCGGCCCTCGTCGCCGGTCGCGCCCGAGGCGCCCCAGCTGCTGGTGGCCGCCATGCGGGCGTGGTAGTCCGTGTGGAGCCGCTGGAGAGCGGACTCCAGCCTCCGCTTCGGCAGCGGCAGCATCTTCACGGCCGGTTTCACATAGGCCTGCCAGCGGGTGGTGGCGGCGTCCCGCAGGAGCTCGGCGAGACGCTCGTCGCCGCCGGTCGCGGTGATCAGGGCGCGCGGGCCGAGGCCGAGGACCTCGGCGAGGGCGGCCGTCTGGCGCTCGGTGCCGCGCCACCGGCCCTCGTCCTCCATCCGCTGGTACGCGTGGGCGGCCACGCCCACGAGACGGGCCAGCTCCTCGGCGGAGAGCCCGCGCGCCATCCGGTGCTCGCGGAGGGTGGAGGCGGTGGCGATCAGTTCGGCGGGGGAGCACCACAGGACGCCCGCGAGGGCGGTGAGCTCCTGTTCGTCGGGGCGGGCTCGGCCGCGTTCCCAGGCGGCGACGGTCTCGGGGTCGACGAGGAGGCCGTACTGCGCGCGCAGGCCGTAGGCGACGTGGCCGGGGGCCATGCCGAGGCCCTCGCGGAGCCGGCGGGCGGCCTGGGCGTCGAAGGGTGGGGAGGGTTGGTGCACCCGGCCACGGTAGGTGCGGACGGTGACGACTGGCTACGGTGCGTTCGCCCAACGTGCGAGGTCGTAGGAACGTGGGAACCGATCAGTAACCGCGCTTGCGCCCGTCGAGCCAGCGGTACTGGAGCTCGGGCCGTCCTATCTGGCCGTACTGCGGCGCCCGCACGGCCCGGCCCTCGGTCACCAGGTGCTCCAGATAGCGGCGCGCGGTGATCCGGGAGATCCCGACCGCCGCCCCCGCCTCGGCGGCGGTGAGTCCGGCCGGCGTGTCCCGCAGGGCGCGGGTGACGGACTCCAGGGTGGGCGCGCTGAGGCCCTTGGGGAGCGTCGCGGGCTGCGGGGCCCGCAGCGCGGCGAGCGCCCGGTCCACCTCGTCCTGCCCGGACGCCTCCCCGGCCGCCGCCCGGAACTCGGCGTACCGGGCGAGCCGGTCCCGCAGGGTCGCGAAGGCGAACGGCTTCAGTACGTACTGCACGACGCCCAGGGACACCCCCTCCCGGACGATCGCCAGGTCGCGGGCCGAGGTCACCGCGATCACGTCGGCCGCGTGCCCGGCCGCCCGCAGCGCCCGCAGCAGCTGGAGACCGTGTCCGTCGGGCAGGTACAGGTCCAGGAGGATCAGGTCGACCGGCGTCCGGTCCAGGATCCGCACCGCGGCGGCCCGCGAATGCGCCACGCCGACGACGGTGAAGCCCTCGACGCGGCCCGCGTACAGCGCGTGGGCGTCCGCCGCGACGGGATCGTCCTCGACGACGAGGACCCGGAGGGGAGCGGTGCTCACGCGGTCACCTCCACGCGGGCGGCGCCCGCGGGCGCGGAGGCGTCCGGCAGCGGCAGTCGTACGGTGAACTCGGCGCCGCCCGCCGCCGCGTCGGTGAGGGTCAGGGTGCCGGCGGCGCGCGAGACGGCCTGGCCGACGAGGCCGAGGCCGAGGCCGCGGCCGGGGCCCCGGGTGGTCCAGCCGCGGCCGAGGACGGCGTCCCGGTCGGCGGGGCGGACACCGGGTCCGCTGTCGCCGACGCGGAGGAGGAGCTCGCCGTCGCCGGCGCGGGCGGCGACGGTGACCGTCACGCGCGCGTGAGGGGTGCCGCCCGCCGCCTCGACCGCGTTGTCGATGAGGTTGCCGAGGATCGTCACCAGGTCCCGCGAGGGCAGCGCCGCCGGCACCAGGCCGTCGTCGATGCGGCTGTCCTCGGTGAGGACCAGCTCGACGCCCCGCTCGTTGGCCTGCGCCGCCTTGCCGAGCAGCAGGGCGGCGAGCACCGGCTCGCCGACCGCGTCCACGACCCGGTCGGTGAGGGCCTGGGCGAGTTCCAGCTCGGCGGTCGCGAACTCCACCGCTTCGGCCACCCGGCCGAGTTCGATGAGCGAGACGAC
The DNA here is from genome assembly GCF_000716445.1 of Streptomyces wedmorensis. Taxonomy (GTDB): domain Bacteria; phylum Actinomycetota; class Actinomycetes; order Streptomycetales; family Streptomycetaceae; genus Streptomyces; species Streptomyces wedmorensis. The sequence continues at coordinate 2,141 of NZ_JNWK01000021.1, forward strand.
CGTGTGCAGCCGGTTCGCCGCCTCGTGGGCCTGCGAGCGGAGCGCCTCGGTGAACCCCCGCTCGGAGTCCAACTCGCCGGAAAGGGCCTGGAGTTCCGTCCGGTCCCGGAGGGTGACGACGGTGCCGCGCCGCTCCCCGCCCACCACCGGGCGGGTGTTGACGACGAGGACCCGGTCGGCCGTCAGGTGCGTCTCGTCGACGCGCGGCTCCGAGGAGAGGAGCGCCCCCGTCAGCGACGCGGGCAGGCCGAGTTCGGCGGCCGGCCGGCCGACGACCCCCTCGTCCAGACCGAGCAGCTCCCGCGCCCCGTCGTTGATCAGGGCGATCCTGCGCCCGCCGTCGAGCATGACGAGCCCCTCGTGGACCGCGTGCAGCGCGGCCTCGTGGTAGTCGTGCATCCGGCTCAGCTCCGTCGCGTTCATGCCGTGCGTGTGGCGGCGCAGGCGCGCGTTGACGACGTACGTCCCCGCACCGCCGAGCGCGAGCGCCGCGCCCGCCATGCCGAGCAGGGCGGCCACCTGCTCCCGCACCTGCTCGCTGATCCGCTCGATGGTGATGCCCGCGCTGACCAGGGCGACGACCCTGCCGTCGGCGTACACCGGCGCGACCGTCCGCACGGAGGGCCCGAGCACGCCGAGGTGGGTCTCGGAGTAGAAGCGGCCCTGCCGCGCCTCCTCGATGTGGCCGAGGTACGTCCGGCCGATCTGCTCCGGCTCCGGGTGCGTCCACCGGGTGCCGTCCGGCGCCATGATCACCACGAAGGCGACGTCCGCGTGCCGGCGCAGCGACTCGGCGTACGGCTGGAGGACGGCCGTCGGGTCGGCGGACCGGGCGGCGGCCGCCACGGCGGGGGAGTCGGCGACGGCCGCGGCGGTCGCCGTGGACTGGCGGCGCGCGGTCTCCTCGGCCTGCGCGAGGTCCGTGACGTACGCGAAGAACGCGCACCCCGCCACGACGACGGCCACGAGCACGACCTGCATCGCGAACAGCTGGCCCGCCAGGCTGCGGGGGCGGGGGAGGGGGAGGCGCATGCGGGTAAGTGTGCACGGCGGAGTTTGCGCCGGGTCATTGCGTTCCCGAATCGTTCCCTTCCCGCCCGTGCCCTTCCGGTCCCTCCGCACGCTTCGGCCGTGAACGAAACGTACGCAACCGTGACCCCGGTCACAGGCTGGTGGATAGTCGCGGAGTCCACCGGGACGTGGACATCCATCAGCACGAGGAGGACCCCGTGGCCGCACGGCGGGACCGTACGCACTATCTGTATCTGGCCGTCATCGGCGCCGTACTGCTCGGCATCGCGGTCGGCTTCCTGGCGCCGGGCGTCGCCGTCGAGCTCAAGCCCCTGGGCACCGGCTTCGTCAGCCTGATCAAGATGATGATCTCGCCGATCATCTTCTGCACGATCGTGCTCGGCGTCGGATCGGTCAGGAAGGCCGCCAAGGTCGGCGCCGTCGGCGGCCTCGCCCTCGGCTACTTCCTCGTGATGTCGACCGTCGCACTCGCGATCGGCCTGCTCGTCGGCAATCTCCTGGAGCCCGGCTCCGGGCTCCACCTCACCCAGGAGATCGCCGAGGCCGGCGCCAAGCAGGCCGAGGGCGCGAGCGAGTCCACGACGGACTTCCTGCTCGGCATCATCCCCACCACCCTCGTCTCCGCCTTCACCGGCGGCGAGGTCCTCCAGACCCTCCTCGTCGCCCTCCTCGCCGGCTTCGCGCTCCAGGCCATGGGCAGCGCCGGCGAGCCCGTCCTGCGCGGGATCGGCCACATCCAGCGGCTCGTCTTCCGCATCCTCGGCATGATCATGTGGGCCGCCCCCGTCGGCGCCTTCGGCGCGATCGCCGCCGTCGTCGGCGCGACCGGCGCCGCCGCCCTCAAGTCGCTCGCCGTCATCATGATCGGCTTCTACCTGACCTGCGGACTCTTCGTCTTCGTCGTCCTCGGTGCGCTCCTCCGGCTGGTCGCCGGGATCAACATCTGGTCCCTGCTGAAGTACCTGGGCCGCGAGTTCCTGCTGATCCTCTCCACCTCCTCCTCCGAGTCGGCGCTGCCCCGGCTCATCGCGAAGATGGAGCACCTCGGCGTCAGCAAGCCCGTCGTCGGCATCACCGTGCCGACCGGCTACTCCTTCAACCTCGACGGCACCGCGATCTACCTCACGATGGCCTCCCTCTTCACGGCCGAGGCCATGGGCGACCCCCTCTCGCTCGGCGAGCAGATCTCCCTCCTCGTCTTCATGATCATCGCCTCCAAGGGCGCCGCCGGCGTCACCGGCGCCGGGCTCGCCACCCTCGCGGGCGGCCTCCAGTCGCACCGGCCCGAACTCGTCGACGGCGTCGGCCTCATCGTCGGCATCGACCGCTTCATGAGCGAGGCCCGCGCCCTCACCAACTTCGCCGGCAACGCCGTCGCCACCGTGCTGGTCGGCACCTGGACCAAGGAGATCGACAAGGCGCGGGCCGCCGAGGTCCTCGCCGGCCGCGTCCCCTTCGACGAGCAGACCCTCGTCGACGACCACGCCCCCGCGGCCGTCCCGGACCAGCGGTCCGAGGAGGGCGAGGAGAAGGCCCGCGCGGGCGTCTGACGAACCCCGGGTCCCGGGCCTTGAGCCGGATCCGGGCCCCGGGAGGAGGGCGGCCCCGCGTCGGGACCGCCCTCCTCGTCGTGACCGGACGTCCAAGCCCGCCCTCCTCGTCGTGACCGGACGTCCAAGCCCGCCCTCCTCGTCGTCACCGGCCGTCCGGGACCGCCCTCCTCCACGTCACCGGCTGTCCGGGACCGCCCTCCTCCACGTCACCGGCCGTCCAGGGCCGCCAGTTCCTCCCGTGAGAGCAGGAGCTCCGCCGCTCCAGCCGAGTCCCGTACGGTCTCCGGCCGGCTCGCCCCCGGGATCGGCAGGACGGTCTCCGAGCGGGCCAGCAGCCAGGCCAGCGCGATCCGCTGGGGGCTGACCCCGCGTTCCCGCGCGATCCGGTGGAAGACGCCGAACTCCGGGCCCTCCTCCAGGGCGGACGCCCCGTCCAGGGAGCTCCGGGAGATTCCGCCCAGCGGGCTCCACGGCAGGAACGCGAGACCGAGTTCCGCGCAGAGCCCCAGTTCGGCCTCGCTCTCCCGCACCGCCGGCGAGTACCGGTTCTGTACGGAGACCAGCCGGTCGCCGAGGACCTCGCGGGCCAGCCGGATCTGCCCGGTGTCCACGTTCGAGACGCCCGCGAGGCGGATCGTGCCCCGGTCCAGCAACTCCCTTACCGCTCCGAGGGATTCGGCGAACGGGACGGCGGGGTCCGGCTTGTGCAGCTGGTAGAGGCCGATCGCGCCGCCGCCGAGCCGCCGCGCCGAGGCCTCCGCCGCCCGGCGCAGGTGCTCGGGGCGGCCGTCGACGGTCCAGCCGCCGTCCGGTGTGCGCCCCCGGCCGCCCTTCGTCGCGACGAGCACGCCGTCCGTACCGCCGCCGTAGGAGGCGAGGGCGCGCGCCACGAGGAGTTCGCCCTCGCCGGGCGTGCCGTTCGGCGGGTGGTAGGAGTCCGCGGTGTCGAGGAGGGTGACTCCCGCGTCGAGGGCGGCGTGCACGGTGGCGACGGCCCGCGCCTCGTCGGGCCGGCCCTCGATGGAGAGTGGCATGGTGCCGAAGCCGACCGCGCCGACGCGTACGTCCCCGAGCATGCGGTACCGCATCAGCTCGCCTCCCCGGCGGTCTCCGCGACCGCGGCCCCGACCGTCTCGGCGACGGCCTTCGCCAGCCATTCCGCGGAATGACCGAAGGAGTAACCGAGCGAGACGGCACGGGAATTGTCCATGCCGTACGAGCGGGCGAAGGAGAAGGGCGAGACCTCGCCGACGTCGACCCGCCGGAAGACGACGCGGCCGCCGACGTGCTTCTCGATCTCGGCGCAGATGTCGGCGGTGGTGAGGGGGCCGTGGGAATGCGCGTTCACGGGCCCGGTGAATTCCGAGGCGACGGCCCAGGCGAGGAAGGCGGCGATCTCGTCGACGTACACGTACGTGGCGGGGTGGTTGACGGCCGGTACGGCGATGGGTTCGGCCGCGCGGACGCGCCGGGCGTAGTGGTCGAGCCGGCCGGTGAAGTCGTCGGGCCCGCCGAGGACGTGGGCGACCCGTACCGACGCCCAGGCGAAGGGGGCGCCGGCCGCGAAGACCGCCTCGGCCTGACGCTTGCCCTCGCCGTAGTGGGCGCCGAGGAACTCCGGGTCCCCCCAGGGCAGGGCGGTGTCGACGGTGACCGCCGAGAGGTCGAGGGCGGACTCGGCGACCGGTGCGGCCGAGTCCTCGTACTCGTACACCTCCACCGTCGACGTCATCACGTAGCGGCGGGTGCGGGTCCGGAACACCCGCAGGGCGATCTCGGCCTGGCGGGGGGTGTAGCAGACCTGGTCGACGACGACGTCGAAGGAACGGCCGGCGAGAACCGATTCCAGGGAGGCTTCGTCGTCGCGGTCGGCGACGAGCTGCTCGATTCCCTCGGGGGCGGGGGAGGAGCCCCGGTTGAGCACCGTGACGCCGTGCCCGGATTCCCGCAGCAGCGCGATGAGCCGCTTTCCGAAATAGCGGTTGCCGCCGATGACCAGAATGTTCACGAATCCCAACTCCTTTGCCTTCGGGGACAAGTGTTACGTTGTGCGCTCGCCGGATGAAGGGGGAGACATGGGAATGCGGGCCGTCCCGCCGAAGGAACCACGGCCTTCGCGCGCCGGCGCCGACGAAACGTCGGTGGCCGCCTTCGACGCCATCGACCGGCAGATCCTGGACCTCCTCCAGAGCGACGGCCGCATCAGGCTCAGCGAGCTCGGGCGCCGGGTACGGCTCAGTCCGGCGGCGGTCACCGAGCGGGTGCGGCGCCTGGAGGCGGGAGGGGCGGTCACGGGATACGGGGCCCATGTCTCACCGGCGCGGCTCGGCTACGGCATCCAGGCCTTCATCAGGGTGAACCCGCACGGCGGCTACACCCTCAAGCACCCCCGCACCCTGGAGCTCACCGCGCGCCCCGAGGTCCTGGAGGTCCACCACGTGGTCGGCGAGGACTGCTGGATCCTCAAGGTCGCCGTCACCGACACGATCCACCTCGAAGAGGTCCTGGAGCAGACCTCGGCGCTCGGCCGGACCACGACCTCGATCGTCCTGTCGTCCCCGGTCGAGCGGAAGCCCCTGCTGCCGCCCGCATGACGCCGCCCGTCCCGGCCTCCCCCTCGCCTTGACGGCGCCGCCCCCTGGCGGAACCGGAGGACGTCCCGCCCGTGTGACCCGCTGAGCGCGCATACAGAAATACCCCGACTAGAATTGACAGTCGGGGTATTGCTTCGCGTATATTCATGGATTCCGTGTCCGGACACACAGAAGACGCGGAGAAGTTCAATAAACGCACTGTATCGCGCCGGGAGTCGAATTGTCAACCGAGGAATTTCGGAAAGAGCAGCAATTCATCACCGATCTGTACGGACGGCTCGACGACCTCAGGGACCAGGCCGAGGCCTCCGTCGCGCAGGCCCTGAGCACCCCGGGGGTCGGCAGCAACCAGGGCCGGCTCGAACGGGACGTGATGGTCGCCGAGCAGTCCGGCCTCCTCGCCGCGCTGAACGCGGGGGAGAGCGGGCTCTGCTTCGGCCGGCTCGTGTTCAAGGACGGACGCGACCACCACATCGGCCGGCTCGGCATCCGCGAGGACGACGCGAACCGCACCCCGCTCGTCGTCGACTGGCGCGCCGAGGTCGCCCGGCCCTTCTACCTCGCCACCGGGTACGAGCCGATGGGCCTCACCCGCCGCCGGCACATCACCACCGCCGGCCGCACCGTGACCGCGCTCCACGACGAGGTCCTCGACCTCGCCGACGCCACCCGCACCGGTCACGAGAGCCGCGACGCCGACGAGGTGCTGCTCGCCGCGCTCGACGCGGCCCGCACCGGCCGGATGCACGACATCGTGCAGACCATCCAGGCCGAGCAGGACGCCATCATCCGCTCGCCGCACCGCGGGGTCCTCGTCGTCGAGGGCGGCCCCGGCACCGGCAAGACCGCCGTCGCCCTGCACCGGGCCGCGTACCTCCTCTACGCCCACCGTGAGCAGCTCGCCCGGCGGGCCGTCCTGATCGTCGGCCCCAACCCGGCGTTCCTCGGCTACATCGGCAACGTCCTGCCCTCCCTCGGCGAGACCGGCGTCCTCCTCGCCACCCCCGCCGAACTGTTCCCCGGCGTCCGCGCCACCGGCACCGACACCCCGGAGGCCGCCGCCGTCAAGGGATCCGCGGCCATGGCCGACGCCCTCGCCGCGGCGGTACGCGACCGCCAGCAGGTCCCCGACCGCGGCGAGCCGCTCGTCGTCCCGCACGACGACGGCGACCTGGTCATCGACTGGGACATGGCGCTGGAGGCCCGCCACAAGGCCCGCGAGACCGCCCTCCCGCACAACCTCGCCCGCCCGTACTTCGTCTTCCGGATCCTCGACGCGCTCGCCGAGCAGCTCGCCGACCGGATCGGCGCCGACCCCTACGGCGGCCCCAACTTCCTCGGCCCCGACGACATCGCGCTGCTCGCCAAGGGCATCGCCGCCAACTCCGAGGTGTACGAGGCGATCGGCACGCTCTGGCCCGCCCTCACCCCGCAGGACTTCCTCGCCGACTACCTCGCCGAACCCACCCACCTCCCCGACGCGGACGCCGCGGCGATCCGGCGCGACGGCGGACCCTGGACCCCCGGCGACGTGCCCCTGCTCGACGAGGCCGCCGAACTCCTCGGCGAGGACGACTCGGCCGCCCGCGCCGCCGAGGAGGCCGAACGGCAGAAGCAGATCCAGTACGCGCAGGGCGTCCTCGACGTCTCCTTCGCCTCCCGCACCTACGAGTTCGAGGACAAGGAGGAACTCGACAAGGACGCCTCCGAGGTCCTCTCCGCCCACGACATCATCGACGCCGAGCGCTTCGCCGAGCGCCACGAGGAGGCCGACCACCGCACCGCCGCCGAACGGGCCGCCGCGGACCGCACCTGGGCCTTCGGTCACATCATCGTCGACGAGGCCCAGGAGCTCTCCGCGATGACCTGGCGGCTTCTCATGCGTCGCAGCCCCACCCGCTCCATGACCCTGGTCGGCGACCCCGCGCAGACCGGCGACCCGGCGGGCGTCGGCGCCTGGGAGAGCATCCTCGCGCCGTACGTGGAGGACCGCTGGGACCACGTGCGCCTCGGCGTCAACTACCGCACGCCCGCCGAGATCATGGCCGTCGCCGCCGAGGTGCGGCGGTCCGACGACCCCGCCTTCGAACCGCCGAGCTCCGTCCGCTCCACCGGCGTGGAACCCTGGGACCGCGCCGTCGAGGACCCGGTCAAGGAGGCCGCCGACGCCGTCGCCGCCGAGGCCCGCGCGGAGGGCCGGCTCGCCGTCATCGCCCCGCCCGCGCTCCACCCCGGTCTCGTCGCCGCCCTCCCGGACGCCTCGTACGGCCCGAAGCCCGACCTCACCAGCCCGGTCGTCCTGCTCGACCCCCGGCAGGCCAAGGGCCTGGAGTTCGACACCGTCCTCGTCGTCGACCCGGACGGCATCCGGGCCGGCGCCACGCACGGGGTCAACGACCTGTACGTGGCGCTGACCCGGGCCACTCAGCGCCTGGGGATCATCCGCCCGGCGGCTGTCCCACCGGCCTCCGCGCGGGCCGTCACGCCGGCCTGAGCCAGACCGTCGCCAGCGGCGGCAGCGTCATCCGCAGGCTCGTCGAGCGGCCGTGCCACGGCACCGACTCGGTCTTCACCGGGTCGGTGCCGACGACGTCCCCGCCGCCGTACCGCGCCGCGTCCGTGTTCAGGACCTCCGCCCAGGCGGCGAACGTGTCCGGCACCCCGAGCCGGTAGTCGTGCCGGACGACGGGCGAGAAGTTGGACACCGCGAGCAGCGGCGAGCCGAACGCGTCGAAGCGCAGGAACGCGAAGACGTTGTCGTCGGCCGCGTCCCCGACCACCCACTGGAAGCCCTCCGGGGCGGTGTCCCGCTCCCAGAGCGACGGGATCGCCGCGTACACCGTGTTCAGGTCCCGCACCAGGTCCCGCACGCCCCGGTGGTCCGCCTCCGCCCCGTACGCCGGGTCGAGCAGCCACCAGTCCGGGCCGTGCTCCGCCGACCACTCCGCGCCCTGGGCGAACTCCTGGCCCATGTAGAGGAGCTGCTTGCCGGGATGGGCCCACATGAACCCCAGGTAGGCCCGGTGGTTGGCCCGCTGCTGCCACCAGTCGCCCGGCATCTTCGACACCAGGGACCGCTTGCCGTGCACGACCTCGTCGTGCGAGATCGGCAGGATGTAGTTCTCGCTGTACGCGTACACCATCGAGAACGTCATCTCGTGGTGGTGGTACTTGCGGTGCACCGGCTCCTTCTCGACGTAGCCGAGCGAGTCGTGCATCCAGCCCATGTTCCACTTCATGCCGAAGCCCAGGCCGCCGAAGCCGCCCGGACCCACCTGGTCGGTCGCCCGCGTGACCCCGTCCCAGGCCGTCGACTCCTCGGCGAAGGTCACGATGCCCGGGCAGCGCCGGTACACCGTGGCGTTCATCTCCTGGAGGAACGCCACCGCGTCCAGGTTCTCCCGGCCGCCGAACTCGTTCGGCAGCCACTCGCCGTGCTCCCGCGAGTAGTCGAGGTAGAGCATCGACGCCACCGCGTCCACCCGGAGCCCGTCGATGTGGAACTCCTGGCACCAGTACACCGCGTTCGCCACCAGGAAGTTCCGCACCTCCTTGCGGCCGTAGTCGAACTCCAGGGTCCCCCAGTCGGGGTGGTGCGAGCGGCGCGGGTCCTCGTGCTCGTACAGCGGGCGCCCGTCGAACTCGGCCAGCGCCCAGTCGTCCTTCGGGAAGTGCGCCGGGACCCAGTCCATCAGGACCCCGATCCCCGCCCGGTGCAGCGCGTCCACCAGGTGCCTGAAGTCGTCCGGGGTGCCCATCCGGGCCGTCGGCGCGTAGAACCCGGTCACCTGGTAGCCCCAGGAGCCGCTGAACGGGTGCTCGGCGACGGCCATGAACTCCACGTGCGTGAAGCCCAGGTCCCGCACGTAGCCGGGGAGCTGCTCGGCCAGCTGCCGGTACGTCAGGCCCGGACGCCAGGACGGCAGGTGCATCTCGTACACCGACAGCGGCGCCTCGTGGTGCGGGCGGGCCCCGCGCCGCTCCATCCACTCCGCGTCGTCCCACACGTAGTGCGACTCCGTGACGATGGACGCGGTGTTCGGCGGGCACTCGGTGCGGCGGGCCATCGGATCCGCCCGGACGGTGTGCGAGCCGTCCGGGCGGGCGATGTCGTACTTGTAGACGGCGCCCTCGCCGATCCCCGGCACGAACAGCTCCCACACGCCCGTCGAACCCAGCGACCGCATCGGCAGCCCCGTGCCGTCCCAGCACGTGAAGTCGCCCGTGACCCGCACGCCGCGCGCGTTCGGCGCCCACACGGCGAACCGGGTCCCGGCGACGCCCTCGTGGGTCATCGTCCGGGAGCCCAGCGCCGTCCACAGCTCCTCGTGCCGGCCCTCCCCGATGAGGTGCAGGTCGAGCTCGCCGAGCGACGGCAGGAAGCGGTACGGGTCGCGTACGGCCAGCTCGTCGCCGCCGTCCTCGTAGCGGACGCGCAGCTCGTACGCCGGGACCTTGCGCAGCAGCGGGATCACCACAGAGAAGAGCCCGTCCCCGTCGTCGTGCAGCACCACGCGCCGGTCCTTCGTGACGACGGCGACCTCCTTCGCCCACGGGCGCAGCACCCGGACGGCGACGCCGCCCCGCACCGGATGCGCGCCGAGCACGCCGTGCGGGTCGTGGTGCTCGCCCGCCAGCAGCCGGGCCCGCTCGCCCGGATCCAGCGGTGGCGCCTTCCGCGGCGCCGTCCGGTCCACCGGTGGCGCCTTCCGTACCGCGGTCCGGTCCGGCTTGGGCGTCTTGTTGGTACGGGACGTCTTGCCTGCGGATCGGGCGGTCACCGGGGGCCTCCTGGAGGGCGAGGGGAACGGGGGTACGGATGCGCAACGTCTCTGGGTCCCGCTGGACACTCGGCCGAACGGGCCCCACCCCGTTCCCGCAGGCGAGCGCCGTCCCCCGCGGCCTCCCTCTGCTCCGAACGTGTCGCGGACGGCGTGGGGCGCCCGATCACAGGGGGGTGGCCAGGCGGTGGATGGCGGACATGGGGACGGGGAGCCAGTCGGGACGGTGACGGGCCTCGTAGACGACCTCGTAGACCGCCTTGTCGGTCTCGTAGGCACGGAGGAGCGCGGGGTCCGCGCGCGGGTCCTCCCCGGCCGCCTCGGCGTACCCCGTGCAGTAGGCGGCCCGGCAGCGGGCGGCCCAGTCGGCGTTCCAGGGGCGGTGGGTGCGGGCCGCGTAGTCGAAGGAGCGGAGCATGCCCGCGACGTCGCGGACGGTGGGCTGGGGGCTGCGCCGTTCGTCGAGGGGCTTCGCGGGTTCGCCCTCGAAGTCGATGACGGCCCAGGCGCCGTCGGATCCGCGGAGGGTCTGCCCGAGGTGCAGGTCGCCGTGGATGCGCTGGAGCGCCCCCGCGCCGGCGCCGGCCGCCGCGAAGACCGCCCGCAGGCCGGGCACGTACGGCAGGAGCGCGGGCACGGCCTGGGCCGCCGCGTGGAGGCGGCGGTCCATCGCGTCGGCGGCCTCCTCGGCCTCGGCCTTCCGCAGCCGCCGGGTGGGCAGGGCCGCGGCGAGGGCGAGGTGGACCTCGGCGGTGGCGCGGCCGAGGGCGCGGGCCTCGGCGGTGAACTCGCGGCCGTCGGCGAGCGCGTCGAGGGCGAGCCGCCAGCCGTCCCGCGAGTTGCGCAGATAGGGCTGGAGGACGCCGAGGGTGGAGGCCCCGGACTCGAACCAGGCGACCGGCGCGGGGACCCGTTCGCAGCCGGCCTGGCTGAGGGCGAGCGGGAGTTCCAGGTCGGGGTTGGCACCGGGGCTGACCCGCCGGAAGATCTTCAGGATGAACGAATCTCCGTAGACCAGAGACGAGTTGGACTGTTCGGCGTCGAGCATGCGGGGGGCCAGGGCGGCGGGCAGGGCCGTGGTGGCGTGGAAGCGCAGGGGGCCGGTCCGGCCCGGGGTGCGCAGCCGCTCGTAGAGGAGTCCGGCGAGCCGCGGGTCGCGCAGCCCTTCGTACACGGCCCGTCCGGCGAGCGGCCCCTGCCGGATCCGCCCGATCAGGGCGGGGGCGAGGCGGGGCGGCAGCTGGGTGCGTACGCCCAGGAGGAGTTGGTAGCAGTCGGCGGGCGTCCCGGCCGGGCGGCCCGGTTGTTCGACCCGTACGAGGAGATGGAGGAGGCCGGGTCCCGCGCCGTCCAGAGGCAGCAGCTCGGTGGCCGCGTCCAGCGTGAATCCGGTGACCCGGCGGCCCTTGCCCGCGAACCAGCGCTGCCGTGGCAGCCATTCGTGGAGCAGGGGGGCGAGGGCCGGGAGGAGGGCGTCCGGGGCCCGGGTGGTGGATGCGGTCTCCGGCATGGCATCGCGTCCTTTCCCCGGGGTGCGCAATGGGCTTTCGTGTGCTTTCAAATGCGCAGAGTGTCCCGGATTGCGGCTGTGACTGTCCGGATGTGCGGGACGTGTCGGAAAGGGAAGATCCGTATGGGTCCGCCAAGTGGGCCCGGATGGACCTGAATCGTGTGTCGTTCACAGTGCCCAGAGTGGGACGGGGGAAACCGTCCCACCCCGGGTGAGCGAGAACTGGCTCCCGCTCAGGCCTTCTTGAGACGGAACCAGTAGAAGCCGTGTCCCGCAAGGGTCAGGAGGTAGGGCAACTGCCCGATCGCCGGGAACTTCACCCCGCCGATCAGCTCCACCGGCCGGATGCCGTCGAAGCGCCGCAGGTCCAGCTCGGTGGGCTGCGCGTGCCGCGAGAAGTTGTTCACGCACAGCACCAGGTCGTCGTCGTCCTCCCTGAGGAAGGCGAGCACCGCCGGGTTGGACGCCGGGAGTTCCGTGTACGTCCCCGTGCCGAAGGCACGGTTCTGCTTTCGGATCTCGATCATCCGTTTCGTCCAGTGCAGCAGGGACGAGGGCGAAGCCATGCCGGCCTCGACGTTGGTCACCTGGTAGCCGTGGACCGGGTCCATGATGGCCGGCAGGTAGAGCCGTCCCGGGTCGCAGGAGGAGAAGCCCGCGTTCCGGTCGGGCGTCCACTGCATCGGGGTCCGTACGCCGTCCCGGTCGCCCAGCCAGATGTTGTCGCCCATGCCGATCTCGTCGCCGTAGTACAGCACCGGGGAGCCCGGCAGCGAGAAGAGCAGCGCGGTGAACAGCTCCATCTGCTTGCGGTCGTTGTCGAGGAGCGGGGCGAGACGGCGCCGGATGCCGATGTTGGCCCGCATGCGCGGGTCCTTGGCGTACTCGGCGTACATGTAGTCGCGCTCTTCGTCGGTGACCATCTCGAGGGTGAGCTCGTCGTGGTTGCGCAGGAAGATGCCCCACTGACAGCCGGAGGGGATCTCCGGGGTCTTCGCCAGGATCTCGGAGACCGGGTAGCGGGACTCGCGCCGAACGGCCATGAAGATGCGCGGCATGACCGGGAAGTGGAAGGCCATGTGGCACTCGTCGCCGCCGGAGCGGAAGTCGCCGAAGTAGTCGACGACGTCCTCCGGCCACTGGTTCGCCTCGGCGAGCAGCACCGTGTCGGGGTAGTGGTCGTCGATCTCCTTGCGGACCCGCTTGAGGAAGGCGTGGGTGGCGGGCAGGTTCTCGCAGTTGGTGCCCTCCTGCTGGTACAGGTACGGCACCGCGTCGAGCCGGAACCCGTCGATCCCCAGGTCGAGCCAGAACTTCAGGGCGGAGAGGATCTCGTCCTGCACCGCCGGGTTCTCGTAGTTCAGGTCCGGCTGGTGCGAGAAGAACCGGTGCCAGTAGTACTGCTTGCGGACCGGGTCGAAGGTCCAGTTCGAGGTCTCGGTGTCGACGAAGATGATCCGGGCGTCCGCGTACTGCTTGTCGTCGTCGGCCCAGACGTAGTAGTCGCCGTACGGCCCTTCCGGGTCGCGCCGCGACTCCTGGAACCACAGGTGCTGGTCGCTGGTGTGGTTCATGACGAAGTCGATGACCACGCGCATACCGCGCTGGTGGGCCGCGTCGACGAACTCGACGAAGTCGGCGAGGTCGCCGAACTCCGGCAGCACCGAGGTGTAGTCGGCGACGTCGTAGCCGCCGTCCCGCAGCGGGGACTTGAAGAACGGCGGCAGCCAGAGGCAGTCCACGCCCAGCCACTGGAGGTAGTCCAGCTTGGACGTGATGCCCTTCAGGTCGCCGACTCCGTCCCCGTTGCTGTCCTGGAAGGAGCGGACGAGGACCTCGTAGAAGACGGCCCGCTTGAACCAGTCGGGGTCGCGGTCCTTGGCGGGGGTGTCCTCGAAGGTGTCGGGGACGGGCTCGTTGACGGTCATGATGTGGGTGACCCTCCGGTCTGCGGGGACGGTCGCAGGACCAGGACGTGCGCGGGTGTGACACCCGGTTCCAGGCGCACGTAACTGGCCCTGCCCCAGTGATAGGTCTCGCCGGTGAGCTCGTCGCGCACCGGCACGGTCTCGTGCCAGTCGAGGCCGAGTTCCGGCATGTTCAACGAGAGTGAAGCCTCCTGGGTGTGGTGCGGGTCGAGGTTGACGACCACCAGGACGGTGTTCGAACCCGAGCGCTTCGAGTAGGCGATCACCTGAGGGTTGTCGGTGTCATGGAACGTCAGGTTCCGCAGCCTGCGGAGCGCCGGGTGACGGCGCCTGATCCGGTTCAGGGTCGTGATCAGCGGGGTGATCGTGGCCCCCGCGCGCTCCGCCGACTCCCAGTCCCGGGGCCTCAGTTCGTACTTCTCCGAGTCGAGGTACTCCTCGCTGCCGTCCCGCAGCGCGGTGTTCTCGCACAGTTCGTACCCGGCGTACATGCCCCACGAAGGCGACAGCGTCGCCGCGAGCACCGCCCGTGCCTCGAACGCGGGCCGGCCGCCCTCCTGGAGGTAGGCGTGCAGGATGTCGGGGGTGTTCACGAAGAAGTTCGGGCGCATCTGCGCGGCCGTCTCGCCGGACAGCTCGGTGAGGTACTCCGTCAGCTCCTCCTTGGTGTTCCGCCAGGTGAAGTACGTGTACGACTGCTGGAAGCCGATCGCGCCGAGCGTCCGCATCATCGCCGGCCGCGTGAACGCCTCCGCCAGGAAGATCACGTCCGGGTCGGCCCGGTTCACCTCGCCGATCACCCGCTCCCAGAACACCACCGGCTTGGTGTGCGGGTTGTCGACGCGGAAGATCCGGATGCCGTGGCCCATCCAGAACCGCAGGATCCGCACGGTCTCCTCGACGATCCCGTCCATGTCCCGGTCGAACGCGATGGGATAGATGTCCTGGTACTTCTTCGGCGGGTTCTCCGCGTACGCGATCGAGCCGTCCGGCCGGTGGTGGAACCACTCGGGGTGCTTCTCCACCCACGGGTGGTCGGGGGAGCACTGGAGCGCGAAGTCCAGCGCGATCTCCAGCCGCAGCTCCCGGGCCCGCGCCACGAACGCGTCGAAGTCCTCGAACGTGCCCAGGTCCGGGTGGAGCGCGTCGTGCCCGCCCTCCGGCGAACCGATCGCCCACGGCACGCCCACGTCCTCGGGCGACGCCGAAAGCGAGTTGTTCGGGCCCTTGCGGTGGGTCTCGCCGATCGGGTGCACCGGCGGCAGGTACACCACGTCGAAGCCCATCGCCGCCACCGCCGGCAGGCGTTCGGCCGCGGTGCGGAAGTTCCCGGGGACCGTACGGCCCCTGACCTTCCGTACGCCCTCCGAGCGCGGGAAGAACTCGTACCAGGAACCGAACAGGGCCCGCTCCCGCTCCACCTGGAGGGGCAACGCGGGCGAGGAGGACAGCAGTTCGCGCAGCGGGTACCGGTCGAGGGTCTCGACCACCCGCGGGGCGAGCGAGGCCGCGAGCCGGACGGCGGCCGGCCGGGACGGGTCGCGCAGCGCGTCCGCCGCCGCCAGCACCGCCTCACGGCCGCCGCCCTTCTTCGGGACGCCCTTCGCGGCGCGCTCGTGCAGCTCGGCCCCCTCGGCGAGGACCAGTTCGGAGTCGATCCCGGCCGGGATCTTGATCCTCGCCGTGTGGCGCCAGGTCGCCAGCGGGTCGCTCCAGGCCTCGACGGTGTACGTCCACAGGCCCTCGGCGCCCGGGGTGACCTCGGCACCCCACCGGTCGCTGCCGGGGGCCAGTTCGCGCATCGGGGTCCAGGGACCGGGGCGACCGGACGGGCCGCGCAGCACGACATTGGCGGCGACCGCGTCGTGGCCCTCGCGGAACACGGTCGCCGTCACCTCGAAGGTCTCTCCGGCCACCGCTTTCGCGGGGCGCCGGCCACAGTCGACCAGCGGGCGTACGTCCAGTACGGGAATGCGTCCCATGAGCGGATTCACAGCATCACCTGACGGGTTACGGGGGTGCGGTTGGTGGTGCGCTCTTTCTAGCTCCGTCGACGGCCGGCGGGTTGCGGGCATGGCCGCTCCTGTCCGCGTTCACTCGAATGGCGGGTCCACAGGGAGTACGGGGGTCCACGGGAAGTACGGGGTCACGAGGGATGGTTTCGGGAGGCGTACCGGAGGAGCCTTCCACGGTCGTCGGGCGGGCAATCCGGCGCTTTGTTAACTACTCGGGCGTAGCCGTACCGGCAAGCACGCGGTCCGGACAGAAAAGAGCCCCGCCTTCTGTGGGGCGGGGCTCTGTTTCCGGCCGCGGGTCAGTGGTGCGGCGACGCGTCCGGCTCGTCCGCGTCCGTCGCCCAGACCTGCCACGGCTGGCGGGCCACCCACTCCTCCACCGGCGGCGGGTCGAGGGCCAACACCTCGGTGGAGACGCCGTCGTCGTCGGCCATCAGGAGTGGATCCGCGCCGCTCGCCATGTAGTGGTAGATCCCGGCCACTCCGGCTGCCGCCGCCCCGCCCAGGACCCGGGCGAGACCGTGCTCGAAGGCGACCGGATCCAGCTCCTCGTACCGCACCGCCCGGCCGAGCCCCCGGCCGAAGGCCGCCGCCAGCTCGCCGCCCGTCAGCGACCGCGCACCGCCGATGTCGAACGTCCGGCCCTCCAGGCCCTCCCGGGTCAGCGCGGCGAACGCCGCCTCCGCCAGGCCCCGGTGGGACAGCCACGCCGTCCGCGCCGACTCCGGCAGCGGATAGGAGAGAACGCCCTCGTCGACGAGCGCCGGGCCGTTCCACGGCGAGAACAGGTTGTCCAGGTACACCGGCGGGCGGATCACCACCAGCGGCACCCCGCTGTCCCGCAGCACCCGCTCGGCGAGCCGCCGCGTCTCGAAGGCGGCGATGTCCGTCGGACCGAGCGGAATGCGCGTGTTGGCGTTGAACACCAGCCGGACCGTGCCCGCCTTCAGGGCCGCCTCCGCGACGTTCCACGCGTACGTCTCCACCCGCTCGCTCTCGTACACCAGCGGCATCGTCACGAACGCGTGCGTCGTCCCCTCGAAGAACCGCCGCACCTCGGCCGGCCGCCCCAGGTCGCCGGCGACGAACACGGCACCGGGCAGCGGCGGCCGGTCCGCCTCGGGGCGCCGGGTCATGGCCCGCACCCGGTGCAGCCGCTCGGCGAGGAGACGGGCCACCGCGGCGCCCTGGAAGCCGGTCGCGCCCACCACCGCCACCCGCATCGGAATCTCACTGGACATGTGTGTCTGAGGCCCTTCGATAGGCTGTCACCGCTGTCGTGTCGGCGCCCTTCCAGGCTCGCCGCGACGGCTTCGGCCGTTCAATTAACAAACCGGGGCGGAAGTTGAAGGATCGTCCATGGAAACCGTGGGAACCGACCGGCACGAGCAGCGCGAGGACCTCCTCAGCGAACTGCTGAAACCCCTCCGCCTCACCGGGGTCTTCGACAGCCGCTGGCACGTCCGGGCCCCCTGGGCCATCGAGGGCGACGCCGAGCGCAGCTGCGCCGTCCTCCACTACGTCGTCGAGGGCGACTGCTGGATCACCACCGAGGACGAACCCCCCGTCGAACTGCACGCCGGCGACCTCGTCGTCTTCCCCACCGGCACCGCGCACCGCCTCGCCGACCGGCCCGAGCGCCAGGGCGTCCCCCTCAAGGCCGTCCTGCCCGAACGGCAGCCCGGCACCTCCGGCGAGATCGTCATCGACGGCACCGGACCCGAGAGCCGGCTCCTGTGCGCCGGACTCCACTACGACGCCAGCGCCGCCACCGGCCTCTACACCTCGCTGCCCTGGGCCCTCGTCCTCGACGGCCCCCAGGTCGACCGCGAACCGCTGCTCCGCGACACCCTCCGGCTGCTCGCCGCACCCGACCGGCCCGTCGGACCCGGCGACCGGCTCATCACCCTGCGCGCCTTCGAGATGGCCCTCGTCCTCGCCCTGCGCCCGCTGCTCCGCGACCTCGCCGACAACCCGGCCTCGCTGCCGCTGCTGCGCCACCCCGGGATCAGCCGCGCGGTGGTCATCATGGCGACCCGCTTCGCCGAACCCTGGACCATCGACTCCGTCGCCCGCGAAGTCGGCATGTCCCGCTCCGCGTTCACCGCCGCCTTCCGCGACCTGGTCGGCGAGTCGCCCGCCCGGTACCTCGCCGCCCGCCGCATGCAGGAGGCCGGCCGCCTCCTCTCCGAGACCTCGCTGCCCCAGTCGGCCGTCCCGTCCCGCGTCGGCTACCAGAGCGCCGTCGGGTTCCACCTCGCCTTCCGCAAGTGGTTCGGGGTGACCCCCGGCGAGTACCGCGCGGGGGAGGTCAGCGCCGCCTGACACCCCGACCTGACATCTTCGGGAGCCCCTGGACGGATCTTAAGGACCCCTGGACGGAAGCTCATTGTCCCGGCGGTCCGCGCAGGCCCAGGCTCGGGTCCGGCAGAGCGCTGACACCCGAGGAGAGGCGAGGCACCGGTGACGAGGTCGGGGCAGGAGTATCTGGAGGGGCTGCGCGACGGGCGCGCGATCTGGCTCGACGGGGAGCGGGTCGACGACGTCACCGCGCACCCCGCCTTCCGGGCCTCCGCGGCCTCCTTCGCCCGGCTCTTCGACCTCGCGGACGACCCCGTCCACCACCCCGTCCTCGTCCAGGGCGGGGTGCGCCGCGCCTGCGCCGTACCGCGCTCCTACGAGGACCTGGTCGCCCGCCGCCGCGCCTTCCGCACGACGGCCGAGGCCAGCTACGGCTTCCTCGGCCGCACCCCCGACTACATGGCCGCCGGCGCGGCCGGGTTCGCCGCCGCCCCCGGCGTCTTCACCGGCGACACGTTCGACGGCGCCGGGAACGCGCTCGCCTTCCACCGCCGGCTCGCCGAGGGCGACCTGCACACCGCGTTCACCCTCACCAACCCGTCCCCGGGCCTCGGCGGCGACGACCTCACCCTGCGGGTCGTCGGGGAACGCGACGGCGGGATCGTCGTCCGCGGCGCCAAGACCATCGGCACCGGCGCGGTCTTCGCCGACGAACTCCTCGTCGGCACCATCGAGCCGCTCGCCGACGACGACACCGAGCACGCCGTGACCTTCTCCGTACGGCCCGACACCCCCGGCCTCGCCCTGATCTCCCGCACCTCCTACGAGCAGCGGTCCCGGTCCGTCTTCGACCACCCGCTCTCCTCCCGGTACGACGAGAACGACGCGATGCTGGTCTGCGACGACGTCCTCGTGCCCTGGGAACGGGTCCTCACCTACAGGGACCCGGCCACCACAGGCGCCATCTGGTGGCGGACCCCCGCCTACCTGAACCTCGTCCACCAGTCCGCCACCCGCTTCTGGACCAAGCTCGCGTTCCTCACCGGCCTGGCGATCCTCGTCACCCGCTCCCACGGCACCGAGAAGCTGCCGCCCGTCACCCAGGCCCTCGGACGGCTCCTCGGCATGGTCGCCCAGGCCAAGGCGTTCGTCCTCGCCGCGGAAGCCTCGTACGAGGAGGTCGACGGCGGCCGCGGCGGCGTCCGCCCCGGCCAGGAGATCTCCTTCGCCCAGCGGATCATGGCCGGCGAGCTCTACCCGCGGGCGATCCAGGACATCAAGCTGCTCGCCGGCGGCTCCCTCGTCCAGCTGCCCGCGAGCGGCCGCGACCTCCTCCACCCCGACCTCGGCCCGCTGGTGAACCGCTACTACGCGGCCCCCGGCCAACCCGCCGAGGACCGCGTCAAACTCCTCAAACTCGCCTGGGACGCGCTCGGTTCGGAGTTCGCCGGACGCCACGAGCAGTACGAGCGCTTCTACCACGGCGCCCCGCACGTCTACCTGACCATGCAGACCTGGGCCGGCTCGGCGGGGGAGTGCGAGAGCCTCGCACAGGCCTGCCTCGACGGCTACGGCCTGGGGACGACCCGGTGACGCCACCACCGGTGCCACGACGGGGAGCGCTCGCGCTGCTCGCCTCCACCCAGCTCCTCCTCATCGCGGACACCGCGATCGTCAACGTCGCCCTGCCCTCCGTCGGCGCGGACCTCGGATCCGGCTCCACCGGCCTCTCCTGGGTCGCCAACGCCTACCTGATCGCCTTCGGCGGACTCCTCCTCCTCGGCGGACGCGCCGCCGACCTCCTCGGCCACCGGCGCGTCCTCCTCGGCGGCCTCGCCCTGCTCGCCACCGCCTCCGCCCTCGGCGGTCTCGCCCCCGACGCCGGAACCCTCGTCGCCGCCCGCGCCGTCCAGGGCGCCGGCGCCGCCCTCGCCGCGGCCGCCGCCTTCGCCCTGCTGCTCCTGCTCTTCCCCGACGGGCCCGCCCGCCACAAGGCGCTCGGCGCCTTCGCCGCCATGGGCGGCCTCGGCGGCGTCCTCGGCACCGTCCTCGGCGGCGTCCTCACCGGCCTCCTCGGCTGGCGCGCCACGTTCTGGCTGAACGTGCTCCTCGCCGCCGTGCTCGCCGTCCTCGCCCTCGGCGTCCTCGACCCGCGCACCGGACGGGCGTTCCGCGGCGGCTTCGACCTCGCCGGAGCGCTCACCGCGACCGCCGGACTCGGCCTCGTCGCCTTCGCGCTCGTCGGCGGCGCCGACGCCGGGCACCTCTCCGGCCGCACCCTCGGCGCCGGGGGAGCGGGCCTGGCGCTGCTCCTCGCCTTCGCCGCCGTCGAGCGCCGGGCCACCGCGCCGCTCGTCCCGCCGCCGGTCCTGGCCCGCCCCGCGCTCCGGCTCGCCAACATCCTCGCCGCGCTCGCCCAGACGACCCTCTTCCCGATGTTCTTCCTGGTCAGCCTCTACCTGCAGAGCGTCCTCGGGTACGCGCCCCTCGGCGGCGGCCTCGGCCTCCTCCCGCTCTCGCTCGTCGTCGTCGCCGTCGCCCCGCAGACCGGCCGGATCATCTTCCGGATCGGCCTCCACCGGACCATGACCCTGGGCTTCGCCCTCCTCTGCGCCGGCACCCTCTGGCTCGGCCTCGCGCTCACCGCCGACGGCACCTTCGCGACCACGGTCCTCGCGCCCAGCCTGCTTCTCGGCGCCGCGCTCCCGCTCGTCATGGTCACCACCAACGTGGCGGCCACGGCCGACGCCGCACCCGAGGAGACCGGCCTCGCCTCCGGACTCGTCAACACGGCCCAGCAGTTCGGTTCCGTCCTCGGCCTCGCCGTCCTGGTCGCCGTCGCCACCACCCGCACCGAGGCCCGGGACACCGCCCGCGCCGCCGCCGAGACCGCCGGCTTCCGCGCCGCCCTCCTCACCGGCGCCGCCCTCGCCGCCCTGGCCGCCCTGCTCTCCGTACGGCTCCACCTTCCGGAGCGCTCCCCGAAGCGCCACCCGTCGTCCACCACCACCGGCCAGTGAGCCGGCGAAGAGAGGAGCCGGTCTTGCTCGGCGATCCGCGTCACCGCACCGAGGACATACGCGCCGCCGACCCGCTGGGCGCCGACGCCCTGCTCGCCGCCGTACCCGGGATGAACGAACGGGCCGACGTGGCCGCACTGACGGTCGCCCTGCGCGCCCTGGTCCCGGACCCGGACGAGGCGGCGCTGTGGAGCGTGGGCGGCGCGGCGGCGGCGATGCGGGACCTCGGCATCCTCCTCGGCTCGCTGAAACGGCACGGGGTGCAGCCGCTGGCCGCGGTGCCCGAGGCGCTGCCGGTGCTCGAACTCCTCGGCCGCCGAACGGACATGGTGCCCCGCGACACCGTCCACCACTACACGACCTGGAACCCGGTCGGCCCGCGCCGCCGCTCCTACACCGGCCATCCGACGGAGGCCCTGCTCCAGGAGGCCGTACGGATGGTGTTCCCGGCACTGACCGGCGCCCTCGACGACTGCGCCCGGCTCGCCGCACTCGAACCCTACGACCCCGGCTTCGCCGCCACCCTCGACCGGATCGCCCGCCAGGTGCGGGCCATGGTCGACTCCATCGACCTCACCGTCGCGAAGGTGTCCCCCGAGTACTTCGCACTGACGCTGCGCCCGTACTTCGAGGAGGTCGAGGTCGGCGGCCGCGACTACCTGGGGCCGGCCGCCGCGCAGGTGCCGCTCTGGCCGGTCGACCTGACGCTCTGGCAGTGCGACCGGACGGACCCGGCGTACGACGCCTTCCTCGCCGAGTCGGTGCCGTACGCGCTGCCGGCCTGGCGGGAGTTCCACGCCCGCCACCGGGGCGGGGTGTCGGCGGTGAGCAAGCTGTCGGCGGCGGTCAGCTGGGAGGGCGCGGACCGGCTCCCGCCACGGCTCGCCGCGTCGGCGGAGGCCCTCGGCCGGGTCCTGCGCGTCCTCAAGACCTTCCGGGCCCGGCACCTCGGCATCGCCCGCAAGGCGTACGACGACGACGTCCGCCTCTACGAGGAGGGCAGCGGCGGCGCCCCGGTCGCGCTACTGCGCTCCATCCTGGACCTGACCAGGGAGAACGAGACCATGGTGCGCCACGCGACCGTGCGACGCCGCCCCGCCGGTGCCCCCGTGGGGCCGACCGCCTAGGGGGTGTCTTGCTTAGGGGGTGTCTTGCCGATCAGGCCGGGCTCGCGGCGTCTGGTGCCGCGCCTCGCCGCGTTGTCGTCGGTCCGCAACGCTCCGCGTCGCCTCCCTCCTCCGCCTTGCGATCCGTCCCCTCGGCCCTGGCGGGCCCGGGGAGGCCCCAGGCACCAGACGCCGCTCCCTGATCCGGCCCGATCGACAAGACACCCCCTAGGAGCAGCGAAGATGTCGCGCCACACCACGCACCCGGCCCCGTACGCCCATCCCTACGGGCCGAGTCCGCACGTCGTGATCGCCGGCGGCGGCGTCGCCGGTCTGACGGCCGCGCTCGCCCTGCACGCCGCGGGGTTCGAGCGGGTGACGGTCGTCGAGGCGGCGGCCGCGATCCGCCCGCTGGGCGCCGGACTCAACCTGATGCCGAACGCGGTCCGCGAACTGGACGCCCTCGGACTGCTCGAAGCCGTCGAGGCGGGTGCCGTCCGCACCCGCGAACTGCGCTACTACCACCGGTCCGGCGGGCTGATATCGCGCGAGCCGCGCGGCCTCGGCGCCGGCTACCGCTGGCCTCAGCTGTCGGTCCACCGCGGCCACCTCCAACAGGTCCTCGCGGGCGCGGTACGGGCCAGGCTCGGGCCGGGCGCGCTGGTGACCGGCGTCCGGGTGACCGGCGCGGAGCCGCTGCCGGGCGGACGGCCGCGGCTGCTCATCGAGCACCGGGAGGGCGCCGTGCGCGGCCGGGCCTCGCTCGAACCGGACGTGCTGGTGGGCGCGGACGGCATCCGGTCGGCGGTCCGCGCGGCGCTGCACCCGGGCGAGGGCGGGCCGCCGTGGAACGGGATGCTGGTGTGGCGCGGGGTGTCCCGGATGCCGGCGCGGGCGGTGCGCCCGTTCATGCTGATCGCGGGCGACGACCGGCAGAAGGCCGTGGTCTATCCGATGAGCCGGCCGACCGGGCAGAGCGGGGAGGTCCTCGTGAACTGGGCGCTGGCCCGGCCCGCCGAGGCCGCGTGCGCGTCCGCGGCGGAGCGGCTGCGCGGCGACTGGAACCGGGCCGTACCGGTGGAGACGTTCCTCCCGTACTACGAGGGCTGGGAGTTCGACGGCGTCAGCGTCCCCGACGTGCTGCGCGCCGCCGACTCCGCGCACGAGTACCCGATGGTCGACCGCACCCCCCTCGACCGCTGGAGCCACGGCCGCACCACCCTCATCGGCGACGCCGCCCACGCCATGTACCCGATCGGCTCCAACGGCGCGACCCAGTCGATCGTCGACGCCCGGGCCCTCGCCCACCACCTGGCCCACCACGCCGACCCCGCCGAGGGCCTCGCCGCGTACGAACGCGAACGCCGGCCCGTCACCACCGCGCTCCAGCGTGCCAACCGGGAGCGCGGCCCCGAGGTCGTCATCGACCTCGCCCACACCCGCGCCCCGCACGGCTTCACCGACATCCACGACGTCATCCCCGCCGAGGAACTCGCCGCCGTCGCCGGCCGGTACGCCGCCACCGGCGGCTTCGACCCGGCGACCGTGAACCTCGGCTCCCCCTACGAGGTGCCCCTCCCCACGGCGTGAGCCCGCACGACAGGGGCGGCGTCCACCGCGTGACCCCGCGCGGGGGGCTTCACCGAACCGCGGGAGCCGGTACGCGCGCGGCCCCGCGGGGTGTCACCGCCGGGCCGCGTGACCCCGTGCGCCGTGGCACCGCCGGTCGGGGTGACCTAACGTCGGCGGCACGCCGGACGCACAGCGTGGTGCGCCCGCTCCGCTCCGTACTCGCCTGCGAAGGTGGACAACGTGAAGGCAATCCGTCGATTCACCGTGCGTCCCGTCCTCCCCGACACCCTTCGACCCCTCGCCGACCTCGCGCACAACCTGCGCTGGTCCTGGCACGAGCCCACCCGGGTGCTCTTCGACTCCCTCGCCCCCGAGCGCCTGAAGGGCGCCGACCCCGTCCGGGTGCTGGGCGCCCTCGAAGCGCCCCGGATCGCCGCGCTCGCCGCCGACCGGGAGTTCCTGGCCCGGCTGGGGGCCGCGGCCGAGGACCTCGACAACTATCTGCACGCCCCCCGCTGGTACCAGGACCGGCCCGGGGACGCCCCCGCCGCCGTCGCCTACTTCTCGCCCGAGTTCGGCGTCGCCGCCGCCCTGCCGCAGTACTCGGGGGGCCTCGGCATCCTCGCCGGCGACCACCTGAAGGCGGCGAGCGACCTCGGCGTCCCGCTGATCGGCGTCGGCCTGCTCTACCGCCACGGCTACTTCCGCCAGTCCCTCGACCGCGACGGCTGGCAGCAGGAGCAGTACCCGGTCCTGGATCCCGGCGAACTGCCGGTGAGCCTGCTCAGGGAGGCCGACGGCGACCCCGCCCGGATCGCCCTGGCGCTGCCCGGCGGCCGCAGCCTGCACGCCCACATCTGGATCGCGCGGGTCGGCCGCGTCCCGCTGCTGATGCTCGACTCCGACGTCGAGGAGAACGCCCCCGGCGAACGGAGCGTCACCGACCGGCTGTACGGCGGCGGCAGCGAGCACCGGCTCCTCCAGGAGATGCTGCTCGGCATCGGCGGCGTCCGCGCCGTCCGCACGTACACCCGGCTCACCGGCACCCCCGCGCCCGAGGTCTTCCACAGCAACGAGGGTCACGCCGGCTTCCTCGGCCTCGAACGCATCCGTGAACTCCAGGGCGAGGGGCTCGACTTCGACAGCGCGCTCGAGACCGTCAGGGCCGGGACGGTCTTCACCACCCACACCCCCGTCCCGGCCGGCATCGACCGCTTCGACCGGAGCCTGATCGCCCGCCACCTCGGGGAGGACGGCGCGCTCCCCGGCGTCGACACCGGACGCGTCCTCGCCCTCGGCGACGAGACCCCGCTCGGCGGCGAGCCGGGGGTCTTCAACATGGCCGCCATGGGCCTGCGGCTCGCCCAGCGCGCCAACGGCGTCTCCACCCTCCACGGCGCCGTCAGCCGGGACATGTTCGCGGGGCTCTGGCCGGGCTTCGACGCCGACGAGGTGCCGATCGGCTCGATCACCAACGGCGTCCACGCCCCCACCTGGGTCGCCCCCGAGGTCGGCGAGCTCGGCCCCGACCCCGCCGACCGGGAGCTCTGGGAGCTGCGCCGGACTCTCCGGGAGCGGCTCGTGACCGACGTGCGGGAGCGGCTGCGGGCCTCCTGGCGGCAGCGGGGCGCGGCCGCCGCCGAGCTCGGCTGGACCGACTCCGTCCTCGACCCGGACGTCCTCACCATCGGTTTCGCCCGCCGGGTCCCCTCGTACAAGCGGCTCACCCTCATGCTGCGGGACAAGGACCGGCTCCGGGCCCTGCTCCTCCATCCCGAGCGGCCCGTGCAGCTCGTCGTCGCCGGCAAGGCGCACCCCGCCGACGACGGCGGCAAGCGGCTCGTCCAGGAACTGGTCCGGTTCGCCGACGACCCCCGGGTCAGGCACCGGATCGTCTTCCTGCCCGACTACGGCATGGAGATGGCCCGCGGCCTCTACCCCGGCTGCGACGTCTGGCTCAACAACCCCCTCCGCCCCCTCGAGGCCTGCGGCACCAGCGGCATGAAGGCCGCCCTGAACGGCTGCCTCAACCTGTCCGTCCTCGACGGCTGGTGGGACGAGTGGTTCGAGCCCGACTTCGGCTGGGCCATCCCCACCGCGGACGGCGCGGCCGCCGCCGACGAGGACCGCCGCGACGACCTGGAGGCCGCCGCGCTCTACGAGCTGATCGAGCGCCGGGTCGCGCCCCGCTTCTACGACCGGGGCGCCGACGGCGTGCCGGCCGGCTGGACGGCCATGGTCCGGCGGACCCTCTCCGACCTCGGTCCCAAGGTCCTCGCCGACCGGATGGTCCGCGAGTACGTCGAGCGCCTGTACGTCCCCGCCGCCGGCGCCCGCCGGGCGCTCACCCCGGACCGGGCGCGGGACCTCGCGGCCTGGAAGGCCCGGGTCCGGGAGGCCTGGCCCAAGGTGGCCGTCGACCACGTCGAGGTCGGCGACGGGCTCGCCGACGACCTGGCGGACGCGGAGCTCGGCGCCACCCCGGTGGTCCGGGTCCGGGTGGCCCTCGGCGAGCTCGGCCCCGACGACGTCGAGGTGCAGGCCGTCACCGGACGGGTCGACGCCGACGACACCCTCGCCGCCACCCGCACCGTCACCCTCAAGCCGGCCGGCGGACCCGACCTGGAGGGCCGGCTGCCCTACGCGGGCACCCTGGAGCTCGACCGGACCGGCACCTTCGGCTGCACGGTCCGGGTCCTGCCCGCACACCCGCTCCTCGCCCACCCGGCCGAACCGGGCCTCGTGGCCCTCCCGGAGGAGACGAAGGGCGAGGGTGCGGGCGTGCTCCTGCGATAGGGCGCGTGCCGGGATGCCCGGTGGACCGGACCGGATCGGCCCGGTCCACCGGACACCCCTACGGCACCTCGGACTTCCCGGCGAGGTGCCCGTCGACGAAGCACAGCCGGTACACCGGGATCGCGGCGAGCAGCGTGGACCGGTAGTACCGGCATTCGTCCATGCCCGGCGGCTCGGCGGGCACCCGGTGCGGCGGGCCGTCCAACGGCCTTTCGGGCAGGTCGTCCGCGAGCTCCGCGAGCGACTGCCCGATCCGCATCCCGGAGTAGTCCCCCGGCTCCAGGTACGACAGGTGCTGGGTCCACAGGGCGACCCCCGCCATCAGCGCCCCGAGCGCGACGAGCAGCGCGAGCGGGATCCAGATCGCCTGCGCCAGGCCCTTGCGCACCTGCCGGCGGGCCCGGTCCAGTTCCCGCGCCGAGGTGGGCGCGGCGGGCGCCGCCACCGGGGCCGGCGGGTTCCGCGGCAGTACGGCCTCCAGGACGAACCCGCCGTCCCCGCCCACCCGGTGGGTCAGCGTCCCGCCCGCGAGCCGCACCCGTTCGTCGAGCCCGACGAGCCCGGTACCGCCGGAGGCGGGTTCCGTCGGCGCGGAGTCTCCGCCGGGGGTGCCGGGGCCGTTGGACACCCGGACCAGGACGGTCGACGCGTCCTCGGCGACCGAGACCGAGACGGCGGCGCCGGGGGCGTGTCTGGCCGCGTTGGTGAGGCCTTCCTGCACGACGCGGTGCAGGGCGAGGCCGGGCATGCCCGTGAGGGCGGGCACGGGTGTCGTCGTGAGGGTCACCGCGAGACCGGACGCGCGGGCGCGGGCGGTGAGGTCCTCGACGGTCTCACCGGGAGGGGTGGTCGGGGCGGCGGTGCCCTCCTCGCGGAGGACGCCGATGACGTCCCGCAGCCGGGCCGTCGCGTCCGCCGCCGCGCGCCGCAGCTCGCCGGCGGCGAGCTGCTGGGCGGGGCCGAGCGCCGGATCGACCTCAAGGGCGCCCGCCCGGACCGCGATGAGGGTCAGGTCGTGGCCGAGGGAGTCGTGCATGTCGCCCGCGATCCGGGAGCGTTCGCGCAGCCGCTCGCGGTCGGCGACGGCCGCCTGCTCGCGCTCCATGCGGTCGGCCAGTTCCCAGCCGCTGCGCACCAGCCGGCCGTACTGCCGCACGTAACGGCCGGTCAGCCAGGGCGCGACGACGGCGAGCGCCAGCGCGAGCAGCAGCGTGAACCACTGACCGAGCGACGTGTGCGTGACCAGGGTCAGCAGCAGCCCCGCCGCGGCCACCGCCGCGAACAGCCACAGCGCCGCCCGGGTGTGCTCCTGCCGCCGCCCGGCGAGGTAGCCGAAGGCGATCAGGGCCAGGCTGTACGAGGGGGTGAACAGCTCCAGGGAGGCCGGCAGGCTCAACGCGACCGTCACCGCGATCGGCATCAGCGGCCACCGCCGGCCGACGGCGACGCAGCCGCCGAGCACGGTCACGCCGACGGCGACCAGGCCCCAGCTCCCGCCGTCGTTCGGGTCGGACTTCAGCAGGACGGGGACGCAGAGCAGCAGCCAGAGGCCCAGGTCGACGAGACGCTCACGCACCGGCGTCCCCGGGGACCGCGCCCGCCTCGTGGGCCAGCACCGCGAGCTGGACGCGGTTGCGCAGGCCGAGCCGGCTCAGGACGGCGCTCACATGCGCCTTGACGGTGCCCTCGACGACGTACATCCGGTCGGCGATCTCCTGGTTGGAGAGCCCGGCGCCGAGGAGGGCGACGACCTCCCGCTCGCGGCCGGTGAGCGGTTCGAGGCGGGCCCGCGCCTCGGCGGCGCGGGTGAACCGCTCGCCGCCGAGGGTGTCGATGACCCGGCGCGCCACGTCGGGGGAGAGCGCGGCGCCGCCGCCGGCCACCGCCCGCACGCCCGCGATGAGTTCGCGCGGATCCCCGGACTTCAGCAGGAACCCGCTCACCCCGCTGCCGAGCGCCCGGGCGATGTACGCGTCCTCGGAGAAGGTGGTGAGCATGACGACGGCCGCCCCGGGCAGCACCGCGCGCAGCTCCTCCGCCGCGCCCAGCCCGTCGAGCCGGGGCATCCGGATGTCGAGCAGCACCACGTCCGGCCGGTGCTCCCGGGCGAGTTCGACGGCCTGGTGGCCGTCCCCGGCCTCCGCGACCACCTCGATGCCGGGGTCGGTGGCCAGGATGGCCCGCACCCCGGCCCTGATCATCGTCTCGTCGTCGGCCAGCAGCACCCTGATCATCGGTCCAGGGTATGCAGACGCGCGGACGCCCGGAGGGAAGGTTCCCTCCGGGCGTCCGTCGGTTCATCTCACCGTGCTTCGGGCTGTGCCTTCCGGGCTTACGGGAAGGTCAGCTTGAAGTTGTTGATGTAGCCGGTGTCGATCGCGGCCTTGTCCTGGACGCGGAGCTTCCAGGCGCCGTTGGCGACCTCGGAGGAGGCGTTCACGGTGAACGTCTGCTGGATGTTGTCGGCGCTGCCGCCGGACGGCGGCTCGGTGCCGGGGCGGGAGCCGACGTTGATGGCGGCCCAGGCGTTCTCGACGGCCGCGACCTCGGGGCTGGTGGCGCCGTAGAGGGCCTTGGCGACGTCGACCGTGCCGGTGCGGGCACCGGCGTAGTTGGTCGTGGTGCCCCACTTGGTGGTGAGGGCCTTGAACCAGATCAGCTCGGCCTTGGCGCGGCCGATGCCGGTGACGGGCAGGCCGTCGGAGGTCGGCGAGTCGTAGGTGACGCCGTTGATCGTCTTCGTGCCGCTGCCCTCGGACAGCAGGTAGAAGAAGTGGTTCGCCGGGCCCGAGGAGTAGTGGACGTCGATGCCGCCGAGGCCCGAGTACCAGGAGTCCTTGGACGAGCCGTCCTTGCTCGGCTTGTCCATGTAGCGCAGCGGGGTGCCGTTGCCGCGGATGTCGATCTTCTCGCCGACGAGGTAGTCGCCCGGGTCGTTGGCGTTGTTGGCGTAGAACTCGACGGCCGCCGCGAAGATGTCCGAGGTGGCCTCGTTGAGGCCGCCGGACTCGCCGCTGTACTGGAGGCCGGCCGTGTTGGAGGTGACGCCGTGCGTCATCTCGTGCGCGGCCACGTCGATGGACGTCAGCGGCTTGGTGTTGTTCGAGCCGTCGCCGTACGTCATGCAGAAGCAGGAGTCCGACCAGAACGCGTTGACGTACGCGTTGCCGTAGTGGACCCGGGTGTACGCGCCGACGCCGTCACCGCGGATGCCGCTGCGGCCGTGCACGTTCTTGTAGTAGTCCCAGGTGAGCGCGGCGCCGTAGTGGGCGTCGGCGCCGGCCGTCTCCTTGTTGGACGGGAGGCCGTTGCCCCACACGTCGGTGGTGTTGCTGAACAGCGTCCCGGTGCCCGACGTACCGCCGTTGAGGTTGTACGTCTTGTGGTTGCCGCGGCCGGTGTCGGTCAGCGTGTACGAGGGCGCGGTGCCGAGGGTCACCTGGCCGCTGTACATCGTGTTGCCGGTGCCGGTCTCGATGGCCTGCCACTCGTACAGCTTCGCGCCGGTCTTGGCGTCGGTGACGACGTGCAGCTCGTTCGGGGTGCCGTCGTGCTGGAGGCCGCCGACGACGGTCTCGTACGCGAGGACGGGCGTGCCGTTGGCCATCCAGACGACCTTGCGCGGGGCGCGGTTGGTCTCGGCCTTGTCGGCGCCCTCGGCCTGCGCGGCGCTCAGGGCCTGCTTCGACGCGGCGGCCGGGGCGACGGTGGCGGTGGTGTCGACGTTCTTCAGCTCCGCACGGGAAGCCTTGGAGACGCTCTGGCGCACGCCGGCCTTGGACTCCTCGACGATCAGGTCGCCGCCGAGGACGGGCAGTCCGGCGTAGGTGCGCTCGTAGCGCGTGTGGGTCGTGCCGTCGCGGTCCTGCACGACGTCGCGGACGACCAGCTTCTCCTGGGCGCCGAGGCCGAGGGACTTGGCCGTGGCGGCCTTGTCGGCGTCGGCCGCCTTGATGAGCGCGATGCGCTCGGCGGGGGTGAGGTCGGCCGGGAGCTTGCCGGGGTTCGCCGAGGTGCCCTGCTGGGCCTGGGGGGCGATGCTCCAGGGGGTGTTCGCCGCGGTGGCGGAACCCGTTTGGACGCCGACGGCGATCATGGCGGCGGCAGCGATCAGAGCGCCGGTCGCGGTGGCGCGACGGCTGGGCGTGGATCTCACGCAGACTCCTTATGCGAGGGGGGTACCGGCGGACTTGGGTGAGCCCGTCCGGGCGGAGCAAGGGAGCTGTGGAGCACGTGCGGGTGAAGCGCTGAACATTGATGCGAAGAACCGGGGAGAGAGTGACAGGAATGACGGGGACCTGTCAGGAGCGCATCGACAAGTTGGCCGGAAATCGTCCGCTGCCCGTACGTCGGTGTTCGTTAACCGGACGTTTCGTCGATCAAGGCCGCGATGCCGTCCAACGTTCGGCGGAGCCCGAATTCGAAGAGCGTCTCCAGGTCCAGACCGAAGCCTCCCTCGCTGGTCACCGACGTCAGCTCCGGGTACGAGCCACCCGCCTGGATCGCGTCGAATCGTGGCTCATTCTGTTCCATCCACTCACCGTCGGAGATGCCCGTGTCCTGACGCGCCTGCTCCTCCAGGTCGTCCGCCATCGACAGGCCCTGGACGTAGGCGAAGATCAGCAGATGGGCGTGGAGCTTGTCCGCGGCCGACAGCCGCGTCCCGCGCAGCGACCGCAGCACCCACTCCGTGTACGCCATCGCGTTCGGCGTCGCGACCGGCCGCGTGAACGACGCCATCGCGTGCGCCATCCACCGGTGTCGGCGGTACACCGCGCGCAGCCAGCGCGCCCCCTGTTCGAGCCCCGTCCGCCAGTCCGCCGGCACCGGCCCCAACGGCACCTCGCCGCACGCCGCGTCCGCCATCAGCCGCACCAGCTCGGCCTTGCCCGGCACATGGCGGTACAGCGTCATCGTCGACACCCCGAGCGCCGTCGCCACCCGCCGCATGGTCAGCGCGTTCAGGCCCTCGGCGTCGGCGAGTTCGAGCGAGGCCGCGACGAGCCGCTCCCGCGAGAGGGGCGCCGCGTCCGGATCCACCGGGGCGACGACCACCGTGCCCACCCCCGGCTCCGGCCGCACCAGACCCTCCTGGCGCAGCACCGCGAGCGCCTTCGTGGCCGTGGCCATCGCCACCCCCCACTCCCGGGTGACGGCCCGCGTCGACGGCACCCGGGAGCCCGGCGGCAGCTCGCCGGTCCGGATGCGGCGGCGGAGCTCGGCGGCGATGGAGAGGTAGGGCGGAGTGGTCGGCACGGCGCGGAGTGTACTAGTGCGCACGGGACGGCGTACACCGCATTGACCTGCGCATTCGTGACCGCGGATCGAGGTGTACTAGGGCGGGAGTGGCGCCGTACATACGGGGCTGCTTCCTTCCCCGTATGACACTCACCGAAAGCCCCCGGCCCACGGCAGGACCCGACCGCGCGGGACGGCGCGAATGGACCGTCCTCGGCGTCCTCATGCTGCCGCTGCTCCTCGTCTCCATGGACGTCTCCGTCCTCTACTTCGCGATCCCCTCCATCGCCGCCGACCTCCGGCCCGGCGCGACCCAGCAACTGTGGATCCTCGACATGTACGGCTTCGTGCTCGCCGGACTCCTCGTCACCATGGGGGCCCTCGGCGACCGCTTCGGGCGCCGCAGGCTCCTCCTCGGCGGCGCCGCCCTCTTCGGCGTCGCCTCCGGCTTCGCCGCCTACGCCCACAGCGCCGGCGCCCTCATCGGCGCCCGCGGACTCCTCGGCGTCGCCGGCGCCTGCCTCATGCCGTCCACTCTCGCCCTGATCCGCACCCTCTTCCAGGACCCGGCCCAGCGGGCCAAGGCCGTCACCCTGTGGACGACCGTCATGGCGAGCGGCATCTCACTCGGCCCCGTCGTCAGCGGCGCGCTCCTCGAACACTTCTGGTGGGGATCGGTGTTCCTGATCAACCTGCCCGCGATGCTGCTGCTGCTCGTCCTCGGTCCCCTGCTGCTCCCCGAGTCCCGGCCGGCCGCGGCCGGTGCGCGGTTCGACGTCCTCAGCGCCGTGCTCTCCCTCGTCGCCCTGCTGCCGCTGATCCACGGCGTCAAGGAGCTCGCCAAGGACGGCTGGGCCCCCGTGCCCGCGCTCGGGGTGACCTTCGGACTGCTCCTCGCCCTCGTCTTCGTCCGCCGCCAGAAGCGGCTCGCCCACCCCATGGTCGACCTCGGACTCGTCCGGACCCCGGCCTACGGCGGCTCCCTCCTCGCCAACCTGCTCGCCATGGCCGCGACCGTCGGCTTCGCCGTCTTCCTCACCCAGTACCTCCAGTCCGTCCTCGGCCAGAGCCCCCTCGAAGCGGCCCTCTGGAGCCTCGTCCCCACCGGCGGCGTCGTGGTCGCCGCACCGCTCGCCGCGATGCTCGCCGGACGTACGGACCGGGCGCACGTCATGGCCGGCGGGTTCCTCGTCGCCGCCGCCGGATTCGGGTGGCTGACCACCATCGAGCGCGCCACGCCGTTCTGGGTGATCCTCGTCGCCAGTGCCGTGTACGCCGCCGGTCTCGTGTCCGTCATGACCCTCGCCAACGAACTCGCCCTCGGCGCCGCCCCGCCCGAGCGCGCGGGGTCCGCCACGGCCGTCCTCGAAGCCGGCCAGGAGCTGGGCGGTGCGCTCGGCATGGCGGTGCTCGGTTCCGTCGGCGCGGCCGTCTACACGGCCACGATGCCCGCGTCCGCGCCCGCCGAGGCCCGGGAGACCCTGGGCGGTGCGCTGGGCGGCTCCCCGGCCGTGCTCGACGCCGCCCGCACGGCCTTCGTCGACGCGATGGCGGGCGCGGCCGTGGGCGCCGCCCTGCTCGCCCTGCTCGCCGCCGGAGCGACCCTCCGGCTGCTGCGCCGGCGGACGTGAGACGGGCGGCGGCACAGGGGCCGCCGAACGTGGGACGGGTGGCGGCGAGGCCGGCGGACGTGGGACGGGTGGCGGCGAGGCCGGCGGACGTGGGACGGGTGGCGGCGGGGCGGGCCGGCCCGGGCCCGCCACGCCGCCGCGTCCGCTCGCCGGGTCAGCCCACCAGGCTGTCGCGCCAGGCCTGGTGGAGCCCGGCGTAGTGACCGTCGGCGGTGACCAGGGTCTGCGGGGTGCCGTCCTCGACGATGCGGCCGGAGTCCATGACGAGGACGCGGTCCGCCACCTCGACCGTGGACAGGCGGTGCGCGATGACGACGGCCGTGCGGCCGGCGAGGACGGTGTCCATGGCCTGCTGGACGGCGCGCTCGCCCGGCACGTCGAGGGAGCTGGTGGCCTCGTCGAGGATGAGGACGGCCGGGTCCGCGAGGAGGGCGCGGGCGAAGGCGACCAACTGGCGCTGGCCGGCCGAGATGCGCCCGCCGCGCTTGCGCACGTCCGTGTCGTAGCCGTCCGGCAGGTTCGCGATGAAGTCGTGCGCGCCGATGGCCTTGGCCGCCGCCTCGATCTCGTCGCGGGTCGCGTCCGGGCGGCCGATCGCGATGTTCTCCGCGACCGTGCCCGAGAAGAGGAAGGCCTCCTGGGTGACCATGACGACCCCGCGCCGGAGGTCCGGCGTCGTGAGGTCGCGCAGGTCGACGCCGTCGAGGAGGACCCGGCCCTCGGTGGGGTCGTAGAACCGGGCGAGGAGCTTGGCGAGGGTGGACTTGCCCGCGCCCGTGGCGCCCACGACGGCCACCGTCTGGCCCGCGGGGATCGTCAGGTCGAAGCGGGGCAGGACCTCGCCGCCCGTGCGGTAGGCGAAGCGGACCCCGTCGAAGACCACCTGGCGGCCCGGGGTCCCCGTGCGCCGGGGGAGCGACAGGGGCGTCGTCGTCTCGGGCACTCCCGGCTCCTGGGCGAGGAGACCGGCGATCTTCGCGAGGGAGGCGGCCGCCGACTCGTAGGAGTTGAGGAACATGCCGAGCCGGTCGATCGGGTCGTACAGGCGCCGCATGTAGAGCACGGCGGCGGCCAGGACGCCCAGTTCGAGCGAGCCGTCGGCGACGCGGTACGCCCCCCAGAGACACATGCCGGCGACGGCCGTGTTCGCGACCAGACGTGACCCGACGACGTAGCGGGCCATTTCGAGGAGGGCGTCGCCGTTGCTGTGTTCGTGGCGGCGGTTGAGGACGGCGAACTCGGCGTCGTTGGCCTCCTCGCGGCGGAACGCGCGGACCGGGCGGATGCCGTTCATCGTCTCCGCGAACTTCACGATCACGCCCGCGATCGCCGTGGACCGGTGGGTGTAGACCTCGCCGACGCGCCGGCGGTAGCTGCGGATCAGCAGGTACAGCGGCGCGAAGGAGACGACGGCCACCGCCCCGACGCCCAGGTCGAGCCAGAGCAGGACGAGGGAGATGGAGAGGAAGGAGAGGACGACGCCGACGAGTTCCTGGAGGCCCTCGGAGAGCAGCTCGCGCAGCGACTCGACGTCGGTGGTGGCGCGGGAGATCAGCCGGCCCGAGGTGTAGCGCTCGTGGAAGTCGACGCTCAGCACCTGGGCGTGGCGGAAGATCCGGCCCCGCAGATCGAGCAGGACGTCCTGGTTGACGCGGGCGGCGCCGCGCACGAAGACGTACTGGAGGAGCCCGGACAGGGCCGCGCACAGCAGGTAGCCCAGCGCCACCGCGACGACGGGGCCGTGGTCGCCGGCCCGGAACGCCGGCACGCCCCGGTCGATGGCGTACGCGACGAGCAGCGGGCCCGCCTGCACGGCGGCCTCCTTGACGAGGAGGACGAGCGCGGCGCACGCGACCCGGGTCCGGTGGGCGGAGAGGAGGGAGCGCAGGAGCGCGCCCGTCGCGCCGTGCGGGGCGGGCAGGTCGTCCTGGTCGAAGGGATCGGACGGCGGGGCCCCGTCCGCGGGCTTCTGCTCCGGAAGGGTTTCCGTCATCGCTTCTCCTGGTTCTCGCCGGACATCAGCCAGGCGTACTCCTGGCTGCTCCGCAGCAGTTCCTGGTGGGTGCCGACCGCCGCGATCCGGCCCCGCGACAGCAGCGCCACCCGGTCGGCGAGCATGACCGTCGACGGGCGGTGCGCCACGACCAGGGCCGTCGTCTCGCGCAGGACCTCCCGCAGGGCGGCCTCCACCCGGGCCTCGGTGTGCACGTCGAGCGCCGACAGCGGGTCGTCCAGGATCAGGAACCGGGGACGGCCGACGACCGCTCGCGCCAGGGCGAGCCGCTGGCGCTGGCCGCCCGAGAGGCTCAGGCCCTGTTCGCCGACCTGGGTGGCGGAGCCTTCCGGCAGCCGCCCGACGAAACCGTCCGCCTGGGCCACGCCCAGGGCGCGCTCCAGCTCCGGTTCCGCCGCGGTCTCCCCGGCACCCATGAGGACGTTCTCGCCGACGCTCGCGGAGAACAGTGTGGGCTCCTCGAAGGCCATCGACACCAGGGTCCGCAGCCGCGCGCGCTCCATCAGGGCGATGTCCTCGCCGTCCAGCAGGATCCGGCCCCCGGTCGCCTCGTGAAGGCGGGGGACGAGCGCGGTGAGCGTCGTCTTCCCGGAGCCGGTGCCGCCGACGAGGGCGAGGGTCTCGCCGGGGCGGATGTGCAGGTCGACGCCGTCCAGGACGGGCGGGGCGTCGTCGGGCGCGTCGGGATAGCGGAACGTCACGCCCTCGAACCGCACCCCGCCGGGGCCGTCCTCCGTGGACGCCGTCGGCGACGCGGTGTCCGGCTCCTCCTCGGCGTCCATCACCTCGAAGTACCGCTCGGTGGCGGTCGCCGCCTCCTGGCTCATCGCGAGCAGGAAGCCGATCGACTCCACCGGCCAGCGCAGCGCGAGCGCCGTCGACAGGAACGCGACGAGCGTGCCCGCCGACAGGTCGCCGTCGGCGACCTGCACGGTGCCCAGGACGAGGGCCGCCCCGATGGCCAGCTCCGGTACGACGGTGATGACCGCCCAGATCATCGCGAGCAGCCGGGCCTTCACCAGCTCGGTCCCCCGCAGCCGCTCCGAGAGCGCCCGGAAGGACTCCGCCTGGCTGCGGTGCCGGCCGAATCCCTTGACGATCCGGATGCCGAGGACGCTCTCCTCCACGACCGTCGTCAGATCGCCGACCTGGTCCTGCGCCCGGCGCGCCACCGTCCCGTACCGGGTCTCGAACATCGAGCAGACGATCACCAACGGCAGCACGGGCGTCAGCAGCACCAGCCCGAGCGACCAGTCCTGGGCGATCAGCAGTACGTACCCAGCGAGAATGGTCACCCCGTTGACCAGCAGGAACGTCAGCGGGAAGGCCAGGAACATCCGCACCAGCATCAGGTCCGTCGTCCCGCGCGACAGCAGCTGACCCGAGGCCCACCGGTCGTGGAACGCGATCGGCAGCCGCTGCAGCCTGCGGTACAGATCCGCCCGCATCCCCGCCTCGACCGCCGACAGCGGCCGCGCCACCAGCCACCGCCGGAACCCGAACAGCAACGCCTCCGCGACGCCCAGCAGCAACAGGTACAACGCCCCCCGCCACACGCCGCCCGGATCCCGCTCCGCGACCGGCCCGTCCACCATCCACTTGAGCACCAGTGGGATCACCAGCGACAGACACGACGCCACCACCGCCACCACGGCGGCCCCCAACCACCTCCCCCGCACGGGTCGCACGTACGGCCACAGGCGCAACAGGACGCGCACCGCCGACCGTTCCGGGGATTTCGGCGCACTCGCTGGGTTCACAGGCATCTCGGGCATCATGTCCGACCATACGGTTCACCCCTGACACGTCTCATCCGGTTTTCCGGCCTCCGGAAGCGCCCCGGAGGCGTCCCGTCCCGCCCGGGAGGCTCCCCGGTCTCCCTCCCGGCACCGCCTCCGGCCCCGGCCGCCCCCCAGTCGTCTCCATCTCGCCGTCATCTATGGCAAGTTGGTGGCGAGAACCGGACGACGGGAAGCGTCGGTGGAGATGACCGGGGGAGTGCGGTGTGGGTCCAGCGCTTCAGTACGGAGGAGGTGCCGGAGCGGGAGCGGTTCGGGTTCTGGCATGACGCGATGGCGACGGCGCTGATCCCCACGGTGATGGGGAGCGAACACGCCGACGCGTTCCGGGCCGAGGCACGCGTCGTGGACCTGGGAGCCGTGCAGGTCACGGCCCTGCGGTATCCGCCGCTCGTCACCCGGCGCACACCCCGGCTGATCCGCCGCGCCGACCCCGGCTACTACCAGGTGTCGCTGACCCTCAGCGGGGAGATGGCGATCTCGCAGGCGGGCCGGGACACCGCGTTCCGGGCCGGAGACCTGATGGTCTACGACTCGTCGCTGCCGTTCGTGGGTGTCACCCGGCACGCCACGGGCCGCCTCGACCACATCGTGGCCCAGTTCCCGAAGGAGCTGCTGCCGCTGCCCGCGCGGGAGGCGGAGCGGGTCGTTGCCCTGCGGATGGACGGGGGGAGCGGGTTCGGACGGCTGCTCGCCGGGTTCCTGACGACGCTCGCCGCCGACCCGGGGGCCTTCCGCCCCGAGGAAGGGCCGCGTCTGACGACCGTGCTGATGGACCTGCTCGCCGGGGCCGCCGCGGCACGGCTCGACGCGGAGGCGGCCCCCGCGCCGGAGAGCCGGCGCCGGGCCCTGTTCCTGCGCACCCAGGACTTCGTCCGCGGCCGTCTCGCCGATCCGGACCTCACGCCCGGGACCGTCGCCGCCGCGCACCACATCTCGGTGCGCTACCTGCACCGGCTCTACCAGGACGAGGGCCTCACCGTCGGCACGTGGATCCGTGACCTGAGGCTGGCCGGCGCGGCCCGGGACCTCGCGGACCCGGCCCTGCGCCGCACCCCCGTCCACGACATCGCGGTCCGGTGGGGGTTCCGTCACCCCGCCGCGTTCAGCCGGGCCTTCCGCGCGGCCCACGGCCGCAGCCCCAGCGAGCACCGGGAGTGCGCGCAGAGTCAATGAGCCGTGCGCCGTGGGCCAAAGACAGCGGCGACGGCCCCGCCCGACACTGTTCGGACGCGCGGGCCCGTCGCACGGGGGCTCAAGGGACGGCCCGCCGCACGGGTGCCCGTGTGGGCCGCGCCGCGGTCCACGGGGACGGGCGCCCTCGCTCCGCCCGGCCACCGCCGTCGCGCCGCGGTGGCCGGGCCGGGAGTGTCCTGCCCCGGCCCGTCGCGGCCCTCACTCCCTGACGCGCAGCAGGACCGTCGACCGCGCGCCGACCGTGATCGTCCCGCCGCCCTCGTGGCGGGTGGCCGGGGGGCCGGACTGGTCCGTGCGCGCGGTGTCCACGACGAGTTCGTACGTAGCCGCCCACGGCGGACCCGGGAGGCGGAACTCCAGGGGGCGGGGGCCCGCGTGCAGGACGGCGAGGAAGCTGTCGTCGGTGATCCGCTCGCCGCGCTCGTCCCGGCCCGGGATGTCCCGGCCCGACAGGTAGAGGCCGAGCGTCGCGGTGGGCGCGTACCAGTCCCCTTCCGTCATCTCGGCGCCCTCGGCGGTGAACCAGGCCAGGTCCCGCAGCCCGTCCGCGCGCTGCGGGCGGCCGGAGAAGAAGGCCCTGCGGCGCAGCACCGGGTGGCGGTGGCGCAGCGCGAGCAGCCGGCGGGTCAGGGCGAGGAGCTGCGCCCGGTCCGGGTCGTCCGGCAGGGACCAGTCGAGCCAGCCGATCTCGTTGTCCTGGCAGTACGCGTTGTTGTTGCCGCCCTGGGTGCGGCCCGTCTCGTCGCCGGCGACGAGCATCGGCACCCCGGTGGACAGCAGGAGGGTGGTGAGCAGGTTGCGCTGCTGGCGCAGCCGCAGGGCGTTGATCCCCGGGTCGTCGGTCTCGCCCTCCGTGCCGCAGTTCCAGGAGCGGTTGTCGTGGGTGCCGTCCCGGTTGCCCTCGCCGTTGGCCTCGTTGTGCTTGCGCTCGTACGTGACGAGGTCGCGGAGGGTGAAGCCGTCGTGCGCGGTGACGAAGTTGACGGAGGCGTACGGCCGCCGCCCGCCCCAGGCGTACAGGTCGCTGGAGCCGGAGAGCCGGTAGCCGAGGTCCCGTACGTCGGGCAGCGCGCCCCGCCAGAAGTCCCGTACGGCGTCCCGGTAGCGGTCGTTCCACTCGGTCCACAGCGGTGGGAACGCGCCGACCTGGTAGCCGCCGTTGCCGACGTCCCAGGGCTCGGCGATGAGCTTGACCCGGCGGAGCACCGGGTCCTGGGCGATCACCGCGAGGAACGGCGACAGCATGTCGACGTCGTGCATGGAGCGGGCGAGGGCCGCCGCCAGGTCGAAGCGGAAGCCGTCGACGCCCATCTCCGTCACCCAGTACCGCAGCGAGTCGGTGATGAGCCGCAGCACCTGGGGCTGCACGACGTGCAGGGTGTTCCCGCAGCCCGTGTAGTCCGCGTACCGGCGGGCGTCGGACTGGAGCCGGTAGTAGCCGCGGTTGTCGATGCCCTTCAGGGAGAGGGTGGGGCCGAGCTCGCCGGCCTCCGCCGTGTGGTTGTAGACGACGTCGAGGATGACCTCGATCCCCGCCGCGTGCAGCGCCCGCACCATCCGCTTGAACTCGCCGACCTGCTGGCCCGTCGTCCCGGACGAGGAGTAGCCCGCGTGCGGGGCGAAGTAGCCGACCGAGTTGTAGCCCCAGTAGTTGCGCAGCCCGCGCCGCAGCAGGTGGTCCTCGTGCGCGAACTGGTGCACCGGCAGCAGCTCGACCGCCGTCACCCCGAGTCCCGTGAGGTGCTCGATCGCCGCCGGGTGCGCGAGCCCCGCGTACGTGCCCCGCAGGTGTTCGGGGATGCCGGGGTGGAGCCGCGTGAATCCCTTGACGTGCAGCTCGTAGATGACCGAGTCCTGCCAGGGCGTCTTGGGCCTGCGGTCGTCCGACCAGTCGTCGTCGTCGTGGACGACGACCCCCTTCGGGACGTACGGGGCGGAGTCCCGCTCGTCGCGGACGGTGTCGGCCACGTGCTGCTGCGGCCAGTCCCTGACGTGTCCGTACGCCTCCGGGGGCAGCGCGTCGAAGTCGCCGTCGACGGCCCGCGCGTACGGGTCGAGGAGCAGTTTCGCCGGGTTCCAGCGGGCCCCCGTCCACGGGTCCCAGCGGCCGTGCACCCGGTAGCCGTACCGCTGCCCCGGACCGACGCCCGGCACGAAGCCGTGCCGGATCTCGTGGGTCAGCTCCGTCAGCGGCAGCCGCGTCTCCGTCCCGTCCTCGTCGAACAGGCACAGCTCCACGGCCTCCGCGCCGCCCGCCCACAGGGCGAAGTTGGTGCCCGTCACCCCGCCGGGTCCGACCCGGCAGCGGGCGCCGAGCGGCGTCGGCGCCCCCGGCCACACGGGTGGTCCTGTCCGCTCCAGGGCATGCTCGTGTACCGCCTCCTGCTCGGCTGCGCTCGACACCGTCCCGGCCTCCCGCGGCTCGTCGGGCTCGCATCCGCGGGAGCGGCGGCGTCCCGGCCGCCGCTCCCGCGCGTGGTTCTCCCCCTGTTCTGCCCGGACGGCCGTGCTCCCAACATGACCCGTACGGACGTTTCCCCTGGAGGGTGGCCGTCGTTGGGCCGAGCGTGAATCGAGTATGGAAGCGGACGAGGTACGCCCTGGCGGTGGCGGGACTGATCGCCGGCCTCGCGGGCTGCACAGGCGCGGACGGCGGGGGAGGCCTCGACGTCTCCCTGCCCGGCAAGGCACGGGCCCCCGGCGACGTCATCCGGGTGAGCCCGGAGGACGGCAGCAAGGGGGTGGCGGCCGAGGGGCCGGTCGAGGTGAGGGTCGACAGCGGCCGCCTCGAACGGGTGACGGTCGTCCGGGTCGAGGACGCCCAGCGGACCCGGGTCGCCGGGGAGATCTCCGCGGACGGGCTGAGCTGGCGGCCCAAGGCCGAGACCCGGCTCGCGCTGTCCGCGAAGTACAGCGTGGACGCGGTCGCGCTCGACGCGCACGGGCGCCGCTCGGCCCGGCACACCACCTTCACCACCGTGGTGCCGGAGAGCCGCTTCATCGGCTACTTCAAGCCGGAGAACCGTTCGACGGTGGGCACCGGCATGATCGTCTCCTTCGGCTTCAGCCGGCCCGTCGAGAACCGGGCCGAGGTCGAGCGGGCCATCCGCGTCACCTCGGTGCCGCCGGTGAAGGTGGTGGGCCACTGGTTCGGCAAGGAGCGGCTCGACTTCCGCCCCGCCGAGTACTGGCAGCCGGGCACCGAGGTCACCGTCGAACTCGGCCTGCGGGACGTCGAGGGGGCGCCGGGCGTGTACGGCATCCAGCGCAAGACGGTCGGCTTCACCATCGGCCGCTCCCAGGTCTCCCTGGTCGACGCCGCCGCCCACACGATGGAGGTCCGCAGGGACGGCGAGGTCCTGGCCACCGTGCCGATCACCGCGGGCGCGCCGAAGACGACCACGTACAACGGGAAGATGGTCGTCACGGAGCTGTACGACGTGACGCGGATGGACGGCCGGACCGTCGGCTTCGGCGGCGAGTACGACATCAAGGACGTGCCGCACGCCATGCGGCTCACCGACTCGGGCACCTTCCTGCACGGCAACTACTGGGCCCCGGCCTCCACCTTCGGCTCCGCCAACGTCAGCCACGGCTGCGTGGGGCTGCGCGACGACAAGGGCGGCAGCGCCGACTCGCCCGCCGGCTGGTTCTTCGACCGGACGCTCATCGGCGACGTGGTGGAAGTGGTCAACTCCCGTGACCGCAAGGTCGCCCCCGACAACGGCCTCGGCGGCTGGAACCTGGACTGGACCGCCTGGAAGGCGGGCTCCGCCCTGACCTGACACGACGGCCATCCGCCCCTATCACGGCGACTGGGACTGAACGGTGACATACGCGAGGAACTTTCGTGTCCTACGGTGTGATTATCTAGCGCTGTGTGCGCGAGTGGATGCGCACGGGGGTGGGGCCGTGGCGGTTGCCAGGCCGTGCGAGGGGAGAAGACCAAGTGAACGGGCAGCCGATATCGGGGGCATCGGTAGGGGCGACGGGACGGCGCCGGCGCGGGGGCGTCCGGCTGCAGGCCCTGGCGGCGGGAGCGCTGCTCCTGGTGCTCACCGCCTGCGGCGGCGGCGGTGAGACCGGCGGCGGCACGGGGGGCCAGGGACCGGCCGCGCAGGGCGGCGGCAAGCAGGACAACGCGGCCTCCCAGGCGGTCGTGACGATCCTTCCGAAGGACGGCGCCGACGCGGTCGCCACCAGCGGCGCCCTCAAGGTCACCGCGACGCAGGGCAAGCTGACCACGGTCACGGTCGCCGACTCCAAGGGCACCGAGGTCGAGGGCAAGATCGCGACGGACGGCGCCAGCTGGACGCCCACCGCCCACCTGTCGGCGGGCACCCAGTACAAGGTCCACGCGATCGCGAAGGACGCGGACGGCCGCGAGTCGGCGAAGGACACCACCTTCACCACGCTCGTCCCGAAGAACACCTTCATCGGCCACTACACGCCGGAGGACGGTTCGACCGTCGGCGTCGGCATGCCGGTGTCCATCAACTTCACCCGGGGCATCACCGACCCGGAGGCCGTCGAGAAGGCCATCAAGGTGACGGCCGAGCCGGCCGTGCAGATCGAGGGCCACTGGTTCGGCAACGACCGCCTCGACTTCCGTCCTGAGAAGTACTGGGCCGCCGGCACCAAGGTGACCGTGCACCTCAACCTGGATGGCGTCGAGGGCCGCCCGGGCGTCTACGGCAAGCAGAAGAAGACGATCACCTTCACCATCGGCCGCCGTCAGGTCTCCACCGTCGACGCGAGCGCCAAGACCATGAAGGTCGAGCGCGACGGCGCCATCATCAAGACGCTGCCGATCACCGCGGGCGCCCCGTCCACGACCACGTACAACGGCCAGATGGTCATCAGCGAGAAGTACAAGGTGACGCGCATGAACGGCGCCACCGTCGGCTTCGGCGGCGAGTACGACATCAAGGACGTGCCGCACGCGATGCGCCTGTCGAACTCGGGCACGTTCGTGCACGGCAACTACTGGGCCTCCTCGTCGACCTTCGGCAGCACCAACGTCAGCCACGGCTGCGTCGGCCTCCAGGACGCCCGCGGCGCGGGCGACAGCTCGACCCCGGCGGCCTGGTTCTACGACCGCTCGCTCATCGGCGACGTCGTCATCGTGAAGAACTCCAAGGACAAGCAGATCAAGCCGGAGAACGGCCTGAACGGCTGGAACATGGACTGGTCGGAGTGGATCGCCTAGTCGATCCCGTCCTGAGCGACCGCCGCGGGACCCGGTGCTGTGAGCA
This sequence comes from Streptomyces wedmorensis, assembly GCF_000716445.1. GTDB lineage: Bacteria > Actinomycetota > Actinomycetes > Streptomycetales > Streptomycetaceae > Streptomyces > Streptomyces wedmorensis. The sequence goes on from NZ_JNWK01000021.1 coordinate 45,483, forward strand.
ACAGCACCGGGTCCCGCGGCGTTAACGGCCACTAACCTTCCTTCCATGACTGTGAACCTCGAAGTCGCCGAAGGCGTCGGCACGATCCGCCTCGACCGTCCCCCGATGAACGCCCTGGACATCGCCGTCCAGGACCGACTGCGCGAGCTGGCCCAGGAGCTGACCGACCGCGACGACGTGCGGGCCGTGGTCCTCTACGGAGGCGAGAAGGTGTTCGCGGCGGGCGCGGACATCAAGGAGATGCAGGTCATGGACCACGTGGCCATGGTCAAGCGGTCGCGTGCGCTCCAGGACGCCTTCACCGCCATCGCCCGCATCCCCAAGCCCGTCGTGGCCGCGATCACCGGTTACGCGCTCGGCGGCGGCTGCGAGCTCGCCCTCTGCGCCGACTACCGGATCGCCGCCGACAACGCGAAGCTGGGCCAGCCGGAGATCCTGCTCGGCCTCATCCCGGGCGCGGGCGGCACCCAGCGCCTGTCGCGGCTGATCGGCCCGTCCCGGGCCAAGGACCTCATCTTCACCGGCCGGATGGTGAAGGCGGACGAGGCGCTGACGCTCGGCCTGGTCGACCGGGTCGTCCCGGCGGCCGAGGTGTACGAGCAGGCGCACGCCTGGGCCGCCAAGCTGGCGCAGGGCCCGGCGGTCGCCCTGCGGGCCGCGAAGGAGGCGATCGACCAGGGGCTGGAGGCCGACATCGACACCGGCCTGGCCATCGAGCGCACCTGGTTCGCGGGCCTGTTCGCGACCGAGGACCGCGAGCGCGGCATGCGCAGCTTCGTCGAGGAGGGTCCGGGCAAGGCGAAGTTCGCCTGACACGTGACCTGACGGGTCATCGTGAAGGTGATCCGGCGGGGGCCGATTCCACCGGAACGGCCCCCGCGGAGGGCTCCGTGCGGCCATGATGGGGGCATGGCGGGCCTGGAGGGTAGGGAACAACCTTGGCAGCGCGGCAGCGCCGCCGCCGCGCGGTGGTCACCGGCCGTGGATGACGAACAGGCCGCCGACGCAGTGGAGTTGTACGGCAACCCGGCCGAGGAGGATGTCCGGCTGCCGTCCCGCCCCGAGTCGGCGTGGGTGGCCCGAAGGCTCACCAAGGACGTGATCCTGCGTCAGTGGGGCCTCGGTCCGCAGATCGCCGAGCACGCCGTGCTCCTGGTCTCGGAACTCGTCGGGAACGCGGTCCGGCACACCGGCGCCCGGGTCTTCGCGCTGCGGCTCCAGCGGCGCCGCGGCTGGATCCGGGTCGAGGTCCGGGACCCCTCGCGCGGGCTTCCCTGTCTGATGCCGGTGCACGAGCTCGACACGAGCGGCCGCGGTCTCTTCCTCGTCGACAAGCTCTCGGACCGCTGGGGCGTGGACCTGGCGCCGCGCGGCAAGACGACCTGGTTCGAGATGCGGGTCGCGGACCGTCCCTGAGTCGGTCCCGGACCGGCTCCACCTTCCCCCGGACGCACGGAAGCCCCCGTGTGCCATGGTGAGGCGCCTGGGGGCTTTCGTGTGATGCGCCGTGGACGGGGGGGTGTATCCACGGCCGCTATGTCGACCTGGCCCGGGTCAATGGGGGTCGGTGACTCCGACTATGGCAGACAGGTGGCCTCGACGCCAAAAGTCCCTAGTGGGGCAAGGTCGGTCAAAACCGGACAGTTTAATTATGAATCGTTGGTGACGTGCAGCACCCACCTTCTAAATGGTGAATGACTATGCGGTTCATCGATTGTTTGCCGGGCTCGTCCGCATGCTGGACGCCCACGCGAGGGCTGCAAACGTCCTGAATTGGCCTAATCGTGATAAATCGGACGTCATCCGCCTTAAATGGTCGCGTGAAGCCGACCGACCGCCGAGGAGCCCTCCGGGCGGGCGCGGCCGTCGCCGTCGCCGGAGCCCTCGCCACCGCCTGCGCCACGGAACCCCGCCCCGCGCCCACCACCGCCGAGCGCCGCCCCGCCCCCGCGCCCGCCGTCGCCCCCGCACCACGCCGCTTCCCCGGCCGGCCCGACGAGATCGCACACGGCCCCCGCGACCGGCCCCGCGTCGCCCTCACCTTCCACGGGCAGGGCGACCCCGCCCTGGCCCGCACCCTCCTCGGCCAGGCGGAGAAGGCGGGCGCCCGCGTCACCGTCCTCGCCGTCGGCAGCTGGCTCGACGAACACCCCGACCTCGCCCGCCGCGTCCTCGACGGCGGCCACGACCTCGGCAACCACACCCAGCACCACGTCGACGTCAACGCCATGACCGAGGCCGAGGCCCACGCCGAGATCGAGGCCTGCGCCACCCGGCTCCGCCGGCTCACCGGCTCCATCGGCAGCTGGTTCCGCCCCTCCCGCACCCGGCACGCCGCCCCCGCCGTCCTGCGCGCCGCCCGCCGCGCCGGATACCCGCACGTCCTCTCCTACGACGTCGACTCCCTCGACTTCACCTCGCCCGGCGCCCCCGCCGTCGTCCGCAACGTCACCGGAGCCGTCCGGGCCGGCTCGGTCGTCAGCCTGCACTTCGGCTACCCGGACACCGTCACCGCGCTGCCCCTCCTCCTCGCCGACCTCGACCGCCGCGGACTGCGCGCGGTCACCACCACGGAGCTGCTGACCTGATGGCCCACCACACGACGAGAACCAGGACCCTCATCGCCGCCGCCCTCCTGGCCGCCCTCGCCGGCTGCGGCAGCGCCGACCCCGGCGGCGGCTCCACGGCCGTGAAGAAGGCGAACGTCCCCGCCGCGCCCAAACCGGCCGCCGCCCCCGCCGGTCTGCCCGGCATGCCGCCCCTGCTCGACCCGAACGACGTCTACGCGGCCGACCGGCCGAACCGGCTCTCGCCGGTGGTGCGGAACTTCCCCTCCCGCGTCTACGTCCCGAACACCAACTCCAACACCGTCTCGGTCATCGACCCCGCCACCTACAAGGTCGTCGAGACCATCCCGGTCGGCGTCCAGCCCCAGCACGTCGTCCCCTCCTGGGACCTCAAGACCCTCTGGGTCAACAACAACCGGGGCCACACCCTCACCCCCATCGACCCCGCCACCGGCATCGCCGGCAAGCCCGTCGAGGTCCACGACCCCTACAACCTCTACTTCACGCCCGACGGCAAGTACGCCGTCGTCATGGCCTCCCTCGACCGCGAACTCGTCTTCCGCGACCCGCACACCATGGAACGGCGCAAGACCGTCCCGGTCAGCTGCTACGGCGTCAACCACGCCGACTTCTCCGCCGACGGCCGCTACTTCGTCGTCTCCTGCGAGTTCTCCGGCGAACTCCTCAAGGTCGACACCGAGAAGATGGAGGTGGTCGGGCAGCTGAAACTGCCCTTCGAGGGCGCCATGCCGCAGGACGTGAAGCTCTCCCCGGACGGGAAGACGTTCTACATCGCCGACATGATGGCCCACGGCATGTGGGTGCTCGACGGGGAGAAGTTCACCGTCCCCAGCCTGCTCCCCACCGGCAAGGGCGCCCACGGCCTCTACATCAGCCGGGACTCGCGGGAGATGTACGTCCCCAACCGCGGCGAGGGCTCCGTCTCCGTCTTCGACTTCGCCCAGGACAAGCTCACCAAGAAGTGGTGGCTCCCCGACGGCGGCTCCCCCGACATGGGCGGGGTCTCCGCCGACGGCAAGGTCCTCTGGCTCTCCGGCCGCTACGACTCCGAGGTCTACGCCATCGACACCGCCACCGGCCGGCAGCTCGCCCGCATCCCCGTCGGCGGCGGCCCCCACGGCCTCGCCGTCTACCCCCAGCCCGGCCGCTACTCCCTCGGCCACACCGGGGTCTTCCGCTAGGACCTGTCCGGAGCGCGGGGCGGCCCCTGACCGGGGCCGACCCGCGTCAGCCCGCGATCAGCAGCGCCTCCGACGCCACCGGGCGGTAGCCCGCCGCCTGGAAGGCGCGGACGCTGCGGGCGTTGCCCGGGGACTGCTGGGCCCACACGACGTCGCCGGGCGTGAGGTGGCGCGCGGCCGTCGCCAGGGCGCGGCCCAGGCCCCGGTGGCGCACCGCCTCGTCCACCTCGATCGCGGCCTCCCAGCGGCCCGCGACGCCCCGGCCCAGGATCAGCACCCCGCCGTCGGCCGCCCACACCCGGACCTCGTCGCGGAACTTCAGCGCCCGCGCCACCCGGGGGTGCTCCGGGTCCTCGATCTCGTGCAGCTCCAGCGGGGGAGCGCCGGGCAGGCGGTCGGCCACCGTGAGCAGGTCGATCGTGTTCATGTGCAGACCGGTACGGGCCATCAGGGCGACCAGGAAGCCCGGGTTCATGCTGGCCGCGAGCGGGTCGCTCGACGCGGCCGCCAGCCGGGCCCGCACCCACGCCGGGTCGGCGTCCGTGAAGATCACCGAGTGGGCGGTGAAGGCCAGCACCCCGGCGTCCCGCGGGTTCGGCTGCGGCACCACCGTCGTCGATCCGTCCATGGGCGGGAACTCCCCGCGTGCCGCGTCCGCCAGGATCCGTGCCACCTCGTTCATGCCCCCATCATCCGGCAGGGGCGGGCCAGCTAATCTGACCCCCGTCAGATAAGCACCGAGAAGGGGCGGAAGCAGTGGCGGACATCGAGTCGGCACGCACGGCATTCAACCAGTTCGACGCGGACGGCGACGGCTTCATCACCGCCGCGGAGTACAAGAGCCTGATGGCGCGGCACGGCGACTTCAACGTCACCGAGACGGTCGCCGAGGTCCTCATCAAGCAGCGGGACGACAACGGCGACGGCGTCCTGTCCTGGGACGAGTTCTGGGCGCACTACAGCAAGGCCTGACCCGCCCGCCCGGGCGGGCGGCGCAACGCTGAGTCGCCGCCCGCCCGGGGCTCGGTGACGACCGTCCGGTGACGCTTCCCGGACCTTTCGGCACCCCGAGCCGCCTGACGGCGACGGCCGTCGCCGCGGTCGCCGCCTTCCGCGCCGCCTCCCGGCGCCCCGATCTCGCCGTCCTGCCGCTCGCCGTCGCCATCGGCGCCGAGGCGATGCGCGCCCACCCGGAGGCGCACCAGCAGGCCCTGGGGACCGGCCCGGCCGTCGTCCACCTCACCGCCGCCTCGCTCTGGGTCGGCACCCTCCTGTACGTGCTCCGCACCATGCGGCTGCGCGGCGGCGGCCGGGACGTCCTGGTCAGGTACGCCCGGATGGCCGCCTGGGTGTACGCCGCGCTCGTCGTCACCGGCACCGCCTCCACGCTCCGCGGGCTGCCGCTCGACGCCGTCCTCACCACCGCCTACGGCCGGCTCCTCCTGGTGAAGCTCGCGCTCGCCGCCCGCGGCCGCATGCTCTCCGGCGGGAACGCCCAGGCCGCCGGCCAGGCCGGGTACCAGATCTGGGGCCCGATCTTCTTCTGCGAGCCCTTCGGCTCCACCCGCCCGGACGTGATCGTCCTCTGGGGCCGCGCCTGACGAAGACGGGAAGGCCCCGGACCGTGTGGTCCGGGGCCTTCCCGCGCGTGGCCTTCCCTTGTGCCGGAGCCGGAGCCGGAGCCGGAGCCGGAGCCGGAGCCGGGGCCGGCGTCAGCGGCGGAAGAAGCGGCCGGTGAGCCGTCTGACGATCGGCGAGACGCCCTCGCGCCCCAGCGCGGTGATCTTTCCGACGGCGGCGGCGCCCGCCCTGACGGCCGCGTCCTTCACGAGGGGGCCCACCACCTTTGACAGGCCGAGCGTCGTGATGCTCGCCACCGCCCCGGCCGCCTGCCCGATGAACTCGTTGCTCGTCCAGCCGTAGCCGATCCCGTACATGACCGCGCTCGCGACGTCGAGCACCGCGGCGCCGGCACCGAGGGCCCTGCCCACGCCCATGAGGATCACCCCGGCGGGCGGGCAGAGGTAACCGGCACCCCAGCCGACGACGCCGACACCGATCGCCACCCGGCTGAGGACCGTGGAGGCCTGGCTCAGATGGTCGGCCCACCACTTGGCGTCCCGGACCGCGGGGCTGTCGGCCTTCGGGGAGTCGCCGGCCGACGTCTCGCACGGGTTGGTGCCGGCGTCCTTGTACGCCTGGCTCGCCGCCGCCTCCTTCTTGGCCAGGGCGGCGTACTCCATGCGCCGCTTCTCCGCCTCGAACTGCCACGCCTGGCTCGCGGCCGTCGCGGCCGTGCCCGCGTCCCGGCCGGCCTGGAGCGCGGAGGCGCGGGCGGAGGCGGCGGAACCCTGCGCCGCGTTGGCCGAGGCGATCGCGGAGCGCGCCGACTGGATCGCGCGGTTGGCGGAGAAGTTCGCCGACCGCTCGGCGAGCCGGGCGGTGGCGGCGGCCTTCCCGGCCCGCTCGGCAAAGGCCCGCGCGTCCGCGGCCGCCCGGTCGGCTTCGGCCGCGAAGGCGCTCGCCTGCTGGGCGGAGCCCGCGGCCCGCTCGGCCGAGGCCTTGGCCTGGTCCGCCCACTGGAGTGCCTCGGTGGCGGCGTTACGTGCCGTGGCCGCCGCCTCCTGGGCGCGGGCGGCGTCCTCCTGCGACTTGTGGGCGATCTTCGCGGCGGCGGCGATCGCGCCCTGCATGGCGGCGATGTGGGTCGCCGAGTCGAAGTCGAGCTGCGCGCTCTCGAACTGCACCTCGGCGACGAAGGTGCGCCGCATCCACGCCGGGCCCTCCATCGCGGCCTGGGCGTGGGCCCGTACGTAGGGGCCGCCGGTCCGCAGGAGCGTCGCGGTCGCCACCGCGTCGTCCTCTTCGAGGGCCTGCTGGAAGCCCGTGGCGAGGAACTCGGACGCCGCCTGGGCGGTCCCGGCGTCCAGGGCCGCGTTCGCCGCCTGGGTCACCGCGCGGCCCGGGTTCTCGCCCAGGATTCGGGCGATCGCGACACGGTTGTCGTGGGCGGCGGCCTCGACCGCGCCCGTGGCGAGGAAGGCGGCGGCCGCGTCGGGGTCGGCCTTGTCGAGGGCCGCCGCCGCGGCGAAGGCGACGTCGGGCGGGGCGATCTGGGCGAGGAAGAGCGCGGACTCCCGGTCGTCCTGCCGCTGGGCGAGGCCCCGGTCGACGTCGATCCAGGTGTGGATCTCCGCGTCCGCACCGGCCAGGGCGTAGCGGGCGGCCTCCTGGGTCCAGCCGCCCTTGGACTCCAGGAGGGCGAGCGCGGCCCGGCGGCCGAGGTCGGTGGCGCCCGAGGTGTTCCCCGCGCGCAGCGCCGCCTCGGCCTGCGCGATGAGCTCCTTGGTGGCCTGCTCGGTCTGCTCGGCCTGGGTCCGCGCCCGCTCGTGCGCGGCCCGCTCCTCGGCCTCCGCCTGAGCGAGCAGGCGCATCTCGGTGACCGCCCGCTGGGTGTCCTCGCCCAGGCGCTGCCACTCCGCCTCGCGGGCCGCCTTCTCCACGGCGACGGCCTGGGCGACCGCGTCGGTGGCGGCGTTCGCCGCCCGGGTGGCCTGGTCGGCGAACTCGGTCGACTTGTTCGCGTACTCGACCGCCTGGCCGGCGTACTGGACGGCCCACTCCGCGGCGGCGGCGGCCTTGTCGGCGTGCTCGGCGGCGCCGTTCGCGGCGTCGCGTGCCGCCCGAGCGGCGGTGGCGGCGGCGGTCGCGAGGACCTGCGCGGTCCCGGCGGCGTTGGTCGCGATCGTGGCGTAGTCGGCGGCGGTCGCCGCCTGGCGCTTCGCCTCGGCGGAGGCGCCGCGGGCCGCGCCGGCGGCCTCCGAGGCCCGGGTGGAGGCGGCCGCGGCGGCCGCGGCGTCGCGCGCGGCCGCCGCGGCGGAGCCACCGGCGCTCGCGGCCTGGGTGGAGGCGACCGCGGCGCTCTCGGCCGCCTGCGACGCGGTACGCGCCCGGTAGGCGGCGTTGCGGGCGGCGACGGCGGCGTCCTTGGCGGCGGAGGCCTGGGAGGCGTCCTTGGACGCGGCGATCGCGGCCCGGTAGGCGACGGCGGCGGCCGAACCCGCGCTGGCCGCCGCCTGACTCGCGGCGGCGGAGGCGTAGGAGGCCTTGCGGGAGGCCTCGACGGCCGCGTGGGAGGCGTCGATGGCGACGCGGGAGGCGTCGGCCGCGCCCTCGGCGGCCGCGCCGGCCTTGCGGGCGGCCTTGCCCGCGGCGGCCACGTCGTCCTGGGCCGCCCGCGCCTCGGCGGCGGCCTTCTCCGCGGCGTCCTTCGCGTTGGCGGCGGCGATCACGGCGCGGGCCGCGGCCTCCTCGGCCTGCTTGGTGCTTGCCTCGGCGTTCTTGCCCTCGCGCTGGACGACGGCGACGAGCTCCTCGATCTTCAGCCGCTCCTGGTCGCGGGCGCGGGCGATGTGCTGCCCCGTCTCCAGGAACCACACGATGTCCTCGGCGGTGCCCGACAGGGCACGGTCGGCGTACTTCGTCACCTCGGGGCCGGCCTGGAACATCAGCTTGGAGGTCTCGACGCGCAGGTCCTCCAGGCGCGCGGTGTACTGGCCGTCCAGGAGGAAGGACTCCAGGGCCGCCTGGCCGCCGTCGCCCAGCGCCGCGTCGCCTGCCCGCTTCACGGCCTTGCCGCCCAGGTACATCACGGTGGCCGTCGCGACCCGCAGGTCCTCCGTCACGGCGGTCTTGAACCCGCCGCCGAGGAAGGCGGCGACGGCCGCGTCCCCGTCGGTCAGCGCGGCGGCGGCGTCACGGCGGGTGCCCTTGCCCGCGGCGGCCAGGCCCCGCAGCACGGCGACCCGGTTGTCCTGCGCGGTCTCGCGGGCCAGTTCGACGTCGAGGAAGTCGCGTACGGCCGCGTCGGATCCGGTGAGCGCGACGGCGGCGGCGGCGCGGACGCCCCGGCCGCCGAGCAGCCACGCCCGGACGACCTTGGCCCGTTCCGTCTCCGGCAGCCTGAAGGGGTCGGTATCGGCGGGCGGGACTTCGTCGGCGTGGGCCGCCAGCGGGTTGAGTACGAGACTGGAGGTGGCGACTACGACGGTGCCGGCGGCGAGGGCCTCCAGCACACGGCGCCGACTCCAATAGGTGGTGTCCACAACGGTCCTTCGGGATCGGCGTCCGGCGCGCGCCGCGAGGTGCCGCGCGGCGCGCGCCGGACGGGAAGAGAGAGGAGGGGCGGGACGGTCAGATCTTCCAGACCTGGTCGGCGTAGCGCGTGTCGCAGCCGACCTGGAGCAGCGGTGCGCCCCACTCGGGGGTGGTCCACGAGACGTACATGCACTTGTCGGTCACCGAGTTGCGCAGCGAGTAGCCGCCTCCGGCGACCGGCTCCAGCTTCCACACCTGGTCGCCGAACTCGGGGTGGCAGTCGTACTGGGTGACGGGGGCGCCGTCGTGGGGAGTGGACCACGACACCACGAGGCAGCGGTCGGTCTTGCGGTTGCGGATCTGGTAGCCGCCCGCGACCCGTTCGAAGTTCCAGACCTGGTCGGCGTACTGCGGGTCGCAGTCCACCTGCTGCGCGGGGGCGTTGTTCTCAGGGGTGCGCCAGCTGACGTACGCGCAGCGGTCGCTGTGGGCGTTCCGGAGGGACGCGGTGGTGAGGCGGGTGTCCTGGAGCCAGTCGGCGAGGTCGTCGACGCGGGCCGCCAGGGCGCCGGTACGGGTCTCGGTGGCCGGGGTGCCGAGGCAGCCGCCCTGCCAGGAGCGGGAGGCGACGCCGGAGATCTCCCCCGCGGCGGTGAGGAGCGGGCCTCCGGCGTCGCCCTTGCATATCGCGGCGCCGTTCCTGCCGGTGACGGCGATGGTGGTGGGCGTGGGGACGGCGGAGTCGACGGTGAAGGTGCCGGTGTGGGCCTTGTCCGGCACCCACTCGGCCTTGGTGCGGCCGAAGCCGACGGCCGTCAGCTCGGTGCCGCCCGTCGGAGCGGCGGTGGCCGGCCGGGCGGGAGTGATCGTGGTGACGGGGGTGGCGAGGCGGAGGAGGGCGGCGTCCCGGTCCGTACGGGGGACGAATTCGACGACCTCGATCTCCTTGCCGTCGCCGAGGGTGGCGGTGGTGGCGAGGGCCGGTCTGCCGGCCGGGACGGCGGCTCCCGGGGTGGTGGCGAAACAGCTCGCGGCGGTCAGGACCCAGAATCTGTCGACCAGGGTGCCGGTGCAGGCGCGGGAGTTCGCCTCGTCGCCGAGGGCGAGCCGGACGGCGGCCGGGTGCGTCCCGGCGGCGGCCTCGGGGCCCGGGACGGCGGTGGCCGGGGTGGCGGCGAAGAGGGCGGTCGACAGCAGGGCGGTGGTGGTCAGGAAGCCGGAGATCCGCGCGGCGCGCGGACGGGGTGCGGACACGTGAGTTCCTTCGGATGTGTCGTGCGGGCGTGGTGACGGGGCGGTGCCGCGTGCGGGCGTCACTTGGAGGTGCGGATCTCCATGAGCGTGAAGTCGCGGCTCTGGTCGTCGGCGCTCTCGCCGACGGGCGTCCAGGTGTTCCTGGTCACGTCGAACGACTTCTCCTCGGTCCCGGTGGTCATGTCGATCACCGTCGAGTAGCTGTTGCCCCGTGCCGCGTACACCCCGGGAATCTCCAGGCTCAGATAGCCGGTGGTGCCGGTGACCCGGAAGCAGACCCTGTCGTTGGCGCGGTGACGGGACCAGAGCTCCAGCAGGTCGGTCCCGCCCGTGCAGTCGGCCAGCACGATGTGGCCGTCCCCGCGCTTCAGGGTGATGCCCCGCTCCGCCAGGATCCGGTCGGCGTCCGGATAGCCGAAGTCCTCGATCGCGTAGCCGGGCCCCGTCTCGGCGACCGCGGTCATCGCGGCCGGGCGCTCCTGCGCGGAGGTGGCGGAGGTCCCGCCGCCGACGGCGAGCCAGGCCAGGGCGCCCGCGCCCAGGGCCGCGCCGGCGGCGCGGAGCATCGTCTTGCGTGTCTTCAAGGGGTCGTCCTCGTCATCGGTGGGTCGGATGCGCGGACCACTCTGACAATTCGCGGTGGGAAGGACTTGACGAGAAATGCACAGTGCCTTGACCGACAGTCGACACCGGCACCAGGGGACCCCGCACCCCGACCCGATCCCTGAATGTTGAATTCCGGATTTGATCTCCGGAGCGCCACGCCGGTAGAACCCTTTGCCCGGGTCGTTTCCCGGGGTGTATACCCGCGAACATGCTGCCCGAGATGATGTTCCGCAGTTCCGACCTACCCCCCGCCGAGCGGTTCGACCAGTGGCGGGAGCTCATGTCGCAGACGCACGCACCCATGGACATGCGGAGCGGTCACGCCGTCGACTTCTGGGTGAACCAGCGGACCATTTCGCTCGGCGAGGCGACCGTCTATCCGCTGGAATGCAATTCCCTCACCTTCCGGCGCACGCCGAAGCTGATACGGAGGTCGGACCCCGAGGCGTTTCACCTGTCGCTCGTCAAGCGCGGCACGGGACTGGTCACCATGGGAAAGGACGTCATTTCCCACGGCGTGGCCGAATATCACACCAGCGATTCCTCGCGCGCGTTCGAGGTCGACGTCGCCCACGAGTCGTTCGAGGTCATCGGCGTCGAGCTGCCCCGGGCCCTGCTGCCGCTGCCCGCGCGCACCGCGGCCCAGGCCATCGGCAAACGCATCTCGGCCCGGAACGGCATGGGCGCCCTCCTGGCCACCTTCCTCGACCAGCTGGCGAAGGACAGCCGCTCCTACCAGCCCGCGGACGGCCCGCGCCTGACCGCCGTACTGGCCGACCTCATCGCCGCGCTCTTCGCCGGCGTCCTCGAAGCCGACCGCTCCCTGACCCCCGAGACGCACCGGCGCGCCCTCACGCTCCGCGTCATGGAGTTCATCCGCAACAACGCCGACGACCCGTGCCTCGGCATCCCCGCGATCGCCGCCGCGCACCACATCTCCGTCAGCTACCTCCACCGCCTGTTCCAGCGGGAGGGCGACGGAACGACCGTGGCCGGATACCTCCAGCGGCAGCGGCTCCTACGGGCACGCCGGGACCTGGCGGACCCCGTACACAAGGGCCTGCCCGTGTACGCCATCGCCGCCCGACGCGGCTTCAGCCACGCCTCCGCCTTCAGCCGCGCCTTCCGCGACGCCTACGGCGTCACCCCGGCGGCCTTCCGAGGCCAGTGCCTCGCCCTCCGCCACCCGAAGAGCGAGGAACCGTCCGGCCTCAGCACTCGATGATGTTCACCGCGAGACCGCCGCGGGCGGTCTCCTTGTACTTGACGCTCATGTCGGCGCCGGTCTCCTTCATGGTCTTGATGACCTTGTCGAGGGAGACCAGGTGGCTGCCGTCGCCGCGCATCGACATCTTGGCCGCCGTGACGGCCTTGACCGCCGCCATGCCGTTCCGCTCGATGCACGGGATCTGGACCAGGCCGCCGACCGGGTCGCAGGTCAGGCCCAGGTTGTGCTCCATGCCGATCTCGGCGGCGTTCTCCACCTGCTCCGGGCTGCCGCCCAGGACCTCGGCGAGAGCACCCGCCGCCATCGAGCAGGCCGAGCCGACCTCGCCCTGGCAGCCGACCTCGGCGCCGGAGATCGAGGCGTTCTCCTTGAAGAGCATGCCGACCGCGCCGGCCGCCAGCATGAAGCGGACGATGCCGTCGTCGTCGGCGCCGGGCACGAAGTTCATGTAGTAGTGCAGGACGGCGGGGATGATGCCCGCCGCGCCGTTCGTCGGGGCGGTGACCACCCGGCCGCCCGCCGCGTTCTCCTCGTTCACGGCCATCGCGTAGAGGGTGATCCACTCCATGGCGTGCATCTTCGGGTCGCCCTCGGAGCGCAGCTTGCGGGCCAGGGTGGAGGCGCGTCGGCGGACCTTCAGGCCGCCGGGCAGGATGCCCTCGCGGGACATGCCGCGCGAGACGCAGGCCTGCATGACCCGCCAGATCTCCAGGAGGCCCTCGCGGATCTCGTCCTCGGTGCGCCAGGCCTTCTCGTTCTCCAGCATCAGCGAGGAGATCGAGAGCCCGGTCTCCTTCGCGAGGCGCAGCAGCTCGTCACCGGTGCGGAAGGGGTACTTCAGGACGGTGTCCTCGGGGACGATCGGGTTCTCGCCCGCCACCGCGTCCTCGTCCACGACGAAGCCGCCGCCGACCGAGTAGTAGGTCTTCTCCAGGACGAGGGCGCCCTCGGCGTCGTAGGCGAAGACCGTCATGCCGTTGGCGTGGTACGGGAGCGCCTTGCGCCGGTGCAGGATCAGGTCGGCGTCGAAGTCGAAGGGGATCTCGTGGGCGCCGAGCAGGTTGATCCGGCCGCTCGCCTTGATCCGCTCGAACTCGTCGTCGGCGGTCTCGACGTTCACGGTGCGCGGCGAGTTGCCCTCCAGGCCCAGCAGCACCGCCTTGGGGGTGCCGTGGCCGTGGCCGGTCGCGCCGAGTGAGCCGTACAGCTCGGCCCGTATCGTCGCGGTGTGGGCGAGCAGCCCCTCGTTCTTCAGCCTGCGCGCGAACATCCGCGCCGCACGCATGGGGCCCACCGTGTGGGAGCTCGACGGGCCGATGCCGATCGAGAACAGGTCGAAGACCGAGATGGCCACGGGAGGACTCCTTGTGGGGGCTAGACGCCGTTGTCTGCCGGGGTGGTGCAGAAAAGCGTGCGGGAGGCGTTCGGAAGGGCGTGACGACATGAGCTGGGGCACCGCGCCCACTGTCCAGTGTGCGCGGTGCCCCGGAACTATCGTACGAACGAAACCGGAACTAAATCGTACGAAATTACTTCAGGCCGGGGTACAGCGGGTGCTTGTCCGCCAGAGCGGTCACCCGGGCCTTGAGGGCCGCGGCCTTGTCGGCGTCGAAGCCCGGCTTCAGGGTCTCCGCGATGACGTCGGCGACCTCGGCGAAGTCCTCCGCCTGGAAACCGCGGGTCGCGAGCGCCGGCGTACCGATGCGCAGACCCGAGGTGACCATCGGCGGGCGCGGGTCGTTCGGAACGGCGTTCCGGTTGACCGTGATGCCGACCTCGTGGAGACGGTCCTCGGCCTGCTGGCCGTCGAGCTCGGAGTCGCGCAGGTCCACCAGGACCAGGTGCACGTCCGTGCCGCCGGACAGGACCGAGACGCCGTGGGCGGTGACGTCGTCCTGGACCAGACGGTCGGCGAGGGCACGGGCGCCGTCCAGGGTGCGCTGCTGGCGCTCCTTGAACTCCTCCGAGGCCGCGACCTTGAAGGAGACGGCCTTGGCCGCGATCACGTGCTCCAGCGGGCCGCCCTGGAAGCCGGGGAAGACCGAGGAGTTCAGCTTCTTCGCGAACTCCTTCTTCGCCAGGATGATGCCGCCGCGGGGGCCGCCGAGCGTCTTGTGCGTGGTGGAGGTCACCACGTCCGCGTACTCGACCGGGTTCGGGTGCAGACCGGCGGCGACCAGGCCCGCGAAGTGGGCCATGTCGACCCACAGGTAGGCCTCGACCTCGTCGGCGATCCGGCGGAACTCCGCGAAGTCCAGCTGGCGCGGGTAGGCGGACCAGCCCGCGATGATGACCTTCGGGCGGTGCTCCTTGGCGAGGCGCTCGACCTCGGCCATGTCGACCCGACCGGCGTCGTCCACGTGGTACGCGACCACGTTGAACTGCTTGCCGGAGAAGTTCAGGCGCATGCCGTGGGTCAGGTGACCGCCGTGCGCCAGGTCCAGGCCCAGGATCGTGTCGCCCGGCTGGGCGATCGCGAAGAGGGCGGCCTGGTTCGCGGAGGCGCCGGAGTGCGGCTGGACGTTGGCGTACTCGGCGCCGAACAGGTCCTTGATCCGGTCGATCGCGATCTGCTCGGCCACGTCGACGTGCTCGCAGCCGCCGTAGTAACGGCGGCCCGGGTAGCCCTCGGCGTACTTGTTGGTGAGGACGGAGCCCTGGGCCTCCATGACCGCGACCGGAGCGAAGTTCTCCGAGGCGATCATCTCGAGGGTGGACTGCTGACGGCGGAGCTCGGCGTCGACGGCGGCGGCGACGTCGGGGTCGAGCTCGTGGAGGGGAGTGTTCAGAAGCGACATGAATCGATCCCTAGGGGGTCTCGGTTAGCCGGCGGTGAAGGCGGTGTACTCGTCGGCGGAGAGCAGGTCCTTCGGCTCGTCCGCGAGGCGCACCTTGAACAGCCAGCCGCCCTCGAACGGGGCGGAGTTCACCAGCGACGGGTCGTCGACGACGTCCTGGTTCGCCTCGACGACCTCGCCGGTCACCGGCGAGTACAGCTCGCTGACGGACTTGGTCGACTCCAGCTCGCCACATTCCTCGCCCGCGGTCACGGTGTTGCCGACCTCGGGGAGCTGGACGTACACGATGTCGCCGAGCGCGTTCGCCGCGTGCTCGGTGATGCCGACGGTCGCGACGCCGTCAACGGCGTCCGTCAGCCACTCGTGCTCCTTGCTGTAGCGAAGCTGCTGGGGGTTGCTCATGGCCTGATTCTCCTGGATCGGGGGAGTACTGATGTACGTGGGTCTTGCGGGGTGAGACGCCGGGTGAGACGAGTACGTCACTTCTGGCGCTTGTAGAACGGCAGCGCCACGACCTCGTAGGGCTCGTGGGTGCCGCGGATGTCCACACCTACACCCGCGGTGCCGGGCGCGGCGTGCGCCGCGTCGACGTACGCGATGGCGATCGGCTTGCCGAGGGTCGGGGACGGCGCGCCCGAGGTGATCTCGCCGACGACCTCGCCGCCGGTGACGACCTGGAAGCCGGCGCGCGGGACGCGGCGGCCCTCGGCGATCAGACCGACGAGCTTGCGCGGCGGGGCGGTCTCGGCGCGCTCGGCGGCGGCCTCCAGCGCCTTGCGGCCGACGAAGTCGCCGGGCTTCTCGAACTTCACGACCCGGCCGAGGCCCGCGTCGAAGGGGGTGAGGGCGGTGGTCAGCTCGTGGCCGTACAGCGGCATGCCGGCCTCGAGGCGGAGCGTGTCACGGCAGGACAGGCCGCAGGGGATCAGGCCGACGCCCTCGCCCGCCTCGGTCAGCGCCTTCCAGACGCCCTCCGCGTGCTCCGGCTTCAGGAACAGCTCGAAGCCGTCCTCGCCGGTGTAGCCGGTACGGGCGATCAGCGCGGGCACGCCCGCGACCGTGCCGGGCAGACCGGCGTAGTACTTCAGGCCGTCCAGGTCGGCGTCGGTGATCGACTTCAGGATGCCGGGGGACTCCGGGCCCTGGACCGCGATCAGGGCGTACGCGTCACGGTCGTCGCGCACCTCGGCGTCGAAGCCCTCCGCGCGGGCGACGAGCGCGTCCAGGACGATCTGCGCGTTGGAGGCGTTGGCGACGACCATGTACTCGGTCTCGCCCAGGCGGTAGACGATCAGGTCGTCGAGGATGCCGCCGTCCTCCTGGCAGATCATCGTGTAGCGGGCGCGGCCGTTGCCCACCGTGGAGATGTTGCCGACGAGGGCGTAGTCCAGCAGGTCGACGGCCTGCGGGCCGGTGACCGTGATCTCGCCCATGTGGGAGAGGTCGAAGAGGCCCGCCTTGGTGCGGACGGCGTTGTGCTCGTCGCGCTCGCTGGTGTACCGCAGCGGCATGTCCCAGCCCGCGAAGTCGGTCATGGTCGCGCCCAGCGAACGATGCAGGGCATCGAGGGCGGTCAGACGGGGGGCAGTGCTCATGGGGTGGCTCCCGGGTCCCAAGGGCGTGATCGGTGACGAAACACATGACGGCGAGGACGTCCTCCCCATCTGTCATGGAACCTGAGAGGTTCACCGAGAGCATCTCGTCACCGAGAGATCGGCTTGCACCTTGGGTGGGGACACACCAGGGTGTCCCGCTTTTCAGATCTGCCTCATCCGCGCGGTACGGGGCCTGAGAGATTCAAGGGAGGGTCTTGCTCCTTCGGCGTCCGGGCGCCTCGGCGGTCCGGAACTCTCCCGCGCGGATTCGAGCGGCCGGTATGCGATTGTGTGGCGACTGTGCGCGCCTGGCGCGGACATCATTGCACGCGGTGTCGGCGGGGCAAATCGCTTGTGTCTCATTACCGTTTCTTTACACTTTGTGGGCAAGGGTCTCCTCAGGTCTCCTGAGACCCGACAGGGGGAGCGAGATGAGGATCGAGCACACCGGGGCGTTCGCGACGAGCACCGGCATACCGGCCCAGCGGGCCCGCGCCAGGACGCGCCGCCGGGGCCGGCTGCTGCGTGACCTCCGCGAGCGCGGCGGCCGCGGTCCGCGCGCCCTCGTCTTCGCCGCCGGCGACCTCGTGGTCGTCTCCGGACTGCCCGGCAGCGGCAAGTCCACCCTCATGAAGCGCGCCGCCGACGGCCACGGCATCGACTCCCAGGACACCCGCGAGCGCTGGGAGGCCCGCATGCCCCGCCTCCTGCCGTACGCGGTCTACCGCCCCGTCGTGCGCCTCGCGCACTACGCGGGGCTGCGCCGCGCCCTGCGCTCCGGCGCGAGCGTGATCGTGCACGACTGCGGCACCCAGTCCTGGGTGCGCGGCTGGCTCGCCCGCGAGGCCCGCCGCCGGGGCCGCGCCCTGCACCTGCTGCTCCTCGACGTCACACCGGACACCGCCAGGGCCGGCCAGGACGCCCGCGGCCGCGGTGTCTCCGCCTACGCCTTCGCCCGCCACCGGCGGGCCGTCGGCCGACTGCTGCGGGCCGCCGAGTCCGGCAGCCTCCCGCCCGGCTGCGCCTCCGTCACCCTCCTCGACCGCGCCTCCGCCGACGTCCTCCGCCGCATCTCCTTCCGCGACCCCGCCTGACGCCCGCGGGCCCGCCTCAGGGGCCGGTGCCGGCGACGGGCGGGGGTCCGCCCGGGGCCGTACCGGTCAGGGGTCGCGGGCCTGCCCGGGTCCACGCGCCCGACGCCCGCGGGAGCCGCCGGAGGTCCGGCCCGGGCGCGCGCGGGGCTGCCGTGAGGTCCCGTCGGCGGCCCCGTACCCTTCCCTTTTGGCCACGGCGGCGCCGGGGCGGCGTTAGGGTGCTGCCGGGCGGCCGGTACGGCAGGCCGTGCGAGAAGGGGAAACGCGACCGTGGACGTGACGTGGCCGGGCAATGAGCTCGAAGAGGTCCTTGCCGCCTCACTCGGCAACCCCGCGGCGGGCGGCCGGCTCGTCGAGGTGCTGGGCCGCAGCCAGGTCTGGGTGCCCCTGCCGAACGGCGGCGGCCCCGACAGCCCCGACCTGGACCTCGCCACCATGGAGATCGACGGCGCGGCCTACGTCCCCGTCTTCAGCTCCGAGCAGCAGTTCCTCGCCTGCGTCGGCGACCACATGTCCTTCGCCGTCGCCCCCGCCCGAGACTTCGCCCGCGGCCTGCCCCCGCAGCTCGGCATCGCCGTGAACCCCGGCGGCACCGCCGGGGTCCCGCTGCCCCCGCCCGCCGTCGCCGAACTCTGCCGCGCCGGCCGGACCCCGCTCGACGGCCCCGCCACCGGCGGCCGCGTCCGGCTCTTCGAGCCCGACTGGCAGGACGACCCGGTCGACTTCCTCGCCGCCGCCTCCGCCGAGTTCGAGGCCTCCGGCGTCGTCACCAGCGCCCGGCGCGCGCTCGCCAGCGTCGAGGGCACCGAACCGGCCCTCTTCATCGGCGTCCAGCTCGCCCACTGGGAGGGCGCCGACCGGAACGCGCCCCTGGACGCCCTCGGCCGCGCCCTCGGCCGGGTCGAGGTCGCCTGGCCGGTCAACCTCATCCTGCTCGACATGGCGCAGGACCCGGTCGGCGACTGGATGCTGGAGCGGGTCCGCCCGTTCTACCAGCGCGCCGCCGTGTGAGCGACCCGCTGTTTAAGCTGAACTGACCGGTGAGCCGAATGGAATCGGCAGCGGCATCGAAGCCGCGCGGACATGGTGGACGGAAGAGGGGCGGGGACCCATGGTGAGCGCGTCAGGCACCGCTGCGGCCGGCGAGGTCGAGCGCATGCTGCGCGAGGTGGCACCGGGACGCTACGACGCGTACGAGCAGCTGCTGCACGCCCTCGCCGACGGCGAACTCTGGATGCTGCTCTGGCACGGCTCGCCCGGCTCGCCCGACGCCCAGTACGGGAACATGGAGGTCGACGGCTTCGGCTACGCGCCCTGCGTCACCTCTCCCCAGGAACTCGCCGCCTCCGGCTGGAACCGCGCCCACGAGCTCGTCACCGGCCGTGACATCGCCCGCGCCCTCTACCCCGACCGCTGGGGCGTCTGGCTGAATCCGCACGCCCCGGGCGGCGGCGTCGGGATCCCCTGGGCCGACCTCCGCCGCATCGCAACCGGCCTCGACCGGATGCCCGCGGGACCCCTGCGCCTCTCCGAGCCCACCCTGGAGATCCCGCAGTTCTACGCCCTGCTCACGCAGAACGCGCACCGCACCCCGGCCGTCCGCGCGCTGCGCCGCGGCTGGGTGCAGCCCGCGCTCGGCTCCCCGTACCTCGCCATCGGCCTCGACCTGTACGACACCTCCCCGGCGGCCGTCGACACGGTCCGGACGATGATGCGCCAGTCGATCGGCTCCGTACCCGACGGGCTGCCCGTCTCGACGGTCGCCCTCTCCGACGCGTACGACCCGGTGGCCCACTGGCTGCGCGCGAACGCGCGTCCCTTCTACGACCGCGAGGCACACGCCGGCCGCGGTTCCGCTTCCGTCCCGGGATACGGATACCCGCCGCCGACGCCGTCCGGATACTGAGACGCCACGCTTCTCCCCGCACGCCCCACGGGCCCCACGGGGCCCGGGCGGAGTCCTTCGTTCGCCCCAATTGAGGAGCTCAAACGCCCTGTTGGGCGACATGCCCGATTGTGGGGAAGAGGACCCGAGATGGTCCGCTCACGTGATCGCGACGTCCGGATAACGGAAGTCGCAGCACCGCATCACGTTTGAGCAAACATTCCTCGTCAGGGCTGGCGGGTGATCACGAACGCATTGAAGACTCCCCGGAACACCGGGTGTCCGGCTCCTTTCGAGCGGATACCCAGCAGGTTGTTCCACCGAGCCGCTACCCGCGGCGGGCAAGGGCCGGCTACCGGCGGCCGAGAGGGGTCCTCACCACGATGACGGCACCACTGCACGAGACGAGTGCGGGCGAGGCGACCGCCACCGTCGACGGCGCGCCCGACGCTTCCGGCACCCCGGACGGCCCCGGCAAGGCCGCCAAGGCGATCGAGGGCCGTTCGCCCTGGCAGATCGCCTGGACCCGCCTCAAGCGCGACAAGCTCGCCCTCGCCGGCGCCTTCGTCGTCGTCTTCCTGGTCCTGGTCGCGATCTTCGCCCCGGTCATCGTCGGCCTCCTGGGCCACCCGCCGGACGAGTTCCACGAGGACCAGATCGACCCGCTGTTCGGTACGCCGATCGGCTCCTGGGGCGGCGTCAGTTCCGACTTCCTCTTCGGCGTCGAGCCCGTCAACGGCCGCGACGTCTTCAGCCGCATCGTCTACGGAGCCCGGATCTCGCTGCTCGTCGCCTTCCTGGCGGCGGTCTTCGCGGTCGCCCTCGGCACCGTCCTCGGCATCATCGCGGGCTACTTCGGCGGCTGGGTCGACGCGGCGCTGAGCCGGGTCATGGACGTCATGCTCGCCTTCCCGCAGCTGCTCTTCACCATCGCCCTGGTCTCGGTCCTGCCGAACCAGCTCCTCGGCCTCGACGGCTCGGGCGTCCGCATCGCCGCCCTGGTGCTCGTGATCGGCTTCTTCGGCTGGCCGTACGTGGGCCGCATCGTCCGCGGCCAGACCCTCTCGCTGCGCAACCGCGAGTACGTCGAGGCCGCCCAGAGCCTGGGCGCCGGCCGCCTCTACATCCTGCGCCGCGAGCTGCTGCCCAACCTGATCGCCCCGATCACGGTCTACGCGACCCTGATGATTCCCACGAACATCCTCACCGAAGCGGCGCTCAGCTTCCTCGGCGCGGGTGTGAAGCCTCCCACCGCTTCCTGGGGGCAGATGCTGTCGACGGCCATCACCACCTACGAAGCGGACCCCCTCTTCATGGTGATCCCCGGCCTCGCGATCTTCATCACCGTCCTGGCGTTCAACCTCTTCGGCGACGGCGTGCGTGACGCGCTCGACCCGAAGGGCTCCCGCTGACCGTTCGCCGACGACACGCAAGACCCGCCCCTGCCGCTGGCGACAGGAGGCCCATCCCCAATCGGCGGACCGCCGTAACGGCCGCCACTACCCCGGAGGTTGTTGGACCCATGCTGAAGAGCTCTCAGCGCAGAATCGCCGCGGGCGCGCTGCTTGCCGCGGCCACGATGGTCGCCGCCACCGCTTGCGGCGGCGGCGCCAAGTCCGGCGACGGCGGCAACGGCAAGGCGGGCGCGCCCGGCTTCAACGCCGGCGTGAACAAGGTCGCCAACCCCTCCGACAAGAAGGGCGGCGAGCTGAAGTTCATCGGCTCGCAGGAGGCCGACTCCTGGGACCCGCAGCGCGGTTACTACGGTTTCGTCTGGGACTTCCAGCGCTACTACACGCGCCAGCTCGTCACCTTCAAGGCCGAGCCGGGCTCCGCGTCCACCGAGCTGGTCCCCGACCTCGCCGCCGACACCGGCAAGATCTCGGCCGACGGCCTCACCTACACCTTCACGCTGAAGGACGGGGTGACCTGGGAGGACGGCAAGCCGATCACCTCCAAGGACATCAAGTACGGCATCGAGCGCACCTGGGCCCAGGACGTCATCTCCGGCGGCCCGATCTACATCCAGCAGGTCCTCGACCCGAAGAACGAGTACAAGGGCCCGTACAAGGACACCGCCCCGGACAAGCTCGGCCTGAAGGCCATCGAGACCCCGGACGACAAGACCATCATCTTCAAGCTGCCGGCCGCCAACGGCGACTTCCTGCAGATGCTGGCCATGCCCGCCGCCTCCCCGGTCCGCCAGGACAAGGACACCAAGGCCAAGTACGGCCTGAACGTGTTCTCCTCCGGCCCGTACAAGTGGCAGTCGTACACGCCGAACAAGTCCATGAAGCTGGTCCGCAACGACAAGTGGGACCAGAAGACGGACACCGTCCGCAAGGCGCTCCCGGACAGCATCAGCGTCACGTTCACCACGAACGCCGACGACATGGACAACCGCCTGATCGAGGGCGAGTACGACCTCGACATCAACGCGACCGGCATCGGTTCCTCCGCCCGCCAGAAGGTGCTCCAGCAGCACAAGGAGAACGCGGACAACCCGCAGACGGGCATGATCCGCTACGCGGTCTTCCCGCAGACGGTCATCCCCAACATCGAGTGCCGCAAGGCGATCATCTACGCCGCCGACTCGAAGTCCCTGCAGACCGCCCGTGGCGGCCCGCAGGCCGGTGGCGACATCGCCTCCAACATGCTTCCGCCGGGGCTGAAGGGTGCCGACCCGAAGGCCGACCCGTACGGCAAGCTCGGTGGCGCCCCGGACCTGGCCAAGGCCAAGGAGGCGCTCGCGAAGTGCGGCAAGCCGAACGGCTTCAAGACCACCATCGCGGTCCGCAACAACAAGAAGATCGAGATCGCGACCGCCGAGTCCCTCCAGCAGTCGCTGAAGGCCGTCGGCATCGAGGCCGAGATCGACCAGTTCGACGGCGCCCAGACCTCCGGCATCATCGGTTCGCCGAAGGTCGTCAAGGACAAGGGCTACGGCATCATCATCATGGGCTGGGGCGCCGACTTCCCGACCGGTCAGGGCTTCCTCCAGCCGCTGGTCGACGGCCGCTTCATCCTGCAGAGCGGTAACAACAACTTCTCGGAGCTGAACGACAAGGCCATCAACGGTCTGTTCGACCAGGCGCTGAAGGAGACCGACCCCGACAAGGCCGGCGAGCTCTACAAGCAGATCAACACGAAGGTGTCGGAGGCCGCGGTCTACCTGCCCTTCACCCACGAGAAGAACATCATCTGGCGCAGCTCCCGGCTGACCAACGTCTACACGGCGGACGCCTACAACGGCCGCTACGACTACGCGTCGCTCGGCGTCGTCAAGTAATCCGACCCGCTCCACCGGCGCACCACCCGCCGCCAGGTCCGAAGGGCAGGTGATGGCCGTGGGCGGCGGCCGGGGAACCCGATCGGGTTCCCCGGCCGCCGACCGGCCGACCGCATGCTTGCATACATAATCCGACGGCTCTTCGCAGTCGTCGTGATGCTGCTCGTCGTCACGCTCGTGACGCTCAGCATCTTCTTCCTCATCCCCAAGATGACCGGCAGCGACCCTGCCGCGATGTTCGTCGGCAAGCAGGCGGATCCGGCTTCCATCGAGGCCGTCCGGCAGAAGCTGGGCCTGGACGAGCCGATCCTGGTGCAGTTCTGGCACTTCGTCTCCGGCATCTTCGTCGGCCGGGACTACACCGGCGGCGGGGACACGATCCACTGTGCCGCGCCGTGCTTCGGTTACTCGTTCCGCACCGAGCAGGACGTCTCGACGATGCTCGTCGACGCCTTCCCGGTCACCCTCTCCATGGTCATCGGCGCCGCCGTGCTGTGGCTGGTGCTCGGCGTCTCCACCGGTGTCGTCTCCGCGCTCAAGCGGGGCACGATCATCGACCGCGCGGCGATGATCACCGCGCTGGCCGGCGTCTCGCTCCCCATCTTCTTCACCGCCATGCTGGCGATGCTCGTCTTCCGCACCCAGCTGGGCTGGCTCAACGCCTCGTACGTGCCGATCTCCGAGTCCTTCGGCGGCTGGTTCGGCGGCCTGCTCCTGCCCTGGGTCACCCTCGCCTTCCTGTACGCGGC
Organism: Streptomyces wedmorensis; assembly: GCF_000716445.1. Lineage (GTDB taxonomy): Bacteria > Actinomycetota > Actinomycetes > Streptomycetales > Streptomycetaceae > Streptomyces > Streptomyces wedmorensis. Next base: position 68,847 of record NZ_JNWK01000021.1, read on the forward strand.
GATGTACGCGCGGCTCACCCGCGCCACCATGCTGGAGGTCCTCGGCGAGGACTACATCCGCACCGCCCGGGCCAAGGGCCTGCCGGAGCCGGTCGTGCTCGGCAAGCACGCCATGCGCTCCACCATGACCCCGATCCTGACCATCTTCGGCATGGACCTCGGCGCCCTCGTCGGCGGCGCGATCCTGACGGAGACCGCGTTCAGCCTCCACGGCCTCGGCGGCCTCGCCATCAAGGGCGTGAGCGAGCGCGACCTTCCGCTGATCCTGGCCGTCACCCTCATCACCGCCGCGTGCGTCGTCATCGCGAACCTCGTGGTGGACCTGCTGTACGCGGTGATCGACCCCCGAGTGAGGCTCGCATGACGGACAAGCTGACGAAGACGGGCGCGGCGGTGGGAGAGCCCGTCGCCACCGGCTCCGCCCCCTCCGACGCCTTCCTCGACGTACGCGACCTGAAGATCCACTTCCCGACCGACGACGGTCTGGTCAAGTCGGTCGACGGCCTCAGCTTCCAGCTGGAGAAGGGCAAGACCCTCGGCATCGTGGGCGAGTCCGGCTCCGGCAAGTCGGTCACCTCGCTCGGCATCATGGGCCTGCACACGGTCGGCCAGTACGGCCGGCAGAAGGCGCGGATCTCCGGCGAGATCTGGCTGAACGGCCGCGAGCTGCTCTCCGCGGACCCGGAAGAGGTCCGCCGGATGCGCGGCCGCGAGATGGCGATGATCTTCCAGGACCCGCTGTCCGCGATGCACCCGTACTACTCGGTCGGCAACCAGATCGTGGAGGCGTACCGCATCCACAACGCCGTCGACAAGAAGACGGCGAAGAGGCGGGCCGTCGAACTCCTCGACCGGGTCGGCATCCCCGAGCCCGCCAAGCGGTTCGACAACTACCCGCACGAGTTCTCCGGCGGCATGCGCCAGCGCGCGATGATCGCCATGGCGCTCGTCAACAACCCCGAACTCCTCATCGCCGACGAGCCCACCACGGCGCTCGACGTCACCGTCCAGGCGCAGATCCTCGACCTGATGCGGGACCTCCAGAAGGAGTTCGGCTCCGCGGTCGTCATCATCACCCACGACCTCGGCGTCGTCGCCGAGCTCGCCGACGACATCCTCGTCATGTACGGCGGGCGCTGCGTCGAGCGCGGCCCGGCCGAGTCCGTCTTCTACGAGCCGCAGCACCCCTACACCTGGGGCCTGCTCGGTTCGATGCCGAGGATCGACCGCGACCAGACCGACCGGCTCATCCCGGTCAAGGGCAACCCGCCCAGCCTCATCAACATCCCGAGCGGCTGCGCCTTCAACCCCCGCTGCCCGTACGCGGACGTCCCCAAGGGCGGCATCACGCGCACCCAGCGGCCGGAGCTGACGCCGGCCGGGGACCGCCACTTCTCGGCGTGCCACATGCCGCAGGAGGAGCGGACCCGCATCTGGACCGAAGAGATTGCGCCGAAACTGTGAGCGACAACATGGAACCTCTGCTCAAGGTCAGCGGCCTGAAGAAGCACTTCCCCATCAAGAAGGGGCTGCTCCAGCGCCAGACCGGTGCGGTCAAGGCGGTGGACGGCCTCGACTTCGAGGTCTTCCCCGGTGAGACCCTCGGCGTCGTCGGCGAGTCCGGCTGCGGCAAGTCCACGATGGGCCGCCTCATCACGCGGCTCCTCGAACCGACGGGCGGCTCCATCGAGTTCCAGGGCACGGACATCTCGCACCTCGGCGTGGCGGGCATGCGGCCGCTCCGCCGGGACATCCAGATGATCTTCCAGGACCCGTACGGCTCGCTGAACCCGCGCCACACGGTCGGCACGATCGTCTCCGCACCCTTCAAGCTCCAGGGCGTCGAGCCCGAGGGCGGCGTGAAGAAGGAGGTCCAGCGCCTCCTCGGCCTCGTGGGCCTCAACCCCGAGCACTACAACCGCTACCCGCACGAGTTCTCCGGCGGCCAGCGCCAGCGCATCGGCATCGCCCGCGCGCTCGCCCTCAAGCCGAAGCTCGTCGTCGCGGACGAGCCCGTCTCCGCCCTGGACGTCTCCATCCAGGCGCAGGTGGTCAACCTCCTGGACGACCTCCAGCAGGAGCTCGGCCTCACGTACGTGATCATCGCGCACGACCTCTCGGTCATCCGGCACGTCTCGGACCGCATCGCCGTCATGTACCTCGGCAAGATCGTCGAGCTCGCGGACCGCAAGTCGCTGTACGAGAACCCGATGCACCCGTACACCCGCGCCCTCATGTCGGCGGTCCCGATCCCGGACCCCCGCCGCCGCGGCGCCAAGAACGAGCGCATCCTCCTCACCGGCGACGTGCCGTCCCCGATCGCCCCGCCGCCCGGCTGCCGCTTCAACACCCGCTGCTGGAAGGCCACCGACCTCTGCCGGACCCAGGAGCCGCCGCTCCTCGAGCTCCGCCCCGGCCAGCGCGTCGCCTGCCACCACCCGGAGAACGCCGAGTCCCTCCCGATCCCCTCGGCCCGCAAGTCGGTCGAGGCCGACGACGCTCCCGAGGCGTAACCCGAAGGCCCCTGCCGCCCCGGCGTCGGGGGCCTTCGTCATGCCCGCGCCAGGCCCGCATCGGAGGGCGCGGGGGACAACCGGGACAATGGGCGCGTGCTTCACGATCTGTTCAGCCCCGACGTCCAGCACGCCCTGGACCTCGTCGGCATCTTCGTCTTCGCCATCTCCGGCGCCCTCCTCGCCGTCCGCAAGAACTTCGACGTCTTCGGCATCGCCGTCCTCGCGGAGGTCACCGCCCTCGGCGGCGGCCTCTTCCGGGACCTGGTCATCGGCGCGGTGCCGCCCGCCGCTTTCACGGACCTCGGGTACTTCCTGATGCCGCTGATCGCCGCGGTCCTGGTGTTCTTCCTGCACCCGGAGGTCGAGCGCACGCAGACCGCGGTGAACGTGTTCGACGCGGCGGGCCTGGGGCTGTTCTGCGTGACGGGGACGACGAAGGCGTACGACTACGGGCTCGGCCTGACGGCCTCGGCGGCGCTGGGTCTGGCGACGGCCGTCGGCGGCGGCGTGCTGCGCGACGTGCTGGCGAACGAGGTTCCGTCGCTGCTCCGCTGGGACCGGGACCTGTACGCCGTGCCCGCGATCGTGGGGGCCACGATGGTGGTGCTCTGCATCCGCTTCGACATGCTGAACGCCTTCACCAGCGGTGCCGCCGTCCTGACCGCCTTCGTGCTGCGGCTGTTCGCGATGCGCTTCCACTGGCGGGCGCCGCGCGCCTGGAACCGCCGTTCGTCCGCTCGGGAGGAGCCGGAAAAAGCTACCGCTCAGTAATTACCTGCGGTACCGTCGATCGTATGAGCACGAGCACCGAGATGAGCACCGAGACGCGCACGCCGTCGACCGCCGTCGCGACGAGCGAGTTCGACCGCGACACCGCCGTCACCCTCCGGGAACCCGGCGTCTACGACGCGGACCTCTCCGCCGGCTGGACGATCATCCAAGCCGTCAACGGCGGCTACCTCCTCGCCCTGCTCGGCCGCGCCCTCGGCGACCACCTCCCGCACCCCGACCCGTTCACGATCTCGGCGCACTACCTGACGCCGTCCGTGCCCGGCCCGGCGGTGATCCGGACGGAGACGGTCCGCACGGGCCGGTCCCTCTCCACGGGGCAGGCGTCGCTCTTCCAGTACGCCGAGGACGGCACCGAGGTGGAGCGCATCCGCGTCCTCGCCTCGTACGGAGACCTCGACGCCCTCCCCGACGACGTCCGCACCACCGCCGCGCCCCCGGCGATGGCCGCGATCGAGAACTGCTTCAGCGCCGCCGACAACCCGGCCCCGCGGATCCCCGGGTCGTCCGCCATCGCCGAGCGCCTCGACCTCCGCCTCGACCCCTCCTGCGTCGGCTGGGCGGTCGGCGCCCCGTCCGGCAAGGGCGAGATGCGGGCGTGGTTCGGCCTCGCCGACGGCCGCGAGCCCGACGCGCTGTCCCTGCTGCTGACCGTCGACGCCCTGCCGCCGACCTCCTTCGAGCTGGGCCTCAAGGGCTGGACCCCGACCGTCGAGCTCACCACCCACGTCCGCTGCCGCCCGGCCCCCGGCCCGCTGCGCGTCTCGATCACGACCCGCAACCTCGCCGGCGGCTTCCTCGAAGAGGACGCCGAGGTCTGGGACAGCGCCGGCCGCCTCGTGGCCCAGTCCCGCCAGCTGGCCCGCGCCCCCCGCGACTGACCCCGCCGGCCGCCGGCCCGCCGCCGCGCGGGCGTAAACAGGCCAGGCGCCGAGCATGCCGTGGTGGGCTCGTAGAATCGACCCACCATGGCTTACCTCGACCACGCCGCGACCACGCCCATGCTGCCCGAGGCGATCGAGGCGATGACCGCCCAGCTCGCCGTCACGGGCAACGCCTCGTCCCTGCACGCCGCCGGCCGACGGGCCAGGCGGACCGTCGAGGAGGGCCGCGAGACGCTCGCCGCGGCGCTCGGCGCGCGACCGAGCGAGGTCGTGTTCACCTCGGGCGGCACGGAGGCCGACAACCTCGCCGTGAAGGGCCTGTACTGGGCCCGCCGCGACGCCGACCCCCGCCGCACCCGCGTCCTGGCCAGCCCCGTGGAGCACCACGCCGTGCTCGACGCCGTCGACTGGCTCGCCACGCACGAGGGCGCCGACGTGGAGTACCTGCCGGTCGACCGGCACGGCCGGGTGCACCCCGAGGCGCTCCGCGAGGCGATCGCCCGCGACCCCGGCTCGGTCGCCCTGGCCACCGTCATGTGGGCCAACAACGAGATCGGCACCGTCATGCCGGTGCGTGAACTCGCCGACGTGGCCGCCGAGTTCGACGTACCGCTGCACGCGGACGCCGTCCAGGCCGTCGGTCAGGTCCCGGTCGACTTCGCCGCATCGGGCCTCGCCGCGATGACCGTGTCCGGCCACAAGATCGGCGGCCCCTACGGCATCGGCGCACTGCTCCTGGGCCGCGAGCACACCCCCGTGCCCGTGCTGCACGGCGGCGGCCAGGAGCGGCACGTCCGCTCCGGCACCCTCGACGTGCCGGCGGTCGCCGCCTTCGCGGTGGCGGCCCGGCTGGCCACCGAGCGGCGCGCCGAGTTCGCCCGCGAGGTCGGCGCCCTCCGGGACGCGCTCGTCACCGCCGTCCACGCGGTCGCGCCCGACGCGATCCTCGGCGGCGACCCCGTCGAGCGGCTGCCCGCCAACGCGCACTTCACCTTCCCGGGCTGCGAGGGCGACTCCCTGCTCCTGCTCCTCGACGCCGCCGGCATCGCCTGCTCCACCGGCTCCGCCTGCACCGCAGGCATCGCCCAGCCCAGCCACGTGCTCCTCGCCACCGGCACCGACCCGGACCTCGCCCGCGGCACCCTGCGCTTCTCCCTCGGCCACACCTCCACCAAGGAGGACGTGGCCGCGGTCGCCGCGGCGATCGGCCCGGCGGTGGAGCGCGCCAGGACCGCGGGCCTCACGTGACCGTCTTCGACGCCTCGCGCACCAGTCTCAGGTAGCGGTCCCAGTCCCAGTGCGGACCCGGGTCGGTGTGGTCCGTGCCCTCGACCTCCACGTGCCCGATGATGTGCTCCCGGTCCACGGGTATCCCGTACCGGGCGCATATCCCGGCCGTCAGCCGCGCGGACGACGCGTACATCGCCGCCGTGAAGCCCTGCGGACGGTCGACGAAGCCCTCGTGCTCGATGCCGATGCTGCGCTCGTTCATGTCGCGGTTGCCGGCGTGGAAGGCGACGTCGAGCTCCCGGATCATCTGGGCCACGTGCCCGTCCTTGCGGACGACGTAGTGGGCGGCGGCCCCGTGCCCCGGGTTCTTGAAGACCTTCAGGGCGGTCGCGTAACTGCCCTGGACGACGTGGATCACGACCCGGTCGATCCGGTAGTCGTCCGGCCGGTCGGCCCGGCGCCAGTTCGCCCGCGCCGCCGCAGCCCACTCGGCGCCCTTGTGGTCGAGCTCGCCGTCGACCCGCTTCTTCTCCATCCCGGGCAGCCGCCACCAGAAACGCGCGAGGTCGTCCCGGGCAAGCGCGGCGACCCCGACCACCGCCGCACCGCCGCCGAGCAGCACCGCCCGCCGCCCCACCCGCCCGCCGGACCCGTCCGACCCTCTGTCCTTGCTCCCCATGCCACCGAGAACGCTTACTCCCGCGCTCCTGGTTCCCGGCTGCCCGTACCCTGGTAGGGCTATGACTCAGACTCCGCCCCCGCGCCCCCTTCGTGTCCTCGCCGCCATGTCGGGCGGAGTGGACTCCGCCGTCGCCGCCGCCCGTGCCGCCGAGGCGGGCCACGACGTCACCGGCGTGCACCTCGCCCTCTCCGCGAACCCGCAGTCCTTCCGTACCGGAGCCCGCGGCTGCTGCACGATCGAGGACTCGCGCGACGCGCGCCGGGCGGCCGACGTCATCGGCATCCCCTTCTACGTGTGGGACCTGGCCGAGCGGTTCCGCGAGGACGTCGTCGACGACTTCGTCGCGGAGTACGAGGCCGGCCGCACGCCCAACCCCTGCCTGCGCTGCAACGAGAAGATCAAGTTCGCGGCGCTCCTCGACAAGGCGCTCGCGCTCGGCTTCGACGCGGTCTGCACCGGCCACTACGCCACCGTCGTCCTGAACGAGGACGGCACCCGCGAGCTGCACCGCGCCTCCGACATGGCCAAGGACCAGTCGTACGTCCTCGGGGTGCTGGACGAGAAGCAGCTGGCCCACGCGATGTTCCCGCTGGGCGACACCCTCACCACCAAGGACGAGATCCGGGCGGAGGCCGAGCGACGCGGGCTCGCGGTCGCGAAGAAGCCCGACAGCCACGACATCTGCTTCATCGCCGACGGCGACACGCAGGGCTTCCTCGCCTCCCGCCTCGGCAAGGCGGAGGGCGACATCGTCGACGAGGCCGGCACGAAGATCGGCACGCACGAGGGCGCGTACGGCTTCACCATCGGCCAGCGCAAGGGCCTGCGGATCGGCCACCCGGCCGCGGACGGCAAGCCCCGCTACGTCCTCGACATCTCGCCCGTGAACAACACCGTCACCGTCGGCCCGGCCGAGGCGCTCGACGTCACCGCCCTCACCGCGATCAAGCCCCGCTGGTGCGGCACCGCCCCGGACGGCCCGGGCCGCTACACGGCCCAGCTCCGCGCCCACGGCGGCGAGACCGAGGTGACCGCCACCCTCACCGACGGCGAGCTCGCCGTCACCTTCGCCGAGCCGGTCCGCGGCGTCGCCCCCGGCCAGGCCATCGTCCTCTACGACGGCACCCGCGTCGTCGGCTCCGCCACCATCGCCACGACGGCCCGCCACACCCCGGCCCCGGCCTGACCCCGCGAGGCCCGAGGACCGGGCCCGCGCACCACGACCGCGCCCGGGACCGTCCGGGCCCGCCGCCCGATCCGGCCTGACCGACAGGACACCGCCAGGGCCTGTCCGGCGGATCAGGGCCGGGTCCGCGGCGCCGCGGACCAGCCGGCCCTGATCCGCCGGACAGGCACTAGACCGCCCCGGCCGTCTCCCGGTCCTCGGCGAGGAACTCCTCGACGACGGGGGCCAGGACGTGCGGGGCCACCTCGTGCGTCTGGCCCGTCAGGGTGCGGTGCCGGGCACGGGGGAGGGCCGCCGTCAGGGCGCGCGCCGCCTGACGGGTCCCGGCCGGGCTGGCGCCGCCGTCGACCACCAGCACGCGCGCGTGGACGCGGGCGAGGCTCCGCTCGGGAAGCGTCCCGTCGCCGAGGAGGGCGAGGTCGTACGCGAGGGTGCGGGCCGGCCCGGCGACGCCGGGCCGCAGCCGGGTCACCCCGGGCGGCAGCCCCGCGGCCGCCGCCGCGTCCGCCAGGAAAAGGTCGAGCGCCGCCGCCCGCCGCCCCCGGTCGAGGAGCGCGGCCACCCGGCGCCACCGCTCCCTCTCCTCCGCCGAGTACGGCGGCTCGTACACCGACACCGGACCCGCCGGCACCCCGGCCGCCGCCGCCGCGAGCGCCAGCGCGCCCCCCGTGCCCGTCCCGTGCAGGGCCGCCCCCGCGCCCGCCGCCCCGACGACCGCCGCCAGGTCGTCGATCTCCCTTTCCACCGCGTACGGCCCGGTGTCGCCGCTCGCGCCGCGCCCCCTCCGGTCGTACGCCACGACCGAGAAGCGCCCGGCGAGCAGCCCGCCCAGCACCCGTTCGCCCGCGGCCGTGCCCAGCGCACCGCTCACCAGGACGAGCGGCGGCCCGTCGCCGTACCTCTCGTACGCGATCGGCGTCCCGTCCCGCGACGTGACCCGCCCCCGAACCCTGTTCAGCGTGGTGCTCTCCTCGTCCATGGCAGGGCAGACCGCGGACGTCACCGGAACTCATCGCCGCCGGGCGCGATTTCCCCGAGGAAATTCCCAGCCCCTGGTCAAGGCCTACGGTGGGGGCCATGAACATCTGCGTCTTCCTCTCCGCCGCCGACCTCGACGAGCGCTACACGGCCCCCGCCCGCGACTTCGCCCGCCTCCTCGGCAAGTCCGGCCACACCCTCGTCTGGGGCGGCTCCGACACCGGCCTGATGAAGGTCGTCGCGGACGGCGTCCAGGAGAGCGGCGGCCGGCTCGTCGGCGTCTCCGTCGACTTCCTCGCCCACAAGGCCCGCCCGGACGCGGACGAGATGGTCATCGCCGAGGACCTGGCCGCCCGCAAGGCGCTGCTGCTCGCCAAGTCCGACGCGATCGTCGTCATGGTCGGCGGCACCGGCACCCTCGACGAGGCCACCGAGATCCTGGAGCTCAAGAAGCACGGCAAGCACGCCAAGCCGGTCGTCCTCCTCAACACCGCCGGCTTCTACGACGGCCTGAAGACCCAGTTCCACCGCATGGAGGCCGAGGGCTTCCTCCCGCTGCCCCTCACCGACCTCGTCTTCTTCGCGGACGACGGCCCGGCCGCCCTCGCCCACCTGGAGGAGAACATCGCCTCCCGCTGATGCGAGCATGGGGACCATGGCTACTCATGTGATCACCGGAGCCGGTTCCGGCATCGGCGCGGCCGTCGCGCGCCGGCTGCACGCGCGCGGGGACGAACTCGTGCTGCACGCGCGCGACGCGGGGAGGGCGAAGGAGCTCGCCGGGCGGTTCCCCGGCGCGCGGACGCTGGTGGGGGACCTCGCCGACCCCGACCGGCTGTCGTGGGCGTTCTCGCACCAGACGATGCCGGAGCGGGTGGACAGCCTGCTGCACATCGCGGGGGTCGTCGACCTCGGCCCGATCGGCGAACTCACGCCGAAGACCTGGCACCACCAGCTCAACGTCAACCTCGTCGCCCCGGCGGAGCTGACCCGGCACATGCTGCCCCAGCTGCGGGTCTCGCAGGGGCACGTCGTCTTCGTGAACTCGGGCGCGGGGCTCAACGCGCACGGGGAGTGGGGCGCGTACGCCGCCTCGAAGCACGGCCTCAAGGCCCTCGCGGACGCCCTGCGCCACGAGGAGCACGCGAACGGGGTGCGGGTCACGTCCGTCTACCCGGGGCGGACCGCGAGCCCGATGCAGGCGAAGGTGCACCAGCAGGAGGGCAAGGAGTACGACCCGTCGAAGTGGATCGACCCCGAGTCCGTCGCGACGGCGATCCTGACCGCGATCGACCTGCCGAAGGACGCCGAGATCAACGACCTCACCGTCCGCCCGGGACGCTAGGCATGGGCGCGACGACAGACACGACGGGCGGCGACGCGACGGACATGGACGACACGAGGTTCTGGGGCCCGGCCACCGGCGTCGGGTCCTTGCCCGGCGGCGACGCCCGCGAGGCGGCGAAGACCGCCACCGGTTCCTTCGAGGACTTCCCGTTCCTCCCCGAGCTGCCCGCGCGCGGGCCCGGCGCCGACATGATCGGCCGGACCATCGGGATGCTCGTCGACCTCTACGCGCACGTGGAGCCCAGCGGCTGGCGGATCAGCGACCGGCCCGGCCGCGACACCAAGCGCGCCCGCTCCTGGCTCGGCGAGGACCTGGACGCCCTGGAGGAGTTCACCCAGGGGTACGAAGGCCCGCTCAAGGTGCAGGCCGTCGGGCCGTGGACGCTCGCAGCCGCCCTGGAGCTGCGCGGCGGGGAGGCGGCCCTCGGCGACGCGGGCGCCTGCCGCGACCTCGTCGGCTCCCTCGCCGAGGGACTCCACGACCACCTCGCGGAGCTGCGCAAGCGCGTCCCGGGGGCCCGGCTCGTCCTCCAGCTCGACGAGCCCTCGCTCACCGCCGTGCTGCGCGGCCACGTCCGTACCGCCAGCGGCTACCGGACCTACCGGGCCGTCGACCGCCAGGTCGTGGAGAGCGCCCTGCGGGACGTGGCCGCCGTCCACGACGGGCCGGTCGTCGTCCACTCCTGCGCCCCCGACGTGCCGTTCGCACTGCTCCGGCGGTCCGGTGTCGCCGGCGTCTCGTTCGACTTCGGGCTGCTCACCGAACGTGACGAGGAGCCGATCGGCGAGGCCGTGGAGGCCGGTACGAAGCTCTTCGCCGGTGTGGTGCCTTCCACCGACACGGCATTGTCAGACCCGGGCGGTAGCGTCATGGGTGTCAGGACGCTGTGGCGCAGGCTGGGGCTGAATCCGGGGACTCTCGCCGAGTCCGTGGTCGTCACCCCCACGTGCGGGCTCGCGGGCGCTTCGCCCGCGTACGCCCGTGCGGCGCTCGCCCACTGCGCCCGGGCGGCGAGATCGCTCGCGGACAACCCAGAGTGACCGGGTTTCGAGGTACGGGAGGACGGACGAAGGTGGCAGTCGAACAGGGGGCCCTGCCCGCCGAGGCACGGGAGAAGCACGCCGACCTCGCCGAGCAGGTCGAGGAGCACCGCTTCCGGTACTACGTGAAGGACCAGCCGGTCATCAGCGACGGCGAGTTCGACAAGCTCCTGCGCGTGCTCGAAGCGCTGGAGGAGGAGTACCCGGAGCTGCGGACGCCCGACTCGCCGACCCAGAAGGTGGCCGGGCAGTACGAGACGGAGTTCACCTCCGTGGAGCACCGGGAGCGCATGCTCTCCCTGGACAACGCCTTCGACGACGAGGAGCTGGCCACTTGGGCCGAGCGGGTCGCGCGGGACGTCGGCACCCCCGACTTCCACTACCTGTGCGAGCTCAAGGTCGACGGCCTCGCGGTCAACCTCACGTACGAGCGGGGGCGGCTGACCCGGGCCGCCACCCGCGGCGACGGCCGCACCGGCGAGGACATCACGCCCAACGTGCGGACGATCGCCGACATCCCGGACCGGCTGCGCGGCGACCGGATCCCGGAGCTGGTGGAGATCCGCGGCGAGGTCTACTTCCCGATGGAGGGCTTCGAAGGGCTCAACGCCCGTCTGGTGGAGGCCGGTGACAAGCCCTTCGCCAATCCGCGCAACGCGGCGGCGGGTTCGCTCCGCCAGAAGGACCCCAAGGTCACCGCCTCCCGTCCGCTCCACATGGTGGTCCACGGCATCGGCGCCCGCGAGGGCTTCGACATCTCCCGGCTCTCGGAGACGTACGAGCTGCTCCACGAGTGGGGCCTGCCCACCGCCCGGCACAACAAGGTGGTCGGCTCGCTCGCCGACGTGCGCGAGTTCATCGCGTACTTCGGGGAGAACCGTCACTCCGTGGAGCACGAGATCGACGGAGTCGTCGTCAAGCTCGACGAGATCCCGCTCCAGGGCCGGCTCGGCTCCACCGCGCGTGCCCCGCGCTGGGCGATCGCCTGGAAGTACGCGCCGGAAGAGGTCAACACCAAGCTGGTCGACATCAAGGTCGGCGTCGGCCGCACCGGGCGCGTCACGCCGTACGCGCAGGTGGAGCCGGTGACGGTGGCCGGCTCCGAGGTCGAGTTCGCCACCCTCCACAACCAGGAGGTGGTGAAGGCCAAGGGCGTGCTGATCGGCGACACGGTCGTGCTGCGCAAGGCCGGCGACGTGATCCCGGAGATCCTCGGTCCGGTCGCCGACCTGCGGGACGGCACCGAGCGCGAGTTCGTGATGCCGGCGACGTGCCCGGAGTGCGACACGCCGCTGAAGCCCATGAAGGAAGGGGACATCGACCTCCGCTGCCCGAACGCCCGGACCTGCCCGGCCCAGCTGCGCGAGCGGCTGTTCTTCCTGGCCGGGCGCCAGTGCCTGGACATCGAGAACTTCGGTGCGGTGGCCGCGGCCGCGCTGACCCGCCCCCTGGAGCCCTCCGAGCCGCCGCTCGCGGACGAGGGCGACCTGTTCGACCTGACCATCGAGCAGCTGCTTCCGATCAAGGCGTACGTCCTCGACCCGGACAGCGGACTGCCGAAGCGGGACCCGAAGACCGGCGAGGAGAAGATCGTCACGGTCTTCGCCAACCAGAAGGGCGAGCCGAAGAAGAACGCCCTCGCCATGCTGAAGAACATCGAGGACGCCAAGGCCCGGCCGCTGGCCCGGTTCATCAACGGCCTGTCCATCCGGCACGTGGGGCCCGTCGCGGCCGAGGCGCTGGCCCGTGAGTTCCGCTCCCTGGAGCGGATCGAGCAGGCGAGCGAGGAGGAACTGGCGGCCGTCGACGGGGTCGGCGGGATCATCGCGGCCGCGGTGAAGCAGTGGTTCTCCGAGGAGTGGCACCGCGAGATCGTGCGCAAGTGGCGCGCCGCGGGGGTCATCCTGGAGGACGAGGGCGCCGGGGAGGACGAGGGACCGCGTCCGCTGGAAGGCCTCACGGTCGTGGTGACCGGCACCCTGGAGAAGTTCACCAGGGATGGCGCAAAAGAGTCCCTCCAGAGGCTCGGAGCGAAGGTGACCGGTTCCGTTTCGAAGAAGACCGACTTCGTGGTGGTCGGTGAAAACCCCGGTTCGAAGTACGACAAGGCGATGCAGCTGAAGGTTCCGGTTCTGGACGAGGAGGGCTTCTCCGTCCTGCTCGAACAGGGGTCCGAGGCGGCTCGGGAGGCCGCGGTCCCGGTCGCCGAGTAGCCGCCCACCGTCCCCCGGAAGGCCACCCGTTCGGCGCATACCAGATCGTTACGGGTGGCTGGGTCGCATTCGGGCAAGAGAAGGAGAGCGCTGCCCGTCGGAGCCCTCGGCGGCCTAGGGTGGTGACCGTGCGTCTTGTCCCGCACGGCCGCCCCAGGGCTCTGCCCCGCCGCGCGCCGGCCGGACGACGGACGGCCGCGTCACCGCGACCCCGCACACACCCGACGGCACCGCCGCCTGTGAGAGGGACGGGAATGGAACCGACCGAGAGCGCCGCCCCGGTCCCACGGCCACAACGCCGTGCGGTCACCCCGGGCTTCACCTCCCGGCTGCCCGCAGCCGTGGTGGTCATCGCAGCCGTCGTGCTCGTCGCCGGGCTCCAGCAGGCCCTGAGCACCGGTCACGGACTCTTCCCAGGCGGGATCCCCGGCTGGTCCCTCGCCGTCCTCGCCGGCCTGATCGTCGGCCACCTGGTCGCCCTCGGCCGCGACCGCTGGTGGGGCGGCACCGGTTCCGGCGCCGCCCTCACCCTCGCCGTCCTCCTCCTGTACGGCTGGGTCCCCGCCGGCCTCGTGTCGCTCACCGTCGTCGCCCTGGTCAGCGCCGCCCGCCGGCATCGCTGGCGCCAGGGCGTACTGCACGGCGCCGCCGACATCCTCGGCGTGGGCACCGCGGCCCTCGTACTCGGCCTGTTCGGAGACGTACCGACCGTCGAAGTGCCCTGGCAGCCCCTCGACTGGACGATCCGGGACCTCCCGGAAGTCGTCCTCGCCGCCGGCGCCTACCTCGTGGCGACCCGGCTCCTCCTGTGGTACACCCTCGCGCCCCAGGGCCGCGGCCTGCCCACCGTCGCCCGCAGCGCCCTCCTCCGGCAGGGCCTCGTCGCCGTCGCCCTCCTCGGCATCGCCCCGCTCATCTGCGTCGTCGCCGCCACCCGGCCCGTGCTGCTGCCGCTCTTCGCCGTCCCCCTCATCGCCCTCGACTCCACCCTCTGGATCGCCCGCGCCCGCGCCGAGGAACAGCTCCGCGACCCGCTCACCGGACTCCCCAACCGCCAATGGCTCCTGGAACGGGCCTGGACCGCCCTGGAGGAAGCCGAAGGCGAAGGGGCCCGCGCAGCCCTCGTCCTGATCGACCTCGACCGCTTCCGATCGGTCAACGACACCCTCGGCCACCTCGCGGGCGACCGGCTGCTCCTCCAGATCGCCGAACGGCTCCGCCTCGCACTGCCCCGCGGCGCCGAGGCCGCCAGACTCGGCGGCGACGAGTTCGCCGTCCTGCTGCCCACCGCCGACTCCACCACCAGCGCGCAGCGGGTCGCCCGCCACCTCGTCGCCGAACTCTCCTCCCCGCTCGACCTCGACGGCCTCACCCTCGTCCTGGAGGCCAGCGCCGGCGTCGCCGTCTTCCCCGACCACGCCCTCGACGCCGAAGGCCTGCTGCGCCGCGCCGACGTCGCCATGTACCAGGCCAAGCGGGACCGCACCGGCGTCGAGGTCTACGAGTCCAAGCGCGACTCCAACACCCCCGACCGGCTCGGCCTCCTCGGCGACCTCCGCCGCGCCCTCGACGCCGGCGAGGTCGAACTCCACTACCAGCCCAAGGTCCGCTTCGACGGCCAGGTCGCCGGCCTCGAGGCGCTCGTGCGCTGGGTCCACCCCGAGCGCGGCAAGGTCCCCCCGGACGAGTTCATCGCCATCGCCGAGTCCTCCGGCCTGATGCCGCACCTCACCGAGTACGTCCTGGAGACCGCGCTCGCCCAGGTCGCCCGCTGGCGCGCCCAGGGCCTCAACGTCCCGGTCGCCGTCAACGTCTCGCCGCGCGACGTCCACACCCCCGGCTTCGCCGGCGCCGTCGCCGCCCGGCTCGCCCGCCACGGCGTCCCGGCCGGCGCCCTCCAGCTGGAGATAACGGAGCACGTCCTCCTGGAGGACCCCCAGCGGGCCGCCGACACGCTCAACGGCCTCACCGGCCACGGCGTCAAGATGTCCCTCGACGACTTCGGCACCGGCTACTCCTCCCTCGTCCACCTGCGCCGGCTGCCCGTCAGCGAGCTGAAGATCGACCGCTCCTTCGTCGCCCGGCTCGCCGTCGACACCGAGGACGCCGAGATCGTCCGCTGCACCGTCGACCTCGCCCACTCCCTCGGCCTCCTCGTCGTCGCCGAGGGCGTGGAGGACGACGAGACCTGGGAACGCCTCCGCGACCTGGGCTGCGACGCCGTCCAGGGCTGGCTCGTCGCCGCCGCCATGCCGCCCGCCGAGGCCACCGCCTGGCTCCTGGCCCGCGGCGAGCACGGCTGGCGCCGCCCCGCCGACATGGTCGAGCCCGTCGATCTGGACCACCCCTCGGGCCACGTCGTGCAGTGACCGTCCCCCTCCGGGGGCAAACCGTTTCACGGGCAGCGGCGCTGGCCCCATAGGATTGGGCCAACACCATCAAACTCACCCCGTGAGGATCCGCATGCCTGGCATCACGCGCGAGGAGGTCGCCCACCTCGCACGGCTGGCGCGTCTGGAGCTGAAGGGCGAAGAACTCGATCACTTCGCCGGTCAGCTCGACGACATCATCGGCGCGGTCGCCCGCGTCTCCGAGGTCGCCGACCAAGACGTACCGCCGACCTCCCACCCGCTGCCGCTGACCAATGTCATGCGCGCGGACGAGGTCCGTCCGTCGCTCACCCCCGAGCAGGCGCTCTCCGGCGCCCCGGCCCAGGAGCAGCAGCGTTTCAAGGTGCCGCAGATCCTGGGGGAGGACTAACAAGTCATGACGGACAACAACATCATCAAGCTCACGGCCGCCGAGATCGCCGGGAAGATCGCCTCCGGCGAGCTCACCGCCGTCGAGGTCACCGAGGCCCACCTCGCCCGCATCGAGGCCGTCGACGAGAAGGTCCACGCCTTCCTGCACGTCGACCGCGAGGGTGCCCTCGCGCAGGCGCGCTCCGTCGACGAGAAGCGTGCCCGGGGCGAGAAGCTCGGCCCGCTCGCCGGTGTGCCGCTCGCGCTCAAGGACATCTTCACCACCGTC
The DNA here is from genome assembly GCF_000716445.1 of Streptomyces wedmorensis. Lineage (GTDB taxonomy): Bacteria > Actinomycetota > Actinomycetes > Streptomycetales > Streptomycetaceae > Streptomyces > Streptomyces wedmorensis. The sequence continues at coordinate 84,743 of NZ_JNWK01000021.1, forward strand.
GGCATGCCGACGACCGTCGGCTCGAAGATCCTCGAGGGCTGGATCCCGCCGTACGACGCGACCCTGGTCAAGAACCTCAAGGCCGCCGACGTCGTCATCCTCGGCAAGACCAACATGGACGAGTTCGCCATGGGCTCCTCGACGGAGAACAGCGCGTACGGTCCGACCGGCAACCCCTGGGACCTGACCCGGATCCCCGGCGGCTCCGGCGGTGGCTCCTCGGCCGCCCTCGCCGCGTACGAGGCCCCGCTCGCCATCGGCACGGACACCGGCGGCTCGATCCGCCAGCCCGCCGCCGTCACCGGCACCGTCGGCGTCAAGCCGACCTACGGCGGCGTGTCCCGCTACGGCATGGTGGCCTTCTCGTCCTCCCTCGACCAGGGCGGCCCCTGCGCCCGTACGGTCCTGGACGCGGCCCTCCTGCACGAGGCGATCGCCGGGCACGACCCGCTCGACTCGACCTCCATCGACGCCCCGGTGCCGCAGGTCGTCGAGGCCGCGCGCAACGGCTCGGTCGCCGGCATGCGCGTCGGCGTCGTCAAGCAGTTCCGCGGCGAGGGCTACCAGGCCGGCGTCGTGCAGCGCTTCGACGAGTCCGTCGAGCTGCTCAAGGAGCTGGGCGCCGAGATCGTCGAGCTGGACTGCCCGACCTTCGACCTCGCCCTCTCGGCGTACTACCTGATCGCGCCGTCCGAGTGCTCCTCGAACCTGGCCCGCTTCGACGCCATGCGCTACGGCCTGCGGGTCGGCGACGACGGCACGCGGTCCGCCGAGGACGTCACCGCCCTCACCCGTGAGGCCGGCTTCGGCGACGAGGTCAAGCGCCGCGTCATCCTCGGCACGTACGCGCTGAGCTCCGGCTACTACGACGCGTACTACGGCTCGGCCCAGAAGGTCCGGACCCTCATCACCCGAGAGTTCGAGAAGGCCTTCGAGGAGGTGGACGTGATCGTCTCCCCGACGACGCCCACCACCGCCTTCCCGATCGGCGAGCGCGCCGACGACCCGATGGCGATGTACCTCGCGGACCTGTGCACCATCCCGACCAACCTGGCCGGCAACGCCGCCATGTCGCTGCCCTGCGGCCTGGCGCCCGAGGACGGTCTGCCGGTCGGCCTGCAGATCATCGCTCCCGCCATGAAGGACGACCGGCTGTACAAGGTCGGCGCCGCCGTCGAGGCCGCCTTCGTGGAAAAGTGGGGGCACCCGCTGCTCGAGGAGGCTCCGTCGCTGTGAGTGCCATGGCAAAGAAGGCCAAGAACTTCAAGAAGTCGAAGACCGGCGTCTACGTCTCGCTGGCCACCACCGCGTTCGGCGCCGTCAGCGTCGCCAAGCAGGCCAAGCTGGCCCGCAACGACAACGACACCCTGCGGCTGATCGACGCCGCCGTGTCCGCCGCCGCCATCGTTACCGGCCTGGCGATCCTCTACCGGGAGCTCAAGCGCCTGGGCGACGACGACGTCCTGCTGGGCTGAGAGGGAAAGTCTCACCGTGACTGTCACTGAACTGCTGTCGTACGACGCGGCCCTCGCGGCGTTCGACCCCGTCATGGGCCTCGAGGTCCATGTCGAGCTCGGCACCAAGACGAAGATGTTCTGCGGCTGCTCGACCGAGCTGGGCGCGGACGCGAACTCGCAGACGTGCCCGACCTGCCTCGGCCTGCCCGGCTCGCTGCCGGTCGTCAACGCGATCGGCGTCGAGTCCGCGATCAAGATCGGCCTCGCGCTGAACTGCGAGATCGCCGAGTGGTGCCGCTTCGCCCGGAAGAACTACTTCTATCCGGACATGCCGAAGAACTTCCAGACCTCCCAGTACGACGAGCCGATCGCCTTCAACGGCTACCTGGACGTCCAGCTGGAGGACGGCGAGATCTTCCGCGTGGAGATCGAGCGCGCCCACATGGAGGAGGACACCGGCAAGTCCACCCACATCGGTGGCGCGACCGGCCGCATCCACGGCGCCTCGCACTCGCTGCTCGACTACAACCGCGCCGGCATCCCGCTCATCGAGATCGTCACCAAGCCCATCGAGGGCGCGGGCGAGCGGGCCCCCGAGGTCGCCAAGGCGTACGTCGCCGAGCTGCGCGAGCTGATCCGTGCCCTGGGCGTCTCCGAGGCGCGCATGGACAAGGGCCAGATGCGCTGCGACGTGAACCTGTCGCTGCGTCCGAACGGCACCAAGACGTTCGGCACCCGCTCGGAGACGAAGAACGTCAACTCGCTCCGTTCGGTCGAGCGCGCGGCGCGCTTCGAGATCCAGCGCCACGCGGCCGTGCTCACCTCCGGTGGCACGATCGTGCAGGAGACCCGTCACTTCCACGAGGACGACGGCTCCACCACCGCCGGCCGCATCAAGGACAACGCCGAGGACTACCGGTACTTCCCGGAGCCCGACCTCGTCCCCGTCGCCCCGGCCCGTGAGTGGGTCGAGGAGCTGCGTGCCGGGCTGCCCGAGCTGCCGCGCGTGCGCCGCAACCGGCTCCGCGAGGAGTGGGGCGTGTCCGAGCTGGAGATGCAGTCCATCCTCAACGCGGGCGCGGTCGACCCGATCGTCGCCACGGTCGAGGCGGGCGCGGACGCGGCCTCGGCCCGCAAGTGGTGGATGGGCGAGCTCGCCCGCAACGCCAACGAGCAGGGCGTCTCGCTGGAGGAACTGGCGATCACCCCGTCGGACGTGGCCCGGGTCTCCGCCCTGGTCGCCTCCGGCGATCTGAACGACAAGCTGGCCCGTCAGGTCATCGAGGGCGTTCTCGCCGGCGAGGGCACCCCGGACGAGGTCGTCGAGAAGCGCGGCCTGAAGGTCGTCTCCGACGACGGCGCGCTGGGCACGGCCGTCGACGAGGCCATCGCGGGCAACGCGGCCATCGCCGACAAGATCCGCGGCGGCAAGGTCGCCGCGGTCGGCGCCCTGGTCGGCGCGGTCATGAAGGCCACCCGTGGCCAGGCGGACGCGGCGAAGGTCAAGGACCTGATCCTGGAGAAGCTGGGCGTCACCGAGGGCTGATCCCCTTCCGGGAACCTCGTACGAGGGCGGTACGGCTGTCGCGAGACGGCGGTACCGCCCTCTGCCGTCGCCCGGGAGGCAGGGTGATCGCCGGGGAGGCCGGGCGGGCACCTCGCTCGCCCGGGGCGCCGGGCGAGCACCTCGTCCGGGCGCTAGGCGAGTACCTCGTAGATCAGCGTGCAGTCCGCGTCGTCCTCGGTGAACTTGTACTCCAGTTCTCCCTGGCCCACATGGGACCGGCCCGCGTAAAAGCGGCCGAGGAGGTCGTCGTCCGGGGAATCGTCGTCGAAGAGTTCGACTCGGGCACGGGTGCCGAAGTCGATCAGCGGGACGGCGGACAGGTCGGCTGTGTCCCCGTTGTTCGGTCCCGGCGATTCCGCGCCCCACACCTGAACCCCGTTGACCAGCAGGCGCTGTTCGTCCTCGCCGCGGTCGTCCTCTGTCGTCGTGCAGTGGAGAGAAATCGGTCGAAGCCTCATCACCACCCCCAACTATGCGTCGAGCAGGCTGAGTCGAGAGTAGGGGGAATTCTCCTTTCGGGCAATGGAGCGCGGGCCGCGCAATACGGGCGCATTCTTCGGGAATTGATGCGCCCCCGCATTCCCGAATGGGAGTCCGGTAAACAGGATTGCCGGTGTGTGGCCGTTCATCGCCATTTCTCCGCGGGGTCTTCTCGCCGTCACCGCGTCTCACTACCGTCCCCGGCGTACCACCCGATGGCTCGAAGGCGAGCCGTCGGCCGTCGACTGGAGGTCGGTCTTGTCCCCCGAGAAGTCCCCCGAGCTGTCCCGCAGAAGGCTCCTCGCCCTGGGCGGGGGCGCCCTCGGTGTCGCCGCGGCAGGTTCGCTGCTGCCGCCGTCGTTGCAGGCGGCGATGGCCGCGGAGCCTCCGGCCGGCGGGATGGGGGCCGTGCGGCACGTGGTGATCCTGATGCAGGAGAACCGTTCCTTCGACCACTACTTCGGCACCCTCCGCGGCGTCCGCGGATTCGGCGACCGCAACGCCGTCGAACTGCCCTCCGGCAAGCCGGTCTTCGAGCAGCCGGCCCCGCTCGGCCGGACCGTGCTGCCCTTCCCGATCCGCGGCGCCGCCGAGACGCAGCAGAAGGACCTCCAGTACATCGGCGATCTCGACCACTCCTGGAGCGGCGGCGCCAAGGCCTGGCACGGCGGCTGGATGGACGGATGGGTCTCGGCCAAGACCGCCGCCACCATGGCGTACTACGACCGCCAGGACATCCCGCTCCACTACGAGCTCGCCGACACCTTCACCATCTGCGACGCCTACCACTCGTCCGTCCACACCTCGACGAGCCCCAACCGCAACCACCTCTGGTCCGGCTGGACCGGCTTCGAGGCCGACGGCAGCCGGGCCGTCACCAACGCCGCCTACGCCGAGGGCACGCACCCCGGCTACGGCTGGCCCACCTACGCCGAGCGGCTCGAAGCCGCCGGGCGGAGCTGGAAGACGTACACCGAGTGGGAGAACTTCACCGACAACAACATCGAGTTCTTCACCACCTTCAAGAAGATCGCCCGCAAGGCGCTCGCCGGCACCGGCGGGCACACCTTCATGGAGTCCTTCTACGCCGCCGTCCGCGACACCGGGGACCCCGCCGAGCGGGCGAGGCTGCTCGGCCTCCTGGAGGAGGGCGTCGCGACGCTCACCGCCGCCGAGCGCTCCCTCTTCGAGCGGGGGCTCCGCCGCGTCGAGTCCGGCACCCTCGCCGACGCCTTCCGCGCCGACGTCGCCGCCGGCACCCTCCCCGAGGTCTCCTACCTCGTGCCCTCCGCGATCGACTCCGAGCACCCCGGCTCCTCCTCGCCGATCGCCTCCGCGACCCTCGTCTACAAGGTCCTCGACGCCCTCGGTTCCCACCCGGACGTCTGGCGCCACACCGTCGTCCTGATCAACTACGACGAGAACGACGGCTTCTTCGACCACGTCCCGCCGCCCGTCCCGCCCGCCGACGACCCGGACGAGCGCTGGCAGGGCCGGCCCACCGGCCTGGGCATCCGCGTCCCGCTGCTCGTCGTCTCCCCCTGGTCGGTCGGCGGCCACGTCTGCTCCGAGACCTTCGACCACACCTCGGTGATCCGCTTCCTGGAGAAGCTGACCGGCATCCGGGAACCCAACATCACCCCCTGGCGCCGGACCGTCACCGGCGACCTCACCTCCGCCTTCGACTTCCACCGGCCCCGTCGGCAGCCTCCCGTCGAGCAGCCGGCCCCGATCCCGCCCTTCACCGGCCGCTGGCGGCCGCAGCCCCCGGCCGTCCAGCGGATGCCCGTCCAGGAGCCCGGCGTCCGCCCCGCCCGCCCGCTGCCGTACCAGCCGGACGCCTCCGCGACGACCGGTGCCGGTGCCGTGACGGTCACGCTCGGCAACACGGGGAAGGCGAGCGCGCACTTCGCCCTCTACCCGTACGCGGGCGAGTTCGCCGTCCCGCAGCACCGGGACGTCAGGGGCACGGGGGAGTGGACGGTCCCCGTTCCGGGTGATCGTTACCGCTTCACGATCACCGGCCCCAACGGCTTCCGGCGCGAGTTCGAGGGCCCCGCGGCGGGCGGCGCCGAGCTGGCCTCGCGGATCGACCACCACGACCGCGACCTGCATCTCACCGTACGGAACACCGGCGACGCCCCGCTCTCCTTCACGGTCCGGCCGCTCGGGTACGTGGAGGAGGACGACCTCGCCGACTGGACCCGCACCGTCACCGTGAAGCCCGGGAAGACCCGTACCGTCGTCCATTCGGCCGCCGACGCGCACGGCTGGTACGACGTCGAGGTGACCGCGCCCGACGGCTTCCGCCGCCGGCTCATGGGCCACATCGAGAACGGACGTCCGTCGGTCTCCGGCTGACCTTCGGTCCTCCCGCCGTGCGCGGACGCACGGGTCCAAAGGCCCGTTCGTCCGCGCACGGCTGTGAGGATCGACACGAAAGGGGCAAAAGATCTCCCGGGGCTGCGACAGTTGCCCCCATACAGGTCATGTGTTCTTTACGGGCTTTTCCCGCTGAAGATCCACGAACCACCCAGGGAGCCCGTCCTTTGGCAGCCATCGCACGATGGTGCATCCGGCACCGTCTCGTCGCCGTCCTCCTGTGGGTCCTCGCCCTCGTCGGGGTCGGCACCGCGGCCGTCGTGGCCGGCAACGCGTACTCGAACGACTACGAGGTCCCGGGGACCGAGTCCGGCCGTGCCACCGCCCTGCTCGAACGCGGCTTCCACGGCCTCGGCGGCGACAGCGACACCATCGTCTGGCACACCGACCGCGGCAGCGTCCGCGCCGACGCCGTCGAGCGGCGCATGACCGGCGTGCTCGACCGGGTCGCCGAACTCCCCGGCGTCGCCTCCGTCGCCTCCCCCTACGGGGAGGCCGCGGGCCCCGGACAGATCAGCGAGGACGGACGCACCGCCTACGCCACGGTCACCTTCCGCGAGCAGGCCGACGACATCCCCGTCTCCCAGGCCGAGGCCCTCGTCTCCACCGCGAAGGAAGCCCAGACCGACGCCCTGCGGGTCGAGCTCGGCGGTACCGCCGTCGCCCTGACCGAGGCCCCCGGCGGGCACGTCGCGGAGGTCGTCGGCGTCGCCGTCGCGGCCGTCGTCCTCTTCCTCGCCTTCGGCTCGCTCGCCGCCTCCGTGCTCCCCATCGCGACCGCGCTCGTCAGCGTCGGCATCGCGTACTCCGGGATCGTGCTCCTCGGGCATCTGATGACCGTCGCCGACTTCGCCCCCATGCTCGGCATGCTCGTCGGCCTCGGCGTGGGCATCGACTACGCCCTGTTCATCGTGACCCGGCACCGCAAGGGCCTCAAACGCGGCCTCTCCGTCACGGAGGCCGCCGAGAACGCCGTCGCCACCACCGGCCGCGCCGTCGTCTTCGCCGGCGCCACCGTCTGCATCGCCCTGCTCGGCATGCTGATCCTGCGGCTCGGCTTCCTCAACGGCGTCGCCATCGCGGCCTCGCTCACCGTGATCCTCACGGTCGCCGCCTCCGTCACCCTGCTGCCGGCGCTGCTCTCGTTCATCGGCATGCGGGCGCTGTCCCGGCGCGAACGCCGGACGCTCGCCGAGCGCGGGCCGCAGCCCGAGCTGCCCACCGGCTTCGCCGCCCGCTGGTCCGCCTTCGTCGAGCGGCACCCCAAGCTCCTCGGCGGCGTCGCCGTCCTCGTCATGGCCGTCCTGGCGCTGCCGACCCTCTCGCTCCACCTCGGCACCTCCGACCAGGGCAACAATCCGGCCACCGCGACCACGCGCCAGGCCTACGACCTGCTCGCCGAGGGCTTCGGCCCGGGCGTCAACGGCCCACTCACCCTCGTCGCCGGCCTGGACGGCGCCGACGACCGGGTCGCCCTCGACCAGCTGCCGGCCGCGCTCACCGCCGCCAAGGGCGTCGCGTCCGTCTCCCCGGTCACGTACAACAGCGCGGGCGACACCGCCGTCCTCACCGTCGTCCCCGACTCCTCGCCCCAGTCCAAGGCCACCAGCGAGCTCGTCGACCGGCTCCGCCAGGACGTCCTCCCGGAGGCCGAGGCCGGCACCTCGCTCCAGGTGCACGTCGGCGGCGTGACCGCCTCCTACGACGACTTCGCCGAGATCATCGTCGGCAAGCTGCCGCTCTTCGTCGGCGTCGTCATCGCCCTGGGCTGCCTGCTGCTCCTGCTCGCCTTCCGCTCCATCGGCATCCCGCTCAAGGCCGCCGCCATGAACGTCGCCGCCGTCGCCGCCGCCTTCGGCATCGTCGTGGCGATCTTCCAGTGGGGCTGGGGGAGCGAGCTCCTCGGCCTGGGCAGCGCGGGACCCATCGAGCCGTTCCTCCCCGTGATCATGGTCTCGGTGCTCTTCGGCCTGTCCATGGACTACCAGGTCTTCCTGGTCAGCCGGATGTACGAGGAGTGGCTGGAGACCGGCGACAACCGGCGGGCGGTGCGGGTCGGCCTCGCCGAGACCAGCCGTGTGATCAACTCCGCCGCCGTCATCATGATCTCGGTCTTCCTGGCCTTCGTCCTCTCCGGCGACCGGGTCATCGCGATGTTCGGCATCGCGCTCGCGGCGGCCGTCGCCCTCGACGCGTTCGTGCTGCGCACGCTCCTCGTCCCCGCCCTCATGCACCTGCTCGGCGGGGCGAACTGGTGGCTGCCGAAGCGGCTCGACCGGATCCTGCCGAGGATCAGCATCGAACCGCCCGAGTGCCGCGAGGCCGCCGACACGCGTGCGAAGATCCCCCTGCAGCGCGTGACGGCTCCCGCCGCCGAGGAGAGGAACGACGATGTTCGCGATATCGCTGGGTGACGACGGTGCCGAGCTGCGGCCCCTGGAACCCTGGCAGGCGGAGGAGCTCCTCGCCCACATGGACCGGGGCCGGGAGTTCGTCGGGCAGCACATCGCCCTCCCCGACTTCGTCGCCGACCTCGACTCCGCCCGCGCCTACCTCACCTCGTACGCCGAGAAGGCCGCGAACGACGCCGGACGCCTGTACGGCATCTGGACCGGGGGCACCCTCGTCGGCGGTGTGCTCTTCCGGACCTTCGACGCCGCGAACGGCACCGCCGAGGCGGGCTGCTGGCTGGAGCCCTCCGCCGCCGGAAAGGGCCTGATCACCCGGGCCTGCCGGGTCATCATCGACTGGGCGATCGAGGAGCGCGGGATCCACCGCGTCGAGTGGCTCGCCTCCTCGGAGAACGGGCCGAGCATCGCCGTGGCCCGTCGCCTGGGCATGTCGAGGGAGGGCGTGCTGCGGGAGAACTACCTGTACCGCGGCACCCGCTCGGACACCGAGGTCTGGGCCGTCCTCGCCCCCGAATGGCGCGCGGCGAAGGCGGCGGCCGCCTCTTAAGGCCGCTCTCATGTGGGCCCCCTAGCGTGCGCCGCATGGACATCAAGACGACCGAGAAGACCGAAGAGAAGACGTCGCGGCCGGAGCCGGAGACCGCGGAGGCCGCCGCCGACGCCGTCGTGGACCCGCGCGACGGGACGGACGGCGACCCGGGCGGTGACCCTTCCGGCGACGTGAGCGACGCCCGGAGCGACGCCCCGGACGACAGCGAGCCCGACAGCGAACCGGACGACGAGCTCGACGACGACGAGCTCGACGACGACGAGCTCGACGAGGCCGCGGCGGTGACGGAGACGGCCGCCGAGGACACCGGGATCGGCGCCGGCGCCGCCGCCGTGGTCTCGGCCGCCCTCGGTGCCGTCGCGCTCACCGGCACCTGGACCGGCAAGGTCGTCTCCGAGCGCGAGACGCTCGTCGGGCAGATCAGCACCTCCCAGGGCGGCTCCACGGCCCAGCAGATCTCCGAGATCTACGGCGACGCCTGGCACAGCACCGCACTGGTGAACGGCCTCTTCGCCCTGCTCGCCCTGATCGTCGCCCTCGTCGTGCTCACCCTTCCCCGCCGCCCCGGCTGGGTCCGCGCGGTCGCCGCGGCCGGCGCCGTCCTGGGCGGCCTGGGGCTGCTCCTGTCGGTCGGTACCTACTTCGACCTGTTCCTGAGCCTCCCGACCGCCGGGTCCTGAGGTGGGGCCCGACCCGTCTAAGGACCTCCTGGGACCCGCCTAAGGCCCCCCGTACCCCGAACATGCGGCACTCGCCCGATGTGACCGCACCCCCTGGGAAACGAAAGTAGAGGCATCGCAAGGAGCGATACCGAAACCGAGAAGAACCAGGGAGCACCCCATGTTCGAGTACGAACTCCAGCGCATGAACCACGCCGAGCTCGTCCGCGAGGCCGCCGCCCAGCGACTCACGCACGAGGCCGCCGAGGCCGTCGGCGCCGCCCGGGGCCTGCGCCTCTTCGGCCGCCGGCACGGCAACCACGGCACGGAGGGGCAGGTGGACGGCGGCGACCGCGGCCGCTTCGTCCGGGCCGCGTGACCCCCGTATGAGCGACAACACGGATGGTTGTGCGATGCTCGGCGCCGTGGAGACCAGGTCAGTCAGCCCCGTCTTCGTCGGCCGGGCCGGCGAACTCACCGCCCTCACCGAGGCGCTCTCCCGCGCCACCGCGGGAGAGCCCCAGGCCCTGCTCATAGGAGGCGAGGCGGGCGTCGGAAAGACCCGCCTCATCGAGGAGTTCCTCGACACCGCCTGCGACCGGGGCGCCGTCGTCGCCCTCGGCGGCTGCCTCGAACTCGGCGCCGACGGCCTGCCCTTCGCACCCTTCGCCACCGCCCTGCGCTCGCTCCACCGCAAGCTCCCCGGCGAACTGACCGCCGCCGCCGACGGCCACCAGGGCGAACTCGCCCGCCTGCTGCCCGAACTGGGCGACCCCGGCAGCCACGAGCCCGCCGACGAGGACTCCACCGCCCGCCTCTTCGAACTGACCGTACGGCTCCTGGAACGGCTCGCCGCCGACCGTACGATCGTGCTCGTCCTGGAGGACCTGCACTGGGCCGACACCTCCACCCGGCACCTGCTCACCTACCTCCTCCGCACCCTCCGCCGCGGCCGGATCGTGGTCATCGCCAGCTACCGAGCCGACGACATCCACCGCCGCCACCCGCTGCGCCCCCTCCTCGCCGAACTCGACCGGCTCCGCACCATCCGCCGCATCGAGCTCTCCCGCTTCACCCGCGCCGAGGTACACCGCCAGCTCACCGGCATCCTCGCCGCCGAACCCGACCCCGGCCTCGTCGAAGAGGTCTTCGAACGCTCCGACGGCAACGCCTTCTTCGTCGAGGAGCTCGTCGTCTCCCACGAGGCCGGCTGCGCCGCCGGCCAGCTCAGCGACTCCCTGCGCGACCTCCTGCTGGTCCGGGTCGAGACGCTCCCCGAAGACGCCCAGCGGGTCGCAAGGATCGTCGCCGAAGGTGGCTCCACCGTCGAGTACGGCCTGCTCGCCGCCGTCGCCCGGCTCGCCGAGGACGAACTCATCGAAGCGCTGCGGGCCTGCGTCGGCGCCAACATCCTGCTCGCCGTCCCCGACGGCGACGCCTACCGCTTCCGCCACTCCCTGGTCCGCGAGGCCGTCAGCGACGACCTGCTGCCGGGGGAACGCTCCCGCCTCAACCGGCGCTACGCCGAGGTCCTGGAGGCCGACCCCGCGCTCGTCCGCCCCCACGAGCGGACCACCCGACTCGCGACGTACTGGTACCACGCGCACGCCCCGGAGAAGGCCCTCCCCGCCGTCCTCCAGGCCGCCGTCGAGACCCGCAAGCGCCACGCCTACGCCGAGCAGCTCAGCCTCCTCGAACGGGCCATGGAGCTGTGGGACAAGGTCCCCGGCGAGACGCGCGACTCCCTGCGCCCCATCGACTACGCCGACGCGTACCCCGCCTGCGGCTGCGACCCCGAGACCACCTCGCTGCGCTTCCTCGACCTGCTCGCCGAGGCCGCCGTCGCCGCCCGGCTCAGCGGAGAGCGGGAGCGGGCCGCGAAGATCTGCCGCACGGCGCTCCGGATCCTCGACGGCGACGAGAACGACCCGCTGCGCGCCGCCTGGTTCTGGACGGAGATGGCCCGGCTCCAGTCCAACCTCGGCCGGGGCGACGGCTGGCCCGAGATCGCCCGCGCCCAGGAACTCGTCAAGGGCCTGCCGCCGTCCGCCGTGCACGCCACCGTCCTGGTCGGCGCCGCCGGCTGGGGCATGCTCCGCAACCCCGGCCCCGAGGCGCTCGCCGCCGCCGAACGCGCCGTCGAGTACGCGCGGTTCGTCAAGGCCGAGCCGATCGAGCTGAACGCCCGGATCACCCTCGGCACCATCATGGTGTCGGCCGGCGACATCGAGGGCGGACTCGCCGCCATGGCCGAGGCCCTCGAACGGACCACCGTCCTCGGACAGTTCCACGAGGCCGCCCGCGCCCATGTGAACCTCTCCTCCTCCATGGAGGCCCTCGGCCGCTCCCGCGAGGCCGTGGAGACCGCCACCAGCGGCATCGAACTGGCCCGCTCCCGCGGCCTCGTCGACAGCGCGGGCTGGATCCGCGCCAACCTCGCCGAGTCGCTCCTCTCGCTCGGCGAATGGGACCGGAGCAAGGAGGAGGCCGAGCGGCTGCTCCGCTCCGCGGCCGGCAGCACCAAGCCGGGCGGCACGGCCCTGCTCCAGCTCGCCCACCTCGCCACCTTCCGCGGCGAACCGGCCCGGGCCACCGGGCACCTCGCCGAGGCCCTCACGCGCTACGGCACCCGCGACCCGATCCCGCAGTACACCCTGCCCGTGGCGCAGTCCGAGATCGCCGTCGCCGCCGCCGAAGGACGCCTCGCGGACGTACGGGACCAGCTCGCCGCCACCGCAGAGACAGGGTTCCCGCCCGGCACCCACCGCTACGGCTGGCCGCTCGTCCTCACCGCCGTCACCGCGGAGGCCGACAGCCGGGGACTGCCCGCCGCCGACGAGGGCCGCGAGGAGGCGCTCGCCGTCGTCCGCCGCTGCGTCCGGGCCCTCGCCACCCCGGCCCCGATCTGGCAGGCCTACTCCCGGCAGGTGTCCGAGGAGCTCGCCCGCGCCGAGGGCCGCGAGAGCGCCGACCGCTGGGCCGAGGTCGTCGCCGCCTACGAGCCGCTCGAACGCCCCTACGAGCTCGCCCGTGCCCGTCGACGCCTCGCCGACGCGCTGCTCGTCGAGGGCGGCCACCGGGAGGAGGCCGCGGCCCTGCTCCGCGAGGCCCACGCCACCGCCGTCCGCCTCGGCGCCCGCCCGCTCCGCGAGGACGTCGAACTCCTCGCCGCCCGCGCCCGCCTCTCCCTCGCGGCCGAGAAGCAGGCCCCGGCCCCGGCGGAGCCGGGGGACGACACCTTCGGTCTCACCCCCCGTGAGCAGGACGTGCTGCGGCTCGTCGCGGTCGGCCGCACCAACCGTCAGATCGCCGAGGAGCTGTTCATCTCACCCAAGACGGCCAGCGTCCACGTCTCCAACATCCTCGCCAAGCTCGGCGTCGCCGGCCGTGGGGAGGCCGCCGCCCTGGCCCACCGCCTCCACCTCCTCGACCCGGCCCTCTGAGCCCGGCCGGGTCCCCGGCACCGCCGCCCCGGCGCCGGGGACCCGTATCGTCACGCGGCCCGAGGTCAGGTCTATCGGGCCGCGCGCCGGGTCGGCGTCCCCCGGGTCCTCCCGGGTGAGGGCCTGCCGCCGCAGCTCGTCCTCGGCGTGCCTGCGCCCCGGTGCGAAGATCTCCTCCAGCCCGCCGAACACGGTCACCGCCTCCTTCACCTCACCTCCAGCCGGAGGATCCGGTCGTCTCCGGCCCCGGGCGTCCCCCGGGTGTCGGTCTCGCTGGTCACCAGCCAGAGCCGGTCGCCGCCCGCCGCGACCACCGTGCGCAGGCGTCCGTACTCACCTCTCAGGAACGCCTCCGGCTCCCCCGAACGTTCCGCTCCGGACAGCGGCACGCGCCACAGCCGCTCGCCCCTCAGCCCGGCCATCCAGATCGCGCCCCGCGCGTACGCGATCCCGCTGGGGGAGGCCTCCGAGGTCGGCCACTGGGCCACCGGGTCCACGAACCCGGACCGCCCGGCCCGTCCCTCGGCCTCCGGCCAGCCGTAGTTCCGGCCGGGCTCGATCAGGTTCAGCTCGTCCCAGGTGTTCTGCCCGAACTCGGCCGCCCACAGACGTCCCTCCGCGTCCCAGGCGATCCCCTGCACATTGCGGTGGCCGTACGAGTAGACGACCGATCCGGGGAAGGGGTTGCCCGGAGCCGGTCCGCCCTCCGGCGTCATGCGCAGGATCTTCCCGCCCAGCGAGGACCGGTCCTGGGAGAGCCCGGTCCGGCCCGTCTCGCCCGTCCCCGCGTACAGCATGCCGTCCGGGCCGAACGCGATCCGCCCGCCGTCGTGCACGAAACCCTTCGGGATGCCGGTCAGCACCGGCTCCGGCGCGCCGAGCCGGTCGCCGTCCGCGCCGCCGTACCGCATGCGCACGATGCGGTTGTCCGAGGCGGCCGTCAGATACGCGTACACCCAGCCGTCCCGGACCGCGAGGCCCAGGAGTCCGCCCTCTCCCCCCGGGACGACCCCCGGCACCTCGCCGAGCACGGTCTTCGCGCCGGTCCGTCCGTTCACCCGGGTGATCGTCCGCTCGTCCCGCGAGGACACCAGCAGGTCGCCGCCGGGCAGCGCGGCGACCCCCCAGGGCGACTTCAGCCCCTCGGCGAGCGTGCCCGCCACCGTCACCCGCCCGCCGGAGGACGGGGCCCCGGACCCGGTGGGGGAGGCGGACGCGGAGGCCGAAGCGGAGGCCGGCGGAGCCGTACCCGGCCGGTCCTCGGTGCCTCCCGAGGAACAGCCGGCCACGAGGACCAGCACGGCGGCGCCCCACAGGGCCTTCACAACAGCAGGACGGCTCATGGTCCGGTCCCCTTCGACGAGTCGAGCGGCATCCCTTCACCCTTGATACACCGCTCGGCCCGATCAGGTTCCCGACCGCCGCCGGGTCGCGCGGTTCAGTCCCAGGAGCCCCGCGGCGCGGGCAGCGCCGCGATCTCCGCCAGGTCCTCCGCCGTCAGCCGCAGCCCGGCCGCCCGGGCGTTCTCCACCACCCACCGCTCCCGCTTCGCCCCCGGCACCGGCACGACGTGCGCGCCGCGGCCCAGCACCCACGCCAGCGCCACCTGCGCCGGGGTGACGTCCGCCCCGTGCCGCGCGGCCACCCTCCGCAGCCCCGCCACGAGCGGCTGGTTCGCGGCCATCATCTCCGCGGTGAAACGGGGGTGACGGGCGCGCGGATCGTCCGGCTCGAAGCCGCCGCCCGGAGTGAGCGTCCCGGTCAGGAACCCGTTCCCCAGCGGCATCGCCGCCAGGAAACCGACCCCTCGCGCCGCGCACCAGGGCAGCAGCCGCGCCAGCGCCTCCTGCGACCACACCGACAGCTCGGCCTCGACCGCCGCCACCGGGAAGACCTGCTGGATCCGCTCCAGTTGGCGGATCGTTCCCTCGTATCCGTCGCGACCGGCGCCGGCCGCGCCCCGGCGGGCCGACCTGGCACCCACCGCGCACAGCCCGAGCGCCCGCACCTTGCCCGCCGACACCAGTTCGGCCATGGCGCCCCAGGTCTCCTCGACCGGCACCTCGGGGTCGGCGCGGTGCAGCTGGTAGAGGTCGATCACGTCGGTCTGGAGCCGCCGCAGCGACGCGTCGCAGGCCCGACGCACGTACCCCGGCCTGCCGTTGGCGACCACGTGCCCGTCGCCGACGAGCAGTCCGCACTTCGTCGAGACGAAGGCGTCCGCCCGACGCTCCTTCAACACCCGTCCCAACATGAGCTCGTTGGTGAACGGTCCGTACATGTCGGCGGTGTCGAGCAGGCTCACCCCGGCGTCGAGTGCCGCGTGCACGGTCCGCAGCGAGCGGTCCCCCCGCTGCTGGGAGCGGCTGTACGCCCAGCTCATCGGCATGCACCCCAGGCCGATCGCACCCACGTCGAGCGCCGTCGCCCCGATTGTCCTGCGCTCCACCTGCCGGTACCCCTCCCTGTGCCGTCCCCCAAAGTAACCAATGGCGCACGGGATTCTTCGCATAGCCTCCCGGTCATGAGATTCGAAGACACGGCCGCCGACGTGTGGCTTCCGGTTCACGCGGACGAGATCGAGGGGCTTCCCGCTCCGGGCGCGTCGGGCCTGAACTACCGCTTCTGGGACGGCGGGCCGGAGTTCCCGGCCGATCCGGCGCGCTGCGCCTTCTACGTGGTGCCGTACATGAAGGGCTCCGAGATCGCCGTACGGCCGCTGGCCGCCATGACCTCGCTGCGGGCCGTGCAGACCCTGTCCGCGGGCATCGACCACGTCACGCCGGGCATCGACCTGCTGCCGCCGGGCGTCGCCCTGTGCAACGCGAAGGGCGTCCACGAGGCCAGCACCGCCGAGCTCACGCTCGCGCTGATCCTCGCCTCGCTGCGCGGCATCCCCGGATTCGTGCGCGGCCAGGACGCCGAGGAGTGGCGGGCGGGCTTCTACCCGGCGCTCGCCGACAAGTCCGTCCTGATCGTGGGGTACGGGTCGATCGGCGCCGCCATCGAGGACCGGCTCGCGCCCTTCGAGTGCGCGCGGGTGGCACGCGTCGCACGCTCCGCGCGCACCACAGAGCGCGGCCCGGTCCAGGCGCTCGCGGACCTCCCCGCCCTGCTGCCGGAGGCGGACGTGGTCGTCCTCTCCACTCCGCTCACGCCCGGCACCCGGCACCTCGCCGACGCCGGGTTCCTGGCGCGGATGAAGGACGGGGCGCTCCTGGTGAACGTCGCCCGGGGGCCGGTCGTCGACACGTCCGCGCTGCTCAAGGAGGTGGAGGGCGGCCGGATCACGGCGGCGCTCGACGTCACCGACCCGGAACCGCTGCCGGCCGGGCACCCGTTGTGGCACGCTCCGGGTGTCCTGATCAGTCCCCATGTGGGAGGTTCCACTTCGGCCTTCATGCCGCGGGCGAAGCGGCTGATCGCCGGGCAGCTGCGGCGCTTCGTGGCCGGCGAGGAACTGGTCAACGTCCTGCTCACCACCGACTGAGCGCGGCGGACCGGGCGGACCGGCGTACCGGAGGGGCCGGACGGGTGAACCGCGCCCCCGACACGCGCCGTGCGCAAGCCCCCTGATCGTCACTGAGAGTACTGCGACCCTGTCCCTGAGTGACCGTCCTGGTGTATCGTCCCGAAGCGGGGGACTGCGTCGAGTACGGGCTGACGCTGGGGAGCGAAGTGACGGGTCATCAGAATCCGAGGGGGGCGACGGGTGAAGCACGGCCGAAAGACCGACGATCCGACGCGGCGACGCCGCCGTCGGCAAGCCTTCCGCGCCTCGCCGCCGGCCTCGCGCGATCGGTACCGGACCAGGCCGCGCCCCACCGCGCGCCCCGCGCCGCCGGACCGCCCGGCACCGGACCGCACGCGGCGGCCGGGTGGAGCGGCACCGAGAGCCACGGCGTCGCGCTATCGGACGCCGCTCCCGGCGACTGCGACGGACACGCCCCCGGGACTCTCGACGAGCCCTCGGCGCGCCCGCACGAACCGGCCGGGTGCGATGGCCCGCCGCCGGAGGGTCCGGTGAGCGCGCCCGGGGCGGTCATCACCCGCCGCCGCCCCGTCGGCGGTGGCGGCAGCCCCGGGCATCCGGACCCCGGGCGGTCCG
This sequence comes from Streptomyces wedmorensis, assembly GCF_000716445.1. Classification (GTDB taxonomy): domain Bacteria; phylum Actinomycetota; class Actinomycetes; order Streptomycetales; family Streptomycetaceae; genus Streptomyces; species Streptomyces wedmorensis. Next base: position 101,800 of record NZ_JNWK01000021.1, read on the forward strand.
GCCTGGGCGGGATCCTCGCCCAGATCGCCCTGGGGCTGATTTGCGCGGGCTACACGACCGGCGCCTCGCTCGGCTGGGGCTCGCCGCGGCTCGCGCTCTTCATGGGCGACTTCGGACTCAGCGCCGCCGCGCTCACCGCCGCGGTCTCCTGCTTCCTCTACGGCCGCGCCCACCGCGGCAGCGCGCGGCCCGCCTGGCTGCTGTTCGCCTTCTCCTCGTTCATGGCCGCCTCGGGCAACGCGGTGTGGGGCTGGTACGAGGTGGTGCTCCGCTCCGAGGTGCCGGACTCCTCCGTCGCCGACCTCTTCTTCTTGCTCTTCGCCCCGCCCGCCATCGTCGGCCTCCTCGTCCTCGCCAAGAAGCCCGTCACCCGGGCCGGCTGGGTCTGCCTCGGGCTCGACGCCTGGCTCATCGGGGGCTCGCTGCTCACGCTGTCCTGGAGCCTGGCCCTCGCCCGTACCGCCCACTTCGAGGGCGAGTCCGTCGCCCAGGCCGCGCTGTCGCTCGCGTACCCGCTGCTCGACATCGTGCTCGTCAGCATGGTCCTGGTCCTGCACTTCCGGCGCTCGCAGGCGAACCGCTCGGCGACCAACACCGCCATCGCCGCGCTCGCCCTGACCGTGCTGTGCGACGCCCTGTTCACCTCGCCGCTGCTCCGCGAGAACTACGCCTCGGGCCAGCTGCTCGACGCCGGCTGGTTCGCCGGCTCGCTCCTCCTCGCCTACGCGCCCTGGGGCGCGCGCCGGCTGCCGGACCCCGCGGCGCCCACCCGCGGCCCCCTGCTGCACAGCCGCCCCGTCGCCGGGTCGCTCGCCGCCCTCACGCCGTACCTCGCGGCCGCGGTCTGCACCCTCGGCATCCTGTACACCGTGGTCGAGGGGCGCAGGGTCGACCGGGTCGTCGTCCTGACCGGCTGCACGGTGGTGCTCGCCCTCGTCGTGCGGCAGGGCATCATGCTCCTCGACAACATCGCCCTCACCCACGAACTGGCCCAGAAGGAGAACCACTTCAGGTCGCTCGTGCAGGGCTCCAGCGACGTCATCATGATCGCCGCGCCGACCGGGGTACTGCGCTACGTGAGCCCGGCCGCGACCGGGGTCTACGGACGCGAGGCCGAGGAGCTGATCGGCTCCGAGCTGGCCTCCCTCATCCACCCCGAGGACCTCGGCGCCGTCGTCCACGAGGTCCGGCGCTTCCTCGCCGTCTCGCCCGCCGAGGAGCCCACCACCCGGATCGAGTGCCGCTTCCGCTCCGGCCGCGGTGACTGGCTCAACGTGGAGTCGACGGTCAACCGGCACCAGGGCGGTCTGATCTTCAACAGCCGGGACGTGACCGAACGCGTCCGCCTCCAGGCCCAGTTGCAGCACAACGCCGAACACGACCCGCTCACCGACCTGCCCAACCGGGCCCTCTTCACCCGGCGGGTCCGGCAGGCGCTCAGCGGCCGCCGCTCCTCGGACTCCGGCACCGCCGTGCTCTTCATCGACCTCGACGGGTTCAAGGCGGTCAACGACCGCCTCGGCCACCAGGCGGGCGACGACCTGCTCGTCCAGGCCGCCCGCCGCCTCCACGACTCCGTGCGGGCCGGGGACACCGCCGCCAGACTCGGCGGCGACGAGTTCGCCGCCCTCATCCTCGGCGACGGCGGACGCGAGCAGGAGGCCCGCGAGAGCCAGGTCCAGGAGATCGCCGACCGGCTCCGGCTCACGCTCTCCCAGCCGTACCGCGTCGACGGCGGCAACGAGGTGCGGGTCGCCGCCTCCATCGGCGTCGCCTTCGCCGAGCCCGGCATGGAGGCCGGCGACCTCCTGCGCAACGCCGACCTCGCCATGTACCGCGCCAAGGCCGCGGGCAAGGACCGCGTCGAGCTCTACGCACCGCAGATGCAGGCCGAGGTGGTCCGGCGCACCGAGCTGGCCGCCCGGCTGCGCACGGCCCTCCACGACGGCGAGTTCGCCCTCCTCCACCAGCCGGTCGTCGACCTCGCCACCGGCCGGATCTCCGCCGTCAGCGCCCAGGCCCGCTGGCGGTCGACGCAGGGCATCCTCTTCACCCCGGCGGAGTACCTCCGGGTCACCGACGACGGAGAGCGCACCGCGGAGCTCGGCCGCTGGCTCCTCGAAGAGGCCGTGGAGCAGGCCGCCGAGCGGGCCGGGATCGGCCACCGCGCGCCGGTCTCCATCCGCCTCTCCGCCCACCGCCTCCTGGACCGCTCGCTGCCGCTCGGCTCGGTCGAGTCCCTGCTCACCCGGCACGGGCTGCCGTCCGGCTCGCTGATCATCGAGCTCGCCGACAGCGACGCCAGGACGCCGCTCGACGAACTCGAGCAGCGGTTGGTGGCCCTGCGCCGCCTCGGCGTGCGGATCGCGCTCGACGGATTCGGCAGCGGACACGTGGCGATCAACGCCCTGCGCAGGCTTCCGGTCGACATACTGAAGCTGGACCGTGGGCTCGTCGAGGGCGTGGTCGAGTCGCCACGGCTCCGCAAGATCACGCGCGGCGTGCTGCGCATCGCCGGCGAGCTCGGCGTGCAGACCGTCGCCGACGGCGTCGACGTGCCGGAGCAGGTGATCGCCCTGCGTGCGATGGGATGCGGCCACGCCCAGGGCATGGCCTTCTCGGGCCCGCTCGACGAGTACCGGCTGCGCAGAGCACTGGTCCGGGACGACTATCCGCTGCCCGGCGGGGTGCCCGTACCGGCCGGAAACCGTCCCCCGATCCGCTCAAATAATGAGACGCCCGTCCCACCCACTTGACAGTGATGAGGGCCGAGAGGGAGGGTCAGTGCCATGCGCACCCGAATTCTCGTACTTGGAAAGCGCGTCGGCTGAAGCAGGGCCACCGATCAGGCCCCGCTGAGAACGCACCCGACGCGCTCCCCTCGCTTGCCTCACGGCACGAGGGGTTTTTTGTTGCACCGGCTCACTCCAAAGTCGACGCAAACCCTCGCAAAACACCTCGCAAAAACCCTCTGCTTCGAGAAGAGATGCTGATGACCGACCAGGCCACCGGGCACCATCCGCAGCCGCGACCCCGCAACGGCGCGCAGCCCGCCACCACCGTCGAGCACGTCACGGGTGCGCAGTCCCTCATCCGTTCTCTCGAGGAAGTGGGCGCCGACACCGTCTTCGGCATCCCGGGCGGCGCGATCCTCCCCGCCTACGACCCGATGATGGACTCGCAGCGGGTGCGCCACATCCTGGTCCGGCACGAGCAGGGCGCGGGCCACGCGGCCACCGGCTACGCCCAGGCGACCGGCAAGGTCGGCGTCTGCATGGCGACCTCGGGCCCCGGCGCGACCAACCTGGTCACCCCGATCGCCGACGCGCACATGGACTCGGTCCCGCTCGTCGCGATCACCGGCCAGGTCGCCTCCAAGGCGATCGGCACGGACGCCTTCCAGGAGGCGGACATCTGCGGCATCACGATGCCGATCACCAAGCACAACTTCCTCGTCACCAAGGCCGAGGACATCCCGCGGACGATCGCCGAGGCCTTCCACATCGCCTCCACCGGCCGCCCGGGCCCGGTCCTGGTCGACATCGCCAAGGACGCGCTCCAGGCGAAGACCACGTTCAGCTGGCCGCCGCAGACCGACCTGCCCGGCTACCGCCCGGTGACCAAGCCGCACGCCAAGCAGATCCGCGAGGCCGCCAAGCTGATCTCCGCCGCCAAGCGGCCCGTCCTGTACGTCGGCGGCGGCGTCATCAAGGCCGGCGCCACCGCCGAGCTGAAGATCCTCGCCGAGCTCACCGGCGCCCCGGTCACCACCACCCTGATGGCCCTCGGCGCCTTCCCCGACAGCCACCCGCTGCACGTGGGCATGCCCGGCATGCACGGTGCCGTCACCGCCGTCACCGCGCTGCAGAAGGCCGACCTGATCGTCGCCCTTGGTGCCCGCTTCGACGACCGCGTCACCGGCAAGCTCGACAGCTTCGCCCCGTACGCCAAGATCGTCCACGCGGACATCGACCCGGCCGAGATCGGCAAGAACCGCGCCGCCGACGTCCCGATCGTCGGTGACGCCCGCGAGGTCATCGCCGACCTGATCCAGGCCGTCCAGGCCGAGCACAGCGAGGGCAACAAGGGCGACTACGCCGCCTGGTGGAGCGACCTGAACCGCTGGCGCGAGACCTACCCGCTCGGCTACGACCTGCCGGAGGACGGCAGCCTCTCGCCGCAGCAGGTCATCCAGCGCATCGGCCAGCTCGCCCCCGAGGGCACGATCTTCGCCGCGGGCGTCGGCCAGCACCAGATGTGGGCCGCCCACTTCATCGACTACGAGAAGCCCGCCACCTGGCTGAACTCCGGCGGCGCCGGGACGATGGGGTACGCGGTCCCCGCCGCGATGGGCGCCAAGGCCGGCATGCCGGACCGCACGGTCTGGGCGGTCGACGGCGACGGCTGCTTCCAGATGACCAATCAGGAGCTCACCACCTGCGCCCTGAACAACATCCCGATCAAGGTCGCCATCATCAACAACGGCGCCCTGGGAATGGTCCGCCAGTGGCAGACCCTCTTCTACAACCAGCGCTACTCCAACACCGTCCTGCACTCCGGCCCGGACGACGTCCAGGCGAACAAGGGCACCCGCGTCCCCGACTTCGTCAAGCTCTCCGAGGCCATGGGCTGTGTCGCCCTGCGCTGTGAGGACCCGGCCGACCTGGACAAGGTCATCGCCGAGGCCAACGCCATCAACGACCGCCCGGTCGTGATCGACTTCATCGTCCACGAGGACGCCCAGGTCTGGCCGATGGTCGCCGCCGGCACCTCGAACGACGAGGTCATGGCCGCGCGGGGCGTCCGCCCCGACTTCGGCGACGGCGAAGACGACTGAGCGAGCAGAGCGAAAAGGAAGAGACCAAGACATGTCCACCAAGCACACGCTCTCCGTTCTCGTCGAGAACACGCCCGGCATCCTCGCCCGGATCGCCGCCCTGTTCTCCCGCCGCGGCTTCAACATCGACTCCCTCGCCGTCGGCATCACCGAGCACCCCGACATCTCCCGCATCACCATCGTGGTCAATGTCGAGGACCTGCCCCTGGAGCAGGTGACCAAGCAGCTCAACAAGCTGGTCAACGTCCTGAAGATCGTCGAACTCGAGCCCAGCGCTGCGATCCAGCGCGAGCTCGTCCTGGTGAAGGTCCGCGCCGACAACGAGACCCGCTCCCAGATCGTCGAGATCGTGCAGCTGTTCCGCGCCAAGACCGTGGACGTCTCGCCCGAGGCGGTCACCATCGAGGCCACCGGTTCGAGTGACAAGCTCGACGCGATGCTCAAGATGCTGGAGCAGTTCGGCATCAAGGAGCTCGTGCAGTCCGGCACGATCGCCATAGGGCGTGGTTCCCGGTCCATCACGGACCGGTCCCTGCGGGCCCTCGACCGCAGCGCCTGAGAGTCATCGGAGGCAGACCGCCGGTTCACCCGGCGGTCCGACTGACGAGACCCGAAAACCTTCCTTCCGCTCCCCGCCGTACGGTGGGATGCAACACCAGCACCTCAAGGAGATTTCCAGTGGCCGAGCTGTTCTACGACGCCGATGCCGACCTGTCCATCATCCAGGGCCGCAAGGTCGCGGTGATCGGCTACGGCAGCCAGGGACACGCCCACGCGCTGTCGCTCCGTGACTCCGGTGTCGACGTCCGCGTCGGCCTCCAGGAGGGCTCGAAGTCGAAGGCCAAGGCCGAGGAGCAGGGCCTGCGCGTCGTGTCCGTCGCCGAGGCCGCGGCCGAGGCCGACCTCATCATGATCCTGACCCCCGACCCGATCCAGGCCAAGGTCTACGAGGAGTCCATCAAGGACAACCTGAAGGCGGGCGACGCGCTCTTCTTCGGTCACGGCCTCAACGTCCGCTACGGCTTCATCGAGGTCCCCGAGGGCGTCGACGTCGCCCTGGTCGCCCCGAAGGGTCCGGGCCACCTGGTCCGTCGTCAGTACGAGGAGGGCCGCGGCGTTCCGTGCATCGCCGCCGTCGAGCAGGACGCGACCGGCAACGCCTTCGCGCTGGCGCTCTCGTACGCCAAGGGCATCGGCGGCACCCGTGCGGGCGTCATCAAGACGACCTTCAAGGAGGAGACCGAGACCGACCTGTTCGGTGAGCAGGCCGTCCTCTGCGGTGGTACCGCGGCGCTGGTCAAGGCGGGCTTCGAGACCCTGACCGAGGCCGGCTACCAGCCGGAGATCGCGTACTTCGAGTGCCTCCACGAGCTGAAGCTCATCGTCGACCTCATGTACGAGGGCGGCCTGGAGAAGATGCGCTGGTCGGTCTCCGAGACCGCCGAGTGGGGCGACTACGTCACCGGCCCGCGGATCATCACCGACGCCACCAAGGCCGAGATGAAGAAGGTCCTCGCGGAGATCCAGGACGGCACCTTCGCCAAGGAGTGGATGGCCGAGTACCACGGCGGTCTGAAGAAGTACAACGAGTACAAGACCCAGGACGAGAACCACCTCCTGGAGACCACCGGCAAGGAGCTGCGGAAGCTCATGAGCTGGGTGAACGACGAGGAGGCGTAAGCCTTCGGGCGGGGGCCGGACATCGTGTCCGGCCCCTCGCCACATCGTTGGACACCCCGTCCAACCACGGACGGGTGATCCTTCCAACGAGGCGCATGAAGTGCGCCGACGCACCACTACACTGCTCAACAACATACGCGTCAGGCCCACAGCGTCGTGCGCTTTCACGCGGCAAGCCCCCTCCACCGCCTGCGGCCGTCGGGACGGCCGTCCGCACTGGACCTGTGAGGACTCACGTGAGCTCGAAACCTGTCGTACTCATCGCTGAAGAGCTGTCGCCCGCCACCGTCGACGCGCTGGGCCCGGACTTCGAGATCCGGCACTGCAACGGCGCCGACCGCGACGAGCTGATCCCCGCCATCGCCGATGTGGACGCGATCCTGGTCCGTTCCGCGACCAAGGTCGACGCGGAGGCCCTCGCCGCCGCGAACAAGCTCCGGGTCGTCGCCCGTGCCGGTGTCGGTCTGGACAACGTCGACGTCTCCGCCGCCACCAAGGCCGGCGTCATGGTCGTCAACGCCCCGACGTCGAACATCGTCACCGCCGCCGAGCTGGCGTGCGGTCTGCTCGTCGCCACCGCGCGCAACATCCCGCAGGCCAACACCGCGCTGAAGAACGGCGAGTGGAAGCGCAACAAGTACACGGGCGTCGAGCTGAGCGAGAAGATCCTCGGCGTCGTGGGCCTCGGCCGCATCGGCGTCCTGGTCGCCCAGCGCATGTCGGCCTTCGGCATGAAGATCGTCGCGTACGACCCCTACGTGCAGCCCGCCCGCGCCGCCCAGATGGGGGTGAAGCTGCTGGCCCTGGACGAGCTCCTGGAGGTCGCCGACTTCATCACCGTCCACCTCCCGAAGACCCCGGAGACCATCGGTCTCATCGGTGACGAGGCGCTGCACAAGGTCAAGCCCTCCGTCCGGATCGTCAACGCCGCGCGCGGCGGGATCGTGGACGAGGCGGCGCTCTACACCGCCCTCAAGGAGGGCCGGGTCGCGGGCGCGGGCCTCGACGTGTACGCGAAGGAGCCCTGCACGGACTCCCCGCTGTTCGAGCTCGACCAGGTCGTCTGCACCCCGCACCTCGGCGCGTCCACGGACGAGGCCCAGGAGAAGGCCGGTATCGCGGTCGCCCGCTCGGTGCGCCTGGCGCTCGCCGGCGAGCTCGTGCCGGACGCGGTCAACGTCCAGGGCGGTGTCATCGCCGAGGACGTGAAGCCGGGTCTGCCGCTCGCCGAGAAGCTCGGCCGGATCTTCACCGCGCTCGCGGGCGAGGTCGCCGCGCGTCTCGACGTCGAGGTGTACGGCGAGATCACCCAGCACGATGTGAAGGTGCTCGAACTCTCCGCGCTCAAGGGCGTGTTCGAGGACGTGGTCGACGAGACCGTGTCGTACGTCAACGCCCCGCTGTTCGCGCAGGAGCGCGGTGTCGAGGTGCGGCTGACGACGAGCTCCGAGTCGCCCGACCACCGCAACGTGGTCACCGTCCGCGGCACGCTCGCGAACGGCGAGGAGGTCGCGGTCTCCGGCACGCTGGCCGGACCCAAGCACCTGCAGAAGATCGTCGCGGTCGGCGACTACGACGTGGACCTGGCGCTCGCCGACCACATGGTCGTGCTGCGCTACGAGGACCGTCCGGGCGTCGTCGGCACGGTCGGCCGGATCCTCGGCGAGGCCGGTCTGAACATCGCGGGCATGCAGGTCTCCCGTACGGAGGAGGGCGGCGAGGCGCTCGTCGTGCTCACCGTGGACGACAAGCTGCCGGCGCCGGTGCTCGCGGAGATCGCGCAGGAGATCGGCGCCACCTCGGCCCGTTCGGTCAACCTGGTCTGACGCGCGGCTCGCTCGTACTCGTACCCGGTCGATAGACGCTCGTCTTACACGATTGTCTATCGACCGGGTACAGTGCTGTCATGGGACACAAGGAAGACCTGCTCGAAGGCGCCAAGCGCTGCCTCCTGGAGAAGGGGTACGGGAGGACCACGGCGCGCGACATCGTCGCCGCGTCCGGCACCAACCTCGCCTCCATCGGCTACCACTACGGCTCCAAGGACGCCCTGCTCCAGCAGGCCTTCCTCGCGCTCACCGAGGAGTGGGGCGAGCAGGTCAGCGTCCCGGACGGCCCGGAGGGCGCCGCACCCCCGCCGGCCGACCCGTACGAGCGCTTCCGCGCGATGTGGGCGCAGCTCATCGGCGCCGCCGAGGTCAGCCGGCCGGTCTGGAAGCTCCAGACCGAGGTCGTCACCCGGCTCGACGACGACGAGAAGCTGCGCGAGGCGATCAAGGAGCCGCAGCGGGAGGGCCGGCTCGGCATCGCCGAGGGGATGCTCGGCATCGACCCGGCGGCGGACCCGGAGAAGGCCCGGGTGGCCGGACTGCTGCTCCAGGCCATGGCCACCGGCGTGATGATCCAGTGGATGGTCGACCCGGACACCGCGCCGAGCGCGGAGGACCTCACCGCGGGGCTCAAGGTCCTGATGGGGGAGGACAGCTGAGGACCACCTTCGCGCGGGCGTGCTCCTCCTCGACGTACCGCAGGGCACGCGGCGCCTCGTCCAGCGGGTAGGTCCGCTCGACCACCGGGGTGATGTCGCCGTTCTCGGCGAGTTCCCGCAGCGTCGCCAGGTTCTCCCTGCGGGGCTCCGCCGTGAGGACGTGGAGCCGGCGGCCCGAGAACCGGGAGAGCAGCTGCCCCTTGATGATCAGCCCCATCGGCCCGAAGACGCTGCCTCCCTCGAAGACGCCGCCGCCGGACAGGACGAGTACGCCGGCGGGGGAGAGGATCCGCCGCAGCTCGGCCAGCGACCGGTTGCCCACCAGGTCGAACACCAGGTCGTAGCGGTCAGGGCCGGTGGTGAAGTCCTGCCGGGTGTAGTCGATCACCCGGTCCGCGCCGAGGCCGAGGACCAGCGTCGCGTTCCGGGTGCTGCACACCCCCGTGACCTCGGCGCCGAACGCCTTCGCGAGCTGCACGGCGAAGGTCCCGACACCTCCCGAGGCGCCGTTGACCAGCACCTTCCCGCCCGGTCGCACACCGCCCAGGTCCCGCAGCCCCATCAGGGCGGTGTTGCCCGCCAGCGGTATCGCCGCGGCCTGCTCGAAGGTCAGGCCGGCGGGCTTGCGCTCCGTCGCCTCCTCGGGGGCGCACACGTACTCGGCGAAGGCCCCGGGGGCCTCACCGAAGACCTCGTCCCCGGGGCGCAGCCCGGTCACCCCGGCGCCCACGGCCTCCACCCGGCCCGCGAAGTCCCGGCCCCGGATCCGCTCCTTCGGTCTTCGCAGGCCGAGGGCCAGCCGGGCCACGTACGGGTCGCCCCGCATCAGGTGCCAGTCCGCCGCGTTGACGGCGGCGGCGTGGACGCGGACGAGCACCTCCCGCTCGCCCGGCACCGGCCTCTCGACCTCCGCGAACTCCAGCACGTCCGCCGATCCGTACCGGTCCTGCACCCAGGCCTTCATGGCACCCCCTCGGAAGTTCACCGTCCCACACCTAAGACGGTAGGGCGCCCGGCGGCGCCGGGACATCGGGGACGACCCCGATTCGGCCCTGAGGGGCCGTCAACCCGGAGGCTTACAGCTTGGCCGACTTCAAGGACATGTGGAGCAGCAGGCGGTCCTCGCCGTCGTCCAGGTCCAGGCCGGTGAGCTGCTCGACCCGGGACAGCCGGTAGTAGAGGGTCTGCCGGTGGATGCCCAGGGCCGCCGCCGTGCGGCCCGCCTGGCCGGCGTTGTCGAGGAACGCCTCGGCGGTGCGGGCGAGTTCGGCATGGGCCGGCGCGAGCAGCGGCGCGACGACGGGGTCGACCTCGGGGTGGTAGAGCGCCGCGAGCAGCCGGTACGGGCCGATCCCGGCCCACTCGGCCACCGGGCCGAGCGTCGGCTGGGCCGTGGCGGCACGGGCCGCGGTGTTGGCTTCGCGCCAGGCCGACGGGAGCTCCGTGAGGCCCCGCCGGGGGGTCGCGATGCCGGCCGGCGCGGCGGCGCGCAGCCGGTCGGCGGCCGTGTGGGCGGGGGAGAGGTCCTCGGCCGTGCGCAGCCGTACGAGGACGGCGAGGGACTCGCTCTCCGGCAGGGTGGCGACCGCCGCCGCGCCGGGGACCGCCCGGATCGAGGGGGCCTCGCCCTGCCAGGGGGTCACGCAGACGACGGTGTGCAGGCCGTCCGCGCTGGGGCCGAGGGCCGCGCGGAGGGCGGCGACGGCCATGTCGCTCTGCCAGCCGCGCCCGGCGGTCAGCACCGCGAGGAACTCGCGGGAGAGGTCGGCGCCCGCGCGCTCCTCGTCGGCGAGGAGGTCGCCGATCCGGGCGGCGACGTCCATCGCGGCGGTCAGCCGTTCGGGCGAGGGGCCGGGCTCGGCGTCGAGCAGCCAGACGTACCCGAGGACGACGCCCCGATGGCGTACCGGAAGGCAGATCCTGTCCCGGAACACCCCGGCCTCCGGGGCGGCCGGGATGCGGACCGGGCCGGTGGCCCGGGTGATGCCGAAACCCTCGAACCAGGCGCGGACCGCCGGAGTGGACTTCCGGGTCAGGATCGACCGCGTCCGGACGGGGTCCATCTCGGTGTCGTCGTCGCTGTCGTGCGCCCCGAAGGCGATCAGCCCGAAATCGCGGTTCTCCAAGGTCGCCGGGGCGCCGAGGAGCGCGGAGATCTCGTCGACCAGTTCTTGGTAATCGCCCTTCACAGCGCCATTCTCGCACCCCTTCAGACATGTGTATGAGAAGCCGCGCACGGATGCGTGACAGCTGTCGATGGCAGAGGATCGGAGCGATCCTTAGGTTTCACGGTGGTTCTTCGTGCTGTTCCCGTTTCGTTCCCTTGATCCGGGTACGGCCCCGTTCTCCGCAGCCCCTTTTGGAGGTGCCCCGTGCTGGGTCCCGTGATCCTCGCCGCGTCGCGCAGCGACAAGATGCGCCGTCTCGTGTCGGCCGCCCCCGGGACCAAGCAGGTCGTCGCCCGCTTCATCGCCGGTGAGACGGTCGACGACGTCGTCCCGATCGTGTCCGAGCTGAGCGCCCGCGGCCTGGAGGTCACCCTCGACGTCGTCGGTGAGGACATCACCACCGTCGAGCAGTCGTACGCCGCCCGGGACGCCTACCTGGAGCTCATCGGCCGCCTCAAGGAGCTGGGCCTCGGCGCCCGCGCCGAGATGTCCGTCAAGCTGTCGATGTTCGGCCAGTCGCTGGAGAACGGCCACGAGCTGGCCCTGGCGAACGTCCGCCCGGTCGTCGAGGCCGCCGCCGAGATCGGCACCACCGTCACCCTGGACGCCGAGGACCACACCACCCTCGACTCGATGTTCGCCATCCACGAGGAGCTGCGGAAGTCCTTCCCGCAGACCGGCTGCGTCATCCAGGCGTACCTCTTCCGCACCGAGGACGACGCCCGCCGCCTGGCCGCCAACGGCTCCCGCGTCCGGATCGTGAAGGGCGCCTACAAGGAGCCCGCCTCCGTCGCCATCCAGGACAAGCCCGAGATCGACAAGGCGTACGTCCGGATCATGAAGATCCTGATGGACGGCGAGGGCTACCCGATGATCGGCTCGCACGACCCCCGCCTGATCTCCATCGGACAGGAGCTGGCCCGCCGCGCCGGCCGCAAGCTGGACGAGTACGAGTTCCAGATGCTGTACGGCATCCGGAGCGAGGAGCAGACCCGTCTCGCCGCCGAGGGGCACCGCATGCGCGTCTACACCGCGTACGGCACCGACTGGTACGGCTACTTCATGCGCCGCCTCGCGGAGAAGCCGGCCAACCTGCTCTTCTTCGTCCGCTCCATCCTCACCAAGGGCTGAGCCCACCTCTCACAAGGAGTATCGAGACTCATGGACGCTGTCACCCAGGTCCCCGCTCCGGTCAACGAGCCGGTGCACAGCTACGCCCCCGGTTCCCCCGAGCGCCTCCGCCTGGAGACCAAGCTCAAGGAGCTGGCCGAGAACCCGCGCGAGCTGCCGATGACCATCGGCGGCGTGAAGCGCCTCGGCGGCGGCGAGGAGTTCAAGGTCGTCCAGCCGCACAACCACAAGGCCGTCATCGGCACCTTCCGCGGCGCCACCGAGCAGGACGCCCAGGACGCGATCGACGCGGCCCTGGACGCGGCCCCGGCCTGGCGCGCGATGTCCTTCGACGACCGCGCCGCGATCATCCTGCGCGCCGCCGAGCTGCTCGCCGGCCCGTGGCGCGAGACGCTGGCCGCGTCCACCATGCTCGGCCAGTCCAAGACCGCCCAGCAGGCCGAGATCGACACCCCGTGCGAGCTCGTCGACTTCTGGCGCTTCAACGTGGCGTACGCCCGCCAGATCCTGGCCGAGCAGCCGCCGGCGAACTCCCCGGGTGTGTGGAACCGTCTGGACCACCGCCCGCTGGAGGGCTTCGTCTACGCGATCACGCCGTTCAACTTCACGGCCATCGCGGGCAACCTGCCCACCGCCCCCGCCCTCATGGGCAACGTGGTGGTCTGGAAGCCGTCCCCGACGCAGACGCACTCCGCCGTGCTCCTCATGGAGCTCCTGGAGGAGGCCGGCCTGCCGAAGGGCGTCATCAACCTGGTGACCGGTGACGGCATCGCCGTCTCCGAGGTGGCCCTGAACCACCGCGACCTGGCCGGCATCCACTTCACCGGCTCGACCAAGACCTTCCAGCACCTGTGGAAGACGGTCGGCAACAACATCGAGAAGTACCGCGCGTACCCGCGGATCGTCGGCGAGACCGGCGGCAAGGACTTCGTCGTCGCGCACCCCAGCGCCGACCGCGCGATCCTGAAGACCGCGCTGACCCGCGGCTCCTTCGAGTTCCAGGGCCAGAAGTGCTCCGCGTCCTCGCGTGCGTACATCCCGGCGTCCATCTGGAACGACGGCTTCAAGGACGAGTTCGCGGCCGAGGTCGACGGCATCACCATGGGTGACGTCACCGACCTGTCGAACTTCATCGGCGCCGTCATCGACGAGCGTTCGTTCGCCAAGAACAAGGCCGCGATCGACCGTGCCGCGGCCGACCCGAGCTGCACGATCATCGCGGGTGGCACCTACGACGACTCGGTGGGCTACTTCGTCCGCCCGACCGTCATCGCCTGCACCGACCCGGAGAACGAGGTCTTCAAGGCCGAGTACTTCGGCCCGATCCTCGCGATCCACGTCTACGAGGACGACGCGTACGACGAGATGCTGACCCAGATGGAGTCGGTCTCGGACTACGCCCTCACCGGCTCGGTCATCTCCGGCGACCGTGCCGCCGCCGCGTACACGATGGAGAAGCTCCGCTTCGCCGCGGGCAACTTCTACATCAACGACAAGTCGACCGGCGCCGTCGTCGGCCAGCAGCCCTTCGGTGGCGGCCGCGCCTCGGGTACGAACGACAAGGCCGGCGCCCCGCAGAACCTGATGCGCTGGACGCTGACCCGCGCCATCAAGGAGACGCTGGTCCCGCCGACCGAGTACGGCTACCCCCACATGGGCTGACGCCCCCCCGCCTCGTAGAGGCCCCCTGACACCGCCCCCCTCCTCGGTCCCCCAACTTGAGGACGGGGGCGGTTCTCATTCTCCGGCGCGTCCGCGGCCCGATGCCCCGTCACTGCCCGACCCGGCGCTTGAGGAAGTCGGCGATCAGGTCCGCGATCGCCGGGGCGTGGGTCTCCAGGGCGAAGTGGCCCGTGGGGAGCAGGTGGATCTCGGCGTCCGGGAGGTCGCGGCGGAAGGCCTCGGCTCCGGCGGGGACGAAGACCTGGTCGCCCTCGCCCCAGACGGCGAGGAGGGGGACGCGGCTCGTGCGGAAGTACTCCTGGAAGGCCGGGTAGAGGGCGAAGTTGGCGCCGTAGTCGGCGATCAGGCCGAGCTGGATCTCGTCCTGGCCGTCGCGGGCCATCAGGGCGGCGTCGTGGTGCCAGGCGTCGGGGCTCAGACGGTCGCGGTATCCGGCGGGGACGCCGGTCTCGTACTGCCACTTGATGCCGTCGAGGGAGCGGATGGCGCGGACCGGCTCCTCGGTCTCGGGCGTGCGGTTCTCGATGAGGGCGAGGACCGGGGCCCAGGCCTCGGCGCCGAGGCCCTCCTCGTAGGCGTTGCCGTTCTGGGTGACGATCGCGGTGATCCGCTCGGGGTGGGCGAGGGCGAGGCGGAGGCCGATCGGGGCACCGTAGTCCTGGATGTAGAGGGCGAACCGGTCCAGGCCGAGGGTCTCGGTGAACTCGGCGGTCAGTGAAGCCAGTTCGGCGAAGGTGTAGTCGAACTCGGCCGCGGAGGGGGCGGCGCTGCGGCCGAAGCCCAGGTGGTCGGGGGCGATCAGCCGGTAGTTGTCGGCGAGCAGCGGGATCAGGTCGCGGAACATGTGCGAGCTGGTCGGGAAGCCGTGCAGCAGGAGGAGCACGGGGGCGTCGACCGGACCGGCCTCGCGGTAGGCGATCTCGTGTCCCCGGACGGTGACGGTGCGGTGGTGGGTCGACAGCACGGACATCGTTCTAACCCCTTGGTTGCGTGTCACTGGTTATGGCACGACTCAACCAGGTCACCTCTAACCTGTCAATGGCATTTAAAGGGTTAGAAGGGCGCGCGTGGGAGGGTGGGCCCATGACCGTGAGGATCGCGCCCACCCATGAACTCGGGGCCGCCCGGCTCCGCTCCGTACGCGAGTTGCTCGACACCGCCTTCGAGGGCGACTTCTCCGACGACGACTGGGACCACACCCTCGGCGGCGTCCACGCCTGGACCGAGGACGAGCGGGGCGTCGCCGCCCACGGTGCCGTCGTGCTGCGGCGCCTGCTCCACCGGGGCCGCTCGCACCGCGTCGGATACGTCGAAGGGGTCGCCGTGCGGGGCGACCTCAGGCGGCGGGGCCTCGGCGGGGCGGTCATGGCCGAGCTGGAGCGGGTGATCGACGGCGCGTACGCCTTCGGGGCGCTCAGCGCCTCGGCGGACGGGGCCGCGCTCTACCGGGGGCGCGGCTGGACCCTCTGGGAGGGCCGGCTCGAAGCGCTGGGCCCCGGGGGGATCGTGCGCCTCGCCGACGACGAGGGGTCCGTCCACCTGTGGCCGGCCGCTGGCCGGGCCCTGCCGGACCCGGCCGATCCGCTGGTCTTCGACTGGCGCGACGGCGATCTGACCTGAGAGTGATCCGACCGGACGGTGCTCTGACCGGACAGTGATCTGCCGTGGCGGCGATCCGCTGTCGCGGCGATCCGCCGTGGGGGCGGTCAGCTGTCGCCGGGTCCGCGGGGGATCACTTCCCGCGGGTCGCCTCCACGCGGCCGCGGTCCGTTTCCAGCTTGGCCGTGAGCGCGGCCGTGACGGCACTGCCCAGGGCGATGAAGACCACCGCGTATCCCGGCAGGCCGAGGGCGAAGTAGGCGAGGGAGACCACCACGAACCAGGCGCCGAGCAGCGCCTTGCCGCGGCGGCTGAGGAACAGCCACTTGCCGGGGGTCGCCGGGACGGAGGGGCGCGCACCGGCGGGGCCGTCGGTCGCCGCCTTCGGGCGCTTGAAGTAGCCGTACACCAGCCACTCGCCGCACGGTTCCCAGCCCTCCGGCTCCAGTTCGTCGAGGACCCGGGTGCGCCGCCCGCCCTTGATGACCTCGCGGCGGTACTCCCACGCGAGTGCGACGCCGGGGGCCCGCCGGCAGACGAACCGGCCGAGCGCGTCCAGCGACTCGACCTCCCAGCCCTGGTCGCCGTGGACGGCGAGCATCCGGCGGTCGTTGAAGAGGTCGGCGGTCCAGGTCCAGTGCTCCGCCGCGCCGTCCGGCTCCCCGGGGGCCGGGGCCAGACCGCCGAGCCCTTCCGCGAGCCGCGCGGCGGGCCCGAACTCCTCCTCCGGCGAGGTCCCGGTCTCCGCGAGGTGTCCGCGCAGTTCGTCGGTCGTGCGGCCGATCTGCTCCTCGGGCACGCCCGCGGCGCGCAGCGCCTCCGTCAGCTCGGCGAAGTAGGCGTCGGTGGTCATGGTGCGGTTCCCCCTGCGTGCAGTCTCGTCTCTACGGCCCGGTGGAACTCCGTCCAGGCCGCGCCCTCGTCCGTGAGCCGGGTGCGGCCCGCGTCGGTGAGGCGGTAGTAGCGGCGCCCGGGTCCGCGCTCGGCGGCGCGGAACTCGGCCTCGACCAGGCCGGCCTGTTCCAGACGGTTCAGTACGGGATAGAGCGTCCCGCCCTTGATCTCGCCGAGTCCCGCCTCGGCGAGCGCCTTGGCGATCTCGTACCCGTAACTCTCACCGTCGGTCAGGCAGGAGAGGACGAGCAGGTCGAGGACTCCCTTGAGCCAGCTGGATCTGCGGTCTGCGGCCATGGGGCACATCTGATCACTACCTAGGTAGGAATGCAATCTAGATAGGGGCGGAAGTCATGCGGTGACCAGCATCTTGCCGAGGTTCTCGCCGCTCAGCATCCCCAGAAACGCGTCCACGAAGTGTTCGAACCCCTTCGCCTCCGTCACGTCCAGCGGCAGCGCCCCGCTGCGCAGGTGCGGCACGGCGAGGTCGTACAGCTCCTCCTGCGCGTCCATGTGGTTGCGCACCAGGAAGCCCTCCAGGCGGATGCTCTTGCCGACCAGGTCGAAGAGGTTGCGCGGGGCCGGCGGGGGAGTGGAGAGCGAGTGGTACTGGGCGACCGCGCCGACCCAGGCGATGCGGCCGTACTCGCGCAGCGAGGCGATCGACGCCTCCAGGTGGGCGCCGCCCACCCCGTCCAGAACGGCGTCGAGCCCCTCCGGCGCGGCCTTCGCGAGCAGCTCCGTGACCGGTCCCTCGTGGTAGTCGAAGGCCGCGTCGAAGCCGATCTCCTCCGTCAGGTACGCGACCTTGCGGGCCGAGCCCGCGCTGCCGACCAGGCGCCCGGCGCCGAGGAGCCGCGCGATCCGCCCGGCCGCCGTGCCCACCCCTCCGGCGGCCGCCGAGACGAAGAGGTCCTCGCCCGGCTGGAGCCGGGCGATCCGGGTCAGGCCCACATAGGCCGACAGGCCCGTACCGCCGAGGATGCTCAGATGGGCGGCGAGCGGGACGCCGGGGCCGAAGTCGGGGACCGGGCGGACCTCGCCGCGGGAGACCAGGGAGTGCGTGCGCCAGCCCTTGCGGTGCAGGACGAGGTCGCCGGGGCGCAGCGACGGGTCGCGGGAGTCGAGCACCCGGCCCAGGGTGCGGCCCTCCATGGGGGAGTTCAGGGTCCACAGCAGGTCGCTGTCCATCGCCTCGCGGTGGTACGGGTCGACCGACCACTGGAGGTTCTCGACGAGTGCGGTACCCGGCTCGGGTGCGGGGACCGGGGACTCGACGAAGGCGAAGTCGCCGGGGGTGGGGAAGCCGTCGGGGCGGGCGGTCTGCTGGACGGTGATCATGGTGTCGTTCGTCATGCGAGAGACCGTAGGAAGGAATCCCGCCGTCGGGCAGTGGGTTGCTCTCATGCAACGGACCGATCCATGAACGCCGCTCATACTCCGAGGTGGAAGCCCCATGACCGATCTCGCGCCCCGCGAGCTGCGCGTCCTCGTCGCCGTCGGGAGCGAGGGCGGGTTCTCGGCCGCCGCCGCCGTGCTCGGCATGACCCAGTCCGCCGTCTCCCACTCCGTCCGGACGAGCGAGGGCAAGCTGGGAGCCGTCCTCTTCGACCGCGGCCGGAACGGCGCGACCCCGACCGAGGCCGGTGTGCGGGCCCTCGGCCACGCCCGCCGGGTGCTGCGGCTCCTGGAGGTGATGGCCGCCGAGGTGCGCGCCGGTGGCGCCGGGCCCGGTTCCCTGGCGGGTCCGCTGCGGATCGCGGCCTTCCGCAGCGCCGCCCTGCACCTGCTGCCCCGGGCGCTGGAGCGGCTGACCGCCCGTCACCCGGAGGTCGTGCCCGAGGTGCGGATCGTGCGGGAGGTGGGGCGCGGCACGGCGGGCGAAGTGCTCGACGGGCGGGCCGACATCGGCATCGCGACCGTCGGGACCACCTCGCCCGTGCCGTCTGGGCTGGTCGGCGGGGTCCTCGTGGAGGAGGGGTACGCGCTGGTGCACCCCGTGGGCCATCCGGCGCCGCGCACGCTGCCGCTGGTCGACTGGACGGAGAACTGCACCTCGTACACCCGGGAGTGGTGGGCGGCGCAGGAGTGGCTGCCGGCGGCGACGGTGGAGGCGGAGGACGACGGAGCGGTGCTCTCGATGGTGAGCAGTGGTTTCGGGATGGCCGTGATGCCGGAACTGTCCCTGATCGGAGCGCCGCCCTCGGTGGAGATCACCGATCTCGGTGCGGAGCGCCCGACCCGCTCCGTCGGCTATGTCACCACCCCTGAACTGGCACGATCCCTCGCCGTCCGGGCTCTGATCCGCGAGCTGCGGAGCCGTACGGCCTGATCGCCGTCTCAGATAGTAGGAAGTCCGAGTAATTGTGGAGACAGATGCGGCGACCTGCCCTAGCTTTGTAGAAGCCGAACGTCTCGCTACATCAGCGAATGGCGGTCGAGAGCGCGATGCCCCTGTGCAGGTAACCCCTGCGGCGGCGCTCCCCGCCCCTTCAGGCGCCTTCGATCACAAGCTGATCTCCGCACATCCGGATCACCAATGATCTCAAGGAGTCGATCCCCCATGGCCGTTCAGACCGCCCCCCGCGTCCGCCACTCCGTCAACCGTCCCAGCGACGAGGCCCGCCAGAACGCGGCCGCAGCCCTCCAGCGCGCCCTCGACCGTCGCGACAACGGTGGCTCCACCGGCCACTGACGCGCTCCGGCGCGACCCTCGTCCGCTGTCCGTTCGTCCACATGGCGGACGGAACGTGTCAGACGATGGGACGAAGAGTAGGGTGCCGACATGTCTCACAGCATCAATCTCGCAGTCATCCCCGGCGACGGCATCGGCCAGGAGGTCGTGGCCCAGGGCCTCAAGATCCTCGCGGCCGTCCTTCCCCAGGACGTGAAGCTGGAGACCGAGGAGTACGACTTCGGCGCCAAGCGCTACCGCGCCACCGGTGAGACCCTCACCGACGCCGACCTCGCCTCCCTCAAGAAGCACGACGCCATCCTGCTCGGCGCCATCGGCGACCCGTCGGTGCCGTCCGGTGTCCTGGAGCGAGGCTTCCTCCTGAAGCTCCGCTTCGCCTTCGACCACCACGTGAACCTGCGTCCGTCGAAGCTGCTCCCCGGTGTGGCCACCCCGCTCGCCGGTCAGCCCGCGATCGACTTCATCGTGGTCCGCGAGGGCACCGAGGGGCCGTACACGGGCAACGGCGGCACCATCCGCAAGGGCACCCCGCACGAGGTCGCCACCGAGGTCTCGGTCAACACCGCCTTCGGTGTCGAGCGCGTGGTCCGCGACGCCTTCGCCCGCGCCCAGGCCCGTCCGCGCAAGAAGCTGACGCTGGTCCACAAGAACAACGTGCTGACCTTCGCCGGCCACCTCTGGACGGACACCTTCAACAAGGTGGCCCAGGAGTTCCCCGAGGTCACCACCGACTACCTGCACGTCGACGCCGCGACGATCTTCCTCGTCACGGACCCGGCCCGCTTCGACGTGATCGTCACCGACAACCTGTTCGGCGACATCATCACCGACCTCGCGGCTGCGGTCTCCGGCGGCATCGGCGTCGCCGCCTCGGGCAACATCAACCCGAGCGGCGAGTTCCCGTCCATGTTCGAGCCGGTCCACGGCTCCGCGCCGGACATCGCGGGCCAGGGCAAGGCCGACCCCACGGCCACCGTCCTCTCGGTCGCCCTGCTGCTCCGCCACCTCGGCTACGAGGCCGAGGCCGCCCGGGTCGAGGAGGCCGTCGCGGCCGACCTCACCGAGCGCGGCGACGCCGTCCGTACGACGGACCAGATCGGCGACGCGCTCGCCGCCCGAGTAGCGAGCTGACCCGGGCCGACTGACTTCCTACAGCAGCCGCCGGGTCGCATCAGCGCCCGGCGGCTGTACCTGTGCGGCCGCAGGGTGCCACCATCGAACCCTGGACCGTGTTCACCCGTTTCGTGCACCGGCCCCCACGAGCGATAATCGAACGTGGGGCCGCGGCATGCGGGCATGCTCGGACGTCCGCGCACTTCGGACGTCAGCCGCAGAATGAGGTGTGAGCGCGGTCCGACCCACACAACCGGTGAAGGACACGCACTCATGACGACGCCCACCATCGAGCTCAAGCCCTCCTCCAGCCCGCTGTCCGACGCGGAGCGCGAGGCGATCCTGGCCAACCCGGGGTTCGGCCGCCACTTCACCGACCACATGGTCACCATCCGGTGGACCGAGGGCCGCGGCTGGCACGACGCCCAGCTGGTGCCGTACGGTCCGCTGTCCCTGGACCCGGCCACGAACGTCCTGCACTACGCGCAGGAGATCTTCGAGGGCCTGAAGGCCTACCGCCGCCCCGACGGCTCGGTCGCCACCTTCCGCCCCGACGCCAACGCCCGCCGCTTCCAGTCCTCCGCCCGCCGGCTCGGCATGCCCGAACTGCCGGTCGAGACCTTCGTCGAGGCCTGTGACGTCCTGGTCCGGCACGACGAGGCCTGGGTCCCGGCGCACGGCGGCGAGGACTCGCTGTACCTGCGTCCGTTCATGATCGCCACCGAGGTCGGCCTGGGCGTCCGCCCGGCCAACGAGTACCTCTTCGTCGTCATCGCCTCGCCGGCCGGCCCGTACTTCCCCGGCGGCGTGAAGCCGGTCTCCATCTGGGCCTCGGAGGACCGCGTCCGCGCCGTCCCCGGCGGCGTCGGCGACGCCAAGACCGGCGGCAACTACGCGGCCTCCCTGCTCGCGCAGGCCGAGGCGGCGGCCAAGGGCTGCGACCAGGTCTGCTACCTCGACGCGGTCGAGCACAAGTGGGTCGAGGAACTCGGCGGCATGAACCTGTACTTCGTGTACGGCGACAAG
Source organism: Streptomyces wedmorensis (assembly GCF_000716445.1). Classification (GTDB taxonomy): domain Bacteria; phylum Actinomycetota; class Actinomycetes; order Streptomycetales; family Streptomycetaceae; genus Streptomyces; species Streptomyces wedmorensis. The sequence continues at coordinate 123,114 of NZ_JNWK01000021.1, forward strand.
ATCGTCACCCCGACGCTCACCGGTTCGCTGCTCGCCGGCATCACCCGTGACTCGCTCCTCAAGGTCGCGAAGGACCTCGGCTACGAGTCCGAGGAGGCCCGCGTCTCCATCGACCAGTGGCAGGCCGACACCGAGAACGGCACCCTCACCGAGGTCTTCGCCTGCGGCACCGCCGCCGTCATCACCCCGGTCGGCACGGTCAAGTCCGCCCGGGGCGAGTGGCAGCAGTCGGGCGGCGAGCCCGGCGAGGTCACGATGAAGCTGCGCGAGGCGCTGCTCGCGATCCAGACCGGCAAGTCCGAGGACGTCCACGGCTGGATGCACGAGCTCGGCAAGTAGGAGCTACTCCGTCGCCGCCAGGGCTTCCGGGGCCGTCGTCACGGTCCCGGGGGCCCTGTTCGGCGTCAGTACGGCGTACAGCGCGCCGCCCACGACGCCCGAGAGCACGAAGCTGCAGTCGATCCCGCCCGTCAGGGCGAGCAGCGGCCCCTCGTAGAGCGGCGTCGACACCGCGGCCAGGCCGACCGCCGCGCCGATCGCCCAGGAGGCGGTGGCGCGCGGGTGCCAGCCCGCCGAGAACCAGTAGATCCCGCCGCGCGAGCGGTTGTTGAAGACCTGGAGCGCCTCCGGGTCGTACGTCCCGCCGCACCGGGCGTGCCCGATCAGGGTGATCACCGCCCACGGGGTGCCGATCGCCGTGAGGAGCAGGACGAAGGACGTCATCGCGGTCTGCGCGTCCGAGGCGAAGTGGCCGAGGAAGACGAAGGCCGTCGCCACCGCGGCGACCACGAGCGTGGCGTGCGCGCGGGTGGCCCGCGGCAGGATCGCGTCCAGGTCGAGCCCCATCGAGTACAGCATCAGCCCGGCGTTGCCGACGGAACCGGCGGTGGCCGCGATCAGCAGCGGGACCAGGTACCAGGTGGGCGACGCGGCGACGAGCGGGCCCGCGTAGTCGAGCCCGCCGCGGGCCGCGAGAGCGGTGAACGTGCCGAAGAGCTGGGGGACCAGCAGGCCGACGAGCAGGCCGAGACAGGTGGCGCGCAGCACCTTCCGCGGGCTGTGGCGCTCGGGGGACACGTACCGGGTGTAGTCGCCGAGCAGGGTGATGAACGCGACCGGGCCGCTGAGCCCCGCCGCGACCGCGGAGAGCAGCCAGGTCGGCCGGAACGAGTCCAGCAGGTACGGGGTGTCCGGTACCGCGGCCGTCGTGAAGTCGCCGGCGTAGGCCGCGAGTCCGACGGCCAGGAGCACGGTCATGCCGACCGCGAGGGCCTTGCTGAGCCGCAGCAGCAGCCGGTAGCCGTACACCGCGCCGACCACCGTGCAGGCGGCGAGCAGCGCGTAGACGGCGGCGTGCGCCGCGCCGCCGGTCGGCAGGCCGACCAGTCGGGCGAGGGTCCCGACCATGACGTCGCCGCCGATCCACAGCGTCAGGGCGGTGTAGCCGAGCGAGAGCAGCAGCCCGACCACGGAGCCGACGAGCCGGCCGCGGACGCCGAAGAAGGCGCCGGACGAGGTGGAGAGGTTGGTCGCGGTGCGGAGGGACACAAGCGCCAGCGGGGCGGTGACGGCGACGCCGACGACGGTTCCTGTGACGACGGAGGTCACCGAGCCCCAGAAGCCGAGGCCGAAGGAGACCGGCAGCCAGCCGAAGACGATCACTCCCAGGCAGAGGTTGGATCCGAGCAGGATCGAGACGAGGTCGCGGGGGCCGCTGGTGCGTTCGGCCTCGGGGATGGTGTCGACTCCGCGCTGTTCTATCGGCATGAGGACTCCCTGCGGGGGCGGACGGGGAAGATTTAGAGTGCTGCTCAATGTGACCCACGTGTTGTAGTCACGTCAATGCTTGGAACCTGGGCGTTCAGCATTTAGAGTGGCACTCAAACAGGAGGTGTACCGAGGTGCGACCGACCCCCACCGAACGCGACCGGCTGCTGCTCTTCGGCGCCGCCGACCTCTCGGTCGCGTTCGTCGCGCAGGCCGCCGTCGACCTCGGCTCCGACGCGATGCCGACCCGCCGCCGGGTCGCCGTCCGCGGCACCCGCGGCACCCGCGGCATCCGCGGCATCCGCGGCACCCGTGGCATCGGACCCGCGGACCTCCTGCTCGACTCCCGGGTCGGCGACGTCCAGGTGGACGGCCACACCGGCCTCGTCCCGCTCGACGGCTCCCCGATCCGCTCCGGGGCGGCCGAGTCCGTCTCCCCCAACCGCCTCCACTTCCTCTAGGACTGACCCATGACCTTCCGCATGCCCGCCGAATGGATGCCGCACGAGCGCACCTGGATGGCCTGGCCCAGCCCCAACCCCACCTTCACCGACGCGGAGGAGCTCGCCGAGGCGCGCGACGCCTGGGCGTCGGTGGCCCGCGCCGTCCGCCGCTTCGAGCCGGTCACCGTGGTGGTCGCCCCCGGCGACGCGGAGTCGGCCGCCGCGCTCCTCGGCCCGGACATCGACCTGGTCGAGCGCGAGCTCGACGACGCCTGGATGCGGGACATCGGCCCCACCTTCGTCACGAACGGCACCGAACTGGCCGCCGTGGACTGGGTGTTCAACGGCTGGGGCGGCCAGGACTGGGCCCGCTGGGCGAACGACTCCAAGATCGCCCGCCATGTGGCGGACGTCGCCGGCGTCCCCGTCCAGTCCTCCCCCCTCGTCAACGAGGGCGGCGCGATCCACGTCGACGGCGAGGGCACCGTCCTGCTCACCGACACCGTCCAGCTCGGCTCCGGCCGCAACCCCGAGTGGACCCGCGAGCAGGTCGAGGCCGAGATCCACGCCAAGCTCGGCACGACCAAGGCGATCTGGCTCCCGCACGGCCTCGCCGGCGACTACGGCCTCTACGGAACCCAGGGCCACGTCGACATCGTCGCCGCCTTCGCCCGCCCCGGCACGGTCCTCGTCCACAGCCAGCAGGACCCGAACCACCCCGACCACGAGCGCTCCCGGACGTACGTGGACATCCTGCGCGGCCAGACCGACGCGCAGGGCCGCCCCCTGGAGGTCATCGAGGTCCCGGCCCCGACCGTCCTCAAGGACGAGGAGGGCGACTGGGTCGACTACTCGTACATCAACCACTACCTGTGCAACGACGGCGTCGTCCTCTGCGCCTTCGACGACCCCCACGACGAGGTCGCCGCGGAGATCTTCCGCCGCCTCTTCCCGGAGCGCACGGTGACCCTCGTGGACGCCCGGACGATCTTCGCGGGCGGCGGCGGCATCCACTGCATCACCCAGCAGCAGCCGAAGGTCCGAGCCGGACGGGCCATGAGGTAGAACGTACGAGTGAGTCAGAGCAGCAGCCCGCCCCCACCCCACCCGCGCCGGCGCAACCAGGCCGCCCCGCCCCGTGAGGACGTGCTCGCGGCGGCGATGGACACGATCGCCGAGCGGGGACTCGACGGGCTCACCATGGCCGGGCTCGGCCGGCAGGTGGGGATGAGCAGCGGGCACCTGCTCTACTACTTCCGCACCAAGGACGAACTGCTGCTGCGGACCCTGGAGTGGAGCGAGGGCCGGCTCGGCGCCGAACGGAGCGCGCTGCTGTCCCGGCCCGGGACCGCGCGCGAGCGGCTCGACGGATACGTGGACGTCTACGTGCCCCGCGGCCCGCGCGATCCGCACTGGACGCTGTGGCTCGAGGTCTGGAACCGGTCGCAGAACGCCGACGACGACGCCCGCGCCCGGCAGGCCGCCATCGAGGGCGCCTGGCACCGGGACCTGGTCGCCATCCTGGCCGAGGGGGTCTCGCGGGGGGAGTTCCGGCCCGTCGACCCGGACCGGTTCGCCACCCGGATGCGGGCCCTGCTCGACGGCTTCAGCGTGCACGTGGCCGTCGGCATCCCCGGCACGGGTCGCGAGCAGGTCCTCGCGCACGTGCGGGAGTTCGTCGCCGAAACGCTGATCTCGCGACCGTAAAGCACGCAAGTACTCCCGATCGTTGCGTGCTACACCCTTGTTGCCCGTACGCGATCTCCGGCACGGTTCCGGTCCATGGGACGAGAGCACTGGAAGAAGATCTGGGTCGGCTCCGCCGGCAACATGGTCGAGTGGTTCGACTGGTTCGTGTACGCGAGCTTCGCGACCTACTTCGCGGGGGCGTTCTTCCCCGACGGCGACGACACCGCCAAACTCATGAACACCGCCGGCATCTTCGCCGTCGGCTTCTTCATGCGGCCGGTCGGCGGCTGGCTCCTCGGCCGGGTCGGCGACCGGAAGGGCCGCAAGGCCGCGCTCACCCTCACCGTCACCCTGATGTCCGCCTCCGCGCTGCTCATCGCGGTCGCGCCCACCTACTCCGTGGCCGGCTACGGCGGCGCCGCCGTCCTCCTGCTCGCCCGCCTCCTCCAGGGCCTCTCCGTCGGCGGTGAGTACGCCGCCAGCGCCACCTACCTCACCGAGGCCTCCGCGCCGCGGCACCGCGGCTTCGCCTCCAGCTTCCAGTACGTGTCGATGACCGCCGGCCAGGTCCTCGGCCTCGGCCTGCTCATCGTCCTCCAGCGCACGATGTCCGCCGAGGCTTTGCACAGCTGGGGCTGGCGCATCCCGTTCGTCATCGGCGCCCTCGGCGCGGCCGTCGTCTTCTACCTGCGCCGCACCATGCTGGAGACCGAGGTGTACGAGGAGACCGCCGGCGACGGGGTCGCGCGCGGCGAGCAGGGCACGCTCAAGGCCCTGTGGGCGCACCGGCGGGAGGCCTTCCTCGTCGTCGCGCTCACCATGGGCGGCACCGTGGCGTACTACACGTACACCACCTACCTCACCAAGTACCTCTCCAACTCCGCCGGGCTGCCCAAGCAGACGGCGACCCTGGTCTCCTTCTGCGCCCTGATCGTCTTCGCCTGCCTCCAGCCGCTGGCCGGCCGGCTCTCCGACCGGATCGGCCGCCGTCCCCTCCTCATCGCCTTCGCCCTCGGCTCCACCCTCCTCACCGTGCCGATCCTGGCGATGCTGAAGCACGCGGGGTCCTTCTGGCCGGCCCTCGGCCTCTCCCTGCTCGCCCTCCTCGTCGTCACCGGCTACACCTCGATCAACGCGTGCGTGAAGGCCGAGCTCTTCCCCACCGGCATCCGCGCCCTCGGCGTCGCCCTGCCGTACGCCATCGCCAACGCCCTCTTCGGCGGCACGGCCGAGTACGTGGCCCTCTGGTTCAAGGACGCCGGCATCGAGTCCGGCTTCTCCTGGTACGTGGCCGGCTGCGCCGCCGTCTCCCTCGTCGTCTACCTCACGATGCGCGAGACCCGGGACATCGACCTGGGCCGGGTCGGGGCGGGCGACACCGACGTCCCCGGACGGCGGCGCGGGGGGCTGCCCGTATCGTGAGACCCCCGTCCCGCTGACCCGCGAGCTGTGTCAGACTTCCGGCGTGCTTGCTACCACGATGATTATCGGCAGCAGCGCGCCGGTCCGCAGTGGCCACTGAATCGCGGCACGACCCCCGCGGCAGTGGACACCGTGCCCCAGACCCGCGCGCAGACCTCTCGCACCCGCGAGGGGTTTTTTCGTTTTCCGGCCCCACCCACGCCGGAAACGGACGACGCGTGAGAATGGGGGCAAGTGGATCCAGACCTTCCGGAGCCACATCCGACAGGAGCCATCACAGTCATGACCACGGAGAACGCCGAGAGCGCGCCCCTCGACGACAGCTTCCATGTCTTCGACACGACGCTGCGCGACGGGGCGCAGCGTGAAGGCATCAACCTCACCGTCGCGGACAAGCTGACCATCGCACGGCACCTCGACGACTTCGGCGTGGGCTTCATCGAGGGCGGCTGGCCCGGCGCCAACCCGCGTGACACGGAGTTCTTCGCCCGTGCCCAGCAGGAGATCGCGTTCAAGAACGCGCAGCTCGTCGCCTTCGGCGCCACCCGCCGGGCCGGCGGCAACGCCGCCGAGGACCCGCAGGTCAAGGCGCTCCTCGACTCCGGAGCCCCGGTCGTCACCCTGGTGGCCAAGTCCCACGACCGGCACGTCGAGCTGGCCCTGCGCACCACCCTCGACGAGAACCTGGAGATGGTCCGCGACACCGTCGCCTTCCTGACCTCCCAGGGCCGCCGCGTCTTCGTCGACTGCGAGCACTTCTTCGACGGCTACAAGGCCAACCCCGACTACGCCAAGGCCGTGGTGCGCGCCGCGCACGAGGCCGGCGCCGACGTCGTCATCCTCTGCGACACCAACGGCGGCATGCTCCCCGCCCAGATCCAGGCCGTCGTCGCCACCGTCATCGCCGACACCGGCGCCCGCCTCGGCATCCACGCCCAGGACGACACCGGCTGCGCCGTCGCCAACACCCTCGCCGCCGTCGACGCGGGCGCCACCCACGTCCAGTGCACGGCCAACGGCTACGGCGAGCGGGTCGGCAACGCCAACCTCTTCCCGGTCGTCGCGGCCCTGGAGCTCAAGTACGGCAAGAAGGTCCTCCCCGAGGGCGCGCTCGCCGAGATGACCCGCATCTCGCACGCCATCGCCGAGGTCGTCAACCTCACGCCCTCCACCCACCAGCCGTACGTCGGCGTCTCGGCTTTCGCCCACAAGGCCGGCCTCCACGCCTCGGCGATCAAGGTCGACCCCGACCTCTACCAGCACATCGACCCCGAGCTGGTCGGCAACACCATGCGGATGCTCGTCTCCGACATGGCCGGCCGCGCCTCCATCGAGCTCAAGGGCAAGGAGCTCGGCGTCGACCTGGGCGGCGACCGGGCGCTCGTCGGACGGGTCGTCGAGCGGGTCAAGGAGCGCGAGCTCCAGGGCTACACGTACGAGGCGGCCGACGCCTCCTTCGAGCTGCTGCTCCGCGAGGAGGCCGAGGGCCGCGCCCGCCGCTACTTCCGTACGGAGTCCTGGCGCGCGATCGTCGAGGATCGGCCCGACGGCACCCACGCCAACGAGGCCACGGTCAAGCTGTGGGCCAAGGGCGAGCGGATCGTCGCCACCGCCGAGGGCAACGGCCCCGTCAACGCCCTCGACCGGGCGATGCGGGTGGCCCTGGAGCGGATGTACCCGCCGTTGGCCAAGTTCGAGCTGGTCGACTACAAGGTCCGCATCCTGGAAGGCCGCCACGGTACCGAGTCCACGACCCGGGTCCTCATCACCACCAGCGACGGCAACGCCGAGTGGTCGACGGTCGGCGTCGGCGAGAACGTCATCGCCGCCTCCTGGCAGGCACTGGAGGACGCCTTCACCTACGGACTCCTCCGCGCCGGGATCGACCCCGCCGAATAGCCTTCCCATGTTCCGTTTCGCCCGTTTCGGGTAGTTTCGAACCATGAGGACCAGGGCGATGTCCGCAGGGTCCGCTCTCGGCGGGCTGATACTGCTGCTGCTCCTGGCCCTGGCCCCGCTCGCGGGCGCCAGGGCCACGGGGGTACCCGACGCGGCCGCCGCCCTGAGACAGGGCCCGGTCTACGTCGACCCGGGCGCCGCCGGGCAGCTCTCCACGGCCGACGCGAAGTCCCTCGCGGAGAAGATCGAGGCCGCGGACAAGCCGCTCTTCGTGGCCGTGCTGCCGGCGAACGCGCAGTTCCCGCCCCAGGGCCTCATCGACAACCTGCGGGCGCAGACCGGCGTCGCCGGTCTGTACGCAGTACGCCTGGGCGACCGCTTCGACGCGGGCGTCGACCCCTCCGTGATGTCCCCGGCCGCCGTGCAGAACCTCGTCACCTCCGTGCGTCAGCAGCCCGGCAACGACGCGGCCGCCGAACTGAACGCCTTCGTCGACCAGGCCCTGCCCGCGATGCGCGGCTCCGCCCCCGCCTCCTGGGGCTCCGTCGGCGCGGACTCCGGGGTCCCGGTCGCCGGGCTCGTCACCCTCGGAGCCGTCGTCGTCGCCGGCGGAGCCGGCGCGTACACCGTCGTCCGCCGCAAGCGGCTCCGCAAGGAGGCCGAGGAGCGGGCCGCCCTCGACCGGCTCCGGGTCGTCGTCGACGAGGACATCACCGCCTTCGGCGAGGAGCTCGAACGCCTCGACTTCCACCCCGCCGAGACCGGCGCGGACGACACCATGCGCGGCGACTACGAGCGGGCCCTCGACTCCTACGACACGGCCAAGTCCCGCATGGGCTCCGCCGCCCGCCCCCATGACGTCCGCGGTGTCACCCAGGCCCTGGAGGACGGCCGCTACTCCCTCGCCGTCCTCGCCGCCCGCCGTGAGTCCCGGCCGCTGCCCGAGCGCCGGCCGCCGTGCTTCTTCGACCCGCGCCACGGCCCCGCCGTCGACGACCGCACCTGGACCCCGGCCGGCGGCGCCCCCCGCCAGGTCCCGGTCTGCTCCGCCGACGCCGCCCGCCTCGACGACGGCCTCGACCCCCTCGCCCGCACCGTCGACACCGACGCCGGCCGCCGCCCTTACTGGGAGGCCGGCCCCGCCTACGGCCCCTGGGCCGGCGGTTACTTCGGCGGCGGCATGCTCCCCGGCCTCCTCGTCGGCACCATGCTCGGCTCCATGCTCGCCACCCCCGCCTACGCCTCCGAATACGGAGGCGGCGACTTCCAGTCCACCGACTTCTCCGGTGGCGACTTCGGCTCGGGTGACTTCGGGGGCGGCGGCTTCGGCGGCGGCGGCGGCGACTTCGGCGGGGGCGGCGGCTTCGACGGCGGCGGCGGGTTCTGACCTCGCGCTGCGCGGTCCGGAAACCCGGTCAGGCCGGCGGCTTCACCGACATCAGGAGGTGGCGGTGGGTCGCTTCCGGGCCGTTGGCGAGGAGGGCGCGTTGGCCGGGGCCGAGGAGGTGGAAGCGGATCTCGGGGGCGTCCAGGGAGGTCAGGGCGTCGAGGAGATAGGCCGGGTTGAAGGCGACCGTGAGGGATCGCGCGCCGGTGAGGGTGGCGGGGAGGTGCTGGGAGGCCACGTCGTCCTCGTAACCCGCCTGGAGGTGGAGGCCGGCGGGGGAGAAGGCGAGCTGGACGGGACTGTCGCCCTCGGCGACGACGGCGACCCGCTTGACGGCCTCCGCCAGGGGCGCGCGGCCGGTGGTCGCGAGGGCGTGGTCCCCCAGGGCGAAGAGCTTGTCGTGGTGGGGGAGCCGTCCGTCGAGCAGGCGGGTGGTGGTGCGGGTGCCGGTGCTCTCGAAGCCGATCGAGCCGGCGTCGAGCGCGAGGCGGGCCGGGCCGGCGCCCGCCAGGGAGCGGGCGATCTCGGTCAGGCGGCGGGCCGGGACCACCACGTCGGCGGGCTCCGCGGGGGCGTCGGCCCCGGGCCGCCACTCCAGGGTGCGGACGGCGTACCGGTAGCGGTCGGTGGCGGCGAGGGTCATGGTCGTGCCGTCGAGGGCGAGGCGTATCCCGGTGAGGACCGGCAGCGAGTCGTCCCGGCCCGCCGCCACGGCCACCTGGGCGACCGCCGCGGCGAACGCGTCGCCGTCGACCAGGCCGCGCACCTCGGGCAGCGCGGGCGCGGCGGGGTAGTCGTCCTGCGGCAGCAGCGACAGGCCGAAGCGGGCGTCCCCGGAGGTCACCGCGAGACGGCCGCCCTCCACGGCGAGCTCCGCGTGGCCCCGGGGGAGCACCTTGCAGATGTCGAGCAGACGCCGCCCGAGGACGAGGGTCCGGCCCTCGACGGCCGTGTCGGCCTCCACCTCGATCCGCGCCGAGGCCTCGTGGTCGAGCCCCGAGACCCGGAGCCGGCCGTCCGCCGCCTCCAGGAGCAGTCCGCCGAGCACGGGCATCGGGGAACGGGCCGGCAGGACGCGCGCGGCCCAGGCCACGGCGTCGGTCAACACGCCGCTGTCGATACGGATTTCCATGTGGCCGACGCTAGCCGCCGCCACTGACAGCGGCCTTGACCAGCGGTTTCGGGCGTTCTCGGCGGGGGCGAACGACGCGGGCCGGGGCGAACCGGTGTGCGGGGGAAGGGAATTGAGTGCTTGATCGTTCTACTGTTCGACCGTGACACCGACACACAGGGGAAGAGGGCCATGACCGACGTCCACGGCACGGTGGAGCCCGGATTCGAGTCCGTACGCGAGGTCTTCGCGGGGATCGCCGCCGACGAGGCCCGGGACGGCGGCGCGCAGCTCGCCGTCCATCACCACGGCCGGCTCGTCGTCGACCTCTGGGGCGGCGACGGCGTCGACGGGGACTCGCTGCTCGGGCTGTACTCCTCGTCGAAGGGGGCCATGGCACTGGTGGCCGCCCTCCTCGTCCAGGACGGCGTCCTGGACCTGGACCGCACGGTCGCCTCCTGGTGGCCCGAGTTCGCGGCCGAGGGCAAGGGCGGCATCACGCTCCGGCAGCTGCTCGCCCACCGCTCGGGCGTGATCGGCGTGGACGGCGGCCTCTCGCTGGAGGAGCTCGCCGACGACGGCCGGACCGCCGCCCGCCTCGCGGCCCAGCGCCCCTTCTGGGAGCCGGACACCGGCCACGGCTACCACGCCCTGGTCATCGGCGCCCTCGTCGGCGAGGTGATCCTGCGGGCCACCGGCCGGACGACCCGGGAGCACTACGAGGAGCGGGTCCGGGCCCCGTACGGGATCGACTACCACCTGGGTCTCCCCGAGGAGCTCGAACCCCGCTTCCGTCCGGTGCTGCCGCTGCTGCCCACCCCCGCCGAGGAGGCGTTCCTCGCCGCGAACCCGGTCGCCCCGGACAGCCTCATGGGCATCTCCTTCAACCTCCACGCCGACCCGCCGTTCGACAACCTGGACTACGGCAACTCCCGTGCCGTACGGGCGAAGGCGCCGCTCTCCGGCGGCGGCGTCGGCACCGCGCGCGGTCTCTCCCGGATGTACGCGGCGATCGCGGGCGAGCTCGACGGCAGGCCTCCGCTGCTCGCCCCCGACACCCTCGCCGAGTTCGCCCGGATCCATTCCCGGGGCACCGACCTGGTCACCGGCGAGGAGAACGCCTTCGGCCTCGGCTTCGTCCCGCTGGCGACCCGATACCCCTCGCTCACCCCCGCCGCCGTGGGCCACAGCGGCGCCCCCGGCTCCCAGGCCTTCGCCGACCCGGCGACCGGCCTCGCCTACAGCTACACCCGCCGCCGCTTCGGCTTCATGGCGGGCCCTGGCGCACCGGAGAACGACCGCCTGGTCCCGGCGGTCGTGGAGGCGGCGGCGAAGGCCGCCTGAGGGGGAGCCCCGGGAAACGCCGAGCGCCCGCCTTCCGCTGCTGCGGAGGGCGGGCGCGCTCGTGTGTCCGGAGGGGTTCCGGGGGTCAGGCGGCGTTCTTGATCGCGGAGATGTCGAAGTTGAGCTTGACCTTGTCGCTGACCATCACGCCACCGGTCTCCAGGGCCGCGTTCCAGGTCAGGCCCCACTCGGAGCGCAGGATCTCGGCGGAGCCCTCGAAGCCGACGCGCTCGTTGCCGTAGACGTCCGTGGCGGTGCCGTTGAACTCCAGGTCGATGGAGAGCGGCTTGGTGACGTCCTTGATGGTCAGGTCGCCGGTGATCCGGTACTTGTCGCCGCCCAGCTGCGCGGCCTCGGTGGAGCGGAAGGTCATCAGCGGGAACTGCTCGGCGTCGAAGAAGTCGCCGCTGCGCAGGTGGCCGTCACGGTCGCCGATGCCGGTGTCGACGGAGGCGATCTTGACGTCGATGGAGGCGGTGGAGGCACCCGGGTCCGAGCCGTCGAGCTTCAGCGAGCCCTCGTGTTCCGCGAAGGTGCCGCGGACGTTGGTGACCATCGCGTGGCGGACGGTGAAGCCGATGCTGCTGTGGGCCGGGTCGATGCTGTAGTCGCCGGTCAGGGCGGCCAGGGCCGGGTCCACGGGGAGGGTGGCGACGGCGACGGCGGACTCGTTGTTCTTGCGGCTGAAGAGACCCATGACGTGCTCCTTGTCGGTGTTTGTTGAACCTTCAACGAGAACGACTGTAGACCTATTCCGTTCAACTTTCAACATCTATGGAGAACCTTCACCCGGACGGCGCCACGACGTCACCGACGCCCTCTGGCGGACGCGCGTAGAACTACGGCACCATCTCCCTGCGCGACGAGCACCACCTGCACAGCCGTCCCACCCGACACGGTCACCAGCAGGAGGCAACCCCCGTGAAGCTCCGCTCCGTCCTCACCGCAGTCGCCCTCGTCCTCGGCGCCCTCTTCGCCCCCGGATTCGGCGCCCTGTCCACGACGACCGACGCCCACGCGGTCACCAAGATCAGCCACGCCACCGCGACCTCGATGTTCCGGTCCTCCGGCATCACCTGGTCCTCGTCCGGCGGCTGCTCGGACCGGTACAACTCCACCTGCACGTCCTTCGAGCAGCTCAACCTCGCCACCGCCCAGGGCGCCCAGACCCTCAAGAGCGCCAGCGGCTGCGCCCTCAACATCACCG
>NZ_JNWK01000022.1 GCF_000716445.1 Streptomyces wedmorensis
GCACGGCCCACTGCTCGTCAGAAAGATCCCCTCGCCCCACACCGCGATCATCACGGCACAGGGCGAGCGGCGAAACCTACTTCCAAAACACGCCCTAGAGGCCCGGGATCCGGCCGTTGCGGAAGAGGTCCACGAAGATCTGGTGGTCGGCCCGCGCCCGGGCCCCGTAGGAGTGCGCGAAGTCCACCAGGAGCTCGGCGAAGCCCTCCTCGTCGGCCGCGATCGCCGCGTCGATGGCCCGCTCCGTCGAGAACGGCACCAGGGAGTGCCCGCTGGAGTCGTCCGCCGCCGCGTGCATGGTCGCCGTCGCCCGGCCCAGGTCCGCGACGGTCGCCGCGATCTCCTCCGGGTCGTCGATGTCGGACCAGTCCAGGTCCACCGCGTACGGCGAGACCTCGGCGACCAGCTGCCCGGCGCCGTCCAGCTCCGTCCAGCCCAGCCACGGGTCCGCGTGCGCCTGGAGCGCCCGCTGTGAGATCACCGTGCGGTGCCCCTCGTGGTGGAAGTACCCGCGGACCGCGGCGTCCGTGACGTGCCGCGAGACCGCCGGGGTCTGCGCCTGCTTGAGGTAGATCACGACGTCGTTCTCCAGGGCGTCGCTGTTGCCCTCCAGGAGGATGTTGTACGAGGGGAGGCCGGCCGAGCCGATGCCGATCCCGCGCCGCCCGACGACGTCCTTGACCCGGTACGAGTCGGGCCGGGCCAGGCTGGACTCCGGCAGCGTCTCCAGGTAGCCGTCGAAGGCCGCCAGGACCTTGTAACGGGTGGCGGCGTCCAGCTCGATCGTGCCGCCGCCCGCCGAGAAGCGGCGCTCGAACTCGCGGATCTCGGTCATCGAGTCGAGCAGCGCGAAGCGGGTCAGCGCCCGCGCCTCGCGCAGGGCCCCGAGGAGCGCCCCGTCGGCCGTCTCCAGGGTGAAGGCGGGGACCTCGTCGCCCTTGGCGCCGGTCGCGAGGGCGTGGATGCGCTCGCGGTAGGCGGCGGCGTAGATCCGGACCAGCTCGGTGATCTGCCCGTCGCTGAGCGCCTTGGTGTAGCCGATCAGGGCGAGCGAGGCGGCGAAGCGCTTCAGGTCCCAGGTGAAGGGGCCGACGTAGGCCTCGTCGAAGTCGTTGACGTTGAAGATCAGCCGGCCGTTGGCGTCCATGTACGTGCCGAAGTTCTCGGCGTGGAGGTCGCCGTGGATCCAGACCCGGCCGGTGCGCTCGTCCAGGTACGGGCCGCCGCGGGCCTCCCGCTCCAGGTCGGCGTAGAACAGGCAGGCCGTGCCCCGGTAGAAGGCGAAGGCGGAGCCGGCCATCTTCCGGAACTTCACGCGGAAGGCCGCCGGGTCGGCGGCGAGGAGCTCGCCGAAGGCGGTCTCGAAGACGCCGAGGATGTGCTCACCGCGCTCTGTGGCGGTGGGCTGCGGGATCGACATCGAGGTGCCTCCTGGTACCGGACGTGCTGCAAGACTGTTCATGACAATTGGGACAGGTGTTCCCGGTCTCTCAACGCGCGACCCTAGCCGCGAGTGCCCGTCGTCTGTCACTCGGCCGACGTAGACTTCCACGCTGTCCCCCCAGACTGTCCGCAGCCTGTCGCTCAGTGTTTTCCGGAGGCCTCCCGCCGTGACCAAGCCGCCCTTCACGCACCTCCACGTCCACACCCAGTACTCGCTGCTGGACGGTGCCGCGCGGCTGAAGGACATGTTCAACGCGTGCAACGAGATGGGCATGACGCACATCGCGATGTCCGACCACGGCAACCTGCACGGCGCGTACGACTTCTTCCACACCGCGAAGAAGGCCGGGGTGACGCCGATCATCGGCATCGAGGCGTACGTGGCGCCCGAGTCCCGGCGCAACAAGCGGAAGATCCAGTGGGGCCAGCCGCACCAGAAGCGGGACGACGTCTCCGGTTCCGGCGGTTACACCCACAAGACGATCTGGGCCGCGAACGCCACCGGACTCCACAACCTCTTCAAGCTCTCCTCCGACGCGTACGCCGAGGGCTGGCTGCAGAAGTGGCCCCGGATGGACAAGGAGACCATCTCGAAGTGGTCGGAGGGGCTCATCGCCTCCACCGGCTGCCCGTCCGGCGAGCTCCAGACCCGGCTGCGCCTCGGCCAGTTCGACGAGGCCCTGAAGTCGGCCTCCGAGTACCAGGACATCTTCGGCAAGGAGCGGTACTTCCTGGAGCTGATGGACCACGGCATCGAGATCGAGCGCCGGGTCCGCGACGGACTCCTGGAGATCGGCAAGAAGCTCGGCATCCCGCCGCTGGTCACCAACGACTCGCACTACACGTACGCGCACGAGGCCGGCGCCCACGACGCCCTGCTCTGCATCCAGACCGGCAAGAACCTCTCCGACCCGGACCGCTTCAAGTTCGACGGCACCGGCTACTACCTGAAGTCCACGGACGAGATGTACGCGGTGGACTCCTCGGACGCGTGGCAGGAGGGCTGCCGCAACACCCTCCTCGTCGCGGAGCAGGTCAGCACCGACGGCATGTTCGTCGAGAAGAACCTCATGCCGAAGTTCGACATCCCGGAGGGCTACACCGAGGTCAGCTGGTTCCGCGAGGAGACCATGCGCGGCATGCACCGCCGCTTCCCCGGTGGCATCCCGGACGACCGCATGAAGCAGGTCGAGTACGAGATGGACACCATCATCTCGATGGGCTTCCCCGGCTACTTCCTCGTCGTCGCCGATTTCATCATGTGGGCGAAGAAGCAGGGCATCGCCGTCGGCCCCGGCCGAGGCTCCGCCGCCGGCTCGATCGTCGCGTACGCCATGGGCATCACCGACCTCGACCCGATCCCGCACGGTCTGATCTTCGAGCGCTTCCTCAACCCCGAGCGCATCTCGATGCCCGATGTCGACATCGACTTCGACGAGCGCAGGCGCGTCGAGGTCATCCGGTACGTGACCGAGAAGTACGGCTCCGACAAGGTCGCCATGATCGGCACCTACGGAAAGATCAAGGCCAAGAACGCGATCAAGGACTCCGCGCGCGTCCTCGGCTACCCGTACGCCATGGGCGACCGGCTCACCAAGGCCATGCCCGCCGACGTCCTCGGCAAGGGCATCGACCTCAACGGCATCACCGACCCCTCGCACCCCCGCTACAGCGAGGCGGGCGAGATCCGGGCGATGTACGAGAACGAGCCCGACGTGAAGAAGGTCATCGACACCGCCCGCGGCGTCGAGGGCCTGGTCCGCCAGATGGGCGTGCACGCCGCCGGCGTCATCATGTCCAGCGAGCCGATCGTCGACCACGCCCCGATCTGGGTGCGGCACACCGACGGCGTCACCATCACGCAGTGGGACTACCCGCAGTGCGAGTCGCTCGGCCTGCTGAAGATGGACTTCCTCGGCCTGCGCAACCTGACGATCATGGACGACGCCGTCAAGATGGTGAAGTCCAACAAGGGGATCGACATCGATCTCCTGGCTCTGCCGCTCGACGACGCGAAGACCTTCGAACTGCTCCAGCGCGGCGACACCCTCGGCGTCTTCCAGTTCGACGGCGGACCCATGCGGTCCCTGCTGCGGCTGATGAAGCCCGACAACTTCGAAGACATCTCCGCCGTGTCCGCCCTGTACCGGCCGGGCCCGATGGGCATGAACTCGCACACGAACTACGCGCTGCGCAAGAACGGCCAGCAGGAGATCACCCCGATCCACCCCGAGCTGGAGAAGCCGCTCGAAGAGGTGCTCGCGGTCACCTACGGCCTCATCGTGTACCAGGAGCAGGTGCAGAAGGCCGCCCAGATCATCGCCGGGTACTCCCTCGGCGAGGCCGACATCCTCCGCCGCGTCATGGGCAAGAAGAAGCCCGAGGAGCTGGCGAAGAACTTCGTCATCTTCGAGGCCGGAGCCAAGAGCAAGGGCTTCAGCGACGAGGCCATCAAGGCGCTCTGGGACGTCCTGGTCCCCTTCGCCGGCTACGCCTTCAACAAGGCGCACTCCGCCGCGTACGGCCTGGTCTCCTACTGGACCGCCTACCTCAAGGCCAACCACCCGGCCGAGTACATGGCGGGACTGCTCACCTCGGTCAAGGACGACAAGGACAAGTCGGCGGTCTACCTCAACGAGTGCCGCCGCATGGGCATCAAGGTGCTCCCGCCCAACGTGAACGAGTCCGAGTCGAACTTCGCCGCCCAGGGCGACGACGTGATCCTCTTCGGCCTCTCCGCCGTCCGCAACGTCGGCACCAACGTCGTCGAGTCGATCATCAAGTCGCGCAAGGCCAAGGGGAAGTACTCCTCCTTCCCGGACTTCCTCGACAAGGTCGAGGCGGTCGTCTGCAACAAGCGGACCGTCGAGTCGCTGATCAAGGCCGGCGCCTTCGACGAGATGGGCCACACCCGCAAGGGCCTGGTCGCCCACCACGAGCCCATGATCGACAACGTGGTGGCGGTCAAGCGCAAGGAGGCCGAGGGACAGTTCGACCTCTTCGGCGGAATGGGCGACGAGGCGAGCGACGAGCCCGGCTTCGGCCTCGACGTCGAGTTCTCCGACGTCGAGTGGGAGAAGTCGTACCTGCTCGCCCAGGAGCGCGAGATGCTCGGCCTGTACGTCTCCGACCACCCGCTCTTCGGCATCGAGCACGTCCTGTCCGACAAGACGGACGCGGCGATCTCCCAGCTCACCGGCGGCGAGCACGGCGACGGCGCCGTCGTCACCATCGGCGGCATCATCTCGGGCCTCCAGCGCAAGATGACCAAGCAGGGCAACGCCTGGGCGATCGCCACCGTCGAGGACCTCGCCGGCTCCATCGAGTGCATGTTCTTCCCGGCCACCTACCAGCTGGTCTCCACCCAGCTCGTCGAGGACACGGTCGTCTTCGTCAAGGGACGGCTCGACAAGCGCGAGGACATCCCCCGTCTCGTCGCCATGGAACTGATGGTCCCCGACCTGTCGAACGCCGGGACCAACGCCCCGGTGATCCTCACCATCCCGACGGTGAAGGTGACGCCGCCGATGGTCACCCGGCTCGGCGAGATCCTCAAGCACCACAAGGGCAACACCGAGGTCCGGATCAAGCTCCAGGGGCCCCGGACCACGACCGTGCTCCGGCTCGACCGGCACCGGGTGCAGGCCGACCCGGCCCTCTTCGGGGACCTGAAGGTGCTGCTCGGCCCGTCCTGCCTGGCGGGCTGACCTCCGTAGAGAACGCGCAAGGGGCGCGCCCGTCGTCACGGGCGCGCCCCTTTGCCGTCGGGCGGCGTCAGTTGTGGCCGAAGCGCTTCTGACGGCCCTTGCGTGCCATGTCACCCGGTGTCACCTGGGCGGCGCGCTGTTCGGCCTGGGATTCGAGGGCCGACTGCTGCGCCTGCTGCGCGCCGCGCTCGGCCGGGGACTGCTGCTTCTGACCGCGGTTCTGGTTGCGGTTCTTGGCCATGGGAATGCCTCCTCAAAGGGATCTAGGGGCCAGGGCCGCTGTCAGATTCACATACGGTCCGAACCGCCGCATGTTGGATCATTACGGAGCGTAAGGGGCGAGCCGACGTGATATTCGCCACGCCGATGATCCAGTTCCGGCCGTCAAGCCCCCGGCAGTCGGGCAGACTCGATGGAAACCCGAAGCACCCTTTCGCATCCGAGGCTCCCGAAAGAGGGTGGAACACGTGGACCGCTGCGTCGTCCTGGTGGACGCCGGCTACCTCCTGGGCGCCGCCGCCAGCCTTCTCGCCGGGGAACCGGCCCGCTCCAGGATCACCGTCGACCACGCCGCGCTGATCCGGCAGCTGCGCGAGCGAGCCGAGACCGAGACCGCCCTGCCCCTGCTGCGGATCTACTGGTTCGACGGCGCACCCGACCGGGTGCCCCAGCCCGAGCACCGCCGACTCCGCGTGATGCCGCGGGTCACCGTTCGGCTGGGCGCCCTGACCAGGAGCGAGGGCCGCTGGGCGCAGAAGGGCGTCGACGCGGCCATGCACACCGAGCTCACCGAACTCGCCAGGAACCGGGCCTGCTCCGACATCGTGCTCGTCACCGGCGACGGCGACCTGCTGCCCGGCCTCATGTCGGCCAAGGAGCACGGCGTCGCCGTCCACCTCTGGGCCGTCCAGGCCGCCGATGGCGACTACAACCAGTCCGAGGACCTGGTGGCCGAGGCCGACGAACGGCGGGTCCTCGACCGGGCCTGGATCACCCGCGCCGTCCGCGCCAAGGACCTCAGCGGCCTCTGCGCGCCCCCGCCCGCCCCGCGCCCCGAGATCGCCGCGATCCTCTCCGCGCCGCTGCCCGAGGCCGCGCTCGCCGCCTCCGCCGAACGGGCGGCGGAAGCCGCGGCCGCGCGCAACGGCGGACCCGCCCCCGTCGGCGGGCCCGGCGTCGCCGCCGACCGCGACCACGGCGCCGACGGCCACGTCCGCGACGGCGAGCGCCTCCACGGCAACGGCCATCTGCGGGACGACGGCCATCTCGCGGGCAGCGGCCACCTGCGGGAGGACGGTCACCTCGCGGGCAGCGGCCATCTGCGCGAGGACGGCCACCTGAGGAGCAACGGCCACCTCAACGGCACGGGGCTCCCCGCCCCGGCCTCCGGCAAGGGCGTCCCCACGCCCAAGGACCTGGCCGGCCTCCGCGGCCCCGGCACCGGGGCGACGCCCCCCGCCGCGTCCGCCGCCCCGGTGCCGCAAGGAGCGAGCGCGCTCCGCTGGTCCTCCGACCGGGGCTGGATCGAGCGCCCCGCCCCCTCCCTCGGCGAGCCCGCCGAGACCGCCTCCCTGCCCACCCTCGCCATGCTCACCAGCGCCGAGCAGCGCTGGGCCGACCGCGAGGAGGACATCACCACCGTCGGCGGCGACCCGTTCGAGGTCGGGCAGGTGTTCGCCCGCCGTTGGATGGAGCGGCTGCCCGAGCAGAGCCACGTACAGAAGCTGTCCGTCCTCTACCCCCGCATCCCGCACCGCATCGACGGCGAACTCCTCCGCTACGCCGCGCGTTTCGGCCTGCTCGCCCACAAGGACGACCAGATCGACGAGCACGACCGGTACGCCATCCGGGCCGGGTTCTGGCGCGAGATCGACGTCCGGGCCGCCGCCGAACACGCCCCCGCGCCCGGAGCGGGCCCGGCGACCCCGTAGGCTCTTCCCCCGTGAGTACGGTGTGCGTGGTGCGGGATCTGGTCAAGACGTACCCCGCCACGCGCGGCAGGCGCGGTGCGCCCGCGACACCCGAGGTGCGGGCCACCGACGGGGTCAGCCTCGACGTGCGCGGCGGCGAGATCTTCGGGCTGCTCGGCCCCAACGGAGCGGGCAAGTCCACCCTGGTCCGCCAGCTCACCGGCCTCATGCGCCCCGACTCCGGCACCGTCGAGCTCCTCGGCCACGACCTCGTCCGCCACCCGGAGCGGGCGTCCCGGCTCCTCGCCTACCTCGGCCAGGAGTCCACCGCCCTCGACGAGCTGACCGTCGCCCTCGCCGCCGAGACCACCGGGCGGCTGCGCGGTCTCACCGCCCACGACGCCCGCGCCGAGCGCGACGCCGTCCTGGACGAGCTGGGCCTCACGGCGCTCGCCTCCCGGCCCCTCAAGAAGCTCTCCGGCGGACAGCGGCGGCTCGCCTGCGTCGCCGCCGCGCTCGTCGGCGGCAGGCCCGTCCTCGTCCTCGACGAACCCACCACCGGCATGGACCCCGTCGCCCGGCGCGCCGTCTGGGCCGCCGTCGACCGGCGCCGCGCCGAACACGGCACCACCGTGCTGCTCGTCACCCACAACGTCATCGAGGCCGAGACCGTCCTCGACCGGGTCGCCGTCCTCGACCACGGCCGGGTCATCGCCAGCGACACCCCCGCCGGGCTCAAGGAGCGCGTCGCCGGTGAGGTCCGCGTCGAACTGGTCTGGCGCGACTCCGCCCCGCTCCACCTCCCCGAGGTCGCCGCGCTGCGGGAACTGGCCCAGGAGACCGGCCGGCGCTGGAGCCTCCGGCTCGCCCCCGACGCCGCCCGCGCGGCCGTCGCCACCGTCACCGGCGGCGCCGCCTTCGCCGCGCTCGACGACTTCACCCTGGCCACGCCCAGCCTGGAGGACGTGTACCTCGCACTGGGCGGGGAGACCGAGGGGCTGGTGAAGGCGTGACCCGCCGCGATCCCCGCGCCCCGCGCGGCCCCCACGTACCGCACGTCACCGTCAGGAGCTGCCCGCAGTGAGCACCGTGCCCGCGGAGGTCCTGCCGACCGCCGCGCCGACCCCCCGGTCCCGCGGCGACGAGGACGGCGCCGCGCCCCTCGCCCCGCGCGCCCGGCTGCTGCCCGCCCTGGCCGCCGTCTACCGCGCGCAGCTCTCCCGGGCCCGGGTCGCCCGCATCCCGCTGCTCTTCGTGGCCACCTTCCAGTCCATCGGGATCATGGTCCTGATGCGTGGGGTCGTCGACGGCGGCACCGAGGCACGTGCCGTCGTGGCCGGCTCCACCGTCCTGGTCGTCGCCTTCGTCGCGCTCAACCTGCTCGCCCAGTACTTCGGGCAGCTGCGGGCCGGCGGCGGCCTCGACCACTACGCCACCCTGCCCGTGCCGCCCGCCGCCGTGGTGCTCGGGGCGGCCGGGGCGTACGCCTCCTTCACCGTGCCGGGGACGGTCGTCACCGCCGTCGCCGGCTCCGTGCTGTTCGGCCTTCCGCTCGGCCACCTGTGGATCCTCGCCGCCGTCGTCCCCCTCTCCGGGGCCGCGCTCGCCGGACTCGGCGCGGCCCTCGGACTGCTCGCGCCCCGGCCGGAGCTGGCCACCCTGCTCGGCCAGCTCGGCATGTCGGCGGCGCTGCTCCTCGGCGTGCTCCCGGCGGAGCGGCTGCCCGGACCGATCGGGTGGGCGCGGGACCTGCTGCCGTCGACGTACGGAGTGGAGGCCCTGGCCCGCACCTTCGACCCGCACCCGGACTGGGCGGTCGTCGGCCTCGACCTCGCCGTGTGCGGGGCGGTCGGCGTCCTCTCCCTCGCGGTCGCCACCTGGGCGTACCGGCGGGCCGCCGTCCGCTGAGGCGGGCCACAGGGACACCTGGCACGATGGCGGGGTGACCGCACCCCTGACTCCGCCTCACCAGCCGCCGCACGACCCCGACTGGCCCCCGCAGCCCCCGCCGCATCACGGGCCGGCCGGCGACCCGATCACGGGCGCCGAGGTCGTCCAGGGCGTCGTGGTGACCCTCGTCTCGGCGGTCGCGGGCGCGGTGCTCGGATTCCTGTGGCTGACCCTGGCCCCCCGCGTCCTGCTCATCTCGGACGGCAAGGGGGTCTACCTGCGCGACTCCGAGGGGGAGTCGGCGATCGGCGCGGACGGCACCTTCGTGCTCCTCGCCCTGGCCTTCGGTGCGGTCGCCGCGCTCGTCGTCTTCCTGCTGCGCCGCAAGGGCGGGGTCCCGCTGGTGCTCGGCCTGGCCCTGGGCGGCGTCCTCGGCTCGCTCCTCGCGTGGGGCATCGGCACCACGTTCGGTCCGACGGACGACGTCGTCGCGCACGCCAAGGCGGTCGGCCCCAACGTCACCTTCGAGGCGCCGCTCGAGCTGAACCTGGCCGCCGCCGCGATGCTGGCCTGGCCGCTCGCGGCGATGATCGTGCACCTCGCCCTGACCGCCGCCTTCGGCCCCCGCGACCCGGAACCGGAGCCGTGGGACCAGCCGAAGCCGTACACCCAGGGCCCGGGCACCGGCTGACGGACCCGGTGTCCGAGACGGCCGCGCCGAGCGTCAGGCGCGGCCGATGGGGGCGACGACCGCCGAGGTGAGGGCCGCCAGGTCCGCGGGGGAGAGCTCGACCTCCAGGCCGCGCCGGCCCGCCGAGACGCAGACGGTCGCGTGGTCCGAGGCCGACGCGTCGAGGACGGTACGCAGACGCTTGCGCTGGCCGAGCGGGGAGATCCCGCCCCGGACGTACCCCGTCGTGCGCTCCGCCGCCGCCGGGTCCGCCATCGCCGCGCGCTTCCCGCCGACCGCCGAGGCCAGCGCCTTCAGGTCCAGCTGGCCCGCCACCGGGACGACCGCCACGGTGAGCTCGCCGTCGACGTCGGCCACCAGCGTCTTGAAGACCCGGTCGGGGGAGACCCCGAGGGCCTCCGCCGCCTCCTCGCCGTAGGAGGGGGAGGCCGGGTCGTGCTCGTACGCGTGCAGGGTGAACGGGGTGCCGGCCGCCGCCAGAGCCACCGTCGCCGGGGTGCCCCCGCCGTTCTTCTTCTGCTTCTTCGTCACGCGCTCATCCTCGGCTCGGTCGGTCCCGCTGGGGTCCGGCTCAGTTCGGGTACGTCGGGCCCTGCGTCAGGTCCACCGCCGGCAGCGACGGAAGGTGGCGGAGCACCGCCGTCTCCGCGCGCAGCAGCGTCAGCTCCTCGCGCAGCCGCGTCGCCGTGTCCGGTGCCTGGAGCAGCCGCTGCTTCGACGGGGTGTCGAGCACCGCCGCCGCCGCGACCAGGTACGACACCACCGACGGGTCGTCGGGCAGCTCACTCGTCGTCAGCGAGCGCTCCCGCGCCCCCGCGAGCCGCTTCTGGTAGTTCCGGAAGGCCCGCAGCACGCCCTCGGAGAGCGTGCCGGCCTCCTCGCCCCGCTCCTCGGGGATCTCCTCGACCTCGGCGACCAGGAACGGCCCGCTCGCGTCGACCGAGAGCAGCTTCACCCGGGTGGTGCCGGTCGCCATCACCTCGAAGCTGCCGTCGGCGCGCTCCCGGATCGACGCCGCGTCGGCGACGCAGCCGACCCGGTGGAAGGACTGGATCGGGTCGGAGCCGAAGCCGGCCGCGGGGCCCTTCTCCGGCAGCGCCGTCTGGTCCGGCATGCCCGGGGCGGTCGGCGCGACCTCGCGGCCGTCGCGGATGGCGACGACGGCGAAGCGGCGCGGCTCCGACTCGTCGATCGTGAGCAGCTCGCGCATCATGGCGCGATAACGCGCCTCGAAGACGTTCAGCGGCAGCACGAGGCCCGGGAAAAGCACCGTGTTGAGCGGGAACAGAGGCAGGCGAGCGGTGGTCACAGCCGCCTAGCCTAATGGCCGCCGGGTCCGCCCCGTCCGCCCCGTCCGACTCCGGTCTCCCACAGCGGTGTCCGGCGGGCCAGCTCGACCCGGACGCGGTCCCGCGCGGCCAGGAATCCGAGGAGGGGGTCCCCCCTGCTCGAGCGAAGCCGAGAGCTCGGGGGAGGATCCTCCGGTGCGGAGCCCCGCGCCGCCCCCCAGGGGAACGAGGTCGCGTACGGGCCGATCCGGCCGAACTCCGCCCGGGCCTCGTCCCACCGGCCCCGCTGGACCAGCACGTACGCCAGCAGGTTGCGGACCTCGGCGGGCCACGGGTCGCCCACGGGGTAGGCCGCCGACAGGGCCAGGGCGCGGTCCGCGGCCCGGTCGATCCGCGCCGGGGGCACGGACCGGTCCTCGGCGGCGTCCATCCGCAGCCGGTCGTAGGCCGCCCGGACCGGCAGCGCCCGCACGAGCGAGCCCTCGGCGGCGTCGTCCGCGGCCTGTTCGGCGAAGTCGAAGGCGGCGCGGTGCGAGCCGTACCACTGGGCGGAGAGGTACTTCAGCGCCGCGACATGGCAGCCGTAGTGGTGCGGGGAGCGGCGCACGGCCTGCTCCCAGTGCGACTCGAAGACCGTGTGCCCGGCGTGCGCCCCGCGCGCGTGGTCGAGGGCGAGGCGCCACGGCACCGGGTCCCGCGGCGCCCCCTCCGCGACGGCGGCGATCAGCGGGGCGAGTTCGCGCAGCCGCTCGGCCCGCGCCGGAGACTCCCAGGCCCGGCGGACGGCGAGCTGCGCCGTGACGAGGAGGGCGTCGGGGTCGCGGGGCGCGGCGGCGAGCCAGTGCGTCAGCCACCCGTCCCTGCTGTACGCGAAGGTGGCGAGCCGGGTGACGTACCGGTCGCGGTCCTCCCACTCGCCGGAGTCCCGGGTGGTGGCGAGCAGCTTCGCCGCGGGTTCCGGATCGGCGAGGGCGGCGGCGACGAGGGCGGGGGCGAGCCGGTCGTCCGGGGCGTCGAGCAGCACGTCGTCGTCCGGCACGAACCCCGCGGCGAGCCGCGGCGCGTGCCGGACCGAGCGGACGGCGCCGACCAGGGCGCGGAGCAAGGCCATCGTGCGAAGCATTTTCCCATTGCGCCCCGATCCCGCGCGCCCGCCTGCCCAGCCCTTTCACCCTCATTCCACCGGGCCCACACCCCGGCTCCCGCGGGCCCGGCCGACCCGGCGGGTCCGCCGAGCGCTCCACTTCCGCCGCGGTCGCCCGTCGCCGTCGCCGTCGCCCGGCCCGCCCCGCCTCCGCCGCGCGGCCGCCTGGCCGCGGTCGCCCGTCAGCCGCGCCGCAGCAGTCGTGTGGCGCCCGCCGCCACCGTCGTCGCGAGGATCCAGCCGAGCAGGATGAGCACGGCCGCCACCCACTGCCAGAGGCCCTCCAGGCGCCAGTAGCCGTCCTGGCCGAGATTGATCACCGGGAGCAGGAGGTCGAGGGCGTACAGCGGGCCGTTCCACTCGGGTGCCTCGTCGCCCTTCAGCGCTATCGGGCGGTAGTGCGAGAAGACCACCGTGCCCGCCGCCCAGAGCACCGCCATCCACAGCGCCGCCCGGCCGGGCCGGTAGCCGTACGCCACCGTCAAGTCCTGGAGGTACCCCCACAGCTTCCCGGCCACGGGGAGCGTCTCCCGTCTGCGCCGCTGCTTGGCGAGCAGCACCTCGCGGGCGTCGGCGTCCTCGCCGCTGTTGCGCAGGACCGTCGCGAGCCGCTCGTACGGCTCGGGGGCGTACTCCGG
The DNA here is from genome assembly GCF_000716445.1 of Streptomyces wedmorensis. Classification (GTDB taxonomy): domain Bacteria; phylum Actinomycetota; class Actinomycetes; order Streptomycetales; family Streptomycetaceae; genus Streptomyces; species Streptomyces wedmorensis. The sequence continues at coordinate 12,713 of NZ_JNWK01000022.1, forward strand.
GGTCGCCGCCGCGACCCATTCCAGGCGTCGGGCCAGGGGGAACGGCCCGTACGGCACGAGGTTCTCGTAGGCGAAGCCGCCCATCGCGAGGCCGCCGGGGCCCGGCCAGCTGGTCGACAGGTCGATCAGCGTGACGACCTTGGCGCCGTTCAGCACGACCCGGCCCTCCTCCGGCCGCTCGCCGTTGAACCGCAGCTCGGGGGTGACGATCCGGCGCAGCGACACCTCCTCCCGGCGCGCGCCGTTCAGCACGAACCGGGCGTGGTGCAGGTCCACCGCGTCCCCGAACCGCCCGTCGTCGAGCCGCACCCCGCCGTGGCACTCCACGGGTTTGCGCCGGGTGCCCAGGGCGGGCGTCACCCCGTACGGCGGGGTGGCCGTGGAGCTGGAGGAGGAGTAGTAGTCCCCCGAGTCGGCGTACACCCAGGCCGCGTTCAGATAGAGCGAGCGCTCCACCGTGAGCTGCGGGGCGTTCAGCGCGCGGCGGCCCTGCGCCCCGCGCAGCACGCTGCCCCGCAGGCTGAGCGACACCCCGACCTTCGCCCCGCGCAGGCTCAGCTCGCCGTGCGTCTCGATCAGCTCGGCCTGGACGTCCTGCGCCACCACCATGCCGTCCGCCGTGATCGCCCGGCCGCGCCGGTCCGGCCACACCTGGATCTGGTTGATGAGCAGGTCCGTGCCGATCTGGGCGTCCGTCAGCCGGATGCCGTGCCGCACCCGGCAGCGCGGCAGGTGCAGGTCCCCCTCCGTGTGCAGCCGGGCCGCCTCAAGCCGCGGCAGCGCGCACTCCACCATCCGCAGCGTCCCGAAGCGCGCCTCGGGCAGCACCACCTCGCCGTCGAAACGGCAGCCGTGCAGTTCCACGTACGGCGCTATGGTCCCGCCCGCCAGGTTCAGCACGCCGGTGATCCGCACCCCGCGCAGCTTCAGCGCGGCCACCCGCCCGGACCGGGCCGCCGGCCCGGCGAGCAGCAGCAGCGCCACCACGTCGGCGCGGACGCTGCGCTCTTCGCCCCACTCCCACTCCCGCTCCCTGAACGGGTCGTCCCGCTCCGCGATCCCCTCCGTGAGATCGCACGTCCTGCCGATCCGGAACGCCCGCCACACGGCCCGCTCCGGGCCCGTGAGGCCCTCCGGCATCCCGTCCTCGTGCGGCTCGGTCAATGCCGCCCCCTCGCTTTCCACGATCCGCTCCCACGACTCCACCGATCTCTCACACCGGGATTCGTGGATTCGTACAGCCGTTCTTCCCGCTGTGTGACGGGCTGAACGCTAACGGTCAGGCGTGGCGACAAGACGCCACTGTGGCGTGTATCGGTCAGTGATTGGCATGTATCAGCTGTTGATACGGGCCACCGGCGTGGATGGGCCGTCTGCGAGAATTGACCCGTGATCTCTCGAATCGATCTGCGCGGTGAGACCCTGCCCGAGGGTTCCGCCCTGCGCGACCTGCTGCCCCGTGCCGAGTTCGACGTGGAAGCCGCCCTGGAGAAGGTGCGGCCGATCTGCGAGGACGTCCGGCATCATGGCGCGGCCGCGGTGATCGACTACGGGGAGAAATTCGACGGCGTCCGCGTCCCGGGTCTCCGCGTCCCCGCCGAGGCGATCACCCGCGCCCTCGACGAGCTCGACCCGGCCGTCCGTGCCGCCCTCGAGGAGTCCATCCGGCGCGCCCGGCTCGTCCACCGCGAGCAGCGCCGCACCACCCACACCACCCAGGTCGTCCCCGGCGGCACGGTCACCGAGAAGTGGATCCCGGTCGAGCGCGTCGGCCTGTACGTGCCGGGTGGCCGCTCCGTCTACCCGTCCTCCGTCGTGATGAACGTCGTCCCGGCCCAGGAGGCCGGAGTCGACGGCATCGCCATCGCCTCGCCCCCGCAGAAGGAGTTCGGCGGCCTGCCGCACCCGACGATCCTGGCCGCCTGCGCCCTGCTCGGCGTCGACGAGGTCTACGCCGCCGGCGGCGCCCAGGCCATCGCCATGTTCGCGTACGGCACCGGGTCCACCGCCGACGAGCCCGGCTGTGCCCCCGTCAACCTCGTCACCGGCCCCGGCAACATCTACGTGGCCGCCGCCAAGCGCCTCCTCAAGGGCCGCATCGGCATCGACGCCGAGGCCGGCCCGACGGAGATCGCGATCCTCGCGGACTCCACCGCCGACCCCGTCCACGTCGCCGCCGACCTCATCAGCCAGGCCGAGCACGACCCGATGGCCGCCTCCGTCCTCGTCACCGACTCGGACGAGCTGGCCGCCGCCACCGAGGCCGAGCTGAAGACGCAGGTCGCCGCCTCCAAGCACGTCGACGACCGGATCGTCCCGGCGCTCGCCGGCCGTCAGTCCGCGATCGTCCTCGTCCGCGACCTCGCCGACGGCCTCAAGGTCGTCGACGCGTACGGCGCCGAGCACCTGGAGATCCAGACCGCCGACGCCGCCGCCGTCGCCGACCGGGTCCGCAACGCGGGCGCGGTCTTCGTCGGCCCCTGGGCGCCGGTCTCGCTCGGCGACTACTGCGCCGGCTCCAACCACGTCCTGCCCACCGGCGGCTGCGCCTGCCACTCCTCGGGCCTCTCCGTGCAGTCCTTCCTGCGCGGGGTGCACATCGTGGACTACACGCGCGACGCGCTCGCCGACGTCGCCCACCACGTGGTGACCCTCGCCGAGGCCGAGGACCTCCCGGCCCACGGCGCCGCGATCAAGGCCAGGTTCGGATGGAAGGTGCCGGAGACCAAGTGACCGGAATCGACGATCTCCCCGTCCGGGACGAGCTGCGCGGAAAGTCCCCGTACGGCGCGCCCCAGCTCGACGTCCCCGTCCAGCTGAACACCAACGAGAACCCCTACCCGCTGCCCGAGCCGCTGGTGGCCCGGATCGCGGAGCGGGTCGCCGAGGCCGCCCGCGGCCTCAACCGCTACCCCGACCGGGACGCGGTCGAACTGCGCACCGAGCTCGCCCGCTACCTCACCCGGACCGGGAAGCACCCGGTCGCCGTGGAGAACGTGTGGGCGGCCAACGGCTCCAACGAGGTCCTCCAGCAACTGCTGCAGACCTTCGGCGGCCCCGGCCGTACCGCGATCGGCTTCGAGCCCTCGTACTCGATGCACGCCCTGATCGCCCGCGGCACCGGCACCGGCTGGATCTCCGGCCCGCGCAACGACGACTTCACCATCGACCTGGCGGCGGCCGAGAAGGCGATCGCCGAGCACCGGCCCGACGTCGTCTTCGTCACCTCGCCCAACAACCCCACCGGCACCGCGGTCGACGCCGCCACCGTGCGCGCCCTGTACGAGGCGGCCCAGGCGGCCAAGCCCTCGATGGTCGTCGTCGACGAGGCGTACGTGGAGTTCAGCCACCGGGAGTCGCTGCTGCCGCTCCTGGAGGGCCGCCCCCACCTGGTGGTCTCCCGGACCATGTCCAAGGCGTTCGGCGCCGCCGGACTGCGCCTCGGCTACCTCGCCGCCCACCCGGCCGTGGTCGACGCCGTCCAGCTGGTCCGCCTCCCGTACCACCTCTCGGCCGTCACCCAGGCCACCGCGCTCGCCGCCCTCGAGCACACCGACACCCTCCTCGGGTACGTCGAACAGCTCAAGGCCGAGCGCGACCGGCTCGTCGCCGAGCTGCGGGCGATCGGCTGCGAGGTCACCGAGTCCGACGCCAACTTCGTGCAGTTCGGCAGGTTCGCCGACACGCACGCCGCCTGGCAGCGGATCCTCGACCGGGGCGTCCTGGTCCGGGACAACGGCGTACCGGGATGGCTGCGGGTCACCGCCGGCACCCCCGAAGAGAACGACGCGTTCCTCGACGCGGTCCGTGAATTGATGAAGGAGCAGGAACGATGAGCCGCGTAGGCCGCGTTGAGCGCACCACCAAGGAGACCTCCGTCGTCGTCGAGATCGACCTCGACGGCACCGGAAAGGTCGACGTGTCGACCGGGGTCGGCTTCTACGACCACATGCTCGACCAGCTCGGCCGGCACGGTCTGTTCGACCTGACCGTCAAGACCGACGGCGACCTGCACATCGACTCGCACCACACCATCGAGGACACCGCCCTCGCCCTCGGTGCCGCCTTCAAGCAGGCCCTCGGCGACAAGGTCGGCATCTACCGGTTCGGCAACTGCACCGTCCCGCTGGACGAGTCGCTCGCCCAGGTGACCGTCGACCTCTCCGGCCGCCCGTACCTCGTGCACACCGAGCCCGAGAACATGGCGCCGATGATCGGCTCGTACGACACGACGATGACCCGGCACATCTTCGAGTCGTTCGTCGCCCAGGCGCAGATCGCGCTGCACATCCACGTGCCGTACGGCCGCAACGCCCACCACATCGTGGAGTGCCAGTTCAAGGCCCTGGCCCGCGCGCTCCGCTACGCCGCCGAGCGCGACCCCCGCGCCGCCGGAATCCTCCCCTCCACGAAGGGCGCGCTCTAGTCGTGAACGGCCTCTCCACCATCCTGATCGTCGTCGGGCTCTTCCTGCTCGGCGGCATCTACTCCTTCGTCAAGCAGCAGATGCCCAAGGGCGTGATCGTGCTCGTCGCCCTGGCTGCCGCGATGTGCCTCGGCGCCGGCGTGCTGCGGCTGGACGTGTGGGCATGAGCGCGGCCTCCCCGAAGAAGGTCGTCGTCTTCGACTACGGCTTCGGCAACGTCCGTTCGGCCGAGCGCGCGCTCGCCCGGGTCGGCGCGGACGTCGAGATCACCCGCGACTACGACAAGGCGATGAACGCCGACGGACTCCTCGTCCCCGGCGTCGGCGCCTTCTCCGCCTGCATGAAGGGCCTCAAGGAGGCCCGCGGCGACTGGATCGTCGGCCGTCGCCTCTCCGGCGGCCGCCCCGTCATGGGCATCTGCGTCGGCATGCAGATCCTCTTCGCCCAGGGCATCGAGCACGGCGTGGAGAGCGAGGGCCTCGACGAGTGGCCGGGTACGGTCGAGCCGTTGAACGCCCCCGTCGTCCCCCACATGGGCTGGAACACGGTCGACGCGCCCGCCGACAGCCAGCTGTTCGCCGGCCTCGACGCCGACGCCCGGTACTACTTCGTGCACTCCTACGCGGTGCGCGAGTGGACCCTGGAGGTCGGCAACAAGAACATCCGCGCCCCCAAGGTCACCTGGGCGACGCACGGCGAGCCCTTCGTCGCGGCCGTGGAGAACGGTGCCCTGTGGGCGACCCAGTTCCACCCCGAGAAGTCCGGCGACGCCGGAGCCCAGCTCCTCACCAACTGGATCGGAACCCTGTGAGCACTCTCGAACTCCTCCCCGCCGTCGACGTCCGCGACGGCCAGGCCGTCCGGCTCGTCCACGGCGAGTCCGGCAGCGAGACCTCCTACGGCTCTCCGCTGGAGGCCGCCCTGGCCTGGCAGCGGGCCGGCGCCGAGTGGCTCCACCTGGTCGACCTGGACGCCGCCTTCGGCACGGGCGACAACCGCGACCTGGTCCGCCAGGTCACCGAGGCCATGGACATCAAGGTCGAGCTGTCCGGCGGCATCCGCGACGACGCCTCGCTCGCCGCGGCCCTCGCCACCGGCTGCACCCGCGTCAACCTCGGCACCGCGGCCCTGGAGACTCCCGAGTGGGTCGCCAAGGTCATCGCCGAGTTCGGCGACAAGATCGCCGTCGGCCTCGACGTGCGCGGCACCACGCTGCGCGGCCGCGGCTGGACCCGCGACGGCGGCGACCTGTACGAGACTCTGGCCCGCCTCGACTCCGAGGGCTGCGCGCGGTACGTCGTCACCGACATCGCCAAGGACGGCACCCTCCAGGGCCCCAACCTGGAGCTCCTGAAGAACGTCTGCGCGGCCACCGACAAGCCCGTCGTCGCCTCCGGCGGCGTCTCCTCCCTGGACGACCTGCGGGCCCTGTCCGGTCTCGTCCCGCTCGGCGTCGAGGGCGCGATCGTCGGCAAGGCTCTGTACGCCAAGGCCTTCACCCTCGAAGAGGCGATCGCGGCGGTGGCTGCCGTATGACCGACTCCGTACGCAAGGTCGTCACCGGCGCTCCCTGGGAGGAGCAGTTCGGCTACTCGCGCGCGGTGGAGCTGCCGAACGGAACCGTCCTCGTCTCCGGCTGTACGTCGGTGGTCGACGGCCAGATCGCCGACGGCGGTCCGTACGACCAGGCGGTCAACTCCTTCAACGTGGCCCTCGGGGCGCTGAAGCAGCTGGACCTGGGCGCCGAGCACGTCGTCAGGACCCGGATGTACATCACCCACGCGCGGGACGTGGAGGAGGTCGGCCGGGCACACAAGGAGCTGTTCGACGCCGTCCGCCCCGCCGCGTCGATGATCATCGTCTCCGGCTTCGTCGACCCGCGCCTGGTCGTCGAGGTCGAGGTCGAGGCCTACCGGGACGGTGAGTCGGCATGAGTCTCGCCGTACGTGTGATCCCCTGCCTGGACGTGGACAACGGCCGGGTCGTCAAGGGCGTCAACTTCCAGAACCTCCGGGACGCGGGCGACCCCGTCGAGATGGCCAAGCTGTACGACGCCGAGGGCGCCGACGAGCTGACCTTCCTGGACATCACCGCCTCCTCCGGGAACCGGGAGACCACCTACGACGTGGTGCGCCGCACCGCCGAGCAGGTCTTCATCCCGCTCACGGTCGGCGGCGGCGTCCGGTCTGCGGAGGACGTCGACAAACTGCTGCGGGCCGGCGCCGACAAGGTGGGCGTCAACACCGCCGCCATCGCGCGCCCCGAGCTGATCCAGGAGATCGCGGAGCGCTTCGGCCGCCAGGTGCTCGTCCTGTCCGTGGACGCGCGCCGCACCGGGTCCGGCTCCTTCGAGGTCACCACGCACGGCGGTCGCCGGGGCACCGGCATCGACGCCGTCGAGTGGGCGCACCGCGCCGCCGAGCTCGGCGCGGGCGAGATCCTGCTCAACTCGATGGACGCGGACGGCACGAAGGACGGCTACGACACCGAGATGATCGCGGCGGTGCGCAAGCACGTCACGGTGCCGGTGATCGCGTCCGGCGGCGCCGGCAAGCTCTCCGACTTCGCGCCGGCCGTGGCGGCGGGCGCGGACGCGGTGCTCGCGGCCTCCGTCTTCCACTTCGGCGACCTGCGGATCGCGCAGGTCAAGGACGCACTGCGGGAAGCGGGCCACCCGGTCCGCTGAGCCGTCGTTCCGCTTGCGGGAAGGGCCCCCTCGGGGGCCCTTCTTCTTCGCCAAGTGCGCAGGATTATTTGTGCAAATCTTGTTGCGCAAGTTTTCTTTCGTATCTAGGGTCGTGGACATGACCTCGCAGGAGAACCGCCGCATCGACGACCTCGGCACCCTGAAGGCCATCGCGCACCCCCTGCGCATGCGCCTCTACCGGGCCCTGTTCGTGGCCCGCACCGCGACCGCCTCCCAGCTCGCCGAGCAGGTCGACGAGGCCGTCTCGCTCGTCAGCTACCACCTGCGCAAACTCGCCGAGCACGGCCTCATCGAGGAAGCCGAGACGCAGTCCACCGACGGCCGCGAGCGCTGGTGGCAGCCCAGCTCGTACGGGCTGTCCATCCGCGACGAGGACGTCCGGGGAAACCCGGAGATGGCCGCCGCGAGCGACGCCGTCGGCCGGACCATCCACGAGCAGCGCACCGCGCTCCACCGCCGCTTCATCGACGAGCGGCTCACCTGGCCCGACGAATGGCGCTCGGCGGCCATCAGCTCCGAGTGGCTGCCGCGCCTCACCGCCGCCGAACTCGCCGCCCTCGGCGACGAGCTCGACGCGCTCCTCAAGAAGTACGACCAGCGGGCCCGCGCCGCCGAGGACGCCGGCGACACCGAAGGCCGCGAGAACGTCGCCATCCACCTGCACGGCTTCCCCTACCGAGGCTGACGATGACCACGACGAACGCCGCCACCGCCACCGCCACCGTCCCCGAGGCCACCCGCCCCGCCCACCGCAGCCCCCAGGTCCTGCGCTGGCTCGGCGCCTACACCGCCTCCACGCTCGGCGACAGCGTCTACTACCTCACGCTCTCCTGGTCCGCCGTCAGCAGCGGCAGCCCCGCCCAGGCCGGCCTCGTCATGGCCGTCGCCGCCGTACCCCGCGCGCTGCTGATGCTCGGCGGGGGAGTGATAGCCGACCGCCTCGGCCCGCGCCGCGTCGTCATCGCCTCCGACGCCGTCCGCTGCCTGGTCGTCCTCGGCCTCGCCGCGACCCTGTTCCTCGCCTCGCCCGGCCTGTGGGCGCTCGCCGCCGTCGCCCTCGTCTTCGGCGTCGTCGACGCCCTGTTCCTGCCCGCCGTCGGCGCCCTGCCGCCCCGCATCGCCGAACGCGACCAGCTCGCCCGCGTCCAGGGCATGCGCGGCCTGGCCCACCGGCTCGGCGCCGTCCTCGGCGCCCCGCTGGGCGGCCTCGCCGTCGCCCTCGGCGGCCCGGCCACCGCCTTCGGCATCGCCGGGATCCTCTTCGCGCTCTCCCTGCCCCTGCTCGGCGCGCTCAAGCTCCGCTCGCTGCCGCAGGAGGAGACACGCGACGGCACCGCCCTGCGCGACCTCGCCGACGGCCTGCGCTACCTCCGCGGCCACCAGGCGCTCGGCCCGCTGATGATCGTCGTCCTGCTCGCCGACCTCGGCTTCACCGGCCCCCTCAACGTCGGCCTCGCCGTCCTCTCCGAACAGCGCGGCTGGGGCGCCTCCGGCATCGGCTGGGTCCTCGCCGGCTTCGGCACGGGCGCCGCCGGCGCCTCCCTGCTGCTGACCGTCAAGGGCCACGTCCCCCGGGCCGGCCTCGTCATGGGCTGGACCATGGCGGTCGGAGCCGTATCGATCGGCGCCCTCGCCTACATCCCGCTGCTGCCGCTCGCCGCCCTCGCCGCGGTCTCCATCGGCCTGCTCGCCGGACTCTCCGGAGCCCTGTGCAACGCCCTCGTGCAGACCGAGTGCGACCCCGCCTACCTCGGCCGGGTGAGCGCCGTCTCCAGCCTCGGCAGCCTCGGCCTCGCCCCGCTGAGCTTCCCGGTCACCGGCGCGGCCATCGGCCTGTGGGGCCCCGGCCCGGTCTTCGTCGCCAGCGCGGCGGTCTGCGCCCTGTCCGGCGTGTACGCCCTCGCGGTCCCGGCCCTCCGCCGCGCCGAACTCCCGAAGTAGCCCGCGTCAGATCCCCAGCTGCTTCGTCTCCCGCAGCCGCTCGATCGCCTCCGGCTCCCCGTCCAGCGCCACCTTCGCCGCGTCCTGGCGCCCGTACAGGTACATCACCAGCTCGCCCGGCTCCCCGGAGGCCGTCACCACCGGGGTGCCGCGGTGGGCCACCGCCGTCTGGCCGTTCGGACGGCGGAGCACCAGGCCCACGGGGGCCTTGCGGCCGAGCAGGCGGGCCGACTTCTCCAGACGGGACCAGAGGGCGTCCGCGAAGACCGGGTCCAGCTCGCGCGCCGACCACTCGGGCTGGGCCCGGCGCACGTCCTCCGCGTGGACGTAGAACTCGACGACGTTCGCCCCCTCGTCCACCTGCTTGATGGTGAACGGCGAGAACTTCGGCGGGCCCGTACGGATGAGCCGGATCAGCTCCTCGTACGGCTTGTCGGCGAACTCCGCCGTCACCCGGTCCATCCGATCCTTCAGCACCGGCACGACCGCACCCGCCGCCGCGTCCGGCCGCCGCTCGCGCACCACCACATGGGCCGCGAGGTCCCGGGTGCGCCAGCCCTCGCAGAGCGTCGGGGCGTCCGGGCCCGCCGCCTCCAACAGATCGGCGAGCAGAAGCCGTTCACGTTTCGCATGGGTCGACATGCCCGCCAGCGTACGACCGGGACGACCGGTCCGCCCAGTGGACGCCCGGCCGGACACCGTCCCGGACCACGGCACAATGACGCCATGAGCAGCAATCTCGACCCGGCCGTCTCCGCCCGGCTCAAGCGCAGCCCCGACGGGCTCGTCCCCGCCATCGCCCAGCAGTACGACACCGGCGAGGTGCTGATGCTCGGCTGGATGGACGACGAGGCCCTGCACCGCACCCTCACCACCGGCCGCGCCACCTACTGGTCCCGCAGCCGCCAGGAGTACTGGGTCAAGGGCGACACCTCCGGCCACGTCCAGCACGTCAAGGCCGTCGCCCTCGACTGCGACGCCGACACCGTCCTCGTCAAGGTCGACCAGGTCGGGGCCGCCTGCCACACCGGCACCCGCACCTGCTTCGACACCGACGTGCTCCCCGTATCCCAGTAAGGTCTGGCGCCATGGATCTCGAGACGTTCCGCAAGCTGGCGGCCGACCGCCGCGTCATCCCCGTCAGCCGCAGGCTCCTCGCGGACGGCGACACCCCGGTCGGGCTCTACCGCAAGCTCGCCGCCGAACGGCCCGGCACCTTCCTCCTCGAATCCGCGGAGAACGGCCGCTCCTGGTCCCGGTACTCCTTCATCGGAGTGCGCAGCGACGCCACCCTGACGGTGCGGGACGGCGAGGCCCACTGGCTCGGCACCCCGCCCGTCGGCGTCCCCACCGACGGCGACCCCCTCGACGCCCTGCGCGCCACCGTCGAAGCCCTCCACACCCCCCGGGACCTCTCCACCGGGATGCCCCCGTTCACCGGCGGCATGGTCGGCTACCTCGGCTACGACATCGTCCGCCGCCTGGAGCGGATCGGCGAGCACGGCCGCGACGACCTGCGGCTCCCCGAGCTCACCATGCTCCTCACCAGCGACCTCGCCGTCCTCGACCACTGGGACGGCTCGGTCCTGCTGATCGCCAACGCGATCAACCACAACGACCTGGAGACCGGCGTCGACGAGGCGTACGCACACGCCGTCGCCCGCCTCGACGCCATGCAGGCCGACCTCGCCCGCCCGGTCGCCACCGCACCCACCGCGCTCCCGGCCTCCGAGCTCCCCGAGTTCTCCGCGCTCTGGGGCGGCCCGGCGTACCAGGACGCCGTCGAGGACATCAAGGAGCGCATCCGCGCCGGCGAAGCCTTCCAGGTCGTGCCCTCGCAGCGCTTCGAGACCCCGTGCGCCGCCTCCGCGCTCGACGTCTACCGGGTCCTCCGGGCCACCAACCCGTCCCCGTACATGTACCTCTTCCGCTTCGAGAACGGCTTCGACGTCGTCGGATCCAGCCCCGAGGCCCTCGTCAAGGTCGAGGACGGGCAGGCGATGCTCCACCCCATCGCCGGAACCCGGCACCGCGGCGCCACCCCCCAGGAGGACCACGACCTCGCCGAGGAACTGCTCGCCGACCCCAAGGAGCGCGCCGAGCACCTCATGCTCGTCGACCTCGGCCGCAACGACCTCGGCCGCGTCTGCTCGCCCGGCTCGGTGGAGGTCGTCGACTTCATGTCGATCGAGCGCTACTCGCACGTCATGCACATCGTCTCCACCGTGACCGGCCGGGTCGCCGACGGACGGACCGCCTTCGACGTCCTCACCGCCTGCTTCCCCGCCGGCACGCTCTCCGGAGCCCCCAAGCCCCGCGCGATGCAGATCATCGAGGAGCTCGAACCCTCCCGGCGCGGCCTGTACGGCGGATGTGTCGGTTATCTCGATTTCGCCGGCGACGCGGACACCGCCATCGCCATCCGCACCGCCCTGCTCCGCGACGGCACCGCGTACGTGCAGGCCGGAGCCGGTGTCGTCGCCGACTCCGACCCCGTCGCCGAGGACAACGAGTGCCGCAACAAGGCCGCGGCCGTCCTCCGCGCCGTCCACACCGCCAACCGGATGAACGACAACTGAGGACGTAGGGGATAGTGGGGTACGTGAGTGCCGTACCCGTACCCCAGCCCCGGGCCGCCCGTGCGGCCGTCCCCACCGGCGGCCGCCGCAGCCTGGCCGCGGCCCTCCTCCTCGGCGCGCTCGGCGCCACCGTCGTCCTGCTCTCCGCCGGCCAGATCTGGGCCGAGGGCACCGCGTCCGTCGGCGGCGGCAGCGTCCCCGTCGAGGCCGACGGCGGCGCCGTCACCGGCGTGCCGACCGCCCTCGCGATCGTCGGCCTCGCCGCCCTCTTCGCGGTCTTCGCCGTCCGCCGCACCGGCCGCACCCTCGTCGCCGCGCTCCTCGCGCTCAGCGGCGCCGGAGCCGCGCTCGCCGCGGTCCTCGGCGCCTCCGACAGCGCCGCCCTCGACGCCGAGGCCGCCCGCATCAGCGGCGACACCGCCGCCGCCGTGGCCGGCCTCACCCACACCGTCTGGCCGTACGTGACCGCCGTCGGCGCCGCCCTCATCCTGCTCGCCGGCCTCTTCGCGCTGCGCTTCGGCAAGAGCTGGCCGGCCATGGGCGGCCGCTACGAGCGCTCCGGACCCCCGCGCGGCGGCCGCAAGGCACCCGCCACCGACCCCGACCGGCCCGAGGACCTGTGGAAGGCCCTCGACCGCGGCGAGGACCCCACGCACGGCGGCTGACCCGTACGACCGATCGCGACGCGTGATCGTCCCGGCACCCCCGATTCATCCTCGCGCGCCCACGTGCGGGACAATGAGCGCCGAGTGTCCGCGCACGCGAGACCTCACCATCGAGCAACTGCAACGAGGAGCAACTCATGGCGGGCAGCGCCCACGGACACACCCCGGCCGCCTGGACCGGTGTCATCATCTCCTTCATCGGCTTCTGCATCGCCGGCGTCTTCATGGTGGCCGCCAACCTGCCCGGTTTCTGGGCCGGCGTGGGTGTCATCGTCCTCGGCGGCATCGTCGGCGGCGCGATGAAGGCGGCGGGCCTCGGCATGCCGAAGGAGTCGGCGGCCGTCGCCGCCGCCCGTGAGGCGGCCACCGCGACCGCGCGGGCCCGTTCCTGACGCGACACGACGCACCCGAGGGCGCAGTCCGGCCGTGCCGGGCTGCGCCCTCGCGCGTCAGGGGCGAGAATCACCGGGTGGACACGCACCCGACGGCCGGCGCCGCGACCGACGCTTCCCCCACCCGACCGGGTGAATCCACCCCGCCCGGGGGCCCCGGCCCGGTCGGCCCCGGCCCGTCCCCGACCCACGCCGCGCGGTCCCATGCCCCGGACGGTGCCGCACCGGCGTGGCACGCGGATCCGGACGGTGCCCCACCCGTGTGGCACGGAGGTCCGGGCGGTCCCGTGCCGCCGTGGCACGGAGGCCAGGGCGGTCCCGTGCCGCCCTCGCACCGGCCGCTCGCGCGACGGCTGCTCGCCCCGGTCGGGACGCTCGCCGGGGTCGCCGCCGCGTTCGCGTACGTCGGGGCCGTCGACCCCAACGAACCCGGGCACTACCCCGTCTGCCCGCTGCTCCGCTTCACCGGTCTGTACTGCCCCGGATGCGGCGGACTCCGCAGCGCCCACGCCTTCGTCACCGGCGACCTGCCGGCCGCCGTCGGCGCCAACGCCCTGGCCGTCGCCGGCTACGGACTCTTCGCCGTCGTCATGACCCTCTGGCTGATTCGTGCCATCCGCGGGGTACCGATGCGCCTCGCGATCGCCCCGGCCTGGTGGTGGGGGATCGGGGCTGTCCTCGCCCTCTTCACCCTGGTCCGGAACCTTCCCTTCGGCTCCGCGCTGGCCCCCTGAGGCCCGTCACGGGCGTTCGGGGACCCCGACGGGAGTCCCAGCAGATGGGACGCGCTCCGGCCGATGCGATTCCGGAGCCGTCCTGCGGATAGGATCGAAGTGGCTGAACCTGTTTCATCATCACCGTCCCGGAAGGGGGCCCCTCGCGTGAGTGTGCTCGACGAGATCATCGAAGGCGTACGCGCCGACCTCGCAGAGCGACAGGCGCGGGTCACCCTCGACGAGCTCAAGGAGCGCGCCGCCAAGGCGCCGCAGGCCAAGGACGGCGTCGCCGCACTGCGCGGGGACGGCGTCAAGGTGATCTGCGAGGTCAAGCGCTCCAGCCCGTCCAAGGGCGCACTCGCCGCGATCGCCGACCCGGCCGGACTCGCCGCGGACTACGAGGCCGGCGGCGCCGCCGTCATCTCCGTCCTCACCGAGCAGCGCCGCTTCGGCGGCTCGCTCGCCGACCTGGAGGCCGTCCGGGCCCGGGTCGACATCCCGGTGCTGCGCAAGGACTTCATCGTCACCGCGTACCAGCTCTGGGAGGCCCGGGCGTACGGAGCGGATCTCGCGCTCCTCATCGTCGCCGCCCTGGAGCAGGAGGCGCTGGTCTCCCTCATCGAGCGTGCCGAGTCCATCGGGCTGACCCCGCTGGTCGAGGTCCACGACGAGGAGGAGGTCGAGCGCGCCGTCGACGCGGGCGCCCGGATCATCGGCGTCAACGCCCGCAACCTCAAGACCCTCAAGGTCGACCGCTCCACCTTCGAGCGCGTCGCCCCCGAGATCCCGGCGCACATCGTCAAGATCGCCGAGTCCGGCGTCCGCGGCCCGCACGACCTCATCGCCTACGCCAACGCCGGCGCGGACGCGGTCCTGGTCGGCGAGTCCCTCGTCACCGGCCGCGACCCGAAGGCCGCCGTCGCCGACCTCGTCGCCGCCGGCGCCCACCCGGCCCTCCGTCACGGCCGGAGCTGACCCCGCCATGACCCCCGTCCGCGCCACGCCGACCGCCCAGGGCACCGCCCCGGGCGGACCGGTCGTGCCCGCGGACGCCTCGGGCCGTCGCGGCCGGCTCCGTACCGCCGCGGCCCCCGTCTCCAAGCACGCTCCGCTGGCCAGGGGCTGCCGTCCGCGCGGCTGCCGCGCGCCCGCCCGCCGAGTCCACGGCCGCCGGGTCCGCTACGTCATCGGCTCCGAGCCGGGCCAGGTCAACGGCATGCGATGGCGCCCGCGCGCCCCGCGCACCTCCACACACAACGCCTGACCCCTGTCGCGTAGGGCCCGTCGCCACCGCCCGTGTGGGCAATCGTCCCGCCCCTGGCGGACGATTGCCCACAACGGGGCGGGCGCCCATGACGGGGCGGGCCGACAGGCGTCCGTGTTGCCGTGCGTGAGCGTGGCGCGCGCATAACGTGACCATCGACCACACGTATCCCGGGGCACCCGCCCCGCGAGGAGCATCCGCATGACGAGCGAGTTCTTCATTCCGGACCTGGAGGGCCAGGTCCCCAACGCCGAGGGCTACTTCGGCGATTTCGGCGGAAAGTTCATCCCGGAGGCACTGGTCGCCGCCGTGGACGAGGTCGCCGTCGAGTACGACAAGGCGAAGGCCGACCCCGAGTTCGCGCGTGAGCTCAACGACCTGATGGTCAACTACACGGGCCGCCCGAGCGCCCTCACCGAGGTGCCCCGGTTCGCCGAGCACGCGGGCGGCGCCCGGATCTTCCTCAAGCGCGAGGACCTGAACCACACCGGCTCGCACAAGATCAACAACGTGCTCGGTCAGGCTCTGCTGACCAAGCGCATGGGCAAGACGCGGGTCATCGCCGAGACCGGCGCCGGCCAGCACGGCGTGGCCACGGCCACCGCCTGCGCCCTGTTCGGCCTCGACTGCACCATCTACATGGGCGAGGTCGACACCCAGCGCCAGGCCCTGAACGTCGCCCGGATGCGCATGCTCGGCGCCGAGGTCATCGCGGTGAAGTCCGGCAGCCGCACCCTCAAGGACGCCATCAACGAGGCGTTCCGCGACTGGGTCGCGAACGTCGACAGGACGCACTACCTGTTCGGCACCGTGGCCGGCCCGCACCCCTTCCCCGCCATGGTCCGCGACTTCCACCGGGTCATCGGCGTCGAGGCCCGCCGCCAGATCCTGGAGCGCGCCGGGCGCCTGCCCGACGCGGCGATCGCCTGCGTCGGCGGCGGCTCCAACGCCATCGGCCTCTTCCACGCCTTCGTCCCGGACGCCGGCGTGCGCCTGATCGGCTGCGAGCCGGCCGGCCACGGCGTCGAGACCGGCGAGCACGCGGCCACCCTCACCGCGGGCGAGCCCGGCATCCTGCACGGCTCGCGCTCGTACGTCCTCCAGGACGAGGAGGGCCAGATCACCGAGCCGTACTCGATCTCGGCCGGACTCGACTACCCCGGCATCGGCCCCGAGCACGCCTACCTCAAGGACAGCGGGCGCGGCGAGTACCGGGCCGTCACCGACGACGCCGCCATGCAGGCGCTGCGGCTGCTCTCCCGTACCGAGGGCATCATCCCCGCGATCGAGTCGGCGCACGCCCTCGCCGGGGCCCTGGAGGTCGGCAAGGAGCTCGGCAAGGACGCGCTGCTCGTCGTGAACCTCTCGGGGCGCGGCGACAAGGACATGGACACGGCCGCCCGCTACTTCGGGCTGTACGACGGGGAGGGCTCCAAGTGACGAACGGGAACATCCAGCTGCTGAGCGACACCCTCGCCAAGGCGAAGGCCGAGAACAGGGCCGCGCTCATCGCGTACCTGCCGGCCGGCTTCCCGACCGTCGACGGCGGCATCGCGGCGATCAAGGCCGCCTTCGACGGCGGCGCCGACGTGGTCGAGGTCGGCCTCCCGCACAGCGACCCGGTCCTCGACGGGCCGGTCATCCAGACCGCCGACGACATCGCCCTGCGCGGCGGCGTCAAGATCGCCGACGTCATGCGGACGGTCCGCGAGGCCCACGAGGCCACCGGGAAGCCGGTCCTCGTCATGACCTACTGGAACCCGATCGACCGGTACGGCATCGAGCGCTTCACCGAGGAGCTCGCCGCGGCCGGCGGCGCGGGCTGCATCCTGCCCGACCTGCCGGTCCAGGAGTCCGCGGTCTGGCGCGAGCACGCCGACAAGCGCGGTCTCGCCACCGTGTTCGTCGTCGCGCCCAGCAGCAAGGACGCGCGCCTCGCCACCATCACGTCGGTCGGCTCCGGCTTCGTCTACGCCGCCTCGCTCATGGGCGTCACCGGCACCCGCGAGTCGGTCGGCGAGCAGGCCGCCGACCTGGTCCGCCGCACCCGGGCCACCTCCGGGCTCCCGGTCTGCGTCGGGCTCGGCGTCTCCAACGCCACCCAGGCCAAGGAGGTCGCCGGCTTCGCCGACGGCGTCATCGTCGGCTCCGCGTTCGTGCAGCGCATCCTCGACGCCGACGGCGACGAGGCCGCCGGACTCGCCGCCGTAAGGGAACTGGCGGGCGAACTCGCCGAGGGTGTCCGCCGCGTTTCGTAACCCATATGGGTGGACCTGCGACCGGGGAGGCACGTACGTGCCTCCCCGGTTCGTTCCTGAGGCGTGAGCGAGAAGAACCGTGGTGACGGTAACCGGAGCGCGCGGGAGCGCCTCCAGCAGCAGCGCGAGCGCGACAAGGCCCGCGAGAAGCAGCGGCGCGTCCTGATCGTGTCGGCGGCGGTGGTCGGGGTCCTCGGCCTCGCCGCGGTCGTCGGGGTGATCGCCGCGAGCGGCGACAAGGACGGCGGATCCGACAAGGCGGGTCCGGTGGTCGCGCCGGCCGGATCGATCGAGGGCGACAAGCCCGCGATCCCCACGGGCCGGACGGACGCCCCTTCGACGCTCGCCGTCTGGGAGGACTTCCGCTGCCCGGCGTGCGCCCAGTTCGAGAACGTCATGCGGGACACCATCCACGAGCTGGAGGCCTCCGGCGCGCTCAAGGCCGAGTACCACCTCGCCACCCTCATCGACGGGAACATGGGCGGCAGCGGCTCGCTGCGCGCGGCGAACGCGGCCGCGTGCGCGCAGGACGCGGGCAAGTTCACCGCGTACCACGACACGCTCTACACGAACCAGCCGCAGGAGACGGACGACGCCTTCGGGAACAACGCCAAGCTGATCGAGCTGTCGGCGAAGGTCCCGGGGCTCGACACGCCCGCGTTCCGCAGCTGTGTGAACGACGGCACGCACGACGGCTGGGTCGCCAAGTCGAACGAGGCCTTCCAGAACGGCGGCTTCCGCGGCACCCCGTCCGTCCTCCTCAACGGCGAATCGATCTTCCCGACCAAGGGGGACGAGCAGATCTCCCCGGAGAACCTGAAGAAGTGGGTGGCCGAGGCCAACAAGGGCAAGAAGGCCGGCACGGCCTCCCCCTCGGCGGGTTAGTTACCCATACGTTGCCGGGCGGGCTGCCGTCCCGCCCGCCCGGCAGGGTAGCGTCGGTCCTGCCATGGACCTTGCCTACATTCCCAGCCCGTCGACCGGCGTGATCCACCTCGGACCGATCCCGCTGCGCGGCTATGCCTTCTGCATCATCATCGGTGTCTTCGTCGCCGTCTGGTACGGCAACAAGCGCTGGATCGCCCGGGGCGGCACAGCCGGCACCGTGGCCGACATCGCCGTCTGGGCGGTGCCCTTCGGCCTCGTCGGCGGACGCCTGTACCACGTGATCACCGACTACCAGCTGTACTTCAGCGAGGGTGAGAACTGGGTCGACGCCTTCAAGATCTGGGAGGGCGGCCTCGGCATCTGGGGCGCCATCGCGCTCGGCGCGGTGGGTGCCTGGATCGGCTGCCGCCGCCGGGGCATCCCGCTCCCGGCGTACGCGGACGCGATCGCGCCCGGCATCGCCCTCGCCCAGGCCATCGGCCGCTGGGGCAACTGGTTCAACCAGGAGCTCTACGGCAAGCCGACCGACCTGCCCTGGGCCCTGAAGATCACCGAGGGCGCGAACCGCGAGGCCGGGCTGTACCACCCGACCTTCCTGTACGAGTCGCTCTGGTGCGTCGGCGTCGCCGTCCTCGTCGTCTGGGCCGACCGCCGCTTCAAGCTCGGCCACGGGCGGGCCTTCGCGGTGTACGTCGCCGCGTACTGCGCCGGCCGCGGCTGGATCGAGTACATGCGCGTCGACGAGGCGCACCACGTGCTCGGCCTGCGGCTGAACGTGTGGACGGCGATCGTCGTCTTCCTGCTCGCGGTGACTTACATCGTCATCTCGGCGCGGATCCGGCCGGGCCGCGAGGAGATCGTGGAGCCCAAGGCGGAGAAGACCGAGAAGGCCGGTGAGGCCGACGGGGCCGAGCTGTCCGACGACGACGTCGTGGACGGCGAGCCCGAGGACGCCGCCCCGGACGCGGAAACGGATACGGACACGGCTGCCGATACGGACGTGGAACACGGCGCCGGCAACGGCGCCGGGTCGGCCGCCAAGGGCTGATCCTCCCTCGTCACAGGGCCGTCGGGACCGAGAGGTTCCGACGGCCCTTTCGCGTACGGCGGGTCAGGCCGCGCGGGCGGCGAGGGCGAGGACCCGGTGGGCGCCCTCCACGACCGCCGCGTCGACGAACCGGCCGTCGGGGAGGGCCAGGGCACCCCGGTCGGTCCGGGCCGCTGCGACGACCTCCCACGCCGCGTCGACCTCCTCCGGGGTGGGGAGGTAGGCCCGCTCGATGACGGGGAGCTGGCGGGGGTGGATCGCGGCCCGGCCGAGGAAGCCCATCGCCCGGCCCCGGGCGCAGCCGGCGGCCAAGGTGTCCAGGTCGCCGATGTCGGGGTGGACCGACTGGGCCGGGGGCGGCAGGGCGGCCGCGCGGGCGGCGACCACGACGCGGCTGCGCGGCCAGTCGAGGCCGCTGTCGTCCCGTACCCCCAGGTCGGCGCGGAGATCGGCCTCGCCGAGGGCGATGCCGCGCACGTCGGGGTGGGCGGTGGCGATGGCGTAGGCGTGCTCCACGGCGAGGGCGTTCTCCAGGAGCGGGTAGAGGGGCAGGCCGGGGGCGAGGCCGGCGATCCGGTGGATGTCAGTGGCGTGTGTCACCTTGGGTACACGGAGACCGCAGAGGCCGGGGAGGGGGGCCAGGGTGGGGATGTCGAGCGGGGAGTGGACGCGGACGTGCACCGGGACGGGGTGGGCGTCGGCGAGCAGATCGACCGTGGCGGCGAGGGCGTACGCCTTGCGGTGCGGGGCGACCGCGTCCTCCAGGTCGACGATGACGATGTCGGCGCCGGAGGCCAGGGCCTTGCCCACGACCTCGGGGCGGTCGCCGGGTGCGTACAGCCAGGTGAGGGGAGTGCGCAGCCGCTCCATACCGTTCATACCGCTCCTTGGTCGCGGAGGGCGTCGATCTCGGCGGGCGTGAGGCCGAGTTCGGTGAGGACGTCCGTGGTGTCGGCGCCGTGCGGGCGGCCGGCCCAGCGGATCGCCCCGGGGGTCTCGGAGAGCCGGAAGAGCACGTTCTGCATCTTGATCGGGCCGAGTTCCGGGTCGTGCACCTCGGTGACGGTGTTGAGCGCCCGGTACTGCGGATCGTCGAGGACGTCCCGGACGTCGTAGACCGGGGCGATGGCGGCCTCCGCCTTCTCGAAGGCGTCCATGGCCTCGTCGCGGGTGTGGCGCGCGATCCAGGTGCCGACCGCCTCGTCCAGTTCGTCCGCGTGCTCGGCCCGGCCGGTGCCGTCGGCGAACCACGGCTCGTCGATCAGCTCCGGGCGGCCGACCAGGCGCAGCACGCGCTCGGCGATCGACTGGGCGGAGGTGGAGACGGCGACCCAGGAACCGTCGGCGGTCCGGTACGTGTTGCGCGGGGCGTTGTTGCGGGAGCGGTTGCCGGTCCGGGGCTGGACGTAACCGAGCTGGTCGTACCAGAGGGGGTGGGGTCCGATGACGGAGAGCATCGGTTCGATGATCGCCATGTCGACGACCTGGCCGCGGCCGGTCGTGTTCCTGGCGGTCAGCGCGGTCATCACCGCGTACGCGGTGGCGAGGGCGGCGATCGAGTCGGCCAGACCGAAGGGGGGCAGGGTGGGCGGGCCGTCGGGCTCGCCGGTGATGGCGGCGAAGCCGCTCATGGCCTCGGCGAGCGTGCCGAAACCGGGACGGTGGGAGTACGGACCGAACTGGCCGAAGCCGGTGACCCGGGCGAGGACCAGCCGCGGGTTGACGGTGGAGAGCTCCTCCCAGCCCAGACCCCAGCGCTCCAGGGTGCCGGGGCGGAAGTTCTCCACGATCACGTCCGCGTCGGCGGCGAGCGCGAGCAGGGTGTCGCGGCCGCCGGGGGACGACAGGTCCAGGGTGATCGTCCGCTTGTTGCGGCCGAGGACCTTCCACCAGAGACCGATGCCGTCCTTGGCGGGACCGTGCCCGCGGGACGGGTCGGGCTTGCGGGGGTGCTCGACCTTGACGACGTCGGCGCCGAAGTCGCCGAGCATCGTGGCCGCGAGCGGCCCGGCGAAGAGGGTGGCGAGGTCCAGGACGCGCAGTCCCCGGAGCGGGGCTCCGGCGGCGGGGGAGGCGGGGCCGGTCGGCGCGGTGGCCGGTGCGTGGACGGTCATGCGGAGTCGACCTCCAGGATGTGGGGGGAGAGGAAGGCCGCCTCGATCTCGACGCGGTACGGCATCGAGGTCGACGCGCCCTCGCGCTGGACGGAGAGCGCGGCGGCGGTCTGCGCCCAGGCGAGCGCCTCCGGGGCGGGCCGGCCCTCGCCGAGGGCGACCGCCAGGGCGCCGACGAACGTGTCGCCGGCCCCGGTGGTGTCCACCGCCCGGACCCGGGGGGCGGGCACGGTGACCGGCTCGGCGCCGCGGGACGCGTACAGGCTGCCGGCCGCGCCCAGGGTGATCACCACCTCGGGGACGAACCGCAGCAGGGCCTGGGCGGCCGCGCGCGGGTCGGTGAGGCCGGTGAGGGCGGCGGCCTCGTGCTCGTTGGGCACCAACAGGTCGGTGGCGGCGAGGAGTTCCGGAGGGAGCGGTTGGGCCGGGGCGGGGGTGAGGACCGTGCGGACGCCGAGCCGGCGGGCGGTGACGGCGCCCTCGACGACGACGGGGAGGGGGAGTTCGAGCTGGAGGAGCAGGGCGTCGGCGGTGCCGATGAGGGCCTCGTCGCCGTGGCTGAGGGAGGTGAGGGTGCCGTTGGCGCCGGGGACGACGACGATCGCGTTGCCGCCCTCGTCGTCGACGACGATGTGGGCCGTGCCGGAGGGGCCCTCGACGGTGCGCAACAGGTCGGTGTCCACCGCGCAGTGCTCGAGGGCGGCCCGGAGCCGTACCCCGAAGTCGTCCGCGCCGACCGCGCCGATCATCGCGACCTCGGCGCCCGCGCGAGCGGCGGCGACGGCCTGGTTGGCTCCCTTGCCGCCCGGGATCGTGCGGAACGCGCGGCCGGTGACCGTCTCGCCGAGGGCCGGGGCCCTCGGTACGTAGGCCACCAGGTCCATGTTCGTGCTGCCGAGCACGACGATGCTGGTCATGGGCGTACTGCCTCCGTGTGTGTCAGTTCGGCCAGCGTGTCGAAGCCGATGCCGTCGTAGGACGGGATCGACGTCGCCAGGCGGTTCTTGAGGGGAGTGGTCCAGCGCTCCGGCAGCCGGTCGGGGTGCCCGGCCAGGAGGCCGGCGACGGAACCGGCGGTGGCGCCGTTGGAGTCGGTGTCCCAGCCGCCCGACACCGCCGCGCAGATCGAACGGGAGAAGTCGCCGTCGCCGTGCGTGAGGGCGGCGGCGAGCACGGCGGCGTTGGGGACGGCATGCACCCAGTGGTACCCGCCGAGCTCGGCGTGCAGCCGGTCCACGACGGCGTCGAAGTCGGATGTGGCGCGGGCCGCCGCGATGCCGAGGCGGACGGCCGCCGCCAGACGCGAGCGCGGCGGGATCACCCCCAGGCCGGCGGCGAGTGCCCGGTGCACGTCGGCGGTGCCCGTCGCCGCCGCGGCCAGGGTCGCCGCGACGAACATGGCGCCGTAGACCCCGTTCGCCGTGTGCGTGAGCGCCGCGTCCCGGTAGGCCTGCGCCGCGGCGGCCGCCGGGTCGCCCGGGTTGGTCCAGCCGTGCACGTCGGCCCGGATCTGGGCGCCGATCCACTCGCGGAAGGGGTTGCGGCGTACGGCGGTCAGCGGGGGTTCGACCCCGTCGAGGAGGTTGCGGTAGGCGACGCGCTCGGCCGTGAAGGTGCGGCCGGCGGGGAGTTCGTCGAGCCAGAGGCGGGCGACGTCGGCGGTGGTGAAGTCGCGGCCGCACCGCTGGAGGAGGAGCAGGTCGAGGAGGGGGTAGTTGAGGTCGTCGTCCTCGGGCATGCCGTCGATGTTCTCGGCGAGGGAGGTGGCGGCCGAGCGGCGGTTCCAGGGGTGCGCGGCGAGCAGCTCCGGCGGGACGCCGCGGGCGGTGAACCAGGTGGTGAGGGGCCAGTTGCCGGCGGCGCGGGCGAGCGCGCGGATGGCGGGGAGGGGGAGCTTCTCGACCGGCTTGCCGAGGAGGCAGCCGGCGGCGCGGCCCAGCCAGGCGGCGTGCAGGCGGTCGCGGGCGGTGGCGGCTTCCTCCACGCCTCTCCCCGCTCCCGGCCGTTCCACAGGGCCGGCCGGGCCCGTGGCCCGTCCGGGGGCGGGTTCGGGGGGCGTCAGGGATCGGATCGCGGGGAGGGAGGTGGGTTCGTCCGCCGACAGGGGGGCGGGGAGGGCGGCGAGGGCGTCCAGGAGTTCCTCCGCCAGGGGGCGGAGGTCCGGGCGGGGGGTCTCCGAGGCGCCGGCGGTCCTCGGGGCGGGCGGCCCGCCCGCCGCCGCCCAACGGGCCGCGAGGGCGCGGCCGTCGCGGCCGTCCTCCGCCGCCTGGCGGAGTTCGTGGCCCACCAGGTCCTCCGGCTGGACCCAGGTCAGGCGGAGGGTCACCGGTCGGCGCTCGTCAGCGTCGCGAAGGCCGACTCGTGGGCGCGCCGCAGCGCGGTGTCGCGGGCGAAGATCTCGCGGGCCACCGTGCTCAGGGCCCTCGCCGGGGCGTGCAGGTCGAGCCGGCTGGCCTCCGCCACCCGCTTCGCCCACTCGGAGGGCACGCCGGACTCGCCGTGCAGGGCGCCGACGATCGCGCCGGCCATCGTGGCGATCGAGTCGCAGTCGCGGCCGTAGTTGACGGCACCGAGGACCGTACGACGGAAGTCGCCCCCTCCGACGAGCAGCATGCCCAGGGCGACGGGGAGTTCCTCGATGGCGTGGAGCCGGGAGGGGCGGCGGGCGCCGAGGGAGGGGGAGCGGTAGTCGGGGCCGACCGAGTCGAAGGGGGCGACCGCCCTGCGGAGGGGGGCGAGTGCGGATTCGAAGTCCCGGTGTCCGCGGGCCGCTTCGGTGACCGCCTCGACGGCCGCGCGCGTGCCGTCCTTCGCCAGCGAGAGGGCGGCCGCGACCACGGATTCCGGGGTGGCGCCGGGCGCGCAGGCCGCCGCCACGGCGGCCGCGAAGACACCGGCCGCCTCCCGGCCGTACGAGGACTGGTGGGCGCCCGTGAGGTCGATCGCCTCGGCGTAGGCGGCGGCGGGGTGGCCGGCGTTGACCAGGCCGACGGGCGCCATGTACATCGCGGCACCGCAGTTGACG
Organism: Streptomyces wedmorensis; assembly: GCF_000716445.1. Classification (GTDB taxonomy): domain Bacteria; phylum Actinomycetota; class Actinomycetes; order Streptomycetales; family Streptomycetaceae; genus Streptomyces; species Streptomyces wedmorensis. Next base: position 36,736 of record NZ_JNWK01000022.1, read on the forward strand.
ACGTTGCCGGCGCCCGCCTCGCGCGGGTCGACATGGCCGTAGTGGAGCCGGGTCACGATCCACTTCTCGGCGAGGAAGATCCGCTGGAGGGGGAGGGCCTCGGCCTCCAGCTCGGGGATCCAGACGGGGGAGCCCATGAGTTCGGGCACGAGGTGGTCCGCGACCGCGTACGCGTCGAGGTGGCCGCGGACCTTCTCGTACACCCGGATCAGGGCGTGGGTCATCAAGGTGTCGTCGGTGACGTGCCCGTCGCCCTTGTGGTACGGGGCGATGGGGCGGGCGGTGCGCCAGTCGCCGCCGTTCCAGGGGCCGACGATGCCGGTGACGCGGCCGCCGTGGCGTTCCAGGATCTGTTCCGGGGTGTAGCCCTCGACGGGGCCGCCGAGGGCGTCGCCGACGGCGGCCCCGACGAGGCTTCCGGTGATCCGGTCATCCAGCGTGGGTACGTCCGCCGTCGGTACGGCCGGCGCGGGCACGTCCTGTGTGGGTGTCATGTCGGAATTGTCCACCTGAGGCGGCCGGTTCCGTGGCTCCGAGCAGCCCGGCGAGTTCCACCAGATCCGTACCCGCGAGCCGGGGCAGCGCGCAGCCCGCCAGCGTCCGGCAGGCGTCCCGCCAGCTCGGCGGGACCGAACGGCCGCCGCCCAGCGCACCGGTGAGCGCGCCCGCGAGCGCCGGCGCCGAGTCGGCGACCCGGGAGAGGCAGGCGGCGGCCGGTACCGCCGCCGTCATCTCGCCCCGGGCGGCGGTCGCGAGGGCCAGGGCGACCGGGACGGTCTCGGCGGCCGCGATGCCGTAGCTGTAGACGTGGTCCACGATCTGGTGCTCCAGGAGCGGGACCAGCTCGAACGCCGAACCGACGGTCCCGGCCAGCTTCAGCGCGTGCCGGGCGTTGCGGCCGATCTCGGTGACCGGCGGGAGTTCGGCGACCGCCGCCCCCACGGCCTCGTCGACCGACGCCCCGCCCAGCGCCGCCGCGACCGCGGCCGCCGTCGCGCGGGCGCCGTGCACGCCGTCGCCGTCCTGCGTGTACCGGGCGTCGAACTCGGCGAGTTCGGCGGCGGCGCGCGGGTCGCCGGGGTGGACCACCGCGAGGACCGCGGCGCGGACGCAGGCGGCGTCGTCGAAGAAGTGCGGGTTGTCGTGACCGGTGGCGGGCGGGCGCAGACCGGTGGCGAGGTTGCCGAGGCCCGCGCGGACCGAGATCCGGGCGCGGAGGGGGAGGACGGCCGACTCGACCTCGGGCGCGCGCTCGGCCGCGGCGGCGACCTGGCCCGCGAGGGAGTTCCACGCCAGGTCGACGGCGGCCCGCAGCCGGCGCTCCGGGGGGAGTCCCGCGAAGACCGGGCCCGCGGAGGCGAGGACCGCCTCGGCCGTGAACACCGCCCACTCGGCGTCGTCCGACGGGCCGAGTCGGAGCGGCTCGGGGGGCTGGTTGAGGGCGATGGGGACGGGGAGGGTCGTCGTCGCGTTCTGCTCCGCGAAGGTGTCGAGTTCGCGGGTGAGGCGGCGGGTCCACTCCGGCATGCGGGCGGCGCGGTGGCGGGCGGCCGGCCATCCTGCGGCGTCGCCCGCGGCGATCCCCAGGAGAAGGCCTTCGACCGCGTCGCGGGTGGGGCGGTGGGGGGTCTCGTGTCGGTGCGGGCTCTCCTGGGGGCCGCCCCATGAGCCGGTGCCGCGGACCGGGGCGGCGGGAGGCGGGCCCTGCGGGGTGCCGAGCAGGGGGCCGGGACCCGGCAACGGGGGCTGTGCCCACCCGTCCCGCCCTGCGGGACGATTGCCCACAGCGGGGGTGGCGGGGGTGGAGGCGGCGGTGGCCGAGGCGGGGGTCGTCGGGTCTGCGCTCATCGGGGGTCTGCTTCCGGTGTGAGGAGGTCGGCGATGTCGAGGACGTGGTAGCCGCGCATGGAGGGGAGGCAGCTGCCCGTCACGGGGGCGATGGCGGAGGCCCAGTCGTGCGGGATGGAGCCCAGGCCGCCGGCCGCGCCGGCGAGGGCGCCGGCCACGGCGGCCGTGGTGTCGGCGTCGCGGCCCATGTTGACGGCGGTGAGGACGGCCGTGCGGAAGTCGCCGCGGGCGGCGGCGAAGGCGCCGAAGGCGAGGCCGACGGCCTCGGGGGCGAGGTCCGTCCAGGGGTAGCCGCCGATGACGACGGCGGAGCGGACCTGGCGTTCGCGGGTGAGGGGGTCGGGCTGGACGCGCTGGGCGGCGACGACCGCCCGGCGCAGGGAGCGGGCGGTCCAGGAGTCCATCGGGACGACGGAGAGGGCGGCGGCGATGACGGAGGTGACCCCCGCACCGCCCATCGCCGCGGCGACGCCCGCCGCGACCGCCTGGCCGCCGTAGATGCCCTCGCCGTCGTGGCTGACGCTGCCGTCGATGGCGACGAGGCGGGCGGCCTCCGCCGGGCGGCCGGCGGCGAAGACGCCGAAGGGCGCGGCGCGCATGGCGAGTCCGTCGCTCCAGGCGTGCCGGTGCTGGGCGGAGATGGGGGCGGCGAGGCCACGGCGGAGGTTCTCCAGGGTGCCGCGTTCGGAGAAGCCGGCGCCGCGGAAGGGGCCTTCGTCGAGGTCGGCGATCCAGTGGTGCCAGGCCCGTTCGACGTGGTGGACGGTGAGGGCCGAGCCGTGGCGGGCGAGGAGGAGCGCGGAGAAGATCGCGTACTCGGTGTCGTCGGTGCCGGCCGGGCTCTCCGTGACGAATCCTTCGATGCGGCCCCAGCGGCGGCGGATCTCGGAGGGGCGCATGTTCTCGGCGGGAGCGCCGAGCGCGTCGCCGACGGCGAGGCCGAGGAGCGCCCCCCTCGCCCGTTCGCGCGTGTCGCCTGCCGTGGTGGTCACCATCTCGCGGCCCCTTCCTCGGGTGGGGCGCGCGGTCGGCGCCCCGATGCCTGCATCTGTGCCACCGCGGGCCGCGAACTCGCCGAAGAAACGTCTCTGTCACCCGGCTGACACCTCGCCAGAATCCGGTCCGTCAGGTGAGGGAGGCCTTAGTAAGTACGGCCTGCCTTGCTGGCGGACCCCTTACATCGGGCGTATTTTCGAGGGTGTTGGGGGCGGCGGGTGCATCCCGGCCCGCCGGAACGAGGGGAGAGTCATGTCCATCATCGAAGCTCAGGCGCCACTGCACGAGGCCCACCGCGACAACCACACCCACCGTGACGTGAACGGCGGTTGGCTGCGGCCGGCGGTGTTCGGCGCGATGGACGGACTCGTCTCCAACCTCGCCCTGATGACCGGTGTCGCGGGCGGTTCGGTCTCCTCGCAGACCCTCGTCATCACCGGCCTCGCCGGCCTCGCGGCCGGCGCCTTCTCGATGGCCGCCGGCGAGTACACCTCCGTCGCCTCGCAGCGCGAACTCGTCCAGGCGGAACTGGACGTCGAGCGTCGGCAGTTGCGCAAGCATCCGATCGACGAGATGGAGGAGCTCGCCGCGCTCTACGTGTCGCGCGGCGTCGAGCCGGCGCTCGCCCGCGAGGTCGCGATGCAGCTGTCGAGGGACCCCGAGCAGGCGCTGGAGATCCACGCCCGCGAGGAGCTCGGCATCGACCCGGACGACCTGCCGTCGCCGATGGTCGCCGCGGTCTCGTCCTTCGGTTCCTTCGCGCTCGGCGCGTTGCTTCCCGTGCTGCCGTACCTGCTCGGCGCCACCGCGCTCTGGCCGGCCGTGCTGCTCGCGCTCCTCGGCCTCTTCGCCTGCGGTGCCCTGGTGGCGCGGGTGACCGCCCGCGGCTGGTTCTTCAGCGGGATGCGCCAGCTCCTCCTGGGCGGCGCCGCCGCGGCCGTCACGTACGGGCTCGGCATGCTCTTCGGGGCGGCCTTGTAGCGCCGTGCGCCCGCGCCGGTGCGGATTCCGCGGCGGCGCGGATTTCGTACCCGTACGGAAGACCGAGAGGCCCCTGAAGGGGCCTTTCGGTCTTTTCGGGGCGACTTTTCCGGACGTACGGGGTGAATCGGCTGTGACGTATCTCCCTGGTCCGATCCGCCGCAGCGATGAGACACTATGCGGGGCGCCACATATATAGCCGGTTACTCGGCGGTTTCGAACCCGTGACCAACGGGAATGAGGCATGAGCGTCGTGGGGCAATGAGGCCCCCTTCGAGCGGGCGACGATGCCCGCCCAGTGACGGACCGCCGGAGCCCCGGAGATCCTCCGACTCCTTCGATCCGTCCCCGCGGGGCAGCCTCTGTCCTCGCACCTCACAAGGTGAACCCACACCACCGCTCCGTATCGGCGGTGTCCGCATGCTGGAATGAGCTATCCACTTCGCGAGAAGCCAGCCATCATGTAACCTGCACGAAATTTCGCGGAGGGCCAACGTCGTCCCTCGGCATCTGCATATGCCACGACGACGACGGGAGAGCCGATGCGTTCCGACGCCTGGTCGCCCATGGACGGTCGCCCCGCTCAGCAGGGGATGTACGACCCCCGTAACGAACACGACGCCTGTGGTGTCGGGTTCGTGGCCACCCTCACCGGTGTAGCCAGCCACGCGCTGGTCGAGCAGGCGCTGACCGTACTGCGCAACCTCGAGCACCGCGGCGCCACCGGCTCCGAGCCCGACTCCGGTGACGGCGCCGGCATCCTGTTCCAGGTCCCGGACGCCTTCCTCCGCGAGGTCGCCGGATTCGAGCTCCCCGAGGCCGGCGCGTACGCCGTCGGCATCGCCTTCCTCCCCGAGGACGGCACCGACGAGACCGTCGCCAAGATCGAGACGATCGCCGCCGAAGAGGGCCTGACCGTCCTCGGCTGGCGCGAGGTCCCCGTCGCCCCCGAGCTGCTCGGCGCCTCCGCCCGCGCCACCATGCCGGTCTTCCGCCAGCTCTTCGTCGCCGCCGGCGAGAACACGGGCATCGCGCTGGACCGCAAGGCGTTCGTCCTGCGCAAGCGCGCCGAGCGCGAGGCCGCGACCTACTTCCCGTCGCTCTCCGCCCGCACCATCGTCTACAAGGGCATGCTGACCACCGGCCAGCTGGAGCCCTTCTTCCCGGACCTGTCGGACCGCCGCTGCGCCACCGCCGTGGCCCTGGTCCACTCCCGGTTCTCCACCAACACCTTCCCGAGCTGGCCGCTGGCCCACCCGTACCGCTTCGTCGCCCACAACGGTGAGATCAACACCGTCAAGGGCAACCGGAACTGGATGACCGCCCGTGAGGCCCAGCTCGAGTCCACCGCCTTCGGCGAGGGCTCGCTGGAGCGGATCTTCCCGATCTGCACCCCGGACGCCTCCGACTCGGCCTCCTTCGACGAGGTCCTGGAGCTGCTCCACCTCGGCGGCCGCTCGCTGCCGCACGCCGTCCTGATGATGGTCCCGGAGGCGTGGGAGAACCACGAGACCATGGACCCGGACCGCCGCGCCTTCTACCAGTACCACTCCACGCTGATGGAGCCCTGGGACGGCCCGGCCTGCGTCACCTTCACCGACGGCGTCCAGGTCGGCGCGGTCCTCGACCGCAACGGCCTGCGCCCCGGCCGCTACTGGGTCACCGACGAGGGCCTCGTCGTCCTCTCCTCCGAGGTCGGCGTCCTCGACATCGACCCCGCCAAGGTCGTCCGCAAGGGCCGCCTCCAGCCCGGCAAGATGTTCCTCGTCGACACCGCCGAGCACCGCATCGTCGAGGACGACGAGATCAAGGCCGCCCTCGCCGCCGAGCACCCCTACGCGGAGTGGCTGGAGACCGGCGAGATCGAGCTCTCCGACCTCCCCGAGCGCGAGCACATCGTGCACACCCACGCCTCGGTCACCCGCCGCCAGCAGACCTTCGGCTACACCGAGGAAGAGCTCCGCGTCATCCTCGCGCCGATGGCCCGCACCGCCGGCGAGCCGCTCGGCTCCATGGGCACGGACTCGCCGATCGCGGCCCTGTCCGCCCGCCCGCGGCTGCTCTTCGACTACTTCACGCAGCTGTTCGCGCAGGTCACGAACCCGCCGCTGGACGCCATCCGTGAAGAGCTGGTGACGAGCCTCCACTCCTCCCTCGGCCCCGGCAGCAACCTGCTCGAGCCCACCGCCTCGTCGTGCCGCAGCGTCACCCTGCCCTTCCCGGTGATCGACAACGACGAGCTGGCCAAGCTCATCCACATCAACGCCGACGGCGACATGCCCGGCATGAAGGCCGCGACCCTCTCCGGCCTCTACCGGGTCTCCGGCGGCGGCGACGCCCTCGCCGCCCGCATCGAGGCCATCTGCGCCGAGGCCGACACCGCCATCGAGGGCGGCGCCCGCCTGATCGTGCTCTCCGACCGGCACTCCGACGCCGAGCACGCGCCGATCCCCTCGCTGCTGCTCACCGCGGCCGTCCACCACCACCTCATCCGCACCAAGCAGCGCACCAAGGTGGGTCTGCTCGTCGAGGCCGGCGATGTCCGCGAGGTCCACCACGTCGCCCTGCTCATCGGCTACGGCGCCGCGGCGGTCAACCCGTACCTCGCCATGGAGTCCGTCGAGGACCTGGTCCGCGCCGGCACCTTCATCGAGGGCCTGGAGCCCGAGCAGGCCATCCGGAACCTGATCTACGCGCTCGGCAAGGGCGTCCTCAAGGTCATGTCCAAGATGGGCATCTCCACCGTCGCCTCCTACCGCGGCGCCCAGGTCTTCGAGGCCGTCGGCCTCGACGCGACCTTCGTCGCCACGTACTTCAACGGCACGGCCACCAAGATCGGCGGCGCCGGTCTCGACGTCGTCGCCAAGGAGGTCGCCGCCCGCCACGCCAAGGCGTACCCCGTCTCCGGCGTCCCCTCCGCGCACCGCGCACTGGAGATCGGCGGCGAGTACCAGTGGCGCCGCGAGGGCGAGCCGCACCTGTTCGACCCGGAGACGGTCTTCCGCCTCCAGCACGCCACGCGCACCAAGCGGTACGACATCTTCAAGAAGTACACGGAGCGGGTGAACGAGCAGTCCGAGCGCCTCATGACGCTCCGCGGCCTCTTCGGCTTCACCTCGGACCGCCCCTCCATCCCCCTCGACGAGGTCGAGCCGGCCTCCGAGATCGTCAAGCGCTTCTCCACCGGCGCCATGTCGTACGGCTCCATCTCCCGCGAGGCGCACGAGACCCTCGCCATCGCCATGAACCAGCTGGGCGCCAAGTCCAACACCGGTGAGGGCGGCGAGGACCCGGACCGCCTGTACGACCCGGCGCGCCGCTCCGCGATCAAGCAGGTCGCCTCCGGCCGCTTCGGCGTCACCAGCGAGTACCTGGTCAACGCCGACGACATCCAGATCAAGATGGCCCAGGGAGCCAAGCCCGGCGAGGGCGGCCAGCTGCCCGGCCACAAGGTCTACCCGTGGGTCGCCAAGACGCGTCACTCGACGCCCGGCGTCGGCCTCATCTCGCCGCCGCCGCACCACGACATCTACTCCATCGAGGACCTGGCTCAGCTGATCCACGACCTCAAGAACGCCAACCCGGTCGCCCGCATCCACGTGAAGCTGGTGTCCGAGGTCGGCGTCGGCACGGTCGCCGCCGGTGTCTCCAAGGCCCACGCGGACGTCGTCCTCATCTCCGGCCACGACGGCGGAACGGGCGCCTCCCCGCTGACCTCGCTCAAGCACGCGGGCGGCCCCTGGGAGCTCGGCCTCGCCGAGACCCAGCAGACGCTGCTGCTCAACGGCCTGCGCGACCGGATCGTCGTCCAGACCGACGGCCAGCTCAAGACCGGCCGCGACGTGATCATCGCCGCGCTCCTCGGCGCCGAGGAGTTCGGTTTCGCGACCGCGCCGCTCGTCGTCTCCGGCTGCGTCATGATGCGCGTCTGCCACCTGGACACCTGCCCGGTCGGCATCGCCACCCAGAACCCGGCGCTCCGCGACCGGTTCTCCGGCAAGGCCGAGTACGTCGTCAACTTCTTCGAGTTCATCGCCGAGGAGGTCCGCGAGCTCCTCGCCGAGCTGGGCTTCCGCACGATCGAAGAGGCCGTCGGCCACGCCGAGCTGCTCGACACCAGCCGCGCCGTCACCCACTGGAAGGCGCAGGGGCTCGACCTGGAGCCGCTCTTCTACGTGCCGGAGCTGCCCGAGGGCGCGGTCCGCCACGCCCTGATCGAGCAGGACCACGGCCTGGAGAAGGCCCTCGACAACGAGCTGATCCAGCTCGCCGCCGAGGCCCTGAACGCGGCCACCGCCGAAGAGGCCCAGCCGGTCCGCGCCCAGGTCGCGATCCGCAACATCAACCGCACGGTCGGCACCATGCTCGGCCACCAGGTCACGAAGAAGTTCGGTGGCGCCGGCCTCCCGGCCGACACCATCGACATCACCTTCACCGGCTCCGCCGGCCAGTCCTTCGGCGCCTTCCTGCCGAGCGGTGTCACCCTCCGCCTGGAGGGCGACGCCAACGACTACGTCGGCAAGGGCCTCTCCGGCGGCCGCGTGATCGTCCGCCCGGACCGCGGCGCCGACCACCTGGCCGAGTACTCGACCATCGCGGGCAACACCATCGGATACGGCGCGACCGGCGGCGAGCTCTTCCTCCGCGGCCGCACCGGCGAGCGCTTCTGCGTCCGCAACTCCGGCGCCCTCGTCGTCTCGGAGGGCGTGGGCGACCACGGCTGCGAGTACATGACCGGCGGCCAGGCCGTCGTCCTCGGCGAGACCGGCCGCAACTTCGCGGCCGGCATGTCGGGCGGTGTCGCCTACGTCGTCGACCTCGACCGGGACAACGTCAACTCCGGCAACCTGGAGGCGATCGAGGCCCTGTCGGACACCGACAAGACCTGGCTGCACGACGTCGTGCGCCGCCACTTCGAGGAGACCGGCTCCACGGTCGCCGAGAAGCTCCTCGCCGACTGGGACGCCGCGGCGGCCCGGTTCAGCAAGATCATCCCCACCACGTACAAGGCAGTGCTCGCCGCCAAGGACGCCGCTGAGCTCGCCGGTCTCTCCGAGACCGAGACCACCGAGAAGATGATGGAGGCGGCGACCAATGGCTGACCCCAAGGGCTTCCTGACCACCGGGCGCGAAGTCGCCGAGACCCGTCCGGTGGGCGAGCGCGTCAGGGACTGGAACGAGGTCTACGTCCCCGGCTCCCTGCTGCCGATCATCAGCAAGCAGGCCGGCCGCTGCATGGACTGCGGCATCCCGTTCTGCCACAACGGCTGTCCCCTCGGGAACCTCATCCCCGAGTGGAACGACTTCGCCTACCGCGAGGACTGGTCGGCGGCGCAGGAGCGCCTGCACGCCACCAACAACTTCCCGGAGTTCACCGGCCGCCTGTGCCCGGCTCCGTGCGAGTCGGCGTGCGTGCTCGGCATCAACCAGCCGGCCGTCACCATCAAGAACGTCGAAGTCTCCATCATCGACAAGGCCTGGGACGCCAACGACGTCAAGCCGCAGGCGCCCGACCGCCTCTCCGGCAAGACCGTCGCCGTCATCGGCTCCGGCCCGGCCGGTCTCGCCGCCGCCCAGCAGCTGACCCGGGCCGGCCACACCGTCGCCGTCTACGAGCGCGCGGACCGCATCGGAGGCCTCCTCCGGTACGGCATCCCCGAGTTCAAGATGGAGAAGCGGCACATCAACCGCCGCATCGAGCAGATGCGCGCGGAGGGCACCAAGTTCCGCACCGGCGTCGAGATCGGCCGCGACATGCCGGCCACGGCGCTCCGCAACCGGTACGACGCGGTCGTCATCGCCGCCGGCGCCACCACCGCCCGCGACCTGCCCGTCCCGGGCCGCGAGCTGGGCGGCATCCACCAGGCGATGGAGTACCTGCCGCTCGCCAACAAGGTCGTCGAAGGCGACTTCGTGGCCCCGCCGATCACCGCCGAGGGCAAGCACGTCGTCGTCATCGGCGGCGGCGACACCGGCGCCGACTGCGTCGGCACGGCACACCGCCAGGGCGCGGCCTCGGTCACGCAGCTGGAGATCATGCCCAAGCCGGGCGAGGAGCGGAACGCCGGCCAGCCCTGGCCGACCTTCCCCATGCTCTACAAGGTCACCTCCGCGCACGAGGAGGGCGGCGAGCGGGTCTACTCCGTCTCCACCACCCACTTCGAGGGCGACGAGGACGGCAACGTCCAGTTCCTCCACCTCATCGAGGTCGAGTTCGTCGACGGCAAGCTGACCCAGAAGCCGGGCACGGAGCGCAGGATCCCCGCCCAGCTGGTCACGCTCGCGATGGGCTTCACCGGCACGGACGTGGAGAACGGCCTCGTCTCCCAGTTTGGTCTGGACCTCGACGAGCGGGGTAACATCGCACGTGACGCGGACTTCGCCACCAACGTCGATGGCGTCTTCGTCGCCGGCGACGCCGGCCGTGGCCAGTCCCTCATCGTCTGGGCCATCGCCGAGGGCCGCTCCGCCGCCCGTGGCGTGGACCGCTACCTGACCGGAGCCAGCTCCCTGCCGGCCCCGATCCGCCCGACGGACCGTTCCCTGATGGTCTGATCCGACCGGATCACCCCCCAACACGTCCCGTACAACGACGTACGGAACTGAGCGCGGCGCCCCCCGAATGTCCCCGACCGGACGACTGGGAGGGCGCCGATGCGCGTTCCGGCACCGGGCGCGCACCCCCGCGGGCCCTCCCTAGCTCTTCCCTGGCCAGATCCACGTGATCAGCGAGGCCGCCGACACCGCAAGCACCCCGACCAGGCCCATCCACCGCGCCCACCCCGTCATCCGGCGCACGGCCCCGGCCCGCCGCTTCTCGTACCGCAGCAGATCCTCCGCCCCCGACCGCAGCTTCCGGCCCGGTCGCTCGTGCACCGCCGACACCATCAGCCACGACGCCAGCACGAGCACCAGGAACGCCCCGGCGAGCAGCCCGATCACCCACCACCGCGGCCCGGTGGTCATCTTGCTCAGGTTCTCCTGCCCCTTCAGCACGAAGACGACCGTCAGCAGCCCCGTCAGCGTCGTCAGGAAGTTCCGGTACCCCTCCGCCTGCGCGAGCGCCGCCCTCAACTGCTCCTCCGGCTTCGCCATCGCCAGGACGCGCTCATCGGCCTCCCGCAACTCCGCGGGCGTGAACTCGCTCACCGCGCGGCCCCCCGAGGCGGTGCGATCCAGAACGACGCCCCGCACCCCTGCTCGACCCCCGCCGGCCGGTCCACATGCCACGTCGTACACGCACACCGCGCGTACCTCGGCACCCCGCCGTCCCCCGACGGCCCCCGCGACGACCCCGGCCCCTTCGTCACGTACTGCACGTCCTCCCACACCCGCACCGTCACACACCGGCACTCCGGGCACTCACCCGACGCCTCCACCCGGCCCCCTCCCCTCGACTCCCACAGGAACGTGGTGACGGGCGAGGTCAACGGCCGGTCCGTGACGCGGTAGGGAACGGTCGAACTCATGGGCGCGGGCCTCCAACGGTGGTGGGAAGTATGAGCTTGAAAAGTCGTTCGTACCGGCGGAACCGGTCCATGACCTCCTCCTCGGACAGGTCCGTCTCCTCCGAGCAGAGCAGTACGTGATCGGGCTCCACGGCCCCCTCGACCGCCGGCGCCCGCCCCGTCAGCCGCGCCGTCAGCACGATGACGTCCCGCCAGTCGGGCACGATCTCGCGCTCGTCCCCGGTGGGCGCCTCGACCGTCACGTCGAGCCCGAGGCAACGGAAGGGCGCGTAGCGGTCGTACGCCTTCCCGAGCGTCCAGCCGAAGCGGCCGGCGACGAGGACGAGTTCGAGGGGGCCGAGGAGGCCGGGGCCGAGGAGACCCGGGTCGAACGCGGCCAGGTCGAAGTCGTCGGGCGTGAAGTGCTCCAGGGCTTCGGCGTCGGGGCCGGTGAAGGGGCCGGGGAGGGTGGGGCCGCCGACGGGGAGGAAGGCCTGTGCGGTGCGGACGGTCTCGCCGAGGCCGTCCGGTTCGTAGACGGCGTGGGCGAGGAGCTGCCCGAGGGTGAGGGCGCTCCGGAACGCCATGCTGCGGCCCCTGCCCATCTCGAAGAGGAACCGGAACCCGGTACCCGGGGTGAGCGAGCGGAGGGAGTCCGGGAGGTCGGCGACCGCCAGGGGGAAGGGTAGGCCGAGGGTCGCCAGGCGCTCCGCCTCGGAGCCCAGTGTGGACCTGCTCCCGGACGCGAGGTGGATCAGCGGTTCGACGCCGAGACCGCGGCTGTCGAGATCCCACCGCCCGTGGCCGTACTTCGAGAACGGGTGCACGATCTCCAGCAGATCGTCGACGGCGGAGTCCTCGGTGATCCGCTCGCTGTGGGCTTCGACGAGCGACAGGCAACCCGGTGCCAGGAGTCCGCAGGCATCCAGATGGCGCAGGTCCTGACGCGTCGACGCGAAGTCGGACGGAGCGGCGTGCCGCAGCGCGGCGGTCACACGCCAAGGGCCGAAGGGGCCGGACTCCTCGTCCGGCCACGGAACGAGGGCGGCGACCCATGGGGGACCGTCCAGTCGGTGACCGTGCCGGGGACCGGTGGTGCCGATATACCCGTCGCGGGCGTGAGGGCGTTGACCTGCTCCACCACGCGGCCGATCGGGATGCTCATGGCTCGGGAGCGTTCCAGGACGTCGAGCATGGTCAGGTCGCCTTCGAGCCACGGTGATTCGCCGTCCACCCCCCGCGACAGGAGACGGCGCTCGTCGCCGTTCAGGGCGCGATGGGCGAGAGTCGCGGGCGAACACCCCGTACCCAGGAAGAAGCCGAACGGCTTCAAGCTCTCGATCCGGTCGACGAGGTGCCTGCGCTGCTCGACGGAGGGGGCGTCCACGAGGAGGTCGACGGGGTGGGCGATCCCCTTCTGCCAGTGGGCCGCCCCCACCTCCGTGAAGAAGGCCGCGATCCTGTCCGACTCGGGGAGGACGTCTTCCTCGACCTGGGGGATGTCGTTCCAGCGCGGTAGCGGCAGGCGGCTCGCGAGGTCCCGGACCGTGGCGAGAGCCTCGGACAGGGGCACGTCGTGGGTGGCCATGATCGGAAGAATCGCGGTGACGGCCGGATCCGGTTTTCCCGCTTCGGGTCCGCCGTCCACCGGTCCGTACGCGGCGCAGAGGTCGGCTGCGACCACGGTCGGGAACATCTCCCGGAGCGCACCGATGTCCGCGATCTCGGGCACCTTCAATCCGGCGATGGCGAAGCGTCGTTGGGCGCGCACGGCCGCCGTGAGGGATTCACCGGCGAGCGCGGCCACGCGCAGTGGCCCCGCCCAGGACCCGTTGGGCGCGCCACGCCCGAAGATCAACATGTCGAGTCCGACGGGATCGGGGTACCCGCGAGGCGCGAACGCCTCCCGCGTGCCACCGAGGACGCCCAGCAAGGTGGTGCGCCACCGATGGTGCAAGGCGCCTTCGTGCAACCGCTCCTGCCCGAAAGGGCGAATGAGTTGGTGCTGGCTCAACGATGCCTGGTCGGGCGGGTGGCATCCCACCTTGCGCAGGGGGAAGGACGAGGCGGCCAGGCTGCGTTCCTCGTGCGTCGGGTGCAGGACTCCCACAGAGTCGTCGTCCAGCGAGTCGAAGATTCTCACCGCCAGCCTGGGCTCCTGGCCGGCGAGTTTCCACAGCCACCGCAGCGACACCTCCTCGAACGCGGCGACCGCCTCGGGCACGCCGGCCAGGACCCGGCGCGTCACCCCCTCCTCGTCGTAGCGCAGCAGACCGTTGCGGTCGACGGTGGGTACGGGCTGGTCCCGCTCGCGCAGGTTGAAGACGTAGCCGTGCACGTCGGGCGCGTTCTTGACCACGACGCCGTCGAGCAGCAGCTGGCCTCGGCCCTGGACGATCCACGCGTCGTCCCCGGCTCGGGCGGGCGCGGTGGTCCAGTGCTCCGAGGCCTGGAGCCGGCCCGGTGTCCATTCCTCCGACCGGATCGTCCCGCCCTCCCGGTCCAGCTCCACCGCCGTCACAGCGTGGTCGCTCACCCACAACAGGTTCCGCAGGGTCTCCACCAGGGACGGTGGGGTCTCGCCGTCGGCGTTGAGGTAGAGGCGGACGGTGGTGCCGCCGGTGGTGGGGGCGGTGGTGGTGTCGCGGATCTCGAGGAGGCCGGAGCCGGACTGGATGGTGGCCTGGAGGGGGGCTTCGGTGCGGGAGGGGTTGCCGTGGGGGTCGACGGCGGCGGTGGTGACGACGACTTCCTCGGCGAGCATGAAGTAGCTGAAGACGCCGATGCCGAAGCGGCTGTTGAAGGGAACGGGTTCGATGCCGGCGCGGCGCCAGTTGCGGCGCTCCTGGACGAAGTCGGGGTCCTGTTCGTAGCGCTTGCCGGCGCGGGCGAACATGGAGGTGAGCTTCTTGCGGCTCATGCCGGTGCCGGTGTCGCGGCACTCGATGTAGGGGCGGTCCTCGTCGTCGTAGCCCTGGACGAAGGTGATGTCCGGTTCGCGGTCGGTGGCCCCGCACTTGCCGAGCTTTTCGCCGTAGGCAGCGCGGAGCTGGCGGTGGCGGCAGGCGTCGAGGGCGTTCTGGTAGAGCTCGCGGACGGCGAGCATCTTGTCGCCGTAGAGCTGGGTGCCCATGAGGAGGGGGCGGATCTCGTCCTCGGCGAGGCGGAAGCGCTCCAGGGGCTTGGTGTACTGCTGCTCCAGGGGCTCCAGGAACTCGGTGGTGACCTTGCGGGGGATGCCGCGCAGCAGGTCGGGGGCGGTGGTGCGGGCCTCCTTCCAGCTCTTGTGGAGGGCGCGGACCGAGGCGTCGGCGATCGCGGCGAGTTCTTCCAGGGCCGCGTGGAGCGCGGGGTGGGGACAGTGGAAGTTGACGGCGAGGTCGTAGGCGCCGTCGGTGCCGTTCGTCGGGGGTTCGGCGAGGGGGTGGAGACGGTACTCGGCGAGGGCCGCGACGACTTCGGAGGGCACCAGGCGGCGGTGGGCGGAGCCGAGGTGGTCGACGAGGGCGCTGGACATGCGGCGGGGGTCGGCGGCGAGGAGGGAGGCGAGCCAGACGAGGTAGGCGAGGTCGCGGGCGCGCCAGGTGTTGCCGGACACGGCCGGGTGTTCGCTCCAGCGGGGCTCGCCGGTGTGGTTGATGCGGGGGCTGCTGCCCGGGGCGACGGTGACGTGGGCGAGGACCTGGCGGATCTGGCGGTCGATCAGGACGCGGTTCTGCGGGGAGGGTTCGCCGGGACCACCGGCGGCGACGGCCGTGACCACGCGGTCGATGAGGTGGTCGATCGCCGCGTAGTCGCCCGTGCCGTCCCACAGGAGGTCCCAGTCGGCGATGAAGCGGTGCCGGAGCCAGTGGTCGGCGGCGGTGGCCGGTGCGGGGAGGTGGCGCCGGCGGAGGGTCTCGGCCGTCTGGCCGACCTGGGAGTGGGCGCGTGAGACGTCGCGTGCGGCGTCGCACACCAGGCGGTCGTGGGAGGTGGTCACGGTACGGCCGCGGCCGTCCTCGCTGCGGTCGATCCGGTCCGGACGCAGCGCCGCCAGTTCGCTCAGGGCGACGGCGACGACGCCCTCGTGGAGGAGGGGAGCGGCGAGCAGGGCCGCGGTCTCGGCGGGGGAGAGGAGTTCGCGACCGGTGAGTGCGGCGGATTCGACGAGGTGGCCGAGGCGCTCCACGACGCGGATCGGGTAGCCGGGATCGCTCCAGGGGGTGGCGAGGGCCGAGTCCGTGCCGAGACGGCTCTTGGCCACTTCGCGGGCCAGGTCGGCCAGCCGGTCCTTGACCCGTTCGTGGACGGCGGGCTGCGAGGTGTGCCGCCAGAGGACGGAGGCGTCGACCGCCTCGGTCCAGAGTTCGGTCTCCTCGGAGCCCTCGCAGAGGACCAGCCGGGCGGCGAGCTCCTCCGCGCACTGGAACTCGACGGTCGGCGGGGGTTCCGTGAGGAGGGAGGTGAGCCGGTGGACCCGGGCGCGTACGAACGCGTGGACCTTCTCGAACGTCCGGGGCGGGCTCTGCGGGGAGAGGGCCTCCGACAGGGCGATGCCGAAGAAGCTGCCCTTCTCGGGGTCGGCGTAGGCGGGTTGCCCGGGGCCGCTGCCGCGCAGCCAGGCCACGTTCTCGTACGAGGAGTCCACGAGGCGCGTCAGACGCGGCTGCGTGGCGGACGACGGCTGGTCGCTGCGGCACGTGTCGAGGCAGACGACGACGGTGACGCCCTCGGGTATCGCGCCGAGGAGGACGTCGGGCGCGGTCTCGAGGATCGTCTGCGCGATCAGGGAGCCGTCGGCTCGGGGGCGGGCGTCGGAGGTGAGGAGGTACTCGCGTTCGCCGACGGTCACGCCGTGGGCGGAGACGTACAGGAACGCCGTGTCCCCGGCCGTGCAGGAGAGGAGGAACTCCTCGACGGCGCTGACGATCGAGCCCACGCCCGTGTCCTGCCGCTCGGGGCGGGGGTGGCCGGGGTGGAGGGCGGCGACCGTGTAGCCGGACGCGGCGAGGGCGGTGCCGACGAGTTCGACGTCCCGGTCGACGAAGCCGAGCGGGGGGAAGCGCCGGGAGAGGGCCTCGTCGCGTTCCAGGAAGTCGGTCCGGCCCACTCCGATGAGCAGGGCCCGCCGTCTGCCGGTGACCTGCTCCTCGGTCGTGTCCGCCGACGTGTCCGTCGTCGCGCTCACCCTTACCCCCGACTCCCCTGTGCGGCCCCGCCCTGGACGTCCATGATTCCAGAACGCGCGTGCCGCCCAGGGGCCGTTGAGGAGGTCGGTCAGGCGGCGGGCGCCGGTTCGCGGAAGTGGGGGATGACCTTGGTGCCCCACTGGCGGATGGTCTCCAGGCAGACGTCCTGCGGGACGGTTCCCATCTGGATCAGGCACATGACCTCGTCGACGCCGATCTCCCGGAGCCGTTCGACGTAGGCGATCGCGGTGTCGGCGTCGCCGTATGCGTGGTCGGTGTCGTACGTGCCGGTGTCGACCGGGCGGGCGGGGACGTCCGC
Source organism: Streptomyces wedmorensis (assembly GCF_000716445.1). Lineage (GTDB taxonomy): Bacteria > Actinomycetota > Actinomycetes > Streptomycetales > Streptomycetaceae > Streptomyces > Streptomyces wedmorensis. Next base: position 53,499 of record NZ_JNWK01000022.1, read on the forward strand.
CTCGTGGAGGCGGGCGACGAGGGCCTCCCGTTCGCGGGAGAGCGCGCCCGCGTGGTCCTCGTCCTCGGCGTATCCGGTGGGGGCGGGTGCGCCTCCGTACCAGTGGGCGATCGACTCGGCGAAGAAGCGCTGCCCGCGGGTGCCGAGCCGGAGGGCGCGGTCGGCGTCGTCGAGGACGGTCGTCGGGCAGAGGACGGAGAAGTGGTCGTTGACCTCCGTGGACACGAACCGGGAGCCGTCGCGTGCGGCGATGGCCTCGTCGTACACCGCTCGCATCGCGCGGACGTCGTCGGCGCCGGCGAAGCCCATGACCAGGGCGCCGATGCCGAGTTCGGCGGCCTGGCGGAGCGATTCGTGCTGCGAACAGGCCATGAAGAGGGGCGGGTGCGGGCGCTGGACGGGGCGGGGCAGGACGGCGCCGGGGCCGATGTCGAGGGAGCCGTGCCACTCGAACTCCGGCTCGCGCCAGGCGGCGGCGAAGATCCGCAGGGCCTCCTCCGTCTGCGGGCGGGTGTCGTCGGGGCGCACCCCGAACATCCGCATCTCCTGGCGGGTCGCGCCCCGGCCGGCGCCGATGTCGACGCGGCCGCCGGAGAGCACGTCGAGCATGGCGGCCCGTTCGGCGACGCGGACGGGGTGCTGGTAGCCGAAGGGCATGGTGACCACGCCGTGGCCGACGCGGAGGGTGCGGGTGCGGGCGGCCACCCAGGTCAGGAAGATCTCGGAGGCGCTCATGTGGGCGTACTGGGTGAGGGAGTGGTGCTCGACCGCCCAGATCCGGTCGAAGCCCATCTCCTCGGCGAGGACGGCCTGTTCGACGCAGTCGTGGAGGACGCGGTGCTCGCGGTCGGGGGTGGGGTCGACGAGCTGTGCTTCGAAGATCATGGAGAACTTCAACGGGAGCTCCTCCCAGGAAGGCCAGGCGACTATGCCTAATCGAAATACTTCTAGCAGGCACAGGTGGAGGAGTGAAGGGCCGTAGACTGCCGTCCGTGGCGGACGAAGAGACCGTGCCGGGCCTTCCGGCGACCGGCTGGGCGGTGCTCGGACTGCTGTCGTTCGGGCGGGAGTTGTCCGGCTACGACGTCAAGAAGTGGGCGGACCGGTCGCTGGGCCTCTTCTACTGGAGCCCGTCCTTCAGCCAGGTCTACAGCGAGCTGAAACGACTGGAGAACGGCGGCTACGCGACATCGCGCCTCGTCGCCCCCGAATCCGGCAGCCGCGACAAGCGCGCCTACCGCATCACCGACGAGGGACTCGCGGCCGTCACCGCCTGGGCCCGCGAGGCGCCCCTCGATCCGCCGGTCCTCAAGCACGGGCCGATGCTGCGGCTCTGGCTCGGCCACCTCCTCGAACCCGACCGGATGCGGGAGATCCTCGCCGGGCACCGGGAGTACGCCGAGGGCATGCGGCAGCGCGCCGAGACGGACGCGGCGGACGCGGGCGCCGACGAGGCGTGGGCCTTTCCCCGGCTCACCCTCACCTGGGCCGAGCGGTACTACGCGGCCGAGCGCGACCTGGCCGACGCCATGCTCGCGGACATCGAGGAGTGGGAGAGGGAACGTCCATGGCACTGAGCCTGCGGAAGGTCGAGGAGACCGCGCCCGCGCTGGTCAGTCTCTACAAATCGGCGGGGGCCTCGCTCCAGCGGCACGGGATCAGCGGGCAGCGCGTCGCGGTCTACCTCGTGGTCGACTACTCGGGGTCGATGAAGCCGTACTACAACAACGGGAGCGTCCAGGCGCTGGCGGACCGGGTGCTGGGGCTCTCCGCGCACTTCGACGACGACGGCCGGGTGCCGGTGGTGTTCTTCTCCACCGACATCGACGCCGAGACCGACATCCGGCTGGACGACCACGCGGGCAGGATCGACCGGATCGTCGCCGGGCTCGGCCACATGGGCAAGACGAGCTACCACCTCGCCATGGACGCCGTCATCGACCACTACCTGGACAGCGGCTCCACCGCCCCCGCGCTCGTCGTCTTCCAGACCGACGGGGGGCCGATCAACAAGCTGGCGGCCGAGCGGTACGTCTGCAAGGCGGCCCGGCTGCCGATCTTCTGGCAGTTCATCGGCTTCGGCGACCCCGCGAGCCGGCAGTTCGAGTTCCTGCGCCGGCTCGACGAGCTGGCCGTGCCGACGAAACGACCCGTCGACAACGCGGGCTTCTTCCACGCGGGGCAGGACCCCAACCGCGTCCCGGACGCGGAGCTGTACGACAGGATCGTCTCCGAGTTCCCCGCCTGGCTCGCCGCGGCCCGGGCCCAGGGCATCGTCCGGTCCTGAACCGGCCGGCCGCGTACGGGCGGACGTCGTGAGCGGCCGGTCTGCGGTACGGGCCGGTCGCGAGCTCCCGGTCACGAGCACGAGCCCCCGGTCACGAGCCCCCGGTCGTGCGGCGCTGCGTCACGCGGCCGACGCCGCTCCCACCTCCTCGCCGAGGCGCGAACTGCTCCTCGGTGAGGGTGACGTCGAGGGCGCCCAGGTTCTCCAGGAGGTGGGCGGCCGAGGACGTGCCGGGGATCGGGAGGATGTGCGGGGCCCGGTGGAGGAGCCAGGCCAGGGCCGTCTGGGATGGGGTGGCGCCGACTTCGCGGGCGGCCCGGGCCACCGGGCCGTCCGGCCCCGCGTGACCGCCCATGGCGACCGGGAAGAACGGCACGAAGGCGATGCCGCGTCCGGCGGTGTGCTCGACCACGGCCTCGTGGTCGCGGGTGGCGAGGTTGTAGAGGTTCTGGACGGCCGCGATCGGCGCGACGGCCTCGGCCTCCTCCAGCTGGGCGACCGTCGCCTCCGAGAGGCCGATGTGCCGGGCCTTGCCCTCCTCCTGGAGCCGCCGCAGGGCGCCCACCTGCTCGGCGACCGGGAAGTTCTCGTCGAGGCGGTGCAGGTGGAGGAGGTCGATGCGCTCGGTACGGAGCCGGCGCAGGCTCAGCTCGGCCTGCCGGCACAGGTAGGCGGGGTGGCCGAGCGGCACCCAGTCGGTGGGGGACGGCCGGACCACGCCCACCTCAGCCCGCTGCTCGTCGCCCGACTCGACGCCATCGACGAGGAGATCCACGGCCTCCAGGGCACCCGCTCCTCCCTCGCCGCGCTCGTGGCGGCGACCGAGGGAAGGCAACTGGCCGCCGGCGACTGAGGGATGGGAATCCGGTGGCCCGCCGTCGCGGACGCGGGCGATCATGAGGCCATGACTTCTCTCGTGCGACACGTGACCATCGACTGCGCCGACGCCTACGCCCTGGCGACCTTCTGGGCCGGCGTCCTCGACTCCAAGGTCTCCGACGACGACCAGCCGGGTGACGAGGAGGCGCTCGTCGAGTCGGCCGGCGCGGGCCTCCTCTTCATCCAGGTGCCCGAGCCGAAGGCGGTGAAGAACCGTGTCCACCTCGACCTCCAGCCGCAGGACCGCACCCGCGACGAGGAGGTCGAGCGGCTGATCGGCCTCGGCGCGACGCTGATCGACGACCGCAGGAACCCGGACGGCACCGGCTGGGCGACCATGGCCGACCCCGAGGGCAACGAGTTCTGCGTCGAGCGCAGCGAGGCCGAGCGCGCCGCGACCTCCTGACGCGACCGGCCGCAGGCCCTCCGGAGTAATCCGGACAGAAGGTGTCGGGTATCCGGTGTTTCCTGGAGTCATGGGAGACACCGGAACCACCTGGTCGGCCTTCGAGGCCGCGGAACCCGAGTTCGCCGCGACCGTGCGGGAGCGCTTCGGGCAGTACACGCACCACGCCCTCGCCACCGTACGGAAGGACGGTGCGCCCCGGCTCAGCGGCGTCGAGGCGGGCTTCCGCTTCGGCGAGCTGTGGCTCGGCATGATGCCGAACTCCCGCAAGGCCCTCGACCTGCGCCGCGACCCCCGTTTCGCGCTCCTCGCCAACCTGGGCCCCGGCACCGACATGGGCGGCGGGGACGTGCGCGTCTCAGGGCGCGCGGTCGAGGTCACCGACCCGGAGACCGTCGGGCGGTACGCGGCCGAGGTGGGCGGGCCCCAGCCCTTCCACCTCTTCCGGGTGGAACCGACCGAGGTCGTACGGACCTGGGTGGACGGCGAGGAGATCGTCTTCCGCACCTGGGCCCCGGGCCGTCCGGCCCGGACGATCCGGCGCGGCAACGACGACAGCCCACCGCGCGAGGACGTCTGAGGCGCGATCGGGCGGCCGGGTCGAGCGACCGTGCGGCCGGGTCGAGCGACCGTGCGTCCGGGCCGCATGGCCGGGCGTCCGGGAGCCCGGGCCGCACGGCCGGGGCGACGGTCCGCTCGGCCGGTGCGACGGTCTGCTCCGCGGTGGGCGCGCGGGGGACCAGAATGGGCACGTGCCGAACACTGCCAGCAAGAAGAAGACTCAGGTGAGCGGCGGGCCCGAGCGGCGCCGTGAACTCCTCGACACGGCGGCCGAGGTGTTCGCCGCCCAGGGGTACAACGCCACCACCGTCCGCAAGATCGCGGACGCCGCCGGGATGCTAGCCGGCAGCCTCTACTACCACTTCGACTCCAAGGAGTCGATGCTCGACGAGATCCTCTCCAGTTTCCTGAACGAGCTGTGGGAGGGATACGACGCCGTCCTCGCCGCCGACCTCGGACCCCGCGAGACCATCGAGGCCCTCGTCACAGAGTCCTTCCGCGAGATCGACCGGCACCGCGCCGCCGTCGCCATCTACCAGAAGGAGTCCCGGCACCTCACCGACCAGCCCCGCTTCCAGTACCTCGCCGACTCGCAGCGCAGGTTCGAGAAGGCCTGGCTCGGCACGCTGGAGCGCGGTGTCTCCGCCGGCGTCTTCCGCGCCGACCTGGACGTCCGCCTCACCTACCGGTTCGTCCGCGACACCGTCTGGGTCGCCGCCTCCTGGTACCGGCCGGGCGGCCGGCACAGCCCCGAGGAGATCGCCCGCCAGTACTTGTCGATGGTCCTGGACGGGATCGCCGTACAGTCCTGAGGAGCCCTGAGGGGTGTCTCCCGAAGGGGCGCGAGCGGACGGTGGGGCTGTGAAGTGGGCCACGTGTCGGTCGGGTCTGGGCCGGTCTGGTCCGTCCGGGCATCGGGTGGGCGGGGCGGGAAGGTCCTGAGGCGCACTATTGTTCCGGTAGAGACGTCCGGGGCTCGTTTCGAGTGCCCCGGGAGAGACAGCCGGGGCCCGTATCGCGTGTTCCGGGTAGAGCAGCCGGGGCCCGCACCGTGCAGGTGCGGGCCCCGGCTGTGCCGCGAGCACCGGCCAGGAAGGCACGCATGACCCGCTCTGAACGCCCCAAGCGCAGCCCCCGCAGCACCCAGACGAAGTCCACGTCGCAGCCGAAGGGCTCCCGCGGCGGCCGCCGTCCCACGGCACCCCCGCCGCCGGCCGAGTTCACGCCGCCGGAGACGGTGACGCCCGCGCTGCCCGCGGTGGCCTCCTTCGCCGACCTCGACATGCCCGAGGGCCTGCTGCGGATCCTCGGCGAGCAGGGCGTGACGGAGCCGTTCCCGATCCAGGCGGCGACGCTGCCGAACTCACTGGCCGGCCGTGACGTGCTCGGCCGGGGGCGCACCGGCTCCGGCAAGACCCTCGCCTTCGGGCTCGCGCTCCTCGCCCGCACCGCGGGCCGCCGCGCCGAGCCGACCGCGCCCCTCGCGCTGGTCCTGGTGCCCACCCGCGAGCTCGCCCAGCAGGTGACCGACGCCCTCACCCCGTACGCCGGGGCGCTGCGGCTGCGGCTCACCACCGTCGTCGGCGGCATGTCGATCTCCCGGCAGTCGTCCGCGCTGCGGCGCGGCGCCGAGGTCCTCATCGCCACCCCCGGCCGGCTCCACGACCTGATCGAGCGGGGCGACTGCCGGCTCGACCAGGTCGCGATCACCGTCCTGGACGAGGCCGACCAGATGGCCGACATGGGCTTCCTGCCGCAGGTCACGAAGCTGCTGAAGCAGGTCGAGCCGGACGGCCAGCGGCTGCTGTTCTCGGCCACGCTCGACCGGAACATCGACAAGCTCGTCAAGATGTTCCTCGACGACCCGGTCGTCCACTCCGTCGACCCGTCGGCCGGTGCGGTCACCACCATGGAGCACCACGTCCTGTACGTGGCCGACGAGACCGACAAGAAGGCCGTCACGCTGCGGATCGCGGCCCGCGACGGCCGGACGATCCTCTTCATGGACACCAAGCGTTCCGTGGACCGGCTGGTCAAGCGGCTGCTCGCCAACGGCGTCCGCGCCTCGGGCCTGCACGGCGGCCGTTCGCAGCCGCAGCGCAACCGGACCCTTGACCAGTTCAAGACCGGCCAGGTCACCACGCTCGTCGCGACGAACGTGGCGGCGCGCGGCATCCACGTCGACGACCTCGACATGGTCGTGAACGTCGACCCGCCGATCGACCACAAGGACTACCTGCACCGCGGCGGCCGCACCGCCCGTGCCGGCGAGTCCGGCAGCGTCTTCACCCTGGTCCTGCCCGAGCAGAAGCGGGACATGGGCCGGCTGATGTCGAACGCGGGCATCAGCCCCCGCACGGCGCAGATCAAGTCCAGCGACGAGCAGCTGGCCGAGCTGACCGGCGCACGGGAGCCCTCGGGCGTCCCCGTGGTCATCGAGACCCCGCAGCCGACCCCGCCGCGCAGCGCGGCCGGGTCCGGCAGCGGTGGCGGCCGTCGCCGCCGCGGCGGGTCCGGCGGTACGGCCGCGGGCCGCGGCACCGGCACCACGGGCGGCTCCGGGCGCGCCGCGTCCGGTGCGGGCCGCTCCGCCGGCTCCGGCCGGGGTACGGGCGCGGGCGCGGGCCGGGGCTCCGGTGCGGGAACCGGGCGCGGTGCCGCCTCCGGCGCCGGCGCGGGTGCCGGCCGGGCGGCCGCCTCCGGCGCCGGTGCGGGGCGTGGTGGGCGTCAGGCGCCGAGCACGAGCCGTTCGCGGAGCGCCGGCAGCTCGCGCGGGTCCAGGCCGAGGCCGACCGACACGTAACGGAAGAGGCTCCCGTAGGAGGTGCGGACCTGGTCGAGGGCGGCGTCCAGATACTCCGTCCGCACCTCCTGGAGCGGCACGATCAGCTCCGGGTTCTGCATGAGCCCGCCCTGCTTGAGGCCCTCCCGCACCCGTGCGTCGTGCGCGGCGCGGAAGGTGTTGGAGGCCAGGTAGTCCGCGCGGGCGGAGCTCGCCGGCACCCCGAGCAGGGTCAGCAGCAGCCAGCTCGTCCAGCCGGTGCGGTCCTTGCCCGACGTGCAGTGCACGAGCAGCGGACCCCGGCGGGGATCGGCGAAGTCCCGCAGGGTGGTCGCGAGGGCCGCCCGGTTCGCGGGCTCGGTGACGAAGCTCCGGTAGACGCCGGTCATGAACGCCGCGGCCCGCCCGCCGCCGAGCATCTCCTCCTGCCGCACCGGGTCGCGGGAGCCGATCGCGGCGAGCAGCTGCCCGAACAGACCGTTGTCGGTGACGGGCCGCGCCACCGGGGCCGTACCGGCCGGCAGCCGGTCCGCTCCGTCGTACCCCACCTCCAGCGGGATCCGCAGGTCCACCACGGCCCCGAGGCCGAGTCCGCCGAGCGTGGCGACGTCGGCGTCGGTGAGCTTGCCGAGGTGGTCGCCGCGGTAGGCGAGGCCGTGCCGGACCCGGGCCCCGTCGTAGGTGAGGTATCCGCCGAGGTCGCGGACGTTGACCGCGCCCTGGAGCGGGATGTGCCGGATGGCGTTCGCGGCCCGGGGGCCGGGGCGGGCGGTCGCGGGGGCCGGGGCGGCCGCGAGCAGGGCGGCGGCGCCGCCGGCGGTGAGCAGCGCGCGTCGGGACAGGGGCATGGCTGGACTCCCTTTACGGACTGACGGACGTACGGACTGAGGGCGTACGACTGACGGACTCGGGTGGGGCAGCCGTGGGCGGACGGGCCCGCGGAGGCTATGGGGCCACCGGCCTGGGAAGGCCGGGGACCCACGGGTGCACGGGCAGCCGACCTTCGACCAAATGTTTGTTAGGTGGCTACTCGAGGAGGAAGGTAGCAGCCCGCGGGGCCGGAGGGGAGGGTCGTGCGCGACCCGAGGCGACCGGGCGCCCGGGGGCGCCCGGCCGGCCGGACGGCGCGAGCCCGACCCGATCGGTGAGGCGCCCGCTGCGGCGCGTCCGGCGTCCCTTCGGTGAGGTGCCCGCTACGACCGTCCGGCGCCCCTTCGGTGGGGCGCCCGCTACGACGCGTCCGGCGTCCCTTCGGTGAGGCGTCGGGTCGCGGCCCGCTGGCGGTCGGTCGCGCCGGTGAGGAAGCGGGTGACCGTTGCCAGCTCGTCGGTCGTGAACTCGCCGTACAGCTCGTGCACTTCGCGGGCCCAGTCGTCGAAGAGGGGGGCGAGTTCGGCCAGCTTCTCGGGGCGGGGCTCGACGAGCACCCGGCGCTTGTCGGTGGGGTGCTTGACCCGGCGGACGAAGCCCTTGCGTTCGAGGCGGTCGACGAGGCCGGTGACGGAGGCGGGGGCGAGGCCCGAGTGTTCGGCCAGCTCCTTGGCGGTGAGGGGGCCGTGCCGTTCGAGCAGGTCGAGCGTCTTGGTCTCGGTGGCCCCCAGGTCCTGCTGTGCCGCGATCGCCGAGTGGAAGGCGACCGAGGCGGCGCTGGAGTCCCGGCCGGCGGCAGTGAGGGCGGCGACGACCTCGGCGCGTCGTGCGGTGTCCTGGTCGGTCGGCTGCTCGCTCGTGGGCATGGCGGCAGCCTAGCAAAATTCGTTTCGTTCGGCCGAACGAAAGACTTGCGATCAAGGGTGACCGCATGCCACTTTTTATTTCGTTAGGCCGAACGAAATAAAAGGAGGAGTCGAGATGTCCGCGACCGCCGCGACCGACACCACCGCCACCGGCGACCCGTACACCGCCCACCCGCGCCGCTGGGCCGCCGCCGTCGTCATGATGGTCGCCGCCCTGATGGACCTCGTGGACGTCACCATCGTCAACGTCGCCCTGCCCTCACTCGGCCACGGACTCGGCGCCTCCGAGAGCGCCCTCCAGTGGACCGTCTCCGCCTACCTCCTGGGCTTCGCCGCGACCCTCGTCGTCGCCGGCCGGCTCGGTGACCGGTACGGCCGCAAGGCGCTGTTCCTCGCCGGCACCGCCGGCTTCGGCCTCGCCAGCCTCGCCTGCGGCCTCGCGCAGAGCCCCGGCCAGCTGATCGCCGCCCGCGCCGTGCAGGGCGTGACCGCCGCCGTCCTCATGCCGCAGGTGCTCGGCTCCTTCCACAGCCTGTTCCGCGGCAAGGACCGCGGCAAGGTCTTCGGGATGTACGGGGCCGTGGCCGGCTTCGCCTCGGCGATCGGGCTGCTGCTCGGCGGCGTCCTCACCGACGCCGACCTCCTCGGGCTCGGCTGGCGCAGCGTCTTCCTCGTCAACGTGCCGGTCTCGCTCCTCACCCTGGCCGCCGCCGTCGTCCTCGTCCCGGCCACCCGCGAGCACACCGCCGCCCGTCCCCCGCTGGTCGGCAGCCTCGTCCTCGCCGCCGGACTCGTCGCCGTCGTCCTGCCGCTCGTCCAGGGCCGCAGCTGGGACTGGCCGCTCTGGGGCTGGGCCCTCCTCGCCGCCGGAGCGGCCGCGGTGAGCGGGGTCGCCGTACGCGGCTCGGTGCTGCCCCGGCGGATCCTCACCGTCCCGGCCTTCTCGTACGGCCTCGCCGTCCAGCTCCTCTTCGCCTTCGGCATGCAGGGCTTCTTCCTGGTCCTCGCGATCTGGCTCCAGGGCGGCCAGGGCTACACCCCGACCCAGGCGGGCGTCCTGATGGCCGCCTTCTCCGCCGGCGGCTTCCTCACGGCACCGGCCGCCGAGCCGCTCGCCGTCAAACTCGGCCGGTACGTGCCGACCGCGGGCGCCCTCCTCATGGCGGCCGGATACGGCTGGGTCTGGTACGCCATGGAGACCGCCGCACCCCTCCACACCGGCGCCTGGCCACTGGCCCCCGGCCTCGTCGTCGCGGGCGCCGGCCTCGGCCTCCTCGTCGTCCCCCTCGTCGGCATCGTCCTCTCGGCCGCCCCCGCCGAACTCGCCGGCGGCGCCTCGGGCGTCTTCACCACCGCCCAGCAGTTCGGCGGCGCCCTCGGCGCCGCCGCCATCGGCACCGCCTGGTTCGCCGACCTCTCCCTCGAGGCCGCCATGCCCTGGGTCCTCGCGGCCTACGCCCTGTCCGCCGTACTCAGCCTCCGGCTCCCTCGCACGGCGGTCACCGAGGCGGAGTGACGGACCACCCCGGCCCCGGGCCCGGGCTACACCGAGGGTGACCACGGGGCGGACAGCAGATCGGCGACGCTGCGCCGCTCACGGCCCGCCGGCGGCTCCCCGGCGGCCCTGCCCAGGGCGATCATGGAGACGATCGCCCATCCCGGGTTCGGGTCCAGCTCCTTGGTGAGTCCCTCCATGTCGAAGGCCCGGAACTGGTGGGCGGCCAGCCCCATCGCCTGGGCCTGGACCGTCATGTGTGCCATCGCCTGGCCGAGGTCGTAGTCGGCGAACTCGGAGTACTGCAGCTCCGTGTCGTCGACATGACGACGTGCCAGCGTCACGACGAGCAGACCCGCGTCCCTCGCCCACCGCGCCGAACTCGGCGCGAGGTGCGGCACCACCCGCTCATGCTCCGGCTCACCGGGCCGACTCGCGAAGAAGCCCCACGGCTGGGAGTTCCCCGCGGACGGCGCCCACCGCGCCGCTTCGAGCAGCAGACCCAGGGCACGGTCGTCGACGGCGGCCGACGGGTCGAACCGATAGGGGCTGAATCGTTCCGCCAGAAGGGGATGGAGGCCGCCGGGCTGTTCCGGATCAGGTCGCATGTACCGGTCCAACCGGTCGCCGAACAGCGCTATTCCGACCGAAGCGCACCGCGCCGGCCGTCCCCGCCGAGGCGTCATCCTTGCCAAGGCGCATCCCCGCCGAGTCGTCACCCCCCCCGCCGAGTTGTCACCCCCCCCCGCCGAGCCGTCACCCCCGCCCAGCCGTCATCCCCGCCGAGGCGTGGTCCACTCCAGGCGCGTCCTGACCCGCGGATCGTGGACGTACTCCAGGGCGGCCAGGGCCGTCTCGCGCGCCGCGCCGTCGGAGGCGCCGTCCGCGAGGATCGACGACAGCGCGTCGACGGCACGCGGATCCTGACGGATCGCCAGGCCCCGGGCCGCCTCCGCCGCCGTCTCCGGATCGTCGTCGCCGAGCCGCTCCGCCAGCCCCTCCCGTACGAGCGGGGTGTCGTCCGGCAACTCCGCGAGCGCCAGCGTCGCCCAGTCCCGCACGCGGGCGTCGTCGTCCCGGCTCAGCGCGAGCAACACGCCGACCGCCTCGACATGCCCGGCGGGAACGATCCCGGCGAGCCCCGCCGCGGCCGCCCGCCGCACGGCGGCGCCGGGATGCCCGGCCGCCACGAGCAGCTCCGGCACGGCGGCCGGATCCCCACACGCGCCGAGCGACAGGACCGCCGAGAGCACGGGCTCACGGGCCGGCGGCACGGCCTCCGCCGCGAGCCGCCGCAACACCGGGACCGCGCTCGCACCGAAGCCGGGCAGCGCACCGAGCACCCGCGCGCCGAGCGCCCGGCGCAACGGATCGCGGTACGCGCACCAGCCCGCCGCCGCCACGAACGTCTCCTCGTCGGCCCGCCCCGCCAGCTCCGCCACCGCCGTCGTCCAGTCGTCCAGCTCCGGATCGCCACAGCGCAGCGCCCGCGCCGCCAACTCCTCGTGCGGAGTACGCAGACCCAGCGCCGCTTCGATCAGCGTCGCGATCGCCGCATGCCCGGTTTGCCGGTCGTCCCCCCGCCCCGGCGCGCCGTCCTCCCGCAGCAACTCCACGCAAACCGTCACCCCGCCGTCCTCCCGCACCCGCCGGACGACCGCCTCGTACGTCTCCCCGCCCTCGTTCCCCGCGACCAGCCCCCGCCGCAACTCGGCCGCCATGTCGACGCCGATCCACCGCCGCGCCTCCCGCAGCGCCGCCTCCCGCGACTGCGCCCCGTGGTCGAGGAGCGCCCGCACACAGCCGGACGAGCCGCGCCTCGCCGCCGCCACCAGCGGGACCAGCCCGTCGGGGCCGCGCCGATCGGGATCCGCCCCGTGCTCCAGCAACACCCGTGCCGTGTCCGCGTGCCCGAGCCGCAGCGCCCACGTCAGGGCCGTGAACCCGTACGACTCCTCCTGATCCGGCTCGGCCCCCGCCGCGAGCAGTGCCCGCACCACCTCGGTGTGCCCACCGCACGCGGCCCCGCACAACGGCAGGTCACCGCCGTCCTCGCCACTGTGCCGCCCCGGATCGGCCCCGGCGCCGAGCAACAGCCGCACGATCCCCGGCTCGTCGTCGAGCGCCGCCCGGTACAGCGCCGTCTCCCCGTCCTCCCTGCCCTCCGGATCGGCCCCGCCCCGCAGGGCCCGCACCGCCCCGTCCTCGTCCCCGTCCCGAATGGCGTCGAACAACGTGCTCATGCCCCGACCCTGACCCGCCGTCGGCGCCCGACGCAAATCCTTTCCCTCACTCCGCGGGACCGCAGCCCGCCCGCCTCCTCGCCTTGAGCAGCCGACGGAGCCCGAACGACAGGCGGTCGTGGAACACCGCGTGCGCCGCACGCTCTGGAGAGCCCCGGAGGAGGCGGACGCGGCGCATCTGCGCGCGGACTTCCGCGTCGGTCTCCTCGGCTGACTGCCGCTCCCACTCCGTGCGGTCCGAGCCGGAAGCGAGTGCCTGGAGCCTCACGAGCCGTTCCCGGGAGGTGGGCGGGGTGTCGGCCTGGGGCTCCGTGTCGAACAGGCTTGCCCGTTCCGGGTGGTCCGGCCACCACTGCCCCATCCAGCGCAGGGCGAAGAGCCGTACGCCAGTGTCGGGGTCGCCGGCGGCCATCCGGTAGATGGTCTCGCGGACGGCGGGATCGCGGGCGCAGACGAGGGAGAGCTCGCGGATGACCCTCAGGCGGAGGGAAGGGGCGGAGTCGTGCTGCGCGATGTCGAGCAGCAGCGTCGTCACCGAGGGGTCGTTGCTCCACAGCGTGACGAGGAGGAGCGCGGCGGTCTCCCGTGGTGCGTCATCGGGGAGGTCCTGCGCACAGCCGATGAGGAACTCGCGCGTCTCGTCGGTGGGGACGCGCGCGATGGCCCTCAGCGCGGCCTGCTGAGCGCCGACTGGGGTCAAATATCGCCGTGAATAGCGAGGGTCGGAAGCCTCGAGCGTCAACGTCCTGTCCGAGAAGCGTCGGACATCGCGCATCAGCATCCGGACGTCTTCCGGGTGGATCTGCAACCAGGCAGTGATCGTCGCCTGCTCGACCGGGACGAGGTACCGGTTCAGGAGTAGGAGGAAGGGAGCGAAGCGTTCGGATCGCCAGGCCGCGAGGGCCTCCGCCACAAAGCGGCCGGTGTCTTCATCGACACCGACGAGTTCCTCTTCGTCGATGTACGTCGAGGAAGGGCCGAGGAGCCCGTCGGGCAGCGGCCCCACCTCGTTGATGGGGTCGAAGCCGGCGGCCATCTGGTCCACGAGTTGTTCCGCCCGGGCGCGTACAGCCTCGAAGCGGTCACGGACCGCCCGTTCCTCGAAGAAGCGACGGCTCCGTTCGTCGCGGTAGGCGTGCAGCAGCAACGTCAAGGCTGCGTTGCGTACACCCGGCGCCGGATCGCGCACGGCCCGGTCCTCTGCGAACGAGCGCAGGTCTGCGGTCGGCCGGAGCGTCAAGGCGTTCAGAGCGGCTTCGCGTACGGCCACGTGCTCGTCATGCGCGGCACTGGTCTTGATCGCCTCGGTGACGGAGGGGTCGTCCTGCCACCGCTCACGCAGGACGGCGAGGGCCGCGATCCGGCTGTCGGCCGACCAGGCGAAGCGTGCGTACGCGATCACGGCGGGGGCGTCACGCTGCAGCGCACAGGCGAGTTCGGTGGCGGTGCGGCCGTCCAGGAACTGGCCCCAGACGTGGAACCAGCTCAGGTACCGGCCGCGCCCCGCCCAGTGCTCGCTGAAGGAGGCCATCGCCGCGGCGGCGCCCACCACCATGGGGGAGGGACGCCGGTCGAAGTAGCCCTGGTACTGCCCGATCCCCTCGCTGAGCAGCAGCGCGATCGCCTCCACCACCGCGACGCTCTGCGCGGCGAGCACGCCGATCTTCTTGACCTCGGACAGTGCGCGCAGCGCCAGGGTGAGCCTGTCGTGCCGGTACGGGGTGGGGGCCGGTCCCACCAGCCCGTCCACCAGCGTCCCCGTGTCCCGCTCGCGCAGCTGCCCGGCGAGCAGCAGGATCACCTCGTGCCAGGTGGTGTCCTCGGCGCGGGGGAGGAGGACGTCGTGGACGAGCGCGTCGGGGGACCATTCGCGCTCGTGTTCGTAGCGGTGGACGATGTCGGCGGCGGCGAGGTATTCGAGGAAGGTGCGGTGGACGAAGCCCCAGGCGCCGCCGCCGTAGCGGGCGAGGATGAAGTTGCGTTCGCGGAGTTGCTGGACCATGGCGCGGGCGGTGCGGCGGGCGACGTCCGGGGGGATGTCGCAGAGTTGCAGGTACTGGCGGAAGACGTCCTCGATGTCGTGTTCGGGGATGTAGTTGCCGGAGATGCCGCCCGCGCCTTCCTGCATGCGGCGGGCGAGGAGCCGGAGCATCTCCAGGCGTTCGACCTGGCCGAGGACGTCGAGGGCGTCGGCGACGGGGCCGGACAAGTGGGTGGTGAGGTGTTTGGCGTCCCGGTCCCAGCGGGCGACGAGGACGGTGACGGCGTGCTGGTAGACGCTGTGGCGGTCGCGGGGGAGGGTCTGGCGGCGGCCGAGGATGGCGAGGATGGTCAGCAGGAGGGGGTTGCCGGCGAGTTCGCGGACGGACGCGGAGTGGGCGATGGCGTCCTTGAAGCGGGTGAAGAGTTGTTCCGCCTGGGCCGGTTGGCCGGGGCACGCGGTGTCGAACCAGCGCCGTGCGAAGGCGTGGATCCGCGGGGTGTCCAGGTCCTGGATCATGTAGTGGGCGAAGTCCGCGCCGTCCAGGGTCCGCCGCTGGTAGCCGACGACGCGGGACGTGACGACGACGCGGCAGCGCTCGTGCCGGGCGGCGAAGCCGGCGATGCGGCGGGCGGTCTCGGCGCGGAACTCGGGGTCGAAGATCTCGTCGAGTCCGTCGAAGACGAGGAGGGCGCGGCCTTCGTCGAGCAGTCGCTGCAGGACGGGTCTCGGCAGCGCCATGCCCTCGGTGGTGCTCAGGTGGTCGAGGAACTCCTCGAACGTCTTCTGGCGCCAGGCGGGCTGGGCGTAGTGCCGTAGTTCGACGACGAGCGGCACGCTGCCGGCGAGCCGGGCCAGGTGCTCGCCGGGGTCGGGGCTGCCGACCAGGCTCAGGGCGAGGTAGTGCGCCAGGGTCGACTTGCCGGCTCCGGGGTCGCCGAGGAGGACGACGCGGCGGCTCTCCTCCCGGGCGAGCACGTCGAGGACGGGCTCCGCGGGGCGCTGCCGGTAGGCCTCCACGAGGGCGTCGAGCATCTCCAGGTCGAGTCCGGGCGGCAGGTCGCCGTCCGACATGAGCTCCTCGCCTTCCAGGAGCTTCACCATGAGTTCGCGGGAGAGTTCCACGGGCGGGGGGTCGGCCCGCACGGTGGGGACGACGAAGACCTCGCGCAGTTCGACCTTCTGCTGCACGTTCTGGTCGTTGTCCGGGGTCAGCACCTCCAGGTCCAGCCGTCCGTACGACTCGCGGACCCGCCGGGCGTACGTCTGCAGGGCGTGGGTGACGGCGGGCTCGTCCTCTTTCCCGGTCTGGTTCCGCGCCTGGTCCTTCGCGGCTTCGCAGAGGGTGACGAGCTGCTCGTACCTGGTCCGCCACATGTCCCTGTCCAGCAGGGCGCGGGGTACGGGTGCGGAGGGCGGGGCGCAGTGGGCGCAGGTGTCCAGGAAGGCCGTCACGAGCCGCCAGTCGGGCGGTCGGACGAAGTTGGCCCTGAGCAGGCGCTGCACTCCTGAGCTGCTGAGGGGGCGGCGTCCGTCGCCGGCCTGGAGGCTGGCCTTCTCCAGATCGTCGGCGCTGGGGGCTCCCGCGGCGGTGTGCACCTCGCGCAGCCATGCGGCGAACCGCTGCCGAGCCTCGTTCCCCTGGTCCAAGACGCGCCCTCCCGGTGGCGACACGACGAGTGGGCGCCGCGGTGTCCCGGCGCACCCCAAGTCACCCCGGATCACCCCGGATTCCGGCCCCAGGCTATGCCGTGGCCTGCGGTGACGGGGGTGGGTCCGCCGCTTTCCCCCGGTTCTCACCGCCGCTTCGGAGTGTGGCGCAGGGTGCTCCCCGTAATCCGCGGCGATGGACGAACGAATGGAGTACCCGATGTCGACCGAGACCCGGACCGAGACGGGCGTGTCCCTGCTGAGCGAGGTGCTCGCACTCCTCGGGCCCGTGGGCCTGCTGGTGCTCGTGGCGGCCCTGCTGGTGTTCGTGGGGGTGGTGCTGCCGACGATCTGGTCGCGCCACGCCTACCGCCGGACGGCCGCGCGCACCACGATGAACACCCTCCTGAAGGCGGTGAAGCGGCTGTACCCGTTCTGACCATGACGGCAATAACCATGACGAAGCGTCATGTCACGCAGTCGAGCACGGTGCGGCACACCCCGCACCGGGCTCGCAGGGTCCTGCCCGCCGGGATGCGCAGCCGCTGGCAGCAGACCGGGCAGGGGAAGGAGACGGCGGTGGCGGGCGCGGTGCCGCCGTCGAAGGCGTAGGGGGCGTCCGGGGAGGCCCGGCCGCGCCGGCGCTCCCACTCGTAGCGCCGGCGGTCGGCCCAGCGGGCGCCGGCGAGCGGGGGCGGGGTGCGCTCGCGGTGCGCCTCCGCCCGGCCCCGTACCCACGCGTCGTAGGCGACGGCGCTGGTGAACCAGGGGGACGGGTCCTCGGTGAAGACCTCGGCGCGTTTGGCGATGACGTAGCCGAACTCCTCCGGGGTCAGGTAGCCGAGCTTCTGGCTCTCGACGCCGTCGCGACGGTAGGCGTCGAGCAGGAGCCAGCCGGCGCCGAGGTAGGCGGTGACGACGTCGGTGAGGACCTCGTTGTCGGCGGTGCCGGGGAAGCCGAGGTCGAGGCGGTGCAGCAGGACGTGGGTGATCTCGTGGGCGAGGGCTGCGCCGATGTCCCGGCGGCGGGTCCGGAAGCGGTCGTTGAGCTCCACGAAGTACTCGGGTCCGGCGGTGAGTTCGACGGTCGCCGCGTGCTCCATGGGCCGGAAGCTCACCACCATGCGCGCCTCGGGCAGCCGCAGGTGGCGGACGAGGGCGTGGGCCACCCGCTGGGTGCCGAGGTGCAGGTCCTCGTCGTCGCCGAGGGCGACGGCGGCGGCGGGGACGCTCGTCGGGTAGCGGTGTACGCCGTCGGGGGAGAGGCGGCGGTAGAGCGCGGTGAGCGAGGCGCGGACGGTGGCGCGGTGCGGGAAGCCGCGGATGACACGGTCGGCCTCGTGACGGTTCGGCATACCGGATTCCCCCTTCCTTCCACTGTACGTTCCCTCCACCGGTATTGGCCGAAAAGGCTTCCTTGTGGCGGCAGTTGGGCGCTGTCCATAATCCGGACGTGCCTTGACGGGCGCATGTCACTACCCGTCAGGTGCAACCCCCCACGAGAGAAGGCAGGCACATGAAGCAGAACCGCGTGGTTCGCACGCTCCAGAAGCTGGCCGCGGCCGGCGCCGTCGTCCTGGCGGCCGTCAGCCTCCAGCCCACCACGTCCGCCTCCGCCGCACCCGCGCCCGTCGTCGGCGGCACGCGCGCCGCCCAGGGCGAGTTCCCCTGGATGGTCAGGCTGTCCATGGGCTGCGGCGGCTCCCTGATCACCCCCCAGGTCGTCCTCACCGCCGCCCACTGCGTGAGCGGATCGGGCAACAACACCGGCATCACCGCCACCGCCGGGGTCGTCGACCTCCAGTCGAGCAGCGCCATCAAGGTCAAGTCCACCAAGGTCTACCAGGCCCCCGGCTACAACGGCACGGGCAAGGACTGGGCCCTCATCAAGCTCGCCTCGCCGATCACCTCGCTGCCCAACCTGAAGATCGCCGAGACGACCGCGTACAACAGCGGCACGTTCACCGTGGCCGGCTGGGGCGCCACCCGCGAGGGCGGCAGCCAGCAGCGCTACCTGCGCAAGGCGACCGTCCCGTTCGTCTCGGACGCCGAGTGCCAGGCCGCGTACGGCAGCTCCCTCGTCCCCGGCGAGGAGATCTGTGCCGGCTACAACGAGGGCGGCGTCGACACCTGCCAGGGTGACTCCGGCGGCCCCATGTTCCGCAAGGACAACACCGGTGCCTGGATCCAGGTCGGCATCGTGAGCTGGGGCGAGGGCTGCGCGCGGGCCGGCTACCCCGGCGTCTACACGGAGGTCTCGACCTTCGCCGCCGCGATCAAGTCGGCCGCGGCCACGCTGTAGCCCGACACGGGAGTGCCCCGGGGCGACCCCGCCCCGGGGCACTCCCCGCGTCCGGCCCGCGTCCGGCCCGCGTCCGGCCCGCGTCCGGCCCGGGCATTCCCCGCGTCCGGCCCGCGTCCCGCTCAGACCGACACAGCCGACACAGCCGACACAGCCGACAGCTCCACCGACGGGGCCGTCCCCTCGACCTCCAGGACCCACACCTCGTTCGCGCCCTCCCGAAGGACCGGGCCCGGTACGAACAGGGCGTCCTGCGGGCCCGCCGACCAGTAGCGGCCCAGGCAGAAGCCGTTCACCCAGACGAAGCCGCGGGTGGCGCCCGGCAGCCGCAGCTCGGCGTCCCCGGCGCCCGAGACCCCGAGCGCCGCGCGGTACAGGCCGGGACCCGGGGCGGCCGGCAGCGGCCCGAAGGGCACCTTGTCGACCGCCGCCGCCTCGAAGGCGTCGAGGCGCAGGCCCCGCGCCCGTACTCCGTGCAGGTACTGCCGCTCGTGCCGGACGCCGCCCGTGATCCCCTTCGGTTCGGCGAGCCGGGGCCCGTAGTTGACCCGGCCGAGGGACTCCACCCACAGGTCGACGACCGCCGGACCCGCGACCGGTTCGGCCAGCCGCGCGTCCTCGCTGTCGAGCACGCCGGCGGGGACCCCGTCGACGTACACGACGGCCCGGTCCCGCAGCCCGGTGACGCCCAGCGGATACGGCTGCCGGGGCCCCGGTACGGACACCCGGTAGCGGACCAGACCTCGGTCCACCCCCAGCTCCTCGAAGGTCGGCGGCACCGGGGTGAGCGACTCCTCGCCGCCGAGGACCTCCAGGACCCCGTCCAGCGGCGCCCAGTCGTCGAAGCGGCCGAGCGCGGGGGCGGCCAGCCGGGCCGGCGGCTCCGGGACCTCCGGCAGCGGCCCGTCCGCGTACGCGGAGAGCACCTCGCGGAAGCGGCGGTACTTCTCCGTCGGCCGGCCCGCCTCGTCGATCGGCGCGTCGTAGTCGTACGAGGTCACCGTCGGCCGCAGCACCCCGTCGTGCAGCCCGCCGGTCCGGTTCGCGCCCGCCCAGCCGGCGAAGTTCGTGCCGCCGTGCGCCATGTACAGGTTGACCGAGGCCCCGCACTCCAGGATCTCCCGCAGCTCGGCCGCCGCGTCCGCCGCGTCCCGCACCGTGTGCTCCGTACCCCAGTGGTCGAACCAGCCGCACCAGAACTCCATGCACATCAGCGGCCCCGACGGCTGATGGCGCCGCAGCGTCGCGAAGCCCTCCCGCGCCCCCGAACCGAAGTTCGCCGTCGCGAGCACCCCCGGCACCGAGCCGCCCGTCAGCATGTGGTCCTCGGGCCCGTCCGAGGTGAACAGCGGCACACCGACCCCGCAGTCCCGCAGCAGCCGCGCCACCCACTCCAGATAGTCCCGGTCGCTGCCGTAGCTCCCGTACTCGTTCTCCACCTGGACCAGGATCACCGGACCGCCCCGGTCGACCTGCCGCTCCACCACCTGCGGGAGCAGCCGCCGGAACCAGGACTCCACCGGCGCCAGGAACTCCGGGTCCAGGGTCCGCACCCGCCGCCCGAGCGGACCGGTCAGCCAGTGCGGCAGACCGCCGTTCTCCCACTCGGCGCAGATGTACGGTCCCGGGCGCACGATCGCCCACAGCCCGGCCCGCCGCACCGCGTCCAGGAACCGGCCGAGCTCCGCCACGTCCCCGTACCGGCCGGGCTCCGGCTCGTACAGGTTCCAGGGGACGTACGTCTCGACGCAGTTGAGGCCCATCGCCCGCAGCATCCCGAGCCGGTGCTCCCAGTGCCCCTCGTGGACCCGGAAGTAGTGCAGCGCCCCCGAGAGCAGCCGCACCGGCCGCCCGTCGAGCAGAAAGTCCTCGTCACCCACAGCGAACGTGCTCATGGCCTCACCCTCGCCCCCTGGCGGCGAGCCGGTCCATGGACAAAGATCGTCGCAGTTTGGACGTTACGGAGGCACGGCGATGTACCACACCTGGATGCGCTACTTCACGCCCGGCCCCGTCCACCAACGGCTCGGCCTGGTCTGCCTCGGCGTCGGACTCCAGCACGGCACCCTGCCCACCGTCGGTCCGCGCACCCTCGACCACCACGTCGCCGTCGTCGTCTCCGCGGGCGGCGGCTGGTACCGGGGCTCCGACGGCCGCCGCGCCACCGTCACCGCCCCCGCCCTGCTCTGGCTCACCCCCGGCGTCCCCCACCACTACGGCGCCGACCCGGGCACCGGCTGGGACGAGGCCTTCGTCGACTTCTCGGGACCCGCCGCCGCCACCTACACCGAACTCGGCTACATCGAACCCGACCGGCCCGTCGTGCCCCTCTCCGACGCCGCCCCCGCCCGCGCCGCCATCGGCCGGATCGCCCGCGCCGCCCGCCCCGGCAACCCCCTCCTGGAGGTCGAGACCGGCGCCGCCGTCCACGAACTCCTCGTCGCCCTGCGGCGCGCCCGCGCCGACACCAACGCCGACGGCGACCCCGTCCTCGCCGCCCTCGCCCGCGACGCCTTCCAGCCCCTCTCCGTCGCCGGCCACGCCGCCCGCCACGGCATGACCCCCGCCGAGCTGCGCACCGCCGTCCGCCGCGCCGCCGGATGCAGCCCCAAGGACTACCTGCTCACCGTCCGCCTCGGCCGCGCCAAGGAGCTCCTCGCCGCCACCGAGCTGCCCGTCGCCGCCGTCGCCCGGCGCGTCGGATACGACGACCCCGCCTACTTCTCCCGGCTCTTCACCCGCCGGGTCGGCACCGCGCCCATCCGGTTCCGCGAGCAGCAGGGGCGCTCCGTGCACGGCGGCTGGAGCGACCGCGTTCCGGATCCCGAACACCCGCCCACGATCCTGCCGAGATCCGTCTAAGCTCGCAGATCATGAGCGACACCAGCGAGATCGACCCGACCGTCACCGCCGAGCTGACCCGGCTGCGCGAGAGCATCGACAACATCGACGCGGCGGTCGTGCACATGCTCGCCGAGCGCTTCAAGTGCACCCAGCAGGTCGGCGTCCTCAAGGCCGAGCACCAGCTGCCGCCCGCCGACCCCGCCCGCGAGGCCCGCCAGATCGCCCGGCTGCGGGAACTCGCCGAGAGCGCCAAACTGGACCCGGCCTTCGCGGAGAAGCTCCTCAACTTCATCATCGCCGAGGTCATCCGCCACCACGAGACGATTGCGGACGGAGCACGCTGATGGCCCGGGTCACGGTCTTCACCCTCGGCGGGACCATCTCGGCACGCGGCGGTGACGCGGCCCGGATGACCGGCCAGGAGGTCCTCGGCGAACTCGGCGCGCCCGAGGACGTCGTCCTCCGTGACTTCCGCCGCGTCCCCAGCTCCTCCGTCACCCACGAGGACCTCGCCGCCCTCGCGGAGGAGGTGCGCAAGACCGTCGCCGACGGCTCCGGCGTCGTCGTCGTCCAGGGCACCGACACCCTGGAGGAGACCGCCTTCCTCCTCGACCTGCTCTGCACCACCGAGCAGCCGATCGCCGTCACCGGCGCCATGCGCCGTCCCGACCTGCCCGGTGCCGACGGGCCCGCCAACCTCGCCGCCGCGCTCGCCGTCGCCGCCGACCCCGCCTGCCGCGGCCTCGGCGTCCTCGTCGTCCTCGCCGACGAGATCCACGCCGCCCGCCACGCCCGCAAGACCCACACCACCTCCGTCGCCACGTTCGCCTCGCCCGGAGCGGGACCGGTCGGCACCGTCGTCGAGGGCGAGCCCCGCATCCTGCTCCGCCCCGCCGTCCCCGCCGCGCTCTGCCCGCTGCGGTTCGACCCGTCGGTACGGGTGGCCCTCGTGACGCTCTCCCAGGGCGACCGCGGCGAACTCCTCGAAGCCGTCGACGACCGCTTCCAGGGCCTCGTCGTCGCCGCCTTCGGCGCCGGCCACGCCCCCGCCTGGCTCGTCGACCCGCTCGCCGACATCGCCCGCCGCATCCCGGTCGTCCTCGCGTCCCGTACGGGCGGCGGCACGACCCTGTCGCACACCTACCGCAGCCCCGGCTCCGAGTACGACCTGCTGCACCACGGCCTGATCCCGGCCGGCCCCCTCGACCCCGCCAAGGCCCGCATCCTGCTCCACGCCCTGCTCTCCAGCGGCGCGGCCGGCCCCGCCGGCTACGACCGCCCGCGCATCACCGCGGCCTTCACCCACCTGAACGGCACGGGGCTCGCCTGAGGCCTGCCGCCGCCGTCGCGCCGCCACCGCGCATCAGCACCAACGGTCCGTGACGCGCCTGATGGCCGAATAGCGCACCACCCCTGCCCCGGGCGCTGGGCATCGGGCAGCATAGGGCCCATGTCCGTACTGACGCGCGACGAAGCGCAGACCCGTGCCCAGCTCCTCGACGTCCACCACTACCGGGTGGACCTCGACCTCACCACCGGCGACGAGACCTTCGGGTCACAGAGCCTCATCCGCTTCACGGCCCGCGCCGCGGGGGACACGTTCGTCGAGCTCAAGCCGGAAACCCTCCACTCCGCCCTCCTCGACGGCGAGCCCCTCGACGTCGCCGCCCTCGACGGAAACCGGCTCCCGCTGAGCCTCACCGAGGGCGAGCACACCCTGAGCGTCGCCACCACCATGCGGTACTCCCGCACCGGCGAGGGCATGCACCGCTTCAAGGACCCGACGGACGGCGAGTCGTACGTCTACACCCAGCTCTTCATGGAGGACGTCCAGCGCGTCTTCGCCGCCTTCGACCAGCCCGACCTGAAGGCCGTCTTCGAGATCGGCGTCACCGCCCCCGAGGGCTGGACCGTCCTCTCCAACGGCATCACCGAGCAGCAGGCCGACGGCCGCTGGGAGGCCGCCGCCACCCCGCTGCTCTCCACCTACTTCGTCTGCGTCGCGGCCGGTCCCTGGCACAGCGTCCGCATCGAGCACGCCGGGCTCCCGTTCGGCATCCACTGCCGGCGCTCCCTCGCCGCCCACCTCGACGCCGACGCCGACGAGATCCTCGCCGTCACCAAGGCCTGCTACGACCGTTACCACGAGAAGTTCGACGAGCCCTACCCGTTCGACTCGTACGACCAGGCCTTCGTCCCCGAGTTCAACGCGGGCGCCATGGAGAACCCCGGACTCGTCACCTTTCGCGACGAGTTCGTCTTCCGCTCCGCCGTCACCGTCACCGAGCGGCAGACCCGCGCCATGGTCATCGCCCACGAGATGGCCCACATGTGGTTCGGCGACCTCGTCACCCTCCGCTGGTGGGACGACATCTGGCTGAACGAGTCCTTCGCCGAGTACATGGGCTTCCAGACCGTCAACGAGGCCTGCTCCGACCTCTTCCCCGACACCTGGGTCGACTTCGGCATCGCCCGCAAGGCCTGGGGCTACGAGGCCGACCAGCGGCCCTCCACCCACCCCGTCGCCCCCGACCCGGAGGCCGTCCCCGACACCGCCTCCGCCCTCCTCAACTTCGACGGCATCTCCTACGCCAAGGGCGCCTCCGCCCTCCGCCAGCTCGTCACCTGGCTCGGCGAGAAGGACTTCCTCGCCGGCATCAACATCCACTTCAAGCGCCACAAGTTCGGCAACGCCACCCTCGCCGACTTCATCGACAACCTCGCCGCCGCCACCGACCGCGACGTCCACGGCTGGGCCGAGCAGTGGCTCCGCACCACCGGCGTCGACACCCTCACCCCCCGCCTCGACGGCGCCGGAACCAGCTGGCAGCTCACCGTCGACCGCACCGGCAGCCGCCCGCACCGCATCGCCGTCGGCGTCTACGACCGGGACCCCTCCGGCGACCTCGTGCCGCGCGAGCGCCGCGAGATCGACGTACCGCAGGAGGCGCCCGCCGAACTGACCGGCCCGCGCCCCGCCCTCGTCGTCCTCAACGGCGAGGACCTCACCTACGCCAAGCTCCGCTTCGACGACGTGTCCGAGGAGTCCGCCCTGCGCGGCCTCTCCCGCATTCCCGACGCGCTGACCCGCGCCGTCATCTGGAACGCCCTGCGCGACATGGTCCGCGACGGCGACCTCGCCCCCGCCACGTACCTGGACACCGCCCTCGCGCACCTGCCCGAGGAGACCGAACTCGCCCTCCTCCAGGGCGTCCTCGGCTTCGCGCGCACCCAGATCGCCGACCGGTACGTCTCCGAGGACGAGCGCCCCGCCGCCCTCGCGAAGATCGGCGAGATCGCCCGCGCCCTGCTGCGCCGCACCGAGGACGGCGAGTCCCCCGGCCTCCGCCTCACCGCCGTGCGGACCTTCATCGACAGCGCCACCACCCCCGAGAAGATCGCCTCCTGGCTCGAAGAGGGCACCGTCCACGGCGGGCCCGAGCTCGACCCCGAGCTGCGCTGGCGCATCCTCTCCCGGCTCGCCGTCCTCGGCGCCACCGACGAGGCCGCCATCGCCGCCGAACTGGAGAGGGACCCGAGCGCCACCGGCGAGGAAGGCGCCGCCCGCTGCCGCGCCGCCCTCCCGGACCCGGCGGCCAAGGCCGCGGCCTGGTCGGCCCTCTTCGACACGGACGACCTGTCCAACTACCTCTTCACCGCCACCGCCCAGGGCTTCTGGCAGCCCGAGCAGGCCGAACTCGTCCGCGAGTACGTGCCCCGCTTCTACGCCGACGCCACCGCGCTCGGCGCCCGCCGTGGCCCCGCCATGGCCGAGGCGGCCGGCCGCTACGCCTTCCCGTTCCACGCGGTCGACGCGGAGTCCCTGGCCCTCGGCGAGTCCCACCTCGACGACGACGCGGTGATCCCCGCCCTGCACCGCAAGCTCGTCGACCAGCTCGACGACCTGCGCCGGGCCCTGGCGGTCCGCACGGCCTGAGGTCGCCTCACCCCCGGCGCACGGCACGGTGCCGAGCGCCGGGGACAGCCGCACGAGCAGCCGCAGGAGCTCCGTCCTCCCGGCACCGACCTCCTGCCGGTCACCCCGGACGCCGTCGAGCACCGCCTCGGCGGCCCGGCCCGCGCCTCAGCGGTCTTGAACGATCACGCCACCCCCGACCAGGGGGTACGCGCTCCACGCGCCGGCGCCGTGTCCCCCGTTCGGGTCACAACCGCCGACTCCCCGGACAGGCCCCACCAGCGCCCGCCACGCTGTCGTCCATGCGTGCCGCACCCCCACCACTCGCCGGAGGAACCTCCGGCGCGGAGGCCCTCCGCCCCCTCCTGGACACCGTCCTCGACGCCCTCCACGACGGAGCGCGGGCCAGGGGCGGCCCCCTCCCGCCCGGCGGCCCGGAGGCCGTCGCGGCACGGGTGGCGGCCCTCGGCGCCGTACTCCCCGAGCACGGCACCGACCCGCACGAGGCCCTGCGCACCCTCGTCCACGCCGTCGCGGAAGGCGCGGCCGACCCCGCCCACCCGCTCTGCGCCGCCCATCTGCACACCCCGCCCCTCGCGCTCGCCGTCGCCGCCGACCTGGCGGCGTCCGCGCTCAACCCGTCGATGGACTCCTGGGACCAGGCACCCGCGGCCTCCGCCCTCGAAGCGGAGGTCACGGCCGCGCTGGCCGCCGAGGTCTACCCGGCGGCCGGGCGCCCCGACGCGCTGGTCACCACCGGCGGCACCGAGTCCAACCAACTCGCCCTGCTCCTGGCCCGGGAGCGGCACGGCCGGGTCCGGACCGTCGTCGGGGCCAACGCCCACCACTCCTTCCACCGCGCCGCCTGGCTCCTCGGCCTGCCCGAACCGGTCACCGTGCCCACCCCGGACGGCACCCTGGACCCCGCCGCCCTCGCCGGGGCCCTGAAGGGCCTGGACGGCCCCGTCCTCGTCGCCGCCACCGCCGGCACCACCGACGAGGGGCTGATCGACCCGATCCCGGCCCTCGCGGACGTGTGCGCGGCCCACGGAGCCGAACTCCACGTCGACGCCGCCTACGGGGGCCCCGTCCTCTTCAGCCGGACGCACCGCCACCTCCTCGACGGCCTCGACCGGGCCCGTACCGTCACCGTGGACCTGCACAAGCTCGGCTGGCAGCCGGCCGCCGCGGGACTCCTCGCCGTACGGGACGCGGCCGACCTGAACGTGCTCGGTCACACCGCCGACTACCTCAACGCCGACGACGACACCGAGGCCGGCCTGCCCGACCTCCTCGGCCGCTCCCTGCGCACCACCCGCCGCCCCGACGTCCTGAAGACCGCCGTCACGCTCCGCGCGCTCGGCCGCGCCGGACTCGGCGCGCTCGTCGACGCCTGCATGGAGCGTGCCCAGGACCTCGCCGACCTCGTGGAGAAGTCCCCGGGCCTGCAACTCCGCGCCCGCCCCACCCTCACCACGGTCCTCTTCCGACCCGTCACCGCCGCCGAACCCACCGACGGCGCCACCGTCGCCGAACCCACCGACGGCGCCACCTCCGCCGAACCCACCGACGGCGCCACCTCCACGGACGAGGACCTCGCCGCGATCCGCCGCACCCTCCTCGCCGAGGGCCACGCCGTCCTCGGCCGCGCCGGCGCGGACGGCCGCCTCTGGCTGAAGGCCACCCTGCTCAACCCCCACGCCACCCCCGGCGACCTGGCTCGACTCATCACTCTCGTGGAAGGCAGCACGCACCGATGACCGGCAGCACCCCTCAGCAGGACCTCGACCAGCCCCACGACCTGGTGGGCGTCGGCATCGGCCCCTTCAACCTCTCGCTCGCCGCCCTCGCGCACGGCGTACCCGGTGGTCTCGCCGCCACGTTCTACGAGCAGAAGCCGGCCTTCCAGTGGCACCCCGGCCTCCTCATCGAGGGCGCCACCCTCCAGGTCCCGTTCCTCGCGGACCTGGTGACCCTCGCCGACCCGGCCAGCCCCTGGACGTTCCTCAACTACCTGAAGAGCCGCGAGCGCCTCTTCCCCTTCTACTTCGCCGAGAAGTTCCACATCCAGCGCGCCGAGTACGACGCCTACTGCCGCTGGGTCAGCGAACGGCTCCCCGGCCTCCACTTCGGCCACCAGGTCGACTCGGTCCGCTGGAACCCCGAGCGCCGCCTGTTCGAGGTCGACTTCACCCAGGTCGACCCGGACGGCGAGGCCGAGGCCCTGGGCCGCGCCTACACCCGGAACGTCGTCCTCGGCGTCGGTACCGAGCCCTATGTCCCCGAGCCGCTCAAGCCGCTCGCCGACGCGCCCGGCGTCCCCGTCTTCCACTCCGCCGACTACCTCGCCCACCGCGAGACGCTCCTCGCCGCCGGGCACGTCACCGTCATCGGCTCGGGGCAGTCCGGCGCCGAGGTCTTCCTCGACCTGCTGCGGTCACGGCCGGCCGGCGCGGAGCGCATCCACTGGCTCGCCCGTACCGAGGCCTTCGCCCCGATGGAGTACTCCAAGCTCGGCCTGGAGCACTTCACCCCCGACTACACCCGCTACTTCCACGCCCTGCCGGAGCCGGTGCGCGGCGACCTCGTGCCCCGGCAGTGGCAGCTGCACAAGGGCATCGACGCCGACACCATCGCCGCCATCCACGACGAGCTGTACCGCCGCACCCTGCACGGCGGATGGCCCGACGCCGTCCTCACCCCCGGCGTCCGGGTCCGCACGGCCGGCCGGGTGGCCACCACCCAGGTCGAACTCCACCTGGAGCACCTCCAGCAGGGCACCCGCTCCCGGCTCACCACCGACGCCGTCGTCCTCGCGACCGGCTACCGGGAGCGCCCGGTGGACCGGATGCTCGCCGGCCTCGATCCGTACCTGCGTCACGACTCGGCCGGGCGCGCCCGGGTCGACGAGCGGTACCGGCTGGTCCTCGACCCGTCCGTGACCGGCTCCGTCTTCGTCCAGAACGCCGAGAAGCACACGCACGGCGTCGGCGCCCCGGACCTGGGCCTCGCGGCCTGGCGCAGCGCGACGATCCTCAACGCGGTCAGCGGCAAGGAGCCGTACCCGCTGCCGCGCCGCACCGCCTTCACCAGCTTCGGCCTGGAGACGCGAGAGGCGCCGAGCATCCCGGCCCAGGACCGGAAGCTGACGCCTCTCACACAGAACGTGTGACGGGGGGAACCGCGACTCCGTCCGGCGACGGACCTCCGTGCCGGACGGGGAGGGCACCCCTGGAGCGCTACCAGGCCGCCTCCAGGAGGGCGCCCACCACCTTCATCTGGCGGCCGCCGGGATCATGTTGTGGAAGGCGATGATCCGCCAGGCGGGGCCGTCGCCTTCGTCGGTCCGCTCGACGACGGCCAGGGCGTGGGTGGTGGCGAGCACCGCGTCGTCGGCGCCGAGGATCGTGGACTCGGCCTCGACGGTCGCCACGTCGGGCCGCAGGTACCGGATGGCGCGGACCCGGGCGTCGAGGAGGGTCGCCGCGTACGACGTCCGGAAGAGCCGGTCGTGACCGGCTTCGATGCCTGCGCGGCCGGCCGGCTTGTCTCCTCGCACGGTGGTGAAGTCGCAGTCCTCCGCGAAGCCCGCCGCGAAGAGCGCGGCGTCGCCCGCCGCCCAGCCGCGGGTCATGTCGGCCCACAGGGCCCGGATGCGGGAGTCGTCGTCATGGGTGGTCATGGTGGATCACATCCCCACGGGGGTTCGGGTGCGGACACGCAGCGGTATCTCGGTACATCGGTGCCCCGCTTCCGGTGGGGCCCAGGCCGCGAGGGCGTGGTAGAACTCGTCGCCGCGGCGTTCGAGGTAGCAGATGATGTTGATGGGCCAGGCGGTGTTGCCGAAGACGTACTGGTCCATGGGGGTCGGCTGCTCGCTGAGGACGCAGCCGCGCTCTCCGGGCGGGCCTATGCGGTGCCAGTCCGGGTGCATGTGGATGGAACCGAGTAAGTCGAGTCCCAGGGCGTCGGCCTTCTTCGAGATCCTGAGCAGATCGGAGGAGTCGACCCACCAGCCCCGGTGCTCGTTCTCGTAGGCGGACCCGAACTGGGGCACGATCGCCTCGCTGAACTCGCTGCGGGCCGCCGGGTCCGAGGTGCGCGCGTTGCGGCCGAAGGCGACCTGCTCGACGTGGAGCGTGGCCCCTTCGGCGTTGCCGAGGAGGAGCGCGAAGCAGGGAAGGGGGGCGTCGGGGGTGATGAGCTGGTACTGGCCGACGGCGACGGTGAGGAACTCGTCGAGCGCCTGGTGACACATCAGGACGGTGGGGTCACTGCGGAATTCGTCCGGTTCGGACACGGCTGGTTTGTCTCCGTTCCTCGCTGAGTGATGTCCGGTCAAGCGAGTTGGAGCGTATGAACCCCGGGTCTCTACCCGGTCTCGGTCGAATCCCGCCCGGCTGGGGCAGAGCGGTCGCCGTCGGGAATGTGGCGACCTTTCCGGGCGGGGCGGCGGCCGTGACGTGCCGGGCCGGTTCCGCCCCGGCGGCGGGTCCGCGCGGAAGACCGCGTCGTCGGAGCGGTCTCCGAAGACGCGGCACGCGGACCCGTCGTCGGGCGGGCCTGCTACGAGAACACCGGCACGCCGTCCCGGGTCAGCTTCCAGCCGACCGTCGCGAAGGTGCCCGGGTCGACGGTCCCCTTCGCCTTCACCCACTGGATGATGGTGTTGCGGATCTCGTCCGAGTTGGCCCACAGCTGCTGGGAGCCGGCGATGTGCGGGAACGCGCCGCCGCCGCTCGCCCGGTAGTTGTTGACCGCGAGGACGAACTTCGCGGCCGGGTCGAGCGGCTTGCCCTCGAAGGACAGGTTCACGATCCGCGAGCCGGCCGGCTTGGCGATGTCGATCTCGTACGTCAGGCCCGACACGGCGTCGTAGTTGTAGTCCGGCGTCCCGCCCGCGTTGGTCAGGGCCGCGGTGTCCACCGGCGCGCCGGCCGCGGTCTGGACGTAGTACTTCGCCGAGTACTCCAGGTAGTCCTTCAGCTGGGCGCCCGTCAGGAGACGCGCCTCCAGGGTGTTCTCGAAGGGGTACAGGCCGGCGGCGTCCTTGATGCTGATCCGACCGGCCGGGATCCGGGCCGTGCGGGAGAAGCAGGAGGCCTGCGAGAGGACGGGCAGACCGGCGTACGCGCCGCCGGCGAGGGCCGCCTTCACGGTGTCGGCCTGGACGACGTTGATCAGGTCGATGATCGGCTCGTCCTTCCACGGCGCGTCGGCCGTGGTCATGACCGCGGTCGAGGTGCCGATGACCTGGTTGACGTACGCGACGACCTTCTTGTGCTCGTCCGCGAGCAGCCCGGTGATCTCCGGGTCCTCCGCCACCGTGTTGGAGTTGAGGACCTGCGCGCCGACCTTCTCGACGGTCCAGCGGCCCTTCTCCCACACCAGGTCGAAGTCGAAGAGGGTGAGGCGCTGGCCCCACTTCAGCGGCTCGGAGAGCACGACCTGCTTGCCGGTCTCCTTGTTCGTGACGCGGTACTCGGGGATCTCGGTGTGCGCGTGGCCGACGAGGATGGCGTCGATGCCCGGGACCTGCTCGGCGACGAGCCCGGCCGCGTTCTCGATGTACGGCAGCTGGTCACCGTACGAGGAGGTGCCGCTGGAGCCGGAGTGCGCCGAGACGACGACCACGTCGGCGCCCATCGAGCGCAGCTTCGGCACCCACTTCGCGGCCTGCTCCTCGAGGCCGGGGAAGACCATCTTGCCGGTGACGTTCGCCTTGTCCCAGATGGCGATGCCCGGGTTCGTCAGGCCGAGTATCGCGACCTTGACGTCCTTGCCGTGCGGGGTGCGCAGGCGGTGCATGCTGTACGGGGCGAACGCGGGGCGCAGGGTCTTGGCGTCGAGCGCGTTGGCGCCGAGCAGCGGGAAGTCGCACTGCTCCTCGAACTTCCGCAGCACCGGGATGCCGTAGTTGAACTCGTGGTTGCCGAGCGCGGCGGCGTCGTAGCCGATGGCGTTCATGGCCTGGGCCATGGGGTGGACCGGGCCGCCGGTCTGGGTGATCGGGTCGACCTTGGCGTAGTAGTAGGACAGCTGGGTGCCCTGGATGGTGTCACCGGCGTCGATGAGGAGGGTGTTGCGGCGGCCCTTGGCGGCGCGGACCTGCTCGACGAGGGTGGAGATCTTGGCGAGGCCGACGTCGTTGTGGGCCTTGTCGTCGAACTCCTTGTCCGTGAAGTAGTCCCAGTTGAAGACGTTGCCGTGCAGGTCGGTGGTGCCCATCACGGTGAAGGAGTACCGCTTCTGCGGACGCGGGCGGTCGGTGCCGTGGGCCTCGGCGGGGGCGGCGACGGCTCCGGCGATGGCCACTCCGGCCCCGGCGGCGGCCGAGCGCTCCAGGAACGTCCTGCGGTTCAGCGGCATGTGTTTCTCCCCTTTGGTTCTGTGGCGTCCGCGCCGAACGCGGCGCACAACGCGCGTAGATTCTGGCCCAGACGCCTGCGTCGACAACAGACCTTTCGGGTTACGGAGTGGGAAAGTGTTCGGTGGACGATCGTGACCGAACACGGAGGATCAGGACGTGACGCAGGAACACGCGACCCCGGAAGCCCCGCAGGTGACGGTCCGCGGCGAGGGGCGCCTCGACGTCGACCCGGAGCTCGCCAGGATCTGGCTGACCGTCTCCGCGCGCGGTACGGACCGGGCGGCGACGCTCGCGGACCTGACCCGCCGCAACGCGCAGGTGATCGACCTGGTCAAGGCGGCGGGGGAGGCGGTCGAGAAGCTGGAGACGGGGAGGCTGACGATCGCGCCGGAGCTCGGCAGGCGCGGCCGCGGCGAGCGGGTGCACGCCTACACGGGCCGGGTGCGCGTCACGGCCGAGCTGACCGATTTCACGGCGCTGGGGGAGCTGGTGACCCGCCTCGCCGACCTGGAGATGACGGGCGTCGACGGACCCTGGTGGGCGCTGCGGCCGGACTCCCCGGCGTACGCGGAGGCGCGGCGGCTCGCCGTGACGGAGGCGGTGCGGCGGGCCCGCGCGTACGCGGAGGCGCTGGGGACCTCCCTCTCCTCACTCCTCGAACTGTCGGACGCCGGGCTCGCCGGGCCCGCGATGCCGAGGACCGCAGGCTTCGCCGGCGCACCGGTCGCGTTCGCCGCGGAAGGGGCCGACGAGGCCCCGCCGCTGGACCTCGAACCGCAGCGGCAGACGGTCACTGCCGAGGTCGTGGCGCGCTTCACGATGCGACCGCCCGCACTCTGAGACGAGGGCTCCGGGGATGCGGAAATCGCTCATCGGAGCACCCCTGTGCACAGATTCAAGACTTGTCAACAAGCTTTCACGGAAAGGTTGTTGAGTAGTCATGCCCAGCCAACTTCCTACTGATGGGTAGGCCCTAGGCTCGACTCATGCGCCGAGCGAAAATCGTTTGTACCCTTGGGCCCGCCACCGAAACATACGACCAGATCAAGGCGTTGGTCGAGGCCGGAATGGACGTGGCCCGCTTCAACCTCAGCCACGGCGGCTATGCCGACCATGAGAAGCGTTACCAGCACGTTCGCGAGGCCGCCGACGAGACCGGTCGCAGCGTCGGTGTCCTCGCCGACCTTCAAGGCCCGAAGATCCGTCTCGGCCGGTTCCGCGAAGGTCCCGTACTGCTTGAACGCGGCGACGAGTTCACCATCACCGTCGAGCCGGCGGAGGGCGACCGCCACTGCTGCGGCACGACCTATCCGGGCCTCGCCGCGGACGTGACCGCCGGTGAGCGCATCCTCGTCGACGACGGCCGCGTCACCCTGGAGGTCACCTCCGTCGACGGCCCCCGGGTGAACACCGTCGTCGTCGAGGGCGGCATGGTCTCCGACCACAAGGGCCTCAACCTGCCCGGCGTCGCCGTCTCGGTCCCGGCCCTGTCCGAGAAGGACGTCGAGGACCTCCGCTGGGCGCTGCGCATCGGCGCCGACGTCATCGCCCTGTCCTTCGTCCGCAGCGCCCGGGACATCGAGGACGTCCACCGGATCATGGACGAGGAGGGTCGCCGGCTTCCCGTCATCGCCAAGATCGAGAAGCCGCAGGCCGTCGAGAACATCGAGGAGATCGTCGCGGCCTTCGACGGGATCATGGTCGCCCGCGGCGACCTGGGCGTCGAAATGCCCCTGGAGCAGGTGCCGATCGTCCAGAAGCGGGCGGTCAAGCTGGCCAAGCGCAACGCCAAGCCGGTCATCGTCGCGACCCAGATGCTCGACTCGATGATCGACAGCTCCCGGCCGACCCGCGCCGAGGCCTCCGACGTCGCCAACGCCGTCATCGACGGCACCGACGCCGTCATGCTCTCCGGCGAGACCAGCGTCGGCCGCTACCCGATCGAGACCGTCCGCACCATGAGCCGGATCGTCGAGGCCGCGGAGGAGGACGTCCTCGCCAAGGGCCTGCCGCCGCTCACCGAGCGCAACAAGCCCCGGACCCAGGGCGGCGCCGTCGCCCGCGCCGCCGCCGAGATGGGCGACTTCCTCGGGGCCAAGTTCCTGGTGGCCTTCACCCAGTCCGGCGACACGGTCAAGCGGCTCTCCCGCTACCGCTCGCCCATCCCGCTGCTGGCCTTCACCCCGGACCCGGCCACCCGCTCCCAGCTCAACCTCACCTGGGGCGTCGAGACCTTCCTCGGCCCGCACGTCGACTCCACGGACGCGATGGTGGCCCAGGTCGACGAGGAGCTGCTGCGGATCGGGCGCTGCCGGAAGGGCGACATCGTGGTCATCACGGCGGGCTCCCCGCCGGGCGTCGCCGGCTCGACGAACCTCGTCCGGGTCCACCACATCGGAGACCCTCTGACGTAGGCCGTCCGGCCGAGCGTGAACTCTTCCGTCTCAAACCTTGGAATGAAAGGTAAAGTGCCCCGGGTGGGATTCGAACCCACGCTGTATGGTGTTTGAGACCACTGCCTCTTCCGCTGGGCTACCGGGGCATCCTTCGAAACGAAGGTCGGTGATCACCCGCCGTGTCCCTACCTTACAGGAGGTAGGTAGGCTCATGGGGAGCTGTATCCGCCTCGGAAACGAGGCCATCGAACGAGGAGCCCGCGTGACCGCCCCCGAGTCGCCCCAGCCCGCCGACGACGCCGAGGCGTCGCACGTCCCGCCGCTGACGACCCGCGTCGTCATCGCCGAGGACGAAGCCCTCATCCGCCTCGACCTCAAAGAGATGCTGGAAGAAGAGGGCTACACGGTCGTCGGTGAGGCCGGGGACGGCGCCACGGCCGTCGAGCTCGCCCGCGAGCACCGCCCCGACCTCGTCATCCTCGACGTCAAGATGCCCGTCCTCGACGGCATCTCGGCCGCCGAGAAGATCGCCGGCGAGTCCATCGCCCCGGTCCTCATGCTCACCGCCTTCTCGCAGCGGGAGCTCGTCGAGCGGGCCCGGGACGCCGGCGCCATGGCGTACCTGGTGAAGCCGTTCAGCAAGAGCGACGTGGTGCCGGCCATCGAGATGGCCGTCTCCCGCTTCGCCGAGCTGCGCGCCCTGGAGAAGGAGGTCGCCGACCTCTCCCAGCGACTGGAGACCCGCAAGCTGGTGGACCGCGCCAAGTCCGTCCTCCAGACCCAGTACGGCCTGACCGAGCCGGCCGCGTTCCGCTGGATCCAGAAGACCTCGATGGACCGCCGCATGTCGATGCAGCAGGTCGCCGAGGCCGTCATCGAGGACGCCGAGGAGAAGAAGGCGGCCCGCGAGCAGCAGTAGACCTGCCGCACTCCTCGTACCGCCGCACGGAAGAAGGCCCGCCCCACAGCACTGTGGGGCGGGCCTTCCGTCATGAGCGGACCGAGCGGACCGAGCGGATCAGTCCTCGCCGAGGTACGTCTTGCGCACCTCGTCGTCGACCAGCAGGTCCTGACCGGTGCCGGACAGCTTCACCGTGCCGACCTCCATCACGTACCCGTAGTCCGCGAGGGAGAGCGCGGCCTGCGCGTTCTGCTCGATGAGCAGGATCGTCATGCCCTCGGACTTCAGCGCCGCGATGGTCTCCATGATCTTCTGCATCATGATCGGGGAGAGGCCCATCGAGGGCTCGTCCAGCATCAGCAGCTTGGGCTGGGACATCAGCGCCCGGCCCATCGCCAGCATCTGCTGCTCACCGCCGGAGAGGGTGCCCGCGGCCTGCTTGCGACGCTCGCCCAGGATCGGGAAGAGGTCGTAGGCCTTCTGGATGTCCTTCTCGATGCCGGCCTTGTCGCTGCGGAGGAAGGCGCCGAGCTGGAGGTTCTCCTCGATGGAGAGCCGGGGGAAGATGTGCCGGCCCTCGGGGGAGTGCGCGAGACCGAGCGACACCACCTTGTGGGCCGGGATGCCGTTGAGCACCTGGCCGTCGAAGGTTACCGTGCCGCCGGTCGGCTTGAGCAGACCCGACAGGGTGCGCAGGGTCGTGGTCTTGCCGGCGCCGTTGGTGCCGATCAGGGCGACGACCTGGCCCGCCTCGACGGAGAAGGAGATGCCCTTGACGGCCTCGATCTTGCCGTAGGCGACCCTGAGGTCCTCGACCTCCAGAAGTGCGGTCACTTGGAGTCTCCTTCGGTGGTGCTGTCCGCGTCGGCGGCCGGAGCCGCGTCCGCGGGGGTGTCGTCGGCCTCGGGCGCCTCGTCGGCGGCGTCGTCCGCGGCCTCGTCGGTCGCCTCGGGAGCCTCGTCGGCGGCCTCGTCGGTCGCCTCCGGAGCCTCGTCCGCAGCCTCTTCGGCGGCCTCGTCGGCCGTCTCGGTCACCGCGTCCTCGGTGGCGGACTCCTCCGCCCCGGCCACCGCGGCCTCGGCTTCCGCCGCCACCTCGGCGGCCTCGACCTCGGCCGCCTCCTCCGCGCCGGGCGCGCCCTCGTACGGGGTGCCCAGGTACGCGGCGACGACGCGCTCGTCGCCCTGGACGACCTCGGAGGTGCCCTCGACGAGCTTCTCGCCCTGGACGAGGACGGCCACCCGGTCACAGAGCTTGAAGATGAACTTCATGTCGTGCTCGATGACCAGGACCGCGATGCCGCGGTCGCGGATCGCGAAGACCAGCTCCTCGGTGGTGCGGGTCTCGCTCTGGTTCATGCCGGCCGTCGGCTCGTCGAGCAGCAGCAGACCGGGGTCGCTGGCGAGCGCGCGTGCGATCTCCAGCTTGCGCTGCTCGCCGTACGGCAGGTTGCGCGCCAGGTGGTCCGCCTTCTTGCCCAGACCCACGAACTCCAGGAGCTCCATGGCCCGTTCGCGGGACGCGGCCTCCGCCCGCTTGAAGCCGGGACCGCGCAGCAGCGCGGACCAGAGGCCCTCCTTGGTCCGGGTGTGACGCCCGACGAGGACGTTCTCCAGGACCGTCATGTTGGAGAAGAGGCGGATGTTCTGGAAGGTACGCGCGATGCCGGCCTGGGTGACCAGGTGCGGCTTCGGCGGCAGAACCGTTCCCTTGTAGCTGACCTGGCCCTCGGTCGGGACGTACAGACCGGTCAGGCAGTTGAAGAAGGTCGTCTTGCCGGCGCCGTTCGGGCCGATCAGACCGACGATCTCGCCCTCGCGGACGGTCAGGTCGACATCGCGGACGGCGGTCAGGCCGCCGAACCGCATGGTGACGCCGCTCGCTTCCAGGACCGGTGCGGCCGTGATGGTGCCGGTGGCGGTTTCCGTGGTGGTGGTCGTCATGGCTTTCACGCCCCTGCCTTCGCCGTGCCGACGCCCGCGCCCTCGTCCTCGGACTGTCGCTGTTCCGGTACGTCGACCTGGTCGTCGTTCTCGTGGAATTCCAGCTGCGCCCGCTTGTTGGCGATGAGGCCCTCCGGGCGGAAGCGCATCAGCAGGATCAGCGCGAGGCCGAAGCCGAGCAGCTGGTAGTCCTGCATGAACTGCAGCTTGGCCGGGATCAGGAAGAGCAGCGCGGAACCGACGATCGGGCCGCTGATCGTGCCCATGCCGCCGAGGATGACGGCCGC
Source organism: Streptomyces wedmorensis (assembly GCF_000716445.1). Lineage (GTDB taxonomy): Bacteria > Actinomycetota > Actinomycetes > Streptomycetales > Streptomycetaceae > Streptomyces > Streptomyces wedmorensis. The sequence goes on from NZ_JNWK01000022.1 coordinate 90,478, forward strand.
GAGCAGGAACGCGGAGTTCGGCGGGACGGGGCCGGCGAACACGTAGTTCTCCGGGACCACCGTCGTGTTGACGTGCGCCTGCACCGTGCCCGCGAGGCCCGCCAGGGCGGCGCCGAGAGCGAAGGCGATGAGCTTGACCCGGAAGCCGTTGATGCCCATGGCGGTGGCGGCGGTCTCGTCCTCGCGGATCGCGACCCAGGCGCGGCCGATGCGGCTGTTGCTCGCGCGGGCGAAGACCAGCACGACCAGCGCCATGATCAGGATCATGAGCAGGTAGTAGTTGGCGTACGCGCCCAGCTCGACACCGAGGACGGTGTGCGGCTTGCCGAAGTTGTAGCCGAAGAACTCGAGGTGCGGGATGTTCGGGATGCCGTTCGGGCCGTTGGTGATCTTCGGGCCCGAGGTGCCGTCGAGGTTGCCCATGGCGATGCGGAAGATCTCTCCGAAGCCGAGGGTCACGATGGCGAGGTAGTCGCCGCGCAGCCGCAGGGTCGGCGCGCCGATGACGACACCGAAGACCAGCGAGGCCGCCATGCCGGTCAGCGCCGCCGCCCAGAAGGGGAACTGCACGCCGAAGGCGGAGGAGGTGGCGCCGGAGACGAGGGCCGCGGTGTACGCGCCGACGCCGAGGAAGGCGACGTAACCGAGGTCGAGCAGACCGGCGAGGCCGACGACGATGTTCAGGCCGAGCGCGACCGTCGCGAAGATCAGGATGTTGACCGCGATCAGCGTGTACGTGTCGCCGCTCTGCTGGAGGAACGGGAAGGCGATCGCGGCGACCAGCGACGAGGTCACGGCCACCTGACGGTTCCGCGCGGTGATCGCGGAGAGCCGCTGGGTCAGACCGGACTTGATCAGCGCGACGGCGGAGAAGCCGACGATGATCAGGTACGCGATGAAGAGCTGCGGCTCCGAGTCGTCGGTGTCGATGCCGAACGTCACGACGAACAGCCCGAGCGCGAAGACCGCGACGATGATCAGGATCTCGACCCAGGACGCCAGCTGCTTGGCCGGGGCGGCCTTGCGGGTGTCGTCCGGCAGGAGGTACGCGGCGATCGCCGGGACGGCGGCGGCGACGACGGCGACACCGGCACCGGGCTCCAGGTCCACCAGGGCACCGAGCTCCACGACGATCGCGAGCGTGGTGAAGAGGGTGGTGGCGAAGGTGCCGAGGGCCATGATCCACAGCGCCTTGCGGGCGCCGGCCGGGGTCAGCCAGCCGAGGCCCTTCACACCGAGCGCGGAGAGCGCGTGCAGAGCGGTGAGGACCGCTCCGACCAGGGTGAGGAGCTGGAGCGGCGCGGGGTTGCCGTAGATCGTGAGGTTGCCCGGGAAGTCGGTGGTCCACGTCCAGGCGAGGAAGGTGCTGGCGGCCGTGGCGACGGCGCCGCCGACGGCCGCCCAGAGCAGCGCGGCGCGCTTCGGCGCGGCCTGGGTCTTGGTGAGGGTCTCGGTCATGGTGCTCACGCCCTGTCCGCTACGCGCTCGCCGAGCAGGCCCTGGGGCCGCACGAGGAGTACGAGGATGAGGAGGACGAAGGCCCACACGTTGGACCAGGCACCGCCGCCGAGCTGCTGCATGCCGGGGATGTCCTCGATGTAGGCGATGGACAGGGACTCGGCGAGGCCGAGGACCACGCCGCCGACCATGGCGCCGTAGATGTTGCCGATGCCGCCGAGGACGGCCGCGGTGAAGGCCTTGAGGCCGAGGACGAAGCCCATCTCGAAGCCGATCTGGCCGCGCTCCAGGCCGTAGGCGACGGCGGCGACGGCGGCGAACGCGGCACCGATGGCGAAGGCCATCACGATGATGCGGTCGGTGTTGATGCCCATCAGCTTGGCGGTGTCCGGGTCCTGCGCGGTGGCCTGCATGGCGCGGCCGCTGCGGCTCTTGGAGACGAAGACGCCCAGGGCCATCATGCAGAGCGGGGCGAGGACCAGGATGAAGAGGTCGGCGCGCTGGATCTGCAGGCTTTCGGTGATCTTGAAGGCCTCGCCGGTGAACTCGGGGAAGCTGCGCTTGTCCTTGGCGTTCGGGTAGAAGCCCCAGACGAGCTGCTGGAGGGCGATCGACAGGCCGATGGCCGTGATCAGCGGAGCGAGCTTGGGGGCGTTGCGCAGCGGGCGGTACGCGAACCGTTCGGCGGCGGTCGCGACGGCCACGGAGGCGATCGCGCCACCGATGATCATGAGCGGTATCGCCACCCAGAGAGGCGTCCCGCCGGGGAGCGCCAGGTAGGTGGTGAGGGCGCCGAAGCCGCCGATCATGAAGATCTCGCCGTGGGCGAAGTTGATGAGCTGGACGATGCCGTACACCATGGTGTAGCCGATGGCTACGAGGCCGTAAAGGGCTCCCATGGACAGGCCGTTGACCAGCTGTTGCGGCAGTTCGTTCACCGCAGGCCTCCGATGAGCTTGTCGGATAAGACTCCGCGCGAGGGCGCTGTTTGCGCCCTCGCGCGGCATGGTTCAAGTGGTGCGGGGTTCCCGGAGGGGTACCGGGATGGCGACTACTGGTTGAAGGTGTCGCTCTTGACGTCGATCCACTTGCCGCCCTCGACCTTGTAGACCGTGAGCTGCTTGTTCGTGGTGTCGCCGAACTCGTCGAAGGAGACCTTGCCGGTCACGCCGTCGAAGGAGACCTTGCCCAGGGCCTCGGTGACCTTGGCGCGGGCGTCGGACGGCAGCTTGCCGTTGTTGGCGGCGACGACGGCCTTGACGGCCTGGATGATGGCCCAGCCGGCGTCGTAGGAGTAGCCGCCGTAGGCCGCGTACGGGTCCTTGTAGCCGCCCGCGTTGTAGTCCGCGATGAACTTCTTGGCGGTGTCGAGCTTCTCGACCGGGTAGCCGATCGAGGTGGCCAGGTCACCGTCGTTGGCCTCGGCGGAGGCGCTGATGAAGGCCGGGTCGTAGATGCCGTCGCCACCCATGACGGGGATCTTGGCGCCGGTCTTCTTGATCTGGTCGGAGAGCAGACCGCCCTCGGGGTACTGGCCGCCGAAGTAGACGGAGTCGGCGCCGGAGGCCTTGACCTTGTCGGCGGTGGAGGAGAAGTCGGTCTCCTTCACGGTGACGTGGTCGGTGTCGACGACCTGGCCGCCGAGACGCTTGAACTCGTCGGAGAAGATCGCGGCGAGGCCCGCACCGTAGGTCTGCTTGTCGTCGACGACGAAGACCTTCTTCTTGCCGGCGTCCTTGAAGAGGTACTGGGCGGCGAACTTGCCCTGGACCACGTCGGTGGCGGCGGTGCGGAAGTAGGTCGGGAAGGGGCGCTTGAACTCGCCCTTGCCCCAGTTGTCGCCCTGGCTCAGCGCCGGGTTCGTGTTGGCCGGGGAGACCTGGGCCAGGTTGGCGGCGGCGAAGACGCCCTGCATCTGCTGGGAGACGCCGGAGTTCAGCGGGCCGACGACGCCGAGGACGTCCTTGTTGCCGACGAGCTTGGTGGCGTTGGCCTGACCCGAGGCGGGGACGGCCTGGTCGTCCAGACCCTCGATCTTGAAGGTGACGCCCGGGACTTCCTTGTTCTTGTTGGCGGTCTTGACCGCCAGGTCCACGGAGTTCTTGATGCCCTGGCCGAGCGCGGAGAGGGAGCCGGTCAGCGGTGCGTCGACGCCGATGACGACGGTCACGCCGCCACCGTCGGCGTTGTTGTCGCTGCCGCCCTTGTCGTCACGCGAACCGCATGCGGTGAGAGTGAGCGCTCCCGTGGTGAGCACGCTGGTGAGGATGAGCAAAGAACGGTGTCGCACGAAGAATCCTTTCCCTGGCGCGGCCCCCTCAAGCTGAGGCGGTGCCGTGAAGCTGTGTAGCTAGAGGTGCCGTTTTCGATGCCGGGCCGTACTGGGTCGAGCAGGCCGTGCAGTGGAAGCGCCCGGCGGCGCGGTGACTGGCCGTGACTCTAGGCGCAGGTGGGGAGGGTCGGGGAGCGCCGAGGTCAGGATGTGACTGTCTTGTTATGCCGACGGGTGGAGACGGTGTGCAGCGGGTGGGCAAACTCGGACACACCGGTCGGTTGGGCAGTGTTCACATCGTGAGAATCCCCAGTTCCGCTAAGGGGCTTGAGTGGATCACGGTCCTGACCGCGACCCTGTGAGGGTCTCCGGATATCGGACAAGGCCTCTGATCTGAGCGGACGAAGATCCGACACCGCCCGGCGGCGTCTCCCGGCCCGGAACATTGCACGGGTGTTACGCAGTGTGATGACCGGCGCGGCTGGTATCAGCCACTCGGAGAGGCCGGGGGAGTCGTCCGTTCCTCCGGTGGGCGCCAGTTCTCCGAACTCCCGGTGGCCCCCTTCGCCGCCTCGCAGCGCCGCCGCGACTCCCGGTCGGCGAACACGACCGCCGCCTCGCGGCCGGCGCGCCGTTCCTCGGCCCGGGCCGCCGTGAGCACGTCGTCGTGGATCTCGTACTGCTCGTTGGAGAGCCCCTTCTGCTCCCAGTCGAGCCCGGCCCACACACTGCCCCTGAGGGCCTCCTTCACCCAGTACGACACCAGGCTCGTGCAGACGTCCGCGGGTGTACTGGCGCGGGGTGCGGGCGCAGGCCCCGGCGCCCGGCCGTCGCCCGCGGCGAGCGCCAGGGCGCACCCGGCCAGGACCGCGGCGAGCGCGGCCCCGACCGGGCGAAATCGCCTGGAGGTCACGGGAGTCGGACGTACGGCTTCAGGAATTCACGTGCGCCGGAGGTGTCCAGGCGGTACGTGACGTTGGTGGCGTAGCAGGGGGTGTCACCCGTGATCGTGGTGGCGACCAGGGTCAGCCTGCCGTCCAGCGTCGCGAAGTTGGGGCCGCCCGAATCGCCGTAGCAGGCACCGCCGTTGCCCTGGGGCGCGGTCATGGCGAGCCGGATCCAGGCGCCGTTGAGCGCGTCGAACGACACCGGTGCCTTCATGCGGACCCCGCCGCCCGGGTGGGTGTGGCCGCCCGGTCCGCGCTCCGCCTCCTGGGTGCCGTAACCGGCGACGAGGAACGAGGTGGAGTTCAGCCCCTGCGGACCGAGGGCGGACAGCGAGCCCGCCTTCGGGAGCGCCGCCGGGGTGAAGGACCAGCGGGCCTTCACGGCCTTCGCCGGGAGTTCGATCACGGAGATGTCATGGGTGTCGGAGGCCGGGCCGGGATAGGCGGGGTGGCTGATCGCGGTGCCCTCGACGGCCACGCTCCGTGCAACGGCGGCGGGGTCGCCCGGGTGCTCGGCGGCGGCCCGGTCCAGACCGGACTGCACGTCCTGGTCGAGCGACACGTAGAACCGCACGTTCTCCGACCAGTCCGTGGTGCAGTGCGCGGCCGTGAGGAAGGTGTCCGCGTCGATCATGGTGCCGGAGCAGACCCAGTCGACCCGGTCGGGCGTCGCCGGGTCGGCGTCGGCGTCCCAGGTCGCGACGAGCGCGCCGACCTCGGTGCGCTCCGGGGCGGGCGCCGCGTTGTACGAGTTGATCGCCGACGACGGGATCGCGGTGGCGAGCACGGCGGCGCAGGCGGCGGCGGTGACGGCGGTCATCGCGGTGGTGGTGCGAACGGCGGTCACGAAGAACCCCTCGGTGTGTGAACGGATCGGAAGATCGGTGTTCTCCTGTGGGGGAGGCTCGCCAGTGAAGCGGCTGTGCCCGCGTGCGACAAGAGGACGAAGGGGGCGGAACGCGATCGCGTTCCGCCCCCTTCGTGGTGCGTTCCCCGGGCGTCCCGGGGCCCGTCCGCCCAACCTCAGGCGCCGTTCGGCCGACCCGAGTGCGGCAGGTTGCCCGCGTCCTGCGGGTTGATGTCGCGCAGCATGCAGGTCAGGCGCGCGGAGCAGACCCGCTTGCCCTGCTCGTCGGTGATCACGATCTCGTACGTGGCGGTGGACCGCCCGCGGTGCACCGGGGTCGCCACGCCGGTCACCAGACCGCTGCGCGCGCCACGGTGGTGCGTGCAGTTCAGGTCGACGCCGACCGCGATCTTCGAGACGCCGCCGTGCAGCATCGAGCCGATGGAGCCCAGCGTCTCGGCGAGGACCGCCGACGCGCCGCCGTGCAGCAGGCCGTACGGCTGGGTGTTCCCCTCCACGGGCATGGTGCCGACGACCCGCTCGGCCGAGGCCTCCACGATCTGGACGCCCATCCGGTTCCCGAGGTGACCGGCCGAGAAGAGCGCCGGGAGGTCGACGCCCAGCGCCGCGTACTCGTCCACGACCTCCTGCGGGAACTTCACGTGCTGCTGCTCACCCATGGTGCGGCTCCGTTCGTCTTCGTACGGCTCTGATCGCGTGGTCGCGCGTCGCGTGATCGCGCGACTCCGCCTGAGCAAACGCTTAGGCGGAAGGCGATTGTTCCAGACGGACGATGACGGACTTGCTCGCGGGGGTGTTGCTGACGTCGGCCGTCGACTCCAGCGGCACCAGGACGTTCGTCTCCGGGTAGTAGGCCGCCGCGCACCCGCGGGACGTCGGGTAGTGCACCACCCGGAAGCCGGGGGCACGCCGCTCGGTGCCGTCCGTCCACTCGCTCACCAGATCCGCGTACGCCCCGTCGGCGAGGCCGAACGCCGCCGCGTCCTCCGGGTGCACGAGGACGACCCGGCGACCGCCCTTGATGCCCCGGTAGCGGTCGTCGAGACCGTAGATCGTGGTGTTGTACTGGTCGTGCGAGCGGAGCGTCTGGAGCAGCAGCCGGCCCTCCGGCACCCTCGGGTACTCGACGGGCGCGGCCGTGAAGTTGGCCTTGCCGGTCGCCGTGGGGAAGCGGCGCTCGTCACGCGGGCCGTGCGGCAGCGCGAAACCGCCGGGGTTCGCCGCGAGCCGGGCGTTGAAGTCCTCGAAGCCGGGCACCACGCGCGCGATGCGGTCACGGATCGTGGCGTAGTCGGCCTCGAACGCCTCCCAGGGCGTGGCCGACTCCTCGCCCAGGACGGCCCGCGCCATCCGGGCCACGATCGCCGGCTCGGACAGCAGGTGCGGACTCGCCGGCGACAGGTTGCCCCGCGAGGCGTGCACCAGACTCATCGAGTCCTCGACGGTCACGACCTGCCTGCCGCTCTTCTGCACGTCCTTGTCGGTGCGGCCGAGCGTGGGCAGGATCAGCGCGCGCCGGCCCGTCACCGCGTGTGAGCGGTTCAGCTTCGTCGACACGTGGACCGTCAGCCGCGCGTTCCGCATGGCCGCCTCCGTCACCTCCGTGTCGGGCGTCGCCCCCACGAAGTTGCCGCCCATCGCGAAGAACACCTTCGCCTCGCCGTCGCGCAGCGCCTGGATCGACCGGACCACGTCGAACCCGTGGTGGCGCGGCGAGACGATCCCGAACTCCTTGTCCAGGGCGTCAAGGAAGGCGGCAGCGGGCCGCTCGAAGATCCCCATCGTCCGGTCGCCCTGCACGTTCGAATGGCCGCGCACCGGGCACACGCCCGCGCCCGGCCGCCCGATGTTGCCGCGCAGCAGCAGCAGGTTGACCACCTCGCGGATGGTCGGCACCGAGTGCTTGTGCTGGGTGAGACCCATCGCCCAGCACACGATCGTCCGCTCCGAGGCGAGCACCATCTCCAGGGCCCGCTCGATCTCCGAACGGTCGAGACCGGTCGCCGCGAGCGTCTCGTCCCAGTCCGCCGCCCGGGCCGCCGCGGCGAACTCCTCGTAACCGTGCGTGTGCTCCCGTACGAACTCCTCGTCGACCGCCCCGGCCGTCTCCAGGACCAGCCTGTTCAGCAGCCGGAAGAGGGCCTGGTCGCCGCCGATCCGGATCTGGAGGAAGAGGTCCGTGAGCGCCGCGCCCCTGAGCATGCCCTGCGGGGTCTGCGGGTTCTTGAACCGCTCCAGACCGGCCTCCGGCAGCGGGTTCACCGAGATGATCCGCGCCCCGGCCGCCTTGGCCTTCTCCAGGGCCGACAGCATCCGCGGGTGGTTCGTGCCCGGGTTCTGCCCGGCCACGATGATCAGGTCGGCCCGGTGCAGGTCCTCGAGGGAGACGCTGCCCTTGCCGATCCCGATCGTCTCGGTCAGCGCCGAACCCGAGGACTCGTGGCACATGTTGGAGCAGTCCGGCAGGTTGTTCGTGCCGAACTCGCGCGCGAAGAGCTGGAGCAGGAACGCGGCCTCGTTGCTGGTCCGGCCCGACGTGTAGAAGAGCGCCTCGTCGGGGGAGGCCAGGGCCCGCAGCTCCTCGGCGATGACCGCGAAGGCCCGCTCCCAGGTCACCGGCTCGTACCGCTCGCCGCCCTCCGCGAGGAGCATCGGCTCGGTGATGCGGCCCTGCTGACCCAGCCAGTACCCGCTGCGGGTCGCCAGGTCCGCCACCGGGTGCGCGGCGAAGAACTCCGGGGTCACCCGGCGCAGCGTCGCCTCCTCGGCGACGGCCTTCGCGCCGTTCTCGCAGAACTCCGCGACGTGCCGCTTGTCCTCCTCCGGCCAGGCGCAGCCCGGACAGTCGAAACCGTCCTTCTGGTTGACCTTGAGCAGGGTCCGCGCGGTGCGGCCGAGACCCATCTGCTCGCGCGCGATCCGCAGGGTGTGCCCGATGGCGGGCAGGCCGGCTGCGGCGTGCTGCGGCGGCGTGACCTGCGGTGCGTCCTGGACCGGGTCACCGGCAGGCGGCTTGCTGACCATCGCGCTCTCCCTTGAGCGGTAGACCTGTGGAGTACGTCTCCGATCCTGTCACGCCCCACCGACGGCGTGGTCGGCCGGGCGGCGCGGAGGAGCCGGGGCGACCGGGAATGTCAGTGGGCCGTGGGAGGATCGTTCCGTGGCCGAGACAGCATCGAAGAAGACCGAGAAGACCGAAGCGGACCGCCCGCGACTCCTCCTCATGGACGGGCACTCCCTGGCGTACCGCGCGTTCTTCGCGCTGCCCGCGGAGAACTTCACCACCGCGACCGGGCAGCCGACGAACGCCATCTACGGGTTCGCCTCGATGCTGGCGAACACCCTGCGCGACGAGGCGCCCACGCACTTCGCCGTCGCGTTCGACGTGTCCCGCAAGACCTGGCGGTCCGAGGAGTTCCCCGAGTACAAGGCGAACCGCTCCAAGACCCCCGACGAGTTCAAGGGGCAGGTCGAGCTGATCGGCGAGCTCCTCGACGCCATGCACGCCCCGCGCTTCGCCGTCGACGGCTTCGAGGCCGACGACGTCATCGCGACCCTCGCCACCCAGGCCGAGGCCGAGGGCTTCGACGTCCTGATCGTCACCGGCGACCGCGACTCCTTCCAGCTGGTCACCGACCGCACCACCGTGCTCTACCCCACCAAGGGCGTCTCCGAGCTCACCCGCTTCACCCCGGAGAAGGTCCAGGAGAAGTACGGCCTGAGCCCCTCCCAGTACCCCGACTTCGCGGCCCTGCGCGGCGACCCGTCCGACAACCTCCCCGGCATCCCCGGCGTCGGCGAGAAGACCGCCGCCAAGTGGATCAACCAGTTCGGCTCCTTCGCCGAGCTCGTCGAGCGCGCCGACGAGGTCAAGGGCAAGGCCGGGCAGAACTTCCGCGACCACCTGGACTCGGTCCGGCTCAACCGCCGCCTCACCGAGATGGTCCGGGACGTCGAACTGTCGAAGACGGTGACGGACCTCGCCCGCGAGCCGTACGACCGCGCGGCCGTCGCCCTCGTCCTCGACACCCTGGAGATCCGCAACCCCTCGCTGCGCGAGCGGCTCCTCGCCGTCGACCCGGGCGCCGCCGAGGACACCGCGCCCGCCCCCGCCGCGGGCGTCGAGCTCGACGGCAGCGTCCTCGGCGCCGGCGAGCTCGCCCCCTGGCTCGCCGAGCACGGCACCGAGCCGCTCGGCATCGCCACCGTCGACAGCTGGTCCCTCGGTACGGGCAACGTCAGCGAGATCGCCCTCGCCGCCGCCGGCGGAGCCGCCGCCTGGTTCGAGCCCAGCGCCCTCGACGAAGCCGACGAGCAGGCCTGGGCCGCGTGGATCTCCGACCCCGCCCGCCCCAAGGTCATGCACAACGCCAAGGGCGCCATGCGGGTCTTCCCCGAGCACGGCTGGAGCATCGCGGGCGTCACCATGGACACCGCCCTCGCCGCCTACCTCGTCAAGCCCGGCCGGCGCTCCTTCGCCCTCGACGCGCTCTCGGTCGAGTACCTCGGCCGCGAGCTCGCCCCGGCCGCCGCCGCCGACGGCCAGCTCGCCTTCGGCGCCGACGACACCGCCGAGGCCGAAGCCCTCATGACCCAGGCCCGTGCCGTCCTCGACCTCGGCGACGCCTTCGACGAGCGGCTCGGCGAGGTCGGCGCCCGCGGGCTCCTCCACGACGTCGAACTGCCCACCTCCGCACTCCTCGCCCGCCTGGAGCGGCACGGCATCGCCGCCGACCGCGACCACCTGGAGGCCATGGAGCAGCAGTTCGCCGGAGCCGTCCAGCAGGCAGTGAAGGAGGCGCACGCCTCCGTCGGCCACGAGTTCAACCTCGGCTCGCCCAAGCAGCTCCAGGAGGTCTTCTTCGGCGAGCTCAACCTGCCGAAGACCAAGAAGACCAAGACCGGGTACACGACGGACGCCGACGCGCTCGCCTGGCTGGCCGGCCAGACCGAGCACGAACTGCCCGTGATCATGCTCCGTCACCGCGAGCAGGCCCGCCTCCGTTCCACCGTCGAAGGCCTGATCAAGACGGTCGCCGCCGACGGCCGCATCCACACCACCTTCAGCCAGACCGTCGCCGCCACCGGCCGTCTCTCCTCCACCGACCCGAACCTGCAGAACGTGCCGGTGCGGACCGACGAGGGTCGCGCCATCCGGCACGGCTTCGTCGTCGGCGAGGGCTTCGAGGCCCTCATGACCGCCGACTACAGCCAGATCGAGCTGCGCGTCATGGCCCACCTCTCCGAGGACGAGGGGCTCATCGAGGCCTTCGCCTCCGGAGAGGACCTCCACACCACGGTCGCCTCCCAGGTCTTCGGCGTCGAACGGTCCGCCGTCGACGCCGAGATGCGCCGCAAGATCAAGGCCATGTCGTACGGCCTGGCCTACGGCCTGTCCGCCTTCGGCCTCTCCCAGCAGCTGAACATCGACCCGGGCGAGGCCCGCGGTCTGATGGACACCTACTTCGAGCGCTTCGGCGGGGTGCGCGACTACCTCCGCCGGGTCGTCGACGAGGCCCGCGCCACGGGGTACACGGAGACGATGCTCGGCCGCCGCCGCTACCTGCCCGACCTCAACAGCGACAACCGCCAGCGCCGCGAGGCCGCCGAGCGGATGGCGCTCAACGCGCCGATCCAGGGCACCGCGGCCGACATCGTGAAGGTCGCCATGCTCAACGTCGACCGCGCGCTGACCGAGGCAGGCCTCACCTCCCGGATGCTCCTCCAGGTCCACGACGAAATCGTCCTCGAACTCGCCCCCGGCGAGCGCGACCAGGTCGAGACCCTCGTCCGCCACCAGATGTCCGCCGCCGCCGACCTCCGTGCCCCCCTCGACGTCTCCGTCGGCATCGGCCCCGACTGGGACTCCGCCGCCCACTGACCCCCACCC
>NZ_JNWK01000023.1 GCF_000716445.1 Streptomyces wedmorensis
GCTGCGCGGCGACGGAGCCCCGCAGTGGAAGTCCGGCGCCGGCAACGTCTACGCCGACGAGGGCAACCACTGGGACGTGACCTTCTACAACTGCGGCGGCTGCTGACCGCCGCCGCCCCAAGGAGCCCCCTTCGACGGTCACTTGGACTAACCGAAGGGGGTTCTTGGACTGGAGGGGCCCGTACGGCGCGATCTCGTTGACGGTGCCGCCGGGGCGCGGCTGACTGTTCCGCATGTCCCTCCCCCTCTCCTCCAGAATCCGCGCTGCCTGCGCGCTCGCGGCGGCGTCGGCGACCGTGCTCGCCCTGACCGGGCCGGCCCTCGCCGACGCCGGCGCGGTCGCCACCGCCCCGGCGGCGACCACCGCCGCGTCCGCCGTCATCGGTTCCGCCGAGCTCTCCGTCGCCGTCGCCGAGGACTTCCCCCGCGTCCTCTCGTACACCGACCGCGCCACGGGCGCCCGCCTCCTCGGCAGTACGGCCCCGGTCACCCAGGTGGTCCTCAACGGCACCGGCCACACCGTCCGGGTCGAGGGCGCCCCCGTCCTGACCGCCACGTCCGCCGCGTACACGCTGTCCTTCCCCGACCTGCCCGGCGTCGAGATCGACGCGGTCCTGGGGGTGGAGGGCCGGACCACCACGTTCCGGGTGACCGCGGTCCGCGACACCGAGGCCTTCCGGGTCGGCACCCTCGACATACCCGGCCACGACCTCGTCTCCGTCGGCTCATCGGACGGCGCCGCCGCCACCGCCTTCACCCGGCTCGACCCCGACTCCACCCGGACCGCCGACGTCTTCGCCCAGGTCACCGACGCCACCGCCGCCGAGGCGAACCCCGTCGGCGCGAGCTACGCGATCGTCAACACCGGACGGCTGGCCGCCGCCGTCGAGTCCAACTCCAGCTACGACAAGCCCTCCGGCGCCTCCGCCCGCGACGGCGCCCGCTTCTGGCACCAGGCCCGCAAGAACGGCACGGAGACCCGCGTCGGCGTATGGTCCGGCCAGTGGACCTACCGGGGCGCCGGCGCCCCGGCCCCCGAGAGCGGCGACGGCCTGCCCTGGGCCAAGGTCGTCGTCACCCCCGACGCCAACGCCGACGGCACCACCGACTGGCAGGACGGCGCCGTCGCCTTCCGCACCATCGGGATCAAGGCCCCCGGCAGCGACGGGACGCCGGACCGGGTCGTCGCCCACATCCCGTTCAACTTCGCCTCCCAGGCCACGCACCCCTTCCTGCGCACCCTCGACGACGTCAAGCGGATCTCCCTCTCCACCGACGGACTCGGCCAGTTCGCCCTGCTCAAGGGGTACGGCTCCGAGGGCCACGACTCCGCCCACCCCGACTACGGCGGCAACTACAACAAGCGGGCCGGCGGCCTCGACGACCTCAACACCCTGCTCCGCGAGGGCAGGAAGTGGGGCGCCGGCTTCGGCGTCCACGTCAACGCCACCGAGTCGTACCCCGAGGCGAAGAACTTCAGCGAGACCCTCGTCGACAAGACGAAGCCGGGCTGGAACTGGCTCAACCAGAGCTACTACATCGACCAGCGCAGGGACGTGAACAGCGGCGACCTCGCCCGCCGCTTCCAGCAGCTCCGCGACGAGACCGACCCCAACCTGTCGATGCTCTACATCGACGTCTACTACACGCACGGCTGGATCGCCGACAAGACGATGCAGGCCGTCCAGGCACAGGGCTGGAACGTCGCCACCGAGTGGTCGGAGAAGTTCGAGCACGCCTCCCTCTGGTCCCACTGGGCCAACGACCTCGACTACGGCGGCGCCACCAACAAGGGCCTCAACTCGCGGATCATCCGCTTCATCCGCAACGGCGAGAAGGACGTCTGGAACGACCACCCCGTCCTCGGCCAGACCGCCCTCGTCGACTTCGAGGGCTGGACCGGCGAGACCGACTGGAACGCCTTCTCCGCCAACATCTGGCAGCGCAACCTGCCCGCCAAGTACCTCCAGCAGCAGCGGATCACCCGCTGGGACGGCGACGACATCACCTTCACCGGTGGCGTCCGCGGCACCGTCGAGAACGGCCGCCGCACCTTCTACGAGGACGGCCGCAAGGTCCTCGACGGCGAGGACTACCTGCTCCCCTGGGACGGCGGGAAGAAGCTCTACCACTACGACAAGTCCGGTGGCACGACCAGCTGGGCCGTCCCCGCGGGCGTCCGCTCGTACGCCGTGTACAAGCTGACCGACAACGGCCGCGTGCGGACCGCCACCGTGCGGCCGGTGGACGGGCGCATCACCCTGGACGCCGTCGCCGGGCAGCCCTACGTCCTCTACCCGGCCGCGGCCCCCGCGCAGACCGCCCCGCGCTGGGGCCAGGGGACCCCGGTGAAGGACCCCGGCTTCAACGACGCGCGGCTCGCCGGCTGGAACAAGGCCGGCACCGTCACCCGCGACACCGACGCCCAGGGCCGCAACAGCGCGAAGCTCGCCGGCACCGCCACCGCCTCGGTCCGCCAGCAGATCACCGGACTGGTACCCGGCCGGCGCTACACCGCCTCCGCCCTCATCGAGGTCGAGCCCGGCGCCACCCGGCCCACCACCCTGTCCATCGGCGGGAAGGCCGTCACGGTCGAACGGTCCTCCCTGGAGGACCGGGTCGCCGCCTCCGACTGGAACGGAACCCGCCTCCAGCGCGCCAAGGTCACCTTCACCGCTCCGGCCGACGGCTCCACCCCGCTCCGGATCCAGGCGGCGGGCGGCAGTGACGCGACGGTCCGGATCGACGACGTGCGGATCGTGGCCGGCGACCCCGCCACCCGGGCCGGGGCGGCCGTGTACGAGGACTTCGAGGCCGTCGACCAGGGCTGGGGCCCGTTCCTGAAGGGCGACGCCGGCGGCACGACCGACCCGCGCACCCACATAGCCCAGCTCCACGCCCCCTACACCCAGGCCGGCTGGAACGGGAAGCTCGTCGACGACGTCCTCGGCGGCGCCGAGTCCCTCAAGTCGCACGACGAGAACAGCGGCCTGGTCTACCGGACCGCGCCCTGGACCGTCCCGATGAAGGACGGCCACCGCTACCGCGTGGAGTACGACTACCAGTCCAGCCACGCGGGCGCGTACGAGTGGATCACCGGCTACGACCGGACGAACGGCACCGGGACGAGCGTCGAGACCCGCCGCACCCCGATCGGGCAGCAGCGGACCACCGGGCACTTCGCCGAGACCGTCACCGCCGGCTGCGGCGACACCTGGACCGGACTCCGCAAGCGGGCCGACGCCCCCGACGGCGCCGACTTCGTCCTCGACGCCTTCACCGTCACCGACCTCGGCCCGGCCGCCGAGCGCGCCGCCTGCGGCACGCTCACCCTCACCGCGCCCGAGACCCTGGAGCCCGGCCGCCCGAACCGGGTCACGGCCACCTTCGGCAACGACGAGGCCGCCGACGTCACCGGCGCCCTCGCCGCCCTGAACCTCCCCGACGGCTGGACCGCGCAGCCGGCCGCGCCGATCTCCCTCGGCACGGTCGCGCCGGGCGGGCAGGCCACCGCCACCTGGCAGGTCACACCCCCGGTGGACGCCGCCTACCGGCCGTACGCCCTGGGGGCCGACCTCACGTACGCCGTCGGGGACGGCACGCGGAAGCTGACCCGCACCACCACCGTCCGCACCCTGCCCCCGCCGCCCACCGCCGACAGCTGGGCGAGCGACCTGGACTGGACCTCGGCCACCAACGGCTGGGGACCCGTCGAGCGCGACCTCTCCAACGGCGAGACCGGCACCGGAGACGGCTCCCCGCTGCGCATCGGGGGAGTGGCGTACGCCAAGGGGCTCGGCAGCCACGCCCCCGCCCGGATCCGCTACTACCTGGGCGGCCGGTGCACCTCCCTCACCGCCGAGGTCGGCGTCGACGACGTGCAGACCAGCCGCGGCAGCGTCCGGTTCAGCGTCCTCGCCGACGGAGCCGAGAAGGTGACGTCGCCGGTCCTCAAGGCCGCCGACAGTGCCTGGTCGCTCACCGCCGACGTCACCGGCGCCTCCTACGTCGACCTGGTGGTCGACGACGGCGGCGACGGCAACGGCAACGACCACGCCGACTGGGGGAACGCGCGCTTCCACTGCGCGGACTGAGCACACCCCGGCGCCCCGAAGGCGTTATGGTCAGGCGGTCGCTCTCCCGGTACCCGGGAGGCGGCCGTCTTTCCGTCGTGTGCGTCTATGTGGGACCCCTACAAACACAGGGGGTGTCTGGCTGTCGACTCGCTCGGGGCAGGTGATGGTTCTGTCCAGCCCCACCAGGATTCGACACGGGAGACTGTAGTGAGTCGACGGCGGAGTTTTCTCGGCTGACTTCGTAGGGTCGGTACATGACCGTTGTGGACCAGATCCCGAGCGAGCCCGCTGACGCCCGTGGCCGAGTGGCCGAGCTGCACGTCCTGCGCGAGCAGGCGCTCCGCGGCCCGAGTGACCGCGCCACCGAGGCCCAGCACGCCAAGGGCAAGCTGACGGC
Source organism: Streptomyces wedmorensis (assembly GCF_000716445.1). Lineage (GTDB taxonomy): Bacteria > Actinomycetota > Actinomycetes > Streptomycetales > Streptomycetaceae > Streptomyces > Streptomyces wedmorensis. The sequence goes on from NZ_JNWK01000023.1 coordinate 4,474, forward strand.
GCGTGAGCGCATCGAGCTGCTGCTCGACCCTGGTTCCTTCAGCGAGGTCGAGCAGCTTCGCCGACACCGCGCCTCCGGCTTCGGCCTGGAGGCGAAGAAGCCGTACACCGACGGTGTCATCACCGGCTGGGGCACGGTCGAGGGCCGCACGGTCTTCGTCTACGCCCACGACTTCCGGATCTTCGGCGGTGCCCTCGGCGAGGCGCACGCCACCAAGATCCACAAGATCATGGACATGGCCATCGCGGCCGGTGCCCCGCTGGTCTCCCTGAACGACGGCGCCGGCGCCCGTATCCAGGAGGGCGTCTCCGCCCTCGCCGGCTACGGCGGCATCTTCCAGCGCAACACCCGCGCCAGCGGCGTCATCCCGCAGATCTCGGTCATGCTCGGCCCGTGCGCCGGCGGCGCGGCCTACTCGCCGGCCCTCACGGACTTCGTCTTCATGGTCCGCGAGACCTCGCAGATGTTCATCACCGGCCCGGACGTCGTCAAGGCGGTCACCGGCGAGGAGATCACCCAGAACGGCCTCGGCGGCGCCGACGTCCACGCCGGCACCAGCGGCGTCGCGCACTTCGCGTACGACGACGAGGAGACCTGCATCGCCGAGGTCCGCTACCTCCTGTCGATGCTCCCGCAGAACAACCGCGAGAACCCGCCGACCGTCGCCTCCGAGGACCCGGCGGACCGCCGCTCCGACGTCCTGCTCGACCTGGTCCCGGCCGACGGCAACCGCCCGTACGACATGCACAAGGTCATCGAGGAGCTCGTCGACGACGGCGACTACCTGGAGATCCACGAGCGCTGGGCCCGCAACATCATCTGCGCCCTGGCCCGTCTCGACGGCCAGGTCGTCGGCATCGTCGCCAACCAGCCCCAGTCGCTGGCCGGTGTCCTCGACATCGAGGCCTCCGAGAAGGCCGCCCGCTTCGTGCAGATGTGCGACGCCTTCAACATCCCGATCATCACCCTTCTGGACGTCCCCGGCTTCCTTCCGGGCGTCGACCAGGAGCACGGTGGAATCATCCGCCACGGCGCGAAGCTGCTGTACGCGTACTGCAACGCGACCGTCCCCCGGATCAGCCTGATCCTGCGCAAGGCCTACGGCGGCGCCTACATCGTCATGGACTCGCAGTCCATCGGCGCCGACCTGACGTACGCCTGGCCCACCAACGAAATCGCGGTCATGGGCGCCGAGGGCGCCGCCAACGTGATCTTCCGCAAGCAGATCGCCGAGGCCGAGGACCCCGAGGCCATGCGAGCCCGCATGGTCAAGGAGTACAAGGCCGAGCTGATGCACCCGTACTACGCGGCGGAGCGCGGCCTGGTCGACGACGTCATCGACCCCGCCGACACCCGCCAGGTGCTCATCCGGTCCCTCGCGATGCTCCGCACCAAGCATGCCGACCTGCCGTCCCGCAAGCACGGCAACCCGCCTCAGTAAGAGGGAGCCATCCACGTGACAACGTCTGCCAACCTCCTCCGCGTCGAAAAGGGCCACGCCGACCCCGAGGAGCTCGCCGCCATAACGGCCGTGCTCCTCGCCCGCGCCGCCTCCCAGCCCGCCGAGAACGCCCACCACGGCCGCACCACGGCCGGCTGGCGCCGCCTGGAGCGCGAGCACGGCTTCCGCGCCCCCCACAGCTGGCGCTGAGACCCAGCGGCACGCGAGGGCCCCGCACCGACACCGGTGCGGGGCCCTCCTGCGTTCCGTCGTGGGCATTCGTTCCGCTGGGGCGGAACGGGTGGGCACGACGGAACGGCGCCCTGGCGGGCGCGTCCGCCTTAGGTGCCCGCACCCGAGAGGCCCCGCACCGGAAGTGGTGCGGGGCCTCTCGCCGTACGTCCGTCCGGGACTTACCGCAGGCGCGCCATGAGGGCGTGCTCGACGAGCGTGATGAGCGCGCTCTTGGCGTCCGCGCGGTGGCGGGCGTCGGTGGTGATGATCGGGGTGTCGGGGCCGATCCCTCCGGCTGGTACGGCTGGTGTCCGTCGAAGCCGTTGAGGGCGATGACGAACGGGAGGCCCGAGTTCTCGAAGTAGTCGACCGCCGGGAAGCAGTCGGCGAGACGGCGGGTGTCGACGAGGACGACGGCGCCGATGGCACCGCGGACCAGGTCGTCCCACATCGAAGAGGTACAGGATCAGGTCCTGGTCCAGGGTGATGCGGCCGAAGTCCATGGCGACAGTCGTCGTCGTCTTGTCGCCGGTGTGCGTGAGGTCGTCGATGCCCGCGGAGGCGGACGTCATCACGGCTTCGGTACGCAGCGGGTTGATCTCCGAGACGGCGCCGACGAACGTGGTCTTGCCCACGCCGAAGCCACCCGCCACCACGCTCGTCGCCGCCCGGCTGGTGGATGGCGACGAGTCCGGCCTCGGCCAGGTCGGCGACGAGGATTCGGGCGACGCCGAGGGGAATGGAGAGAAGAGCCGAGATCTCCGCGACCGACTTGATCTCGAAGCACAGCCGGCAGATCCGCTGGTGCTCGGGCAACTGCCCCTGCAGCCGGGACGGATCGGCCGTCGTACTGACCAGCGCCTCGATGGCGAGCTGGTAGCGCGGCCGGGTCCGGCCGCCGGTCATCGCGTAAGGACGCACGAGCGGGTTGTGCCCGCCCGAACCGCCCGCGGAGGACGGAGCGCGCGAGGCGCTCGGAGAGCCCGCCGCCGTGGACGGGGCGTGGGGCTGCGGGAAGGGCTGTGCCGCGCCCTGTCTGCTGGGGGCGGAGGGAAAGTTGAACCGGTTGTGCGCGGTGTCGCCCAGCGGCGCCTGGTGCGCGTCATAACCGTTGTAAGGGCTCGCGCCCGGTGGTGTTCCCACGTCTCCTCCTCCGACTGCCTCGCGGTCCATGTCCCTTGGAGCCGCGCCACCGCACCTTACGGTGCGGTGGCGCGAAACGCACTGTCCGTCTGTTAGTTGAGCAGACTTCCCTGAAGCTCCGCACGGAGGTCAGGAGTCAGTACGGTGCCCGCGCGGTCCACGAGCAGGGCCATCTCGTAGCCCACGAGACCGATGTCGGCCTCCGGGTGGGCGAGTACGGCCAGCGAGGAACCGTCCGAGATCGACATGATGAAGAGGAAGCCGCGCTCCATCTCCACGACGGTCTGGTTGACCGCACCGCCCTCGAAGATCCGGGACGCGCCCGCGGTCAGCGAGGTCAGTCCCGAGGCGACGGCCGCCAGCTGGTCGGCGCGGTCGCGGGGGAACCCCTCGGACATCGCCAGCAGGAGTCCGTCGGCGGAGACCACCACCGTGTGCGACACCCCGGGGGTGTTGTCCACGAAGTTGGTGATCAACCAGTTCAGATTCTGCGCCGCCCCCTGCTGGACGCCCCGGCGCAGGTTGCTCAACCTGCCCCGTACGTCCTCGGGAGCGCGGGAGACCTGGGGGCCGCCCTGCGGCGTCTGCTCCGCCGTGCCCTCGACCAGGTTGGCCTTCGGGACCCGTCGGGGAAGACCGGACGAGGTGACCCCGCCCGCCTTCGGGTCCTTGAGCTTCCCGGCCCGCTGCCAGCGCTCGTCGTTGGTCGAGCGCCATTCGTCGGAACCGTCGGCTTCGTTCTGCTGTTCCGGCTGCACGGGCTTCGGCTGCTGCGGCGCCTGCTGCGGCACCGGCCGGCCCTGCGGGGCGACGCTGCCGCGGCGCGGCAGACCGGCGTCGGTCAGCGCGTGGCCGGCATCCGGGACGGGCGTGGGGGCCGGGCCCGGACGGTCGAAGCCTACGCGTTCGCGGGCCTGTTCGGGAGCGCTCGGAGCAGATTCCGATTCCGCTCCGTACTCCTGGCCGTAGCCGCTCTGGTAAGCGCTCTGATCCGGCCACTCTGCCTGGTGAGACTGCGGATCGAACGTGTTGCCGTACTGCTGGTGTTCGGTTCCCGGTGTCTCGTACGAAGCTTCCGCATAGGCCTGCTGCGGGTACGCCTCGTAACCCTGCTGCGGGTACTCGTAGCCGTCCTGCTGCGGGTAGCCGGCCGCGTACTCCTGGCCGTACTCCTGCGCCTGCTGCGGCTGCCCGTAGTCCTGCGCCTGGTACTGCTCCGCCGGGTACTCCTGCACCGGCTGCGGCGCGTACTCCTGGCCGTACTCCTGGGGCTGCTGCGCGTACTCCTCGGCCTGCTCGGCCTCGTCGCCGAACAGCGGCCGGTCGCCGGCCTGCGCCTGGGCGCCCAGGGCGGCACGACGCTCCTCGCGGTTCAGCGAGCGGTTGACCGGGTCGAGCTGGAGCTCCTCCTCGGCCGGCTGCTCGTAGCGCGAGTCGTCGAAGCCGAGGTCGGCGGCGGTCAGCATCTGCTGCTGCGGAGCGGCCTCGAAGGCGTTCTGCTGCTGCCGCGGAATGATCTGCGAGACGGTGAAGTCGTCCTGGAGCGGCTGCTCGCCGCCACCGCCGTGGGTGATGGCGTCCGGCAGCATGACGAGCGAGGTCGTCCCGGCCTGCTCGCCCGAGGGACGGAGCTGGACCCGGATGCCGTGCCGGTCGGCCAGCCGGCCGACCACGAAGAGGCCCATGCGCTGCGAGACGGCCGCGTCCACGGTCGGCGGGTTGGCCAGCTTGTGGTTGATGTCCGCGAAGTCCTCGGCGGTGAGGCCGATGCCCTTGTCGTGGATCTCGACCATCACACGGCCGTCGGGGAGACGGGTCGCGGTGACGCGGACCTTGGTCTGCGGGGAGGAGAACGTGGTGGCGTTCTCCAGGAGCTCGGCGAGCAGGTGCACGAGGTCGGTCACGGCCTGGCCGTGGATCTCGGCGTCCGGGACACCGGCCAGCTCGATGCGCTCGTACTGCTCCACCTCGGAGGAGGCGGCGCGCATGACGTCGACCAGCGGGACCGGCTGGTCCCAGCGGCGGCCCGGCTCCTCGCCGGCGAGGACGAGGAGGTTCTCGCCGTTGCGGCGCATACGGGTGGCCAGGTGGTCCAGCTTGAAGAGGTTCTCCAGCTGGTCCGGGTCGGCCTCGTTGTTCTCCAGGTCGGTGATGAGGGTCAGCTGGCCCTCGATCAGCGACTGGTTGCGGCGCGAGAGGTTCGTGAAGATCGCGTTGACGTTGCCCCGGAGCATGGCCTGCTCGGCGGCGAGCCGGACGGCCTCGCGGTGGACCTGGTCGAAGGCGCGGGCGACCTCGCCGATCTCGTCCTGCGTGTCGATCGGGATCGGCTGCACCCGGGTGTCGACCCGGCCGGGCTCGGTACGGGAGAGCTGGTCGACCAGCATCGGCAGGCGCTGCTCGGCGATGCCGAAGGCGGCGGTCCGCAGCTGCTGCATCGAGCGGCTCATCTGGCGGGCCATCATGCCGGCCAGGATGAAGGCGGCGAGCAGGGCGACGACGACGATGCCGCCGTTGACCCAGGCGTCCGTCTTGGACTCGTCGGAGATCCGCACGGCCTCGGCCACGGCCTTGTCGACGAGGGCCTTCTCGACCTCGGTGTAGCCCTCGAACTTGGCGGTGGCGACGGCCATCCAGGTCTCGGCCGTGATGCCCTTGGACTTCAGGGCGGCCAGGCCGTCCGGGTCCTTGGCGGTGCCGATGGCGGAGGCCACGCCCGAGTAGACGGAGCCGTCCTTGCCCTTCGGCAGCTCGACGCCGGCGGCCTGCATCTGCTTCGCGCCGTCGGCGGCCTTGCCCGCCATGACCTTCTTCAGCAGCTCGACGTCCTCGGGCATGCCGCCGGAGCTGAACTCGCCGAGGGCGATCTGCTCCAGGTAGTTGTACGAGTTGAACGCCACGGACTGCTGGGCGAAGACCGTCTCCTGGCGGCTGGGCCGGACCAGGAGCTGGGTGCCGATGGAGCGCTGGAGGGACTCGGCGCCCTTGGCCAGCTGGACCGCGTAGACGCTGCGGCCGTAGCTGGTGACGTTGCCGGTGCCCAGTCCGAGCTCGTTGGAGAACTCGGTGAGGTAGTGCTGGACCGAGGTGTACCCGAGCTGGGTGTTCACCGGGTCGAGGGAGCGCGTGTACGCGGCCTTGCGGAGCGCGTCGAGCTTGGGCTCCTCGTCCTTGAACAGGCGCAGACGGCGCTCCAGGCCCTGCCCCGAGGGGAGGTTCTTGGCGGCCTCGTCGAACTTGGCGCGGGCGGCGTCGGTGGCGGCGTACGCCTGCGTCACCTCGTCGCTCTTGCGGTCCTCGGCCGACTTCGCGGCGAGCAGGGGAGCGGCGGTCAGGTCCCGCTCGTTGAGCAGGGCGGTGCTGTACTCCGAGGCGGCGCGCACGATGAGCGCCGTCTTCTCGGCGTCCTGCGCCTCCTGCCAGGTGTCGATGGACCCCTTGACCTGGAAGCCGCCCATGACGAGGCCGACGAGCACGGGTATGAGGAGGATCGCGTTCAGCCTGGTCGGCACCCGCCAGTTGCGGGGCGAGAGCTTGCTGGTGCTGCCCGTGGCGGCCGCGGTGGGCGGCGGCGTCACGGGCACGTCCGCGGGCGACATCGCCGCACGCGACGGCGGGGTGAAGTTGCCCCGCGCCTCCTGCTCCGCGGAGCTTTCCTTGCTGCGCCTCACTCGACCAACAACCTCTCGGCGTCGGCACCTACGTTGTGCCGGTGTTTCGTTCAGGGCCGTACTACTCGGGAGTTCATGAATTGCAGCACGTGAAGGGGGTCCCTTCCAAACAGTGGGACAGACCCTCTTCTCGTGATCCGGACCGCACGTAAAACGGGCATAAAGAGCGAGCCCCGCCAAATGGCGGGGCTCAGGTGAGCGCAGTGACACCGATCGGATGCGTCGGGTGTCCGGGGCGCCCCAATTCTCTGTCGAAACGTTATGAACGGGAGGGCGGTCGTGTCGAAGGACACAGACGGCCGCCGGCAGGGGCATATGACAGGTGCCCCGGCCGGTCCCCGCTCCGTCGTCCTACTTGAGCCGCGCCATGAGGGCGTGCTCGACGAGCGTGATGAGCGCGCTCTTGGCGTCCGCGCGGTGGCGGGCGTCGGTGGTGATGATCGGGGTGTCGGGGCCGATCGGCCGCTGTTCTCGAAGTAGTCGACCGCCGGGAAGCAGTCGGCGAGACGGCGGGTGTCGACGAGGACGACGGCGCCGATGGCACCGCGGACCAGGTCGTCCCACATGTCCGGGCGTACCGAAGAGGTACAGGATCAGATCCTGGTCCAGCGTGATGCGGCCGAAGTCCATCGCCACCGTGGTGGTCGTCTTCCCACCGGTGTGCGTGAGGTCGTCGATGCCCGCCGAGGCGGACGTCATCACGGCTTCGGTACGCAGCGGGTTGATCTCCGAGACGGCGCCGACGAACGTGGTCTTGCCCACGCCGAAGCCACCCGCCACCACGGCCGGCCTCCGCCAGGTCGGCGACGAGGATCCTCGCGACGCCGAGCGGCATCGAGAGGAGGGCCGACACCTCGGCGACCGACTTGACCTCGCGGCACAGGTGGCAGATCCGCTGGTGCTCGGGCAGCAGCGTGGCGAGGTGTGCCGGGTCGGCCGTGGTGCTGACCAGCGCCTCGATGGCGAGCTGGTAGCGCGGCCGGGTCCGGCCGCCGGTCATCGCGTAAGGACGCACCAGCGGCTGGTCGCCCTCATGTCCGTACTCGTCGACTGAGGCGCCGTACGGATCGTGAGAGGCGGGGGGCGGGGTCATGAATCCTCCGGGCGTGACAGCAAACTCTCTGCCGTCTGATGGGGCCGGTGGGGGGCCGGGTGGGGCGGCCGGACGGTGAACGGTGACGGGGCGGTACGGAGGGGCGTACCGCCCTGTCGGTCAGTCGTTTCGGATTGGCTGTCCGGTGCAGGACCGGCTAGTGGAGCAGGCTGCCCTGGAGCTCCGCACGGAGATCCGGGGTGAGCACGCTGCCGGCCCGGTCGACCAGCAGCGCCATCTCGTAGCCCACGAGGCCGATGTCGCACTCGGGGTGGGCGAGTACGGCCAGCGAGGAACCGTCGGAGACCGACATGAGGAAGAGGAAGCCGCGCTCCATCTCCACCACCGTCTGGGCGACGGGTCCGCCCTCGAAGATCCGGGACGCGCCCGCGGTCAGCGAGGTCAGTCCGGATGCGACCGCCGCCAGCTGGTCGGCGCGGTCGCGGGGGAATCCTTCGGACATGGCCAGCAGGAGTCCGTCGGCGGAGACCACCACCGTGTGCGACACCCCGGGGGTGTTGTCCACGAAGTTGGTGATCAACCAGTTCAGATTCTGCGCCGCCTCAGCCGGCCGCGGACGTCGTCGGGTGCACGCGAGACCTGAGGGCCGGCCGTGTGGGCCTGCTCCTGCGCGGTCCCGGGTACGAGGTTGGCCTTCGGCACGCGCCGGGGAAGACCGGAGGTGGTGACGCCGCCGGCCGCGGGCTTGCGCACCCGCTCGGCCTGGCGCACCAGCTCGTCGTTGGGCGAGGTCCGCCATGCGGCCGCGCCGTTCTGCCGGCCGCCGTCGGCGGGCGCCGGGGCGGACGGCTGGGCGACGACCGGGGTCTGCGTCGTCTGCGCCACGTCCGCCGGCGCCTGCTGCTGGGCCTGCTGGGCCTGGTCCTGGTGGAACCAGTTGGTCTCCAGCGTGTCGTACAGCGGGGTACGACCGTCACCGGTACCGGCCGGCGGCAGTGCCTCCGGACGGCGCGGCTGCTGGAGCGCCGGCTGCTGCGGCCCGGACTCGCCGCCGGTCCGCTGCCGCGGAGCCGGGGCCTGCGCCTGCGCCTGCTGCGGAGCCTGCTGGGCCTGCGGTACGAAGGGCTGCCGGCCGAACTGCTGCTGCTGGCCGCCCTGGTACCCCTGCGGAGCCTGCCGGCCCTGCTGCGGGGCCTGCTGCGGAGCCGTCTGCGGGGCGCCGAAGTCCGGGCGCGGGAACTGGCCGGTGGAGCCGGGACCCTGCGGCGCGTCGAAGTCCGGGCGCGGGAACTGGCCGGTGGAGCCGGGACCCTGCGGGGCGCCGAAGTCCGGGCGCGGGAACTGCGCCGTCGACGCCGGGTCCTGGACACCGCCCTGGTACCCCTGCGGCGCCGGACGGCCCTGGAGGGGACGACCCTGCTGCGGAGCCGCCTGCGGGGCGCCGAAGTCGGGGGCCGGGAACTGGCCGGTGGAGCCGGGACCCTGCGGAGCGCCGAACAGGCCGGCCGCCTCCGGGTCCTCGTGGCCGCGCGGGGCGTCCAGCGGGGACATCTCCTGCTGCGGGCGGCGCACCGGCTGCTGCGCCGGGTCGTTGCCCCAGCTCGCGGCCTGCGGGCGCTGCGGCTGCGGGTTGCCACCCGGCAGCTCGGCGCGCGGGAAGTCGTAGCCGCCGGGCTGGTCGCCCTGCGGGGTCTGACCCTGCGGGGCGTGCTGCGGCGCGCCGGGGCCGGCCGGTCGGCCGGTCTGGCCGCCGCCCTGGTTGCCCTGGTTGCCCTGGTTGCCCCACACGTCCGTACGGGACGGGATGGCGCTGGCCGCGCCGCCGATGAGACCGCCGCCACCGGGGCCCGGGCGCAGCGCGTCCGGGTTCTGCGGGGCCTGCGGCGTCTGCGGCAGCTGACCGGTCTGGTCGAACTGCGCGTTCTGCGGCTGCGGGGTGCGCGACTGCGGGGCGCCCTGCGGAGCACCGTCACGGGCGGGCAGCGCGGCCCGGGGACCGCTCGTGCCGACCTGACCGCGCGCGGCACCGGCACCGACCCGTCCGGCCGCCGCCGACGGGGCGCCGCCCGGACGTCCACCGCCGGGGCCACCGGTCGCGCCGGGACCGCCGGGGAGCCGGCCGCCGGGGGCGGAGGCACCCTGCGGCATCGCGCCCTGGCCGCCCGCGCCCGGCTTGGGCATCGGCTTCTTGCCGCCCTGGGCGACGTCGACCGGGAGCATGACGAGCGCGGTGGTGCCGCCCGAGTCCGAGGGGCGCAGCTGGATGCGGATGCCGTGTCGCAGGGACAGGCGGCCGACCACGAAGAGACCCATGCGGCGGGAGACCGAGACGTCCACGGTGGGCGGCGAGGCGAGCCGCTCGTTGATCGCGGCGAGGTCCTCGGGGGAGAGGCCGATGCCGGTGTCGTGGATCTCGACGAGCACGCGGCCGTCGGGCAGCGCGTGACCGGTGACCCGGACCTTCGTCTGCGGCGAGGAGAACGAGGTGGCGTTCTCGAGCAGCTCGGCGAGGAGGTGCACGAGGTCGTTGACGACCCGGCCGGCGACCTCGGTCGCCGGGACCGCGGCCAGTTCGATGCGCTCGTACTGCTCCACCTCGGAGGCGGCGGCACGGAGGACGTCGACCAGCGGGACCGGGCGGGTCCACCGGCGGCCCGGCTCCTCGCCGGCGAGGACGAGGAGGTTCTCGCCGTTCCGGCGCATACGGGTCGCGAGGTGGTCGAGCTTGAAGAGCGAGGAGAGCTGGTCCGGGTCGGCCTCGCGCGACTCCAGTTCGGAGATGAGCGACAGCTGACGCTGGATGAGGCCCTGGGAACGGCGCGAGAGGTTGGTGAACATCGCGTTGACGTTGCCCCGGAGGAGGGCCTGCTCGGCGGCGAGGCGGACGGCCTCGCGGTGCACGTCGTCGAAGGCCGCGGCCACCTGGCCGATCTCGTCCCGGGAGTGCACACCGACGGACTCGACGGAGGTGTCGACGTCCTGCGGGTCGGACTCGGAGAGCTGCTTGACGAGCTCGGGCAGACGGTCCTGGGCGACCTTGGTCGCGGTGTCCTGGAGGCGGCGCAGCGAGCGGATCATGGACCGGGCCACGACGAAGGCGCCGATGAGCGAGACGCCGAGGACGAGCAGGATCAGCGCACCGTTGATGATGGCCTCGCGCTGCGACTCCTGGCGCAGCTCACGGGCCATCGTCTCCATGTCGCCGAGGAGGCCGTCCTCGATGACGTTCATGGCGTTGATCTTGATGCCGTACTCGTCGGTGAAGTTCAGGTGACCGCGGCGGGTGCCGCCCGGCATGGCGTCGTCCGCGTTCAGCACGCGCTCGGCGTACTTGTCGGCGGCGACGATCGACGGGTTGGCACCGGTCAGGGACGCGGTCCGCTCGGCGGCGTCGCCACCGGTCGACTCGTAGATCGCCTGGAACGACTTGAACTCGACGCCCTCACTGTTGAGCGCGGCGTCGGCGTACAGGCGGTCACCCTGCTGGATGCGGCCCGGGGTCTTGTCGTTCGGCGGGAGCGCGGCGGCGATGATCGCCTGCTGGATGGAGGCGTACTCCTTGGCGGACGAGAACGCGGCGAGCGCGCGGGTCCGCTTGATCATCTCCGGGTTGCTGGTCGCCTGCGCCATGTCCTGGGACAGGCTGAGCAGCGAGCGGATGAGACGGCTGTACGCCTCGACCGTCACCGAGTGGGCGACGCCCTTCTCGTAGGCGTTGCCGCGGATGGTGTTGAGCTGGATGACCTGGGAGGCGATCTGGCTGACGTTCTGGCGGATGCTCCGCAGCGCCTCGTCGCCCTCGGTGGTCGGGATGTCCTCGGTGGCGTCGAGGAAGGCCTTGTACTCGCGGTCCGTCTTCCGGCGCGGGTTGGCGACCTGGTAGTCGCTGACCGGGCGGCCGTTGGCCAGCGGACCGGCGGACAGGTCGCGCTCGGACTGCAGCGCCTGCGCGAGGTCGGTCGCCTCACGGGTCAGCTTGGTGAGCAGCTGCATGTGGTCGAGCTGCTCCATGTCCTGGAGCGACTCGCTGATACGGATGCCGCCCAGGGTGGTCGCCGCCACCACGGGAAGGGTGAGGAGGGCGACGAGGCGCGTGGAGATGCGCCAGTTGCGCAGCGCTATTCGCGGGCCGACCTCGTTCTCGGAACGGGGCTTGGCGGGGGCGGCCGCCGGTTCGGCGGGCGCGGCCTTGCCGCTCGTCCTGCCGCCCGCGCGCCTGCCGCCGCCGTCGCCGGCCTCGCCGGCCGGGCCCTGACCCTGGTTCGGGGTGTGCGGGGCCGAGGGACCGCGGTCGGTCCCGGCGCGCGGTTCCTGCTCCGCCTGAGCTTCCGCTCGGCTCTGGCGGGCCTGGGGAGACCCCGAGCCATCCCTCTTGAAACGTCCCTGCACTAGCGTCGCAACCTTTTGACCAGGCGTCCTTCCGGGTGAACGGAGCGGACGGTGTCGGCGTCGTCGGGGTACGTGGCGTACCCCAGGTGGTCATCGGTGACCGGCGCAGTTCCCCCTTCCCCGCCACTCGGCCGGCGCTGTTGCGCCTCCTCTGCGCGCCGGCTTGTGAACCCGCGGCGGTGCGTGGAATTCCAGCACAGTGCCGGATCTCCAACAAGGGCCGCGTGTCGCACTGTGAGGGGAATGACAACCTGTGCACGAAGTGTCACCCCATGTAGAAGATGATCACGGAGGATTCGGACTTTTGCCCTCGAATGGTTTGCGGTGTTCGTGTGTCCCAGTCGGCATGATCAGGAGCGGAATAGAGCATTCAGTGGCGGAATGTCCCTTTCCGTAGTGACCGGCAACAGTCCGTAATGCCTGGAATGTGCGTCAACGGGTGAGCAAACTCACACGCGAATCGATGTCTCAGCCATGCATTCGAAGGGAATCGCATGTTTAGCCTGACGCTTTACACCCCTTCGCGCCCGCACGGGCGCCCGTCCCGGAACAAGGGCTGATCACCGCGATGAACACGACGACGCTCCGCACCACGGCCAACCCGCGCCGCTCCACCCTCGCCCACCTCGCGGACGCCGCACAGCTCGGCCGGGGCGCCCAGCCGGAGTACGCGGCGGAACTGCCGGGCAACACGGCCAACCCGCGCCGCACCGTCCTGATGCAGGCCCCGGCCCCCTACGAGCCGCAGCCGTACGCCAGCGCCTCCCGCTGACCCGACCGGCCCCCGCCCGCCTCATCCGCCCCGGTGATATCGCCGGTCGGCCGCCCCCGCGCCGCGTTAGCCTGGAGCGTCAGACTCCAGCCAGTACCAAGTGAGGGGCGACAGCACTCGTGCGCATCGCCAGATTCTCCATCGACGGCAATGTGGCCTTCGGCGCCGTCGAGGGCGAGGGAACCGTCGAGTCCGGCGGCCTCGTCCTCGACATCATCAAGGGCATCCCGTACACCGACTTCGAGCTCAGCGGCACCAAGGTCCCGCTGAGCAAGGTACGGCTCCTGCCGCCCGTGCTCCCCAACAAGGTCGTGGCCATCGGCCGCAACTACGCCGAGCACGCCGCCGAACTCGGCAACGAGGTCCCCGACGTCCCCGTCGCCTTCTTCAAGCCCACCACCTCGGTGATCGGCTCCGGCGACGCCATCGAGTACCCCTCCTTCTCCAACGAGCTGCACCACGAGGCCGAACTGGCCGTGGTCATCGGCCGCATGTGCCGTGAGGTGCCCCGCGAGCGCGTGAAGGACGTCGTCTTCGGCTACACCTGCGCCAACGACGTCACCGCCCGCGACGCCCAGCAGCGCGAGAAGCAGTGGGCCCGCGCCAAGGGCTTCGACACCTCCTGCCCCCTGGGCCCCTGGGTGGAGACCGACCTCGACCCGAGCGACCTGGCCATCCAGGCCACGGTCAACGGCGAACAGCGCCAGCTGGGTCGTACGAGCGACATGATCCGCTCCATCGAGGACCTGGTCGTCCACATCACCGAGGCCATGACGCTGCTCCCCGGCGACGTCATCCTCACCGGCACCCCCGCCGGGGTCGGCCCCCTCAACGTCGGCGACGAGGTCGCCGTCACCATCGAAGGCATCGGCACTCTCACCAATAAGGTGATCAAGCGTGGCTAACGCGAACATCCGCGTCCGTTTCTGTCCCTCGCCGACCGGCAACCCCCACGTGGGCCTGGTCCGCACCGCCCTCTTCAACTGGGCCTTCGCCCGGCACAACGAGGGCACGTTCGTCTTCCGCATCGAGGACACCGACGCCGCGCGCGACTCGGAGGAGTCGTACCAGCAGCTGCTCGACTCGATGCGCTGGCTCGGATTCACCTGGGACGAGGGCCCCGAGATCGGCGGCCCGCACGCGCCGTACCGCCAGTCGCAGCGGATGGACATCTACAAGGACGTCGCCGACAAGCTGCTCGCCGGCGGCTACGCGTACCCCTGCTACTGCACCGCCGAGGAGCTCGACGAGCGCCGCGAGGCCGCCCGCGCCGCCGGCCGCGCCTCCGGCTACGACGGCCACTGCCGCGACCTCACCGACGAGCAGAAGCAGGCCTACGAGGCCGAGGGCCGCAGCCACATCGTCCGCTTCCGGATGCCGGACGAGGCGACCACCTTCACCGACCTGGTCCGCGGCGAGATCACCGTCCAGCCGGAGAACGTCACCGACTACGGCATCGTCCGCGCCAACGGCGCCCCGCTGTACACCCTGGTGAACCCGGTCGACGACGCCCTGATGGAGATCACCCACGTCCTGCGCGGCGAGGACCTGCTCTCCTCCACCCCGCGCCAGATCGCGCTCTACAAGGCGCTGATCGAGCTGGGCGTCGCCAAGGAGATCCCGCAGTTCGGCCACCTGCCGTACGTCATGGGCGAGGGCAACAAGAAGCTCTCCAAGCGCGACCCGCAGGCCTCCCTCAACCTCTACCGGGAGCGCGGCTTCCTCCCCGAGGGCCTCCTGAACTACCTGTCGCTCCTCGGCTGGTCGTTCTCCGCCGACCAGGACGTCTTCTCGATCGAGGACATGGTCGCGAAGTTCGACATCGCCGACGTGAACGCCAACCCGGCGCGCTTCGACCTCAAGAAGGCCGAGTCGATCAACGGCGACCACATCCGCATGCTGGACGTGAAGGCCTTCACCGAGGCCTGCGAGCCCTGGCTGCGGGCCCCGCACGCCGACTGGGCGCCCGAGGACTTCGACCGCGCCGCCTGGGAGGCCATCGCGCCGCACGCCCAGACCCGCATCACCGTCCTTTCGGACATCACGGCCAACGTCGACTTCCTCTTCCTCCCGGAGCCGGTCTTCGACCAGCCCTCGTGGGACAAGGCGATGAAGGGCGAGCCGGCCGCGCTGCTCACCACGGCCCGCGAGAAGCTCGTGGACGCCGACTGGAGCGACCCCGAGTCGCTGAAGAACGCGGTCCTGACCGCCGGCGAGGCCCACGGCCTCAAGCTCGGCAAGGCCCAGGCCCCGGTCCGCGTCGCGGTCACCGGCCGCACGGTCGGCCTGCCCCTCTTCGAGTCCCTGGAGATCCTGGGCAAGGAGCGGACCCTGACCCGCATCGACGCGGCGCTGGCGAAGCTCGCCGCGTAAGGGATTCCGCCGTCGGGGCCCGGGCGTAGGGGCCGCGCGCTACGGTCGTTCCATGACCATCCGCGCGGTCCTCTGGGACGTCGACGACACGATCTTCGACTACGCCCGCGCCGACCGCGTCGGCATGAGCGAGCACCTGACGGCCGAGGGCCTGGTGGACGGATACGACTCCGTCGACCAGGCCCTCCGTCGTTGGCGGGAGCTGACCGCGCTCCACTGGCGCCGCTTCGAGGCCGGCGGGGTCGACTTCCAGGACCAGCGCAGGGAGCGCGTCCGGGACTTCCTGGGGCAGCCGCTGACCGCCGCCGAGGCCGACGACTGGTTCGAGCGGTACGTGGCGCGGTACGAGGCCGCCTGGGAGCTCTTCCCCGACGCGGTGCCCGTGCTCGACCTGCTGGCCCGTGACTACCGTCACGGGATCCTGTCGAACGCCAGCATCCACAACCAGGAGCGCAAGCTCCGGGTCCTGGGCGTGCGCGACCGTTTCGAGGCCGTCCTGTGCGCCGCCGAGCTCGGTGTCGCCAAGCCGGCCCCGGAGGCCTTCCACGCCGCCTGCGCCGCCCTTGACCTGCCCCCGCACCAGGTGGCGTACGTCGGGGACCAGCCGGACATCGACGCGCGCGGTGCCGTGGAGGCGGGGCTCCTGGGCATCTGGCTGGACCGCGCGGGCACCGGCGGCCGCCCCGAGCTGAACCGGATCACGGGCCTCCATCAGCTCCCCGGCCTGCTGGGCGGGCATACCCGTTTTGGAGCACCGTCCACCTTCGGGTAATGTTCTTTCTGCGCCGAGGGGAACAAGCCGAAAGGCAAGAACCCGGAAAGCGCAAGCCGAGCAAGATCCTCCCTGGTGGGGGACGTTGTCACGGTGGCCTATGGTGTAATTGGCAGCACGACGGTTTCTGGTTCCGTTAGTCTTGGTTCGAGTCCAGGTAGGCCAGCTCGCAGAGCTTTATCTGCAACCTGTGGATGGCATCCACAAAGCCCCCGTTGTGTAGCGGCCTAGCACGCCGCCCTCTCAAGGCGGTAGCGCCGGTTCGAATCCGGTCGGGGGTACAGATCCATCCTGCGGATCACCTGGGTAGCTCCCGGTGCATTCGCGGTGACATCACCCGGCGCATGCCGGGTGGGATCGCTAGGGCCCCCGTTGTGTAGCGGCCTAGCACGCCGCCCTCTCAAGGCGGTAGCGCCGGTTCGAATCCGGTCGGGGGTACGGTGCAACCACCATGGCCTATGGTGTAATTGGCAGCACGACGGTTTCTGGTTCCGTTAGTCTTGGTTCGAGTCCAGGTAGGCCAGCTCGCAGAGCTCATCTGCAACAGCGGATCTGATCCGCGAGGCCCCCGTTGTGTAGCGGCCTAGCACGCCGCCCTCTCAAGGCGGTAGCGCCGGTTCGAATCCGGTCGGGGGTACAAATCGAGGAAGCCCTTCCCTTCGGGGGAGGGCTTCTTCGCTGTTCGGTGCCGTACGCGGAACCCCGACCGCACGCGGACACAACTCCGGCCCACCGCTGCGGCGTTGAAGCGGTGGGCCGGGACGAACAGAGGGACGGAGCAGGTCAGCCGTTGCGGCGGAGCGCCTCGGAGAGACGGGCGGCGGCGTCGATGACCGCCTGGGCGTGCATACGGCCCGGGTGGCGCGTCAGGCGCTCGATGGGACCCGAGACCGACACGGCGGCCACCACGCGGTTCGAGGGGCCCCGTACGGGCGCGGAGACGGACGCGACGCCCGGCTCCCGCTCGCCGATCGACTGGGCCCAGCCGCGGCGCCGTACGCCCGACAGGGCCGTCGCGGTGAAGCGGGCGCCCTGGAGGCCGCGGTGCAGCCGCTCGGGCTCCTCCCAGGCCATCAGGATCTGCGCCGAGGAGCCGGCCTTCATGGTCAGCGTCGAGCCGACCGGCACGGTGTCCCGCAGGCCCGAGAGCCGCTCGGCCGCCGCCACGCAGATGCGCATGTCACCCTGCCGGCGGTAGAGCTGGGCGCTTTCGCCGGTGACGTCGCGCAGATGCGTCAGCACGGGGCCGGCGGTCGCGAGCAGGCGGTCCTCGCCGGCCGCGGCCGCGAGCTCCGAGAGGCGCGGTCCGAGGATGAACCGGCCCTGCATGTCACGCGCCACCATCCGGTGGTGCTCCAATGCCACGGCCAGTCGGTGTGCCGTGGGTCGTGCGAGTCCCGTCGCCGCGACCAGTCCTGCGAGGGTGGCCGGACCGGACTCCAGGGCGCTCAGGACAAGGGCTGCCTTGTCGAGAACGCCTACGCCGCTAGAGTTGTCCATGCAACGATATTCGCGTCTCACTCTGTGAAACGCAAGTTCAATTTTCCGAGGACCTTGGCACTCTGGTGATGCGGCCGCACAACGGCCCGCGAAACGGGTCTCTAGTTGTGCCGGCGTAGACGTCGGCCGGAGGGAAAGCGATGGGTAGGACACTCGCGGAGAAGGTCTGGGACGACCATGTCGTCCGGCGCGCCGAGGGCGAGCCCGACCTCCTCTTCATCGATCTGCACCTGCTGCACGAGGTGACCAGCCCCCAGGCCTTCGACGGCCTGCGCCAGAACGGCCGGCAGGTGCGGCGCCTCGACCTCACCATCGCCACCGAGGACCACAACACTCCGACCCTCGACATCGACAAGCCGATCGCCGACCCGGTCTCCCGCGCGCAGCTGGAGACCCTCCGGAAGAACTGTGCCGAGTTCGGCGTCCGGCTGCACCCGCTGGGCGACGTCGAGCAGGGCGTCGTCCACGTCGTGGGGCCGCAGCTGGGCCTGACCCAGCCCGGCACCACCGTCGTCTGCGGCGACTCGCACACCTCCACGCACGGCGCCTTCGGCGCGCTGGCCTTCGGCATCGGCACCAGCCAGGTGGAGCACGTGCTCGCCACCCAGACGCTGCCGCTGGCCCGTCCGAAGACCATGGCCATCACGGTCGACGGCGAACTGCCCGAGGACGTCACCGCCAAGGACCTGATCCTGGCGATCATCGCCAAGATCGGCACCGGCGGCGGCCAGGGCTACATCCTGGAGTACCGCGGCTCCGCCATCGAGAAGCTCTCGATGGAGGCCCGGATGACCATCTGCAACATGTCGATCGAGGCCGGCGCCCGCGCGGGCATGATCGCCCCCGACGAGACCACCTTCGCCTACCTGGAGGGCCGCGCCCACGCCCCCGAGGGCGAGGACTGGGACGCCGCCGTCGCGTACTGGAAGACCCTGAAGTCCGACGAGGACGCGGTCTTCGACGCCGAGGTCGTCATCGACGCCGCCTCCCTGGCGCCGTTCGTCACCTGGGGCACCAACCCGGGCCAGGGCGCGCCGCTTTCGGCGAACGTCCCCGACCCGGCTTCGTACGAGGACGCTTCGGAGCGCCTGGCCGCCGAAAAGGCCCTGGAGTACATGGGGTTGACCGCCGGACAGCCGCTGCGCGACATCAAGGTCGACACCGTCTTCGTAGGCTCCTGCACCAACGGCCGCATCGAGGACCTGCGCAACGCGGCCTCGCTGCTGGAGGGCCGCCAGGTCGCCGACGGCGTCCGCATGCTGGTCGTCCCCGGCTCGGTCCGGGTCGCCCTGCAGGCCGTCGAGGAGGGCCTGGACAAGGTCTTCAAGGAGGCCGGCGCCGAATGGCGGCACGCGGGCTGCTCGATGTGCCTGGGCATGAACCCCGACCAACTGGCGCCCGGTGAGCGCTCCGCGTCCACCTCCAACCGCAACTTCGAGGGCCGGCAGGGCAAGGGCGGCCGGACCCACCTGGTCTCTCCCCAGGTCGCCGCCGCCACCGCCGTCCTGGGCCACCTGGCCTCCCCGGCCGATCTGTCCGACGTCGCCACCACCGCGGGGGTCTGAGGAACCATGGAAGCTTTCACCACGCACACCGGCCGGGCCGTCCCGCTGCGCCGCAGCAACGTCGACACCGACCAGATCATCCCGGCGCACTGGCTGAAGAAGGTCACCCGCGACGGCTTCGAGGACGGCCTCTTCGAGGCCTGGCGCAAGGACTCCGAGTTCGTCCTCAACCGCCCCGAGCGCCAGGGCGCGACGGTCCTGGTCGCCGGCCCCGACTTCGGCACCGGCTCGTCCCGCGAGCACGCCGTCTGGGCGCTCCAGAACTACGGCTTCCAGGCGGTCGTCTCCTCCCGCTTCGCCGACATCTTCCGCGGCAACTCGCTGAAGAACGGCCTGCTGACCGTCGTCCTGCCGCAGGAGACGGTGGACGCGCTCTGGGAGCTGACCGAGGCCGACCCGACCGCCGAGATCACCGTCGACCTGGAGCGCCGCAAGGTCCTCGCCGCCGGGATCGACGCCGACTTCGAGCTCGACGAGAACGCCCGCTGGCGTCTGCTGAACGGCCTCGACGACATCAGCCTCACCCTTCAGAACGAAGCCGACATCGCGGCCTACGAGGCGGCCAGGCCGTCCTACAAGCCCCGTACAATTACGGTCTGAGCAGCGCTTTTCCAAGACTGCGCCCCCCACCTCAAGGTGGGGGGCGCAGTCGCTTGTTGGGACCCTGTCGGGCGACAACTCGCCCTAGATGGCACAATCGGTGCATGGAACGCGACAGCCAACTCGAGCTCTACGAGGCAGTCGCCGCCCGATTGAAGGAAGCGCACACAAGGGTGCGCTCACTGCAAGTCCCGGAGGGCGTAAGGATGGCGCTGTCCCGGAAGCTGCTGGTCGTGACGGCCGCGGCGAAGCACGATCTCAAGGACGCGGCAACGCGTCTGGACCGGTTGATGAAGGACCTCGACGAGGGCCGATTCCCAGAGGACGACTGACACCAGGAACTCCGCAGCGGCTGTTCCACGTTGCGGCACTAGGGTGATTAGCCCGTTTCGTGTTTGATTTGCGGTATATACATGCCTAACGTGCGAAAAAGCTTGAACACTTTCGTTCTGGCAATGTCTCCGAAGGGGAAGACGTGAACAAGGCGCAGCTCGTAGAAGTGATTGCCGACAAGATGGGCGGTCGCCAGCAGGCCGCCGAAGCCGTCGACCACGTGCTCGACGCCATCGTGCGTGCCGTGGTCGCCGGCGACCGGGTCTCGGTCACGGGCTTCGGCTCGTTCGAGAAGGTCGACCGTCCGGCCCGCTACGCCCGCAACCCCCAGACGGGTGAGCGCGTGCGGGTCAAGAAGACCTCGGTCCCGCGCTTCCGTGCAGGTCAGGGCTTCAAGGACCTGGTCAGCGGCTCGAAGAAGCTCCCCAAGGGAGGCGAGGTCTCCGTCAAGAAGGCCCCCAAGGGCAGCCTCACCGGTGGCGCCTCCGCGACGGTGAAGAAGGCCGCCGCGAAGAAGGCCACCACCGCCAAGAAGGCCGCCGCGAAGAAGGCGATGCCGGCGAAGAAGACCACGACGACGGCCGCCGCGAAGAAGGCGACGCCGGCGAAGAAGACCACCACGGCCGCCGCGAAGAAGGCGACGCCGGCGAAGAAGACCGCCACCACGGCCGCCGCGAAGAAGGCGACCCCCGCCAAGAAGGCCACCACGGCCGCCGCCAAGAAGGTCACCAAGGCCGCGGCGAAGAAGACCGCGCCGGCGGCCAAGAAGGCCACGGCGACGAAGGCGCCCGCCAAGAAGACGACGGCGCGCAAGACGACCGCCAAGAAGGCCGCCGCCAAGAAGTAAGGACGTGCGGTACACATCTGCCGGGCCGGGCTCTCCTCAGGGAGCCCGGCCCGCGGCGCGTCGGCGCGTCTCCGGGACGCGCGAAAGGCCGGTCAGAAGGTCTGCAGGGTCACCAGCGTGATCCGCGAGCCCGCACCCGAGGTGCCGGGCTCCGTCTCGATCCGCACCCGCTGGCCCGGCCGCAGCAGCAGCAGCCCGCCCGCCTCGAAGGCCGCCGCCCCGAACTCCACGGGGGTGCCGTCGTCGAGCAGCACACTGCCGCTGCGGGTCTCGGGGTCGTACGTGAACGCGGTCGCCTGCATGGTCCGCAGCCTATCCGGCCACCGGCAGCCACCGGGCGGCCGTCCGCGGGCCGAGCCCCAGCGCCCTGGCCTCCTCCAGATCGGCCCCGGTGTCCACGTCCCGGCGTACGGAATCCACCCCTGCGAGCCGGATTTCCACCGCTCCCGACGACAAATGCCGCAGCCTCGACGCGCCCCCGAATGCCGGTTCCAATTCCACCCCCGGACCCGCCGAGAGGAATGTCGTACCTATTTCGGCGGCATCCGCGAGAAATGCCCTCGGAAAATTCAGGGCCGCGTCCAGGACCCGGGTCAGCTCCGCGGGCCGCAGCGCCGGCAGGTCCGCGTTGAGCGCGGCCACCCGCGCGTGCGGCCGCCCCGCCCGTACCGCACGGACCCCGTGCGCGAGCGCCGCGTTGAGCCCCTCCGCCGGAAGGTCCGGCACGACCCGCGCGCCCAGCGCCGCCAGCGCCGCACCGGCCGCGGGATCGTCCGTGACGACCACCACATCCCGTACGCGCGCGCAGTTCAGCACCGCGTCCACGGTGTCCTCGGCGAACGCCAGCGCGAGCCGGGGGCGTAACCGGGCTCCCGCCGCCGCTGCCAGTCTGCTCTTCGCCAGGGCAAGGGGCTTCAGGGGTACGACCAGCGACCAGTCGTCGTCCGTATCCGTGTTCATCGGAGCCCATTCTGTCCCGCCCACGCGGTCCGCCGGGGGCCCCGGGGCGTACGGTGTCACTCGACAGACCAGGAGCACGGGGCGACACTTGACCCCCTGCCAGCCAGTCCCGGAGAAAGGTGTCCGAGTGCCCCGCCGCAGAATCGGCTTCTGGTACCGCCTCGCGGCGGTCATCGCCAAACCCCCCCTGGTGGTTCTGTTCAAGCGGGACTGGCGCGGCATGGAGCACATCCCGGCCGACGGCGGATTCATCACCGCGGTCAACCACAACTCCTACCTGGACCCGCTGTCGTACGCGCATTACCAGTACAACACCGGCCGTGTCCCGCGCCTCCTGGCCAAGGCGGGCCTCTTCAAGGCCCCCTTCGTCGGCATGATGCTGCGCGGCACCGGGCAGATCCCGGTCTACCGCGAGACCACCAACGCGCTGGACGCCTTCCGCGCCGCCGTCGACGCCATCGAGCGCGGCGAGTGCGTCGCCTTCTACCCCGAGGGCACCCTCACCCGCGACCCCGACATGTGGCCCATGGCGGGCAAGACCGGCGCCGCCCGCGTCGCCCTGCTCACCCAGGCCCCCGTGATCCCGGTGGCCCAGTGGGGAGCCAACCTCGCGATGCCGCCGTACGCCAAGGAGAACAAGCTCAGCCTGTTCCCCCGCAAGACGCTGATCGTGCAGGCCGGTCCGCCCGTCGACCTCTCCCGCTTCCACGGCCTGGAGCCGACGCCCGAGGTACTCCGCGAGGCCACCGAGACCATCATGGCCGCCATCACCGCCCTCCTGGAGGAGGTCCGCGGCGAGAAGGCGCCCGCCGAACCGTACGACCACCGCAAGGCCCGCCTGGAACAGCGGCGCAAGGCCGCCGAGGAGCGCACCAAGTGACCAAGGCAGCCGTCTTCGGCAACGGATCCTGGGGCACCGCCTTCGCCATGGTGCTCGCCGACGCGGGATGCGAGGTGAGCCTCTGGGGCCGCCGCGCCGAACTCGCCAAGGAGATCAACGCCACCCGGACCAACCCCGACTACCTGCCGGGCGTCGAACTCCCGGGGACGATCACGGCCACCGCGGACCCGGCCGAGGCCGCCCACGGCGCCGACTTCACCGTCCTCGTCGTCCCCTCCCAGACCCTGCGCGGCAACCTCGCCGCCTGGAAGCCGCTGCTCGCCCCGGACACCGTCCTCGTCTCCCTCATGAAGGGCGTCGAACTCGGCACCGCGAAGCGCATGAGCGAGGTCATCACCGAGGTCGCCGACGTGCCCGCCGAGCGCGTGGCCGTCCTCACCGGCCCCAACCTGGCCAAGGAGATCGCCGCCCGGCAGCCCGCCGCCGCCGTCGTCGCCTGCGTCGACGAGACCGTCGCCCAGCGCCTCCAGACCGCCTGCATGACCCCGTACTTCCGCCCGTACACCAACACCGACGTGGTGGGCTGCGAGCTCGGCGGCGCCGTGAAGAACGTCATCGGCCTCGCCGTCGGCATCGCCAACGGCATGGGCCTCGGCGACAACTCCAAGGCCACGCTCATCACCCGCGGCCTCGCCGAGACCACCCGCCTCGGCCTCGCCATGGGCGCCGACCCGCTCACCTTCTCCGGCCTCGCCGGCCTCGGCGACCTGGTCGCCACCTGCTCGTCGCCGCTCTCCCGGAACAACACCTTCGGCACCAACCTCGGCCGCGGGATGACCCTCCAGGAGACCATCGCGGCCACCAAGCAGACCGCCGAGGGCGTCAAGTCCTGCGAGTCCGTGCTCGATCTGGGCCGCCGCCACGGCGTCGACATGCCGATCACCGAGACCGTCGTCTCGATCGTCCACGACGGCAAGCCGCCGATCGTCGCGCTCAAGGAGCTCATGTCGCGCTCGGCCAAGCCCGAGCGCCGCTGAACCCCACCGGGCCGGTGTCGCCCCCGCTGCGCCGTACGCGCGAGGCGGCAGCGGGGCGCTCAGGAGTTCGGGAGTCGCAGGGTACGCTCATCGCGATATGAGCGAGAACACCCAGAGCCCCCGCAAGCCGCGCGTGGCCGTCGTCTTCGGCGGACGCAGCTCCGAGCACGCCATCTCCGTCGTCACGGCGGGCGCCGTCCTGAGCGCCATCGACCGGGACAAGTACGACGTGCTGCCCATCGGCATCACGACGGACGGGCGCTGGGCGCTCACCGCCGACGCCCCCGAGCGCATGGCCATCGCCGACCGCGCCCTGCCGAACGTCGCCGACCTGGCCGAGTCCGAGGAGGGCGGCGTCGTCCTCTCCGTCGACCCCGCCAACCGCGAGGTCGTCCTCACCGAGCCCGGCGCCGTGCCGAAGGCCCTCGGCGAGGTCGACGTGGTCTTCCCCATGCTCCACGGCCCCTACGGCGAGGACGGCACCCTCCAGGGCCTCCTGGAGCTCTCCGGGGTCCCCTACGTCGGCGCGGGCGTCCTCGCCTCCGCCGTCGGCCAGGACAAGGAGTACATGAAGCGGGTCTTCGTCTCCTTCGGCCTCCCGGTCGGCCCGTACGAGGTCATCCGGCCGCGCGAGTGGGAGCAGAGCCCCGCCGCCGCCCGCAAGAAGATCGTCGAGTTCGCCGCCGAGCACGGCTGGCCGCTCTTCGTGAAGCCGGCCCGCGGCGGCTCGTCCATGGGCATCACCAAGGTCGACGACCTCTCCGGCCTGGACGAGGCCATCGAGGAGGCCCGCCGCCACGACCCCAAGATCCTCGTCGAGTCGCTGCTGCGCGGCCGCGAGATCGAGTGCGGCGTCCTGGAGTTCGAGGACGGCCCGCGCGCCAGCGTGCCGGCCGAGATCCCGCCCGTCACGAACCACGACTTCTACGACTTCGAGGCCAAGTACATCGACTCGGCCTCCGGCATCGTGCCCGCCCCGATCGGGGACGAGGCCACCGCCGAGGTCCAGCGCCTGGCCGTCGCGGCCTACGAGGCCGTCTCCTGCGAGGGCCTGGTCCGCGCCGACTTCTTCCTCACCGAGGACGGCGAGTTCGTCATCAACGAGATCAACACCATGCCGGGCTTCACGCCGATCTCCATGTACCCGCGCATGTGGCAGGAGAGCGGCGTCGGCTACCCGGAGCTCGTCGACCGCCTCATCCAGGCGGCGCTGAACCGCTCCACCGGCCTGCGCTAGGCACGGCGGAACACCCGGTCCGGAGTGCGGCTAGCCGCACTCCGGGTCCAGGCCGCAGGGGACGGTCCTCGCCACGGGGGCGGCGAGATCCACGAGCGGCCCGATGTCGTGCGCGTACCGCTCGTCGAGGCCGACCTCGACGTAGGTCTTCCGGTACACGGTGGTGAGGCGGGGGCCGCCGTCCGTGGGCTCCAGCATCCAGCGCACGCCGTTCACGGAGACGCCCTGCGCCTTCGGATCGCTCATCTTTTCGGGCCGGGGGACCCCGCAGCGCAGTACGATCGCACCGTCACCCCACCCGGCGGTCAGCTCGGAGCCGGGCTCCGGATCACTCCGTTCCAGCCCCGCCACGGTGTCGGGAAGCTCCTTCGCCAAAGCCTGGCAGAAGGCGGCCTCCTCCACCGGGGGGCTGGGAACCTCGACGGACGCCGCGGCGCCCGTCGAGGAGCAGCCGGCGACGGCCAGCAGCAGGACAGCGGCCGACACGGCGGCGGGCAGGCCGAAAGGCCGGTGGGCAGACATCACCGGCCAAGGGTAGACGGGGGCTACAGATGAACGACCGGGCAGGTGAGCGTGCGCGTGATGCCTTCCACTTGCTGGACCTTGGCGACCACCATGCGGCCGAGCTCGTCCACCGTGTCCGCCTGTGCGCGGACGATGACGTCGTACGGACCGGTCACGTCTTCCGCCTGGAGCACCCCCGGGATCTTGGAGATGGTGTCGGCGACGGTCGACGCCTTGCCCACCTCGGTCTGGATGAGGATGTACGCCTGAACCACGGAACCTCCAGGGCGACCACGAGGATCTTGTGGGAGAAAGGGACGCCACGGTACCGCGTCGCCGCGGGCCGCGGGGAGACCCGCGCGTCCCGGGGCACCCGGGGTGTGGCGTACGCAGCACAGAAGTTGACGGTCTACTTGACGGTACCCAGCACGGTGACGGCCCGCGACCCGCGGCGCGCCCAGACGCGCCCCCGCCCGCCGGCCGGCACGAAGACACGAGGTGAGACGCGGTGAAGGGCACAGTCGGAGAGCTGGGCGAGTTCGGGCTCATCAGGGAGCTCACGTCCCGGCTCACCTCCACCCCCGCGGTGCGGATCGGGCCCGGTGACGACGCAGCGGTCGTCTCCGCCCCCGACCGGCGGGTGGTGGCCAGCACGGACATCCTCCTCGAAGGACGTCACTTCCGCCGCGACTGGTCGACGGCGTACGACGTCGGCCGCAAGGCCGCCGCGCAGAACCTCGCCGACATCGCGGCCATGGGCGCGGTCCCCACGGCGCTCCTCCTCGGCCTCGTCGTACCCGCCGAACTCCCCGTCACCTGGGCCACCGAACTCATGGACGGACTCCGCGATGAATGTCAGGTCGCGGGCGCGGCGGTGGTCGGCGGCGACGTCGTCCGCGGCGACACGATCATGGTCTCCATCACCGCCCTCGGCGATCTGCGCAACCACGACCCGGTCACCCGGGGCGGCGCCCAGCCCGGCGACGTCGTCGCCTACACCGGCTGGCTCGGCTGGTCCGCCGCCGGATACGCGGTCCTGTCCCGCGGCTTCCGGTCCCCGCGCGCCTTCGTCGAGGCCCACCGCAGGCCCGAGCCGCCGTACCACGCGGGCCCCGCGGCCGCCGGGCTCGGCGCCACCGCCATGTGCGACGTCAGCGACGGCCTCATCGCCGACCTCGGCCACATCGCCGAGGCCAGCAAGGTCCGCATCGACCTGCGCTCCGGACTCATCGACATCCCCACCCAGATGAACGACATCGGCCAGGCCGTCGGCGTCGACCCCATGCAGTGGGTGCTCACCGGGGGAGAGGACCACGCCATCGTGGCCACCTTCCCGCCCGACGTGAAGCTCCCCGCCCGCTGGAAGGTCATCGGCGAGGTCCTCAACCCCTCGGCGCTGCCGCAGGTCACCGTCGACGGGGCGCCCTGGCACAGCGTGGGCGGCTGGGACCACTTCGGGGAGACGGAGTGACCTCCGGGCCTCCCCTCGTGCTGACCGTCGCCGGATCCGACTCCGGCGGCGGCGCCGGCATCCAGGCCGACCTGAAGACGATGCTCGCCCTGGGCGTCCACGGCATGAGCGTGCTCACCGCCGTCACCGCCCAGAACTCGCGGGGCGTCCAGGGCGTCTGGGAGCTGCCCGTGGACGCCGTACGCGCCCAGTACCGGGCCGTGGTCGACGACATCGGCGTCCAGGCCGTGAAGACCGGCATGCTGGCCTCCGCCGCGCTCGTGGAGACCGTCGCCGAACTGCTCGCGGACACCGGCGCCCCCGTCGTCGTCGACCCGGTCGGGGTCTCCAAGCACGGAGACTCCCTCCTCGCCGAGGCCGCCCTCGACTCCGTCCGTACGAAGCTGCTGCCCCGCGCGACCGTCGCCACCCCCAACCTGGACGAGGTGGCACAGCTCACAGGCGTGCACGTCGTGGACGAGGGCGACATGAGGGCGGCCGCCGGGGCCGTCCTGTCGTACGGGCCGCGCTGGGCCCTCATCAAGGGCGGGCACCTGCCCTCCGGCGGGGACGCCGTCGACCTGCTCACGGACGGCTCCGAGGAGCACTGGCTGCGCGCCCCGCGCCACGACAACCGGCACACCCACGGCACGGGCTGCACCCTGGCCTCGGCCGTCGCCTCGGGGCTCGCCAAGGGCCTGCCCGTACCGGAGGCGGTACGGGGGGCCAAGGAGTACGTGACGGGGGCCATCGCCGCCGGATTCGCCCTGGGCGAGGGCATCGGCCCGGTCGACCACGGCTGGCGCTTCCGCGATTAGGCCCGTCCGGCCCTGATCCGCCGGACGGGCCCCGGCGGCGGGCAGGGTTCTCCGGGCATGGCAAAAGGCCGGTTCACCTAGGTGAACCGGCCTTTCAAGGCAACCGCAGGGGCTGCGCTACGACAGAACGTCGCAATTAGCGCGAGACCTTGCCGGCCTTGATGCACGAGGTGCAGACGTTGAGCCGCTTCGGCGTCCGACCGACCACGGCACGCACGCGCTGGATGTTCGGGTTCCAGCGACGGGACGTACGGCGGTGCGAGTGCGAAATGTTGTTGCCGAAGCCCGGCCCCTTGCCGCAGACGTCGCAGTTGGCAGCCACGGGTCACTCCAAAGACTTCAGAATTACGGTGAAATCCGGCGCACCGGAATCAGGAGTCTGAAGTGGCTTGCCGGGGAACGGCCCGGTGTGGACCGGGCAACCGAAGCAGCATACAACGCCTGCCTCGGTGGAACGAAACTACCATGGTCTCCGCCGACCTCGCCCCGGGCCCAGGTCACGACCCGGACACCCCGGGTCTACCCTGCGGTGAGCTCACCGCAGAAGGAGGACCCCCGTTGTCGCGAGCCCTTCAGCCTTTCGAGGAGCTCGTCGAGCTCGACGCGGAGGCGCTCCGGACCTGGTGCGCGCGGACGCTGGACGCCCTCGGCCGGGAGCGCGAGGACATCGACGCGATCAACGTCTACCCGGTCGCCGACGGGGACACCGGCACCAACCTGTACCTGACGGCGGAAGCCGCCCACCAGGCCGTCGAAGAGGTCTTCGCCGCCTCCGCGCCCGACACCGCCGAGACCGTACGGGCCATGGCCCACGGCGCCCTGCTCGGCGCCCGCGGGAACTCCGGGACCATCCTCTCCCAGCTCCTGCGCGGCATGGCCGGCGTCCTCGCCGACGGATGTGACGGCGATCACCTCGCCCGCGCCCTCGCCGAGGCCGCGACCTCGGCCCGCCGGGCCGTCGCCCACCCCGTGGAAGGCACCATCCTCACCGTCGCGACCGCCGCCGCCGGCGCCTGCGCCACGGGCGGCACCCTCGTGGACGTGGCCAGGAACGCCTACGAGGGGGCCAGGACCGCCCTGGCGGCCACCTCGGGGCAACTGGACGTCCTCGAACGCGCCGGAGTCGTGGACGCGGGCGGACAGGGCCTCGTGACGGTCCTCGGCGCCCTCCTCCAGACCGTGACCGGGCAGACCCCGCCCGACCCGGCGACGGCGCCCCGCCGCCCCGCCGCACCCGAACCGCACGAGGAGTGCGCCACCGACGGCGGGCCCGCCTACGAGGTGATCTACCTCCTGGAAGCCGACGACACCGCCGTGGAACTGCTCCGCGGGCGGCTCGACGCCCTCGGGGAGTCCCTGGTCGTCGTCGGCGGCGACGGACTCTGGAACGTCCACGTGCACGTCGACGACGCCGGAGCCGCCGTCGAGGCGGGCATCGAGGCCGGCCGGCCGCACCGCATCCGCATCACCCACTTCGCGGCCGACTCCGCGGCCGCCACCGGACGCGGCGAACGCGCCCAGCGCGCCGTCGTCGCCGTCGTCCCCGGCGAAGGCCTCGCCGGACTCTGCGCCGAGGCCGGCGCCACCACCGTCCGGACCCGCCCCGGCGAACAGCCCGCCGGCGACGAGCTCCTCGACGCCATCAGGCGGGCCCACGCGCGCGAGGTCGTCCTCCTCCCCAACGACACCGACCTGCGGCAGACCGCCGCGGCCGTCGCCGAACGCGCCAGGGCCGAGGGCATCCGCGTCGCCCTCATCCCGACCCGCGCCGCCGTCCAGGGCATCGCGGCCCTCGCCGTCCACGAACCCGACCGGCGCTTCGACGAGGACGTCGTCGCCATGACCGCCGCCGCCGGAGCCACCCGCTACGCCGAACTCGCCGTCGCCGAACGCCAGTCCTTCACCTCGGCCGGCGTCTGCCAGGCCGGCGACGTCCTCGGCCTCATCGAGGGCGACGTCGCCGTCATCGGCACGGACCTCGCCGAGACCGCCCGCACCGTCCTGGACCGCATGCTCTCGGCGGGCGGCGAACTCGTCACCCTCGTCGTCGCCGACGACACCCCGCCCGACCTCGCCCCCGACCTGGAACGGCACGTCCGCCGCGGCTACCTGGCGGTCGACACCACCACGTACCACGCGGGCGCGGGGGCGCCGCCGCTGCTCATCGGGGTGGAATAGGCCCCGTTCCGGGCGGTCGTCCACAGCCTTCGCGCCGACTGTCGGTCCCTTGGTGTGGAATGGAACGCGTGCCCGCGCTCGACGAACCACTCAAGAAGTCACTCGGCCCCGCCACCGCCAAGGTCATGGCCGAGGCACTCGACCTGCACACGGTCGGCGACCTCCTCCACCACTACCCCCGCCGGTACGCCGAGCGCGGGGAGCTGACCACCCTCGCCGACCTGCCGCTCGACGAGCACGTCACGGTGGTCGCCCAGGTCGCCGACGCCCGCGTGCTCACCTTCAACGGCGCCAAGGGGCGCGGCCAGCGCCTCGAAGTGACCATCACCGACGGCAGCGGCCGCCTGCAGCTGGTCTTCTTCGGCAAGGGCGTCCACAAGCCGCACAAGGACCTGCTGCCCGGCACCCGCGCGATGTTCTCCGGCAGGGTGTCGCTCTTCAACCGCCGCCTCCAGCTCGCCCACCCCGCGTACGAACTCCTCCGCGGCGACGGCGACGAGTCCGCCGACAGCGTGGGCACCTGGGCCGGAGCCCTCATCCCGATCTACCCGGCCACCACCAAGCTGGAGTCCTGGAAGATCGCCAAGGCCGTCGACGCGGTCCTGCCCAGCGCCGGGGACGCCGTCGACCCCCTCCCGCCCGCCCTGCGCGAGGGTCGCGGCCTCACCGACCTGCCCGACGCCCTGCGGAGGATCCACCGGCCCCGCACCAAGGCCGACATCGCCGACGCCCGCGAACGCCTCAAGTGGGACGAGGCCTTCGTCCTCCAGGTCGCCCTCGCCCGCCGCCGGCACGCCGACACCCAGCTCCCCGCCGTCCCCCGCCGCCCCACCCCCGACGGCATCCTCGACGCCTTCGACGCCAAGCTCCCCTTCACCCTCACCGACGGCCAGTCGAAGGTCTCCGCGGAGATCTTCGACGACCTCGCCACCGACCACCCCATGCACCGCCTGCTCCAGGGAGAGGTCGGTTCGGGGAAGACGATGGTGGCCCTGCGCGCCATGCTCGCCGTCGTCGACGCCGGGGGACAGGCCGCGATGCTCGCACCCACCGAGGTCCTCGCCCAGCAGCACCACCGCTCCGTCACCGAGATGATGGGCGAGCTGGCCGAGGGAGGGATGCTCGGCGGCGCCGAGCGCGCCACCAAGGTCGTCCTGCTCACCGGCTCCATGGGCGCCGCCGCCCGCCGCCATGCCCTGCTCGACCTGGTCACCGGCGAGGCCGGGATCGTCATCGGCACCCATGCCCTGATCGAGGACAAGGTGCAGTTCCACGACCTGGGTCTGGTCGTCGTCGACGAGCAGCACCGCTTCGGCGTCGAGCAGCGCGACGCCCTCCGGGGCAAGGGGAAGCAGCCGCCCCACCTGCTCGTGATGACCGCCACGCCCATCCCGCGCACCGTCGCCATGACCGTCTTCGGCGACCTGGAGACCTCCGTCCTCGACCAGCTGCCCGCCGGCCGTTCGCCGATCGCCAGCCACGTCGTCCCCGCCGCCGACAAGCCGCACTTCCTCGCGCGCGCCTGGGAACGGGTCCGCGAGGAGGTGGGGAACGGCCACCAGGCGTACGTGGTGTGCCCCCGCATCGGCGACGAGGAGGACCAGAAGAAGAAGGCCAGGGCCTCCGCCGAGGACGAGGCCGAGAAGCGCCCGCCGCTCGCCGTCCTCGACGTCGCCGAGCAGCTCGGCGCCGGCCCCCTCGCCGGACTGCGGATCGCCGTCCTGCACGGCCGCATGCACCCCGACGACAAGGACGACGTGATGCGCCGCTTCGCCGCCGGCGAGCTCGACGTCCTCGTCGCGACCACCGTCATCGAGGTCGGCGTCAACGTCCCCAACGCCACCGCCATGGTGATCATGGACGCCGACCGCTTCGGCGTCTCCCAGCTCCACCAGCTCCGCGGCCGCGTGGGCCGAGGCTCCGCACCCGGCCTCTGCCTCCTCGTCAGCGAGATGCCCGAGGCGAGCCCCGCCCGACAGCGTCTGGCCGCCGTCGCGGCCACCCTCGACGGCTTCGAGCTCTCCCGCATCGACCTCGAACAGCGGCGCGAGGGCGACGTCCTCGGACAGGCCCAGTCCGGCGTCCGCTCCTCGCTGCGGGTGCTCACCGTCATCGACGACGAGGAGGTCATCACCGCCGCCCGCGAGGAGGCCACCGCCCTCGTCCTCGCCGACCCGGACCTCACCGGCCACCCGGGTCTGCGCACCGCGCTCGACGCCCTGCTCAGCGAGGAGCGGGAGGAGTACCTGGAGAAGGGCTGACCACGACCCGCCGACGGCGGTCATATCCTGAGACGTACGCACTGGACGACGCAGGACGAGGACACCGATGACCCGCGTGATCGCCGGCACGGCCGGCGGGCGCCGCCTGGCCGTGCCGCCAGGCAACGGCACCCGCCCCACCTCCGACCGGGCGCGCGAGGGCCTCTTCTCCACCTGGGAGGCGTTCCACGGCCTCGCCGGGGCCCGGGTCGCCGACCTGTACGCGGGCTCCGGCGCCGTCGGCCTCGAAGCGCTCTCCCGCGGCGCCTCCCACGCCCTCCTCGTCGAGGCCGAGCCCCGCGCCGCCAGGACCGTCCGCGAGAACATCGCCTCGCTCGGCCTGCCCGGCGCCGAACTCCGCACCGGCAAGGCGGAGCAGATCGTGACGGGACCGGCCCCGGCCGACCCGTACGACCTGGTCTTCCTCGACCCGCCGTACGCCGTCGGGGACGCCGATCTCCGCGAGATTCTCCTCACACTGCGCTCGGGGGGCTGGCTGAGCGAGGATGCCCTCGTCACCGTGGAGCGCAGCACTCGAGGCGGTGAATTCGGCTGGCCGGCCGGTTTCGAACCCCTGCGGTCCCGTCGTTACGGCGAGGGAACGTTTTGGTACGGTCGCGCCGCCTCTACGTGCGAAGACGCACGATGACCGGACCGGAGAGCGAGGGACCCAAGTTGCGCCGCGCCGTCTGTCCGGGGTCATTCGACCCCATCACCAACGGACACCTCGACATCATCGCCCGCGCCTCCAAGCTGTACGACGTCGTGCACGTCGCGGTGATGATCAATCAGTCGAAGAAGGGCCTGTTCACGGTCGACGAGCGGATCGAGCTGATCCGCGAGGTCACCGCGGACTTCGGCAACGTCGAGGTGGAGTCCTTCCACGGCCTCCTCGTCGACTTCTGCAAGCAGCGCGACATCCCCGCCATCGTCAAGGGCCTGCGCGCGGTCAGCGACTTCGACTACGAGCTGCAGATGGCGCAGATGAACAACGGCCTCACGGGCGTGGAGACGCTGTTCGTCCCCACCAACCCGACCTACAGCTTCCTCTCCTCCTCGCTGGTCAAGGAAGTGGCGGCCTGGGGCGGCGACGTCTCCCATCTGGTCCCGCCGACCGTCCTTCCCCGGCTCACCGAGCGGCTCGCGCAGAAGTGACGCGCGGCCACCGCCGCTGACGCTCCGTCACCTGGTGTCGGACGGGAGCCGACTGCCCTTAAAGTCGTCCCGTCCGTCTCCATCCAGCTGTAGAGAGTGGCGAGCACCCGGTGGACGTGCAGAAGAAGCTCGACCAGATCGTCGCGACCGTGCAGGGCGCCCGCTCCATGCCCATGTCGGCATCCTGCGTGGTCAACCGAGCCGAGCTGCTCGCCCTGCTCGAAGAGGTGCGGGAGGCCCTGCCCGGCTCCCTCGCCCAGGCCCAGGAGCTGATCGGCGGCCGCGAGCAGGTGGTCGAGCAGGCCCGCCAGGAGGCCGACCGGATCATCGAGGCCGCCCACGCCGAGCGGGGCTCGATCGTCTCCGACACCCAGGTCGCCCGGCAGTCGCAGGAGGAGGCCGACCGGATCCTCGCCGAGGCCCACCGCGAGGCCGAGGAGGTCCGCGCCGAGGCCGACGACTACGTCGACTCCAAGCTCGCCAACTTCGAGGTCGTCCTCAACAAGACGATCGGCTCCGTCGACCGCGGCCGCGAGAAGCTCCTCGGCCGGGGCCCCGGCCTCGACCAGGACGGCTACGCGGACCCGGACGCCCCGGAGTACAGCTCGGACCCGCAGACCCTGATCCGGCGGGCCGACGAGTACGTGGACGCCAAGCTCGGCGCCTTCGAGGCGGTGCTCAGCAAGACCCTGGAGGCGGTCGGCCGGGGCCGGCAGAAGCTGCACGGCCGGATCGCCACCGACGACCTCGGCGAGCACATGGCGGCCCAGGACGGCCTCGGTGCCGCGGTGCACACCAGCGACGCCGACTACCTGGCGGGCCTCGCGGAGCTCGCCGACCCCGAGCCGGCCCAGGCCCAGACCCAGCCCTCCGCGCAGATCCCCGCCCAGCAGCAGCCGGACCCCTACGGGTACCAGCAGCCGCAGCAGGACCCCGCGTACGCCTACCAGCAGCAGCACCAGCAGGCCGACCCGTACGCGTACCAGCAGCAGGACCCGTACGCCTACCAGGGGCAGTACGGCTACGAACAGCAGCAGTACGACCCCCGGGTCCAGCAGGCCCACCAGCCGCAGCAGGCCGCCGCGCTCGACGAGACCAGCTTCTTCGACACGAGCATGATCGACCTGGAGCAGCTGCGCCGCTACGAGCAGGGGCAGTACGAACAGGGACAGTAGGGGCACGGGGCCCGGATTGGGCCCTGAGCGAAGCGTCCAGTATCCTGGCTCTTCGGTCGCGCGTATGTCCGCGATCCTTGCTGCCCGCTTCTGGCAGCCTCCTCACGTTGAGAACGATCCGAAAGCAGGAAGAACCCTGAGCACGCGCCTCGACCACCGCAACCCCCTCGTGTTCGACACACACGAGCTGGGGCGGCGTCCTGGTGCCCTCCAGCGGATCTCGCGTTCGGTCGAGGCCCCCGCGGCCCTCGGCGTCGAAGGAGTGATCGGGGTGCCCGAGGGCTCTCCGGTGGAAATCGATCTCCGTCTTGAGTCGGTCATGGAAGGGGTGCTCGTCACAGGCACCGCCCGTGCATCGGCCGAGGGGGAGTGCGTAAGGTGTCTGGAGCCCGTCGAGCTCGATCTCGACGTGGACTTCCAGGAGATGTTCTCGTACCCCGACTCCGACGACCGGGGCCGCTCCAAGGCGGCCGCGGACGACGAAGCCGAGGAAGACGAGGACATGATCCCCCTCGAGGACGGCATGTTCGACCTCGAACCCGTGCTGCGTGATGCGGTGGTGCTCGCACTGCCGATGCAGCCGGTGTGCCGGGAGGACTGTGCGGGTCTGTGCTCCGAATGCGGGGCCGACCTGAACGAGAACCCGGACCACCACCATGACGCCGTCGACATCCGTTGGGCGGCACTGCAGGGACTCGCCGGTTCGCTGGGAACCGATGAGAAGGACAACATGAGCGGCAAAGCCTCTGACGGGGACGTCCGAAGCGCCGCCGAGAAGCAGGAGAAGTAGCCGTGGCTGTTCCGAAGCGGAAGATGTCGCGCAGCAACACGCGCCACCGCCGGTCGCAGTGGAAGGCTGCGGTCCCCACCCTGGTTTCGTGTGAGCGTTGCCAGGAGCCGAAGCTGCAGCACATCGCGTGCCCGAGCTGCGGCACCTACAACAAGCGCCAGGTCCTCTCGGTCTGAGTGGCTGGTGAGAGGCACGATGTCTGAGAACATCAGCGCAGCCTCGTCCCACACGCTTCTGGAAGGGCGGCTCGGCTATCGGCTCGAGTCCGCCCTTCTGGTGCGTGCGCTGACGCACCGCTCGTACGCGTACGAGAACGGCGGTCTGCCCACCAACGAGCGTCTCGAGTTCCTCGGGGACTCGGTGCTCGGTCTGGTGGTCACCGACACGCTGTACCGCACCCACCCCGATCTGCCGGAAGGCCAGCTGGCCAAACTGCGGGCCGCGGTGGTCAACTCTCGTGCGCTGGCGGAGGTCAGTCGCGGCCTGGAACTCGGCTCCTTCATCCGGCTCGGCCGGGGCGAAGAGGGCACGGGCGGCCGGGACAAGGCATCCATCCTCGCCGACACCCTCGAAGCGGTGATCGGTGCGGTCTATCTCGACCAGGGCCTCGACGTGGCGTCCGAGCTGGTGCACCGGCTCTTCGACCCGCTGATCGAGAAGTCCTCGAACCTCGGTGCCGGCCTGGACTGGAAGACCAGTCTCCAGGAGCTCACCGCGGCCGAGGGCCTGGGCGTGCCGGAGTACCTCGTCTCCGAAGAGGGCCCGGACCACGAGAAGGTCTTCACGGCTGCCGCCCGCGTCGGTGGTGTCTCGTACGGCACCGGCACCGGCCGCAGCAAGAAGGAAGCGGAACAGCAGGCCGCCGAGTCCGCGTGGCGCGAGATTCGCGCGGCCGCGGACGAACGCGCGGCGGCGGCCAAGGCCGCTGCCGAGGCGGGCGCGGGAGAGGTCGCCGACCCCTCTCCGACCGCACACGGGGCGTCGGCCTGACGGCCCGCACCCACCGCTTCCCGAGAACCCCGCCCCAGGGCGGGGTTCTCGTCTTTCCGGCACCGTCACGCCGGTAGGGTTGAAGCGCTGTCGACGACGTCCGGAGGAGTCCCCGTGCCCGAGCTGCCCGAGGTCGAGGTCGTACGGCGCGGTCTGGAGCGCTGGGTCGCCGGACGGACCGTGACCGAGGTCGAGGTGCTGCACCCGAGGGCCGTACGGCGCCATCCGGCGGGCGGCGAGGACTTCGCGGCCCGGCTGAAGGGGCAGCGGTTCGAGGTGGCGCGGCGGCGCGGCAAGTACCTCTGGCTGCCGCTCGCCGACACCGGCACCTCCGTGCTCGGACACCTCGGCATGAGCGGCCAGCTCCTCGTCCAGCCGGAGGACGCCCCGGACGAGAAGCACCTGCGCATCCGCCTCCGCTTCGACGACGCGGCCGGCACCGAGCTCCGCTTCGTCGACCAGCGCACCTTCGGCGGGCTCTCGCTCCACGACCAGACGCCCGACGGGCTGCCCGACGTCATCGGGCACATCGCCCGTGACCCGCTGGACCCCGAGTTCGACGACGCCGCCTTCCAGGCCGCGCTGCGGCAGCGCCGTACGACCGTCAAGCGGGCGCTCCTCGACCAGTCGCTGATCAGCGGCGTCGGCAACATCTACGCCGACGAGGCCCTCTGGCGGTCCCGGCTGCACTACGACCGGCCCACGGCGACCCTGACCCGGCCGCGCTCGGCCGAGCTCCTCGGGCACGTCCGGGACGTGATGAACGCGGCGCTCGCGGTCGGCGGCACCAGCTTCGACAGCCTGTACGTGAACGTCAACGGCGAGTCCGGCTACTTCGACCGCTCGCTCGACGCCTACGGGCGTGAGGACGAGCCCTGCCGCCGCTGCGGGACGCCGATGCGCCGCCGGGCCTGGATGAACCGGTCCAGCTACTTCTGCCCGCGCTGCCAGCGCCCGCCGCGGGCGGCCTGAGCCGGCCGGGCGGTCAGCCCGTCACGGGGGCCGCGCGCTCCGCGTCGTAACTCTCCCGCGCCGCCTCGACCTGGGGCATCCGCCCCTCCACCAGCTGGATCAGGCCGATCAGCCGCTCCGCGATCTCGCGGCCGAGCGGCGTGAGCCGGTAGTCGACCCGGGGCGGGTTCGTGGGCTGCGCGTCGCGGTGGACGAGACCGTCGCGCTCCAGGGCGTGCAGGGTCTGCGACAGCATCTTCTCGCTCACGCCGTCGACCCGGCGCCGCAGCTCGTTGAAGCGGAACGTCCCGTCGTACAGGGCGCCCAGGGTCAGGCTGCCCCAGCGGCCCGTCACGTGCTCCAGCGTGCCGCGCGAGGGGCAGGCACGCGCGAACACGTCGTAGGCGAGGTCATCGGTCATGGGCCCACCGTACTCCCGCGCAGCGCTTACTGCCAGGAGTGCGCTTTCCAGAGGCTTGCGCTTTCCAAAAGTTAGTGCTCTACTTCTGGACGTTCCCCTGCGACCCCTTCGAGGAGCCCCTTGTGACCACCCCCGTCGTCTCCATCGCCTACCACTCCGGCTACGGCCACACCGCCGTCCTCGCCGAGGCCGTCCGCGCCGGTGCCGCCGACGCGGGCGCCACCGTCCACCTGATCGCCGTCGACGGGATCAGCGACGCCGAGTGGGAGCTCCTGGACGCCTCCGACGCGATCGTCTTCGGCTCCCCGACCTACATGGGCACCGCCTCCGGCGCCTTCCACCAGTTCGCCGAGGCCACCTCCAAGCGCTGGTTCACCGACGCCTGGCTGGACAAGCTCGCCGCCGGCTTCACCAACTCCGGCTCCAAGAGCGGCGACAAGCTGCACACCCTGCAGTTCTTCCAGACCCTCGCCGGCCAGCACGGCATGACCTGGGTCAACCTCGGCCTGAAGCCCGGCTGGAACAGCAGCGAGGCCTCCGAGAACGACCTCAACCGCCTCGGCTTCTTCGCCGGCGCCGGCGCCCAGACCCACACCGACCTCGGCCCCGAGGGCGTCCACAAGGCCGACGTCGCCACCGCCGAACACCTCGGCCGCCGCGTCGCCCTCACCGCCCGCACCTTCGCCGCCGGCAAGGCCGCCGCCTGACCACCCCACGCCCCGGCGCCGCACACGGCATCGCCCGCCCGTGCGAGACCCGTACGCGAGAGGGTCCCGTCACTCACAGAGTGACGGGACCCTCTCGTTCGCGTTCCGCGCGGCTCAGTAGCCGAAGTCCTGGGTCCACCAAGGGCCGCCGTCGGCGAAGTGGACGCCGACGCCGAGGGTGTTGAAGTCGCAGTTGAGGATGTTGGCGCGGTGGCCGTCGCTGTTCATCCAGGAGGTCATGACGGAGGCAGCGTCCACCTGGCCGCGGGCGATGTTCTCGCCGCCCATGCCGGAGACGCCCGCCTGCTGGGCCCGGGCCCAGGGGGTGTCGCCGTCGGGGTCGGTGTGGTCGAAGAAGCCGCGGGTGGCCATGTCGGCGCTGAAGGAGCCGGCCAGGGCGGCGAGGCGGGCGTCGGCGCGGACCGGGGTGCAGCCGACCTTGGCGCGTTCGGCGTTGACCAGCCGGAGGACCTCCGCCTCGGCGGCCCCGCCGCGGTCGGCGGTGGAGGTGACCGCGGCCTTCTCGGTCGGTGCCGCGGTCGTCGGGTCCGGCTTCGGCGCGGGTGCCTTCGTGGTGGGTGCCTTCGTCGTCGGTGCCTTCGCCGGCGCCGTGGAGGGCTTGGGCTTCGCGGTGGCCGTCTTCGACGGGGTCGGCTCCGGCTTCGGGGTGGCCTTCGGGCTCGGCTTCGTGGACGGGGTCGCCGAAGGGGAGGCGGAACCGCCGCCGGGCTTCCCCGTGCCCGTGCCCTTGCCCGTACCGCCCGCTTCGCCGGCGGGGGTCTGGGTGGATCCGCCCTGCGTGGTCAGTTCCGGGGCCTGGCGGGACAGCGTGCGCTGCTCGCTGTTCGCGGCGCTGCCGATCGTGAAGGTCTCCCCGCCCGGCAGGAGTCCCGAGGTGACGGCGACGGCGCCGACGGCGACCGCCGCGGAGACGCCGAGCAGCCCGGTGCGCACGGGCCGCCCGCGGAGGGCACCCCGGTTTCGGCGGCCCGAACCGGCCGCGTAATCTTCTGAGGCGGGTGCGGCGCCGGAGCGACGGTGGCGTCCCATCTGCTCTGCCTTCCTGCTGATCTCTTGCCGGGTCTTTGCTGATCTTTGCTGTCGGTACCGTTCCGGTTCGACATCGAACGGTGCGCGCCCGAACGGGTGAGGCGCGTTCGTCGGGACTGTACGCCATGAGACCCAGGGGGCGACGTGCTCATCTGGCATTCCGCCCGTTAGCGTGCAGCCATGAGTGACGACGTACGGATGACCGCCTGGGTACGCGGCCGGGTGCAGGGAGTGGGCTTTCGCTGGTTCACCAGGGCAAACGCCTTGGAGATCGGCGGCCTGGTGGGCTTCGCCCTGAACCTCGACGACGGCCGGGTGCAGGTGGTGGCCGAGGGGCCGCGTGAGAATTGCCACCGTCTGCTCGACTGGCTGCATTCCGCCGACACACCCGGGCGCGTGGACGGCGTCACTGAGATCTGGGACACCCCGCGTGGCGGTTACGAGAGCTTCGCCATCCGCTGACGGTCATGCTCCGACGCCCCGTCCGGTGACCGTGCGGGGCGTCGAACGGACGCGCGGTAACGGTCGCGTGAGGGGAAAACGCCCTGGTGGTTGCCAATATGCGCCCGTCGTGCAAGGCTGCCGCTTAAGGATGATCGCGACGCCCCGAGGCACCGAGTTGCGAGGACCCGCCGCGTGCTGAGCGGTGGTGGCCCCCTCGGTCGGCCCTTCAAACGGGGCGTGATCGTGTTGACCGTCAAACTTTTTGGTGAGACTCTGGAAGCCCCGCGCACCTTAGCTGTTTGGCAGTGGAACCGGCACCACTAGCAGTACTGCCGAGCACCGCGGGTGCGAATCCCTCACGACCCACACCACTACGGTCGGTCACTCATTGTGGAGGACCATCCATCATGGCAAAGGCGCTTCTCGGTTACGTCGGCGGCTCCGACCCGCGACTCCTCGCCGAGATGCGACGGCTTCAGCAGCGCGTCCAGGACCTCGAATCCGAGCTGGTACGGATTCAGTCCGAGAACGACTCGCTCGCAGCTGCCGCCGCTCAGCACCAGGGAGAGTCGCTGCTGAACAGCATCGACCTCGACGTACCCCAGGCGGAGCCTGCGCTCACCTGACAACCCAGCCCCCAGGGGCCAGGTGGGAAACACTCCTTGCAAGGGGCGCTTAGGCGTCCCTTCTCTCTTTCACCCGCCGTTTCCCCCACGTCCCACCCCTCCTCACCCGAGGATCTTCCCTGCACCTTCGCGGGTGAAACGCGCGGGCCCCGGTAGAGTCCCCGGGGTGCACCTCAAGGCCCTGACCCTCCGCGGATTCAAGTCGTTCGCATCGGCCACCACCCTCCGGTTCGAGCCGGGGATCACCTGTGTCGTGGGGCCCAACGGATCGGGCAAGTCCAACGTCGTGGACGCCCTGTCCTGGGTCATGGGCGAGCAGGGCGCCAAGTCGCTGCGCGGCGGCAAGATGGAGGACGTCATCTTCGCCGGCACGACCGGGCGCCCTCCGCTCGGCCGCGCCGAGGTCTCGCTGACCATCGACAACTCCGACGGCGCGCTGCCCATCGACTACGCCGAGGTCACCCTCACCCGGATCATGTTCCGGGGCGGCAGCAGCGAGTACCAGATCAACGGCGACACCTGCCGACTGCTCGACTTCCAGGACCTGCTCTCCGACTCCGG
The DNA here is from genome assembly GCF_000716445.1 of Streptomyces wedmorensis. Taxonomy (GTDB): domain Bacteria; phylum Actinomycetota; class Actinomycetes; order Streptomycetales; family Streptomycetaceae; genus Streptomyces; species Streptomyces wedmorensis. Next base: position 45,324 of record NZ_JNWK01000023.1, read on the forward strand.
CATCGGGCGCGAGATGCACGTCATCGTCGGACAGGGCCAGCTCGACTCCGTGCTGCACGCCGACCCGATGGGCCGCCGCGCCTTCATCGAGGAGGCAGCGGGCGTCCTCAAGCACCGCAAGCGCAAGGAGAAGGCGCTGCGGAAGCTGGACGCGATGCAGGCCAACCTCGCGCGCGTGCAGGACCTCACCGACGAGCTGCGCCGCCAGCTCAAGCCCCTCGGCCGGCAGGCCGCCGTCGCCCGCCGGGCCGTCGTCATCCAGGCCGACCTGCGCGACGCGCGCCTCCGCCTGCTCGCCGACGACCTCGTCCGCCTCCAGCGGGCCCTCACGGCCGAGGTCGCGGACGAGGCGGCGCTGCTCGCCCGCAAGGAGGCCACCGAGGCCGAGCTGCGCGCCGCGCTCGCCCGGGAGGCGGACCTCGAAGCGGAGGCCCGCGCCCTCGTGCCCCGCCTGGAGCGCGCCCAGCAGAGCTGGTACGCCCTCTCCCAGCTCGCCGAACGCGTCCGCGGCACCGTCTCGCTGGCCGACGCGCGCGTGAAGAGCGCCACCACCGCGCCCGCCGAGGAGCGGCGCGGCCGCGACCCTGAGGACCTGGAACGGGAAGCGGCCCGGGTCCGCGAACAGGAGGCGGAGCTCGAAGCGGCCCTGGAGGCGGCCGAACGCGCCCTGGAGGACACCGTCGCCCACCGCGCCGAACTGGAGCGGGCGCTGACGGCCGAGGAGCGCCGGCTCAAGGACCTGGCCCGGGCCATCGCCGACCGGCGCGAGGGCCTCGCGCGACTCCACGGCCAGGTCAACGCGGCCCGCTCGCGCGCCGCTTCCGCCCAGGCCGAGATCGACCGTCTCGCCGCCGCCCGCGACGAGGCGGGGGAGCGGGCCACCGCGGCCCAGGAGGAGTACGAGCAGCTCAAGGCCGAGGTCGACGGCCTCGACGCGGAGGACACCGAGCACGCCGGACGGTACGAGGCCGCCCGCCGCGAACTCGCCGAGGCGGAGGCCGCCCTGAGCGCCGCACGCGAGGCGGCCGGCACCGCCGAGCGCCGCCGCGCCGCGACCCGGGCCCGGCACGAGACCCTCGCCCTCGGCCTGCGCCGCAAGGACGGCACGGGCGCGCTCCTCGCCGCCGGCCTCACCGGACTGCTCGGCCCGGCGGCCGAACTCCTCACCGTCACCCCGGGATACGAGATCCCCGTCGCCGCCGCCCTCGGCGCGGCCGCCGACGCGGTCGCGGCCACCGGACCCTCCGCCGCCGCCGACGCACTCCGCCTGCTGCGCAAGCAGGACGCGGGCCGCGCCTCGCTGCTCCTGACCGGCGCCCCCGAGCAGCCGCCCGCCATCGCCGACGGGTGCCTCCAGGTCGCCGAGCTGGTGCGGGGGCCCGCCGAACTCATGGGTGCCGTACGCCGGTTGCTGGCCGGCGTTGTGGTCGTCGAGGGCCTGGACGAGGCCGCCGAACTGGTCAGGGCCCGGCCCGCGCTGACCGCGGTCACCGCCGAAGGGGACCTCCTCGGCGCCCACTTCGCCCAGGGCGGCTCCGCCGGGGCGCCCAGCCTGCTCGAAGTCCAGGCCTCGGTGGCCGAGGCCGCCGCAGAGCTCGACGAACTGACCGTCCGCTGCGAGGCGTTGGCCGACGAGCAGCGCGAGGCCGACGAGCGGCGCCGTACCGCGGGCGCGCTCGTCGAGGAGCTCGACACCCGCCGCCGGGCCGCCGAGCGCGAGAAGTCCGCCGTCGCCCAGCAGCTCGGTCGGCTCGCCGGCCAGGCCAGGGGAGCGGCGGGGGAGGCCGAGCGGACCGCGGCGGCCGCCGCCCGTGCCCAGGAGGCGCTGGAGAAGGCCACCGCCGACGCCGAGGAGCTCGCCGAGCGGCTGCTCGTCGCCCAGGAGGCCACCGCCTTCGGGGACGGCGAGGACGAGCCCGACACCGCGGTCCGCGACCGGCTCGCCATCGACGGCTCCAACGCGCGCCAGACCGAGATGGAGGCGCGGCTCCAGGTCCGTACCCACGAGGAGCGGGTCAAGGGGCTCGCCGGACGGGCCGACTCGCTCGACCGGGCCGCCCGCGCCGAACGGGAGGCACGCGTGCGTGCCGAGCAGCGCCGGGCACGGCTGCGCCACGAGGAGCGGGTCGCGGGCGCGGTCGCCGCGGGCGCCCGCGCGCTCCTCGCCCACGTCGAGGTCTCGCTCGTCCGCGCCGAACAGGAGCGGGTGGCGGCCCAGTCCGCCAGGGCCGACCGCGAGGAGGGGCTGACGGCCGCAAGGACCCGCGCCCGGGACCTCAAGGCCGAGCTCGACAAGCTGACCGACTCCGTCCACCGGGGCGAGGTGCTCGGCGCCGAGAAGAGGCTGCGGATCGAGCAGCTGGAGGCGAAGGCGCTGGAGGAGTTCGGCGTCGAGACGACCGACCTGGTGGCGGAGTACGGCCCCGACCAGCCCGTGCCCGCGTCGCCGGTCGAGGACGGCACCGACCGGAACGGCTCCGACGACCCCGCCGCCTCGCCGCGGCCGTTCGTCCGTTCGGAGCAGGAGAAGCGGCTCAAGGCCGCCGAACGGGCGTATCACCAGCTCGGCAAGGTCAATCCGCTGGCCCTGGAGGAGTTCGCGGCGCTCGAGGAGCGGCACCGGTTCCTCTCGGAGCAGCTGGAGGACCTGAAGAAGACCCGGATCGACCTGCTTCAGGTCGTGAAGGAGGTCGACGTGCGCGTCGAGCAGGTCTTCACCGAGGCCTACCGGGACACGGCCCGGGAGTTCGAGGGGGTCTTCTCGCGGCTCTTCCCGGGCGGCGAGGGCCGGCTGATCCTCACCGACCCGGACAACATGCTCACCACCGGCGTCGACGTGGAGGCCCGTCCGCCGGGCAAGAAGGTCAAGCGCCTCTCGCTGCTCTCGGGCGGCGAGCGGTCGCTGACGGCCGTGGCGCTGCTCGTCTCCATCTTCAAGGCGAGGCCCAGCCCGTTCTATGTGATGGACGAGGTCGAGGCGGCGCTCGACGACACCAACCTCCAGCGGCTGATCCGGATCATGCAGGAGCTCCAGGAGTCGTCGCAGCTGATCGTGATCACGCACCAGAAGCGGACGATGGAGGTCGCGGACGCGCTGTACGGCGTCTCCATGCAGGGCGACGGCGTCTCGAAGGTGATCAGTCAGCGGCTTCGCTGAACCCCCCTTCTTCAAGTCTTGAACTCAAGAGCCCCCATGGCCTCGTTAAAGTCACATGACATCGACTATTGACTTCGAAACTTGAAGGCATAGTCTCTGCAACGTTGCTTTTACCTTCACGTGGTGGGCGGCGTGAAGTTGTGCGCCACTGGAAGGGCTTCCCCCCACCGAGGAGTCCATGTGACCAACACCGCGCAGGCGCCCACGCCGCCGCCTTCCGAAGGCCGAGCCGCCCACCCGGACCACCTCGGCCACGTCATCTTCATCACGGCCTCGGCCGCGATGGGTGGATTCCTCTTCGGCTACGACAGCTCCGTGATCAACGGCGCGGTCGAGGCGATCCGCGACCGGTACGACATCGGCTCCGGCACCCTCGCCCAGGTCATCGCCATCGCGCTGATCGGCTGCGCCATCGGCGCCGCGACCGCCGGCCGGATCGCCGACCGGATCGGCCGCATCCGCTGCATGCAGATCTCGGCGGCGCTGTTCGCCGTCAGTGCCGTCGGCTCCGCGCTCCCCTTCGCCCTCTGGGACCTCGCCTTCTGGCGGATCGTCGGAGGCTTCGCCATCGGCATGGCCTCCGTCATCGGCCCCGCCTACATCGCCGAGGTCGCCCCCGCCGCCTACCGCGGCCGCCTCGGCTCCTTCCAGCAGGCCGCGATCGTCATCGGCATCGCCATCTCCCAGCTGGTCAACTACGGCATCCTCCAGCTCGCCGACGGCGACCAGCGCGGTGAGATCGGCGGTCTGGAAGCCTGGCAGTGGATGCTCGGCGTGATGGTCGTCCCCGCGCTCCTCTACGGGATGCTGTCCTTCGCCATCCCCGAGTCCCCCCGCTTCCTCATCTCCGTCGGGAAGACCGACCGGGCCAAGGAGGTCCTCGCCGAGGTCGAGGGCCACGGCGTCGACCTGGACCACCGCGTCGCCGAGATCGACCGCGCCATGCGCAGCGAGCACAAGTCCACCTTCAAGGACCTGCTCGTCGCCGGCGGCAAGTACCGGCTGCTGCCCATCGTCTGGGTCGGCATCGGGCTCTCGGTCTTCCAGCAGCTCGTCGGCATCAACGTCGCGTTCTACTATTCCGCGACCCTCTGGCAGTCCGTCGGCATCGACCCGTCGAGCTCGTTCTTCTACTCGTTCACCACGTCGATCATCAACATCATCGGCACCGTGATCGCGATGGTCCTGGTCGACCGGGTCGGCCGCAAGCCGCTCGCCCTCGTCGGCTCCGTCGGCATGGCGATCGCCCTCGCCGTCGAGGCCTGGGCCTTCTCCGCCGACCTCGTCGACGGCAAGCTGCCCGAGACCCAGGGCGTCGTGGCCCTCGTCGCCGCCCATGTCTTCGTGCTCTTCTTCGCCCTCTCGTGGGGCGTGGTGGTCTGGGTGTTCCTCGGCGAGATGTTCCCCAACCGGATCCGGGCCGCGGCCCTCGGCGTCGCCGCCTCCGCCCAGTGGATCGCCAACTGGGCCATCACCGCCAGCTTCCCGTCCCTCGCGGACTGGAACCTCTCCGGCACCTACATCATCTACACGGTCTTCGCCGTGCTCTCGATCCCCTTCGTGCTCAGGTACGTCAAGGAGACCAAGGGCAAGGCGTTGGAGGAGATGGGCTGATCCCCGCTGCCCCCCTCCTCGCGACGACTGCCCCGGCCGAGGCCTCACGCCTCCGGCCGGGGCGGTACGTCGTCTCAGGCCCCGAGCCCCGGCACCACGTCGTCGCAGAACAGCCGAAGGCTCCGCCACCCCTCCTCCACCGGCATCCCGCCGCACAGCGGGTGCAGCACCACGCTCTCCAGCCCGAGCGCCAGGCACTCCTCGGGCGTCACGACCCGGTACACCCCCTCCGCCCGCAACTCCGCCACCGTCGTCGCGGACGACCGCACCGCCGAGGTGATGTCCTTGGACTGCCAGGAGGCGTACGTCCGCGCCTCGTGCAGGAAGTGCTCCCCGTACTCCGCCCAGGTCCGGTCCGGGTCCCGCGACAGGTGCAGCAGCGGGGTCTCCTCGGCCGGCATCATCGTCCAGCCCTCGGTGCCGTACTCCGCGCACCGCTCCCGGTAGTACGCGTCGAGCTCCGGCAGGTGCGCGCTCGGGAAGAACGGCAGCCCGAGCCGGGCCGCCCGCCGCGCCGCCGCCCGCGACGAACCGCCGACGAGCAGCATCGGATGCGGCTGGGTGAAGGGACGCGGGGTGACCCGTACCGTACGGCCCCGATACGTGAACGGCTCCCCGGTCCAGGCCGTGAGCAGGGTCTCCAGGAGCTCGTCCTGGAGCCGGCCGCGCCGGCCCCAGTCGACCCCGCGCTCCTCGTACTCCTCCGGCCGGTAGCCGATGCCCGCCACGGTGACCAGCCGCCCGCCGCTGAGCAGGTCCAGGACCGCGATGTCCTCGGCCAGGCGGAGCGGGTCGTGCAGCGGGCCGATGATCGCCGAGACGGTGACCGCGATCCTGCGCGTCGCGCCGAAGACCGCGCCCGCGAAGGCGAAGGGGGAGGGCAGCCAGTTGTTCTCGACCCCGTGGTGCTCCTCGGTCTGCACGGTGTCGACGCCGTGCTCGTCGGCGTACGCCGTCATGGCGAGCGCGGCCCGGTAGCGCTCCGAGAGGGATGCGGGGGTCGCCCGGGGATCGACGAGGTTGAACCGTACGACGCTGAACGGCATGGGAAGTCCCCCTTCGCAGGTGCGCGGAAGGGGGACGGTAGCTGACGAAGCGTCAGATGGAAACGGTCTCGCGCACTTCGGCGACCGCCGCCGGAGCCTTCGGCGCGGTGCGCGGCAGCACCGCGTACAGCACGCCCGCGACCACGATCGTCGCCGCCCACCCCAGGCCGTTCTCGCCGATCCACGAGGACGCGAGCGGACCCGAGAACCAGTCGACCTTGGTGAACAGCAGGCCCACGATCAGCGCCACGGCCCACGCCGTCATCGCCTGCCAGGCGAAACCGCCCCGGTACCAGTAGGCGCTGGTCCTGGTGGTGTCCATCAGCGCCGCGGCGTCGTACGACGTCCGGCGCAGCATGTCCACGCCGAAGACGCCGATCCACGCCGAGAACGCCACCGCGAGCAGGGTGAGGAAGGAGATGAACGAGCCGATGAAGCTGGTCGCCACCACCATCAGGAGGAAGCCGAAGACCAGGCTGATCACGGCGTTGACGCTCACCGCCGCCGCACGGGACACCTTGATGCCCAGGGTCTGCGCGGTGAACCCGGCCGAGTACATCGACATCGAGTTGATCAGCAGCATTCCGATCAGGGCGATCACCAGGTACGGCACGGAGATCCACATCGGCAGCAGCTCGCCGATGAAGGAGACCGGGTCCTGTGCCGCCGCCAGGTCCGGCGTGGACACCGCCATCACCGCGCCCATCAGCACCATCGGGAGCACCACGATCCCGGCGCCGCCGATCGTCGAGCCGACCATCGCCCGCGAGGAGGCCGTGCGGGGCAGGTAGCGGGTGAAGTCGGGGCCCGACGGCACCCAGCTGATGCCGCCGGCCGCGATGGTGCCGATGCCCGCGACCAGCATCGCGGTCGAACCGGCCGGCTTGTCGAAGACCGCCGACCAGTCGGTGTTCGCCGCCAGGTAGACCAGGACGAGCACCGAGAAGGCGCCGAAGAGGTACGTCGACCACTTGCTGCACACCCGCAGCGCCTGGATCCCCAGCCCCGACACCAGGAACGTGCAGGTGACGAAGAGAAGCAGCGTCACCACGATGAGGAGCGTGTTCGACTTCACGCCGAAGAGCAGGTCGAGCACGGTCAGCACCGCGTACGCCCCCGCGACCGCGTTGATCGTCTCCCACCCCCAGCGGGCCACCCAGATGAGCGCACCGGGAAAAAGGTTTCCGCGCTGACCGAACACGGCCCGCGACAGCGCCATGCCGGGCGCCCCGCCGCGCTTGCCCGCGATCGAGATCACTCCGACGATCCCGTACGACAGGACCGGCGCCACGATCGCCACCGTCAGGACCTGCCAGAAGTTCAGGCCGTTGAAGACGACGAGCCCGGCGCCCATGGTGAGCAGCAGCACGCTGATGTTGGCCGCGACCCAGGTCGGGAAGAGCTCGTGGACCCGGCCGGTCCGCTCGGCGTCGGGGACGGGTTCGAGACCGCGGGTCTCCATGGCGCCGTCGAGCGTCGCGCCTTCGGCATCGGAGGCGTGGGGCATAGGGGTACTCCGTTGGACAGATGTGGGGGAACCACCCACTCTACGTGCTCCGCCCACGGCGCCTTCGTGGCCGATACTGGACCCGTTATGGAACTCATCCTTGCTGTAGTCATCGCCCTGGTCGTCGCGGTCGCCGTGACAAGCGGGCTCGTGATCAGCGGTCGCAAGAAGAAGCAGCTGCCGCCGGCCGAGCCGCCGTCCACCACGCCGACCATCACCGCTCCGCCCGCCGAACCGCACGTCGGCGACGAGGCGGAGACGCCGCGGGAAGAACCACGGCGCACCGTCGAGGAGGTCGACCTTCCCCCGACCGAGGCCCCCGAGGCCCCGGTCGCCGTCGAGGAGCCCGAGGCTCCCGCCGCCCCCGAGATCGAGGTCCCGGAGCCCACCGCGGGCCGTCTCGTACGGCTCCGGGCCCGCCTCGCCCGCTCCCAGAACTCGCTCGGCAAGGGGCTGCTGACGCTCCTGTCCCGCGAGCACCTCGACGAGGACACCTGGGAGGAGATCGAGGAGACCCTCCTCACCGCCGACGTCGGCGTCGCCCCCACCCAGGAGCTCGTCGACCGGCTCCGCGAGCGGGTCAAGGTGCTCGGCACCCGCAGCCCGGACGAGCTGCGCGGCCTGCTCCGCGAGGAGCTCGTCGCCCTCCTCGGCCCCGACCTCGACCGCACGGTCAAGACCGAGAGCCCCGCGGACGTCCCGGGCATCGTCATGGTCGTCGGCGTCAACGGCACCGGCAAGACCACCACCACCGGCAAGCTGGCCCGCGTCCTCGTCGCCGACGGCAAGTCCGTCGTCCTCGGCGCGGCCGACACCTTCCGCGCCGCCGCCGCCGACCAGCTCCAGACCTGGGGCGAGCGCGTCGGTGCCCGCACCGTGCGCGGACCCGAGGGCGGCGACCCGGCGTCGATCGCCTTCGACGCGGTCAAGGAGGGCATCGCCGAGGGCGCCGACGTCGTCCTCATCGACACCGCCGGCCGCCTCCACACCAAGACCGGCCTCATGGACGAGCTCGGCAAGGTCAAGCGCGTCGTCGAGAAGCACGGCCCGCTCGACGAGATCCTCCTCGTCCTCGACGCCACCACGGGCCAGAACGGCCTCATCCAGGCGCGCGTCTTCGCCGAGGTCGTCGACATCACCGGCATCGTCCTGACCAAGCTCGACGGCACCGCCAAGGGCGGCATCGTCGTGGCCGTCCAGCGCGAGCTGGGCGTCCCGGTCAAGCTGGTCGGCCTGGGCGAGGGCCCGGACGACCTGGCTCCCTTCGAGCCCGGCGCCTTCGTCGACGCCCTGATCGGCGACTGACACCCCGTACGGCACACGGAAGGGCCCCCGCCATCCGATGGCGGGGGCCCTTCCGTGTACCTGGGGTCAGAAGTGCGTCCGGTGGCAGATGTACGCCAGCGTGCCGAGCAGCAGCCGTGCCTGCGGCGGCGCCCCCGCCGTGTCGAGGGTCGGCGGCCGCAGCCAGCGCACCGGCCCGAGCCCGCCCAGGTCCGACGGGGGAGCGGTGATGTGGCTGCCGGGACCCAGACAGTGCAGGTCCAGATCGGCGTCGTCCCAGCCCATCCGGTACAGCAGCTGGGGCAGCTCGGCCGCCGCGCCCGGCGCCACGAAGAACCGCGCCCGGCCGGTCGGGGTCGCGCACACCGGGCCGAGCGGCAGCCCCATGCGCTCCAGGCGCACCAGCGCCCGCCGGCCCGCCGCCTCGGCGACCTCGATCACGTCGAAGGCCTTGCCCACCGGCAGCAGCAGCGCCGCGCCCGGGTACTCGGACCACGCCTTCACGGCGTCGTCGAGGCCGGCGCCGGCCGGCACCGGTTCCGCGAAGGAGAGGGGGTGTGCGCCCGGGGCCGCGCACGCCCGGTCCCCGCAGGAGCACTGGCCGGACACGGCCCGAGCTCCGGGGGCCACGTCCCAGCCCCACAGTCCTGTGTACTCCGCCACCGCTGTGCACTCCGTGGTGCGTACGCGGCGGCGTGCGCCGGACCGCATCTCACGAATGCCGCCGATCGTGAAACCCATGCCCCCTCCAACGGGTCGAGCGCGCCGGTGGTTACGACCCGGAGCACCGTCGTCACCCTTCGTCACGTTTCCGTCGCCGAATGTGGCGCGCGGTCGTGCGGGGGGTGGTGCGGGCCGCCGCGCGCGCCTCTCCGCGCTTCCGTCCGCCGACTCCGGTTCGTCGCATGTCAAGTGAATCGCGTTCCACGGGCGGCGAGTTCATTCGAAGGGGTGGCGAATGGTGGCGTTTCTTGAATCGCCCTCGTAGAGGGGTGATCGTAGGATTACTTTCGGTACTCGAACCCCGGGGGCCACGTGCACGCGCGGGTATGCCGGAGGCAACCCGGTTTCCAGTTCGAAGGAGCGCGAACGCCGGACGTGTGCCGCGGGACGCGGCATTCTGATAGGGGTTCGCACGACAGGCAATCAGGTGGATGGGGGCGTTCCAGTGGGCGGCAACGGCGCAGACGGTACGACTGCCGGCAAGCGCCCGAACGAGCAGCTGGGCTCGTGGTTCGTGCGCAGCGGCTGGTCCAAGGGCGAACTCGCGCGGCAGGTGAACCGCAGGGCGCGCCAGATGGGCGCGCACCACATCTCCACCGACACCTCGCGGGTGCGCCGCTGGCTCGACGGCGAGCAGCCGCGCGAACCCATCCCGCGCATCCTCTCCGAGCTGTTCTCCGAGCGCTTCGGATCCGTCGTCGCCGTCGAGGACCTCGGCCTGCGCACCGCCCACCAGTCGCCGTCCGTCTCCGGCGTCGACCTGCCCTGGGCGGGGCCGCAGACAGTCGCCCTGCTCAGCGAGTTCTCCCGCAGCGACCTCATGCTCGCCCGCCGCGGCTTCCTCGGCTCGTCCCTGTCGCTCGCCGCCGGACCCGCCCTCATCGAACCGATGCAGCGCTGGCTCGTCCCCACCCCGGCCGGTGACATCGAGCGGCCCGACCCCCTCGCCGACGTCCGCCGCCCCAACCGGCTCTCCGAGGTCGAACTCGACCTCCTGGAGTCCACCACCGCCATGTTCCGCAAGTGGGACGCCCAGTGCGGCGGCGGACTGCGCCGCAAGGCCGTCGTCGGACAGCTCCACGAGGTCACCGACCTCCTCCAGGAGCCCCAGCCCACCGCCACCGCCAAGCGCCTCTTCACCTGCGCCGCCGAACTCGCCGAACTCGCCGGCTGGATGAGCTACGACGTGGGCCTCCAGCCCACCGCCCAGAAGTACTTCGTGCTCGCCCTGCACGCCGCCAAGGAAGCCGGCGACAAGCCCCTCGGCTCGTACATCCTGTCGTCCATGAGCCGCCAGATGATCCACCTCGGCCGGCCCGACGACGCCCTCGAACTCATCCACCTCGCCCAGTACGGCAGTCGGGACTGCGCCACCCCGCGCACCCAGGCCATGCTGTATGCGATGGAGGCCCGGGCCTATGCCAACATGGGCCAGCCCTCCAAGTGCAAGCGGGCCGTCCGGATGGCCGAGGACACCTTCGCCGACGTCGGCCTCGACGGCGAGCCCGAGCCCGACTGGATCGGCTTCTTCTCCGAGGCCGAGCTCAACGGCGAGAACTCCCACTCCTACCGCGACCTCGCCTACGTCGCCGGACGCTCCCCGACCTACGCCTCGCTCGCCGAGCCCGTCATGGAGCGGGCCGTCGAGCTCTTCGAGAAGGACCCCGACCACCAGCGGTCGTACGCGCTCAACCTCATCGGCATGGCCACCGTCCACCTCCTCAAGCGCGAGCCCGAGCAGTCCGTCGTCCTCGCCGAGAAGGCCCTCGGGGTCGCCCGCAGCATCCGCTCCGAGCGGGTCAACACCCGCCTGCGCAAGACCGTCGACCACGCCGCCCGCAACTACAGCGACGTCGCCGAGGTCGTCCAGCTCACCGACCGGCTCACCCAGCTCCTGCCCGAGGCCGCCGAAGCGGTCTGACCCAGGGCCCCCGCGGCCCGCACAGACCCCGGCCGCGCCGGACGTCCCGTACTGCCCGACTCGGCTCCCCCGCCGCAAGGTCACACGGACGCCGGCGCGGCCGGCTTTTTCTCGTGCGGAGGATACGGACGTTACCTCCTCGTGACCCGGCCGTTCACGGCCGCGTAACACGCCCCATCCCTTCGTCACTGGGCCGAAACATCGAGCGGCATCGACGGAAACCGCGCTGCGCGAATCTCTGGCCCATAACCGGCCACGCCCCTCGCGGCCGGCCGCTCTCTCCGGCCCCGCCCCGCACAGGCCGTACCGACGACGAGGAGACGCCGATGGCACCAGCCATCACGACCCTGGCAGCAGACGCCCCCGAGCTGTCCGCCGCCAACACCGGGTTCATGCTCATCTGCTCCGCCCTGGTCATGCTGATGACCCCGGCCCTCGCCTTCTTCTACGGAGGCATGGTCCGCGTCAAGTCCACCCTCAACATGCTGATGATGAGCTTCATCAGCCTCGGGATCGTCACGATCCTGTGGGTGCTCTACGGCTTCAGCATCGCGTTCGGCACCGACTCCGGATCGCTCATCGGCTGGTCCTCCGAGTACGTCGGCCTCAGCGGCATCGGCCTCACCGAGCTCTGGGACGGTTACACCATCCCGGTGTACGTCTTCGCCGTCTTCCAGCTGATGTTCGCGATCATCACGCCGGCGCTGATCAGCGGCGCCCTCGCCGACCGCGTGAAGTTCACGGCCTGGGCCCTCTTCATCACCCTCTGGGTCACGATCGTCTACTTCCCCGTCGCCCACTGGGTCTGGGGCTCCGGCGGCTGGCTCTTCGAGATGGGCGTCATCGACTTCGCCGGCGGCACGGCCGTCCACATCAACGCCGGCGCCGCCGCCCTCGGCGTCATCCTCGTCATCGGCAAGCGCGTCGGCTTCAAGAAGGACCCGATGCGCCCGCACAGCCTCCCGCTGGTCATGCTCGGCGCCGGTCTCCTCTGGTTCGGCTGGTTCGGCTTCAACGCAGGCTCCTGGCTCGGCAACGACGACGGCGTGGGCGCCGTGATGTTCGTCAACACCCAGGTCGCCACCGCCGCCGCCATGCTCGCCTGGCTGTTCTACGAGAAGATCCGCCACGGCGCCTTCACCACCCTCGGCGCCGCCTCCGGCGCGGTCGCCGGACTCGTCGCGATCACCCCGTCCGGCGGCGCCGTCAGCCCGCTCGGCGCGATCGCCGTCGGCGCCATCGCCGGTCTGCTCTGCGCCATGGCCGTCGGCCTCAAGTACAAGTTCGGCTACGACGACTCCCTCGACGTCGTCGGCGTCCACCTCGTCGGCGGCATCGTCGGCTCCCTCCTCGTCGGCTTCTTCGCCACCGGCGGCGTCCAGTCCGACGCCAAGGGCCTCTTCTACGGCGGCGGCCTCGAACAGCTCGGCAAGCAGGCCGTCGGCGTCTTCGCCGTCCTCGCCTACTCTCTGATCGTCTCCGCGATCCTCGCCCTGATCATCGACAAGACGATGGGGATGCGGGTCAGCGAGGACGACGAGGTCTCCGGCATCGACCAGGTCGAGCACGCCGAGACCGCGTACGACTTCAGCGGAGCCGGCGGCGGCGCTTCCTCGCGCTCCACCGCCGCCCCCGCCCCGGTTGTCACGGAGAACAAGAAGGTGGACGCATGAAGCTCATCACCGCGGTCGTGAAGCCGCACCGGCTCGACGAGATCAAGGAGGCCCTCCAGGCGTTCGGCGTCCACGGCCTCACCGTCACCGAGGCCAGCGGCTACGGCCGCCAGCGCGGCCACACCGAGGTCTACCGGGGCGCCGAGTACACCGTCGACCTCGTCCCCAAGATCCGCATCGAGGTCCTCGTCGAGGACGACGACGCCGAACAGCTCATCGACGTCGTCGTCAAGGCGGCCCGAACCGGCAAGATCGGTGACGGCAAGGTGTGGAGCGTGCCGGTCGAGACCGCCGTACGGGTCCGCACCGGCGAGCGCGGTCCGGACGCACTGTAATCACACGTGAGGAGCCGCCGGGTGACGAGCCTCGAAGCGAGTACAGAGACCGAAGATTCGGGACCCGGCGGTTACGCGGCGGCCCGGCTGCTCCTTCTCGACGAGAAGGAGCGGTCCGGGCCGCCGCGCCGTTCCGCCCTGGCCCGCCTCACCGACGAATGGCTGGCCGGCCTCTTCGCCGCGGCCGCCGCACCGCCCCGCGGGGTCGCCCTCGTCGCCGTCGGCGGATACGGCCGAGCCGAACTCTCCCCGCGCAGCGACCTCGACCTCCTCCTGCTCCACGACGGCACCGCCGACAAGGCCGCCGTCGCCGCCCTCGCCGACAGCGTCTGGTACCCCGTCTGGGACCTCGGCCTCGCCCTCGACCACTCCGTCCGCACCCCCGCCGAGGCCCGCGCCACCGCGGGCGACGACCTCAAGGTCCAGCTCGGCCTCCTCGACGCCCGGCCCGTCGCCGGAGACCACGGGCTCGTCGCCGCCCTGCGCACCACCGTCCTCGCCGACTGGCGCAACCAGGCACCCAAGCGCCTCCCCGAACTCGACGAACTCTGCCGCGAGCGGGCCGAACGCATGGGGGAGCTGCAGTTCCTCCTCGAACCCGACCTCAAGGAGGCCAGAGGAGGCCTCCGCGACGCCCAGGCCCTCCGCGCCGTCGCCGCCTCCTGGCTCGCCGACGCCCCCCGCGAAGGCCTCGACGACGCCCGCCGCCGGCTCCTCGACGCCCGCGACGCCCTCCACCTGGCCACGGGACGGGCCACCGACCGGCTCGCCCTCCAGGAGCAGGACGCCGTCGCCGCCCGACTCGGCCTCCTCGACGCCGACACCCTGCTCCGCGAGGTGTACGAGGCGGCCCGGACCATCTCGTACGCCGCCGACGTCACCTGGCGCGAGGTCAACCGCGTCCTCAAGGCCCGCTCCGCCCGGCCCCGGCTGCGCGCCCTCCTGAGCCGCACCGGGGGCACGAAACCGCCCGTCGAGCGCACCCCGCTCGCCGAAGGCGTCGTCGAGATGGACGGCGAAGCCGTCCTCGCCCTCAGCGCCAGGCCCGAACGCGACCCCGTGCTGCCCCTGCGGGCCGCCGCCGCGGCGGCCCAGTCCGCCCTGCCGATCTCCCTGCACGCCGTACGCCGCCTCGCCGCGGCCGCCAAACCCCTCCCCGTGCCCTGGCCCGCCGAAGCACGCGAGGAACTCGTCACCCTCCTCGGCGCCGGCGAGGCCACCGTGCCCGTCTGGGAGGCCCTGGAGGCCGAAGGCCTGATCACCCTGCTGCTCCCCGACTGGGAACGGGTCCGCTGCCGGCCCCAGCGCAACCCCGTCCACACCTGGACCGTCGACCGCCACCTCGTCGAGACCGCCGTACGCGCCGCCTCCCTCACCCGCCGCGTCGGCCGCCCCGACCTCCTCCTCGTGGCCGCCCTCCTCCACGACATCGGCAAGGGCTGGCCGGGCGACCACTCCGTCGCCGGCGAGACCATCGCCCGCGACGTCGCCGCCCGCATCGGCTTCGACCGCACCGACGTCGGCGTCATCGCCACCGCCGTCCGCCACCACCTCCTCCTCATCGAGACCGCCACCCGCCGCGACCTCGACGACCCCGCCACCGTCCAGTCCGTCGCCCAGGCCGTCGGCACCCTCGGCACCCTCGAACTCCTCCACGCCCTCACCGAGGCCGACGCCCTCGCCACCGGCCCCGCCGCCTGGTCGTCCTGGCGCGCCTCACTCGTCGCGGACCTGGTCAAACGCGTCGCCGGCGTCCTCGCGGGCGAGACCCCGCCCGACCCCGAGGCCGCCGCCCCCAGCGCCGAGCAGGAACGCCTCGCCGTGGAGGCCCTCCGCACCGGTGAACCCGTGCTCGCCCTGCACACCGAACCGGTCGCGGCGGAGCCCGAGGAGCCCGAGCCCGTCGGCGTCGAACTCCTCATCGCCCTGCCCGACCAGCCCGGCGTCCTCCCCGCCGTCGCCGGCGTCCTCGCCCTCCACCGGCTCACCGTCCGCGCCGCCGACCTCAGGGCCGTGGAACTGCCCACCGCGCTCGGCTCCGGCTCCGTCCTCGTCCTCGACTGGCGCGTCGCCGCCGAGTACGGCTCCCTGCCCGAAGCCGCCCGGCTCCGCGCCGACCTCGTCCGCGCCCTCGACGGCACCCTCGACGTCCCCGCCCGCCTCGCCGAACGCGACGCCGCCTACCCGCGCCGGCGCGGCCTCACCGCCCCGCCGCCCCGCGTCACCGTCGCCGCCGCCGACTCCCGCCTCGCCACCGTCATCGAGGTCCGCGCGCAGGACGCCCCCGGCCTCCTCCACCGCATCGGCCGCGCCCTGGAGGGAGCCGCGGTACGCGTCAGGAGCGCCCACGTCTCCACCCTCGGGGCCAACGCCGTCGACACCCTCTACGTGACCCGCCCCGACGGCTCCCTCCTCCCGGACGAGGAGGCGATCGACCTGGCCCGCACGCTGGAGGAGGCGCTGCGGTGAGCCGATGACCGACCCGCCCCCGCACGCCGGATCGGGCGGGCGGGGGCACACACTTCGAGCGGCCGGATACCCTGGAGGGCAATCCGACCGCCCCCGACACCGAGGATCCGCGACCGCCGTGTTCGATACCCTCTCCGACCGCCTTGCAGCGACCTTCAAGAACCTCCGTGGCAAGGGCCGTCTGTCCGAGGCGGACATCGACGCCACCGCCCGTGAGATCCGCATCGCACTGCTCGAAGCGGACGTCGCCCTGCCGGTCGTCCGGTCCTTCATCAAGCAGGTCAAGGAGCGCGCCACCGGCGTCGAGGTCTCCCAGGCCCTCAACCCGGCGCAGCAGGTCATCAAGATCGTCAACGAGGAGCTCATCGGCATCCTCGGCGGCGAGACCCGCCGGCTGCGGTTCGCCAAGACCGCGCCCACCGTGATCATGCTCGCCGGTCTCCAGGGTGCCGGTAAGACCACCCTCGCCGGAAAGCTCGGTCTGTGGCTGAAGGGCCAGGGCCACTCGCCGCTGCTCGTCGCCTGCGACCTCCAGCGGCCGAACGCCGTGACGCAGCTGTCCGTCGTCGCCGACCGCGCGGGCGTGGCCTTCTACGGGCCGCAGCCGGGCAACGGCGTCGGTGACCCGGTCCAGGTCGCGAAGGACTCGATCGAGTTCGCGCGGACCAAGATGTACGACGTCGTGATCGTCGACACCGCCGGCCGCCTCGGCATCGACCAGGAGCTGATGCAGCAGGCCGCGGACATCCGCGACGCCGTCAGCCCCGACGAGGTCCTCTTCGTCGTCGACGCGATGATCGGTCAGGACGCGGTCAACACGGCCGAGGCCTTCCGCGACGGCGTCGGCTTCGACGGCGTCGTGCTCTCGAAGCTCGACGGCGACGCCCGCGGTGGTGCCGCGCTCTCCATCGCGCACGTCACCGGCAAGCAGATCATGTTCGCCTCCAACGGCGAGAAGCTGGACGACTTCGACGCGTTCCACCCGGACCGCATGGCGTCCCGCATCCTCGGCATGGGCGACATGCTCTCCCTCATCGAGAAGGCCCAGCAGACCTTCGACGAGGAAGAGGCCGCCAAGATGGCCTCGAAGCTCGCGTCGAAGAAGGGCCAGGAGTTCACCCTCGACGACTTCCTGGCGCAGATGGACCAGGTCCGTCGCATGGGCTCCATCTCGAAGCTCCTCGGCATGCTCCCCGGCATGGGTCAGATGAAGGAGCAGATCGCCAACATCGACGAGCGGGACGTCGACCGCATGGCCGCCATCATCAAGTCGATGACCCCGGCCGAGCGTCAGGACCCGACGATCATCAACGGCTCCCGCCGGGCCCGTATCGCCAAGGGTTCGGGCGCCGAGGTCAGCGCGGTCAAGGGCCTGGTCGAGCGGTTCTTCGAGGCCCGCAAGATGATGTCCCGCATGGCGCAGGGCGGCGGCATGCCGGGAATGCCGGGCATCCCGGGCATGGGCGGCGGTCCCGGCCGGCAGAAGAAGCAGGTCAAGCAGGCCAAGGGCAAGCGCAAGAGCGGCAACCCGATGAAGCGGAAGGCCGAGGAGCAGGCCGCCGCCGAGCGTCGTGAGCAGGCGCAGGCGGGCGGCGCCTTCGGTCTCCCGGCCGCCGGGCAGACTCCGAAGGACTTCGAGCTCCCGGACGAGTTCAAGAAGTTCATGAGCTGACGGCTCGTACGAGGAGGGGCCCGGGGCGGCGCGAAACCGCCCCGGGCCCCTTTTCATCCCTCCGGACCGCCCGCGATGCCGGGTTCGTCCCGCTCTTCGATACTGGGGCCACTGCCGCCCCGAGGAGAGCCACGTGGCCAACCCCGTACCCCCGCGCGATCGGACCGATCAGCCCTGGCGCTCGGAGGGGGCCCCGCCACCCCCGCCGCCGAAGAAGCGCATGCCGGGGCGCTGGGGCAGCCTCATCCTCACCGCACTCGTCGTGTACCTGATCGCCAACATCGTCCTGTCGTTCTTCAACGACGGCGACGGGCCGACGATCTCGTACACCGAGTTCGACAAGCAGGTCGCCGCCGGGAACGTCACGAAGATCTACTCCAAGGGCGACGCGATCCAGGGGCAGCTGAAGAACAAGCAGCCCGTCCCCGACGGCGAAGGCGACTACACCAAGTTCACCACCCAGCGGCCGGCGTTCGCCGACGACGATCTGTGGGCCCAGCTGACCAAGCAGAACGTGGTCGTCACCGCCGAGCCGGTCGTCAAGGAGCGCAGCTTCCTCGCCAACCTGCTCATCTCGCTCGCCCCGATGCTGCTGCTCATCGTGCTGTGGGTGTTCATCGCCCGGCGGATGAGCGCCGGCATGGGCGGCGCCGGGGGCATGCTCGGCCGCAAGACCCCGCCCAAGCCGGTGGAGCTGGAGGGCGGCAAGCGCACGACGTTCGCCGACGTCGCCGGCATCGACGAGGTCGAGGGCGAGCTCAACGACGTCGTCGACTTCCTCAAGAACCCGCAGGCCTACCGCGAGATGGGCGCCAAGATGCCCCGCGGTGTGCTCCTCGCGGGTCCTCCCGGCACCGGCAAGACCCTGCTGGCGCGGGCGGTCGCCGGCGAGGCCGGGGTGCCGTTCTTCTCGGCCTCCGCCTCCGAGTTCATCGAGATGATCGTGGGCGTCGGCGCCTCCCGGGTCCGCGAGCTGTTCGCCGAGGCCCGCAAGGTCGCGCCCGCGATCATCTTCATCGACGAGATCGACACCATCGGCCGGGCCCGCGGCGGCGGTTCCGGGATGGGCGGGCACGACGAGCGCGAGCAGACCCTCAACCAGATCCTCACCGAGATGGACGGCTTCACCGGCTCCGAGGGCGTGATCGTGCTCGCCGCCACCAACCGCGCCGACGTGCTCGACCCCGCCCTCACCCGGCCGGGCCGCTTCGACCGCATCGTCCACGTCAACCCGCCGGACCGGGGCGGCCGCGAGGCCATCCTCAAGATCCACACCCGCGAGATCCCGCTCGCCCAGGACGTCGACCTGGAGCACGTCGCCCGGACGACCCCGGGCATGACCGGCGCCGAGCTCGCCAACCTCGCCAACGAGGCCGCCCTCCTCGCGGTCAAGCGCGAGCAGAAGGCGGTCACCCAGTCCGACCTCTCCGACGCCCTGGAGAAGGTGCAGCTCGGCGCGGAACGACCGCTGGTGATGCCGGTGGAGGAGCGGCGCCGTACCGCGTACCACGAGAGCGGCCACGCCCTGCTCGGCATGCTCCAGCCCGGCGCCGACCCCGTCCGCAAGATCACCATCGTGCCGCGCGGCCGGGCCCTCGGCGTCACGCTGTCGACCCCCGACTCCGACAAGTACGCCTACACCGAGGACTACCTCCGCGGCCGGATCATCGGGGCCCTCGGCGGCATGGCCGCCGAACAGGTCGTGTTCGGCGTCATCACCACCGGTGCCGAGAGCGACCTCGAACAGATCACCAGCATCGCCCGGGGCATGGTGGGCCGCTGGGGCATGAGCGAGCGCGTCGGCCGCCTCACCGCCATCCCGGGCGACGCCCAGCAGGCGTACGGCCTGTCGGCGGCCCCCGCGACCCTCGACACCGTCGACGAGGAGATGCGCCGCATCGTCGACGAGTGCTACGAGAGCGCCCTGCGCCAGCTCCGCGAGCACCGCTCCCAGCTGGACGCCCTGGCCGAGGCCCTCCTCGCGAACGAGACCCTGGAGGAGGCCGCGGCCTACCGCGCGGCGGGCATCACGCGACTGGACAAGGAGTCCTGAGCGGGGGCGCGCTGGGGGAGGGCCCGGCCGGGTCTGACCGGCGGGACACCCCCTACCGCACGCGGGCGACGACGTAGCGGAAGACGTTCGGCATCCAGACCGTGCCGTCCGCGCGGACGTACGGCGCCAGTGCCTCGGCGATCTCCTTCTCGACCTGGGAGAGGTCGGTGGCCCGCACGGCCTCGTCGAAGGCGCCCGTCGAGAGCAGCCCGCGCACCGCGCTGCCCTCGCTCGCGTAGCCGAAGGGGCAGGCCACGCGGCCGGAGCTCGCCGACCGCAGTCCCGAGGCGGCCACCAGGCCGTCCAGATCCGTCCTGAACCCCGGCCGGCGGTCGGCGAGCCGGGCCGCGACCCGCAGCACCGGTTCTGTGGCGCACCGCTCCGCGGGGCCCCAGCCGCCGAGGACGACGGTCGAGCCCGGTTGCGCCGAACGGGTGAGGGCGGTGAGTTCCGGCAGGATCCGGTCCGTCGCGTGGAAGGCCGTGAACACGTCGTACGGGAGGTCCTCGGGCACCCCCTCCGTGACCGCGACGCCCTCCGGCAGCCGCTCCCTGGCGAGCTCCACGCGCGCGTGGTCCCGGTCCACGCCGGCCACCCGCGCGCCCCTCGCCGCCGCCATGAGCAGCGCCAGGCCTGAGCCGCAGCCGAGGCCGAGCACCCGGGAGCCGGCTCCCACGCCGAGGCGCTCGTACACCGCCTCGTAGAGGGGGACGAGCATGCGTTCCTGGATCTCGGCCCAGTCGCGCGCGGGGTGGTGCGGGACGAGCGTAGGTGTCATGGAAAGAGCCCCAATCCGTTCCTGGACGACAGCCCCCCGTAGTCAGGGAACTGCGCATCCCGGGCGGCGTCCAGTGCTCGCGCCGGACCGATTCGTCCGGGGGAGGGGCGGTGCCGGGTCCCGTGACCGGACCCGGTAATGTCCCTGCAACACTTCCGGGTGTGACCCGTCCCCGGCATCGGCCCGGTTTCGAGGAGCCCCTTCCGGGGGGCGCGCGTAGCGCGGCTACGCGCCGGCGCGTATGCGCTACTACGCACCAGCTTGACGCCCCCTGCGTGGCTTCTCCGCAGATCGGCGCACTGGCCCTCGTCAGGACGCATCAACGGCAACTGACGGGTACGTGCAAAATATTTGGGATGCCCCGGAATGGAACCCGGGGGCACTTCGGCTCGTTGTACGCGACGTGAGCACGACACCACCTGTTCTCGCCGCAGAGCTGGCACAGGCGTGGGCCGACATTCAGCGGCACCACCCCGAGCTGCCGGATCTTGCCGCGCCCGAGTCCCTGATCGGAGAGTCCTCGTCCGCCTGTGGCGCCGAACTCTCCTTCGAACGACTGCTCCACGAGGCAGTCCACGGCATCGCCGCCGCCCGGGGGGTCCGCGACACCTCCCGCGCCGGCCGCTATCACAACCGCAGATTCCTCGCGATCGCCGAGGAGATGGGTCTCGACCACCCCGAGGAACCCCACGCGAGCAGCGGTTTCTCCCTGGTCACGCTCAACCCGGAGGCGAGGCGCCGCTACCGCCCCACCATCGAGCGGCTCCAGCGGGCGCTGAAGGCCCACACGGTCGCCACGGCCGCCGACACCAAGCGCTCCTTCCGCGGACCGGCCGCCCGGCACGGCTCCTCGGGCGGAGGCGTCCGCGTCAAGGCCGTCTGCGACTGCGGGCGGAACGTGCGCGTG
The DNA here is from genome assembly GCF_000716445.1 of Streptomyces wedmorensis. GTDB lineage: Bacteria > Actinomycetota > Actinomycetes > Streptomycetales > Streptomycetaceae > Streptomyces > Streptomyces wedmorensis. The sequence continues at coordinate 66,463 of NZ_JNWK01000023.1, forward strand.
GTGCCGTCCGTGCTGGCCCAGGCCCCCATCGTCTGCGGCGGCTGCGGCAAGCCCTTCCGGATCCCGGAGACCGTGGGCGCCGCCACCTGACCCGGCGGCGTGTGGCACAATGGCTAGCTGTACTCGACAGTCGCACAGGACCCCTCTCTCCTCCGGCTGACGCGTCCATCGGGCATCCGAGTACCGCAACCCCACGTGGCATCTCAAGTGCCCAACCACGTCAAGACCAGGAGACACCACTCCAGTGGCAGTCAAGATCAAGCTCAAGCGCCTCGGTAAGATCCGCCAGCCGCACTACCGCATCGTCGTCGCCGACTCGCGCACCCGCCGCGACGGTCGCGCGATCGAGGAGATCGGCCTCTACCACCCGACGTACAACCCGTCGCGTATCGAGGTCGACTCCGAGCGTGCGCAGTACTGGCTGTCCGTCGGCGCCCAGCCGACCGAGCCCGTCCTCGCCATCCTGAAGCTCACGGGCGACTGGCAGAAGCACAAGGGCCTCCCGGCCCCCGAGAAGGCGCTGCTCGTCCCCGCCACCAAGGAGGCGAAGCGCGCCTCGTTCGACGAGTTCGCGAAGACCCTCGAGGGCGGCGACGACAAGGGTGAGGCCATCACCCCGAAGGCCAAGAAGGCCGACAAGAAGGCTGACGAGGCCGAGGCCGCGTCGACCGAGTCGACCGAGGCCTGATCATGCTCGAGGAGGCTCTCGAGCACCTCGTGAAAGGCATCGTCGACAACCCCGACGATGTGCAGGTCGCCTCGCGCAACCTGCGTCGTGGCCGCGTGCTTGAGGTCCGGGTGCACCCCGACGACCTCGGCAAGGTGATCGGCCGCAACGGCCGCACCGCGCGTGCGCTGCGTACCGTCGTGGGCGCCATCGGCGGCCGTGGAATCCGTGTCGACCTCGTCGACGTGGACCAGGTCCGCTGAACAAGTCGGCCACATCGGTTGAATGATGTGCCGGCACGGGCCGGGGAGGGCTTACGAGCCCACCCCGGCCCGTTGTCGTTTTTCGTCGTACGAGCTGTGTGACAGGAGAGTGTGGAGCAGTGCAGCTGGTAGTCGCGCGGATCGGCCGCGCCCACGGGATCAAGGGCGAGGTCACCGTCGAGGTGCGGACGGACGAGCCCGAGCTCAGGCTCGGCCCCGGAGCCGTACTGCTGACCGACCCGGCCTCCGCCGGGCCGCTGACCATCGAGTCCGGCAAGGTCCACAGCGGCAAGCTGTTGCTGCGCTTCGAGGGCGTCCGCGACCGCAACGCCGCCGAGGCCCTGCGCAACACCCTCCTCATCGCCGAGATCGACCCCGAGGAACTGCCGGAGGAGGAGGACGAGTACTACGACCACCAACTCATGGACCTCGACGTCGTCCTCGCCGACGGCACCGAGATCGGCCGGATCACCGAGATCTCCCACCTGCCGTCCCAGGACCTCTTCATCGTCGAGCGGCCCGACGGCACCGAGCTGATGATCCCCTTCGTCTCCGAGATCGTCACCGAGATCGACCTGGAGGAGCAGCGGGCCGTGATCGACCCGCCGCCCGGCCTCATCGACGACCGCGCCGAGATCGTCTCCTCCCGCGACGCCGAGCAGGGTGACGACGCATGAGGCTCGACGTCGTCACGATCTTCCCCGAGTACCTCGAACCGCTGAACGTCTCCCTCGTCGGCAAGGCACGCGCGCGCGGACAGCTCGACGTCCACGTCCACGACCTGCGGGACTGGACGTACGACCGGCACAACACGGTCGACGACACCCCGTACGGCGGCGGCCCCGGCATGGTCATGAAGACCGACCCCTGGGGCGACGCGCTCGACCAGACGCTCGCCGACGGCTACGAGGGCGGCGCCCACGGCCCGGTCCTCGTCGTCCCGACCCCCAGCGGCCGCCCCTTCACCCAGGAGCTCGCCGTCGAGCTCTCCGAGCGGCCCTGGCTGATCTTCACTCCGGCCCGCTACGAGGGCATCGACCGCCGCGTCATGGACGAGTACGCGACCCGGATGCCGGTCTACGAGGTCTCCATCGGCGACTACGTGCTCGCCGGCGGAGAGGCCGCCGTCCTCGTCGTCACCGAGGCCGTCGCCCGCCTGCTGCCCGGTGTCCTCGGCAACGCCGAGTCCCACCGCGACGACTCCTTCGCGCCCGGGGCGATGGCCAACCTCCTGGAGGGCCCCGTCTATACCAAGCCCCCCGAGTGGCGCGGCCGGGGCATCCCCGACGTCCTCCTCAGCGGGCACCACGGCAAGATCGCCCGCTGGCGGCGCGACGAGGCCTTCCGCCGCACCGCCGCCCACCGGCCCGACCTCATCGAGCGCTGCGATCCGGCGGCCTTCGACAAGAAGGACCGCGAGATCCTCTCGATGATGGGGTGGGCGCCCGAGCCCGGCGGCCGATTTTGGCGCAAGCTCGAAGACGTGGAAGAATAGGCCGCTGTCGTCCGTCCGGCGTGCGCCCCTGCCACAGGGGGAACGACGCCGCCAGAGACGTACGGCATCCCGATCATCCCAACGTACCGCTGATGACCTGTGGCATCAGTGAGGAAAGAGACCTCCATGGCCTCCCTGCTCGACCAGGTCAACGCGGCCGCGCTCCGCTCCGACCTCCCCGCCTTCCGCCCCGGCGACACCGTGAACGTCCACGTGCGCGTCATCGAAGGCAGCCGCTCCCGCATCCAGCAGTTCAAGGGTGTCGTCATTCGCCGCCAGGGCTCGGGCGTCAGCGAGACCTTCACGGTCCGCAAGGTCTCGTTCTCCGTCGGCGTCGAGCGCACCTTCCCGGTGAACAGCCCGATCTTCGAGAAGATCGAGCTCGTGACCCGCGGTGACGTCCGTCGCGCCAAGCTCTACTACCTGCGTGAGCTGCGCGGCAAGGCTGCCAAGATCAAGGAGAAGCGCGACCGCTGAGCTTCGGCTCCCGGCACGCTCGAAGCTTCCGAGTCCTCGCACAGGCTCGCCGGATAGGCTCTGCCAGCGATGGACACCGAAGCACAGCACACGGAGCGCGACCCCTCCTCCGACACGGAGGAGGGGTCGCGCTCCGCGCGCGTTTCCGAGGATTCCGGGACCGCGCCCTCGTGGCGCCGGACGGTCCTCGTGGGCGCCGCCTGCATGGCCTTCCTGCTCCTCCTGAGCCACTTCGTGATGCAGCCCTTCCTGATCCCCAGCGGTTCCATGGAACCGACGCTCCGGGTCGGCGACAGGATCCTGGTCAACAAGCTGGCGTACCGTTTCGGCAGTGAGCCGCGCCGGGGCGACGTCGTCGTCTTCGACGGCACCGGCTCCTTCGTGCGGGAGGAACCGGAGGGCGATCCGGTCACCGGACTCCTGCGCGGCGCCGGGGCCGCCCTCGGGCTCGCCGAGCCCGCCGAGACCGACTTCGTGAAGCGGGTCGTCGGCACCGGCGGCGACCGGGTCGTCTGCTGCGACAAGGACGGCCGGCTCACCGTCAACGGCGTCTCCGTCCAGGAGCGATACCTGATGCCCGGCGACCAGCCGTCGAGCGTGGCCTTCGACATCGTCGTCCCCCCGGGCAGGCTCTGGGTGATGGGCGACCACCGCAGCCAGTCCAGCGACTCCCGCGACCACCTGGGCAGCCCAGGCGGCGGGATGGTCCCCGTCGACAAGGTCGTCGGACGCGCCGGCTGGATCGCCTGGCCCTTCGGCCGCTGGTCCGCCCTGCCCGCCACGGAGGCCTTCGACGCCGTGCCGGCGCCGCCGGCCGGCGGACACGGGGCGGGGGCCCATGGGTAGCCGCGGCCGTCCGCCCGGCGGCGCCGCCCACGGCGGGGACTCCGGCCAGGGCCCGGCCCTGCCCGGACGCGCCGAGCGGCGCAGGCTCGCCCGCAAGGTCAAGCGGCGCCGGCAGCGCTCCGCGATCCGCGAGATCCCGGTCCTGATCACGGTGGCCGTCCTCATCGCCCTCGTCCTCAAGACCTTCCTGGTCCAGGCGTTCGTCATCCCCTCCGGCTCCATGGAGCAGACGATCCGGATCGACGACCGGGTCCTGGTCGACAAGCTCACCCCGTGGTTCGGCTCCCGCCCGCAGCGCGGCGACGTCGTCGTCTTCAAGGACCCCGGCAACTGGCTCCAGCAGGACACCACGCCGCCCGCCGACGACCCGATCGGGATCAAGCAGGCCAAGCAGGCACTGACCTTCATCGGGCTGCTGCCCTCGGCCGACGACCGGGACCTCATCAAGCGGGTGATCGCCGTCGGCGGCGACACCGTCCGCTGCTGCGACAAGGACGGGCGGATCACCGTCAACGGCGTACCGCTGGACGAGCCGTACCTGCATCCCGGCAACCAGCCGTCCGAGATCCCCTTCGAGGTGAAGGTGCCGGAAGGCCGCATCTTCGTCCTCGGCGACCACCGGTCCGACTCGGCCGACTCCCGCTTCCACCTCGACGAGGAGGGGCACGGAACCGTCTCCGAGGAGCAGGTCGTGGGGCGTGCCGTGGTGATCGCCTGGCCCTTCGGGCACTGGCGGCGCCTGGAGGAGCGGCAGACCTTCAGCGCGGTACCGGACGCCAGTACGAGTTCCGAGTCCACGCCCGGTCTGTCGCATAGTGTGTCCCAGCGGAATCTGAACGGATTGCCCGGGCTCCCGACCCCTGCGGAACTTCTGCTCGTTATGGGAGTGGTGGGCCTGTCCCTGTTCCGGGGCAGGCGTTCGCACGGATTGAGGAGTGGATGTGGGGGATTTGGCCGTCGGCGCACGATCCGGACACGATGAGCCCGAGAAGAGGGCCGACGAGGCCACCGGCGATGTGACGGGTGACGACGTGACGGATGACGAGGTGTCGCACGACGCGGCTGACGGCCCCGGCAGGGGCCCGAAGAAGCAGCGTTCCTTCTGGAAGGAGCTGCCGCTCCTCGTCGGCATCGCCCTGGTGCTCGCCCTTCTGATCAAGACCTTCCTGGTGCAGGCGTTCTCGATTCCCTCGGAGTCGATGATGAACACCCTCCAGAAGGGCGACCGGGTTCTCGTCGACAAGCTGACCCCTTGGTTCGGCTCCGAGCCCGAGCGCGGCGAGGTCGTCGTCTTCCACGACCCGGGCGGCTGGCTCGAGGGCCAGCAGGCTCCCAAGCCGAACGCCGTGCAGAAGTTCCTCAGCTTCATCGGCCTCATGCCGTCCGCCGAGGAGAAGGACCTCATCAAGCGCGTCATCGCCGTCGGCGGCGACACCGTCTCCTGCAAGGAGGGCGGCAAGGTCGTCCTCAACGGAGTGGCGCTGGACGAGACCTCGTACCTCTACCCGGGCTCCGTGCCCTGCCAGGACTCGTTCGGCCCGATCAAGGTCCCCGAGAACCGGATCTGGGTCATGGGCGACAACCGGCAGAACTCGCTGGACTCGCGCTTCCACCAGCAGCTGCCGGGTGGCGGCACCGTCTCCAACGACGAGGTCGTGGGCCGCGCCGTCGTCATCGCCTGGCCGGTCACCCGCTGGGCCACGCTCCCCGTCCCGGACGTCTTCGACCAGCCCGCCCTCAACCAGGCACTGGCCGCCGCCCCCGTCGGCGCGGCGAGCGTGGCCGGAGCGCTGCCGCTGGTGCTGTGGCGCCGCAAGAAGCGCACCTCGGGGCATACCGCCGAGTAGCAACCCGCGGGTAGGGTGCCGTCCCGGACCGTCGTCGGACCTCTGGGGATGCACATGAGCGGAAACACAGGGACCCAGGGCGGCCGCGGCCGCCTCGGCAGCGTGCTGTCGGGGCTGGCCGTGGCCGTCGGCTGTCTGCTGTTCCTCGGCGGCTTCGTCGGGGGAGCGCTGATCTACCAGCCGTACACCGTCCCCACCGACTCCATGACGCCGACCATCGACGACGGCTCCAAGATCCTCGCCCAGCGCATCGACGGCGACGACGTGCGCCGCGGCGACGTCGTCGTCTTCAAGGACCCGCTCTGGGGCGACTCGCCCATGGTCAAGCGGGTCGCCGGCGTCGGCGGCGACACCGTCGCCTGCTGCGACCGGGACGGGCGGCTCACGGTCGACGGCAAGGCCGTCGTCGAGCCGTACCTGACGCCGGGGGCGGGCGGCCGGACGGTCGCGTCGGACAAGGAGTTCTCGGTGACCGTCCCGCAGGGCAGCCTGTTCCTCCTCGGCGACGACCGGCACACCTCGCTCGACTCCCGTACGCACCTCGAGGAGGCCGGACAGGGTTCCGTGCCCCGCTCCACCGTGGTCGGCAGGGTCGACGCGGTGGTCTGGCCCGCCAACGGCCTCCTGGAGCCGCCGACGGGCTTCGCGGACCTCCCCGGCGGCACCTCGCGACCGGGACCGTTCGAGGCCCTCTTCACGGCGATCGTCGCCGGGTGTGTACTGATCCTCGCGGGGGCCGCGTACGGTCCCGTGGCGAACCTGCTGACCAGGCGGTCGGCCGGGGCGCGGTCCGGGAAGCGGGAGAAGGTGGGCGCGTGACGGAACGCGGGACGGGAGCCGGGACGGCCCCGGAACCGGCGGCCGGTGGCGCCGGCCCCGAGGGCGCCGCTCCGCGCCGGGTGGCGCGGGTCGTGCTGCTCGACCCCGACGACCGCATCCTCCTCATGCACGGCTACGAGCCGGACGACCCCGCGGAGACCTGGTGGTTCACCCCGGGCGGAGGCCTGGAGGGCGAGGAGACGCGTGAGCAGGCGGCGCTGCGCGAGCTCGCCGAGGAGACCGGCATCACCGACGTCGACCTCGGCCCCGTGCTGTGGAAGCGGTACTGCTCCTTCCCCTTCGACGGGCGCCGCTGGGACCAGGACGAGTGGTACTACCTCGCCCGCACCCGAGGGACCGAGGCCACGCTGCGGCCGCAGGCGCTCACGGAGCTGGAGACCCGGAGTCTGGCCGGCCTGAGATGGTGGACCTCCGCCGAACTGTCGGCGGCGCGTGAGACGGTGTACCCGACCAGGCTCGCCGAGCTGCTGCACACGCTGCTCGACGAGGGACCTCCCGGTGCACCGCTGGTTCTCGCCCCGGAAATCGTTTAGGGGCGCGCACGGCTGGCGCACAATAGGGGGACGCACGGCTGAAGGGGAACATGCCATGAGCGCCGAGGACCTCGAGAAGTACGAGACCGAGATGGAGCTGAAGCTCTACCGGGAGTACCGCGACGTCGTCGGCCTGTTCAAATACGTGATCGAGACCGAACGTCGCTTCTATCTCACCAACGACTACGAGATGCAGGTGCACTCGGTCCAGGGCGAGGTCTTCTTCGAGGTCAGCATGGCTGACGCCTGGGTCTGGGACATGTACAGGCCGGCCAGGTTCGTCAAGCAGGTCCGCGTCCTCACCTTCAAGGACGTGAACATCGAGGAGCTCAACAAGAGCGACCTCGAACTCCCCGGCAGCTGAATCCGCCAGGAGGCCGAGGACGGGAAATCACCCTCACGAGTGACGCCGTTCTCCACAGCCTCCCGGCCGTCCACAGCGCCGCACGCGGTCCTCCGCACTCCGTCACATTCGGTGACGGAGGTGGTACCGCATGAACAAGACCCAAGCCCTCGGACGGTACGGAGAAGAGCTGGCGACCCGCCGGCTCACCGCGACCGGCATGCAGATCCTCGCCCGCAACTGGCGCTGCGGCCGCACCGGCGAGATCGACATCGTCGCCCGCGACGGCGACACCCTCGTCATCTGCGAGGTCAAGACCCGGCGCCACGGCACCTACGAACACCCGATGGCCGCCGTCACACCCCGCAAGGCCGAGCGGCTCCGCCGCCTCGCCGCCTGCTGGCTCGACCGCAGCGACACCCCGGCCCCCGCCGGCGGCGTCCGCATCGACCTGGTCGGCATCGTCCTGCCCCAGCGCGGCGGCCCCGTCCTCACCCACGCCCAGGGGGTGGCCTGATGGGCTTCGCCCGCACCTGCTCGGTCGCACTCGTCGGCGTCGAAGGCGTCGTCGTCGAGGTCCAGGCCGACCTCGAACCAGGCGTCGCCGCCTTCACCCTCGTCGGCCTCCCCGACAAGAGTCTCAGCGAGAGCCGGGACCGGGTCCGCGCCGCCGTCGTCAACTCCGGGGCCGAATGGCCCCAGAAGAAACTGACCGTCGGACTCAGCCCGGCCTCCGTCCCCAAGGGCGGCAGCGGATTCGACCTCGCCGTCGCCGCGGCGGTACTGGGGGCCGCCGAGCGCATCGACCCGCGTGCCATCGCCGACCTGGTCCTCATCGGCGAACTCGGACTCGACGGACGCGTCCGGCCCGTCCGCGGCGTCCTGCCCGCCGTCCTCGCCGCCGCCGACGCCGGCTACAAACAGGTCGTCGTCCCCGAGCGCACCGCGGGCGAGGCCGCGCTCGTCCCCGGCATCTCCGTCCTCGGCGTCCGCAGCCTGCGCCAGCTGATCGCCGTCCTCAGCGACGAACCCGTGCCCGACGAGGAGACCACCGAGCCGGGCCGGCCCGACGCGATGCTCGCCGGACTGCTCGTCCCCGGCGCCGGCCTCGGCACCGGACTCGCCGCCGACCAGGCCGACGGGCCCGACCTCGCCGACGTCGCCGGCCAGCACCGGGCCCGAAGGGCCCTGGAGATCGCCGCCGCCGGCGGCCACCACCTCATGCTCTCCGGCCCACCGGGCGCCGGTAAGACCATGCTGGCCGAACGGCTGCCCGGCATCCTCCCGCCCCTCACCCGGCAGGAGTCCCTTGAGGTCACCGCCGTCCACTCCGTCGCAGGCATCCTCCCGCCCGGCGAGCCCCTCGTCCGCCGGGCCCCCTACTGCGCGCCCCACCACTCGGCCACCACCCAGTCCCTCGTCGGCGGCGGCAACGGCCTTCCCAGGCCCGGCGCCGTCTCCCTCGCCCACCGCGGAGTGCTGTTCCTCGACGAAGCCCCCGAGTTCTCCGGCAAGGTCCTCGACGCGCTCCGCCAGCCGCTCGAATCCGGGCACGTCGTCATTGCCCGCGCCGCCGGTGTCGTCCGCCTCCCCGCCCGCTTCCTCCTCGCCCTCGCCGCCAACCCCTGCCCCTGCGGGCGGCACACACTGCAGGGCGCCGGCTGCGAATGCCCCTCCGCGCTCATCCGGCGTTACCAGGCACGCCTCTCCGGACCCCTGCTCGACCGCGTCGACCTGCGCGTCGAGGTCGAGCCCGTCACCCGCGCCGACCTCCTCGGCCAGGGCGGCCGGGGCGAGACGACCGCCGACGTCGCCGCACGGGTCCGCGAGGCCCGGGCCCGTGCGGCGGTCCGCCTCGCGGACACCCCCTGGAACGTCAACGGCGAGATCCCCGGACACGAGCTCCGTACGCGTTATCTCGCCGCGCCGGGCGCCCTGGCCTCAGCCGAGCGCGACATCGAGCGCGGGCTCCTCACCGCCCGCGGTCTCGACCGGGTCCTCCGCGTCGCCTGGAGCATCGCCGACCTCGCCGGGCACGACCGGCCCGACGGCCAGGACATCGCGCTCGCCCTCGAACTGCGCACCGGCATCGCCCGCGGCGTACCGGTCGGAGCGGGGGAGCGCGCATGACCGTCACCCCCTCCCCGCCCGCCGCCACGGACGAGCGACTGGCGCGCGCCGCCCTCACCCGGGCCGTCGAACCCGGCGACGAGCACGCCGGCCGGTGGATCCGCCACCACGGCGCAGCCGGCTTCCTCGACCGCCTCCTCCACCCGGGCGCACCCACGAGCGACGTGCTCGGCGGGGCGCTGCGCGAAGTCGCCGGCGACGGTCCGGGGGACGACCCGTTCCCCGGGACCGGCGCGAAACGGGTCGACGGCTGGCGGCGGCGCGCCCAGGCCGCCGAGCCCGCCCGGGACCTCGACACCGTCCACCGCCTCGGCGGCCGCTTCCTCATCCCCGGCGACATCGAATGGCCCCGGCAGCTCGACGACCTCGGAGACGCCCGGCCCCTCGGGCTCTGGGTCAGAGGCCCGGCCGACCTGCGCACCTGGGCCCTGCGCTCCGTCGCGCTCGTCGGCGCCCGCGCCTGCACCCCGTACGGCGCCCACACCGCCGCCGAGCTGGCCACCGGCCTCGCCAGGCACGGCTGGGTCGTCGTCTCCGGAGCCGCCTACGGCATCGACGGCGCGGCCCACCGCGGCGCACTCGCAGCGGGCGGGGCCACCGTCGCCGTCCTCGCCTGCGGCGTCGACTCCTCCTACCCCCGCGGCCACGACGGGCTCATCCGCCGCGTGGCGGAACAGGGACTCGTCATCGGGGAGTTGCCACCCGAAAGCCATCCCACCCCCGGCCGCTTCATCCTCCGCAACCGCGTCATCGCGGCCCTCACCCGGGGCACCGTCGTCGTCGAGGCCCAGCACCGCAGCGGCTCGCTCGTCACCGCCCGCGCCGCCGCGCGGCTCGGCCGTCACACCATGGGCGTACCCGGCCCCGTCACCAGCGCCCTCTCCGCGGGCGTCCACGAACTGCTGCGCGGCGACGCCACCCTCGTCACCGACGCCGACGAGATCATCGAACTCGTCGGAGACATGGGGCAGCTCGCCCCCGCCCGCCGCGGCCCCGTCCTGCCCCGCGACCTCCTCGCCCCCGCCGCGGCGCACGTCCTGGAAGCCGTACCCGCCGGCGGTCCCACTCCCGCCACCGTCATCGCCCACCGCGCCGGGACCACCCCCGACGAGACCCTCGCCAGGCTGTACGAACTCCACTCGCTCGGCTTCGTCGAACGTCACGGAGAGGGCTGGCAGTTGACGAACAGGAGGACTCGGCCGTCGAACGCGCGGCGAGGCGGTGCTTGACCTGGCGCATTCGGGTGAAAGGGTTGAGGCGATGAACAATCGAGTTCTCTCGGCCGCACCCGAGGGGCCGAGACGCGCCACGGCCCGGGTTCGAAGATGCGACCGACGGCGTCCACCCGGAGCGGCGCGATCCGCCGATGTTCGCGCACCGCGACAGCTCACTCACGCTACGCTCACCAGAATTCCCACCAGGACACCCACACCGACACACCCGACGGCAGAACGGCTCAAGGCAACGCATGCCCCAGCACACCTCCGGGTCTGACCGCGCTGCGGTGCCCCCAGCGGCCCGGGGCACCGTGCGACCGCCCGCACCGACGTCGCTCGACGAACTGTGGCGGTCGTACAAGGACACGGGCGACGAGCGGCTGCGGGAGCAGCTGATCCTCCACTACTCGCCGCTCGTCAAGTACGTTGCCGGACGCGTCAGCGTGGGGCTGCCGTCCAACGTGGAGCAGGCCGACTTCGTCTCCTCCGGAGTCTTCGGCCTCATCGACGCCATCGAGAAGTTCGACGTCGAGCGGGCGATCAAGTTCGAGACGTACGCCATCACCCGCATCCGCGGCGCGATGATCGACGAGCTCCGGGCCCTGGACTGGATCCCCCGCTCCGTCCGGCAGAAGGCGCGCAACGTCGAGCGCGCCTACGCCACCCTCGAAGCCCAGCTCCGGCGCACCCCCTCGGAGAGCGAGGTGGCCGCGGAGATGGACATCACCTTGGAGGACCTGCACGCCGTTTTCAGCCAGTTGTCGCTGGCGAACGTGGTGGCCCTGGAGGAGCTGCTGCACGTGGGCGGCGAAGGGGGCGACCGGCTGTCCCTGATGGAGACCCTGGAGGACACCGCAGCCGACAACCCGGTCGAGGTCGCCGAGGACCGGGAGCTGCGCCGCCTGCTCGCCCGCGCCATCAACACGCTCCCCGAGCGGGAGAAGACCGTGGTCACGCTCTACTACTACGAGGGCCTCACCCTCGCCGAGATCGGCAACGTCCTCGGTGTCACCGAGAGCCGGGTCAGCCAGATCCACACCAAATCCGTGCTGCAGCTCCGGGCCAAGCTGGCCGACGTCGGACGCTGACCGCCGGGGGCCGGTCGTACAGTGGAGCCGTGCCCAGGATTCGAGCGGCCTCGGTGGCCGAGCACCGGACGATGCAGCGCGGCGCCCTCCTGGACGCCGCGCGATCCCTGCTGTCCGAGGGCGGGACGGAGGCGCTGACCTTCCCCGCACTCGCCGAGCGAACGGGCCTCGCCCGTTCGTCGGTGTACGAGTACTTCCGGTCGCGCGCGGCCGTCGTCGAAGAGCTGTGCGCCGTCGACTTCCCCGTGTGGGCCGCCGAGGTCGAGGCCGCCATGGCCGGCGCCGAGACGCCCGGCGGCAAGGTCGAGGCCTATGTCCGCAAGCAGCTGGAGCTGGTCGGGGACCGGCGTCACCGGGCCGTCGTCGCCATCTCCGCGAGCGAGCTCGACGACGGCGCCCGCGAGAAGATCCGAGCGGCCCACGGCGGACTCGTCGCCATGATCGTCGAGGCCCTCGCCGCGCTCGGCCAGCCGCAGCCCCGCCTCGGCGCCATGCTCCTCCAGGGCGTCGTCGACGCGGCCGTCCGTCGCATCGAGCTCGGCGCCGCCGAGAACCCCGAGGAGATCGCCGAGGCGGCGGTCTCGATGGCCCTGCACGGCGTCAACGGCGCCACGGCCTGACCCCGCCTTCCCCGCCCGAAAGCGGCAGCAGCCGCGAGGGCGCCCGACGCGTCAGGAGCAGCGGGTTCAGGTACGTGCCGCCGCGCAGGAGCCCCCAGTGCAGGCAGGTTCGGGCGCAGTGGGTGCCGGCGGCGACCCGGGCGATCGGGGTGCCCGCGCGGACATGGGTGCCCGCCGCGAGCAGCGGGGTGACGGGCGTGAACGTGGTGCGGAGCGGCGGACCGCCCGTGGGCGGCAGGGCGAGGGTGACGACGCCGCGACCGCCGACCGGCCCCGCGAAGGCGATCGTGCCCGCGGCGGGGGCGAGGACCGGAGCGCCCGGCGCCGCGGCGAGGTCGACGCCCCGGTGTCCGGCGGCGTACGGGCCGGGCGGCGGGCGCCAGCCGCGGAGGATCTCCGGCGGCGGCGGGCCCACCGGCCAGAGCAGCCCGAGAACGAGGAGCAGCGTGGTGAGGTACATGAGGGAAGACTTCTCCCGCTGACCGTTCCGGACGGTTCCGTGACGTTTTCTGTGGACTACTCGTCGGTTGTGGACAGGGCCGTCACCCGTCGCTCCCGGGTTCCCGTACACTTTCTATGGCGACCCGGGTCACCGGGTCGACTTCGCACGCCCCGCCACTGCCCTCACCGGACGTGGCAGCGCCTTTCGGTCCCTCGTGGGCATGGCGCGCCGGGGCGTCAGGAACACAAAACCGAGAAACCAAGGAGATGGCCATGGCCGTCGTCACGATGCGGGAGCTGCTGGAGAGCGGCGTCCACTTCGGTCACCAGACCCGTCGCTGGAACCCGAAGATGAAGCGCTTCATCTTCACCGAGCGCAACGGCATCTACATCATCGACCTGCTCCAGTCGCTGTCGTACATCGACCGCGCCTACGAGTTCGTCAAGGAGACCGTCGCGCACGGCGGCTCCATCATGTTCGTGGGTACGAAGAAGCAGGCCCAGGAGGCCATCGCCGAGCAGGCGACGCGCGTCGGCATGCCGTACGTCAACCAGCGTTGGCTCGGTGGCATGCTCACCAACTTCTCCACCGTCTACAAGCGTCTGCAGCGCCTCAAGGAGCTCGAGCAGATCGACTTCGAGGACGTGGCCGCCTCCGGCCTCACCAAGAAGGAGCTCCTGGTCCTCTCCCGCGAGAAGGCCAAGCTGGAGAAGACCCTTGGTGGTATCCGCGAGATGCAGAAGGTGCCGAGCGCCGTCTGGATCGTCGACACCAAGAAGGAGCACATCGCCGTCGGTGAGGCGCGCAAGCTCCACATCCCGGTCGTCGCGATCCTCGACACCAACTGCGACCCCGACGAGGTCGACTACAAGATCCCGGGCAACGACGACGCGATCCGCTCCGTCACCCTGCTCACCCGCGTGATCGCCGACGCCGTCGCCGAGGGCCTCATCGCCCGCTCCGGCGCCGCGACCGGCGACTCGAAGCCGGGCGAGAAGGCCGCCGGCGAGCCCCTCGCCGAGTGGGAGCGCGACCTGCTCGAGGGCGAGAAGAAGGCCGACGAGACCGTCGAGGCCCCCGCTGCCGAGGCCCCCGCCGCCGAGGCCGCTGCCGAGGCCACCGAGGCCACCGAGGCTCCGGCCGCGGACGCCGAGCAGGCCTGACCCTCCAGGACCTTCGGGTGAGACGGCGGGGGCCCACGAAGCCCCCGCCGTCACCCCGTGGACCCGCCCGAATCTTTCAGACTTCGAGAGAGAAACAGACTCATGGCGAACTACACCGCCGCTGACGTCAAGAAGCTCCGCGAGCTCACCGGCGCCGGCATGATGGACTGCAAGAAGGCCCTGGACGAGGCCGACGGCAACGTCGACAAGGCCGTCGAGGCGCTCCGTATCAAGGGCCAGAAGGGCGTCGCCAAGCGCGAGGGCCGCTCTGCCGAGAACGGTGCCGTGGTCTCCCTCATCGCCGACGACAACACCTCCGGTGTCCTGGTCGAGCTGAAGTGCGAGACGGACTTCGTCGCCAAGGGTGACAAGTTCCAGGCCGTCGCCGCCCAGCTGGCCGAGCACGTCGCCGCCACCGCCCCGGCCGACCTGGAGGCGCTGCTCGCCTCCGAGATCGAGGCCGGCAAGACCGTGCAGGCGTTCGTCGACGAGGCCAACGCCAACCTCGGCGAGAAGATCGTCCTGGACCGCTTCGCGCAGTACGCCGACGGCTTCGTCTTCGCGTACATGCACCGCACGATGCCGGACCTCCCGCCGCAGATCGGTGTCCTCGTCGAGTTCGACAAGGCCGACGCCGACGTCGCCAAGGGTGTCGCCCAGCACATCGCCGCCTTCGCGCCGAAGTACCTCACCAAGGAAGACATTCCGGCCGAGGTCGTCGAGTCCGAGCGGCGCATCGCCGAGGAGACCACCCGCGCCGAGGGCAAGCCCGAGGCCGCGATCGCCAAGATCGTCGAGGGTCGTGTCAACGGCTTCTTCAAGGACGCGACGCTGCTCGGCCAGCCGTACGCCCTTGACAACAAGAAGTCCGTCCAGAAGGTCCTGGACGAGGCCGGTGTCACCCTGAAGCGCTTCACCCGCATCAAGGTCGGCATCTGAGTCCGTACGCGAACGCGACGGACGCCGGACCCCAGGTAGGGTCTGAGGCAGTCGTCCGCGCCCGCGCAGGACGACCGCAGATCTGACGAGGAGGCCATTGCCGCACGGGATACCGCGAGGACCCAAGGCAATGGCCTCCTTCGTATGTGCACGAGGAGATCTCCATGAACCAGGGCGCCGTACAGGGCGACGACAACAACGGCAAAAAGGTCGGCCGCTTCATGCTGAAGCTGTCCGGGGAAGCCTTCTCCGGCGGCACCGGCCTGGGTGTCGACCCCAACGTCGTGCACGCCATCGCGCGTGAGATCGCGGCGGTCGTCCGCGACGGCGCGGAGATCGCGGTGGTGATCGGCGGCGGCAACTTCTTCCGCGGCGCCGAGCTCCAGCAGCGCGGCATGGACCGGGCACGCTCCGACTACATGGGCATGCTCGGAACCGTGATGAACTGCCTCGCCCTCCAGGACTTCCTGGAGAAGGAGGGCATCGACTCGCGCGTCCAGACCGCCATCACCATGGGTCAGGTCGCCGAGCCGTACATTCCGCTGCGTGCCGTGCGCCACCTGGAGAAGGGCCGTGTGGTCATCTTCGGTGCGGGCATGGGCATGCCGTACTTCTCCACGGACACCACCGCCGCGCAGCGTGCCCTGGAGATCGACGCCGAGGCCCTGCTGATGGGCAAGAACGGCGTGGACGGCGTCTACGACTCCGACCCGAAGGCCAACCCCGACGCGGTCAAGTTCGACGCCCTCGAGTACGGCGAGGTGCTCTCCCGCGACCTCAAGGTCGCCGACGCCACCGCCATCACCCTGTGCCGGGACAACAACCTCCCGATCCTCGTCTTCGAACTGCTCACCGAGGGCAATATCGCTCGCGCGGTGAAGGGTGAGAAGATCGGCACGCTCGTGAGCGACCAGGGCACCCGGGCCTGACACCCGAACCGGGAACCGCCCCGCAAGGGGATGGACAGAGCCCTGCCGGTCGTACCCACCGTGCAGGACACAACGCGACGACACGCAGGAGCATGTGGTGATCGAAGAGACCCTCCTCGAGGCCGAGGAGAAGATGGAGAAGGCCGTCGTGGTCGCCAAGGAGGACTTCGCCGCGATCCGCACCGGCCGTGCGCACCCGGCGATGTTCAACAAGATCGTGGCCGACTACTACGGTGCCATCACCCCCATCAACCAGCTGGCCTCCTTCTCCGTGCCGGAGCCGCGGATGGCCGTGGTGACCCCGTTCGACAAGAGCGCGCTGCGCAACATCGAGCAGGCCATCCGTGACTCGGACCTCGGTGTCAACCCGAGCAACGACGGCAACATCATCCGTGTGGTGTTCCCGGAGCTGACCGAGGAGCGCCGCCGCGAGTACATCAAGGTCGCCAAGGGCAAGGCCGAGGACTCGAAGATCTCGATCCGCTCGGTGCGCCGCAAGGCCAAGGAGACCATCGACAAGCTCGTCAAGGACGGCGAGGTCGGCGAGGACGAGGGCCGCCGTGCCGAGAAGGAGCTCGACGACACCACCGCGAAGTACGTGGCGCAGGTGGACGAGCTGCTCAAGCACAAGGAAGCCGAGCTGCTCGAGGTCTGATGAACGACTCTTCCTGGGGGGCCCCGGCCGGTTCCGGCCGTAGGGGACCCGACCAGGGGCCCGTCCCGGCGGGTCCCGCATACGATCGGCATCAGGCGGCGCAGACTCGGCCCATGCCCATCGTGCCCGACGTTCCCGCCGGCGGATTCCAGGACGGTCACGGTCGGGGGGCCGCTCACCCGAGCGGCCCCCTGTTCCGTGACGAGACGCCGCACGAGCACCCGCAGGAGCCCATGTCCAGCCCCACCCCGCCTCCGCCGCCCGCGCCGTCGGCGCCACGGCAGAAGAAGAGCGCGGGGCGCGACCTGGGCGCGGCCATAGGGGTCGGAGTCGGTCTCGGCGCCGTCATCATCGCGTCGCTGTTCATCTGGAAGCCGGCGTTCATCGGGGTGATAGCGGTCGCCGTGGTGGTCGGGCTCTGGGAGCTGACCTCCCGCCTCCAGGAGCGCAGGGAGATCAAGGCGCCGCTGGTGCCCCTCGCGGTCGGCGGCGCGGCGATGGTCGTCGCCGGCTACGTCCGGGGTGCCGAGGGCGCCTGGGTGGCGATGGCGCTGACCGCGCTCGCCGTCCTCGTGTGGCGGATGACGGAGCCCCCCGAGGGGTATCTGAAGGACGTCACGGCGGGTGTCTTCGCCGCGTTCTACGTGCCGTTCCTGGCGACCTTCGTGGCGCTGCTGCTGACCGCGGACGACGGCCCGCAGCGGGTGCTGACGTTCCTGATCCTGACCGTGGTCAGCGACACCGGGGCGTACGCGATCGGCTGGCGCTTCGGGAAGCACAAGCTGGCTCCGCGGATCAGTCCCGGGAAGACCCGGGAGGGTCTGCTCGGGGCGGTGACGTTCGCGATGGCGGCGGGTGCGCTGTGCATGGAGTTCATGATCGACGACGGTGCCTGGTGGCAGGGGCTGATCCTCGGCTTCGCGGTGGCCGTGAGCGCGACCCTGGGCGACCTGGGCGAGTCGATGATCAAGCGCGACCTCGGCATCAAGGACATGGGCACGCTGCTGCCGGGCCACGGCGGCATCATGGACCGGCTGGACTCGCTGCTGCCGACGGCGCCGGTGGTGTGGCTGCTGCTGGCGCTGTTCGTCGGGACCGGCTGAACCGTTCGTTCCGTGGGACGGGCCCGCTGCCTTCACGGCAGCGGGCCCGTCTTCGTTCCGGTGTCCACCATGTGGGGGAAGCGGACGGTGGATCGGCGGCCCGGAGCCCCCGCGCGGGAAGGATGCCGAGCATGACAGCACCCACGGCCCGCTCCGCCGAACGGCCCTCCGGGGCCCTCTCGGTCCTGCTGACCCTCGCGGCGGGGCAGTTCCTCATGGCGCTCGACAGCTCCGTCATGAACGTCTCCATCGCCACGGTGGCCGAGGACGTCGGCACCACCATCACCGGCATCCAGGGCGCCATCACCGCGTACACACTGGTGATGGCGATGCTCATGATCCCCGGGGGCAAGGTCGGCACCCTGATCGGCCGCAAGCGGGCCTTCATGATCGGCTGCTGCATCTACGGCGCCGGCTCCCTCACCACGGCCCTCGCCCCGAACCTCCCGGTGCTGATGTTCGGCTGGTCGTTCCTCGAAGGCGTCGGGGCGGCGCTCATCATGCCCGCCATCGTGGCCCTGGTGGCCGGCAACTTCCCCACCGATCGCCGCCCGATGGCGTACGGCGTCGTCGCGTCGGCGGGAGCCGTCGCCATCGCGGCCGGGCCCCTCATCGGCGGCATCGCCACGACGTACTTCTCCTGGCGCTGGGTCTTCGCCGGCGAGGTCCTGGTGGTGCTGGTGATCCTCGTGTTCGCCCGCCGCATCGCCGACGCCGTCAGCGAGGAGCGCCCGCGTATCGACCTCTTGGGCGCGCTGCTCTGCGCCGCCGGACTGGGCGCCTTCGTCTACGGCGTGCTCCGCTCGAGCGAGTGGGGCTGGGTGCGGCCGAAGGCCGACGCGCCCGCCTGGCTCGGGGTGTCGCTGGTCGTCTGGCTGATGCTGGCGGGACTGCTGCTGATGTGGTGCTTCCTGCGCTGGGAGGCCCGGCTCGTCGCCCGCCACCGGGAGCCGCTCATCCACCCGGACATGCTGCGCAACCGGCAGCTGACCGGCGGCCTGACCATGTTCTTCTTCCAGTACCTCGTCCAGATGGGCGTCTTCTTCGTCGTCCCGCTCTACCTGTCGGTCGCCCTGGGGCTGTCCGCGCTCGCCACCGGCGTCCGCATCCTGCCCCTGTCGGTGACCCTGCTGGCCGCCGCGCTCCTGATCCCCCGGTTCTTCCCCGACGCGTCCCCGCGCCGGGTGGTACGGATCGGGGTGCTCGCACTGCTCGCGGGCGCCATCGTGCTGATGGCCGCGCTCGACGCGGACGCCGGGGCTGAGATCGTCGCCGTGCCCCTGCTGCTCGTCGGGTTCGGCATGGGCGCCCTGGCCTCCCAGCTCGGCGCGGTCACCGTGTCCGCCGTGCCGGACAGCCAGAGCGCGGAGGTCGGCGGCATCCAGAACTCCGCCACGAACCTCGGTGCCTCCATCGGCACCGCCCTCGCCGGCTCGCTCATGATCGCCGCGCTGACCTCCTCGTTCCTGGCGAGCATCGAACAGAACCCGGCGGTCCCGGCCGACGTGAAGCAGCGGGCGGCCGTGGAACTCCAGAGCGGTATCCCCTTCCTCTCGGACGCCCAGCTCACCGACGCCCTCGAGGAGGCCGGCGCTTCCCCGCAGGTCACCGACGCCGCCCTGGAGGCCAACGCCTCAGCCCGCCTCGACGGCATCCGCGGGGCCCTCGCGATCCTCGCCGCCGCCTCCGTCGTCTCCCTCTTCTTCACCTCCCGCATCCCCCGCACCCCACCGGGCCGCCCCGCGCCGTGAGGCCCCTCACCCTTACCCTTCACGCGCCGGGACACCCGCGCGTGTCTGCGACACTGGTAGCACCATGCCCAAGCCCGGAGAACTCACTTTCGTCGCCCCCCGCGGAGCCAAGAAGCCGCCGCGGCACCTGGCCGACCTTTCGCCCGCCGAGCGGAAGGAGGCCGTCGCCGCGATCGGCGAGAAGCCGTTCCGCGCCAAGCAGCTGTCCACCCACTACTTCGCGCGGTACGCGCACGACCCCGCCGAGTGGACCGACATCCCGGCCGCGTCGCGGGAGAAGCTGGCCGGGGAGCTGCTGCCCGACCTGATGTCGGTGGTCCGGCACATCTCGTGCGACGACGACACCACCCGCAAGACGCTGTGGCGGCTGCACGACGGCACGCTCGTCGAGTCGGTGCTGATGCGCTACCCGGACCGCGTGACGATGTGCATCTCCTCGCAGGCCGGCTGCGGGATGAACTGCCCGTTCTGCGCGACCGGGCAGGCGGGGCTCGACCGGAACCTGTCGACCGCCGAGATCGTGCACCAGATCGTGGACGGGATGCGGTCGCTGCGGGACGGCGAGGTGCCCGGCGGACCGGCACGGCTGTCCAACATCGTCTTCATGGGCATGGGCGAGCCGCTCGCCAACTACAAGCGGGTCGTCGGCGCCATCCGGCGGCTGACCGACCCGGAGCCGGACGGCCTCGGGCTGTCCCAGCGCGGGATCACCGTGTCCACCGTCGGCCTCGTGCCGGCGATGCTGCGCTTCGCCGACGAGGGCTTCAAGTGCCGGCTGGCGGTCTCGCTGCACGCGCCGGACGACGAGCTGCGCGACACCCTGGTGCCCGTGAACACGCGCTGGAAGGTGCGGGAGGTCCTCGACGCGGCCTGGGAGTACGCGGAGAAGTCGGGCCGCCGGATCTCCATCGAGTACGCGCTCATCCGGGACATCAACGACCAGGCCTGGCGCGGAGACCTGCTCGGCAGGCTCCTCAAGGGCAAGCGGGTGCACGTCAACCTGATCCCGCTGAACCCGACGCCCGGCTCGAAGTGGACGGCGTCGCGTCCCGAGGACGAGAAGGCGTTCGTCGAGGCCATCGCGCGCCACGGTGTTCCGGTGACCGTGCGGGACACCCGGGGCCAGGAGATCGACGGTGCCTGTGGACAGCTGGCCGCGGCCGAGCGCTGACCTTGTAGTCTGAGCTCGAACACATCTCCAATATTCCGACAGGGGAGCGCCACAGCGCTGAGAGTGCGGTCACCGTAGGACCGCAGACCCTCTGAACCTTGCCCAGGTCATTCTGGGTAGGAAGTTCGGTCGTAACTCAAGCTGTTGCGCCCTGCCCGCGCCGGTTCCGCCGGACGCGGGCAGGGCCGCGTCTCTTCCTGGTCACACCCAGGAGGAATCTCAGTGAGCACCAAGAAGATGGCCGCCGCCGCGCTCGTCGCGGCGCTGGGCGTCACCACCCTCGCCGCCTGCGGCACCGACGACGTCAGGGGCGCGGCCGGCAAGACCGACCGGCCCGCGCCGAAGACCGTGACGCTGGTGAGCCACGACTCGTTCAACGCCTCCAAGGAGGTGCTGGCCGACTTCACGAAGCAGACCGGGTTCACGGTCAAGATCCTCAAGAGCGGCGACGCGGGCGAGGCCGTCAACAAGGAGATCCTCACCAAGGGCTCCCCGCAGGGTGACGTCTTCTTCGGCGTCGACAACACGCTGCTGTCCCGCGCCCTCGACAACGGGATCTTCGTCCCGTACGAGGCGAAGGGCATGGACCGGGTCCCGGCCGCGTACCAGCTGGACAAGGAGCACCGGGTGACGCCGGTCGACTCCGGCGACATCTGCGTCAACTACGACAAGAAGTACTTCGCCGACAAGAAGCTGGCGCCGCCGGTGACCTTCGACGACCTGGCGAAGCCGGCGTACAAGGACCTGCTCGTCGTCGAGAACCCGGAGCGGTCCTCGCCGGGGCTCGGCTTCCTCCTCGGCACCGCCGCGAAGTACGGCGACGAGGGCTGGCAGGACTACTGGAAGAAGCTCAAGGCCAACGGCGTGAAGACCGTCGACAGCTGGGAGCTCGCCTACAACCAGGAGTTCTCCGGCTCGGCCGGCGGCAAGCAGGCCAAGGGCGACCGGCCGCTCGTCGTGTCCTACGCCTCCAGCCCGCCCGTCGAGGTGCTGTACGGCGAGCCGCAGCCGAAGGTGGCGCCCACCGGCGTCTCCACCGGCACGTGCTTCCGGCAGACGGAGTTCGCCGGTCTGCTGAACGGGGCGAAGAACCCCGAGGGCGGCAAGGCGCTGATCGACTTCCTGATCTCCAAGAAGTTCCAGGAGGACATGCCGCTGCAGATGTTCGTGAACCCGGTCGCCACGGACGCGGCGCTGCCGGAGCTGTTCACGAAGCACGGCGTGGTGGTCGACAAGCCCGAGACCATGGCACCCGAGAAGATCGCCGAGAAGCGTGACCCGTGGATCCAGCAGTGGTCGTCGCTCGTCCTGAAGTAGGGCGCGACATCAAGCGGAGCGCGGCGCGGCTGGGGCTGATGGCCCTGCCCGTCGCGTTCTTCGGCGTCTTCTTCGCCTGGCCCGTCGCGTCGATCGTCGAGCGCGGGCTGCGCCCCGACGGCTCCTGGCGGTTCGGGCGGATCGGCGAGACGCTGAGCCGGCCCGACATCCTCGACGTGCTCGGCTTCACCGTGTGGCAGGCGCTCGCCTCGACCGCGCTGACGCTGCTCTTGGCGCTGCCGGGGGCGTACGTCTTCGCCCGCTTCGACTTCCCCGGCAAGAACGTCCTGCGGGCCGTGGTCACGGTGCCGTTCGTGCTGCCGACCGTGCTGGTCGGCACCGCGTTCCTGGCGGTCGTCGGACGGGGCGGGCTCACGGACGAGCTGTGGGGCCTGCGGCTCGACACCAGCGTGTGGGCGATCCTCCTCGCCCACGTCTTCTTCAACTACGCCGTCGTCGTACGGACCGTCGGCGGCCTCTGGTCCCAGCTCGACCCGCGCCAGGAGGAGGCCGCCCGGGTCCTCGGCGCCTCGCGCTGGACGGCCTGGCGGACGGTGACGCTGCCCGCGCTGGTGCCGGCGGTGTCGGCGGCCGCGCTGATGGTGTTCCTCTTCACCTTCACCTCGTTCGGTGTCGTGCAGATCCTCGGCGGGGACGCGTACTCCACCCTGGAGGCGGAGATCTACCGCCAGACGGCCCGGCTCCTCGACCTGCCGACGGCCGCCGTGCTCACGCTCGTGCAGTTCGTCGCGGTCGGCGCGATCCTCGGCGTGCACGCGTGGACGGTACGGCGGCGGGAGACCGCGCTGCGGCTCGTCGCCCCGGAGCGGACCGCCCGCCGGCCGCGCGGGGCGGGCCAGTGGGCGCTGCTCGCGGGCGTCCTGCTCTCCGTGGCGCTGCTGATCCTGCTGCCGCTCGGCGTCCTGGTGGAGCGCTCGTTCGCCGGGCCCGGCGGGTACGGGCTCGGCTACTACCGGGCGCTCGGCTCGCTCGACGAGAGCGGCACGTTCCTGGTGCCGCCGCTGGAGGCGATCGGCAACTCGCTGCGGTACGCGGTGGCCGCCACCGCGATCGCGGTCGTGATCGGCGGGCTCGCGGCGGCCGCCCTCACCCGGCGGGCCGGACGGCTCGTGCGCGGCTTCGACGCGCTCCTGATGCTGCCGCTCGGGGTCTCTGCCGTCACCGTCGGCTTCGGCTTCCTCATCACGCTCGACGAGCCGCCGTTCGACCTGCGGGCCAGCTGGATCCTCGTCCCCCTCGCGCAGGCGCTGGTCGGCGTCCCCTTCGTCGTACGGACCATGCTGCCGGTGCTGCGGGCCGTGGACGAGCGGCTGCGGGAGGCGGCGGCCGTGCTCGGCGCCTCGCCGTGGCGGGCCTGGCGGGAGGTGGACCTGCCGATGGTGCGGCGGGCGCTGCTCATCGCCGCCGGGTTCGCCTTCGCCGTCTCGCTGGGCGAGTTCGGCGCGACCGTCTTCATCGCCCGGCCCGACAGCCCGACGCTGCCGGTGGCGGTGGCCCGGCTGCTCGGCCGGCCGGGCGAGCTCAACTACGGCCAGGCGATGGCCCTCTCGACGATTCTGATGGTGGTGTGCGCGGTGTCCCTGCTGCTGCTCGAACGGCTGCGCACCGACCGGACCTCCGGGGAGTTCTGATGCTTTCGATCGAGGACGCGACCGTACGGTTCGGGGAGCGGGCCGTGCTCGACGCCGTGGACCTGGAGGTCGCCGAGCACGAGATCGTGTGCGTCCTCGGCCCCAGCGGCAGCGGCAAGTCCACGCTGCTGCGGGCCGTCGCCGGGCTCCAGGCGCTCGACTCCGGCCGGGTGCTGCTCGCCGGCGCCGACCAGGCGGGGGTGCCGGTGCACCGGCGGGGCGTCGGGCTGATGTTCCAGGACCACCAGTTGTTCCCGCAGCGGGACGTCGGCGGCAACGTCGCCTTCGGGCCGCGCATGCGGGGGGCCGGGAAGGCGGCGCAGGCCGAGCGGGTGCGGGAGCTGCTCGACCTCGTCGGTCTGCCCGGCGCCGAGCGGCGGTCCGTCGCCGCGCTCTCCGGCGGCGAGCAGCAGCGGGTGGCGCTCGCCCGCGCGCTCGCACCCCGGCCCCGGCTGCTCATGCTCGACGAACCGCTCGGCCAGCTCGACCGCGGCCTGCGCGAGCGGCTCGTCGTCGAGCTTCGGCAGCTCTTCGGACGGCTGGGGACGACGGTCCTCGCCGTCACCCACGACCAGGGCGAGGCCTTCGCCCTCGCCGACCGGGTCGTGGTCATGCGGGACGGGCGGATCGCCCAGTCCGGCACCCCCGTCGACGTGTGGTCCCGCCCCGCCTCGGAGTTCGTCGCCCGCTTCCTCGGCTTCGACAACGTGGTGGCGGCGCGGGTCACCGGGACGCTCGCGCAGACAGTCTGGGGCCCGGTGCCCGTGCCGGACGGCTCCCCGCAGGGCGACCGTGTCCTCCTCGTCCGCCCCGGCGGGGTACGGATCGAGGGGGACGGGGAGGCCTGGACCGTCGAGTCCCGGACCTTCCGCGGCGACCGGGTCGCCGTACGCCTCCGCCCGGCGGACGGCCCCGCCCTGGAGGCCGACCTCCCGCTGCGGGAGGCACCCGCCGAGGGGGCCCGGGTCGCCGTGGAGTTCCGGGTGGAGGACGTGGTGGTGCTGGAGGCCGCCGCCTAGGGGGTGCCCTGTAGGCCGGCCCGGCCTGATCGGCAGGACCTAGGGCCTGTCTGACGATTCCCGTCGGGTCCGGCCCGCCCGGCACGCACGCTCGCCGCACGGCCGAAACGCCCCAGTAGCTCCGCTACGAGGGCGCCCGGAGCCGTAGGCGACGGCGACGACCCAGGGGGCGTGGTCCGCCATGCCGACGTCGACGGCGCCGGCCCAGGCGAGGGCGCCGACGGCGGCCAGGAAGACCCCGAACGGGGCGAGCGCGCCCGCCCCCGCCCAGCCGAGCGCGAGCAGCGGCAGCCGGGGCAGCCGCCGGCCCCACGGGCGGGTCAGCGCGAGTGCGAGGGTCATGCCCAGGAGGGCGAGGACCGCGGTGACGTCCACGCCGTGGTCGTACAGCCGGATGCCCAGGTCGCTGGTGTACTCCGGATCGACGCCGGGGCGTCCCGTGCCCGTGTAGCCGGGCGTGACGCCCAGCGCCCAGGCCGTCTTCAGGACGGTGTACGGAACGAGGGCGGCGACGGCGACGAGGCCGGCGCGGGGGGCGAGGTCGGCGCGGGGTGCGGGCGCCGGGTGCGGAGGCGCGGCCGAGGGCGCCGTCCCGTGTGCCCACCCGTCCCGCCCCGTGGGACGGTCGCCCGCACGGCGGCCGCCGGGGTGGCGGCCGCAGTAGGGGCAGGTGCCGAGGGCGTGGCGGCGGTGGGCGAGGGCGGCGCAGGCCCAGAGGATCCCGCCGAGGACGGCGGCGGTCTGGTTGGCCAGGGCCGCCCAGTCGACCGGAGGCTGGTTGCGGGACAGGAAGAACAGCAGGTGGAGGGGGCTGAGGAGGGCGGCGAAGCCCGAGGTCAGACAGAGCGCGACGACCGCCCAGGCGGCCGTCGAGAGCCATCGGACGCCCGGCCGGCGGAGCAGCGCGTACGCGAGGACGGCGGCGGTCCCGTAGAGCGCCGCCGCGGCCGCCTCGGGTCCCGTGCCGGTGCCCTTGCCGAGAAGCGAGTAGCCGAACGCGGGGGCCGTGACGGCGGCGAGCGCCGCCCCGGTGGCGTACAGCAGCGACCAGACGACAGCGGCGCGGCCCGCCCAGGACGGCCATGCGGCCGCCGGTGTCTTCGGTGTCATGACCCGAGCTTTCCGGCGCGGGACTCCGATCGCGTCCGCCCGTGGGCGGGTCCCGCTCCGCCGCGCGGCGGAGGCCCGGGGCACAGCCCGGAGGGCGGGGCCTATTCCTCCGCGAGCCGTTCCAGCGCCGCCGGGGCCTCGTCGATCGAGTCGACGAGGGCGATGCGGGTCGCCATGGGGCGGTCGGTGGCCAGGGAGCGCAGGAGGGGCCAGGCGGGGAGGTGTTCGGTCCAGTGGGCGCGGTCGACGAGGACCATCGGGGTGGGGGAGCCGAGGGACTCGTAGTAGTTGGGGGTGGCGTTGGCGAAGATCTCCTGGACGGTGCCGGCGGCGCCGGGGAGGAAGACGACGCCGGCGGTGGAGCGGGCGAGGAGGCCGTCCTCGCGGAGGGCGTTGGCGAAGTACTTGGCGATGTGCGCGGCGAAGGGGTTCGGCGGCTCGTGGCCGTAGAACCAGGTGGGGATGGCGACCGAGTCGCCGCCTTCCGGGAGGCGGTCGCGGACGCGGAAGGCGGCGCGGGCCCATTCCGTCACCGAGGGGACGAAGGAGGGTGCCTCGGCGAGCAGCGCGAGGGCCTCGGGCAGGGCGGGGTCGGGGAGCGGGGCCAGGTAGGCGCCGAGGTTCGCGGCCTCCATGGCGCCCGGTCCGCCGCCGGTCGCGACGGTGAGGCCGGCGCGGGCGAGGGACCGGCCGAGCCGGGCGGCGCCCGCGTACGCCTCGGTGCCCCGGCCCATCGCGTGACCGCCCATGACGCCGACGACGCGGGCCCCGACGAGGAGTTCGTCGAGGGCGTCGGAGACGGCGTCGTCGTGGAGCGAGCGGAGCATCGAGGAGAGGATGTCGCCGTCAGCCCGGGTCCGGCCGAACCAGGCGTACGCGCGCGCGTCCGGCGTTGCCTCGTACCCCCCGGTCGCAAGACCTTCGAAGAGTTCGGCCGGGGTGTAGAGCCGTGCCCGGTACGGGTCGAAGGGCAGGTCGGGCACGGGCGGGAAGACGAGCGCCCCGTCGGCGCGGACCTTGGCGGCGGCCTCCGGCTGCATGGCGCAGCCGAGGAAGACGGCGTCGGCGGTGGTCGCGGAGAGCAGGGCGAAGGTCCGGTCGGTCAGGTCGAGCGACTGGATCCGGAGGCCGGTGAGGGAGCCGGGCCGGGCGAGCGCCGCGTCGAACTCGCCGAGCGTGTGGATCTCGTGGCCGTGCCCGCGGGGGCCGGTCGGGCGGTGGGCCGGGGGGAGCGTCGCCATGGGCACACGATAGGGGCCGCCGCGCGGGGCGGCCCCTCCTGAGGGCGGCTCAGCCGGTGAGCGGCAGGGCGGCGAGTCTCGCCACCGCCCAGGTGAGCGGCAGGAAGACGGCGAGCAGGGCGCCGGCTCGCATCAGGGCCGCCGTGCGCAGGACCGTGGGCGGTGCGCCGAGGCGGAGGAGTGCCTCGGTGGTGTGGGTGCGGCACTGCTTGGACTCCAGGGCCGCGGTGAGGAGGGTGGCGGTCGTGCAGGCGAGGACGAGGGCCGCGCCGAGGCCGGTGAGCGGCCCGAAGGCGGTGGGCCCGCGGTCCGCGTCGTAGAGGGTCGCGGCCGCGAGGGTGCCGGAGATCACCGCGCTGACGACGCCGAGCGGGCGGCCGATGCGGCGGGACTCGTCCATGAGGACGCGGCCGGCGAGCAGTCGGGTGGCGCCGGGCCTGACCGCCTGGAGGAGGCGGCCGCAGCCGTGGACGAGGCCGGGGCCCGCCATCGCGAGGCCGACCGCGGTGAGCACCCAGCCGGCGAGGACGCCGAGGGGGCTGCCGTCGAAGCGGCCGGGCAGCGGGACGCCGTCACCGCCGCCGCGGCCCGCGTACGTCTCCACCGCGAGGCCGACCGCGACCAGGGCGACCCCCCAGGGCAGCCCGGACGGCACCGGCTTCTCGGCGCCTTCCGGCGCTTCGGCGGCCGGGCGCGGTCGCAGGGCCAGGCCCGCCGCCGTGGCGGCGACGACCGGCAGGACCGCGAGGAGTGTGAGGGCCGCCGCGAGCGGCAGCGGCTGGTCCGCGGCGAGCAGTTCGGCGGCTGCCCCGTCGAAGGGCAGGCCGGTGATGTCGCCCCGCAGGTGCAGGTAGAACAGGAGCGCGACCAAGGAGCCGAGCGTGCAGGTGACGGCCGTGGAGGCGGCGGCGATCGCGGTGAGCCGGGCGGGGCCGAGGCCGACCGCCGAGAGTCCGGGGCGCGGCCGGGTGCTGGGGTCGGTACGGGCCACGGCCACGGCGAACTGGACCGTGGCGGCGAGCGGCAGCGCGCACCACAGGAGCCGCAGCACGGAGGCCGACGAGTGCGCCGGGTGCCCGACGGCGTATCCGAGGGTGCACAGCAGGAGGAAGCCGACCCCCGCGGCCGCGGCGGCGACGAGGAGCCGCCGCGTCAGGACGAGGGGGTGGGTCCCGCGGGCTAGACGGAGAGCGAGCACGCGGCGACGCCCTCCGCCCCTGACGCCGGGGGTACGGTGCCCACCCTGCGTCCGTCGAGGAGTGCGACCGTGCGGTCGGCGAGCGCCGCGACGTCGCCGTCGTGGGTGGCGAGGAGCACGGTGATGCCGTGGGAGCGGGCGGCGGCGGTCAGGGTGCGCAGGACCTGGGCGCCGTCGGCCTGGTGCAGCGCGGCGGTGGGTTCGTCGGCGAAGAGCACCGAGGGGGTGGTGACGAGGGCGCGGGCGATCGCGATCCGCTGGCGCTGGGACTGGGTGAGGGCGTGCGGCCGCTTGAGGGCGCTGGTGCCGATGTCGAGCCGGTCGAGCCATTCCAGGGCGGCGGTCTTCGCGGCGCGGTGGGAGACCCCGCGGAGCAGCAGCGGCAGGGCGGCGTTCTCCCAGCCGGTGAGTTCGGGGACGAGTCCGGGTTCGGGGCCGATCCAGCCGAAGCGGTCGCGGCGGAGCCGTTCGCGCTGGGCGGGGCTCAGGGTGTGCACGGGGCTGCTGTTGAACCAGACCTCGCCCTGCTGGGCGACGAGCTGGCCGGAGAGGCAGCGCATGAGGGTGGTCTTGCCGCTGCCGCGGGGGCCGGCGAGGGCGAGGATCTCGCCTTCGCGGACGCCGAGGGAGACGCCGGTGAGCGCCTCCGTGCCGCCGAGGGCGCAGTGCAGGGAACGCGCCCAGAGCACGTCGTTGTCCGGTGGGGCCATCGCGTACACCTCGATGTCGGATCTGATGTGTTCCCCCGTACGGGGGAACGAGGAGACGGGCCTGTGGGTCACTCGGCACCGTAAGGATTCAGATCCGCTCATACGGACAGCACGCGGCCCGGGCCGCCGCCATCCACTCGGATGGCGGCATGCCCGGGCCGGGGTCACGCCGTGAGGGCGGCGTGATGCTGGTGGGACCGTCGTTCGTCGGCCGGTCCTGGCAGCTCGGTCCTACAGCTTGGTCCACGCCTCGGTGAGCACCGAGCGCAGGATTCCCTCGATCTCGTCGAAGGTGCCCTGGTCGGCGATCAGCGGCGGGGCCAGCTGGATGACCGGGTCGCCACGGTCGTCGGCGCGGCAGTACAGGCCGTTCTCGAAGAGCGCCTTGGAGAGGAAGCCGTACAGGACGCGCTCGGTCTCCTCGTCCGTGAAGGACTCCTTGGTGGCCTTGTCCTTGACGAGCTCGATGCCGTAGAAGAAGCCGTTGCCGCGGACGTCGCCGACGATCGGGAGGTCGTGCAGCTTCTTCAGGGTGTCGAAGAAGTTGCCCTCCTGGTCGAGGACGTGCTGGTTGAGGCCTTCCTTGTCGAAGATGTCCAGGTTGGCGATCGCGACCGCCGAGGACACCGGGTGGCCACCGAAGGTGTAGCCGTGCAGGAAGGTGTTGTCGCCCTTGTAGAACGGCTCCGCGATGCGGTCCGAGACGATGCAGGCACCGATCGGGGAGTAGCCCGAGGTCATGCCCTTGGCGCAGGTGATCATGTCCGGCACGTAGCCGAACTTGTCACAGGCGAACATCGTGCCGAGGCGGCCGAAGGCGCAGATCGTCTCGTCGGAGACGAGCAGCACGTCGTACTGGTCGCAGATCTCGCGGACGCGCTGGAAGTAGCCGGGCGGCGGCGGGAAGCAGCCACCGGCGTTCTGCACCGGCTCCAGGAAGACGGCCGCGACGGTGTCGGGGCCCTCGAAGAGGATCTGCTGCTCGATCTGGTCGGCGGCCCAGCGGCCGAAGGCCTCGGGGTCGTCGCCGTGGATCGGGGCGCGGTAGATGTTGGTGTTCGGCACCTTGTGCGCGCCGGGGACCAGCGGCTCGAAGGGGGCCTTGAGGGCCGGCAGACCCGTGATGGACAGGGCGCCCTGCGGGGTGCCGTGGTAGGCGACCGCACGCGAGATGACCTTGTACTTGGTGTGCTTGCCCTGCAGCTTGAAGTACTGCTTGGCGAGCTTCCAGGCGGTCTCGACGGCCTCGCCGCCACCGGTGGTGAAGAAGACCTTGTTGAGGTCGCCCGGGGCGTAGTGCGCCAGGCGCTCGGCGAGCTCGACGGCCTTGGGGTGCGCGTACGACCACACGGGGAAGAACGCGAGCTCCTGGGCCTGCTTGTACGCGACCTCGGCCAGCTCCTGGCGACCGTGTCCGGCGTTGACCACGAAGAGACCCGCGAGCCCGTCGAGGTAGCGCTTGCCCTTGTCGTCGAAGATGTAGGTGCCCTCACCACGCACGATGGTGGGAACGGGCGAGTTCTCGTACGACGACATGCGGGTGAAGTGCATCCACAGGTGGTCGTAGGCGGTCTTGGAGAGGTCCTGGGTCACGGTTATCTGGTTCCCCACATATAGGTCTGCTTCTTGAGCTTGAGGTACACGAAGCTCTCGGTGGAGCGCACGCCGGGGAGGGTGCGGATCCGCTTGTTGATCACATCGAGCAGGTGGTCGTCGTCCTCGCAGACGACCTCCACCATCAGGTCGAAGGAGCCCGCGGTCATCACCACGTACTCGCACTCGGCCATGGCCGTGAGTGCTTCCGCGACCGGGTCCAGGTCGCCCTCGACGTTGATGCCGACCATCGCCTGCCGTCGGAAACCCACGGTGAGGGGGTCGGTGACGGCGACGATCTGCATGACGCCCTGGTCGAGCAGCTTCTGGACGCGCTGCCTCACGGCGGCTTCGGAGAGGCCCACGGCCTTTCCGATCGCCGCGTAGGGGCGGCGACCGTCTTCTTGGAGCTGTTCGATGATCGCCAGGGAGACGGCGTCGATCGTCGGGGACGAACCGGTTCCGGTTCTGGAGTCTGTGCTTCGACTGGCCACGGCTTCACTGTGCACCGAGATTGTCCGTCGTGCAAGCCCGAAGCGATGAAATTCGTTGTGAAGGGCTCTAGATCTCACTGAATCCGAAGTTGCGGGGGGTCGGGGCTATTGAAAGCGTCAGTCGAGC
Organism: Streptomyces wedmorensis; assembly: GCF_000716445.1. GTDB lineage: Bacteria > Actinomycetota > Actinomycetes > Streptomycetales > Streptomycetaceae > Streptomyces > Streptomyces wedmorensis. The sequence continues at coordinate 97,443 of NZ_JNWK01000023.1, forward strand.
GACTAGGCTGAGGTGTCTCGCCCATCGGGACACCGCACAAGGACGTGCGAAGACAGAACGTGACAGGAGGGGTGGCAAGTGACCACCGAGCTGCGCCGGCTGCGTAACTACATCAACGGGGAGTTCCGCGACGCGGCCGACGGCCGCACCATCGAGGTGGTCAACCCGGCCACCGGCGAGGTGTACGCCACCTCCCCGCTCTCCGGACAGGCCGACGTCGACGCCGCCATGGAGGCCGCCGCGGCGGCCTTCCCCGCCTGGCGCGACAGCACGCCGTCCGAGCGCCAGAAGGTACTCCTCAAGATCGCGGACGCGTTCGAGGAGCGCGCCGAGGAGCTCATCGCCGCCGAGGTCGAGAACACCGGCAAGCCGGTCGCCCTCACCGCGAGCGAGGAGATCCCGCCGATGGTGGACCAGATCCGCTTCTTCGCGGGTGCCGCCCGGCTGCTGGAGGGCCGTTCGGCCGGCGAGTACATGGAGGGCATGACCTCCATCGTCCGCCGCGAGCCGGTCGGCGTCTGCGCGCAGGTCGCGCCGTGGAACTACCCGATGATGATGGCCGTGTGGAAGTTCGCCCCGGCCCTCGCGGCGGGCAACACCGTCGTCCTCAAGCCCTCGGACACGACCCCGGCGTCGACCGTCCTGATGGCCGAGATCATCGGGCAGATCGTGCCCAAGGGCGTCTTCAACGTCGTCTGCGGGGACCGTGAGACGGGCAAGGCCATGGTCGAGCACCCGACCCCGGCCATGGCGTCCATCACCGGCTCCGTCCGCGCCGGCATGCAGGTCGCCGAGTCGGCGGCCAAGGACGTCAAGCGCGTCCACCTGGAGCTGGGCGGCAAGGCCCCCGTCGTGGTCTTCGAGGACACCGACATCGAGAAGGCCGTCGAGGACATCTCGGTCGCCGGCTTCTTCAACGCCGGCCAGGACTGTACGGCCGCCACCCGCGTCCTCGTCCACGAGTCGATCCACGACGAGTTCGTCGCCGCCCTCGCCAAGGCCGCCGCCGAGACGAAGACCGGCCAGCCGGACGACGAGGACGTGCTGTACGGCCCGCTCAACAACGCCAACCAGCTGAAGCAGGTCACCGGCTTCATCGAGCGCCTCCCGGCCCACGCCAAGGTCGAGGCCGGCGGTCACCGCGTCGGCGACAAGGGCTACTTCTACGCCCCGACCGTCGTCTCCGGCCTGAACCAGGACGACGAGATCATCCAGAACGAGGTCTTCGGCCCGGTCATCACCGTCCAGTCCTTCTCGGACGAGGCCCAGGCCCTGGAGTTCGCGAACGGCGTCGAGTACGCCCTCGCCTCCTCCGTCTGGACCAAGGACCACGCGCGCGCGATGCGCATGTCCAAGTCCCTCGACTTCGGCTGCGTGTGGATCAACACCCACATCCCGCTGGTCGCCGAGATGCCCCACGGCGGTTACAAGAAGTCCGGCTACGGCAAGGACCTCTCCGCCTACGGCTTCGAGGACTACACGCGCATCAAGCACGTCATGACCTCCCTGGGCTGATCCCGCCCCGGACCCCCGCGCGGCCCCGACACCTTGATCGACAGGGTGTCGGGGCCGCGCGCCGTCGCTCGACGGACCGTCCATTGCCGCAGGTGACGGCCGCCCGGGATGCTGGCCGGGTGAGAGCGACTGTCAGCAAGCACGTGTCCCGCCGGTCCCTGCTGCGCGGCGCCGGCGGCGTCGGGGCCGCGGCCCTGCTCGCCGGCTGCGGAGTGCCCCCGGCCTACGTCGACGAGGGCGAGCGGGCCGGGCGCGACCTGTCCGCGAGGGACCGCACGGTCGACTTCGCCAACTGGCCGCTGTACATCGACACCGACGACGACGACACGTCCGCGCGCCCCACCCTGAACGCCTTCCGGGAACGCACCGGTATCTCCGTCCGGTACACCGAGGAGATCAACGACAACGACGAGTTCTTCGGCAAGATCGGCCCATCCCTCATGAACGGCCAGGTGACGGGCCGTGACCTGATCGTCGTCAGCGACTGGATGGCCGCCCGCTTCGTCCGCCTCGGCTGGGTCCAGGAGATGGACCGCGCCGCCCAGCCGAACGTCGCACGGCACCTGGGCCCGCAGCTCCGCTCGCCCGCCTTCGACCCGGGCCGGCTGCACAGCGTGCCCTGGCAGTCCGGGGTCACCGGCATCGCGTACAACCGCAGGAAGCTCGGCCGCGAACTCCGCTCGACCAAGGACCTCTGGGCCGACGACCTGCGCGGCAAGGTCACCCTGCTCTCCGGCCTCGACGAGTCGTTCGCGCTGCTCATGATGGGCAACGGCGTCGACGTGACCCGGTGGACCGCCGACGACTTCCACGCCCTGTGCGAGCAGGTCGAGGGCCTCGTCCGGGCGCGGCACATCCGGCGCTTCACCGGCAACGACTACATCAAGGACCTGTCCACCGGCGACGTGCTGGCCTGCCAGGCGTACTCGGGCGACGTCATCCAGCTCCAGGCCGACAACCCGGACATCGAGTTCGTCGTCCCCGAGGAGGGCGCCGAGCTCTGGGCCGAGTCGCTGCTGATCCCCAACCTCGCCCAGCACAAGGGCAACGCGGAGAAGCTCGTCGACTACTACTACGAGCCCGAGGTCGCCGCCGAACTCGCCGCCTGGGTCAACTACGTCTGCCCGGTGCCGGCCGCCCAGGCCGTCCTCGCCGACTCCGGCGACGAGGAGCTCGCGGCCCTCGCCGAGGACCCGCTGATCTTCCCCGACAGCGCCATGCGGGGACGGCTCGCCATCGCCCGGGACATCGGCGCCGGCGAGCGCCAGGACTTCGCGAAGAGGTGGAACGCCATCGTCGGGCTGTGAGTTGAGCGGGATGTGACCACCACATCGAAGCCGAACCCGCTTGTCACCTATGGGCTGTTCCTCGCCTGGGCCGTGCACGACGCCGAGGAGCTGGCGTTCGGTCCGCGCTGGCTCCGGGAGAACCTGCCGGGACTGCGCGAGCGCTTCCCCGGAGTCCCGGAGGCCGTGTGGCGGGCGGCCGAGGGGGTCGACGACCGCGAATTCGCCCTGGCCGTCGGGGCGATGGCGGTGATCGTCGGGGCGGCCTCCGTGGCGGGCGCCCGCTCGGGCGGCCGGTCCGCCTTCTACCAGGGCGCGGTGAACGGCTTCGGACTGCACGGTCTCGTCCATCTCGTGCAGGCCGCCGCCGTGCGGGGGGTGACCCCCGGCTCGGTCACCTCGCCGCTCGTCGTCGTCCCCTTCTCCCTGTGGGCCCGGGGCCGGCTGCGGCGGGCCGGGGTGCTGCGGCCCGCGGGACTCGGGGGAGTGGTGGCGGGTCTCGCGGTGGCGGCCGGGGCGACGGTGGCCTCGCACGCCGTCGCGCGGAGACTCGCACCCCGTTTCTGAACACGTTCAAGAGGGGCGTACGCTGTTCCCGTGAACGACACGAACGGGCCGAGAGCCCTTCTCAAGAGCATCCGCGTCTGGCTGGTCGTCTTCGTCGTCTGCCTGGTCCTGAGCGGGGCCACCGCCTTCCCGCTCGTGACCGAACTCCGCTTTCTCGACTCCGCGTTGACCGGCTGGGCCGCGCCCGTGGCCGATCTGCTCCCCGGTCTCGCCGAGTGGATCCACCGGGTGCGGGACGGCGTCGAGGCCACCGACCGCGAGGCCCCGTACGTCCTCTACGGCACCGACTGGCTGGCCTTCGCGCACCTCGTCATCGCGGTCGCCTTCTACGGCGTGTACCGCGACCCCGTCCGCAACATCTGGGTCGTCGAGTTCGGGATGATCGCCTGCGTCGGCATCATCCCGCTCGCCCTGATCTGCGGCCCGATCCGGGGCATCCCCTTCTGGTGGTCGGTCATCGACATGTCGTTCGGCGTCATCGGGATCCTGCCGCTGCTCCACGTACGCCGGATGATCAAGCGCTTGGAGGCCGCGACGGCGCCGACGGCCGTGGCCGTGCCCGCCTGAGCCCCAGGGGCTGTCCGGCCCTGATCCGCCGGACAGGCCCTAGCCGGGCAGGCCGTAGGCCGCCACCATCAGGGTCAGGGCGGTGCGGTTCATGTCCTGGCCCTTGGCGTCCGTGGCGTTGACGCTGTACACGAGGGTGCGCGAGCCGTCGCGGGTCGAGGCGACGGCCGCGTTGTACCCCCAGCGGCCGCCGGTCTTGCCCCACACCTCGCGACCGCCGAGCCGCTTCATGGACAGCCCGGCGGAGTACGCGGCCGGATCGCCCGACTTCAGGTCCGTCACCTTCGGCAGGGTGAACATCTCCTCCAGGAGGGGACCGCGCACCACCCGGCCCGCGAACAGGGCCCGGGTGAAACGCTCCAGGTCGGCGGTGGTCGACACGATGTCGCCGGCGGCCCAGCCGTCCGTCGTCCCCCACACCGAGACGTCACGGAGCCCCGTCGCGCCGTCGTCGAGCCGCATGGTCTGGTAGCCGTGGTTGTACGGCCCGGTGATCTCGGCCGCCTCGCCCGGGAAGTACGTGTCGCGCAGGCCGAGCGGCCGCAGGATCCGGCGCTCCACCTGGTGCTCGTACGTGTCGCCGGTGACCCGCTCCACGATCAGGCCGGCGACCGTGTAGCCGATGTTGAGGTAGTGCTGACGGGTGCCGGGCCGGAACTCGCGCGGCTGCGCCGTCGCCGAACGGACCGTCTCCTCCGGGCGGTGGACCACGAACCGGTTCGCGTACCACTCCTCCACCGTCTCGCCCGGCATGGCGGCGGCCGGGATGCCGTGCGTGTGGTTCAGGAGCTGGCGCACGGTCACCGTCGCGTACCGGCCGGGGATCAGGTCCGGCAGGTACGAGCGGGCCGTGCGGTCCAGGTCGATCCGGCCCTCGGCGGCCAGCTGGAGGACGGTCGCCGCCGTGAACACCTTCGTCACCGAACCGGCCCGGAAGCGGGCGGCCGGGTCCGCGGGGGCGTTCGTCTCCAGATCGTGGACACCCGAACTGCCCTGCCAGGAGCCCTCGGTGCCGCCCACTCGGACCAGCGCCGCCGTCGCGTCGGCGCGGGGGAGACCGGCGATCGCCGCGCTCAGGTCCGGGCTCGACGGCGCGGCCGCCGGGGACGCGGCCGCCGCCGGGGGCGCCGCGGCGAAGGCCGGGGCGAGCGCGGGACCCGAGGCGACGCCCAGGACGAGGGCGGCGGCGAGCAGCGTGCGGGTGGACTTCCTCATGGTCAACTCCGTTGGTGTGAGCCGTTGTTCTCGATGGCTCCATCCTGATGACCGGCGGGCGATCCGCGGATCGCCCGCGTCGGCGGTCTTCGGGGGACCGGTTCCTCGCCGACGAGGGGGAGGGCCGGGCTACCCGCCTCCCCCGGGCGGGGGAGAGCCCGCCGACACGAGCCCCGTCTCGTACGCGCAGATCACCGCCTGGATCCGGTCGCGCAGCCCCAGCTTGGCGAGGACGTTCCCCACGTGCGTCTTCACCGTGTGGTCGCTGACCACCAGCTCGGCCGCGATCTCCGCGTTCGACAGCCCGCGCGCGAGCAGCAGCAGCGTCTCCCGCTCGCGGCCGGTCAGCACGTCGAGCCGCGGGTCGGGGCCCGGGGCCGCCGGGCGCGGACCACCCGCCGTGTACTGCTCCACGAGCCGCCGGGCCACCGACGGCGCGAGCAGCGAGTCGCCCGCCGCCACCACCCGTACGGCGTGCACCAGGTCGTCCCGGCGCACGTCCTTGAGCAGGAAACCGCTCGCGCCCGCGTGCAGCGCCTCGTACACGTACGCGTCGGTGTCGAACGTCGTCAGGATCACCGTCCGGCAGCCGGACTCCGCGCTGATCGCCCGGCAGGCCTCGATGCCGTCCGTCCGGGGCATCCGGATGTCGAGCAGTGCCACGTCCGGCGCGAGCCTCCGCACCGCCTCGACGGCCTCCGCCCCGTCCCCGGCCTCCGCGACCACCTCGATGTCCGGCTGCGCGTCCAGGATCATCGCGAAACCGCTGCGGACCAGTTCCTGGTCGTCCGCCACCACCACCCGGATCGTCATCTCCCCGCCTCCGCCGTCTCCGTCCCGGAAGGCACGGGCAGCAGCACCCGCACCTCGAAACCCCGGCCGGCCGGGCCGGGACCCATCGCCGCCGTCCCGCCGTGTGCGGCGGCCCGCTCCCGGATCCCCACGAGACCGTGCCCGCCGGACCCGGGCCGCGGGCCGCGCCCGTCGTCCGTGACGGTGACCCGCAGGACCCCGTCCGCGTAGGCCAGCCGGACGTCGGCCCTGCGGGCCTGGGCGTGCTTGACCACGTTCGTCAGCGCCTCCTGGACGATCCGGTACGCGCTCGCGCCGGTCGCCGCCGGCAGGGCCCGCACCCCGCCCTCCGTCTCGTAGTCGACGGTCAGGCCGCCGGCCCGGACCCGGGCCACCAGGTCCGGGATGCCGGCGAGGTCCGGCTGAGGCCGTCGAGGGGCCGTGCCCTCGTCGCCCTCGCGCAGCACCCCCAGCATGTGGCGCAGCTGGGCCATCGCCTCCCGGCCCGTCTCGGAGATCGCCTCGAACGCGGCCTCCGCGCGCGCGGGCGCCGCCCGTACCGCCACCGGCCCGGCCTCGGCCTGCACGACCATCAGACTCACCGCGTGCGACAGGATGTCGTGCATCTCCCGGGCGATCCGGGCCCGTTCACGCGCGGCGGCCTGCTCGGCCTCGACCCGGTGCGCCCGCTGCCGGGCGTCCTGGAGTCGTCCGAAGACGTACGCCGCCCCGAACACGAAGAGCGAGAAAGTCAGTTCGCGCGCCGACTTGGTGTTGAGCCACACCGAGGCCGGCACCGCGACCACGAGCAGGGCCGCCGTCGTGAGCCGCTGCCACGCCGGCGACAGCGCGGCGATCGTGTACACGCTGACGAGCCCGGTGTACGGCAGCGGCTGCCCCGGCCCCTCCACGGCCAGCTTGTACAGCGCGCTCGCGGCCAGGATCGCGAGCAGGACGGCGAGCGGCGCGCGCCGGCGCCAGACCAGCGGCAGCACCGTGAGCGTCGTCAGTCCGTACGCGGGCCAGGTCGCCGGTTCGAGCTCCGGCCCGCGCGGCACCACGAACGGCATCGTCATCGCCGCCTGAACGAGCAGCGCGATCCCGATGTCCACCGCCCACGGGTTCGCCGTGCCCCAGCCCCGCACCTGCTCCCAGCGGCTCCGCAGGTCCCCCCGTATGTCCACTACGGCTTGCGGCCCACGGCGCCGAACTGGGCCACCTCGTGCGCGGCCCCGTCCGTCCCGTCCGCGCGCCAGCGCGCACACGACACGATGCCGGGCTCCAGGACGTCGAGCCCGTCCAGGAAGGAGGCGAACTCGGTGCGGGTGCGGGCGGTGATCGGCGGGGTCGCGTGCTCGTTCCAGAACGCCATCGCCGCCTTGTTGCCCTCGCCGCCGAGCTCCGGCTCCAGGGTCGGGTGGGTCAGGACCAGGTGGCTGCCGGACGGGACGGCCGCCATCAGCGTCCGCACGATCGACCGCGCCTCGTCGGTGTCCAGGACGAAGTTGAGGATGCCCAGCATCAGCACCGCGACCGGGCGGGAGAGGTCGAGGGTCGCGGCGGCCGACGCGAGGATCTTCTCCGGGTCCCGCGCGTCCGCGTCCACGTACTCGGTGACGCCCCCCGGCGCGCTCGTCAGGAGCGCCCGGGCGTGGGTGAGGACGATCGGGTCGTTGTCGACGTAGACGATCCGGGCGTCCGGGGCGACCCGCTGGGCGACCTCGTGGGTGTTGTCGGCGGTCGGCAGGCCCGTGCCGATGTCGAGGAACTGGCGGACGCCCGCGTCGGCGGCCAGATGGGTCACCGCCCGGCCGAGGAACGCCCGGTCCGCGCGGGCGACTTCGCCGATGCCTGGGTAGAAGCCGGTGACCTGGTCGCCGACGGCGCGGTCCACCGGGTAGTTGTCCTTGCCGCCCAGCCAGTAGTTCCACACCCGGGCGTTGTGGGCGATGTCGGTCCGGATCCGGTCGTTCACGCGTGAGCCTTTCGCAGGACGGCGGAGAGGGCGTCGACGCGGTTCGTGGTGATGGCGTCCACCCCGTTCAAGATCAGCTTACGCATGGTGCGCTTGGTGTCGGCCGTCCAGGAGGAGACCAGCAGCCCGTCCCGGTGCACCCGCTCGCTCAGCTCCCGACTCACAAGCCCGAAACGGTAGTTGAGCCACCGCGGTCGCACCGCGTCGAGCAGCACCCGCCGGGGCGGGGCGAGCGTGGTCCAGGTGAGGGCGATCTCGGCGGCCGGGTCGGCGGCCCGCACCTGGAGCATGGCGACGGCCCCGGCGCAGTAGTACACCCGCTCGCCGGCGCCGCACTCGCGGACCGTGCCGACGATCCGGCGGACCGAGTCCTCGTTCCCGCCCGGCAGGTCGAGCATCAGCCGGTGGTCCCCGGCGGCGATCAGCGCTTCGCGGAGGGTCGGCACCCCGTCGTGCGTCAGCTCGCGGACCTGGTCGTGCGTGAGCGAGGCGAGGGGCCGGTCGTGGCCCCACAGTCGCTTCAGGGTGTCGTCGTGGAGGAGGACGGGCACGCCGTCCTCGGTCAGCCGCACGTCGATCTCGACGGCGTCCGCCCCCCGCTCGATCGCCGAGGCGATCGAGGGGAGCGTGTTCTCACGGATGCGGTACGGGTCGCCGCGATGGCCTACGACAGTGACGGAGCGCATGGCCCCATTCTCGTCGCCGTCAGCGCGCCAGCCACGCGTTCGTGTAAGTGTCGATCTCGGCGGCGATCCGGGCCTTGCCGGCCGGGTCGAGGAACGAGGCCTCCACCGCGTTCTTGGCGAGGTCGGCGACACCGCGCTCGTCCAGGCCGAGGAGACGGGCGGCGACCGCGTACTCGTTGTTCAGGTCCGTGCCGAACATCGGCGGGTCGTCGCTGTTGACCGTGACCAGGACCCCCGCGTCCACCATCTGCCGGATCGGGTGTTCCTCCAGGGTGGCGACCGCCCGGGTCGCGATGTTCGACGTCGGGCAGACCTCCAGGGCGATCCGGTGCTCGGCGAGGTACGCCAGGAGCGCCGGGTCCTTGACCGAGCTGGTGCCGTGGCCGATGCGCTCGGCGCCGAGGTCGCGGATCGCGTCCCAGACGGTCTCCGGGCCGGTGGTCTCGCCGGCGTGCGGGACGGAGTGCAGCCCGGCCGCGCGGGCCAGGTCGAAGTACGGCTTGAACTGCGGGCGCGGCACGCCGATCTCCGGGCCGCCGAGGCCGAAGGAGACCAGGCCCTCCGGGCGGATCCCGTCGGTCGTCGCGAGCCGCGCGGTCTCCTCGGCGGAGGCGAGGCCGGCCTCGCCGGGGATGTCGAAGCACCAGCGCAGGATGGTGCCGAACTCGGCCTCGGCCGCCTTGCGGGCGTCCTCGATGGCCGCCATGAAGGCGCGCTCGTCGATGCCGCGGCGGGTCGACGAGTACGGGGTGATGGTGAGTTCGGCGTACCGGATGTTCTGCCGGGCCATGTCCCGGGCGACCTCGAACGTCAGCAGCCGGACGTCCTCTGGCGTGCGGACCAGGTCGACGACGGACAGGTAGACGTCGATGAAGTGCGCGAAGTCCGTGAAGGTGAAGTAGTCGGTCAGCGCCTCGGGGTCCGTGGGGACCTTGGAGTCGGGGTGCCGGGCGGCGAGCTCGGCGACGATCCGCGGAGAGGCGGAGCCCACGTGGTGTACGTGCAGCTCGGCCTTGGGAAGGCCGGCGATGAAGGGGTGGAGGTCGGTCATCGGATCATCGTAGGCCGGTCGGGTCCCTCGCAAGGGTGAGGTCGTAGCATGGCGTGACCACGATGGGGGAGGCCCATGTCTGACAACCGAGACCAGCCGCAGGGCGGGTACGACCCGGCGGACCCGTGGGCTCCGCCGAACCGCGACGGGGTGGAACTGAGCAAGTCGCCTACGCCGACGCCACCGCCCGTGCACGACCAGATGACGGTCACGTCGATGCCGGCCGCCACCGGCCCCGGCGGCGAGGTGCCGCCGCCCCCGGTCGCCCCGGGCGGCCCGGCGGCCACGCCCGACGCGTACGGCTACCCGCCGGCCACGCCCGGCGCTTACGGCTACCCGGCCGCACCGGCCCCGCAGCCGGCCGCGCCGACGCCCCCGGCCGTGTCCGGCTACGGCTACCCGGGCTACGGCTCGGGTTACGCCCAGCCGGGCTGGCAGCCGACGCCGTCCAACGGCATGGGCACGACCGCGATGGTGCTCGGCATCATCGCGGTGGCCGGGTTCTGCATGTACGGCCTCGGGGTGATCCTCGGCGTCCTCGCCCTGATCTTCGGCATCATCGGCATGAAGAAGGCGGCCCGGGGCGAGGCGACGAACCGGGGCATGGCCCTCGCGGGCGTCGTGCTCGGCTCCATCGGCATCCTGGTGAGCGCCGTCTTCCTGGGCTTCATCATCTGGGCCATCGCCCAGGACTCCTCGAGCTTCGACGACTCCACCGACGGGGACCCGTACTCGTCGAACCTGGTGCTCGAGATCCAGCGCTGAGGCCGTACGGCCGGCAAGGGCCCCGCACCTCACCGAGGTGCGGGGCCCTTTCGCGTGCTTCCCGTGTCCGGTCGTGCGACAGGAAGCGCCGTCCCTTCCTGTCGTGCGCCAGGAAGGGACGCCCCTTCCTTTCGCGCGTCAGGGAGATCCGCCCCTTCCGCGCCCGCTCGTGCGTCAGGAGCCGCGCAGCCGGTCCCGGGCCTCCATGAGGGCGAAGCCCAGGAGGTTCAGGCCGCGCCAGCGGGCCGGGTCGTGGGCGCCGGCGTCGTCGGCGGCCAGCCCGATGCCCCAGACGCGGTCCACCGGGCTGGCCTCCACGAGGATCCGCTCCCCGGTGCCGAGGAGGAACGCCCGCAGGCCCTCGTTCGAGGAGAACTTGTGGACGCTGCCCTCGACGACGATCCCGAACCGCTCCCGCTGCCACACGGCGTCGTCGAAGCCCCGCACGAGCCGGCCGACCTTCTTGGCCTCGGCGGGGGTACGGGCGGCCAGTGCGGCCCGCTCGGCCTCGGCGTCCCCGAAGAGGCGGGCCTTGGCGGCCATCATCCAGTGCTCGGCGGTCGCGTACGCCACTCCGTCGACCGTGAAGGGCGCCGGCCACCACTGGCTCAGGCAGCTCGCCGAGAGGCGCCCGTCCGGGTGGGGACGGTGACCCCAGAAGAGCAGCCACTTCAGACGGTCACCCCTGTTGACCTGCTGTGTCAGCTCATCGATCTTGTTCATGCATGCGAGTCTGGCAGCCGCCACTGACACTCCGTACGGAGATTTTCCGGCTGCCTCGACACATGGTCGACCGATTCCGTCGCGTAACCAAAAGGCAACAACGGAATCACTTGTTGAGGCACCTTCCCCATGTCAGGATCGGCACTCAATTCGAGCTGGGACAACGGAGAGCGTCATGGGCAACCGCTTCCAGGTGACGGACCGCTTCGCGGACGGCGCACAGTACATCGGCGGGCGGCTCCGGGCCGGAACCTCCGGTCGGGAACACAGCGTGATCGATCCGGCGACAGGAGAGAGCGTCTACACCTACGCGCTCGCCTCCACGGCGGACGTGGACGAGGCCGTCGCCGCCGCCAAGGCCGCCTTCCCCGGCTGGGCGGGCGCCACCCCGGGCGAGCGCTCCGACGCGCTGCACCGCCTCGCCGGCGTCCTCGCCGAATGGGCGGACGACCTCGCGCGGGTCGAGTCGCTCCAGTGCGGCAAGCCGCTGAAGCTCACCACCGAGTTCGACGTGCCCGGCACGATCGACAACACGGCGTTCTTCGCGGGCGCCGCCCGTCACCTCCAGGGCCAGTCGGCCGCCGAGTACGACGGCGACCACACCTCGTACGTCCGGCGCGAGGCGATCGGTGTCATCGGCTCCATCGCCCCCTGGAACTACCCGCTCCAGATGGCCGCCTGGAAGATCCTCCCGGCGATCGCCGCAGGCAACACGATCGTCCTCAAGCCCGCCGAGCTCACCCCGCTGACCTCGCTGATGTTCGCGCAGGCGGCGAAGGAGGCCGGCATCCCCGACGGTGTGATCAACATCGTCAGCGGCTCCGGGCGCGTCGTCGGCGAGCACCTCGTCGGCCACCCCGACGTCGTCATGACCTCCTTCACCGGCTCCACCCCGGTCGGCAAGCGGGTCGCCGAGGTCGCCACCGCCACCGTGAAGCGGCTGCACCTCGAACTCGGCGGCAAGGCCCCCTTCGTCGTCTTCGACGACGCCGACCTGGAGGCCGCCGCCCACGGCGCCGTCGCCGCCTCCCTCATCAACAGCGGCCAGGACTGCACCGCCGCCACGCGCGCGTACGTCCAGCGTCCGCTCTTCGACGCCTTCGTCGCCCGCGTCGCCGAGCTGATGGAGACCGTCCGCGTCGGCGACCCCTTCGCGCCGGGCACCGACCTCGGCCCGCTCGTCAGCCACCGCCACCGCGACAGCGTCGCCGGCTTCGTCGAGCGCGCCCGCGACTACGCCACCGTCGTCACCGGCGGCGAAGCCCCGGGCGGCGACCTCAAGGACGGTGCGTACTATCGTCCGACCCTGATCACCGGCGCCGCACAGGACAGCGAGGTCGTGCAGTCGGAGATCTTCGGCCCGGTCCTGGTGGCCCTGCCCTTCGACGGCGACGACGAGGGCATCCGGCTCGCCAACGACACCCCGTACGGCCTCGCCGCCTCCGCCTGGAGCCGCGACGTCTACCGCGCCAACCGTGCCACGCGGGAGATCAAGGCGGGCTGCGTGTGGGTCAACGACCACATCCCGATCATCAGCGAGATGCCCCACGGCGGCACCAAGGCATCCGGCTACGGAAAGGACATGTCGGTGTACTCCTTCGAGGAGTACACGCAGGTCAAGCATGTGATGTTCGACAACACGGCGGTGGCGGCAAAGGATTGGCACCGCACGATCTTCGGGGACCGATAGAAGCTCGCCGCCCGACCAGCGGCCCACCCATCCCGAAAGGGCACAGCGCATGGAGCAGTACGAGCCCGACAGCCTGTCCGCCGCTCAGCTCGCGGCGATACGGCGCAGCATGACGAGCGGCCGGGGCGCCCTCAGCCGCCGTTCGATGCTGCGCGCGGGCGGCGTCGGAGCGCTCACCGTCGGCGGCCTCGCCGGCCTGAGCGCCTGTGGCATCCCGCCGGCCAAGCGGGAGGGCCAGGGCCCCGCGTCCATCGACGTGTCGGCCAAGGAGAAGAGCGTCGCCTTCTCCAACTGGACCGAGTACATGGACATCAGCGAGGACGAGAAGTCCCGCCCGACCCTGGAGGCGTTCGCCAAGCGCACCGGGATCAAGGTCAAGTACACCGAGGACATCAACGACAACGTCGAGTTCTTCGGCAAGATCAAGCCGCAGCTCGCGGCCGGCCAGGACACCGGCCGCGACCTGATATGCGTGACCGACTGGCTCGCGGCCCGGATCATCCGGCTCGGCTGGGCGCAGAAGCTCGACGCCTCGAACCTGCCCCACGCCTATGCGAACCTCTCCGCCCAGTTCCGCAGCCCCGACTGGGACCCGGGTCGCGCCTACTCGTACCCGTGGACCGGCATCTCCACCGTCATCGCGTACAACGTCAAGGCGACCGGCGGCAAGAAGGTCGACTCGGTCACCCAGCTCCTGGACGACCCCTCCCTCAAGGGCCGGGTCGGCTTCCTCACGGAGATGCGCGACTCCGTCGGCATGACCCTGCTCGACCTCGGCAAGGACCCGGGGAAGTTCACGGACGCCGACTACGACGAGGCGATCGGGCGGCTCCAGAAGGGCGTCGACAAGAAGCAGATCCGCCGTTTCACGGGCAACGACTACACCTCGGACCTGGACAAGGGCGACCTGGCGGCCTGCCTCGCCTGGGCCGGTGACGTCATCCAGCTCCAGGCGGACAACCCGGACATCCGGTACTCCATCCCGTCCGCCGGATACATCACCTCCAGCGACAACCTGCTCGTCCCCGCGCAGTCCCGGCACAAGGCGAACGCCGAGAAGCTCATCGACTACTACTACGAGCTCCCGGTCGCCGCCCAGCTCGCCGCGTACATCAACTACGTCTGCCCCGTCGACGGGGTGAAGGACGAGCTCGCCAAGATCGACCCCGAGCTCGCGAACAACACGCTGATCCTCCCGGACAAGGCCATGGCCAAGAAGTCGCACGCCTTCCGCTCGCTCACCAGCGCGGAGGAGACGGCGTACGAGGAGAAGTTCGCCAAGCTCATCGGCGCCTGAGCCCGACGTCGTCCACCTCTCTCACTCCCCTGGGACCGCAACCCATGACTGACAAGACTGCTCACACTGGAAAGAACACGGGCGGCGGCGACGTCCGTCTCACCGGGATCAGCAAGTCGTACGGCTCCTTCACCGCCGTCCACCCGCTCGACCTGACCGTCCCGCAGGGCTCCTTCTTCGCCCTGCTCGGCGCCTCCGGCTGCGGCAAGACCACCACGCTGCGCATGATCGCCGGCCTGGAGGACCCGAGCACCGGCACCGTCTTCCTCGGCGACAAGGACGTCACCGACCTTCCGCCGTACAAGCGGCCGGTCAACACCGTCTTCCAGTCCTACGCGCTCTTCCCGCACATGGACATATCCGAGAACATCGCCTTCGGCCTGCGCCGGCGCGGCATCAAGTCGGTGAAGAAGCAGGTCGACGACATGCTGGAGCTCGTCCAGCTCGGCGACAAGGCGCACCACAAGCCGCACCAGCTCTCCGGCGGCCAGCAGCAGCGCGTGGCCGTGGCCCGCGCGCTCATCAACCACCCGCAGGTGCTGCTCCTCGACGAGCCGCTCGGCGCCCTCGACCTCAAGCTGCGCCGTCAGATGCAGCTGGAGCTCAAGCGCATCCAGACCGAGGTCGGCATCACCTTCGTGCACGTCACCCACGACCAGGAGGAGGCCATGACGATGGCCGACCAGGTCGCGGTGATGAACGGCGGCCGGGTCGAGCAGCTCGGCGCCCCCGCCGACCTGTACGAGAACCCGCAGACCACCTTCGTCGCCAACTTCCTCGGCACCTCGAACCTGATCGAGGCGGAGGTCCTGGAGACCGGCTCCGACGTGCTCGTCACGGCCGGCGGCGGCAAGCTCCGGGTCCCCGGCGACCGCTGTACCTCCGCCGTCCGCCAGGGCGGCAAGGTCCTCGTGGGCGTCCGCCCCGAGAAGATCTCGCTCGCGCACGCCGACGACGCGGGCTCGATCGCCGACGGCCGCAACCGGGTCACCGGCCGGATCGCCGACTCCTCCTTCATCGGCGTCTCCACCCAGTACGTGGTGAACTCGCCCGCCGGCGCGGAGCTCCAGGTGTACGAGCAGAACATCGAGCGCGACACCCGCCTGGTGCCCGGTGCCGAGGTCGTCCTGCACTGGAACCCGGCGCACACCTTCGGGCTCGACGCGGCGCAGGACATCGACGCGGGTGTGGAGACGGTGGAGGACGCCTCGTGACCGCGACCCTGACGAAAGAGGCTCCCCCCATAGAGGAACCGGTTCTGCGCAAGCCTTCCACGCGCAAGCGGCTCGTCCCGTACTGGCTGCTGCTGCCCGGCATCATCTGGCTGCTCGTCTTCTTCGCGCTGCCGATGGTCTACCAGGCCTCGACCTCGGTGCAGACCGGCTCCCTGGAGAAGGGCTTCGAGGTCACCTGGCACTTCCAGACCTACTGGGACGCCTTCCAGGAGTACTGGCCGCAGTTCGTCCGCTCCGTGCTGTACGCCGGGACCGCGACCCTGCTGTGCCTGCTGCTCGGCTACCCGCTGGCGTACCTGATCGCCTTCAAGGCCGGCCGCTGGCGCAACCTGCTCCTGGTCCTGGTCATCGCGCCGTTCTTCACCAGCTTCCTCATCCGCACGCTCGCGTGGAAGACGATCCTGGCCGACGACAGCCTCGTGGTCGACGCGCTGAACGCGCTGCACGTCCTGGACGTCACCAGCTGGATCGGCTGGACCGAGGGCGACCGCGTCCTCGCGACGCCGATGGCCGTGGTCTGCGGCCTCACGTACAACTTCCTGCCCTTCATGATCCTGCCCCTCTACACCTCCCTGGAGCGGATCGACGGCCGGCTGCACGAGGCCGCGCAGGACCTGTACGCCTCCCCTGCGACCACCTTCCGCAAGGTGACCTTCCCGCTGTCGATGCCCGGCGTCGTCTCCGGCACCCTGCTCACCTTCATCCCGGCGAGCGGCGACTACGTCAACGCCGAACTGCTCGGCTCGACCGACACCAAGATGGTCGGAAACGTCATCCAGTCGCAGTTCCTGCGGGTGCTCGACTACCCGACGGCGGCCGCGCTCTCCTTCATCCTCATGGCGATCGTGCTCGGCATGGTCACCGTGTACATCCGCCGTGCCGGAACGGAGGACCTGGTCTGATGCGCTGGATCCGCAAGAACCTGGTCGTCATCGCGGGCCTGCTGACGCTCGCGTACATGATCCTGCCGAACCTCGTCGTGATGGCGTTCTCCTTCAACAAGCCGAAGGGACGCTTCAACTACTCCTGGCAGGAGTTCTCGCTCGACGCCTGGAAGGACCCCTGCGGCGTCGCCGACATGTGCGAGTCCCTCTCGCTCTCCCTCCAGCTCGCCGCCTGGGCGACGGTCGGCGCGGTCGTCCTCGGCACGATGATCGCCTTCGCGCTGGTCCGCTACCGCTTCCGGGCGCGCGGCGCGATCAACTCGCTGATCTTCCTGCCGATGGCGATGCCCGAGGTCGTCATGGCCGCCTCGCTGCTCACCCTCTTCCTCAACATGGGGATCGAGCTGGGCTTCTGGACGGTCCTGATCGCCCACATCATGTTCTGCCTGTCGTTCGTCGTGACGGCGGTCAAGGCCCGCGTCATGTCCATGGACCCGCGCCTGGAGGAGGCCGCGCGCGACCTCTACGCCGGGCCGACGCAGACCTTCCTCCGCGTGACCCTGCCGATCGCCGCGCCGGGCATCGCCGCCGGTGCGCTGCTCGCCTTCGCGCTCTCGTTCGACGACTTCATCATCACCAACTTCAACGCGGGATCCACCGTCACCTTCCCCATGTTCGTCTGGGGCTCGGCGCAGCGCGGAACCCCCGTTCAGATCAACGTCATCGGCACCGCGATGTTCGTCCTCGCGGTACTGGTGGTCGTGGCCGGGCAAATCATTACGAACCGGCGCAAGAAAACAGCAACAGCCTGAGCGAAGGTCGTCTCAGGCACCGAAGGAGTTGGAAACCATGGCCCCAGTCGCCATGCGTCTCGCTGCACAATCTCTCTCCGACGCCCAGCCCGTCCCCTTCTGGCTGGAAGATCCCGGCAAGCCCGGCGCCCTGCCCGCCCTCACCGGTACCGAGAAGTGCGATCTCCTCGTGGTCGGCGGCGGATACAGCGGACTGTGGACCGCGCTCCTCGCCAAGGAGCGCGACCCCGCCCGGGACGTCGTACTGATCGAAGGCCGCGAGGTGGGCTGGGCCGCCTCGGGCCGCAACGGAGGCTTCTGCGCCGCCTCCCTGACCCACGGCTTCGGCAACGGGCTCGCCCGCTGGCCGGGCGAGCTGCCGAAGCTGGAGAAGCTCGGCGAGCGCAACCTCGACGCCATCGAGGAGACGGTCGCCCGCTACTCCCTGGACTGCGAGTTCGAGCGCACCGGCGAGATCGACGTGGCCACCGAGCCGTACCAGGTGGAGGAGCTCCACGAGTGGTACGAGGAGGCCGACCGGCTCGGTCTCGCCGACGGCCTGGAGTTCCTGGACCGGGACGCCGTACGGGCCGAGGTCGACTCGCCGACCTTCCTCGGCGGCATGTGGGACCGGCGCGGGGTCGCCATGCTCCACCCGGCCAAGCTGGCCTGGGGCCTGAAGCGCGCCTGTCTCGACCTGGGCGTACGGATCTTCGAGAACACGCCCGGTCTGCGGCTGGTCTCGGTCGGCGCCGGCGTCGGCGTCCACACCCCGTACGGCAAGGTGCTCGCCCGCCGGGTCGCGCTCGGCACGAACGTCTTCCCGTCCCTGGTCAAGCGCGTCCGGCCCTACACGGTCCCGGTCTACGACTACGCGCTGATGACCGAGCCGCTCAGCCCCGCGCAGCTCGCGTCCGTGGGCTGGAAGAACCGGCAGGGTCTCGGCGACTCCGCCAACCAGTTCCACTACTTCCGGATCACCGCCGACCATCGCATCCTGTGGGGCGGCTACGACGCGGTCTATCCCTTCGGCGGCAAGCTGAACGCCGAGATGGACCACCGTCCGGAGACGTACCTGAAGCTCGCCGAGCACTTCTTCCGCTGCTTCCCGCAGCTGGAGGGGCTCCGCTTCAGCCACGCCTGGGGCGGCGCCATCGACACCTGCTCGCGCTTCTCCGCCTTCTTCGGCACGGCGTACCAGGGGAAGGTGGCGTACGCGGCCGGCTTCACCGGCCTCGGCGTCGGCGCGACCCGCTTCGGCGGGGACGTGATGCTCGACCTGCTCGCGGGGGAGCGCACGGAGCGCACCGAGCTGAGCATGGTCCGCTCCAAGCCGCTGCCGTTCCCGCCCGAACCGGTCGCCTGGGCCGGTATCGGCATCACCAAGTGGGCGCTCGCCCGCGCCGACGAGAACGGCGGCCGGCGCAACCTGTGGCTGAAGACGATGGACCGGCTGGGCCTCGGCTTCGACAGCTGAACCAGCCTGTGACGCAGGTCACAACCGGCGGGTAGCGGAACCCGCGTAAGAGAAGCCCCCGTACCCGCTCTCTCCGGGTGGACACCGCGTCCACACGGAGAGGAGACGGTTGTGATGACTGGTACGGGGGCTTCCGGCGTCAAGAGTGCGGTGGAGTGGCTGACCTCGGTCGCACCCGATCCCGACGCCTGCCGGTGGGAGTGGGAGCGCAACCCGCACGGGGTCGCGCTGCTGCCCGCCGGCAGGCGCTGGGACGTGCTGATCCTGCCGGGCGAGCTCGGCCATCCCGCGCTCGACGTGCTGAACCGTCTCGTGGACCGGCCGGGCCCCGTCCTGGCCGACTTCGGCGACGCCCGCATCGGCTTCTTCGTCCCGCCGGGCACCGCCGCCCGCTGGATCGGCACCGGGGTGCGCAGCGCCGGCGCCGGTACCTGGATCGTGGTCCCGTACCCCGGACGGTCGACCGGCGGAGTGCGCTGGCTGGTGGCTCCGGACGGGGCGGGCACCCTCAACGACGCCTCGCTCCTGGAGCTGGCGATGCACGAGGCGGCGGGGCGACTGGCCGGGAGGGAAGGGGAGTCGGCGGGGTGACCGGCCGGGAGTGAAGGGCGGGTCGAAGGGGGTCCGGGCGCGGGCGGAGAACGGGTAGAGGTCTTGACCACTTGATTGGTCTGGACCATGCTGTGGCGCGCTCCCACCTCGATTCCCCCACCCCCGGAGGCAGTTGTGGACCGCACCAGACCCCTCACCCTGCTCCTCGCGGGCGTCCTCGCCGCCGGCGGACTCCTGGCGCTCACCCCCGCGGCCCAGGCCGCCGACACCGAACTCGCCCGCAACGGCGGCTTCGAAGCGGGCCTCGACGGCTGGACCTGCACGGCGGGCAGCGGAGCCGTCGTCTCCTCGCCCGTGCGCGGCGGGACGAAGGCGCTCCAGGCCACCCCGGCCGGCAGCGACAACGCCCGCTGCTCCCAGACCGTCACCGTCAAGCCCAACTCCTCGTACGCGCTCAGCGGTTGGGTCCGCGGCAGCTACGTCTACCTCGGCGCCACCGGCACCGGCACCACCGACGTCTCCACCTGGACGGGATCCGCCCCCGACTGGCAGCGCCTCGCGACCACCTTCACCACCGGCGCCTCCACCACCTCGGTGACGATCTACACGCACGGCTGGTACGGCACCCCCGCCTACCAGGCCGACGACCTCTCGCTGTACGGCCCCGGCGGCGACCCGGTCCAGCTCCCGGCCGCCCCCACCGGTCTCGCGGCCGGCTCCCCGACCTCCAGCTCCGTGCCGCTCACCTGGGCCGCGGTCTCCGGCGCCACCTCGTACAACGTCTACCAGGGCGCCACCAAGGTCCAGACCGTCTCCGGCACCTCGGCCACCGCGACCGGACTCACGGCCTCCACCCCGTACACCTTCCAGGTCACCGCCGTGAACAGCGCGGGCGAATCCCCGAAGTCGGCCGCCGTGACCGCGACGACCACCTCGGGCGGCGGAGGCGGGGGTGGCGGCCTGCCCGCGCACGCCCTCGTCGGATACCTCCACGCCAGCTTCGCCAACGGCTCCGGCTACACCCGCATGGCCGACGTCCCCGACTCCTGGGACGTCGTCAACCTCGCCTTCGGCGAACCGACCTCGGTGACCTCCGGCGACATCCGCTTCAGCCTCTGCCCCGTCGCCGAGTGCCCGGGCGTCGAGTCGCCGGCCGAGTTCAAGGCCGCCATCAAGGCCAAGCAGGCCGCCGGCAAGAAGGTCCTCATCTCCATCGGCGGCCAGAACGGGCAGGTCCAGCTCGCCACCACCGCCGCCCGCGACACCTTCGTCTCCTCCGTCTCGAAGATCATCGACGAGTACGGCCTCGACGGCCTCGACATCGACTTCGAGGGCCACTCGCTCTCGCTCCAGACCGGCGACACCGACTTCCGCAACCCGACGAGCCCGGTCATCGTGAACCTGATCCAGGCGGTCAAGACCCTCAAGGCCAAGTACGGCGCGAAGTTCGTCCTGACGATGGCCCCGGAGACCTTCTTCGTCCAGCTCGGCTACCAGTACTACGGCTCCGGCCCCTGGGGCGGCCAGGACCCGCGCGCCGGCGCCTACCTGCCCGTCATCCACGCCCTGCGCGACGACCTCACCCTGCTGCACGTCCAGGACTACAACTCGGGCTCCATCATGGGCCTCGACAACCAGTACCACTCCATGGGCGGCGCCGACTTCCACATCGCCATGACCGACATGCTCCTCACCGGCTTCCCCGTCGCCGGCAACACCGACCGCTTCTTCCCGGCCCTCCGCGCCGACCAGGTCGCCATCGGCCTCCCCGCCTCCACCCAGGCCGGCAACGGCCACACCGCCCCCGCCGAGGTGAACAAGGCCCTGGACTGCCTGACGAAGAAGACCGACTGCGGCACCTACCAGACCCACGGCACCTGGCCCGCCCTGCGCGGCCTGATGACCTGGTCGATCAACTGGGACCGCTACAACCAGTGGGCCTTCTCGAAGAACTTCGATTCGTACAACTGGAGCTGACGGCCAGGATCAGCAGCCCCAGACAGAGGCTGGCCAGCACGTCCAGCGGCCAGTGAAAGCCCCGCAGCACGAGCCCGGTCCCCGTCACCGCCGTCAGCACGGCGGCGACGGGGACCAGTCGGTTCGAGACGAGGAGGGCGGCGCCGAAGTAGGCCACCATCGCGGTGGCCGTGTGGCCCGACGGGTAGTAGCCGTGGGCCCAGGGCTCCAGCGGGCCGGGACGAGCGGTCCACTCCTTCAGCGGAATCACCAGGAGGGGTACGGCGGCCATGGCCAGCCCCGCGTACAGGGCGGCGGCGCGGCGCCCGCGCCACACCGCGTACGCCATGGCGCAGGCGAGGACCGGGAGGGCGACCGTCATGTTGCCGAGGTCGGAGGCGAGTTCGCTCAGACGGCGGGGAACCGTGTCCACCAAGGACCGGGACACCCGCTCGTCGAGCCTGGCCAAGGGGCCGTGGACGAGCACCTGCCAGGTCACGACGGCGAGGGCGACGAGCGCCGAGAAGAGAGCCGGCCGCCCTGGAACAGGGGGGGTGGTTCCAGGGCGGCCGAGGGGATCGGGCTGCCGCGCGCCCCGGGGGGTATGGGGCGTGCGGCCATCCGATCGGTGAGGAGTCCCGGAGCACGAGGCGCCGGCGGTGTGCGCGAAGGCACGGTGTGGGCGGGGCTGGGGAGGCTCCGCCCGGGGTGTTTCTCTCATCTGCAGAAACCGTACGCCAGAGAAGAGGGGGCCGACAGCGGGAAAGACATCCCGCCATCGGCCCCCCACAGAGTCTTCACACCGTGTGTGAGTCCCGGGCCCGGAGGACCCGGACGGCTCAGATCTGGGCGAACGCGTTCTCGATGACGTCCAGGCCCTCGTTCAGCAGGTCCTCGCCCATGACCAGCGGCGGAAGGAAGCGCAGCACGTTCCCGTAGGTGCCACAGGTCAGGACCAGCACGCCCTCGGCGTGGCAGGCCTTCGCGAGCGCGCCCGCGGCCTCCGGGTTCGGCTCCTTCGTCGCGCGGTCCTTGACCAGCTCGATGGCGATCATGGCGCCACGGCCGCGGATGTCGCCGATGGCGTCGAACTTCTCGGCCATCGCGGTCAGACGGGCCTTCATGACCTCCTCGATGCGCTGCGCCTTGCCGTTGAGGTCGAGCTCCTTCATCGTCTCGATGGAGCCCAGCGCGGCGGCGCAGGCCACCGGGTTGCCGCCGTAGGTGCCGCCCAGACCGCCGCCGTGGACGGAGTCCATGATCTCGGCGCGGCCGGTGACGGCGGCGAGCGGCAGACCGCCCGCGATGCCCTTGGCGGTGGTGATGAGGTCCGGGACGATGCCCTCGTCCTCACACGCGAACCACTGGCCGGTGCGGCAGAAGCCGGACTGGATCTCGTCCGCGACGAAGACGATGCCGTTGTCGTTGGCGAACTTCACGATCGCCGGCAGGAAGCCCTTGGCCGGCTCGATGAAGCCGCCCTCGCCGAGGACCGGCTCGATGACGATCGCGGCGACGTTCTCGGCGCCGATCTGCTTGGTGATGTTGTCGATCGCCTGGGCGGCGGCCTCGGGGCCGCAGTTCTCGGCACCGGTGGGCCAGCGGTAGCCGTAGGCGACCGGCACGCGGTAGACCTCGGGGGCGAACGGACCGAAGCCCTGCTTGTACGGCATGTTCTTCGCCGTCATGCCCATGGTGAGGTTCGTACGGCCGTGGTAGCCGTGGTCGAAGACGACGACGGCCTGGCGCTTGGTGTACGAGCGGGCGATCTTGACCGCGTTCTCGACGGCCTCGGCGCCCGAGTTGAACAGCGCGGACTTCTTGGCGTGGTCGCCCGGGGTCAGCTCGGCCAGCGCCTCGCAGACCTCCACGTAACCCTCGTACGGCGTCACCATGAAACAGGTGTGGGTGAAGTCCTGGAGCTGCGCGGAGGCGCGGCGCACGACGGCCTCGGCGGACGCGCCGACCGAGGTCACGGCGATGCCGGAGCCGAAGTCGATCAGGCGGTTGCCGTCGACGTCCTCGATGATGCCCCCGCCGGCCCGCGCGGTGAAGACCGGCAGCGTGGAGCCGACGCCACCGGCGACCGTGTCGAGGCGGCGGGCCTGAAGCTCCTGCGACTTCGGGCCGGGGATGGCGGTGACGACGCGCCGCTCCTGCGGGACAGCGTTCATGCGGGGCTCCTGGGGGTGTTCTGGACGCACTTGCGGGTTTCCTCCGCAGGCTAGGCCGGGGAGAGGGGGTGAGGCATGCGCCGATCGGGAGTGGTGGGGGTGTGTCGTTGTCCTTCATGGACATGGTCCCTCCGTATCCGCTCCCCGCGGGCGCCACGCCGCTCATCGGCCGTACGGGTGGTCGAAACCCCTCCCGGGCGCTCCCCGCCCACTAGATTGACGGTGGCACAGAGGCGGCGACCTGGCTGGTCAGGGGGCAGGGGTTCATGGAGACCGACGGCACGTACGAGTCACGCGACACCAGGGGCGGCGCGGTCCCGCGCCCAGCGGGTCCGCCGACCGACGGCCCGTCCGGGGCCCACCCACCGACCCGGCACACCGCCCCCGCCCCGCCGGCCGGCCCCCGGCGGACCACCGGGGACCCCGCCCCGCCCACCGGTGCGCCGCGAGCGACCGCGCACCCCGCCCCGCCGGCCGGCCTCCCGCAGGCGACCGCGCACCCGGCTCCGCCACGCGTCCCGCCCCGCCCGGCGGCGGCTCCGGCCGCTCAGGGCGGGGACCTCCCCGGCACGCCGGGCATCCCGGCGGCGCCGGGGACCCCCGGGCCCCGGGCGGTCGCCGATCCGTCGGGGACGCCCGGCGCCCCGGGGGCACCGGTGCCGCCCGCGCCCGTCGTCGCGTGGCTCGACGCGCCGCGGCCCCGGACGGCGCCGGGGGTCTGGCGGTACCGGTACGTGGCTCCGCGGGCGACAGCGGAGGCGCGGCGGCTCGCGCCCGTCACCGTCGTGGGCCTGCTGATCCCGCTGGTGGTGGGGCTGCTGCTGTGGTCGGCCTGGCGCCGCGGCGTGGTCCCGTACCAGTGGATCCCGCTCGCCACGTTCACCCCCGGCGACTGGTGGTACGCGGGCGGCACCTCGCCCCGCGACTGGCACGGCGCGGAGGCGCACGTCGTCTACGACGGGGTGTTCTTCGCCGGACTCCTGTACGCCATCGCCCGCCTCGGCGCCTGGGCCGAACTCGCCCGCCACCTGCTCGCCGACCGACGGCCGCCGGCGCGCGCCGCGCTCGCGGCCGGTGCGGCGCTCATCGCCCTGACGTTCGTCTGGCCGGACGCCTTCCCCGGCGTCGGCTGGGAGCCACTGCCGGTCGTCGGCCCCGTGCTCTCCCTCGTGGTGCTGCTCGGCGGCGGATACGACGTCCTCGCCTCGCCGTTCGTCGTCTACACCGTGTACACGGTGATCACCGCGGCCGTGCTGTGGCCGTTCGCCCGTCTCGGCGAATGGCGGGCCCTGGGCCGCGACCGGCTCCGGGCCCGCCGGAACCGCTCCGCCGCTTCCGGCGCTCCCGCGGCGCCGCTCGACGCGAGCGTGCCCGTCCCGGCCTCCCAGTGGCCCGAGCTGCGGGCCGCGGGGGAGCGGGCGGCCGCGGACCTGCTCGCCGCCGAGGCGCACGCCGGGCGCATGAACGACGTGGACTGCGCGCGCGTGCGCCGACACCTGGACGAGCGGGGACGCGGGGCCGCCGGCGGCCCCGCCTCCGCAGCCGAAACGGTGCTGCGCCACGGCGCGGCGGCCTGGGCCCACCCCTCGGGCGACCGTGACCTGCCGGCCCGCGTCGCCACCCACGACCTGCTCGTGGGGCAGGTCCGCATCGGCCGGTGCGTCGCCGAGGAACGGAACCCTGCCGCGTACCGGGGAGCGGGCCTGGCCCTCGACCCGGCCGTACTCGGCACCTCGCTGCTCGTCGTGGGTCCCTCCGGAGCGGGGAAGACCGCCCGCGTGATCCGTCCCGTCGTCGAGTCGCTCACCCTCCAGGCGCTGACCGGCGGGTGCGCCGTCGTCGCCGTCGGCGCCGCGGACGCGCAGCTCGGGCCGGACGACGCCTACGACGTCGTGGTCCGACCGGGCGACCCGGCCTCCCCGTACGACCTCGACCTGTACGCCGGACTCACCGATCCGGACGAAGCGGCGGCCCTGCTCGCGGAGGGCCTGGTGGGCGACGTCGAGAACCTCGACGTCCGCCGCGCCGCCACCGTCCTCGCCCAGCTCATCGGCCCCTACCGGGCCGTGCACGGCCGCTTCCCCTCCGTGCCCGTGCTCCGCGAACTGCTCGAAGCGGGCCCCGGGACGCTGGCCGCGCTGCTCGACCGGCTGCCGGCCGACGGCTCCGCGACGATGCGCCGCGAGCTGGAGGCGCGCATCCGGCAGGCCGGCACGGCGGCCGACGCCGGGCCGCTCCTCGCGGACCGCCTCGCGCTCCTCGACCGGCCGGTGTTCGCCGAGTTCTTCGGCGCCGACACCGGAGGCGTGAGCCCCTTCTCCCTGAAGTCCGTCGTCCACCACCCCCTGCGGGTCCGCGTCCGACTGCCCGAGCGCGGCCACGAGGAGGCCTCGAAGCTCCTCGCCCGGCTGCTCCTCGCCCAGTTCCTCGCGGCGGCCAGGAACACCGGCAGCCGTACCCACTTCGTCTGCCTGGTGCTCGACGACGCCACCGGAACGCTCACCACGGGCACCGTCCGCTCCCTCCAGCGGCTGCGCCCGCAGAACGCCGGCGTCGTCCTGGGCCTGCGCACCCTCGGCGAGGTGCCCGAGGCGCTGCACGGCCCGCTGTTCGGGGCCGTCGGCTGCCGGGTGGCGCTCTCCGGCATCACCACCTGGGACGGCCGGGGCTTCGCCGAGACCTGGGGCAAGGAGTGGGTGGAGACCACCGAGGTGGCCCACCACACGGTCTTCGCCGACCAGCCGATGACCCGGTTCATCCACGCCCTGCGCAAGAAGGTCACGGGCAAGGCCGTGACCACCGACGCCGTCACGACCCGGAAGGTCGAGCGCGAGCGCTGGTCCGCCTCCGAACTCGCCCACTCCGTCCCGCCCGACCACGCCGTCGTCTCCCTGACCACCGTCCGGGGCGCCCACACACCCCCCGTCCTGGTCGACCTGCGCGGCTGACCGCGACCGCGACCGCGGCGTCGGCGGGGCGGGGGCGGCCGAGAGGGGCGGGGGCCGAGTGGCGCCCGCCCGGCGTGGGCGAGTGGCGTCCGCCGGAGTGGCGCCCGGCCGAGTGGCGCCGCCCCGCGCGGCCGAGCCGCGCCCGCCCCGCTCGCCCAGCGGCGCCCGGTCGGCGTGGGCGAGTGACGCCCGCCCGTGTGGCCGAGGCCAGTCGCTCCGCGTGGCTGAGACCAGTCGCTCCGCGTAGCTGAGCGGGCACCCATCGGCCCTGGCACAATCGGGGGCGCCGCTCGGCTGGGCGGTGCCCCCTCGCTCAAAGGTCCGACGGTCACCCGATGCCGCCCACCCTCGCCTCGCTCGTGCAGCACTCCGCCCTCAAGCTCGTCGTCCGCGCCGGTGAGGACCGCCTCGACACCCCCGTCCGCTGGGCCCACGTGAGCGAGCTCGCCGACCCCGTGCCGTACATGGAGGGGGGCGAGCTGCTCCTCACCACCGCGCTGACGCTCGACGCGGAGGACCTGGAGGCGATGCGCCGCTACGTGCGGCGGCTGCTGGGGGCGGGGGTCGTCGGGCTCGGGTTCGCCGTCGGCGTGAACTACGAGGAGATCCCGGCGGCCCTGCTCGACGCGGCCCGCGAGGAGCACCTGCCGCTCCTCGAAGTACCCCGCAGGACCCCGTTCCTCGCCATCAGCAAGGCGGTGTCGGCGGCCATCTCCGCCGACCAGTACCGGGCCGTGACCGCGGGCTTCGAGGCCCAGCGCGAGCTGACCAGGGCGGCGCTCTCCGAAGGCCCGGAGGCCGTCGTCGCCCGGCTCGCCGCGCACGTGGACGGCTGGGCCGCGCTGTACGACACCTCCGGCACGGTCGTGGCCGTCTCACCCGAGTGGGCGGCCCGCAGGGCCGCGCGGCTCACCCCCGACGTGGAGCGCCTCCGCGACCGGCCCGCGCCCGCGAGCGCCGTCGTCGGCGGTACCGACGACCGCGTCGAACTCCAGTCGCTCGGCACCGGACGCCGGGTGCGCGGCGCCCTCGCGGTCGGCACGGGCGCGCCCCTCGGCACTGCCGAGCGGTACGCGGTGCACTCGGCGATCGCCCTGCTCACCCTCACGACGGAACGTTCCCGCTCGCTCCAGGCGGCGGAGCAGCGGCTCGGCTCGGCGATCCTGCAGATGATGCTCGCCGGTCAGGCGGAGCACGCGCGCGCGGTGGCCGGGGACGTGTACGGCGGGCTGCTCGACGCCCCGTTCCGGGTGCTCGTCGCGGAGCCCGCCGGGGGAGAGGCGGCGGCCGCCGAGCCGCCGCTGTCGGTGCTCGCCGAGGCCCTGGAGGCGGCCGCCGCCCGGGCGGGCGAGGCGGTCCTCGCCGTCCCCGAGGGCGAGCGGCGACTCGTCGTCCTCGCCGGGGACGGCGGCGCGGTCGTCGCGGCCTGCGAAGGGTACGCGGAGCGCGAGGCGGAGGACGCCGGCGTCGTCGTGGGACTCTCCGCGCCGGCCGGCCCGATCGCGGCGGCGACGGCGTACAAGCAGGCCGAGCAGGCACTCTCGGTGGCCCGGCGACGGGGCAGGGCGCTCGTCGAACACGAGGACCTGGCGGCCGGTTCGGTCCTGCCGCTCCTCGCCGACGACGCCGTCCGCGCCTTCGCCGACGGGATGCTGCGGGCCCTGCGGGACCACGACGCGACGGGCCGCGGCGACCTGGTCGCCTCGCTGCACGCCTGGCTCTCCCGGCACGGCCAGTGGGACGCCGCGGCGGCGGACCTGGGCGTCCACCGGCACACCCTGCGCTACCGGATGCGCCGCGTCGAGGAGATCCTCGGCCGCTCCCTCGACGACCCGGACGTCCGCATGGAACTGTGGCTGGCCCTGAAGGCGACGGGCGAGGGCGCGGAGTAACCGCCGGGCCGCGTCGGCCGAGGGGGTGCGGGCGGGGGCACGGAGTGACCGCGGGCCCGCGTCGGGCGGGGGCGCGCGGCGGTCGCCGGGCCCGCGTCGGCCGAGGGGATGCGGGCGGGGGCGCGGAGCGCCCCACTGGCCCCGCCGCTCACACGTCCGGCCCTCAGCCGTCGCTGCCCGCGCCCATGCTGCTCGTGTCGTCGCCCCGCCCCGCACCGCGCCGACGTCGGCCGTCGCGGGCCACCTCACCGCCGAGGAGGGTCACGGCGGCCACGGCGCGGACCCAGCGGGGGCCGCCGCGGGAGGCCCACACCACGCAGACGCAGCCGGCGGCGACGAGCGCGAGCACGCCGATCAGCACGAAAAGGATCATGATCTTCCCCCTTGTGGTCCTACGGTCCCGATCATCCTGTCACCAGCCGGAACGGACGTCACGTGCCGCATCGGCGTCCGTTTTCCGGTCTCGCTGCCCGGATCCGGGCAGTTTTCTTGGTCTTGCGGGCGGTGACTCCCTAGTCTCCTGGGCATGACAAGTCCTGCCGTCGATCCGGCACCCGAGGCGCACAAGGCCGCCCCCGCATCCCGTAGCGACACGACCGCGGCACCCGCCCGCCGCATCACCGGCACCGTATGGGCCGCGCTCGGCGTCGTGTACGTCGTGTGGGGATCGACCTACCTCGGCATCCGGATCGCCGTCGAGACGATGCCGCCCTTCCTGTCCTCCGGCGCCCGCTTCGTCACCGCGGGCCTGCTGCTCGCCGGGATCATCGCCTGGCGCCAGGGCCCCGCCGCCCTCAAGGTCACGCGCCGGCAGCTCGGTTCGGCGGTCCTGATCGGTCTGCTCCTCATCCCCGGCGGCAACGGCCTCGTGGTCCTCGCCGAGACCTCCATCCCCTCCGGTCTGGCCGCGCTCCTCATCGCCGTCGTCCCCGCCTGGGTCGTCATCCTGCGCGCCGCCACGGGCGAGCGGCCCGGCCTCGGTGCCGTCGGGGGAGTCCTGCTCGGACTGGTCGGCCTCGCCGTCCTCACGCTCCCCGGTCTCAGCGGCGAGGTGAAGATCGGCGGCGTGGTCCTGGTGGTCGTGGCGACCCTGCTGTGGTCGGTCGGGTCGTTCTCCTCCTCCCGGCTGCCGATGCCCTCGAACCCGTTCACGGCCAGCGCGTACGAGATGGTCGCCGGCGGCCTCGCCGGGCTTCTGATCGGCGTCGTCCGGGGCGAGCAGCACGGCCTCGACCTGACCGCGATATCGGGCCGCTCGTGGGCGGCACTCGCGTACCTGATCCTCTTCGGCTCGCTCCTCGCGTTCACGTCGTACGCCTGGCTCCTCCAGGCCGCACCGCTCTCCCTGGTCGCCACCTACGCGTACGTGAACCCGGTCGTCGCCGTGCTCCTCGGCGCCCTCGTCCTGAACGAGGCCCTGACCTGGCCGCTCCTGCTCGGCGGCGCGGTCGTCGTCGGCGGGGTCTGCCTGATCGTCTCGACCGAACGCCGCGGCTGACCCGCGGCCGAGGGGGCGGCGGCGGACGGGCGCCGTCGGTCCCCTTCGGCCAATTCGGACAGAGGTCCGGCCCCATCACTCCACACCGGACAAGCCCACGCCCGCCGCCCCGGCCCTAACGTGTCACGAGAGCAATCGCTCGCACCATCCGAAACGGAAAGGGCCGGGGACGCAATGACGACCACCCACGCCTTCTGGCTCGCCGGCCGCGAGGCCACCGGCGACACCACCTTCGACGTCACGAACTCGTACGACGGACGTCTGGTCGGCAAGGTCAGCGTGCCCACCGAGGCCCAGGTCGAAGAGGCCGTCGCCGCCGCGCACGCCGTCGTCGACGAGTTCGCCGCGACCCCGGCGCACGTCCGCGCCGCCGCCCTCGACCACGTGTCGAAGCGCCTCGCCGAGCGCACCGAGGAGATCGCCCTCCTCATCTCCGCCGAGAACGGCAAGCCCGTCAAGTGGGCCCGCGGCGAGGTCGGCCGTGCCGTCTCCGTCTTCCGTTTCGCCGCCGAGGAGGCCCGCCGCTGGAACGCCGGCGAGGCCCAGCGCCTGGACACCGAGGCCGGCGGCGCGGGCCGCCTCGCCCTCACCCGTCGCATCCCCAAGGGCGTCGTCCTCGGCATCGCGCCGTTCAACTTCCCGCTGAACCTCAGCGCCCACAAGGTCGCCCCGGCCATCGCCGTCGGCGCCCCGATCATCCTCAAGCCGGCGCCCTCGACGCCGATCTCCTCCCTGATCCTGGGCGAGATCCTGGCCGAGACCGACCTGCCGGCCGGCTCCTGGTCCATCCTGACCGTGCCGAACGACCGCATGCCGGCCCTCGTCCAGGACGAGCGCCTCCCGGTCATCTCCTTCACCGGCTCCGACAAGGTCGGCTACGCCATCCAGCAGTCCGTGCCGCACAAGCACTGCACCCTGGAGCTCGGCGGCAACGCCGCGGCCGTCGTCCTGCCCGACTGGTCCTCCGAGGCCGACCTGGACTGGGCCGCGAGCCGGATCGCCACCTTCTCCAACTACCAGGGCGGCCAGTCCTGCATCTCCGTGCAGCGCGTGATCGCCGACGCCTCGGTCTACGACCGCCTGGTGCCGAAGATCGTCGCCGCCGTCGAGGCCCAGGTCACCGGTGACCCGTCCGACGCCGCCACCGACGTCGGCCCGCTGGTCGACGAGGCCGCCGCCCAGCGCGTCGAGTCCTGGGTCGACGAGGCCGTCGCGGCCGGCGCCAAGCTCCTCGCCGGTGGCAAGCGCGAGGGCGCGACCTACGCCCCGACCGTCCTCACCGACCTCCCGGCCGACGTCACCCTGGCCCGTGCCGAGGTCTTCGGCCCGGTCCTGACCATCGCCAAGGTCGACGGCGAGGCCGAGGCGTTCGCCGCGGTCAACGACTCCGACTTCGGCCTCCAGGCCGGTGTCTTCACCCACGACCTGCAGACGGCGTTCCGCGCCCACCGCGCCCTCGAGGTCGGCGGCGTGATCGTCGGCGACGTCCCCTCGTACCGCGCCGACCAGATGCCGTACGGCGGCGCCAAGCGCTCCGGCGTCGGCCGCGAGGGCGTCAAGTACGCGATGGACGACTACACCTACGAGCGCGTGCTCGTCCTGACGGGCCTCGCCCTCTAAGGCGTACGCCCTCCCGGACACGACGTACGCCGCACCTGACCCGGCGTACGCCCCACCGGACCAGGCGGTCCGAGCCCACTGTGCGGGGGCTCGGACCGCCTTTTCGTCATGCCACGGGGGCGTCGACGAGCCGGACGACCTCGGCGGGCCCCGCGCGGAAGGCCTTGTTCGCCGCGTCGGCGGCCGTCATGTGCGGCGCCACGTCGTGCGCGGCGAGGGCCTCGGCCGAGGCCCAGCGCTCGATCAGCACGAACCGGTCGGGGTCGTCCGCCACCCGGTGCAGGTCGTACCGCAGGCACCCCTCCTCGGCGCGCACGAGCGGCGCGAGCGCCTCGAAGGCGGCCACCTGCTCCGCGCCCCGGCCGGGCAGGGCGGTGATGTGGATGATGAGCTTGATCGGCTGCGACATGCCGGAACCCTGGACGGCGCCCCCGTACGGGTGGCCGGGCGTTTCACCAGCCGGACGCCCGGAGCCGGCCGGGGCGCCCGGAGCCGACCGGGGCGGCCGGGCCCGCCGCCGTCGGGGGCTCGCACGGGCGGCCTCGGCGTCCCACCGGGCGGGCGGGGCCGGGTCCGCCGCCTTTCCGAACCGGTGGTTATCGGGTACGACGGACAGGAAGCCCCAGGAGGCGTCCATGACCGCACCCACCCAGCGCCCAAAGGTCAGCGAACGCGAGGCCCGGCAGACGGCCGAGGCGGCGCGCGAGCGGGACTGGCACAAACCGAGCTTCGCCAAGGAGCTCTTCCTCGGCCGGTTCCGGCTGGACCTCATCCACCCCCACCCGCTCCCCGCCGACGAGGA
Organism: Streptomyces wedmorensis; assembly: GCF_000716445.1. Taxonomy (GTDB): domain Bacteria; phylum Actinomycetota; class Actinomycetes; order Streptomycetales; family Streptomycetaceae; genus Streptomyces; species Streptomyces wedmorensis. The sequence goes on from NZ_JNWK01000023.1 coordinate 129,401, forward strand.
CGTCCGGCGCGGGGAGGCCTTCCTCGCGGTCCTCCGCGACTTCTGCGAGACCCGGATCGACGGCGCCCGCATCGAGCGCGAGGCCCGCATCCCCGACGAGACGATCACCGGCCTCAAGGAACTCGGCGCGCTCGGGATGAAGATCGATCCGGCGTACGGCGGCCTCGGCCTCACCCAGCTGTACTACAACCGCGCCCTCGCGCTCGTCGGCTCCGCGAGCCCCGCCGTCGGCGCGCTGCTCTCCGCGCACCAGTCGATCGGCGTACCGCAACCGCTCAAGATCTTCGGCACCCAGGAGCAGAAGGACGCCTTCCTGCCCCGGCTCGCCCGCACCGACCTCTCCGCGTTCCTGCTCACCGAGCCCGACGTCGGCTCCGACCCGGCCCGGCTCGCCACCACCGCCGTACCGGAGGGCGACGACTACGTCCTCGACGGCGTCAAGCTCTGGACCACCAACGGCGTCGTCGCCGACCTCCTCGTCGTCATGGCCCGCGTGCCGGCGTCCGAGGGCCACCCCGGCGGCATCACCGCCTTCGTCGTCGAGGCGGACGCCCCCGGCATCACCGTCGAGCACCGCAACGCCTTCATGGGGCTGCGCGGCCTGGAGAACGGCGTCACGCGCTTCCACCGCGTCCGGGTCCCGGCGGGCCACCGTATCGGCCCCGAGGGCGCCGGCCTCAAGATCGCCCTCACCACCCTCAACACCGGTCGGCTCTCCCTGCCCGCCACCTGCGCGGCCGCCGCCAAGTGGTGCCTGAAGATCGCCCGCGAATGGTCCGCCGTCCGCGAGCAGTGGGGCAAGCCCGTCGCCCGCCACGAGGCCGTCGGCACCAAGATCTCCTTCATCGCGGCCACCGCCTTCGCCCTGGAGGCCGTCGTCGACCTCGCCTCCCAACTCGCCGACGAGGACCGCAACGACATCCGGATCGAGGCCGCCCTCGCCAAGCTGTACGGCTCCGAGAAGGCCTGGCAGATCGCCGACGAACTCGTCCAGATCCGCGGCGGCCGCGGCTACGAGACCGCCGACTCCCTCGCCGCCCGCGGCGAACGGGCCGTCCCCGCCGAGCAGGTCCTGCGCGACCTGCGGATCAACCGGATCTTCGAAGGCTCGACCGAGATCATGCACCTGCTGATCGCCCGCGAGGCCGTCGACGCCCACCTCTCCGTCGCCGGCGACCTCATCGACCCCGACACCTCACTCGCCGACAAGGCCAGGGCCGGCGCCCGCGCCGGCGGCTTCTACGCCCGCTGGCTGCCGGGACTCGTCACCGGCCCCGGACGACTCCCCGGCGCGTACGCCGAGTTCGGCGACCTCGCCACCCACGTCCGGTACGTCGAGCGGACCTCCCGCAAACTCGCCCGCTCCACCTTCTACGCCATGTCCCGCTGGCAGGGCCGCATGGAGCTCAAGCAGGCCTTCCTCGGCCGCATCGTCGACATCGGCGCCGAACTCTTCGCCATGAGCGCCGCCTGCGTACGCGCCGAGCTCCTCCGCACCACCACCGACCACGGAACCGAGGCCCACCAACTCGCCGACGCCTTCTGCCGCCAGGCCCGCCTCCGCGTCGACGACCTCTTCACCCGCCTCTGGTCCAACACCGACGACCTCGACCGCCGCGTCGTCGACGCCGTCCTCGCCGGCCGCCACACCTGGCTGGAGGCCGGCATCGTCGACCCGGGCGACGACGGGCCCTGGATCGCGGACGCGACCCCCGGCCCCTCGACCGAGGAGAACGTCCACCGCCGCGTCCCCTGACCGTCCGCGGCGCGGCCGCTTGGAGCAGCCCCGGTGGTCCGGGTCCGGGGCCGTTCCTAGCGTGGGTGGGGCACTTCCACGGGAACCCGGACACCAGGAAAGAGACCCACGATGACGGACACCGAGGCGAAGGCCGAAGCAGCGCCCGAGGACAGCAGCGGCGTGGTCGGGCTGGGGGTGACCGGAGTCGCCGGGTACGCCCGGCCGGCACCCCGGGACGTGGCCAAGGAGCGGGAGGCGCGCGCGGGAGTCCTCGGTGTCGGCGACGCGTCCGCGCACTCCCCCGGAGTGTCCGGCTTCGGTGAGACCGGCGTGATCGGCAGCGGGTCCCGGTTCGGGGTGCTCGGCCGCGGTGAGACCGGCGTGCGGGGCGAGACGCTCTTCAGCGAAGGCGTGCACGGCGTGGCGAAGGCGACGGGAGCGGGTGTCGTCGGGGAGAGCAAGGACGGCCCCGGAGTCATCGCGTCGAGCAAGAGCGAGGCCGGTCTCCGCGCCCAGTCCGACACGGAGGTGGGCGGAGTCTTCAGTTCGGGGAAGGCCGCCCAGATCGAGCTCACACCGCTCCTCGCCGACGTCCCGGACAGCACGGCACAGCTGCCCGGTGAGGGGCGGCTCGGGCAGCTCGCCGTCCTCAGCGACGACGCCGTGACCTGCCGCCTCTACCTGTGCGTGGAGGCCCAGGAAGGAGCCCCCGCCCTATGGGCCGAGGTCCGGCTGGGCGACCCCGTCCAGGGCAGGACCACCTCCTAGAACGTGCCATGCCCAGCCCGCCGGGCTTCCTCCTGGAACGTGCCATGCCCAGCCCGCCGGGCCTCCTCCTGGAACGTGCCACGCCCAGCCCGCCGGGCCCGCCACGGCCCGTGAAGCCCTGCCCGGCCCCGGACGGCACGATCCTCGTCGTCGAACAGGCCGACGGGTCGCGGCGGGGGAAGGCGGGGCGGCGCGGTGCGGAGGGTCGTGTGGGCCGGGGCAGGGCCGACGGCGCCGGCCCGGCGCGGGCGTTCCGCCATGCGGAACGCCGGCCGCCCGGACGGCGAAGCCCGGCACCATGGACCCGTGACCGTCATCGACATCCCCGGCTCCAAGTCCGTCACCGCCCGCGCGCTGTTCCTCGCGGCCGCGGCCGAGGGCACCACCACCCTCCAGCGACCCCTCGTCTCCGACGACACCGAGGGCTTCGCCGAAGGCCTCACCGCCCTCGGCTACGCCGTCCGGCGCGAGACCGACGCCTGGCACATCGAGGGCCGTCCCGCCGGCCCCGGCGCGGACGCCGCCGACGTCTACTGCCGGGACGGTGCCACCACCGCCCGCTTCCTTCCCACCCTGGCCGCCGCGGGCCACGGCACCTACCGCTTCGACGCCTCCGCGCAGATGAGGCGACGCCCGCTCGGCCCCCTGAGCACCGCCCTGCGGACCCTCGGCGTCGACCTGCGGCACGGCGGGAAGGACGGGCACCACCCGCTCGACGTCCACGCCCGCGGTGTGAAGGGCGGCGCGCTCACCCTCGACGCCGGGCAGTCCTCCCAGTACCTGACGGCCCTGCTCATGCTGGGCCCGCTGACCGCCGAGGGCCTCGACATCACGGTCACGGACCTGGTGTCGGAGCCGTACGTCGAGATCACGCTGGCGATGATGCGCGGCTTCGGCGCGGAGATCACCCGGGAGGACGGCCGGGAGGGGCGTACGTACCGGGTCGCGCCGACCGGATACCGGGCGCGGACGTACGCCATCGAGCCCGACGCCTCCACCTCGAGCTACTTCTTCGCCGCGGCGGCCCTCGAACCGGGCCGTTCCGTCACCGTCCCCGGCCTCGGCACCGGCGCGCTCCAGGGCGACCTGGGCTTCGTCGACGTGCTGCGCCGCATGGGCGCCGACGTCGAGATCACGGAGGCGGGTACGACGGTCCGCTCCACCGGCACCCTGCGCGGCCTCACCGTCAACATGCGGGACATCTCGGACACCATGCCGACGCTCGCCGCGATCGCGCCGTTCGCCGACGGGCCGGTCCGCATCGAGGACGTCGCGAACACCCGGGTCAAGGAGTGCGACCGGCTCGACGCCTGCGCCGAGAACCTCCGCCGGCTCGGCATCACCGTGGAGACCGGGCCGGACTGGATCGAGATCCACCCCGGGACGCCGACCGGACCCGTGGAGATCGCCACCCACGGCGATCACCGGATCGTCATGTCGTTCGCGGTCACCGCGCTCCGCACGCCCGGGATCACCTTCGACGACCCCGGCTGCGTGAAGAAGACGTTCCCCGACTTCCACCGGGTTTTCCACAGGTACGCCCACACCGCGTGAAGACCGCACAGTGTTTGCGGCAAGAATGGGGGGCATGAGCGACCGCCCCTCTCCTCTCGCCGACCCGCACATCGCCTTCGACGTATCCGAAGGACGCCGGGACATCGTCGTCCTCGGCTCGACCGGGTCCATCGGCACCCAGGCCATCGACCTGGTGCTGCGCAACCCCGACCGCTTCCGGGTCACGGCCCTGGCCGCCTCCGGCGGCCGGGTCGCACTGCTCGCCGAGCAGGCCCACCGGCTGAGGGTCGCCGCGGTCGCCGTCGCCCGCGAGGAGGCGCTGCCGGAGCTGCGCGAGGCGCTGAAGGCGCTGTACGGCTCCGAGCCGCTGCCCGAGCTGCTGGCGGGGCCGGACGCCGCCACGCAGCTGGCCGCCTCCCCGTGCCACACGGTGCTCAACGGCATCACCGGCTCCATCGGCCTCGCGCCGACGCTCGCCGCCCTCGAAGCCGGCCGCACCCTCGCGCTCGCCAACAAGGAGTCGCTGATCGTCGGCGGCCCGCTGGTGAAGGCGCTCGCCAAGCCCGGCCAGATCATCCCGGTCGACTCCGAGCACGCGGCCCTCTTCCAGGCCCTCGCCGCCGGCACCCGCGCCGACGTCCGCAAGCTGGTCGTCACGGCCTCCGGCGGCCCCTTCCGCGGTCGGACCAGGGAGCAGCTGGCCGGCGTCACCCGCGAGGACGCGCTGGCCCACCCCACCTGGGCGATGGGTCCGGTGATCACCGTCAACAGCGCCACCCTGGTGAACAAGGGCCTCGAGGTCATCGAGGCCCACCTGCTCTACGACATCCCCTTCGACCGCATCGAGGTCGTCGTCCACCCCCAGTCGTACGTCCACTCGATGGTCGAGTTCTCGGACGGCTCCACGCTCGCCCAGGCCACCCCGCCGGACATGCGCGGCCCCATCGCCATCGGCATCGGCTGGCCGGAGCGGGTCCCCGACGCGGCCCCCGCCTTCGACTGGACCAAGGCCTCCACCTGGGAGTTCTTCCCGCTCGACACCGAGGCTTTCCCGTCCGTCGGCCTGGCCAGGCACGTCGGCACCCTGGGCGGCACCGCCCCCGCCGTCTTCAACGCGGCGAACGAGGAGTGCGTCGAGGCGTTTCTCGCCGGACGGCTGCCGTTCAACGGAATCATGGATACCGTCACTGCGGTCGTCTCGGAGCACGGCACCCCCGCCCGGGGAACCTCGCTGACCGTGTCGGACGTCCTCGAAGCGGAGACCCGGGCCCGGGCCCGGGCCCGAGAGCTCGCAGCGAAGGCAACAGCGGAGGCCCGCGCATGACCGAAATGCTCCTGTACGCCCTGGGCATCGTGCTGTTCGCCCTCGGCCTCCTCGTCTCCATCGCGTGGCACGAGCTCGGCCACCTCTCCACGGCCAAGCTCTTCGGCATCCGCGTGCCGCAGTACATGGTCGGCTTCGGCCCCACCATCTGGTCGAAGAAGCGCGGCGAGACCGAGTACGGCATCAAGGCCATCCCGGCCGGCGGCTACATCCGCATGATCGGCATGTTCCCGCCCGGCGACGACGGCAGGATCGAGGCCCGCTCCACCTCGCCCTGGCGCTCCATGATCGAGGACGCCCGCGAGGCCTCGTACGAGGAGCTCCAGCCCGGCGACGAGACCCGGCTCTTCTACACGCGCAAGCCCTGGAAGCGCGTCATCGTGATGTTCGCCGGACCGTTCATGAACCTGGTCCTGGCGGCGGCGCTGTTCTTCGGCTCGATGATGACCCTGGGGATCGCGGGCCCGACGACCCAGGTCGCGGGCGTCCAGAAGTGCGTCCTCAAGCTGAGCGACGAGCGCAAGGAGTGCCGCGCGGGCGACCCGGTGTCCCCGGCGTTCGCGGCCGGACTCAAGGACGGCGACAAGATCCTCGCCCTGAACGGGCAGACGGTGAAGGACTGGGACGCCCTCTCCGACAGCATCCGCAACGCCGCCATCGGCCCCGCCACGCTCACCGTCGAGCGGAACGGGCAGCGGATCGACCTGCACCCCACCCTCGTCTCCAACGAGGTCGAGAAGAAGGACGCCGACGGCAACGTCGTCCGGCCCGTCGAGTACGTCAAGGCCGGTTACCTCGGCTTCCAGCCGAAGTCCGAGGTGGCGCCGCTCAGCTTCGGCGAGACCACCGAGCGGATGACCGACCTCATGGAGAACGGCGTCCACTCGGTGATCGCCCTCCCGGGCAAGATCCCCGGCCTGTGGGACGCGACCTTCGGTGACGGCGAGCGCGCCGAGGACTCCCCCGTGGGCGTCGTCGGTGCCGCCAGGATCACCGGCGAGCTGATGACCGTCGAGGCGCCGCCGACGACGATCCTCGTGATGTTCATGAACCTGCTGGTCATGTTCAACGTCTCGCTGTTCCTGTTCAACATGCTCCCGCTGCTGCCGCTCGACGGCGGCCACATCGCGGGCGCCCTGTGGGAGTCCGTACGCCGTCACACGGCCCGGCTCTTCCGGCGCCCCGATCCGGGCCCGTTCGACGTGGCCAAGCTGATGCCCGCCGCCTACGTGGTGGCCGGCGTCTTCGTCTGCTTCACCCTGCTCGTGCTCGCCGCCGACATCGTCAACCCGGTGAAGATCACGTAGCTCCCAGGGGGGCCGGACCCGCTGGTGTCCGGCCCCCCGCTCCCGGGGCGGTAACCTCGGACACCTGAGCCCGCCGACGCACGACCTTGAGGTTGCACAAAAGATGACCGCGATTTCTCTCGGTATCCCGACCGTCCCGACCCGGCTCGCCGAGCGGCGCAAGAGCCGTCAGATCCAGGTCGGCAGCGTGGCAGTCGGCGGTGACGCCCCCGTCTCCGTGCAGTCGATGACCACGACCCGCACGTCCGACATCGGCGCCACGCTCCAGCAGATCGCCGAGCTCACCGCCTCCGGCTGCCAGATCGTGCGGGTCGCGTGCCCGACCCAGGACGACGCCGACGCCCTGGCCACGATCGCCCGGAAGTCGTCGATCCCCGTCATCGCCGACATCCACTTCCAGCCGAAGTACGTCTTCGCCGCGATCGACGCCGGCTGCGCGGCCGTCCGGGTCAACCCGGGCAACATCAAGCAGTTCGACGACAAGGTCAAGGAGATCGCCAAGGCGGCCTCCGACGCCGGCACCCCGATCCGCATCGGCGTCAACGCGGGCTCGCTCGACGCGCGGCTCCTCAAGAAGTACGGCCGGGCCACCCCCGAGGCGCTCGTCGAGTCGGCGCTCTGGGAGGCGGGCCTCTTCGAGGAGCACGGCTTCCGCGACATCAAGATCTCGGTCAAGCACAACGACCCGGTCGTCATGGTCGAGGCCTACCGCCAGCTCGCCGAGCAGTGCGACTACCCGCTGCACCTCGGCGTCACCGAGGCCGGCCCCGCCTTCCAGGGCACCATCAAGTCGGCCGTCGCCTTCGGCGCCCTCCTCTCGCAGGGCATCGGCGACACCATCCGCGTCTCGCTCTCCGCGCCGCCGGCAGAGGAGATCAAGGTCGGCATCCAGATCCTGGAGTCGCTGAACCTGCGCCAGCGCCGCCTGGAGATCGTCTCCTGCCCGTCCTGCGGCCGCGCCCAGGTCGACGTCTACAAGCTCGCCGAGGAGGTCACCGCCGGCCTCGACGGCATGACCGTCCCGCTCCGCGTCGCCGTCATGGGCTGCGTCGTCAACGGCCCCGGCGAGGCCCGCGAGGCCGACCTCGGCGTCGCCTCCGGCAACGGCAAGGGCCAGATCTTCGTGAAGGGCGAGGTCATCAAGACCGTCCCCGAGTCGAAGATCGTCGAGACCCTCATCGAAGAGGCGCTCAAGATCGCCGAGCAGATGGAGAAGGACGGCATCGCCAGCGGCGAGCCCACGGTCGCCATCGGCGTCTGACGCCACGGGCCGCCCCGGCGGCCGGATCCCGTCGTGCGAAGCCCCTCCGCCCCACCGGGCGGAGGGGCTTCGCACGTGCATGAAGGCCCCTCCCCCAGGGCACGGGGGTACAGTGCGGAGACCAGCAGATCGCACCGTGAGGCCCCCTCGTGTTGACACAGACCACCACCCGGGTCCTCGAACCCGCCGACCTCGGCGCCGCGCTCGCCGTCCTGGAGAGCGCCCCCGTCGAGAACGCCTTCGTGGCCGCGCGCGTCCAGGTCGCCGGGCTCGACCCCTGGCGGCTCGGCGGCGAGATGTGGGGCTGGTACACCGAGGGCAGACTGCGCTCGCTCTGCTACTCGGGCGCCAACCTGGTGCCCATCTGCGCGACCCCCGAGGCCGTCCGCGCGTTCGCCGACAGGGCGCGCCGGATCGGCCGCCGCTGCTCGTCGATCGTCGGCCCGGTCGAGCCCACCGCCGAACTGTGGCGGCTCCTCGAACCCAGCTGGGGCCCCGCGCGGGACGTCAGGGCCCGCCAGCCGCTGATGGTCACCGAGGAGCCCTCCGTCACCGTCACGCCCGACCCGCTGGTGCGCCAGGTCCGCAAGGACGAGATGGAGGCGATCATGCCCGCCTGCGTGGCCATGTTCACCGAGGAGGTCGGCGTCTCCCCGCTCGCCAACGACGGGGGACTGCTCTACCAGGCCCGGGTCGCCGAGCTCGTCGGAGCGGGCCGCTCCTTCGCCCGCTTCGAGGACGGCAAGGTCGTCTTCAAGGCCGAGATCGGCGCCGCGACCCGCCACGCCTGCCAGATCCAGGGCGTCTGGGTCGCCCCCGAGCACCGCGGCAAGGGCCTGTCCGAGACGGGGATGGCCGCCGTGCTCCGCTACGCCCTGGCGGACGTCGCCCCCGTGGTGAGCCTGTACGTCAACGACTACAACACCCCTGCCAGGGCCGCGTACCGCCGAGTCGGCTTCCGTGAGACGGGTGCCTTCATGAGCGTGCTGTTCTGAGGCCCCGGCCGCTTGTAGGGTGCGCCGCATGGATGACGCAGAGATCGTGATCGGACCGGTCAATCTCGCCGCCCGGGTCGACGAGGCCCTCGCCGTGCAGGCGATCGCCTTCGGCCTGGACGCCGGCGAGGTCGCCGTACGCCGCCACATCGTGCTGCGCCACCTGCTCAGCCCGGGCGCCCGCGCCTTCGGTGCCACCACCCCCGACGGACGGCTCGTCGGATTCGTGTACGGCATGCCCAACGACCGCACCCACTGGTGGTCCACCGTCGTCGAGTCGTACCTGCGCGCCACCGGCACCGCCGACTGGCTCGACGACTCCTTCGCCATCACCGAACTGCACGTCCACCCGGACTTCCAGGGCCGGGGCGTGGGCCGCGAACTGATCACGACCATCACCGACGGGGCCGCGCAACCGCGCTCGATCCTCTCCGCCATCGACATCGAATCCCCGGCCCGCGGCCTCTACCGGACCCTCGGCTACCGGGACCTCGCCCGCCAGGTGCACTTCCCGAGCGCCGCCCGCCCGTACGCGGTCATGGGCGCGCCGCTGCCACTGCTCCGCCGGAACTGATTTCTCGTCGCCGGTGCTGCCCGGCTAACCTCCTAGCCATCAACGTCAGTCCCGGCAGGAGTACGAGAACCATGGCCAACGCACCGGTCCAGCGCATGTCCCAGTTGATGGCGAAGACGCTGCGCGACGACCCGGCGGACGCCGAGGTCCTCAGCCACAAGCTCCTCGTCCGCGCGGGCTACGTCCGCCGCACCGCCGCCGGCATCTGGAGCTGGCTGCCCCTCGGCAAGAAGGTCCTCGCCAACGTCGAGCGCATCGTCCGCGAGGAGATGGACGCCATCGGCGCCCAGGAGGTCTCCCTCCCCGCCCTCCTGCCCCGCGAGCCCTACGAGGCGACCGGCCGCTGGAACGAGTACGGCGCCGAGCTGTTCCGCCTCCAGGACCGCAAGGGCGGCGACTACCTCCTCGGCCCGACCCACGAGGAGATCTTCACCCTCCTGGTCAAGGACCAGTGCTCGTCCTACAAGGACCTGCCGGTCATCCTCTACCAGATCCAGACGAAGTTCCGGGACGAGGCCCGCCCCCGCGCCGGCATCCTGCGCGGCCGCGAGTTCCTGATGAAGGACTCGTACTCCTTCGACACGGAGGACGAGGGCCTCGCCCAGTCCTACGCCCTGCACCGCCAGGCCTACCAGCGCGTCTTCGAGCGCCTCGGCCTCGACTACCGCATCTGCGCCGCCACCGCGGGCGCGATGGGCGGCTCGAAGTCCGAGGAGTTCCTCGCCCCCGCCGAGGCCGGCGAGGACACCTTCGCCGACTGCCCGAACTGCGACTTCGCGGCGAACACCGAGGCCGTCTACCAGGCGGTCAAGACGGTCGACGCCGCCTCGGTCCCCGCCGCCGAGGAGATCCCCACCCCCGACACCCCCACGATCGAGACGCTCGCCGCCTCGCTGGGCGTGCCGGCCTCCGCCACCCTGAAGAACCTCCTGGTGAAGGTCGACGGCGAGATCGTCGCCGTCGGCGTCCCCGGCGACCGCGAGGTCGACATGGACAAGGTCGAGGCGCACTTCGCCCCGGCCGCCGTCGAGCTCGTCACCGAGGCCGACTTCGCCGTCCGCTCCGACCTGGTCCGCGGCTACGTCGGCCCCCAGGGCCTGGAGAAGGTCACCTACATCGCCGACCCCCGCGTCGCGCCGGGCACCGCGTGGATCACGGGCGCCAACAAGGACGGGATGCACGCGAAGAACGTCGTCGCGGGCCGCGACTTCGAGGTCACCGAGTACGTCGACGTCGTCGTCGTCCAGGAAGGCGACCCCTGCCCCAAGTGCGGCACCGGCCTCAAGCTGGACCGCGCCATCGAGATCGGCCACATCTTCCAGCTGGGCCGCAAGTACGCCGACGCCCTCAAGCTCGACGTCCTCGGCCAGAACGGCAAGCCCGTCCGCGTCACCATGGGCTCCTACGGCATCGGCGTCTCCCGCGCCGTCGCCGCCCTCGCCGAGCAGACCGCCGACGAGAAGGGCCTCTGCTGGCCCGCGGAGGTCGCCCCCGCCGACGTCCACGTCGTCGCCGCCGGCAAGGCCCTCCAGACCGAGCTCGCGCTCGAGGCCTCCGACAAGCTGTCCGCCGCCGGGCTCCGCGTCCTCGTCGACGACCGTCCCGGCGTCTCCCCGGGCGTCAAGTTCACCGACGCGGAGCTCATGGGCGTGCCCCACATCCTCGTCGCCGGCCGCCGCTCCGCCGAGGGCGTCCTCGAACTCAAGGACCGCCGCACGGGTGCCCGCGAAGAACTCACCCTCGCCGAAGCCCTCACCCGCCTCACCGCCTGACCCACACTCCGGGCGCCCCGCCCCCCGGACCGGCGCCTGACACCCGCCGCGCGGGCCGCGCCCCCGGGGTGGTGCCCGCGCCACCTCCGTGTGGGCCATCGTCCCGATGGGCGGGACGGGTGGGCACACGGGACGGCGCCCCCTGCCGGGCCCAGGCTTTCCGTGCCTGGACCCGGACCACGGGTGCGGCGCCGTCGTGGGTTGTGCCCACCCGTTCCGCTCTTGCGGAACAGTTGCCCACGACGAGGTCCTGCCAAGGGCGCGGCGGGGGCGGCAAGCGGTGCGGGCCGCAGCCCGGGCGGCCAGGGCCCGTCCGGCGGATCAGGGCCGGACGGGCCTAGGTGTCGGTGGGGTTGGCGGCGGGTTCGACGGAGGAGCCGGTGAGGTCCTCGATGGCTTCTTCGGCGGCCGCACGGCCCTTGAGGTAGGCCTCGCCGGGCGGCAGCGGCGGCACCGGCGGCGGCCCGACCGGTGTCGGCAGGTGCTCCGCGTCCGCCCCCGCCGGCGTCGCCCGCTCCAGGAAGCGGAGCAGTTCGACGGGGATGGGGAGGACGAGCGTGGAGTTCTTCTCGGCGGAGACCGCCATGACGGTCTGGAGCAGGCGGAGCTGGAGCGCCGCGGGCTGGTCGGACATGACGCCCGCCGCCTCGGCGAGCTTCTTGGACGCCTGGAGCTCCGCGTCCGCGTTGATGACGCGGGCCCGCCGCTCGCGGTCCGCTTCGGCTTGCCGGGCCATGGAGCGCTTCATGGTCTCAGGCAGGGAGACGTCCTTGATCTCGACGCGGTCGATGGCGACGCCCCAGCCCATGGCCGGGCTGTCGAGCATGAGCTCCAGTCCCTGGTTGAGCTTCTCCCGGTTGGAGAGGAGGTCGTCGAGGTCGCTCTTGCCGATGATGGAGCGGAGCGAGGTCTGCGCCATCTGGGAGACGGCGAACTTGTAGTCCTCGACGCGGACGAGCGCGTCGGCGGGGTCGACGACCTTGAAGTAGACGACCGCGTCGACCCGTACGGTCACGTTGTCGCGGGTGATGCCCTCCTGCGCCGGCACGGGCATGGTGACGATCTGCATGTTCACTTTGTGCAGGCGGTCGACGACCGGGACGATCATGGTGAAGCCGGGGGAGCGGATGTCGTCGCGCAGCCGACCGAAGCGGAAGACGACCCCCCGCTCGTACTGCTTGACCACCCGCGCGGCCGCACCCGCGTACACCGCGGCCGCCGCACACGCTCCGGCCGCCGCCACCAGCAGCTCTTCGATCATCACGGCCCCCTGAATCGAGCCGAACAGTACAAAAAGGGTATTCCCCTACAGCCAGCTCGCGAACTCGAGGAGCAGTTCGGCGTCCTGCCGCCGCCCCGCGGTCAGCGCCCGCGTCCCCGACTCGACCGCGCGGAACAGGGTCCAGCCCCGCAGTCGCTCCCGGTCGAGGTCCAGGGAGTCGGCCAGCTTGTTGACCCGCCGCCGGGCCGCCGAGGCGCCGGAGGAGGCGGCGACCAGGTCCTCGACCCGGTCCCGTACGAGCCGGGCGAGGTCGTAGGCCCGCTCGCCGACCAGCGGTTCGGGTCCGACGGCGAGCCAGGGTGCCCGGTCGCCGGCGAGCACCTTGCCCTGGCGGAAGTTCCCGTGCAGCAGCAGCGACTCGGGGGAGGCGGCCACCAGCTCCTCGCGGGCGGTGAGTGCGGCCGCCGTCAGGGCGGCGGTCGGGGCGTCGGACAGGTAGGGGCGCATGGCCTCCGCCTGGTGGGCCGTCCGTTCGGTCACCGTCTGGAAGCCGCGTTCCGCCGGGGGCTCGACCCACAGCTTGCGGACGGTCCCGGCCGCTTCCAGGAGCGCCTTCGCCTCGGGGAGGGAGCGCAGCGATACCTCGGGATGCAGCCGTTCGAGGACGAGCGCACCCGTCCCGGCCTCGTCGAGGAGCTGGACCGCGCCCCAGCCGTTCCAGTGCGCCAGCGCGTCCCGCTCCAGGTCCGGCCGGGTGAACGGGGGCGCGATCTTGAGTGCGGCGGGGGAGCCGTCAGGCCGCCGGACGAGTGCCACGAGGCTGCTCCGTCCGCCGGGGGCCATCACTCGTTCGGCGTCGAGGGAGGCACGGTCGAGTGCCTCGTCGGCGAGCTCGGGCAGCTTCCCGAGCCACTCGGCCGCCGCTGCGTCCCCGTACGTCTCGCCGAGCGTCCTGACGAGTCGCTGCGGCGGTTCGAAACCCATGCGTACGTTGTTCCTTCGGTCGGGGCCGGACTCACACCCGCTCGGCGAGCCCAGGAAAGGTTACGTCGCTGCCGCGCCAGCGGACGGCCCGTACCGCGGCCTCCCGTACCGCGGCGGCCGCCTCGCGGCGCATCGGGCCCTCGGCGGCCCGTACGAGGTCGGAGTACACCCCGGCGACCCGGTCCTCCAGGACCGCGGCCAGGCGTACGGCGCCGGCCGGGTCCGCGACCGGGAACGGCAGCGCGTACGCGGCCTCCGCGGCCACCGGCGTGCCGCCGAGGTCGCGGACGGTGCGGCGCAGCGCGTCGCGTCGCGCCCGGTGCGCCTCGTACGCCGCCCTGGCCTCCGGGCGCCGTTCGGCGCCGATCCGGCCGCCGACGACCCCGTAGCCGTACACCGCCGCGTGCTCGGCGGCCAGGGCGGCCTGGGCCGCGTCGAGGGCGGTCATGCCCGGGCTCCTTCGGTCAGCAGGTAGGCGTGCGCGGCGCCGGCCGCCGCCACCGAGGCGAGCAGCCGGGCGTACTCGGGCGGGGCCGTGAGCAGCGCGGCGGTGTGCCGGTCGGAGGCCGCCCGCGCGGCGGCGGCGAGCTCCTTCAGCGCTGCCCGGGGGTCGGCCGGAACCGGCGCGGGGGCGGCGGTCGCCCGCGTCGTGGCGGCCGGCGTGGGGGACGCGCCGGCGGAGGGCGGTGCGGACGGGGAGGCGGTGGCCGTCGCGGGGATCACGGTCGTCCCGCCCTCGCCGAGCGCCTTCGCGTGGGCCGCCACCGAGCGCCGCAGCGGTGTCAGGCGGGGCGCGAGGGCGGGGTGCGCGGCGAGGACGGCGTCGTAACGTTCCAGCAGGCCCCGCGCGGAGGTCACGGCGCGCAGCCGCAGCGCCGCCTCGGCGCGCGCCACCCGTTCGGCCTCCCGTTCGGCGGCGGTCGGCTGCCGCGTACCGCCGTCCGAGGACGAGTCGCAGCCCACGAGGGCCGCCGCGCCCGCCGTCGCGCCCGCCACCAGGAGCGCGCGCCTGCCCGTCGTCGTCACGCCTTCTCCCTCGGCTGTCGTCCGTCGTCGAAGATCGTCGAGATCACCGCAGGCGAGCGTACCCGCGGGCCCCGGGGCGGTGGACGGCAACACCCTCCGGGACCGGATACCCTTTGGTCTGACACGCGACGAACCCACAACAGCACACGCGGCCGAGGAGTCACCCGGATGAGCACCACCCAGAGCGACAGGCTGCGCGGAATCGTGGAGCCGCTCGTCGCCGCGAAGGACCTGGATCTGGAAGAGATCGAGGTGTCCCGGGCCGGCCGCCGCGGACTGCTGCGGATCGTCGTCGACTCGGACGAGGGCGTGGAGCTGGACGCCTGCGCCGAGCTGAGCCGCGCGATCTCCGAGAAGCTCGACGAGACCGACGCGATGGGCGAGGGCGAGTACGTCCTCGAAGTCAGCTCCCCCGGCGCCGACCGCCCCCTGACCGAGCACCGCCACTACGTGCGGGCCACCGGCCGCCTCGTCAAGCTCCAGCTGGCCGAGGAGGGCGATCTCGTCGCCCGGATCCTCGCCGTGGACGAGGACGGCCTCGACCTCGAAGTGCCGGGCGTGAAGGGGCGCAAGCCCACCGCCCGCCGGGTCGCGTTCGCCGACATCGCCAAGGCGCGTGTCGAGATCGAGTTCAACCGCAAGGACAAGAAGGAAGAGGAGGCGTAGCCGTGGACATCGACGTGAAGCTGCTCAAGGGCTTGGCGCATGAGAAGGAGATTTCCTTCGACCTGCTGGTCGAGGCGATCGAGTCGGCCCTCCTCATCGCGTACCACCGCACCCCCGACGCCCGCCGCCACGCGCGCGTGGAGCTGAACCGGGCCACCGGCCACGTGACGGTGTGGGCGAAGGAGGACCCCTCCGAGCTGGAGGAGGGCCAGGAGCCCAAGGACTTCGACGACACGCCGTCGGACTTCGGCCGGATCGCGGCGAGCACCGCGCGCCAGGTCATCCAGCAGCGGCTGCGTGACGCCGAGAACGACGTGACCTTCGGCGAGTACGCCCGCCGCGAGGGCGACGTCGTCGCCGGTGTGGTGCAGCAGGGCAAGGACCCGAAGAACGTCCTGGTCCGTCTGGACGACAAGCTGGAGGCCATCCTTCCGGTCCAGGAGCAGGTGCCGGGCGAGGCCTACACGCACGGTCTGCGCCTGCGGACGTACGTCGTCCGGGTGGCCAGGGGCGTCCGCGGTCCGTCCGTCACCCTTTCGCGTACGCACCCCAATCTGGTGAAGAAGCTCTTCGCCCTGGAGGTGCCGGAGATCGCCGACGGTTCGGTCGAGATCGCGGCCATCGCCCGCGAGGCCGGTCACCGCACCAAGATCGCCGTCCGTTCCACCCGTTCGGGCCTGAACCCCAAGGGCGCCTGCATCGGCCCGATGGGCAGCCGCGTCCGCAACGTGATGGCGGAGCTGCTCGGCGAGAAGATCGACATCGTCGACTGGTCGGACGACCCGGCCGAGATGGTGGCGAACGCGCTCTCCCCGGCGCGGGTCTCCAAGGTCGAGGTCGTCGACCTGGCCGCCCGGTCGGCCCGCGTGACGGTGCCGGACTACCAGCTGTCGCTCGCGATCGGCAAGGAGGGCCAGAACGCCCGCCTCGCCGCCCGTCTCACCGGCTGGCGGATCGACATCCGTCCGGACACGGAGCCGACCGGCCCGCAGGACTGAGATCGTTTTTAGCCAACAACTGTTCGATTCTTGCCCCAAACGGGCGGGGTCGGTACGGGGAGGTAGACTTAATCGTGTCTGGCCGGACGCAAGCCCGCGTATGCCCTGAACGAACCTGTGTGGGATGTCGGGAGCGAGCGGCCAAGAGCGATCTGCTGCGGATCGTGGTGATCAAGGACGAGTGTGTTCCGGATGATCGCGGTACGCTGCCCGGCCGGGGTGCGTACGTGCACCCCGCCGTGGTCTGTCTCGACCTTGCGGTCCGCCGCCGGGCGTTCCCGAGGGCCTTCAAGGTTCAGGGCCCGCTCGACACGGCGGAACTGCGTCACCACGTCGAGCGGTCGGCACCGCAGTGAAGAAGTACGGCACGGATCACCGTGCGGTCAGGTACCTCGCGAGTTGGAAGTAGGTCGAGATTGCGATGAGCACTCGATGAGTACGCGATGAGTACGCCCATGAAGTAGCGACGGTCCGGCGGTAACCGGACCTAAAAGGAGCGAAGTGGCTAAGGTCCGGGTATACGAACTCGCCAAGGAGTTCGGTGTGGAGAGCAAGGTCGTCATGGCCAAGCTCCAAGAACTCGGTGAATTCGTCCGATCTGCGTCCTCGACGATCGAGGCGCCGGTCGTGCGCAAGTTGACTGACGCGCTGCAGGGTCCCGGCGGCAACGCCGGCAAGACCGCAGCGAAGCCTGGCGCGCCCCGCAAGGCGACGCCTTCCCCCGCCGCACCGGCTCCGGCCACCGCGGCACGTCCCGCTGCCCCCAAGCCCGGCGCCCCGGCCCCCAAGCCGGCCCCCGCCGCGCCCGCGGCGCCGGCTCCGGTCACCCCGGCCGCGCCCGCGAGCAGCACCCCCTCTCCGGCTCCGGCCGCCTCGGGCCCCCGCCCGGGCCCGAAGCCCGCGCCCAAGCCGGTCACGCCGGCTCCGGCCGCGCCCGAGTTCACCGCGCCTCCGTCGGCCCCCGCCGCCGGTCCGCGCCCCGGTGGCGCCGCCCAGGGACCCCGTCCCACCGGCGACCGCCCCGCCCGTCCCGGCCAGGGCGCCCCGCGTCCGCAGGGCCAGGGCCAGGGCCAGGGTGCTCCGCGTCCCGGCGGCCAGCAGGCCCCCCGTCCGGGCGGTGCCCGTCCGGCCGGCCCGCGTCCCGGCAACAACCCGTTCACCTCGGGTGGCTCCACCGGCATGGCGCGACCGCAGTCGCCCCGCCCCGGTGGCGGCGCCCCGCGTCCGCAGGGCCCCGGCGCCGTTCCGGGCGCTCCGCGTCCGCAGGGTGGCCCCGGTGGCGCCCCGCGTCCGCAGGGCCAGGGCGGCGCGCGTCCCACCCCCGGTGGCATGCCGCGTCCGCAGGCTCCCCGTCCGGGCGGCGCGCCCGGCGGTAACCGTCCGAACCCGGGCATGATGCCGCAGCGTCCCGCTGCCGGCCCGCGCCCCGGTCCTGGCGGCCGTGGTCCCGGTGGCCCCGGCGGTCGTCCGGGCGGTCCCGGTGGTGGCGGCGGCGGTCGTCCCGGCTTCGCCGGTCGTCCGGCCGGTCCCGGCGGTGGCGGCGGCGGCTTCGCCGGCCGTCCCGGTGGTCCCGGTGGTGGCGGCGGCGGTCGTCCGGGTGGTCCCGGCGGCGGTGGCGGCGGCTTCGGCGGTCGTCCCGGTGGCTTCGGTGGCCGTCCCGGCGGTCCGGGTGGCCGTGGTGGCACGCAGGGCGCCTTCGGTCGCCCCGGCGGTCCCGCGCGTCGTGGTCGCAAGTCGAAGCGTCAGAGGCGCCAGGAGTACGAGGCCATGCAGGCCCCGTCCGTGGGCGGCGTGATGCTTCCCCGCGGTGGCGGCGAGGTCATTCGCCTGTCCCGCGGTGCCTCCCTCACCGACTTCGCCGAGAAGATCGGCGCCAACCCGGCGTCGCTCGTCGCGGTGATGATGAACCTCGGCGAGATGGTCACGGCGACGCAGTCCGTCTCCGACGACACGCTGCAGATGCTCGGCGACGAGATGAACTACCAGGTTCAGATCGTCTCCCCGGAGGAGGAGGACCGCGAGCTCCTCGAGTCCTTCGACATCGAGTTCGGCGAGGACGAGGGTGGCGAAGAGGCTCTGGTCTCCCGTCCGCCGGTCGTCACCGTCATGGGTCACGTCGACCACGGTAAGACCCGACTGCTCGACGCGATCCGCAAGACGAACGTCGTCGCGGGCGAGGCCGGTGGCATCACCCAGCACATCGGTGCCTACCAGGTGGGTACCGAGGTCAACGGCGAAGAGCGTCGCATCACCTTCATCGACACCCCGGGTCACGAGGCGTTCACCGCCATGCGTGCCCGTGGTGCGAAGTCGACCGACATCGCGATCCTCGTGGTCGCGGCCAACGACGGCGTCATGCCGCAGACGATCGAGGCGCTCAACCACGCCAAGGCCGCCGGCGTCCCGATCGTCGTCGCGGTCAACAAGATCGACGTCGAGGGTGCGGACCCGACCAAGGTCCGCGGTCAGCTGACCGAGTTCGGTCTGGTGGCCGAGGAGTACGGCGGCGACACGATGTTCGTCGACATCTCCGCCAAGCAGGGTCTGCACATCGACTCCCTGCTGGAGGCCGTGATCCTCACCGCCGACGCCTCGCTCGACCTTCGGGCCAACCCGAACCAGGACGCGCAGGGTATTGCGATCGAGTCCCACCTCGACCGCGGTCGCGGTGCCGTCTCGACCGTCCTGGTCCAGCGCGGAACGCTGCGCATCGGCGACACCGTGGTGGTCGGCGACGCGTACGGCCGCGTCCGGGCGATGCTCGACGACAAGGGCAACAACGTCGAGGAGGCGACCCCGTCGACTCCCGTCCTGGTGCTCGGTCTCACCAACGTTCCGGGTGCCGGCGACAACCTCCTGGTGGTCGACGAGGACCGTACGGCGCGTCAGATCGCCGAGAAGCGCGCTGCGCGTGAGCGCAACGCCGCCTTCGCCAAGCGCGTCCGCCGGGTGTCCCTCGAGGACCTCGACAAGGTGCTCAAGGCCGGTCTGGTCCAGGAACTCAACCTCATCATCAAGGGCGACGCGTCCGGTGCGGTCGAGGCCCTCGAAGCCTCGCTGCTCCAGCTCGACGTCGGCGAAGAGGTCGACATCCGCGTCCTGCACCGCGGTGTGGGTGCGGTCACCGAGTCCGACATCGACCTGGCGATGGGCTCCGACGCCATCGTCATCGGCTACAACGTCCGTGCGGCCGGCCGTGCCGCGCAGATGGCGGAGCGCGAGGGCGTCGACGTCCGGTACTACTCGGTGATCTACCAGGCCATCGAGGAGATCGAGGCGGCCCTGAAGGGTCTCCTCAAGCCGGAGTACGAAGAGGTCGAGCTCGGTACGGCGGAGATCCGCGAGGTCTTCCGCTCGTCCAAGCTGGGCAACATCGCCGGTGTCCTCATCCGCTCCGGCGAGGTCAAGCGCAACACCAAGGCGCGCCTCGTCCGCGACGGCAAGGTCATCGCCGAGGACCTCACGATCCACGGTCTGCGCCGCTTCAAGGACGACGTCACCGAGATCCGCGAAGGCTTCGAGGGCGGTATCAACCTCGGAAACTTCAACGACATCAAGATCGACGACGTCATCGCGACGTACGAGATGCGCGAGAAGCCGCGCGCCTGATCGCGTCCGATCGCAGCAGTGAGTCGGGGCCGGTCGGCGGAAGTTATTCCGTCGATCGGCCCCGGCCGTTGCGTGTACGGTTCTGGTGTCCCTGCCGAGCGACGGCCCGGCAGGTCACCGAACCCGAACCGGCGGGACATCCGGCACCACATGTACGTGGGGACTCTGTCCTTCGATCTGCTCCTCGGCGACGTTCATTCGTTGAAGGAGAAACGCTCCGTCGTCCGGCCCATCGTCGCCGAGCTCCAGCGCAAGTTCTCCGTGAGCGCGGCCGAGGTGGGCGACCAGGACCTCCACCGCAGGGCCCGGCTGGGCGTCGCGCTGGTGTCCGGGGACCACGGATTCGTATCGGACGTGCTCGACCGCTGCGAGCGGCTCGTCGCCGCGCGTCCCGAGGTGGAGCTGCTTTCGGTGCGCCGAAGGCTCCACACTGATGAAGACTGATTGAGCAAGGCAAAGAAGGAGAAGGACCAGTGGCCGACAACGCGCGGGCGAAGAAGCTGGCAGACCTCATCCGGGAGGTGGTCGCCGAGAAGCTGCAGCGTGGCGTCAAGGACCCCCGCCTGGGTACGCACGTGACCATCACGGACACCCGCGTCACCGGTGACCTGCGGGAGGCCACGGTCTTCTACACGGTCTACGGCGACGACGAGGAGCGGGCGAGCGCCGCGGCCGGTCTGGAGAGCGCCAAGGGCGTCCTCCGTTCGGCCGTGGGCCGGGCGGCGGGGACCAAGTTCACGCCGACCCTGACCTTCGTGGCCGACGCCCTCCCGGAGAACGCCAAGACGATCGAGGACCTCCTCGACAAGGCGCGGGCCTCGGACGCCCAGGTGCGGGAGGCGTCCTCGGGCGCCGCCTTCGCGGGCGAAGCCGACCCCTACAAGAAGCCGGGCGAGGACGAAGCCGCCGAATGAGCACCGCAGCCAAGACGCCCGACGGCCTTGTCATCGTCGACAAGCCGTCGGGCTTCACTTCGCACGACGTCGTGGCCAAGATGCGCGGGATCGCCAAGACCCGCCGCGTCGGCCACGCCGGCACGCTCGACCCCATGGCCACCGGCGTCCTCGTCCTCGGCGTGGAGCGGGCGACCAAGCTCCTCGGTCACCTCGCGCTGACCGAGAAGGAGTACCTGGGCACCATCCGCCTGGGCCAGACGACGATCACCGACGACGCCGAGGGCGAGATCACCGCCTCCGTGGACGCCTCCAAGGTGACCCGCGAGGGCATCGACGCGGGCGTCGCCGAGCTGACCGGCGCCATCATGCAGGTGCCGTCGAAGGTCTCCGCGATCAAGATCGACGGCAAGCGGTCGTACGCGCGCGTGCGCGGCGGCGAGGAGTTCGAGATCCCGGCCCGCCCGGTCACCGTCTCCTCCTTCCGGGTGTACGACGTGCGGGAGGCCGTGGCCGAGGACGGCACGCCCGTCGTCGACCTCGTCGTCTCGGTCGTCTGCTCCTCCGGCACGTACATCCGGGCGCTCGCCCGGGACCTCGGTGCCGGACTCGGCGTGGGCGGCCACCTGACCGCGCTGCGCCGCACCCGGGTCGGGCCGTACAAGCTCGACTCGGCCAGGACCCTGGACCAGCTCCAGGAGGAGCTCACGGTCATGCCGGTCGCCGACGCGGCCGCGGCGGCGTTCCCCCGCTGGGACGTCGACGAGAAGCGGGCCAAGCTGCTGCTCAACGGCGTCCGCCTGGAGATGCCGGAGTACCCGAAGGGGCCCGTCGCGGTCTACGGGCCCGACGGCGGGCTGCTCGCGCTGGTCGAGGACCAGCGGGGCAAGGCGAAGAGCCTGGCCGTCTTCGGCTGAGGACCTCGGCGCACGGGACTTCCCGGACGCCTGGTGGGGCGGGCACGCGCGCGTGCCCGCCCCACGTCGTTCCCCCCGGCTTCCCCCGGGAGGACTCTGTCCGCCGGAGCGCGGGAAATTCACCCCATCGGGGAGGCGCTCGGAGCGAAGGGGGGAGTGTCAGGGGGCGCGTTTCCCGCCGAGCGCCGTGCGGTGATCACCGGCGACCTACCGTCGTCACCATGGGACGCGGGGACCTGGCGACGCTGGTGCGGATCTGCGATCTGGCGGGCCGGCCGCGCGGCACCGGATTCCTCGCCGACCACCACGGAACGGTCGTCACCAGTCACGAAGCCGTCGACGGGCTCAGCCGTGTCGTCCTGCACGCCCCGGGCGACCGCACCTGGCTGGCCGAGGCCGAGGCCGTCACCCCGCTGCCCGAGAGCGGCCTCGCCCTCGTCCGCACCGAAGGGCTCGGCGGGCGCCCCCTGCCGCTCGCGACCCGCGCCGAGATCGAACCCGGGACGTACGTGCGGATCGCCGCCCACGGCTGGCGCGAGGCACGCGTCCTCGGCCCGGCCACCGTCACGTACACCGCCACCGACCGATTCCACGCCCTCGACGACGCCCTCGAACTCGCCATCGGCACCGAGGGCGCGGAGGCGCTGAGGATCGGCGGCCAGGCCGCCGGCGGCCCCGTCCTCGACACCGTCACCGGCACCGTCCTCGCCGTCCTCGGCACCGCCCTGCACGGCGACCGCCAGGCCGCCGGTTACGCCGTGCCGCTCCGGTCCGAGGGCCCCCTCACCGCACTGCTGCGCCGCAACGCCGCCACCGTCCCCGCCTACGGGCCCGACCTCAACCTCGCCGGCATCCTCGAACTCACCGCCACTTCCACCGGCCCCGTCGGCGAGACCGGGCCCTGGCCCGAACCCGTCGAACGCCCCGACTGCGCCCGCGAGTTCGCCCGCTTCACGGCCGGTGGCGCACCCGTGCTCGCCCTGGTCGGCGGCCCCGGCACCGGCCGCACCACTGCCCTCGCCTCGCTCTGCGCCCACCGGGCCCGCGGCGAGGCGCCCGCCCCCACCGTCCGGCTGCGCGGCGCCGACCTCCGCGCCGACGACCACTCCCTCGCCGACGCCGTCGGCCGCGCCCTCCACCAGGCGGGCCGCATCGTCGCCGCCTCCGGGGCCCTCGGCGACACCACGACCGCGACCCCCGAGCGGGCCGCCGCCCTCGCCCGGGACGCCGGCCGCCCCCTCCTCGTCGTCCTCGACGGCCCCGAGGAGATGCCCCCGCGCCTCGCCCACCGCCTCGCCGACTGGACCGCGGCCACCGAGCAGTGGCTCCGCGCCCACCGCACCCGGCTCGTCACCGCCTGCCGCCCGGAGCACTGGGAACAGGCAGGAGCCCTCTACGGCCCCGACGCCCTCCACCGGCCGTCGGGAGACCCGGGCGACGGACTGCCCGCCGCCGTCGCCCTCGGCGCGTACTCCGAGACGGAGGCCAGGGCCGTACGCCGGGGGTACGGACTCGACGAGACGGACCTCGCCGAGGCGGACGCCCGGCACCCGCTGGCCCTCCGGCTGCTCGCCGAGGTCCGTGCGGCCCTGCCCGGCGGGGCACCCGGGCGGCCCGGACGCGAGGAGATCTTCACCGCCTACCTGGACCTGCAGTGCCTCCGCGTGGCCGTCCGGATCGCCGCGGGCTCGCCCCTCCTGCGCGGCACGGCCGTACGCCGGCTCGCCGCGCGCGTCACCGGCCAGGTCCACGAGGCGGCCCGCCGCTGCCTCGGCCCCGGACACGGGCTCCTCGACCGCGCCTCCTTCGAGGAGCTCTTCCCCTGGCGGGAGGGCTGGGCCTCCGCCGTCCTCACCGAAGGCCTCCTCGTCCCCGCCGGCTCCGGCTACCGCTTCGCCCACGAGGAACTCGCCGACTGGGTCCAGGCCGCCCACCTCGACCTCGACGCCGCCCTCCACTCCCTCGTCCACCGCCACCACGACGCACCACCCGGCCCCGCGGCCGCCCACCCCGGCCGACGGGCCGCGCCGGCCTTCACGGCGGCGGGCGCGTCGGCCGCGCCGGGCCCGGCGACCACTCCGGGCCCGCCCGTCGTGCCGGCCACCTCCGCCGCGCGCACCCGGCCGGCCGCGCAGGCCCCGCCCACCGCGTCCGCCGCCCTCGCCGGACCCCCGCCCCAGCCCGGCACGTCCGCGCCCGCCGGGCCTCCGCCCCCGCCCGCCGTCGTGCCCCGGCAGCGGGACGGCGTGCCACCGGCGGGGGCGGCCGGGTGCCCGCCCGTCCCGCCGCACCGCATCGGACCGGTCCTCCAGGCCCTGCTGCTGCTCCACCGGGAGCGTGGACCGGCCGGGCTCGCTCCCAGGCTGGCCGCGCTCGTCGAGTCGCTGGCGCGGTTCGCCGACGCGGGACCGGACGAGGACCCCGGCGGGGACGGGCCCTGGTGGGCCGCCCGGCTGCTCGGGGAGAGCGTGCGGCGGCTGCCGGACCTCCGGCCGTACCTGCCCGTCCTGCGGCTGCTCGCCGACCGGATCGGAGCCGGGCCGGGACGGCGGGCGGCCTTCGCCCCCTTCGGCCCGGGGTTCTGGCAGGGCCTGCCGCTCGGCGACGACGAGCGCATCGACCTGCTGCGACGCCTCGTCCCGGCCGACGCGCCGCGGGACCGTGCCGACGCGCCGCGGGACCGTGTCGACGCCGCCCCGACGCGCGAGCGCACCGCCGCGGACCCGCCGGCCGGCACGACGCGCGGCGAGGAGCGGGCCCTTGAGGTGGTGGCCGGGATGCTCGTGGCCGACCCGCGCGGGGTGCAGCCGCTGCTGTGCCGGTGGTTCGGGGACGAGCGGCCGCTGCCGGGCCCGCCGGGGGCGACCGTGGCGACGGCGGCGCAGGCACTGCTGCACACCCGCAGGGGGTCGGCCGTCGACGATCTGTGCGAGGCGCTGGTGGCCACGGCGCATCCGCTGGCCGACGGGCTGCTGGCGGCGCTCGCCGAGGACGAGCCGTCGGCGGTCTGCCGGGCGGTGGACCGCTGGGCCCACGACGACGGGCGACCGGAGCGGAGGGTCGCGGCCGCCGCGTACGGGCAGATCGTCGCGGGACGCGCCGACACCTCGGCCGACCGGGAACTGCTCCGCTACGCGGCGCTCGCCCTGCTGGCCCGCCCCGGCGACCGGGCCCTCCACGGCGCCGCCCTGGGCCTGCTGATCCGCGACCCGCACACCAGGGCCCGTCATCTGCCGCGGGCCCTCGCCGAACCCCAGGTGCCGGCGACCGCCCTCGCCGAGGCGCTGGGCAGCCACCCCGAGCAGGTCCTCGGCGTGTTCCGCACCCGGCTGCGGGGAGCCGGCGAGGAACCGGCCGCCGCGCTGCGGGCGCTCGCGGAGATCGACACCCCCGCACTCGCCCGCAGGATCGCGGCCCTCGTGCGCGACTACGCGGGCCGCCACCCCGAGGGCGCCGGGCACGTGGCCGCCTTCGTCGACCGCCGGTTCGAGGACGGCCCGGCGGCCAGGGCCGTCCTGCACCCACTGGTCGCCGGTCTGATCAGGGGCCGCCCCGCGCCCGTACGCCGTGCCCTGGCGCCGGTGCTCGCGGCACCCGGCAGCGGCGCCTCCCGGCATCTGCGGGCCGAGCTGCTCGACGTACTCCTGGAACACGAGCGGTACGAGGCCGAGGCGGGGGAGTTCACCGTCCTGGAGGCCCTCCTGGCCGCCGCAGCCGAGGGTGCGGGCGGCCGCAGCGAGCCCCGTACCCGGGACCTCACGCACCGGGTCGGCCTCCTGTGCGCCCGTACGCCCGAAGGCGCCCGGCGCTTCGACCAGGCCCTCGCCCGCCACTGTCGCGAGCTGCCCGCGGTCGCCGCGCTGCTCGCCGGCTGGACGGACGCCGCCCCCGGCGACTGGGCACCGCTGCTCGGCCCGGAGATCCTCCGGACGCTGCGGAGCCGCGGCACCTCCATGCCGATGCCAACCGATGGCCGTGGGCATGGCAGTCTTAGACCGGCGTAATCGGCGAACAGGCGGACGAGGAGCGGTCACAGTGCAGCGCTGGCGTGGCTTGGAGGACATTCCCCAGGACTGGGGGCGCAGCGTCGTCACCATCGGCTCCTACGACGGGGTGCACCGCGGACACCAGCTGATCATCGGGCGGGCCGTCGAGCGCGCCCGGGAGCTCGGCGTCCCCACCGTCGTCGTGACGTTCGACCCGCACCCCTCCGAGGTCGTGCGGCCCGGCAGCCACCCGCCGCTGCTCGCCCCGCACCACCGGCGTGCCGAGCTGATCGGGGAACTCGGCGTCGACGCGGTGCTGGTGCTGCCGTTCACCGCCGAGTTCTCCCAGCTGTCCCCGGCGGACTTCATCGTCAAGGTGCTGGTCGACAAGCTGCACGCCAAGGCCGTCATCGAGGGCCCCAACTTCCGCTTCGGGCACCGGGCCGCCGGCGACGTCGCGTTCCTCGCCGAGCTCGGCGAGACGTACGACTACGAGGTCGAGGTCATCGACCTGTACGTCAGCGGGGCGGCGGGCGGCGGCCGGCCCTTCTCGTCCACCCTCACCCGGAGCCTCGTCGCCGAGGGCGACATGGCAGGAGCGGCCGAGATCCTCGGACGCCCGCACCGGGTCGAGGGCATCGTGGTGCGCGGTGCGCAGCGCGGCCGCGAACTCGGCTTCCCGACGGCCAACGTCGAGACGCTCCCGCACACCGCGATCCCCGCGGACGGCGTCTACGCCGGCTGGCTCACGGCGGCGGGAGAGCGGATGCCGGCGGCCATCTCGGTCGGCACGAACCCGCAGTTCGACGGCACGGAGCGGACGGTCGAGGCGTACGCGATCGACCGCGAGGGGCTCGACCTGTACGGCCTGCACGTGGCCGTGGACTTCCTGGCGTACGTGCGCGGCATGCTCAAGTTCGACACCCTGGACGACCTGCTCCAGGCGATGGCCGGCGACGTGAAGCGCTGCCGCGAGCTGACGGAGACCTACGACCGGGAGCACCCCGCCCCTTAGGGCCTGTCCGGCGGATCAGCCCCTTCGACTGGCACACGACGTCCTCGGGGCCGCCCGCGAGCCGCAGGTCCGGACAGCGGCGCAGCAGCGTGGAGAGCATCACCTCGGACTCCGTCCGGGTCGGCATCGCGCCCATGCAGTGGTGCGGCCCGTGCCCGAAGGACACGTGCCCGGTGCCCTCCCGGTCGAAGTCGAGGGCGTGCGGGTCGGCGAAGACCTCCGGGTCCCGGTTCGCGGCGAGGTAGGAGGCGTACACCGCCTCACCCGCACGGATGACCACCCCGCCGACCTCGACGTCCTCCGTGGCGATCACCGCAGCCGGCCGCGGCCGACGAGGCGGGAGGCCCGCGGCGCCCGGGAACAGGCCCGCCGCGCCGTGAGCCGGCGGGGCTGAGCACCTGGGGCCGGGGCCCTCGTCCGGGCCCCAGCCGGGGCCCTCAGCCCCGTACCCCCTCCCGTGTCGCCCAATGGCAGGCCACCGCCTGTTCCCCGCCGCCGCTCAGGATCGGCAGGAGTTCGTCGCGGCAGCGGTGTGCGACGGGTGCGGCCTCGCCCGAGGCGAGGATCTGGCAGCGGGCGTGGAAGCGGCAGCCGGAGGGGATGCGGGAGGGGTCCGGAGGCTCGCCGGTCAGGACGACCGGGGTGTCGCCGGACTCCGGCAGGACCGACAACAGGGCCTGGGTGTAGGGGTGCTGGGGGCGGGTGAGGACGGACTCCACGGTGCCGGTCTCCACGACCCGGCCGAGGTACATCACCGCCACCCGGTCGGCGATGTTCCACGCCAGTCCGAGGTCGTGCGTCACGACCAGGGCGGAGAGCCCGAGTTCGTCGCGCAGGCGCAGCAGCAGCGCCAGGATCTCGCCGCGTACGGACGCGTCCAGGGAGGCCACGGGCTCGTCGGCGACGATCAGTTCGGGCTCCAGGACCAGCGCGCCCGCGATGACGACCCGCTGGCGCTGCCCGCCGGACAGCTCGTGCGGGTAGCGGAGGAAGAAGCGTTCCGGGGGCCGCAGCCCCGCCCGCGCGAGGGCCCCGGCGACCGCGGCCCGCTCGTCCCCCGCGTAGCCGTGGATCCGCAGCCCCTCGGCGACCGCGTCGTACACGGTGTGCCGGGGGTTCAGCGATCCGCTCGGGTCCTGGAGGACCAGCTGTGCCCGCTTACGGTAGGCCTTGAGGGCACCGGCGGAGTACGAGAGCGGCTCGCCCTCGAAGGCGACCGCGCCCGACGTGGGGCGCACCAGGCCGAGGAGGGAGCGGGCCAGCGTCGTCTTGCCGCAGCCCGACTCCCCGACGAGGGCCACGATCTCGCCCGGGCCGATGTCCAGGTCCACCCCGTCCACCGCGCGGGCGGGCGCCGCGCCGCGCCGGCCGGGAAAGGTGACGTGCAGTCCGCGCGCCGAGAGCAGCGGACCCGCCCCGGACCCCGTACGCCCGGCGCCGGCGTCGCCGAGGCCCAGGGCAGCGCCCACGGCGTCGCTCGCGGTGTCGCTCATGTCGCACTCCCCACGTGTACGCAGGCGGCCCGGCGTCCAGCGCCCGCCTCCCGCAGTTCCTGGTCCTCCTCGGCGCAGGCCTCCACGGCCATCGGGCAGCGCGGCCGGAAGGAGCAACCGCCTGGCAGGTCGGCCGGGTCGGGCGGGTCGCCCGGCAGGCCGCGCGGCGCCCGCCGGGACGCGAGGTCCCCGATGCGGGGGAACGCCGAGGACAGTGCCCGCCCGTACGGGTGCTCGGCGGCCTCGTACACGGCCCGCGCCGGCCCCTCCTCGACGACCCGGCCCGCGTACATCACGGCGAGCCGGTCGCAGGTGTCGGCGAGGACGGCCAGGTCGTGGCTGATCATCAGGAGGCTGATGGACTGCTCGGCGACGAGCCCCTCGATCAGCCGCAGGATCTGCGCCTGGATCATCACGTCCAGCGCCGTCGTCGGCTCGTCGGCCACGATCAGCAGGGGGTCGCAGGCCAGCGCCATCGCGATCATCACGCGCTGCCGCTGACCGCCGGAGAGTTCGTGCGGATACGCGGCGGCCCGCGCGGCGGGCAGGCCGACCTGTTCGAGCAGCTCGCCGACCCGCGCGCGGGCCGCCGCCGGCGTCGCCCTGCCGTGCACGAGCAGCGGCTCGGCGATCTGGTCCCCGATCCGCTGCACGGCGTTCAGCGAGTGCATCGCGCCCTGGAAGACGATCGACGCGCCCGCCCAGCGCACGGCCCGGAGCCGGCCCCACTTCATGGCGAGGACGTCCTCGCCGTCGAGCAGGACCTGGCCCTCGATCCGCGCCGAGGCCGGCAGCAGGCGCAGCAGCGCCAGCGCGAGAGTGGACTTGCCGCAGCCGGACTCGCCCGCCACGCCCAGCTTGCGCCCCGCCTCCAGGGACAGGTCGACCCCGCGCACGGCGGGCACGGCGTCCGCGCCCGAGCCGTACGTCACCTTCAGATTCCGTACTTCGAGCAGGCTCAACGCCCCACCCCCAGCTTCGGGTTGAGCACGGACTCGACGGCCCGGCCGCACAGCGTGAACGCGAGGGCGACCAGGGCGATCGCGATCCCCGGCGGGGCCAGGTACCACCAGTGCCCGGAGGAGACCGCGCCCGCCTCGCGGGCGTCCTGGAGCATCCCGCCCCAGGAGACCACCGTCGGATCGCCGAGTCCGAGGAACGCGAGCGTCGCCTCCGTGAGGATGGCGGTCGAGATGCCGAGCGTGGTCTGCGCGAGCACCAGCGGCATCACGTTCGGCAGCACGTGCCGGCTCATGATGTGGCCGTGGCCCCCGCCGAGCGCGGTCGCCCGCTCGATGTACGGGCGGGACTCCACGGCGATCGTCTGGGCCCGCACCAGGCGGGCGGTGGTCGGCCAGGAGGTCACCCCGATGGCCAGGACCACCGTCCACATCGACCGGGACATGACGGTCGCGAGCACGATCGCCAGGACCAGCGTCGGCATCACCAGGAACCAGTCGGTGATCCGCATGACGACGGTCGAGAACCAGCCGCCGTAGTGCCCGGCGATGATCCCGACCAGCGTGCCGATGGCGACCGAGAGGGCCGCCGCGAGCAGGCCCACGAGCAGCGAGATCCGCGCCCCCCAGATCAGCAGCCCGAGCAGCGAACGGCCGAACTGATCCGTGCCGAGGGGGAATTCGGCGCTCGGTGGTTCAAGGGCTTCGCCCGGCGCCTCCGTCACCGACTGCACGTCCGCGCCGACGAGCAGCGGGGCGGCGAGGGCGATCAGCGCGATCAGCGTGAGCCCGGCGAGGCCGAACAGCCCGGCGCGGTGGGTGCGGTACCGCTGCCAGAAGCGGGCGACCGTACGGCGGCGGCGCGCCCACGTGAGGGAGGCCTTCGTGGGCGGCGTCGCCCCCTTCGGGGCGGCCGGGGCCGCCGGGGCCGTCGCCTGCCCGGCCGTCGTCCCGCTCTCCGTCGGCGTCGTCGTTTCCTTCGAGGTCATCGGCCCACCCGGGGATCGAGCAGCGGATAGAGCAGGTCGGCGATCAGGTTCATCAGGATCATCGCCGCGGCGAAGACCACGAACAGGCCCTGCACGAGCGGCAGGTCGGGCACGCTCAGCGCCTGGTAGAACAGCCCGCCGAGCCCGGGCCAGGAGAACACCGTCTCCACCAGGATCGAACCGGCCGCCACATGGCCCAGGTTGATGAAGATCATCGTGACGGTCGGGAGCAGCGCGTTCGGCACCGCGTGCCGCCGGCGCACCACGTCGTCGCGCAGCCCCTTCGCCCGTGCCGTCGTCAGGTAGTCGCCGCCCATCTCGTCGAGCAGCGAGGAGCGCATCACGAGCAGTGTCTGCGCGTAGCCGACGGCCACCAGGGTGACCACCGGCAGGACCAGGTGGTGGGCGACGTCGAGGACGTAGCCGAAGCCGGTCTCGCCGGTCCCGGACTCCATGCCGCCGGTCGGGAACAGTCCCGGGATCGGCCCCATGCCGACCGAGAAGACGATGATGAGCAGCAGACCGAGCCAGAAGGAGGGCACCGACCACAGGGTCAGCGCGATCCCGGTGTTCAGCTTGTCGCCGAGACCGCCGTGGCGCCAGGCCGAGCGGGTGCCGAGCCACAGCCCGAGCGCCGAGTAGATCACCACGGCGACGCCGGTCAGCAGCAGCGTCGCGGGCAGCTTCTCGGCGATCAGGTCGCCGACCGGGGCGCGGAACTGGAACGAGATGCCGAGATCACCGCTCAGCGCGTGGGCGCAGTAGTCGGTGAACTGCTGCCACAGCGGCAGGTCGAGGCCGAACTGGCGCCTCAGTGTGGCGAGTTGTTCGGCAGAGGTGGGCACGCCGTGGGTCATCGCCTTGACCGGGTCGCCTGGGATGATCCGGAAGAGGAAGAAGCTGGTGACCAGTACGGCGAAGAGCGAGACGAGCGCGCCGCCCAGCTTCCCCGCCGCGTGGCGGAGGTAGCCGGCGGAGGAACCGGTGCGGGGTGCGCCGTCCGCGGCGCGGGCCTCCGGGGCCCGCGCCACGTCGGCGGGGGTGCTTGCCGTCGTCACGTACTACTCGCGGTCGTCGGCGGTGGAGCGGCGGCGCAGCCCGAGGAAGAGACCGGCGCCGACCACGACCACCACGGCCGCGGCGATGCCGACGATCACCCCGGTGGACGAGCCGCCCTGGTCGTCCTCGGCCTGGGCGGTGGGCACGGCCGACCACCAGCTCCAGTAGCCGTCCTGCCCCCACAGGTTGCCGGCGGCCTCCGGCATGGTCGTGATGGACCGGATCTGGTCGGTGCGGTACGCCTCCAGGGCGTTCGGGTAGGCCATGACGTTCATGTACCCCGTGTCGTACAGCCGGGACTGCATCCGCTTCACCAGATCCGCCCGCTTGGCGGCGTCGTACTCCACCGCCTGCTGCGCGTACAGCCCGTCGAACTGCGGGTCGCAGATGAAGTTGTCGGTGGCGCCGGTGTCCTTCGGCGTCGCCGGGAGCGTGCCGCAGGTGTGGATCGACAGGACGTAGTCCGGGTCGGGGTTGACGGACCAGCCGTCGAAGGCGAGGTCGTAGTCGCCCTTGGCCCACGGGTCGGAGACGCTGTCCAGGCATTCGACCTTCAGGCCGATGCCGAGCTTGCCCCACCACTCCTGGAGGTACTTGCCGACCGCCTTGTCGTTGGGGTCGGTGGCGTGACAGAGGATCCGGAAGTCGAGCGGCCTGCCGTCCTTGCCGACGCGCTTGCCGTCCGCGTTCTTCCGGTAGCCGGCGGCGTCGAGGACCTTCTCGGCCGTGGCCGGGTCGTACGTCCGCTTCTGCGCGGCCGGCGGCTCCCAGAAGTACGAGCCGAAGCGCGGCGGGATGTAGCCCTGGCCCTCGACGGCGTGGCCCTGGAAGACCTTGTCGACGATGGTGGTGCGGTCGACCGCGAGGAAGAGCGCCTTGCGCACGGCGGGGTCGAGGAGCGCCGGGTGGCCGTTGCCGAAGGTCTTGCCGTCCCTGGCCTTCGCGCCCGGGTTGGTGGCCAGGGCGTAGAAGCGGCGGCCGGGGGCGTCGTTGACCTTGATGTCCTTCTGGGTCTTCAGGGCGTCGGCCTGGGCGGGCGTCAGGTTCGGGACGAAGGACACCTCGCCCTTCTGCAGGGCGGCGACGGCCGCGTCACCGTCCTTGTAGTACTTGAAGACCAGTTCGTCGAACTTGGGTGCGCCCCGCCAGAACTTCTTGTTCGGCTTGAGCTTGATGTACTGGTCGACCTTGAAGTCGGTGATGACGAACGGACCGTTGCCCACGATGGGGAACTGCTTGTCGTTGTTGAACTTCGAGAAGTCGCCGACCTTCTCCCAGACGTGCTTGGGCACGATCGGCACGTCGAGTGCCGTCATCGTGGCCTGCGGCTTCTTCAGGCGGATCACCAGTGTCTGCGGGTCGCTCGCGGTGACCTCCGCGAAGTTGGCCGTGAAGCTGCCGTTCGCCGTGGCGGCGTTCGGGTCGGTCATCATCTTCCGGAACGTCCAGGCCGCGTCCTCGGCGGTGACCGGCTTCCCGTCGGACCAGGTCGAGTCCTTGCGGATGGTGTACGTCCACGTCAGCTTGTCCGCCGACGGCGTCCAGGCGGTCGCCAGACCCGGGACCGTACGCGCGTCCTTCGGGTCGTAGTTGGTGAGGTACTCATAGGCCAGCCGGTGGATGCTGGTCGAGGTGAGCTTCTGGGCGAGGAACGGGCTCAGCGAGTCGATGCTCTGCGAGACGGCCACCGTGAGCGTGGTGCCGCCGGACTTCTCGTCCTCCGCCTGCGCGGTGCCGGGGACGGCGGCGAGGGAGCCGGCGGCGACACCGGTGGCGAGCAGCAGTCGGAGGGCTCTGCGGGCGGGGGCGGGACGGGGTGGAACCTTCGTGACCATGACCATGGGACGTGACCTCGCGTCGGAGTTACTGTCGTGGATCTTGGGCTGACGATGGGTGAAGCGAAGGTGTATCAGCGGTGGTCTGCCGTCGTCAACGATCCCTCAAACCCCGTGTGGGCTGCGGGAACGCAATGAGGCTCCGTATCGGAGAGCCGATACGGAGCCTCATTGGTCTAAGCCTGTGACGCCTTACTGCTGAGGGGCTGGCGGCGCCTGCGGGGGCGCCTCGCCGTCCGTCTGCGGGGGCAGCGGCTGCCCCGGCTGCGGCGGTGCCGGCGGGTGCTGCTGCCAGGCCTGCGGCACACCCGGCTGACCCGGCTGCTGCGGGTAGGGCTGGGGCGCCTGAGCCGGATAGGGCTGCCCCGGAGCGGGCTGGCCGGGTGCGTACTGACCCGGCATCGGCTGACCGGGCATCACCTGACCCGGCATCGGCTGACCGGGCATCACCTGACCCGGCATCGGCTGACCCGGCTGGGGGTACGCCTGCGGCGGATAGGGCTGACCCGGCTGCGGCGGGTACGGCTGCCCGGGCTGCGGGGCCTGGGGCGCGTACGGCTGACCGGGAACGGGCTGCCCGGCAGGCGCGTACTGCCCGGGCGCGTACTGCCCGGGCATCGGCTGCCCGGGCATCGGCGGGGCCATGTGCGGGGGCACCGCCCCCTGGCCGTCACCGGTCCACAGGCCCTGCGCCTGCTGCGCCCGTACGAAGTCCTCGGCCACCATCGCCGAGAGGTGGAAGTACGCCTCCCGGGTCTTCGGCCGCATCATGTCGAGGTCCACCTCGGCACCCGCGGACAGGTGCTCGTCGAACGGCACGACCACGACACCGCGGCAGCGGGTCTGGAAGTGCTGCACGATGTCCTCGACCTTGATCATCTTGCCGGTCTCGCGGACACCGGAGATGACCGTGATGGACCGCTGCACCAGGTCCGCGTAGCCGTGCGCGGAGAGCCAGTCCAGCGTCGTCGAGGCGCTCGACGCGCCGTCCACGGACGGCGTCGAGATGATGATCAGCTGGTCGGCCAGGTCGAGCACCCCGCGCATGGCGCTGTACAGCAGACCCGTACCCGAGTCGGTGAGGATGATCGGGTACTGCTTGCCCAGGACGTCGATCGCCCGCCGGTAGTCCTCGTCGTTGAAGGTCGTCGAGACGGCCGGGTCCACGTCGTTGGCGAGGATCTCGAGACCGGACGGCGCCTGCGAGGTGAACCGGCGGATGTCCATGTACGAGTTCAGGTACGGGATCGCCTGCACCAGGTCGCGGATGGTCGCCCCGGTCTCGCGCCGCACCCGGCGGCCGAGCGTGCCGGCGTCCGGGTTGGCGTCGATCGCCAGGATCTTGTCCTGCCGCTCGGTCGCCAGGGTCGCGCCGAGCGCGGTCGTCGTCGTGGTCTTGCCGACACCGCCCTTCAGCGAGATGACCGCGATCCGGTAGCAGGAGAGGACCGGCGTCCGGATCAGGTCCAGCTTCCGCTGCCGCTCCGCCTCCTCCTTCTTGCCGCCGAGCTTGAAACGGGCCGAGCCGCCCGGGTTCCGGCTCGACTTCGGCTTCTGCTTGTTGTTCCGGAGCAGACGGTCCGACGACAGCTCGACGGCCGCGTTGTACCCGAGGGGCGCACCCGGCACGGACCGCTCGCGCTGGTCGTGCGTCACCGGCGAGGGCCAGGCGGCACCCGTCCGCGGATCGACGGCCGGCTGACCGTCCTGCGGCGGCAGCGGCGCCTGCGGTGCCCCCGGCGGTACGGCACCGGGCTGCGGGTACCCGTACCCGCCCGGCGCCTGCGCCTGCGCCTGCGGAGGCACACCTCCCGGAGTCCCGGCCTGCTGCGGATAGCCGTAACCGCCCTGCTGCGGCGGGGTCCCCGGGTGCGGGAAGCCGTAACCGCCCTGCTGCGGGGGAGTCCCCGGGTGCGGGAAGCCGTAACCGCCCTGCTGCGCCTGCGGATAGCCGTAACCCCCCTGCGCCTCCGGCTGGGGCTGCGCCTGCGGCGGTACGGCCGCAGGCGCAGCCGGAACGCCGGGCCCCGCGGGTGCCGGCCATCCGGCGGTCGGCGGCACCGGCTGCCCGCCCGGAGCCGGCTGATCGCCCGCGACGGGCTGCCCGCCCGGAGCCGGCTGCGCCGGCCACTGCTGCGCGGGCCCGGGAGCCGCGGGCTGGAACGACGGCGGCAGCGGCGGAAGCCCCGCCCCGCCCTGCGGACCGGAACCCGGGAACGCCCCGGGCATCCCGCCGTCGGCGGGCGGCGTGGCCGGGTACCCGGGCGCCGGGAACGGCCCCGGCATCGCCCCGGGACCACCGGGCTGCCCCGGCTGCGCGCCGGCTGCCGGGTACGGCGAGGAGCCCGCCTCGGGACCGAATCCCCGCGGCGCCGCACCGCCCGGGTACGGGGCGTCGGCGGACGCGGCCGCCGGGTAGGGCGCGGGACCGGCACCGGGGCCGAAGCCCTGCGGAGGGGGTGTGTCGTGGGGTGCGGCGGCCGGGGCCGTACCGGCGTCGCCGGCCTGCGGTGCGGCGACCGGGTACGCGCCGGGCGCGGCCGGGACGCCGTCGGCCGGTTCGGCCGCAGGGAGCGGCTGGGGGGCCGACGCGTCGGCTCCCGCCTCCGGCGTCGGCACGTCCTCCGTGCCGGGCGCGTCCGCGAGAGGACCGGGGGCCGCGGAGCCCTCCGCGTCGGAGCCGATCCCGGGCTCCGGGTCGGCGTCGACGACGGAGCCCTCGGGCACCTCGGCCACGTCGCCGCCGTCGCCCGGCGCGTCCGTCGCCGCGGCCGGGTCGGCGGCGTCCTGGTCCGCCTCCGCTGCGCCGTCCGCCACGGCCTCCGTCACGGACTCCGCGACGGTGTCCTCGCCGGACGGTCCGGTGGCAGCCTCGCCCGAGCCGGTCCGCGCCGACGTGACATCGGCGTCCTCGGTGTCGGCTCCGGACGGCGACGCGACCTCGGCGGCGACCACCACGGGTTCGGCGGCGCCCGGCGCTCCGGTGAGCGGGACGGGGCCCGTGCCCGCGGGCACACCCGCGCCGTCGGTGTCGCCGGCGGAGGCCTCCGCCGCGCGCTCGGCCATCTCGCGCTTCAGGGCGGCGGGGGAGAAGCGCATGGTCGCGCCGCTCTCGACGTCGCCGCCGCCGAACGGCGCGGCGGGCGCGTCACCGGGCTGAGCGGCGAAGGGCGCGGCCGGGGCGACGGGAGCGGCCGGGACATAGGGAGCCGCCGGGGCGACGGGAGCGGTGGGAGTGAGGGGAGCGGCCGACGCGGTCGGAGCGGCGGGAGGCATCGAAGCGGCGGGAGCGACGGGCGGCACCGGGGCCGCGGGGGCGACCGGCGGCGCGGCGACCGGCGGGGTGGGCGGGGCCTGGTTCCATCCGGGCTCGAAACCACTGCCCGCCGGAAGGCCGGGGACGGGAAGGCCGGGCACCGGGACCGGGGCGCCGCTCGGCGGCGGGGGAGTGGCACCGCCCATCCCCGCACCGCCCGACGCGTTCTGCGTGTACCAGGCCGGCGGGGTGTAGTCGATGGTGAACTCACCCGTCATCTCGGCGGGATCCGCGTCGGACTGATCGTCGGCGGGCGGATTCCAACCCCCGTGGACCTCGTCGCGATCGCCGTTCACTTTGCCTCCTGGTGTGGTCGAGCACCCTTGTGCCGTGGTGGGCGGGGCTCTTCCAGCCTAATCGGCGCGGGCAACCGCCGGGCAGGCCCGGCGGGCCCTCCCCGCAGGTCCCGGCGGTCCGGCCACGCCCCCAAGTGACCCGGCAGCGCCGCAGAGTGAGAACCCCGACCGTTCAAAACAATGTCAAAACGATGCGAAAACGGACGTACTTGAGCGACTTCGTGCGCTTCCGTCGCCTTCAGTCCATGCGCCGCGCGCCGCCCAACAATCCGGTCTCGGCGTCCGTCGCCTGCGTCATCACGAACTGGCGGTCGTTCGGCGTGCACCAGAGGGTCACCCCGTCCGCGAGCGTGGACAGCGCCTCGTACTCGTGACGCGGGAGACTCATGATCCGGCCGATCTGCGCCGCCTCGTCGGGGGACACCCGCTGGACGCCGACCAGGGAGGACTTCTCCAGGAGCCGGGGCGCGACGGGGCTCAGATAGGGGAGCAGCGTCACCACCGACTGCCAGGGCGCCGACACCACACGGCCGCGCGGCGGCCGCATGCCGCAGTCCCGGACCACGACCACCGGACTGCCCGCCGACGCGCCCTGTGGCGGCACCCGCCCCACGTCGTGCAGAGCGATGCACGGCTGCCCGCCGCCGGCGGCCTGCGCGAGGGCCGTCCACGCCTGCGCGCGGCCGGTCTCGACGGCCACCCGGGCACCCGTGGCGGCCGCCCGCAGCGCGAGCACCTGAGCGGTCCACAGACCGCCGATGAGGGTGACGTCGTACGGCACGGGCCGGTTGATGCCGAGCACCGCGGGCCGGTTCTCGGCGTCCACCCCGATCACCATGCCGTCGTCGCCGACCGGCAGGGCCAGCGCGTCCAGCTGCTCCAGGGGTACGGAGTGCCGGTCGCGGCGCGGCCCGACGAGCCCGAAACCGAACCGGGGCCGCGTCCCCCGGCCCGCACGCGGGGAAGGGGAGCCGGCGGACCCGGACTGCGCGGTGAGGGACCCGGTGGAACCGGAACCCGGCTGCGTACCGAAGGAACCGGAGCCCGACTGCGTACCGAAAGAGGCGGTGGACATCAGCGCGCACCCCCCAGCGGCAGCGTCGCGAGCATGCCCGGCACCTGTTCCCGGTCGAGACGCACCAGACCCGTCCTCACCCCGCGCGCCGCGCGCTCCAGTTCGTGCCGCGCCGCCACGAGCTCCTCGTCGCTGCGCCCGGTGATCCGTACGTGGCCGGTCACCGTCACCTCCTGCCGGTCCCCGCCGCTCAGCGTCAGGCTGAACGTCGTCGCGAGCGCGGGCAGCGAGGTCAGCAGGGCCACCAGCTGCGGCATCGACGCTCCCGCGCCACCGCTCCGGCCGCCGAGCTGGGGCCAGCGCCCCACCCAGTACGTCGTGTGCCGCCGGTCGTCCACCCGCCAGGTCCGCGCCGTCTCCTGCGTCCGCCGCGTCTGGGCCTGGCCCCGGCCCGCCTGCGCGATCGCCATCGGGCTCGCGCAGGTCGAGGTGGCGAGGGCCGACGTGAGCTCCTGCTCGGTCAGCACGTCCGCCCGGAAGCCTGCGCCCGCGAGCCGGCTCGCCAGCTGGTCGGCCGCCCGCACCACGCACTTCTGCGCGCCCGTCATGCCGCCGCCGCGCGCGGCGACCGCCTCCGGGCAGAGTTCGGGGTCGAGCTTGAGGGCGATCCAGGTGATCCGCACCGCGGGCGAACCCGTCTGCGCCTGGAGCGGCCCGTAGTTGCGCGCGGCCATCGACTGCGGGGGCAGGTGCGGCGCGGGCGCCGGCTGCGTGTGCTGCACGATCTGTGCCGACTCCAGCCGGATGCCGTCCACCGTGAGGACGTCCCGGACGAGCCCGACGGGCAGCGGCCGCGCCGCGCGGTCCGGCCGCAGCGCGGTGCCCTCCGACTCGACCCGCAGGACGGCGGTGAGGAAGGTGCCGTCGCCGATCATCCCGACCGGCCGGCGGTCGCGGTCGCTGTACGCGTAGGTCCGCAGCGCCGGATCGCACTCCACGACCGGCGCGAGCCCCGGCTCGGTGCCGGACGGCACCGTGAAGGAGGACGCCCGGCGCGACCGGGCGCGCAGCGCCAGGAAGGTGCCCAGCCACTCCGGCAGGGAACGCCGGTGCCGGCGCACCACGGCGAGGAGGACGAGCACCACCGCCACCACGCCCGCGGGCACGAGCAGCATCGGCTCCACGACCCAGGCGACGGCGAGCAGCGCGGCCGCGACCTCGATCAGGACGAGCTGTTGCAATCGGAACGAACCGAAGTGTCCGGGACGCGCCTGGAGCCTCGGGGAGACCGAGGCGCCGGGTCCGGCGGACGGGGGCGCGGAGGCGGTGGCCGCGGCGGGCCGCGTCCGCGTCGCGGAAGCCATGATGGAGAATCCCCCTCAATTCGTCCCGATCACGCTGGCCCGCCAGGGCTTTGGCGGCCGGATCACCCTACCCGCCCCACGAACCCCACGGGACAGCAGGCATAGTAGGGGTCCGGTCCGACAGCCGGGGCCCGGGTGCCACCTCCCCGATCCCCGCGCGAAGACTGCGCCTGACGAGAATGGGGACTCATGGCATCGCGCCGGGACGAGCTCAACGCGTACACCTTTGCGAAGAAGCGCACGGTGGCGGCATTCCTCCAACCCTCGCCCTCCGGCACGGAGGAGGGGGCGCCGAAGCCGCTGCGCGCGATCGTCCCCGGTCTGATCGTCGCCGCCCTCGTCGTCGCCGGGTTCGGCGCGTGGGGCATGTTCAGCCCCGTCGCGCCCAAGGGCTGGGACACCCCCGGGACCCGGGTGATCGTCGGCAAGCAGTCGACGACCCGGTACGTCGTCCTGCAGACCGGCAAGGGCAAGGACGCCAAGACCCTGCTCCACCCCGTCCTCAACCTGGCCTCGGCCCGACTCCTGCTCAACCCCGACCAGTTCCAGGTCGTCCAGGTCGACGACAAGACGCTCGACCTCGGCAAGCCTCCGCGCGGCCCCATCCTCGGCATCCCGTACGCCCCCGACCGGCTGCCCGCCGCGGGCGACGCGGGCACGCCCAAGCGCTGGGCCGTCTGCGAACAACCCGGCGGCGGCAAGGGAGCCAGCGTCCAGAAGGCGACCTTCCTCTTCGCCCAGCGGGACCTGAAGCGCACCGAGGGAAGCGGGCAGCTGAAGGACGGCGACGTCCTCTACGTCCAGGGCCAGACCGGCAAGGCCCGGTTCCTCGTCGACCACACCGGCACCAAGTACCCGGTGAAGGCCGACTCCACCGGACTCCTCACCGCGCTCGTCGGCCTCAACAAGGAGCCGCAGCCCGTCACCGACGACTGGCTCGCCACCCTGAAGACCGGCGACGAGATCGACTTCCCGCGCATCGAGGGCGAGGCCGGTTCCCCCGCCGGGGTCCCCGGCGGGGGTCTGACCGCCACCGAGAACCGCGTCGGCATGGTCCTCCTCGCCCAGACCGGCTCGGGCCCCCAGCAGTACGTCGTGCTGCCCGGCAAGGTCCAGCCCGTCAGCGACTTCACCGCCTGGCTGCTCATCAACTCCCCGCAGACCGGCCCGCTCGACATGGACGGCAAGGCGACCAGCGTCAACGCCTCCGACTTCGAACCGGACTCCACCGTCTTCCAGCCGCGCGCGCACTGGCCGCGGAAGCAGTCCAAGCAGGCCAACGACGTCACCGGCGGCGCCGGTGCCCGCGACACCGTCTGCAGCGTCCTCACCGGCGTCGACGACGCGGGCAACACCACCCTCACCACCTGGGCCGGCCCCCAGTACCCCGCCGACATCACCGCCGGCGGCACCAGCACGTACGTCACCCCGG
Organism: Streptomyces wedmorensis; assembly: GCF_000716445.1. Taxonomy (GTDB): domain Bacteria; phylum Actinomycetota; class Actinomycetes; order Streptomycetales; family Streptomycetaceae; genus Streptomyces; species Streptomyces wedmorensis. Next base: position 169,729 of record NZ_JNWK01000023.1, read on the forward strand.
GCAGCGGCCTGCTCTACACCCAGTTCCAGGGCAAGCAGAAGACGCCCTACGGTTCGCTCTTCCTCGTCACCGACACCGGCCTGCGGTACGCCGTCCAGGCCAACGGCGACAGCGACTCCGACCGCTCCGAGATCGGCGCCGGCGAACAGAATCAGACCGACAGACGCCCGGAACCCAGCGACGCCCAGAAGCGTCTCGGCTACGAGAAGGTCAAGCCGGCCCTCGTCCCGATCGAATGGTCGGAGTTCCTGTCGAAGGGTCCGCGACTCGACACCAACAGCGCGCGTCAGCCGCAGGGTTCCTGAGGGGGTGGCACCGGTGACGACGACGTACCGCACGGCCGCCCTGCTCGCCGCGGGCACCCTCACCGCCCTGCTCGCGGCCCCCGCCGCGGCCGCCGCGCCGCGGCCCGACGGCCCCGCCCTCGACGGCAGCGGCGAGTGCACCTTCCCCATGAAGAAGCAGATCGAGGGCATTCCCTGGCCGCTCCAGCGGGTCCTCCTCGACGAGCTGTGGCAGGACACCAAGGGCAAGGGCGTCCGCGTCGCGGTCATCGACACCGGCGTCGACGACGTCAACCCGCAGCTGCGCGAAGCCGTCGACGCCAAGGCGGGCAAGGACTACCTCAAGCCCGACAAGGAGAACCCCGGCTTCGGCGACGAGAAGCGCGGCAAGACCGACGGCACCGTCGACGACGTCGGCCACGGCACCAAGGTCGCCGGCATCATCGCCGCCCGCTCCCGCAAGGGCACCGGCTTCGTGGGCCTGGCCCCCGAGTCGACCGTCATCCCGATCCGGCAGAACGACGAGAAGAACAGCGGCAAGTCCGACACGATGGCCCTCGCGATCGACCACGCCGTCCTCAAGGGCGCGCAGGTCATCAACATCTCGCAGGACACCACCCAGCCGCTCGGCCCCGACTCGCCGATGGCCAAGGCGGTCGCCCGGGCGATCGCGAAGGACGTCGTCGTCGTCGCCTCCGCCGGCAACGACGGCATGGACGGCACCAAGAAGAACACCTACCCCGCCGCCTTCCCCGGGGTCCTCGCCGTCGCCTCCTCCGACCGGAACAACGAACGGGCCGCCTTCTCCCAGTCCGGCGACTTCGTGGGCGTCGCCGCCCCCGGCGTCGACATCGTCTCCACCGTCCCCGGCGGCGGCCAGTGCGTCGACAACGGCACCAGCTTCTCCGCCCCGTACGTCGCCGGTGTCGCCGTGCTGCTCCGCGCCAAGTACCCGGAGTGGAGCGCGGCCCAGATCGTCGCCCGCATCGAGCAGACCGCCGTCCGCTCGGTCAACGGCCGGGACGCCCACGTCGGTTGGGGCGTCGTCGACCCCGTACGGGCACTCGCCGACATCGGCCCCGGTACGCCGCCCGCCTCGCCCACGCCCGACCCGGGCCCGCCCAGGCCGCCGGCGCCCGAGGCGGCCCGTCTGGCGCTGACGGAGACGCCCCAGGAACGCTCCGAACGACTCGCCACCTACGCGTTGGGGATCGGCGCCGTCCTGGTGGCCGTGGTCGCCGGAACGGCCGTCGTGATCCGCGACAGCCGCCGCAGGAGGGGGGTCCGATGAGCAGGCTCACGGCCAAGTATCCGGACCTTCCTTTGCAGTTGGAACTGCCGCCGTCAATGGATAAAGTGACCGCTGGGGGCACGGCAGTGCGAACCCAGCACGGGGGCGGCATCAGAAGATTCCCGTCCGCATCACGACCGGATGGCCCGACGGCCCGGCCGTCGACGCCGCCGAAGGAAGAAGGGGCAAGATGTCGAAAGACCTGAACGTAACCAGTGCCGAACAAGTCAAGCTCGCCGGCCGGATCCAGGACTTCTCCGACGAGCTGCAGGCCCGCATCACCTCCCTCAACGGCGTGGTGGACCGCGTCCAGGCGGGCTGGCAGGGCGCTGCGAGCAAGGAGTACGACCGGGTCCAGAACGACCTGAACCAGCGCCTGCGCAGCATGCGCGCCGAGCTGAGCAAGCTCGAGGAGATCATGCGCATGAGCGCCGACGGGTTCACGCGTGAGGAAGAGGACCGCCTGCGGTCCTTCCGCACGATGGACGGAGGCGGCTCCGGCGGCTCCGGCGGCGGTAACCAGAGCGCCATCCTCGGCATCTGAGTACGACCCGACCAGTCCTCCGCGCCACTCTCACTTCAGGAGTCAACACCATGACCACTGCGGTCAATTACGACACCGTGACGCAGGCGGCGGCCGACACCCGCCTGACCTCCAGCACCCTCACCCAGAAGCTCGACGACCTCATGGCCGAGGTCAACCGCGTCGCCTCCAACTGGGAGGGCGAGGCGAAGATCGCGTACCGCGAGAGCCAGGACCGCCTGACCCGCGACATGGCCGGCATGAACCAGGACCTGGCGCGCATCGCCCAGCTCCTCGACGAGTCCGTCGCCGGCTACCAGGACACCGACAAGGGCAACGCGGCCCGGTTCCGCATGATGTGACACCCCGCGAACACCTGAGGGGGCGGCCCGTCCGAACGGGCCGCCCCCTCACGCGTGTCCGCGGTCAGCGCAGGTCGAACTCGCCGTCCCTGGCGCCCAGGACGAACGCGTCCCACTCGGCCTTCGTGTACCGAAGCACCGTCTCCTTCTCGAGGGACGAGCGCATCGCCACCCCTCCCTCGGGGAGGTGCGCGATCTCCACCCGCTCCTCGTCCGGGTTCGTCCCCGGCGCGCCCTGCCACTCGACGCCGGAGATGTCGAGCGCGTACAACTCGTCCTTCTGCCGCTGCTTCTCCGCGGCCCGGGCGGCGTCCGCGCTCTCGGTGGTGGACTCGTGGGCGTCGGTCATCGGCGCTTTCCCTTCGCGGTGGTACGGCGGTCCCTCCCACAGTAGTGGGAGGGACCGCTCCGCTCAGTGCTGTTCGGGCAGCCAGCCCAGCTGCACCAGCGGCGTCCCCCGCTTCCGCGACACGAACGTGCCCCGGCCCGGAGGCATCGGCCGCGCCCGGACCCCGCCGAGGACGTCGCCCTCCTGCGGATCGCCGGAGAGGATCACGCCCTGCGCGCCCAACTCCCGCACCCGCTGCATGAACGGCTCGTACATCGCCCGCGAGGCGCCCGCCTGGCTGCGCGCCACGATGAAGCGGATGCCGACGTCCCGCGCGAACGGCAGGTTCTCCACGAGAACCGCCAGCGGATTGCCCGAGTTGGTCGCCACCAGCTCGAAGTCGTCGACGAGCACGAAGAGCTGCGGGCCCGACCACCAGCTGCGGTCGCGCAGCTGCTGCGGCGTGATGTCCGGCTTCGGCGCCCGCTTCGTCATCACCGTGTTGATCGCGTCCATGTGCATCTGCATGGACGACGCCATCGGCGCGTACTCCAGGAGGTGCGAGGGCGCCACGGCCTCCAGCATCGTCCGCCGGTAGTCGCCCACCACGATCCGCGCCTGCTCCGGCGTGTACCGCTCGCACAGCTGCTTGGCGATCAGCCGCAGCAGCGCCGTCTTGCCCGACTCGCTCTCACCGAAGACCAGCAGGAACGGGTCCGACTCGAAGTCGACGAACACCGGCTCCAGGTTCGTCTCGTCGATGCCGATCGCGATGCCGTGCTGCGGGTACTCGAAGCCCTTCGGCAGCTGCTCCGCCGGCAGCCTGCGCGGCAGCAGCCGCACCGCCGGGGCCGGCGCACCGGTCCAGCTCCCCTTCACCGCCCGCACGAACGCCGCCGTGCCCTCCGCCAGGTCACCCGACGAACTCGACCCGTCGATCCGCGGCAGCGCCCCCATGAAGTGCAGCTTCTCCGGCACCTGGCCGCGCCCCGGCACCCCGGTCGGCACGTTCGCCGCGACCTTGCGGTCGAACTCGGAGTCCATGACGTCACCGAGCCGCAGTTCGAGCCGGCCCAGCATCTGGTCCTTGAGCGCGGCCCGCACCTCCATGTACCGGGAGGCGGTGATCACCACGTGGATGCCGTAGCCCAGACCGCGCGACGCGATGTCGGCGACGATCGGCTCCAGCATGTCGTAGTCGTTGCGGAAGCCGCCCCAGCCGTCCACCACCAGGAACACGTCGCCCCAGGCCTCACCCGGCAGTTCGCCCGCGGCCCGCTTGCGCCGGTACGTCGTCATCGAGTCGATGGAGTGCGCGCGGAAGAACTCCTCCCGCCGGTTGAGCACACCCATCACCTCGGCGACCGTCCGCCGCACCCGCTCCGGGTCGAGCCGCGACGCGACCCCGCCGACGTGCGGCAGATCGGCCAGCGACACCATGCCGCCACCACCGAAGTCCAGGCAGTAGAACTGCACTTCGGCCGGCGTGTGGGTGAGCGCGAACGACGAGATCAGCGTCCGCATGAGCGTCGACTTGCCGGACTGCGGACCGCCGACCACCATCATGTGACCGGCCGCGCCCGAGAAGTCCCGGTACAGCACCTCGCGCCGCTGCTCGAACGGCTTGTCGATGAGACCGAGCGGCACCGTGAGCGCGCCCTGCCGCGTGTACTCCGTCGACGTCAGTCCCCGGTCCGCGGTCTGCGCGAGCCCCGGAAGCAGCTGGTCGAGAGAGGGCGCCTGGTCCAGCGGCGGCAGCCACACCTGGTGCGCCGGCACCCCCTGACCCTCCAGACGGCGCACGATCACGTCCAGGACCGTGTCCGCGAGCGCGTCGTCCTCCTCGGCGCGCTGCGCCGTCAGGTACGCCGGGTCCGGCGCCGCGTACACCACCGGCACCGGCGCCGCCGTGAACAGCGCGGGCCGCCGCTCCACCGGCAGCTGCCCGATCTCCAGGCGCGGCCCTCCCGTGCGGTACGTCCCCGACACGTACGCCGCCTTGAAGCGGGTCATCTCGTCCGTACCGAACTTCAGATAGCCCGAGCCCGGCACCGAGGGCAGGTGGTAGGCGTCCGGCACGCCGATCGCCGTCCGCGACTCCGCCGCCGAGAAGGTCCGCAGACCGATCCGGTACGAGAGGTACGTGTCGAGGCCGCGCAGCCGGCCCTCCTCCAGGCGCTGCGAGGCGAGCAGCAGGTGCACGCCGAGAGACCGGCCGATGCGGCCGATCTGGATGAACATGTCGATGAAGTCGGGCTTGGCGGTGAGGAGTTCGGAGAACTCGTCGATCACGAGCACCAGCGAGGCAAGCGGCTCGAGGGGAGCGCCCGCCGCCCGCGCCTTCTCGTAGTCGTGGATGTTGGCGTAGTTGCCCGCCGAGCGCAGCAGCTCCTGGCGCCGCTGGAGCTCACCGCGGATCGCGTCACCCATGCGGTCGACGAGCGTCAGGTCGTCCGACAGGTTGGTGATGACCGCGGCCACGTGCGGCATCTGCGACATGCCGGCGAAGGTCGCACCGCCCTTGAAGTCCGCGAGGACGAAGTTCAGCGTCTCCGAGGAGTGCGTCACCGCGAGACCGAGCACCAGGGTCCGCAGCAGCTCCGACTTGCCGGAGCCCGTCGCGCCCACGCACAGACCGTGCGGGCCCATGCCCTCCTGCGCGGCCTCCTTCAGGTCCAGCATGACCGGCTGGCCGTCCTCGCCGACACCGATCGGCACCCGCAGGCGCTCGGCCACCGACCGCGGCCGCCAGGTCCGGGCCACGTCCACCGACTCGGCGTCCCCGAGGTTCAGCAGATCAGTGAAGTCCAGATTGGCGAGCAGCGGCTCGTCGTCGTCCCCGCCGCCCATCCGCAGCGGCGCCAGCTGCCGCGCCAGCGCCTCGGCCGCCGGCAGCGAGATCCCGTCGGGCACGCCCTCGTACGCGAACCCGCCGCCCGACTCCAGGCGCAGCCGGCCCGGCCGTACCACCACCGAAAGACCGCCGCGCGGCTCGTCGAGGTCGCCGGAGACCACCTCCACGATCGTCACGCCCTGCAGACCCTCGGCCGCCGCGAGCAGCGAGTCCGGCGGCACCATGCCGCCGTCCAGGACCACGACCACGTGCGGCTGGTCGAGCACCGGCTGGTTCTCCCGCGAGAACCGAGGCCGCCCGTCCAGCTTCGAACGGACCAGGCTCTCCAGCTCGCCCAGGTCGTCGCCGAACAGCCGCTTCGTACCGGCCCCGTCGACCTGCCCCGGCACCTGCGTGTGCGGCAGCCACTTCGTCCAGTCCCACCGCTCCTGCGAGGACCGCGCCGCGACCACCGCGAGCATCAGGTCGTCGGGGGAGTGCAGCGTCACCAGCTGCGCCACCAGCGCACGCGCCACGGCCTGCGCCGACTCCTGCTCGCCCGACACCGTCACGTGGTAGAACGCCCGCATCGAGACCGCCATCGGCAGCCCGTCCAGCGTGCCGTGCACCGCGAGGAACTGCTGCATCGCACCCGCGCACAGCGGCTCCAGCTCGTCCACCGGCGCCGTGTCCGGCGCCACCAGCGGCGTCGCCAACTGCTGCGCGCCGAGCCCGATGCGCGCCTGCCCGAAGTCGTGGTCGCCCACCCGGCGCTCCCACACCCGCGAGCCCTCGGCCACCACCGACCACAGCTGCTCGGGGGAGGGGTGCAGATACAACTGCGCGTCCCGCTGCCCGCGCGCCGTGCGCCGGACCGTACGCCGGGTCTGGGCGAGGTATTTGAGGTAGTCGCGGCGGACATCGGCCATTTGCCCCTGCGTACCGCGGCGGAATCTGACGAACTGGGCGACCGCCATCGCGACCGTCGACGCCAGCATCAGCGTGCCCATGATCCGCATGATCGGCGACGGCGTCATGAAGAAGAAGACCACCGAGGAACCCATGCCGAGCATCGGCAGGAGCTGCATCAGCGCCGACTCCTGCTGCCCCCGGGGAAGTTCCGGCGGGGACTCCAGGACCAGTTCCTCACCGGGCACTTCCGGCGGAAGCGCCCTCGGTGGGCGTTTGACGACGATCTGGCTCACCGGCGCATCAATCCCTCGTTGGAGGCGGGCTCGTGGCGGGAGCATCCGCACCGGCACCCCAGTCGGCAGCCGAGCGCGCGGACTTCCCCCATGGGACGGCGATCCTACTTGCAGCCCCCACCGGCCGTCCCCGGTAGGGTGGCGCGCGCACCGTGCGCAACCGCGAATCAGAACGCGCGGGGCGGCGAATCCGACGGGCGCAACCGTGAATCAGGGGGTCCACACACGTGAGTACGACCGCAGCGACCGGCTTCTGCCGCGTCACCGTCGTGGCGCCGGACAGCCGCATCGACGTCGCGCTCCCCGAGGACATCGCCGTCGCCGACGTCTACCCGGAGATCCTGCGCCTCACCGGCCAGACCCAGGCCGCCGGCACCCCCACCGGCTACCACCTGGTCCGCCGCGACGGATCCGTCCTCGACGGCGCCCGCACGCTCGCCGCCCAGCAGGTCCTCGACGGCGAGGTGCTCTCCCTGCGCCCCTTCGCCCAGTCGCTGCCGCCGGCCGTCTACGACGACGTCTCCGACGCCGTCGCCTCCGCCGTCACCCGCGACCGGCACCTGTGGAGCGACGAGCTGCTGCGCGGCGCCGGCCTCCTCGGCGGCGTCCTGCTCCTCGTCCTGATGGGCTTCGTCCTCTGGTTCGCCGACCCGATCCGCCACGACATGCACAGCCTGCCCGGCATCATCGCGGGCGCCGCCGGCCTCCTCCTCACCGCCTTCGCCGGCGTCCGCGCCCGCGTCTACGGCGACCGGGCGACCGCCGTGGCCCTCGGCCTCGGCGCCCTGCCCCTGCTGCTCATCGCCGGCTCCGGCATCATCGGCGCCGACGCCGGCCAGGGCCCCGGCCGCCTCCAGTTCCTCCTCGGCTGCGTCACCGTGCTCGTCGCCTCGGTGGCCCTCGTCGCGCTCACCCCCAGCGGCGACGCGCCCTTCGTCGCCGCCACCTTCCTCGCCGGCGTCGGCACCCTCGCCACCTTCCTGGCGATCCTCACCGAGACCACCGCCACCGAGACCGCCGCCGTCTGCGCCCCCGTCGCCATCGGCCTCGTCGCCTTCCTGCCCGGCCTCTCCGCCCGCTTCGCCCGCCTGCCCATCGGCTACGCGGCCCCGCGCAGCGCCGCCGACGACGAGTTCCTCGGCGACCCGCAGCAGCCCGGCGAGGAGGCGCAGCCCGTCGACGGCGAGCGCATGGCCCTCCAGGCCCGCCGCGGCCACGAGATGCTCCTCGGCCTCGTCGGCGGCTGCGCGGCCGTCGTCGTCGGCTCCGCCGCGGTCCTCGGCTTCGCCGGAAACGTCTGGGGCCAGCTCCTCGCCCTCGGCGCCGGCCTGGCGATGCTGCTGCGCGCCCGTCTCTTCCGCTACACCTCGCAGGTCGCCTGCGTCCTGGTGGCCGGCATCGCCGCCATCGCGCTGCTCGTCCTCGGCCTCTCCCTGAACCCGCCGGCCGACCTCGTCAAGGACCTCCTCATGTACGGGGACCGCGGCGGCCTGGACATCCGTACGATCTGGCTCACCGCCGCCGTCGCCGCCGGCGCCGCGCTGATCACCGCCATCGGCCTGATCATCCCGAGGAAGGGCCTCTCGCCCTTCTGGGGCCGCCTCCTCGACCTGACCGAGGGCTTCGTCCTGCTCTCCCTCGTCCCGCTCTGCCTCGCCGTCCTCGACGTCTTCACCGCGGTCCGCGCGCTGACCAGCAAATAGGTGCGAACGGAAAACGCAATCGGGGCGCTCCGGCGAGCTGGTACGCTGTGTGACGGCCGTTTGTGTACGCGCTCCCGGTATGCCCCCGAGATTCACTCGGATGCCTCTGGAAGCTGCGCCCATCGGACCTTCGCCCGTGGAGTCACGGAAGCTTCCCCTGAGACCTAGACCAGGGGCACCCGCGGGCGCACGAACACCAAGAGGAGATCCGCGTGGCTCTCGACGCCGCTGTCAAGAAGCAGATCATGGCCGAGTTCGGCACCAAGGAGGGCGACACCGGCTCCCCCGAGGTCCAGGTCGCCATGCTGTCCCGTCGCATCTCGGACCTGACCGAGCACCTCAAGCAGCACAAGCACGACCACCACTCCCGTCGTGGCCTGCTGATCCTGGTCGGCCAGCGCCGCCGCCTGCTGCAGTACCTGGCCAAGAAGGACATCCAGCGCTTCCGTACGCTGGTCGACCGCCTCGGCATCCGCCGCGGTGCGGCCGGCGGCGCCAAGTAAGCAGCCGTTGAGGGAGCGGTTCCCACTTTCAGGGGGCCGCTCCCTTTGCCGTACGTGCACAAAGTGCGCATCGGCACTTAGTCTGGTTGCACAACCCCATACGACGAGCGAGAAGCCGCCGGCCAGCCGCCGGTCCTCGGTAGTGGCCCCCGGAAACGAATCGCCGGGAGCTTCGATCGAAGACCGGCCCGCACCCGAGGCGAGCTTCTCCGCCACCGTCGCACACCGTCCCCGGCCACACGGGCCCCGGACGCAAAGACGAACACGTAGGAGAAACCGCTAGTGGAGAACGAGACCCACTACGCCGAGGCCGTCATCGACAACGGCACTTTCGGCACCCGCACCATCCGCTTCGAGACCGGCCGTCTGGCCAAGCAGGCCGCCGGCTCCGCCGTCGCCTACCTGGACGACGACACGATGGTCCTCTCTGCGACCACCGCCTCGAAGCGCCCCAAGGACCAGCTCGACTTCTTCCCCCTGACGGTGGATGTCGAGGAGCGGCAGTACGCGGCCGGCAAGATCCCCGGCTCGTTCTTCCGCCGTGAGGGCCGTCCCTCCGAGGACGCGATCCTCACCTGCCGTCTGATCGACCGCCCGCTGCGCCCCTCCTTCAAGAAGGGCCTGCGCAACGAGATCCAGATCGTCGAGACGATCATGGCGCTCAACCCCGACCACCTGTACGACGTGGTCGCGATCAACGCCGCCTCCGCTTCGACGATCCTGGCGGGCCTGCCCTTCTCCGGCCCCATCGGCGCCACCCGCGTCGCCCTGATCAAGGGCCAGTGGGTCGCCTTCCCGACGCACACCGAGCTCGAGGACGCCGTCTTCGACATGGTGGTCGCCGGTCGCGTCCTGGAGGACGGCGACGTCGCGATCATGATGGTCGAGGCCGAGGCCACCGAGCGGACGATCGAGCTCGTCAAGGGCGGCGCCGAGGCGCCGACCGAGGAGGTCGTCGCCGCGGGTCTCGAGGCCGCGAAGCCCTTCATCAAGGTCCTCTGCAAGGCCCAGTCGGACCTCGCCGTCAAGGCCGCCAAGCCCACCGGCGAGTTCCCGGTCTTCCTGGACTACCAGGACGACGTCCTGGAGGCGCTCACCGCCGCCGTCAAGGGTGAGCTCACCAAGGCGCTCACCATCGCCGGCAAGCAGGAGCGCGAGGCCGAGCTCGACCGCATCAAGGAGCTCGCCGCGGAGAAGCTCCTCCCGGCCTTCGAGGGCCGCGAGAAGGAGATCGGCGGCGCGTACCGCGCGCTGACCAAGAAGCTGGTCCGCGAGCGCGTCATCAAGGACAAGGTCCGCATCGACGGCCGTGGCCTCACGGACATCCGTACGCTCGCGGCCGAGGTCGAGGCCATCCCGCGCGTGCACGGCTCGGCGCTGTTCGAGCGTGGCGAGACCCAGATCCTGGGCGTCACCACCCTCAACATGCTCCGCATGGAGCAGCAGCTGGACACCCTCTCCCCGGTGACCCGCAAGCGCTACATGCACAACTACAACTTCCCGCCGTACTCCGTCGGCGAGACCGGCCGCGTGGGCTCGCCCAAGCGCCGCGAGATCGGCCACGGCGCCCTCGCCGAGCGCGCCATCGTGCCGGTCCTCCCGACCCGCGAGGAGTTCCCCTACGCGATCCGTCAGGTGTCCGAGGCCCTCGGCTCCAACGGCTCGACGTCGATGGGCTCGGTCTGCGCCTCCACCATGTCGCTGCTGAACGCCGGTGTGCCGCTCAAGGCCGCCGTCGCCGGTATCGCCATGGGTCTGATCTCCGAGGAGATCGACGGCCAGACGCACTACGTCGCCCTCACCGACATCCTCGGTGCGGAGGACGCCTTCGGCGACATGGACTTCAAGGTCGCCGGCACCAAGCAGTTCGTGACCGCGCTCCAGCTCGACACCAAGCTCGACGGCATCCCCGCCTCGGTCCTGGCCGCCGCGCTGAAGCAGGCCCGCGACGCGCGTCTGCACATCCTCGACGTGATGAACGAGGCGATCGACGTTCCGGACGAGATGTCCCCGAACGCGCCGCGCATCATCACCGTCAAGATCCCGGTGGACAAGATCGGTGAGGTCATCGGCCCCAAGGGCAAGATGATCAACCAGATCCAGGAGGACACCGGCGCCGAGATCACGATCGAGGACGACGGCACCATCTACATCGGTGCCCAGCAGGGCTCGCAGGCCGAGGCCGCCCGCGCCACGATCAACGGCATCGCCAACCCGACCATGCCGGAGGTCGGCGAGCGCTACCTGGGTACGGTCGTCAAGACCACCACCTTCGGTGCCTTCGTCTCCCTGCTCCCGGGCAAGGACGGCCTGCTGCACATCTCGCAGATCCGCAAGCTCGCCGGTGGCAAGCGCGTGGAGAACGTCGAGGACGTGCTCGCGATCGGCTCCAAGGTCCAGGTCGAGATCGCCGAGATCGACCAGCGCGGCAAGCTGTCCCTGATCCCCGTGATCGCGGACGAGGACGCTGCCGAGGGTGACAAGGACGACGCTGCCAAGTGACGTCCCGTAGTTCCCGCGCGACGGCCCGCCCCTCTTCGGAGGGGCGGGCCGTCGCCCGTACCCAAACGCTTCTCCCGGGCAAGGACGGCATCGGCACGGTCCGTCGCACGACCCTCCCCGGCGGCCTCCGGATCGTCACCGAGACCCTCCCCTCCGTGCGCTCCGCCACCTTCGGCATCTGGGCGCACGTCGGCTCCCGCGACGAGACCCCGACGCTCAACGGCGCGACCCACTACCTGGAGCACCTCCTCTTCAAGGGCACCCGCAAGCGGTCCGCCCTCGACATCTCCGCCGCGATCGACGCGGTCGGCGGCGAGATGAACGCCTTCACGGCGAAGGAGTACACCTGCTACTACGCCCGGGTCCTCGACACCGACCTGCCGCTGGCGATCGACGTCGTCTGCGACATGCTCACCGACTCGCTCATCCTCGAAGAGGACGTGGACGCCGAGCGCGGCGTCATCCTCGAGGAGATCGCGATGACCGAGGACGACCCCGGCGACGTCGTGCACGAACTGTTCGCGCAGACGATGTTCGGCGACACCCCGCTGGGCCGCCCGGTCCTCGGCACCGTCGACACCATCAACGCGCTCGGCCGCGGCCAGATCGCCCGCTTCTACAAGAAGCACTACGACCCGACCCACCTGGTCGTCGCCGCCGCGGGGAACGTCGACCACGCCACGGTGGTACGCCAGGTCCGCCGCGCCTTCGAGAAGGCCGGCGCCCTCGGCCGCACCGACGCCGTTCCCGTCGCCCCCCGCGACGGCCGGCGCACCCTGCGCACCGCGGGCCGCGTCGAGCTCCTGAACCGCAAGACCGAGCAGGCCCACGTGGTCCTCGGCATGCCGGGCCTGGCCCGCACCGACGAGCGCCGCTGGGCCCTCGGCGTGCTGAACACCGCCCTCGGCGGCGGCATGTCCTCCCGGCTCTTCCAGGAGGTCCGCGAGAAGCGCGGTCTGGCCTACAGCGTGTACTCGTACACCTCGGGCTTCGCCGACTGCGGCCTCTTCGGCGTGTACGCGGGCTGCCGGCCCAGCCAGGTCCACGACGTCCTCAAGATCTGCCGGGACGAGCTCGACAAGGTCGCCTCCGACGGCCTCACCGACGAGGAGATCACCCGCGCGGTCGGCCAGCTCTCCGGATCGACCGTCCTGGGTCTCGAGGACACCGGCGCGCTGATGAACCGCATCGGCAAGAGCGAGCTCTGCTGGGGCACCCAGATGTCGGTGGACGACATGCTCACCCGGATCGCGGCCGTCACCCCGGACGACGTCCGCGACGTCGCCCGCGATGTACTGGAGCAGCGGCCCTCGCTCTCGGTGATCGGCCCGCTGAAGGACAAGCAGGCGGACCGTCTCCACCAAGCGGTCTCCTGACCCCCTAGTCCCCTAAGGAAGAGCAATGAGCAAGCTGCGCGTCGCGGTCCTCGGAGCCAAGGGCCGTATCGGCTCGGAGGCGGTCAAGGCAGTCGAGGCCGCCGAGGACATGGAACTCGTCGCGGCCCTCGGCCGCGGTGACGACCTGGAGACCCTCACCGAGGCCGGCGCCCAGGTGGTCGTCGAGCTGACCACCCCCGCCTCGGTCATGGAGAACCTCGACTTCTGCGTGCGCCACGGCATCCACGCGGTCGTCGGCACCACCGGCTGGACCGAGGAGCGCCTCGCGCAGCTCGACGGCTGGCTCGCCGCCTCCCCGGAGACCGGCGTCCTCATCGCGCCGAACTTCTCCATCGGCGCGGTCCTCACCATGAAGTTCGCGCAGATCGCGGCCCCGTACTTCGAGTCGGTCGAGGTCGTCGAACTGCACCACCCGCACAAGGTCGACGCGCCCTCCGGCACGGCGACCCGGACCGCCCAGCTCATCGCCGAGGCCCGGTCGAAGGCAGGCTGCGCCCCGCAGCCCGACGCCACGACCACCGCTCTCGACGGCGCGCGCGGTGCGGACGTCGGCGGCGTCCGCGTCCACTCCGTACGCCTGGCGGGTCTGCTGGCCCACCAGGAGGTCCTGCTCGGCGGCGAGGGCGAGACCCTCACCGTCCGCCACGACTCGCTGCACCACTCCAGCTTCATGCCGGGCGTCCTCCTGGGCGCCCGCCGCGTGACCACCGCTCCGGGCCTCACCTTCGGCCTGGAGCACTTCCTGGACCTGGGCTGACGGTCATGGGCGGAAAGATCACGTACGTCTTCCTGGCCACCGTGCTCGTGCTCGTCTTCGGCGTGGTGGGCATGGAGGGCGTCCTGCTCCTCCTCACGGGCGAGCCGGCCGCCATGGGCATGGGCGCGGTGGCGTTCCTGCTGCCCGCCGTCGGCGGCTGGTTCCTCTGGAAGAACACCCGGTTCGCGCGTCAGGCGGGCCGCCTCGCCACCGAACTGGAGGCGGAGGGCGGCCTGCCCGTCGACGACCTGAAGCGCACCGAGGGCGGCCGGATCGACCGGGACTCGGCCGACGAGGTCTTCGCGCGGCGCAAGGCCGAGACGGAGGACTCACCCGAGGACTGGCGCTGCTGGTTCCGGCTCGCGGTCGCGTACCACGACGCCCGTGACACCCCCCGGGCCCGCAAGGCGATGCAGCGGGCCATCGCGCTCCACGAGGGGCGTCCGGTCAGCGCGTAGCGGCCGGCGCGGCGCCGTACTCGGCGTTCCACGCCTCGACCGTGTCGGCCGCCCGGTCGAAGGCCTCGACACGGGAGAGGAAGTCGGCGTTGTGGTCGGTGAGCAGCAGCAGCTGCTCACCACCCTGCCGGCCGAGCACCAGGGCCTGGCCCTGGACCGTGCGGGGGAGACCCAGCCAGCGCACCGGCTGCTGGGCGGTCCGTACGGAGGTCACCTTGGCCCACGGCACGGTGACGGTCGAGAAGAAGCCCACGCGCCGCACCCCGGCGCGGCTCACCCACGTGCCCATGCGCAGCATGCGCAGGGCGGCGAGGATGACGAGCAGGGCCACGCCGAAGGTGGCGAGCGCGCCGCCGACCGCTCCGGCGGCGGCGATGATCACCGCGGCGAGCAGGACGAACGAGGCGAGCAGCAGCGCGAGCGCCGCCGCCCCGACCCGCCATGACCCCGGCCGGTAGGGACGACGCCACTGGTCGTGGTCGTCGAACGGCAGGGCGACGTGGTCGGTCGTGTCAAAAGCACGGTCGGCCGTCAGGAAGGTCAGGGGCACGACAGGTCCTCACTCACAGGCACGCTCGAAGGGGCAGTGCCCGGTGAGGCTACCTCAGCGGTTGTCGGAGGCCTCGGACTGCTGCTGACGAGTGGCGGAGTCCCCCGACTGGAGCGACGGCATGCCGAGGACCAGAGCCCCGACGAGTCCGGCCACGACAGTCAGTCCGAGCAGCGTACGGCCCACGATCTCCGTGGCCCCGAGACGCTCCCGAGGCGGTGGAGTGACGTTACTGCGGAAGTGGTCGGCCTCCGCGACGAACGCGAACGGTACGGCCTCTTTCCGGCGGAACATCAGGACCACTCTCCTCGGGTGTCGTCGTGCCTCACAGGTACAGACGACAGAAGCGGCGGTTTGGTGCCCTATTTCACCAAAGCAGCCGAATCTCATCCCCCGGTAGGACGTCGTTAGAGTGGGCGACTGCACCCCGACTGGAAGGACTGCTGGTGAGCGACAGCCCCACCGAGAACGTGAAGATCGACTTCCGGACCGACGTCACCGTCGAACTGGTCAAGAGCGCGGCGGCCGACTCCGACGTCCTCTGGGCGGCCCGGGTCTCCACGGCGGGCGAGCAGTCCCTGGAAGAGCTCCAGAAGGACCCGGAGCGGTCCAAGGGCCTCATCAACTACCTGATGCGGGACCGCCACGGCAGCCCCTTCGAGCACAACTCGATGACCTTCTTCATCAGCGCGCCGATCTTCGTCTTCCGCGAGTTCATGCGGCACCGCGTGGGCTGGTCGTACAACGAGGAGTCGGGCCGCTACAGGGAGCTCGAGCCGGTCTTCTACGTCCCCGACACCGACCGCAAGCTGGTCCAGGAGGGCCGCCCCGGCAAGTACGTCTTCGTCGAGGGCACCCCCGAGCAGCACGAGTTGGTCAGCCGCTCCATGGAGGACTCGTACCGCCAGGCGTACGCCACCTACCAGGAGATGCTGGCCGCCGGCGTCGCCCGCGAGGTCGCCCGCGCCGTCCTCCCGGTCGGCCTCTTCTCCTCGATGTACGCCACCTGCAACGCGCGCTCCCTCATGCACTTCCTGGGTCTGCGCACCCAGCACGAGCTCGCCACGACCCCCTCCTTCCCCCAGCGGGAGATCGAGATGGTCGGCGAGAAGATGGAGGAGCACTGGGCCCGGCTGATGCCGCTGACCCACGCAGCCTTCAACAAGAACGGCCGTGTGGCCCCGTAGCGCACACATGTCCGAGCACCCGAGTGAAGTGTCCGTATTGCGGCGTTTCGCGAAGTTCATCTAGGCTGATCAAACGGACCCGGCGCTGCCTGAACCCCCGAGCAGGCAGCGCCGGGCTCCCTTTATCGTGTCCCCCTCGGGGACACCCGGCGCTGAGCAGCGAGTAGCGTGTTACCCATGGCTCCGATCTCCACTCCGCAGACCCCCTTCGGGCGGGTCCTCACCGCCATGGTCACGCCCTTCACGGCGGACGGCGCACTCGACCTCGACGGTGCCCAGCGACTGGCCACCCATCTGGTGGACGCAGGCAACGACGGCCTCGTCATCAACGGCACCACCGGCGAGTCCCCCACCACCAGCGACGCGGAGAAATCGGAGCTCGTACGAGCGGTACTGGAAGCGGTCGGCGACCGCGCCCACATCGTCGCCGGCATCGGCACCAACGACACCCACCACTCCATCGAGCTCGCCCGCACCGCCGAGCGTGACGGCGCCCACGGCCTGCTCGCCGTGACGCCGTACTACAACAAGCCCCCGCAGGAGGGCCTGTACCGGCACTTCTCGGCCATCGCCGACGCCACCGGCCTGCCGGTCATGCTCTACGACATCCCGGGCCGCAGCGGCGTCCCGATCGACACCGAGACGATCGTCCGTCTCGCCGAGCACCCGCGCATCGTCGCCAACAAGGACGCCAAGGGCGACCTCGGCCGCGCCAGCTGGGCCATCGCCCGTTCCGGCCTCGCCTGGTACTCCGGCGACGACATGCTCAACCTGCCGCTGCTCTCCGTCGGCGCCTGCGGCTTCGTCTCCGTCGTGGGCCACCTCGTCACCCCCGAGCTCCGCGCCCTCCTCGACGCCCACCTGGGCGGCGAGGTCCAGAAGGCCACCGAGATCCACCAGAAGCTGCTCCCCGTCTACACGGGCATGTTCCGCACCCAGGGCGTCATGACCACCAAGGCCGCCCTCGCCCTCCAGGGCCTGCCGGCCGGCCCCCTGCGGATGCCGCTCGTGGAGCTCTCCCCGCAGGAGACGGAGCAGCTCAAGGTCGACCTGGCCGCCGGCGGGGTAGAACTCTGACATCGGACTTCACAACTGAACACTGACAACAGCAAGTGCACGATTGTCATGCGCGCCACGTGCCACCGGTACGTGGCGCGCGTGGTGAGGAGAGTCTTTTGAGTCATCCGCATCCTGAACTCGGCGCCCCGCCGAAGCTCCCGAAGGGCGCCCTGCGCGTCACCCCGCTCGGCGGGCTCGGCGAGATCGGCCGCAACATGACGGTCTTCGAGTTCGACGGCCGTCTGCTCATCGTCGACTGCGGCGTCCTCTTCCCCGAAGAGGAGCAGCCGGGCATCGACCTGATCCTTCCCGACTTCACCATCATTCGGGACCGCCTCGACGACATCGAAGGCATCGTGCTCACGCACGGCCACGAGGACCACATCGGTGCCGTCCCCTACCTCCTCCGGCTCAAGCCGGACATCCCGCTCATCGGCTCCAAGCTGACCCTCGCCCTCATCGAGGCCAAGCTCCAGGAGCACCGCATCCGCCCCTACACCCTGGAGGTGAAGGAAGGCGACCGCGAGAACCTGGGCCCCTTCGACTGCGAGTTCATCGCGGTCAACCACTCCATCCCGGACGCCCTGGCCGTCGCCATCCGCACTCCCGCGGGCATGGCCGTCGCCACCGGCGACTTCAAGATGGACCAGCTCCCGATGGACGGCCGCCTCACCGACCTCCACGCGTTCGCGCGGCTCAGCGAGGAGGGCATCGACCTCCTGCTGTCCGACTCGACCAACGCCGAGGTCCCCGGCTTCGTCCCGCCGGAGAAGGACATCTCCAACGTCCTGCGGAACGTCTTCGCGAACGCCCAGAAGCGCATCATCGTGGCCAGCTTCGCCAGCCACGTGCACCGCATCCAGCAGATCCTCGACGCCGCCCACGAGTACGGCCGCCGGGTCGCCTTCGTCGGCCGCTCGATGGTCCGCAACATGGGCATCGCCCGCGACCTCGGATACCTCCGGGTCCCGGCCGGCCTCGTCGTGGACGTGAAGACCCTCGACGACCTGCCGGACGACGAGGTCGTGCTGGTCTGCACGGGTTCCCAGGGCGAGCCCATGGCCGCCCTCTCCCGCATGGCCAACCGCGACCACCAGATCCGGATCGTCCCCGGCGACACCGTGATCCTCGCGTCGTCCCTGATCCCGGGCAACGAGAACGCGGTCTACCGCGTGATCAACGGCCTGACCCGCTGGGGCGCCAACGTCGTCCACAAGGGCAACGCCAAGGTCCACGTCTCGGGCCACGCCTCGGCCGGCGAGCTGCTGTACTTCTACAACATCTGCCGCCCGAAGAACCTCATGCCGGTCCACGGCGAATGGCGCCACCTGCGTGCCAACGCCGAGCTCGGCGCCATGACGGGCATCCCCAAGGACCACATCGTCATCGCCGAGGACGGCGTCGTCGTCGACCTGATCGACGGCCGCGCCCGCATCACCGGCAAGGTCCAGGCGGGTTACGTGTACGTCGACGGCCTCTCGGTCGGCGACGTCACCGAGACCCACCTCAAGGACCGCCGCATCCTCGGCGACGAGGGCATCATCTCGGTCTTCGTGGTCGTGGACTCCTCGACCGGCAAGATCGTGAGCGGTCCGAACATCCACGCCCGGGGCTCCGGCATCGAGGACTCGGCCTTCGACGCCGTCATCCCGAAGGTCGACCAGGCCCTGAACAAGTCCGCCCAGGACGGCGTCGTCGAACCCCACCAGCTCCAGCAGCTGATCCGCCGCACCGTCGGCAAGTGGGTCTCCGACACCTACCGCCGCCGCCCGATGATCCTCCCGGTCGTCGTAGAGGTCTGACCGGCAGTCTGACCAGCGCCGCACCGGAGCGGGGCCCCTCGATTTGCATCGGGGCGCCCCGCTCCAGTACGTTTACGGCTCCGCCAGATCGGGAACCACCGGCGCCGCCGTGCGCCTGAACGGTTCTTCGGGAGGCGGGAAATCCGACTCAGATCTTCTGATAAAGTCGGAAACGCCGAAAGGCCCCCGGAGTGAAAACAAAAGGGACCGGAAAGCACCGAGGAAATCGGATCGGAAAGATCTGATAGACTCGGAAACGAAGGAAGCGCCCGGAGGAAAGCCCGAGAGGGTGAGTACGA
>NZ_JNWK01000024.1 GCF_000716445.1 Streptomyces wedmorensis
TGAGGTGAGTTCCTAGACAGCTCCCACCACACCGGAGGTCTTCGCCATGTTCAAGACCAGACCAGTGTCAACAACGCTCGTGATCAATACACCTAGGGCCTGTCCACCGGCGCTTCCGCTAGTACGCCACAGCCGCCGCCACCAGCTCGGCGTTCGAGCGGGCCCATGTGCCGTCCGGCAGGCGGAGGGTGTCCTCCAGGCCGATCCGGGCGGCGAGGCCCAGCCGGCGGGCCAGGCGCAGCACCGGCCACGCGCCGCTCTCCACGCCGTGGAGCAGCAGCGGCACGCCCGGGCGCCCGATCTCCGCGAGCAGGCCGACGGCCAGGGCGACGGATCGGGCTGCCGCAGGATCGGACCCCGTTGCCGGGCCCTGGGCGCTCGCCAGGACCCGCGCCACCCGTGGGGCCAGCGGGGAGCGGGCGAATCGGGCCGGGCCGTCGGTGCCCGGCCACAGGGCGGCCTCGACGGCGACGCCGCGGGAGAGGAGCGCCGCCGTGAGGTGCTCGGCGTGCGGCTCGTGCCAGTCGACCGAGACGAGGTCGGGGAGGGAGACCCAGGAGCGGATCCGCTCCGGTCTGCGCTCCGCGTCGGGCTCGGCGGACATGGCCGTCGCCACCCGGACCGGCCTGCTGCCCGCCGTCGTGCCCGTGTCCGCCGCGCCGACCGCCGCCCGGAGGGACGTCAGGACCGGCCCGAGCACCCGCGGGGACAGCGACGTGCGACCGCACGGCGTACGGGGGTGTACGCGCACCTCGTGGGCGCCCGCGGCCACCGCCGAGGCCGCCGAGGCGGCGAGGGACTCCGGTGACATCGGCACCGCCGAGGAATCCCCGGGCGACCGGAGCCCGTTGAGGCAGACCTGGAGCACGGGGCCGCACGGCCCCGTCACGCCGCCGAAACGAGGGGGCGGTGCCGGTCCCCGCGGGCCCTGGCCAGCGCGGTGGAGGTGAGCACCGAGTGGGGGACGCCGACGCCGCAGTCACCGCACACGGGGCCGACCCAGGGCTCGTACGCGTCTCCGTGCCCGGTCCACTCGATGCGCGGCCCGGCGCACACCGGGCACTCCTCACCCGGTCCCGTCTCCAGGGCCGCGATCAGCCGCCGCAGCACCTCGGGCAGCGGGTCCGAGGGGTGGACCGCCGGATCGCCGCACCGCACGACCCCGTTGCCGCCCCAGACGCGCCGGTGCCAGTCGTCGAGAGCGCCGAGACCGCGCAGGCCCTCGTGCTTCTCGCGCCGCCGCCGGGCCGCGAACTCCTCCTCGTACGCGAGCCACACGGCCCGCGCCTCCTCCAGCTCGTCGAGCGCGGCCACCAGCCGCCCCGGGTCGAGCTCCCGGTCCTCGGGTCCGAACCTGTGCCGGCGGCACAGATGGTCCCAGGTCGCCCGGTGCCCGTACGGCGCGAACCGCTCCAGGCACTTGCGCAGGGAGTACCTGCGCAGCGCCGTGTCGCACCCCGGATCGCGCACCTGTCTCGCGAGACTCCGGAAACCGGCCATCTCTCGCCACCTCCGCCGCTGGTCCTTCCGCGATATCAGAGGGACGAACGAGCGCCCCGCGATGTTCCATCGAATTGCCGATGGCACCCATCAGCGGGGCGGGAGAG
Organism: Streptomyces wedmorensis; assembly: GCF_000716445.1. Lineage (GTDB taxonomy): Bacteria > Actinomycetota > Actinomycetes > Streptomycetales > Streptomycetaceae > Streptomyces > Streptomyces wedmorensis. Next base: position 1,608 of record NZ_JNWK01000024.1, read on the forward strand.
ACCCCTGGGAGGCCCCGGAACCAGCGCGTCCGGTGGGTTGCGGAGCAGGTCACCCCCTATGCCCGGCCGGTTCGCGCCGCCGACACCACCAGCCGGGCCAATTCGGGCCGGAGGATGTCGCTGTGCGAGCCGACCACCGCCGCCGCGTCGACGCTCACGCACCCAGTCGCCGGCACCCCCTCGCGCAGCACCGCCGCCAGCGTCCGCTCCAGCGTCCCCGGCACCGCCTGCACGCCGTCGTGCCCGATCGCCCCCCACCGCGGATCGTCCGCGCCGAGCAGACCGGCCCCGGCCCCGCGGAACGACGCGGAGTCGCCCGCGAGCCGGGACGCCAGCGGGTACATCACCCCGAGCGCCGAGTCGTGCCGTGAGTAGCAGGCCACCACAGGGCCGCGCACCCGGTGCTGCAAGTCCCGCAGCGCACCGGACCGCCGGGGGTCGTGCGGCAGCCGGGGCGCGAAGGCGTAGTGCGAGAAGGCGCCCTGAAGGAGGGTCACGGAGGCGACCGGCCGGGCCCCGGCGGGCAGCCCCCGCAGCGCGTACGCGACGAGCCGGGCGCCCATGCTGTGCCCCACGAGATGGACCCGCAGGCCGGGAGCCGTACGGGCGACTTCGCCGAGCAGCGGCCCGAGTCCCCGCTCGCCCACGTGCCCGGACCGCTTCTTCATCACGTAGTACGTCGCCTGCCGCAGCACCTCCCGAGCCCCTTTCCAGTACCGCTTCAGCCCCTCCCCGAATCCCTCCCCGAGCCCCTCTCCGAACCCCTCCTCGAATCCGTCCCCGCGACCTTCCTCGAATCCGTCCTCGAATCCGTCCTCGAATCCGCCCTCGATCCCGCCCCCGGCCTCCGCACCGCCCCGCTCCCCGGAGTGCTCGGCCTCCAGCGCCGCCGTGAACAGCGCGCACGTCTCCACCGGATCGGCCACCAGGAACTCCGGCACCGGATGCCGTGGGCCGGCGGCGCCCGGGAAGGGCGCGTCGGGAACGTCCGCCAGTTCGCGCAGCAGGGCGCCGAACTCGGCGAAGGCCCGCTCGTCGGCCGGTGCCGAGGCCAGCAGTTCGGTGATCCGGCCGAGGACGGGTTCCTTCTCCGGAAGGACCGTCACCAAGGACCGGTAGTCGGGGACGGGCTCGCCGGTGAACATCATCGACGGCCAGATCACCCCCGCGTAGCCGACCTCGACGCCGGGGGCGAGGAGGCCGGGGAAGGGGGCGAAGAAGTCCGAACAGAGGCGGGTGGCGCCGGACGGGGAACTGTTCCACCCGTGCGCCAGCACCACCAGGTCGGTGACCCCCTGCCGGGCCAATGCGACGAGGGAGGCGGACTGCCCCGCCGGCCCGTCGGCGTCCTTGTCGAAGGTGATCTCCCGGTACGGCTCCACACTCATCCCGGTCACGGCCTGACCGTCCCTCCACGTCGAGGCGGGCCGCCATGCCGTGGGCGCGCGCGTGCGCGGGCGGCGGCTCCACGGCCAGCATGCCCGCGCACGGCCCCGTCCAGACGTGGGACGCCGGGGGAGACCCGGTTCGGGGGAGGGACCCGGCTCCGACGGCGGTATCGCTCAGCGGTAGAGCAGGTACTCCTCGCGTACCGACCGGAAGGCCGCCAGGTCCGTCGACCACGCGCCGACGACCTCGTCGAGGCCCGCGCCCGCGTCGACGAGGGTCCGCACCCGGGTCGAGCCGGTCAGCTTGTCGATCCAGTGGTCGGGACGCCATGCGAAGCCCGGCCACGAGTTCCGGGCGGTGATGAGGAGCCCGATCCCGGTCCGTACGGGGTCGAAGGACTGCCGGTCGTGGACGTGGAGCTGGACCCCGCCCACGGTCTTCCCCTGGAACTTGGAGAAGGTCGGCGCGAAGTACGCCTCGCGGAGGTGGACGCCGGGCAGGGCGAGCGCGTTCGCGGCCTCGGCCCACCGCCGGTCGATGCCCTCCGCGCCGAGGAGTTCGAAGGGGCGGGTGGTGCCACGGCCCTCGGACAGGTTGGTCCCCTCGAAGAGGCAGGTGCCCGCGTACACGAGGGCGGTGTCCGGCGTCGGCATGTTCGGGCTCGGCGGCACCCAGGGCAGCCCGGTCGCGTCGAAGAACTCCGCACGCCGCCACCCCGTCATCCGTACGGTCTCCAGGGCCACGGGCGCGGTCAGGAACTCGCCGGCGAAGAGCAGGGCCAGCTCGGCCACCGTCATGCCGTGGGCCTGCGCGATCGGCTCGCGTCCCACGAACGTGGCGAACGCCCGGTCGAGGACGGGGCCGAGCGCGGCCCGCCCGGTCACCGGGTTCGGCCGGTCCAGGACGACGAACCGCTTCCCGGCGAGCGCGGCGGCCGCCATGCAGTCGTACAGCGTCCAGATGTACGTGTAGAAGCGCGCGCCGACGTCCTGGATGTCGAAGACGACGGTGTCCACCCCGGAGGCGGTGAAGACGTCCGCCAGCGGCTGCCCGCTCTTCAGGTACGTGTCGTAGACGGGCAGTCCGGTCGCCGGGTCGTCGTACCGCCCCTCGGAGCCGCCCGCCTGCGCGGTGCCCCGGAAGCCGTGTTCGGGGCCGAAGACGGCGACCAGGTCCACCCGTTCGTCGGCGGCCATCACGTCGACGATGTGGCGCGCGTCCGGGGTGATCCCGGTCGGATTGGTGACGACCCCGACCCGTTCGCCGGCCAGCAGCGCGTACCCGTCCGCCGCGAGTCGCTCGAAGCCGGTCCGCACACGGCCGTGGCCGGGCGCGGAGGCGGCCGGGGCCGCGGGCGCCGACGCCGCCACCGCCCCGAGAGCACCTCCGGCGGCCAGCAGACTCCGTCGCGACAGACCCATGGAACCTCCTCTGGGTGACATGGGCACGCACGCTAGCGCTCCTGACCGCCCCGGGGAACGAGGCGTGCGGAACGGGTCTTCCGCGACTCCATACCGACTGGTTAGTCTGTCCCGGTCCCCGCAAGCGCAGCGGGTCGTCGCGACTGTCGTCACGGCAGGTCGTCACAGCCGAGAGGTGGGTCCATGGCCGCGGGAACGGGCACGAGCACGGACACGAACGGGCTCCGGGGCGCCGGAGTCGTCGTCACCGGAGCGGGCGGCGGCATCGGCGCCGCCCTCGCCCGCCGCTTCGCCGCCGAGGGGGCCCGGGTCGTCGTCAACGATCTCGACCCCGTCCGCGCCAAGGCCGTCGCCGAGGAGATCGGCGCCGTCGCCGTACCCGGCGACGCCTCCGCGGTCGTGGACGAGGCACGGGACGCCCTCGGCGGCGGCGTCGACGTCTGGTGCGCGAACGCCGGCCTCTCCTCGCCCGGCGACGCCTTCGCCGACGAGGGCGTCTGGGCCGCCGCCTGGGACGTCAACGTCATGGCCCACGTCCGGGCGGCCCGTGCGCTGCTCCCGGAGTGGCTGGAGCGCGGCAGCGGCCGGTTCGTCTCCACCGTCTCCGCCGCGGGCCTGCTCACCATGATCGGCGCGGCGCCGTACAGCGTCTCCAAGCACGGGGCGTACGCCTTCGCCGAATGGCTCTCCCTCACCTACCGGCACCGCGGCCTCAAGGTCCACGCCATCTGCCCGCAAGGCGTCCGTACGGACATGCTGACGGCCGCAGGAACGGCCGGCGAGCTCGTCCTCGCACCCACGGCCATCGAACCCGAGGACGTCGCCGACGCGCTCCTCGACGCGATCGCGGCGGACCGCTTCCTCGTCCTGCCCCACCCCGAGGTCGCCGGCTACTACCGCAACCGGGCCACGGACCCGGAGCGCTGGCTCGGCACCATGAACCACGTCCAGCAGGCGTGGGAGACGGGCACCCGCTAGGAACGGCCCCGGCGGATGGGAAGATCTACGGACGGGAACGGCGTTTCCCGACTCAAGGCGATCACGGATCATCACGGATCATCACGGATCATCACGGATCATCACGGATGATCATGGGCGATCACGAAGAAAGGCGGCGGAGCATGGCCAGGACGACGGACGAGAGCGGCGCGCCCGTCCCCCAGAGGCTGCTCGCCGCCGCCACCCGGCTGTTCGCGGAACAGGGCTACGACCGCACCTCCGTCCAGGAGATCGTCGAGGCCGCCGGCGTCACCAAGGGTGCCCTCTACCACTACTTCGGCTCCAAGGAGGACCTCCTCCAGGAGGTCTACTCCCGGGTCCTGCGCCTCCAGCAGGAGCGGCTCGACGCCTTCGCGGACGCCGACGCGCCCATCGAGGACAGGCTGCGCTCCGCCGCCGCCGACGTCGTCGTCACGACCATCGAGAACCTCGACGACGCCGCCATCTTCTTCCGCTCCATGCACCACCTCAGCCCCGAGAAGAACAAGCAGGTCCGCTCCGAACGGCGCCGCTACCACGAACGGTTCCGGGCCCTGATCGAAGAGGGCCAGCGCTCCGGGGTGTTCTCCTCGGCGACCCCCGCCGACCTGGTCGTCGACTACCACTTCGGCTCCGTGCACCACCTCTCCACCTGGTACCGCCCCGACGGCCCCCTCACCCCCGAGCAGGTCGCCGGCCACCTCGCCGACCTCCTGCTCCGAGCCCTCCGCCCCTGACCCCGCTCCGGGGTATAACTGGCCCGTGGACGGGGAGGGGGCAGGGGCGGACGGGGTGCGCGAGCGGGCGGTCATCGACCGCAGACTCGTCGCCGTGGGCACGGGAAGCTATCGGCACGTACCCGAACTGCCCCTGATGTCCGAGGAGTTACGCGTCGCCGTCCGGCTCTTCGGCGGACTCGGCTACCGCGTCGACGAACGGATCACCGACGCCGGCCTCGGCGCGACCCGGGACCGGCTCCTCGACTGGGCCTACCGCACCGACGGCACCGGCAGCGCCGTCGTCGTCTACTGGACGGGACACGGCGCCGACGGCGCCGGCCGCCACTACCTGCTCTGCGCCGACAGCCACCCCGACCGGCTCGCCGGAACGGCGCTCGCCACCGAGGACCTCACACGCTACGTCCTCGAATCCGGCGCCGAACGGGTCCTCCTCGTCATCGACACCTGCTGGGCCGGACTGGGCGTCGCCGACTCGGCCGCGGTCGCCGGACGGCTGAGCGCCGCACTCCGGCAGGGAGCCGACCGCGGCCGGGCCACCGGCCGCGCCGACGGCGGGCGCCGGCTCACCGACTTCGCCGTGATCGCCGTCGCACGCGCCGAGGAAGCCGCCTCGCCGATGGTCTTCGCCGCCGCCCTCGAAACCGCCCTCGCGCGGCTCTCCGTCTCCCTCAAGCAGCGCTACCTCTCCGTCGAGCAGGTCGTCGACACCGTCAACGACATCTACCGGAGCGCCGGGATCCGCCAGACCGCACGCGCGCACGTGGAGACCGAGGGCTACTCCTTCTTCTCCTTCGAGAACACCGGCTTCCGCCCCGAGGCCCTGTCCGACGAGGGCGACGTCGCCGAACTCGCGGCCAGGCTCGCCCGGACCGGACCAGAGGGCCTGCGCCGCCGCGCCGACCTGGAGAACCACTTCGCCCCGCGCGGCAAGGGCTTCGAGCACACCGCGCCCGGCCGCGGCGGCTCCTACTTCGTCGGCCGCACCGCCGAACTCGACCGCATCGGCCACTGGCTGGCCCACGACGACGGCACCTGGGGCCGCGGCCTGGTCGTCACCGGCGGCCCCGGCGTCGGCAAGTCCGCCCTCCTCGGCAAACTGCTCCTGCGCTCCGGCGTCCGTACGGCGGACACCCCGGCGCCCACCGCCATCCACGCCCGCCACCGCTTCCTCGAAGACCTGGTCGCCGCCGTCGCCGAGGCCGCCGGGGTCACCGCCGGCACCCCGCAGGCCCTTCTCGGGGCCCTCGCCGCCCGCAGGGCCCCGCTCCACCTGATCGTCGACGCCCTCGACGAGGCCGGCGAGGCCCACGGCGACGACACCGAGGCCCGCCGGATCGCGACGGACCTGCTGTGCCCCCTGCTCCGCGTCCCCTGCGTACGGCTCCTCGTCGGCACCCGCCCCCACGTCGTCGACGCCTTCGGCGGCGAACCCGCCGTCCTCGACCTCGACGACTCCCGCGAGAGCAGCGGCGACGACGTCGCCCACTACGCCCGCCGCCTCCTCCAGGCACCCGACGGGCCCGGCAGCCGCGGCCCGTACGACGACGCGGGCGCCGAGACCGTCGCCCGGGAGATCGCCGCCCGCGCCCGCGGCAGCTTCCTCTCGGCCCGCATCGCCGCCCGCTACCTCGGCCGCGCGCCCCGCCCTGTCGACACCGCCGAACCCGGCTGGCACGCGCGCGTGCCCGAGGTCGGCGAGACTCCCGGCGTCACCTTCCTGCGGGTCCTGCGCCACCAACTCGGCGCCGACCACGCCCGCGGCCTCCCCCTCCTCGCCGCCCTCGCCCTCGCCGAAGGCCCCGGCCTCCCCCCTGACCACGTCTGGCGCGCGATCGCCTCGGCCTGCGCAACGGACCCGTCCGCCGAGCGGGACGCGCCAGGCACCTCCGCCGCCTTCGCCTGGGAGGACATCGCCTGGCTGCTCGACGCCGTGGGCGAGCACCTCGTCGAGGAGCTCGACGCCGACGGGCGTTCGGTCTACCGGCTGTACCACCAGGCGTACGCCGACGCCCTGCGCGGCACGCTCGACCCGGGTGCCCGCGGCCGCGTCGCGCACGCACTCGCGGGACTCGTCCCCGAGGGCCCGCACGGACCCGAGTGGGCCGCGGCACCCCCGTACGTACGCCGTCACCTCGCCGAGCACGCCGAGGGGACGGAGCTGCTCGACACCCTGGCCCTTGACCCCGAGTACCTGCTCACCGCCGCGGTCTCCGCGCTCCAGCGGGTCCTGAACCGGGCCGGGACCGAGCGGGCCCGCGCCGCCGCGCGTGCCGTCGGGCACTGCGCCGCCCTGCTGCACGCCCCCACCGACGAGGGCACCCGGGCCGCCCAACTGCGGCTCTCCGCCTTCCAGTCCGGCGCCGAGGAACTGGCCGGGGCGGTACGGCTCCGGTACCCGCGGCTGCCCTGGGACACCGAATGGGCGGAGGTGGCCCCGGTGCCGTACACCACCCTCGGCACGTTCGCGGGGGGCGTGCGCGGCGCCGCCGTCGTCCCCGCGCACGGCAGGACCGCCCTGGTGACCGCCGAGCGCGACGGACCCGTACGGGCCTGGGACACCGAGGGCGGCGAACTCCTCGCCGAACTCCCCACCGACCTCGGCCGGATCACCGCCGTCCACGGCTGCGCCACCCGGCCCTGGGCCGCCCTGCGGACCGCCGACCGGATCTGGGTGTGGGACGTGGAGAGCCGCGACCTGATCGGCGCCGTGCCCGCGCCGCCCCGCACGGTGGACTGCGCCGTGACCCACCTCGGCGGGGAGTGCCTGGTCGCCGCGCTCGACCGGTACGGCACGGTCACCCTCGCGACCGCCTCGGGCGAGGCCCCGCCGCTCACCCTGCGGGCCGACCGCCGCCGCGCGCTCCTGTGGCGCGCCTTCGACGGCGACCGGCTGGCCGTCGCGCACCACGAGGGGCGTCTCCGCATCGCCGTGACCCGCGTCCACCGCTGGAAGGAGAGGGGACGCAGGGCCCGCCTCACGGTCTGGGACCTCGCGGGCGCGTCCGGCGCGTCCGATGACTCCGTGGACAGCCTGACCGTCGAGCGGCGGCTGCACCGCAACCTGCGCGGCCGTGACGTCGAGGCCCTCGCGCTCCACCGGGGCACGGCCGCCGTGGCCACCCATCTCACCGTGGCCGGGCCCCTCGTGGGGACCTGGTCCACCACCCGGTCCGACGGCCTCCGGGTCGTCGAGTGGTCCGGGCACCCCCACGGCTCCGCCCTGCTGATCACCCCGGCCTCGGGCCCGGAGGTCACCCCGGCCTCGGCACCGGAGGCCGGGGCCGGGCCGATGTGCCTCTCGGCGACCGCGTACGCCGTGACCGCAAGGGCAGCCGACGGCACCGTCCTCGGCAGGACCCGCACCGACGCGCCGGTGTCCCGCCTCCTCCCGGCCGACCGGGGACCGGACGGGCTCCGGCTGGTCTCCCTGGGCGCGGACGCCTGGTCCGCCAAGGGGTGGCACCTCGGCCCGCCGCCCGAGCAGGGCGAGACGGCCGACGATCCGGAGGTGACCGTCGGGACCGGGACGCACTCCGGCCGGCCCGTCGTGGTCGTCCAGGACGCCGACGGCACCCGCCTCCTGGACGGTGCGAGCGGCGCCGTGATCGACCGCATGGAGGAGCGGGAGGACGGCCCGGCCGTCGAGACCCACCCGGGTGCTCCGGTCGTCCTCCGGGACCGGCTCGCGAAGAAGCGGAGGAAGCGGCGGCAGCAGGTCGGGACGTGGCTCTGGTCGAGCGAGCCGCCCGCCTCCTTCCCCAGGACGCGCGGACTGGTCCGGGCCTGCCCCGTACCGGGCGCCGGGGAGCCCGGCCTCCTCGCCTGCTTCGGCTACTACGAGATGGGCAGGCACTACATCGCCCTCCACACGCCCGACGGCCGGGTGGAGGAGCCCGTGGACGTCAGGCTGAACGACATCCACTCGGTGCGGCTGGTGCCGGACGGCGCACGGGTCCTGGCCGTCGTCGTCGGGCGGCGCCACGAGTTCGACGGCAGCACCGAGGAAGCGCCGCCGCCCGAGCCCTACCTGACGGTTCGTTCGGTTCCGGACGATACGGTCCGGTTCGCCATGCGGCTGACCTCCGCGGACATCGTCCACGACCTGGGCCGGTGGCCGCAGGGCCCCGCCCTCGGGTACGTCACGCACGACGGCGAACTCGCCGTCCGCACCCGGTTCCCCGCCTCCTTCACAGCGCCCCCGGGGAACCCGGACATCGTCCCGCGCCCCGACCGGGTCCGTGTGACCGCGCTCCGGCTGCAGACCAGGAACGGCCGCCCCACGGTCCTCACCGCCGGCGCCGACGGCGCTCTGACGCTGTTCGCCGCGGACACCACCGAAGTCCTGCACCGGATCCACCTCGGCGGCGAGATCCGGGGCCTGGACTGGCTCGACGACGAACGGCTCTGCGTCCACACCGCGACGGGCATCCTCTGCCTGCGCCTCGGCTGACGCCGGGGAACCCGACCGGGGCCGGGCCCGGCCGAGGCCCAGGAGGGGGCCTGGCCGACGCCCCGGGCCCGGGACGGGCGCCCGGCGCGGTGGACTCGCCGCGCGCCGGGCCCGCGCCTGCGGCTACCGGCGCCTAAGGGTCCCCGCGGCCCTACAGGTACTGCTTCAGCTCCCGGCGGGCCAGCGACCGCTGGTGCACCTCGTCCGGGCCGTCCGCCAGCTTCAGCGTCCGTGCGGCCGCCCACAGCTCGGCCAGCGGGAAGTCCTGGGACACGCCGCCGGCCCCGTGCGCCTGCACGGCCTTGTCGATGATGTCGACGACCGCGCGCGGGGTCGCGATCTTGATGGCCTGGATCTCGGTGTGCGCGCCCCGGTTGCCGACGGTGTCCATGAGCCAGGCCGTCTTGAGGACGAGCAGCCGCAGCTGCTCGATCGTCACCCGGGCGTCCGCGATCCAGTTCTGGACGACGCCCTGCCCGGCGAGCGGCTTCCCGAACGCGGTACGCGAGACGGCGCGGCGGCACATCAGCTCGACGGCCCGCTCCGCCATGCCGATGAGGCGCATGCAGTGGTGGATGCGGCCGGGGCCGAGCCGGGCCTGGGCGATGGCGAAGCCGCTGCCCTCCTCGCCGATCAGATGCGAGGCGGGGACCCGGACGCCGTCGAACAGCACCTCGGCGTGGCCGCCGTGCGAGTGGTCCTCGTACCCGTACACCCGCATCGCGCGCCGCACCTCCACGCCGGGGGTGTCGCGGGGCACCAGGATCATCGACTGCTGACGGCGCGGGTCGGCGCCGTCGGGGTCCGTCTTGCCCATGACGATGAAGATCCTGCAGTCGGGGTTCATGGCCCCCGAGATGTACCACTTGCGTCCGTCGACGACGTACTCGTCGCCGTCCCGCCGGATCCGGGTCTCGATGTTGGTGGCGTCGGAGGAGGCGACCTCGGGCTCCGTCATCGCGAAGGCTGAACGGATCTCGCCCGCGAGCAGCGGCTCCAGCCACTGCTTCTGCTGTGCCTCGTCGCCGAACTGGGCGAGCAGCTCCATGTTCCCGGTGTCCGGGGCGGCGCAGTTGAGGGCGGTCGGGGCGAGGTGCGGGCTGCGGCCGGTGATCTCCGCCAGCGGCGCGTACTGGAGGTTGGTCAGCCCGGCCCCGTACCGCGCGTCGGGCAGGAACAGGTTCCACAGTCCCTGCCGCCGCGCCTCGGCCTTCAGCTCCTCGACGACCTGCGGGGTGTCCCAGGGCGACGCGAGCCGCGCCCGCTGCTCCTCGGCGACGGCCTCGGCCGGGTACACGTGCTCGTCCATGAAGGCGAGGAGCCTGGTCCGCAGTTCCTCGGTGCGGGCGTCGTACGCGAAGTCCATGACGGATCAGCCTTCCTGAAGGGTCGTGAGGCCGTGCTCGATGAAGACGGGGACGAGTTCGCCGATGCGGTCGAAGCCGGCGCCGACGGTCTGCCCGAGCGTGAAGCGGTAGTGGATGCCCTCCAGGATCACGGCGAGCTTGAACCAGGCGAAGGCCGTGTACCAGGAGAGGGTGGAGGTGTCGCGGCCGGAGCGGGCCGCGTAGCGCTCGACCAGTTCGGCGGCGCTCGGGTGCCCGGGGGCCGTGGCGGTGGTGGAGATGGGCGAGTTCGGCAGATCCAGCGGTGTGCTGTACATGACGAGCAGACCCAGGTCGGTGAGCGGGTCGCCCAGCGTGGACATCTCCCAGTCGAGGACGGCCCGGATGCGGTCGTCCCCGTCGATGAGGACGTTGTCCAGCCGGTAGTCGCCGTGGATCACGGTGGGCGCCGGGGACACCGGCAGCGCGCGCCCGAGCGCTGCGTGCAGTTCGTCGATGCCGGGCAGCTCACGGCCGCGCGAGGCGTCCAGCTGCTTGCCCCAGCGGCGCAGCTGCCGGTCCAGGAAGCCCTCGGGCCGGCCGAAGTCGCCGAGGCCGACGGCCGCCGGATCGACGGCGTGCAGGTCGACCAGCGTGTCGACGAGGCCCAGGACGGCGGCGCGGGTGCGCTCGGCGCCGAGCGGCGCGAGTTCGCCGGCCGAGCGGTACGGCGTCCCCTCGACGAACTCCATCACGTAGAACGGCGCCCCGAGCACCGACTCGTCCTCGCAGAACAGCACGACCCCGGGGACGGGCACAGCGGTTCCGGCCAGGGCGCTGATGACACGGTGCTCGCGCCTCATGTCGTGCGCGGTGGCGAGCACGTGCCCCAGCGGCGGCCGGCGCACGACCCAGCGGCCGGTGCCGTCGCTCACGACGTACGTCAGGTTCGACCGTCCGCCCTCGATCAACCGCGCTTCGAGCGGACCGGCCACGAGCCCGGGCCTCTCACGGTCGAGGAAGCGGCGCAGCTGCTCGGGGTCGAGTCCTGGCGGCGGGGCGGAGCTCATGCGTGCGTACCTCCGGGTCGGCATCGGTCGGCGTTCATGATGACCGACCAGTCGGTATGTCGTCCAGGCCGGCGGCGGAAAAGACCTCTCCGCACCCTGGCCCTCGATCCCATGTCTGAATAGAGTTCACATATGGATTCGATGCTGATCATCGACGAGGTCCGACTCACCCCGATCCTCATCTCCGACCCTCCCCTCCTCAACGTCCAGGGCGTCCACCAGCCCTACACCCCCCGACTCATCGTCGAAGTCATCACCCGAGCCGGCACCACCGGCCTCGGCGAGACCTACGGCGACCGCGTCTACCTGGACCTCGCCCGCCCCCTGGCCGACGCCCTCCCCGGCCACCCGGTCACGGACGTGAACGCGCTGTTCGAATTGGCCGGAGTGGGAAGACCAGCGGCGGGGGAGAGGAACGCAGGGGCGTCGTCGTCACCGCCGCATGCACCGGTCACGGAGGCGGGGGTCGACGCCGCCGGTCTGCGAGGCGTGCGGACCGCCGACAAACTCCGCCTCTCCGTCGTCTCCGCTTTCGAGACCGCCTGCCTCGACGCCCTCGGCAAGACCCTCGGCCTGCCCGTCCACGCCCTCCTCGGCGGCAAGGTCCGCGACTCGGTCGAGTACAGCGCCTACCTCTTCCACCGCTGGGCCGCCCACCCCGGCGACGGCCCCACGGACGACTGGGGCGCCGCCCTCGACCCGGCCGGCGTCGTCGCCCAGGCCCGCCGCTTCGACCGCCTCCACGGCTTCCGCTCCTTCAAACTCAAGGGCGGGGTGTTCCCGCCCGAGCAGGAGATCGCCACGATCCGCGCCCTCGCCGAGGCGTTCCCCGGCCGCCCCCTCCGCCTCGACCCCAACGGCGCCTGGTCCGTGGACACCTCACTCGCCGTCGCACACGAACTGCGGGACGTCCTCGAGTACCTGGAGGACCCGGCGAGCGGCACCGACGCCATGGCCGAGATCGCCGCCCGTACGGACGTCCCGCTCGCCACCAACATGTGCGTGACCACCTTCGAGGAGATCCCCGAGGCCTTCGCGGAGGACGCGGTACGGATCGTCCTCTGCGACCACCACTACTGGGGCGGACTCCACCGCACCCGCGAACTCGCCGCGCTCTGCCGGACCTACGGCATCGGGCTCTCCATGCACTCCAACACCCACCTGGGCATCAGCCTCGCCGCCATGACCCAGGTCGCCGCCACCCTCCCCGAGCTCCACCACGCCTGCGACACCCACTACCCCTGGCAGACCGAGGACGTCGTCACCCCCCGCCCCGTCTTCCGCGCCGGGCGCATCCCCGTCTCCGACGCCCCTGGCCTCGGTGTCCAGCTCGACCGCCGGGCGCTCGCCGCGCTCCACCGCCGGTGGCTCACCGCCGACGTCGCCCTCCGCGATCGCGACGACACCGCCACCATCCTCTCCACCCACCCCACCTGGACCCCACCCCACTGGTAACCCCCACCCCTACGACCCGTGGCCCGCGCCCGCGTGGGGCCCGCGCCCCCGTGGGCCTTCGCCCGTCTCCCACCCCCGTGTGGGCAATCGTCCCGCCCTGTGGGGCCCGCACCCGTGTGGGCCTGCGCCTGCCTGGGCTGTTGCCCCACCCCGTGTGGGCCCGCGCGCGTGGGGCCGTACCCACCCCCTGTGTGGGCAATCGTCCCGCTGGGGCGGGACGGGTGGGCACACGGGACGGCGCCCTTGGCGGCGCCTCCGCCCCTGTTGCCCGAACCCGCACCCACAGCTCGGTGCGCACCGGGTGCGGGCTCGGGCGCGGAAGCCTGGGCCCGGCAAGGGGCGCCGTCCGTTGTGCCCACCCGTTCCGCCCCAGCGGAACGATTGCCCACAACGCGGGCGCACGGGCCCACAGCGCGCGGCGCATCCCACAACGAGGCGGGTGTGGGGTGGGCACCGCCCCGGCGGAACGATTGCCCACAACGGGCTGGGCGGGCACAGCCCGCAGCGCCGGGGCGCGGGCCCGCGAGGGGGCCCGGGCGCAGCCTGGGGGTCAGGCGTGGCAGGCGACTGGGACGCCGCCGTTCATCGCCGCCATGTCGCCGAACACGGCGACGGGATCCAGCGGCGCCCCTTCCTCGCGTCCTTCCAGTTCGGCGTAGGCGCGGTGGAGGTTGGCGACGAGCCGCTCGCTCTCGCGCCAGGCGGCGAATTCGCCGAGGTCCGCGGCGCGGGCGGTCTCCAGGGGGGTGGCTCCCTTGGCGTAGCCGTCGGCGGCCAGTTCTTGGATCCAGCGGAGGTAGCGCTCGGTGGTGTCGTAGGCGGAGGGGTCGGTGACGCGACCGTGGCCGGGGACGACGGTGGGGGCGTCGAGGGAGCGGAGGAGGTCGAGGGCGCGCAGGGAGCCGGTGAGGGATCCCATGGGGAGGAACGGGGTTCCGCCGTGGAAGACGAGGTCGCCGGTGAAGACGACGCCGTGGTCGGGGAGGTGGACGATGGAGTCGCCGGTGGTGTGGGCGGCGCCGGGGTGGATCACGCGTACTTCGATGTCCCCGACGTACAGGGTGAGGCGGTCGTGGTAGGTGAGGGACGGGGGGAGGATGTCGACGCGCCCGAAGTCGGTCTGCGGCCAGATGAGATGGAGCTGGTGGCCGGCGGCGAGCTGTTCGGCCCGGCAGTTCTCGTGTCCGACGATCCGCGCCTGGGGGTGGAAGACCCCGTTGCCGTAGGTGTGGTCGCCGTGGTGGTGCGTGGTGACGATCGTCGACGGCAGGGGCAGTCCTTGGGCGAGGACGGCCTCGCGCAGGAGTCGTGCCCTGCGTTCGGTGGCGGCGGTGTCGACGAGCAGGGATTCGCCGGCGTCGCCGAGGAAGCCGGCGTTGTTCAGGCACCAGCCGCCGTCGGGCTGGACGAAGGCGTGGACGTTCGGCGCGAGGGCGACGACGTAGGGATCGGTGGCAGACAAAGGGATTCCCCCGGTTGAGAGCCCGATTGGACACGGCGAAGCGTGCCAGCCGTCCCTGCCCGGGGGGAAGTCGGAACGAACGGGTCCGCACGGGCTCGTGTCACCGGCCCTCGTCCGAGTTGCGGCGTGCCGTACCTCCGCACAGGGTCGGAGGCATGAAGGCGATCAGTTACAGCCGGTACGGCGGTCCCGAGGTGCTGGAGTACGGGGAGCGACCGGAGCCGAAGGTGGGGCCGGACGCGGTCCTGGTCAAGGTCCGGGCGGCGTCGGTGAACCCGGTGGACTGGAAGTGTCAGGCCGGGTACCTGGACGGCATGATGGAGGCGGTGTTCCCGGTCGTTCCGGGCTGGGACGTCTCCGGGGTGGTCGTCCGGACCGGGGTGTCCGTGCCCGAGTTCACCGAGGGCGACGAGGTGATGGGTTACGTGCGCGAGGACTTCTTGTCCCGGGGCACCTTCGCCGAGTACGTCGCGGCCCCGGTCCGTACGCTCGCCCGCAAACCGCGCACGGTGGGTTTCGAGGAGGCCGCGGCACTGCCGCTGGTCGGCCTGACCGCCTACCAGGTGCTCCACCAGGCGCTGCTGGTCGGCGCCGGCGACACCGTACTCGTGCACGCGGCGGCGGGCGGGGTCGGCTCGATGGCGGTGCAGATCGCCAGGCACCTGGGCTGCCGGGTCATCGGCGCGGCACGGGAGGCGGGGCTCGAACAGGTCGCGGCGCTCGGCGCCGAGCCGGTCCGCTATGACGAGGCGACCTTCGCCGACCGGGTCCGGGCCTTGGCCCCGATGGGCCTGGACGCCGTTCTCGACACCATCGGCGGGCCGTACCTGAAGCTGTCCGCCGGGCTGCTCGCGCCCGGCGGCCGCCTGGCGTCGATCGCCGACGGCGAGGTCCTCGCGCTCGGCGGGCGCTACTTCTGGGTCCGGCCCGACCCCACCGACCTCGCGGTCCTCGCCGACCTCGTCGACGACGGCGTCGTGTCGGTGCGGGTGGCCAGGACCTTCCCCTTGGAACGCGCGGCGGACGCCCAGCGCGCCAACGCCGAGGGCGGCCTCAACGGCAAGGTCGTCGTCACGGTGCCCTGAGGCCCTGAAGCCCTGAGACCTTGAGGCCCTGACGCCCCCCGCTCACCCGCTCGGCGGAATGTTCTGGTTGAGGGCGAAGACGTTGCCGGGGTCGTACCGGTCCTTCAGCGCGACGAGGCGGGCGTACTTCTCCGGGCCGTACGAGGAGCGCAGACGGGCGCCCTCGTCGGCGAGGATGAAGTTGGGGACGGAGGTGCCGGTCGTCCACGGGCGGAGCGCCGAGTGGAGGTCGCGTGCCCAGGCGATGTGATTCAGGCGGTCCTCGGAGCCCCACCAGACGGCCAGGCAGAAGTAGACCCACTTCGTGGGCGGGACGGTGAGGGCCATGGCGTCCCCGTCGAGGCGGTCCATGGCGCCGCCCAGGGGGCAGAAGATGAGCTGGGTCAGCGGCGAACCCATGGACTCGGCCAGGGCGATCGCGGTGTCGATCGCCTCGTCCGGAAGCTCGGGCAGGTAGTCGATCTTGAAGTACTCGCTGACCCCGGTGGGCGTGCCGTCGTCGAGCATCCGCTGCACGGCGGTGTACGGCATGGGCCGGACCATCCGGACCAGGGGATCGCCCCACTCGACGAGCGGCCGCAGGGCCTCCTCGCCGCGCGCGGGGTCGCCGACGTACGCGACGATCACGGCGCAGGCCGGCTTGCCCCGCGCCTCTTCGGGTACGAACTCCTCCGGCGGAGCGGTGACCAGGGCGAAGGCCCCGGTGACCTCGTCGGGTGCCTGCTCCAGGAAGTCCCGGTAGAACCGCGCGAGCGGGCCGGCGGCCGAGCGTGGGTGGAGGAGCATTCCCGCGTACAGCAGGGGACCGACGGGATGGAGCCGGAAGCCGAAATCGGTGATGACGCCGAAGTTGCCGCCGCCGCCCCGGAGGCCCCAGAACAGCTCGGCGTTCTCCTCCGCGTCGGTGTGGAGGATCCGCCCGTCGGCGGTCACCACCTCCGCCGACACCAGGTTCCAGGCGGAGGGTCCGTACATCCGTTCCAGCCAGCCGGAGCCGCTGCCGAGCGTCAGTCCCGCGACCCCGGTGTCGGACACTCGCCCGCCGGTCACGGCCAGGTCGAACTCCTGGGTGGCGGCGTCCAGTTCGCCCCAGGTGAGGCCGGCGCCGAAGCGGCCGGTGCGGGCCTCCGGGTCGATCTCGACGTGCTTCATCGGGCTGGTGTCGACGACGAGCCCGCCCTCGCAGGACGCGAAGCCGGCGGTGGCGTGGCCCCCGCCGCGCACCGCGACGCCGAGGCTGTTCTCCCGGGCGTACCGGAGTGCGGCGCGTACGTCCTCGGGACCCGTGCAGCGCGCGATCAGGGCCGGATGCTGGTCGTGGTCCCGGTTGAAGCACCGGCGGACGGTGTCGTAGTCGGGGTCGGCGGGTCCCACGACGGCGCCTTGGAATCCCGGTATGCGGTCGGTCGGTCTGGTGGTGGTCATGGTCATGGTCCCTGGTCAGCCGTCGACGACGACGGCCGCAGGACCACGGGCGCGGGCACAGCCCGGCTCGGCCCCGGCCGCCTGCTGTACGCCGTCAGTATGCGACCGGACCCATCGGTAGGCGATTCGGGCATCCGGGGGCGCGAGGGCCCACGCCCCCGGATCGGCTCATGGAACGGGCCCGTCGGGGCGACTCACCGAGCGTCGCCGTCAGGCTGGGCACGGGGCCTCGGATCGACGCACCGGACGGGGCGACCGGCCGAGCCCGCCCGGACGGCTCACCAGATCAGTGCCGCCCCGAAGACGGCCAGTGCGATCGTGCACATCGCCGCCAGCAGCGCGCCCCGGTGGGAGAGAGGCAGGGGCCGCGCGGTGCCGAGGGAGCGGATCCTGCGGTGGGACACGGCCAGGAACGCGACCCAGACCAGCGCCGACAGCGCGAGCCCGGTCAGCTCCTTCGCCCCGATCTCGTCGCTGACGGTCAGTTTCACGGCCAGCACCGCGACGACCGTGCACGACAGGGTCGTACGCCGCCACGCGAGCCGGGTCCGCTCCGGCTGGAGCCCGGGATCCCGGACGTCGCCGGCCGCGGTCACCGCCCGGCCCAGCCGAAGACGACGAGCACCACCATGGTGAGCGCCACGCCGGCCACGGCGAGGCTCAGCACCGCGGGGAACCGGGACCCGGGCAGGTCCTCGCCGCGCCGCATCGCCCGCTCGCAGCGCACCCAGTGGTTCACCGCGCGCAGGGAGCACAGCACCCCGGCCGCGAGGAGCGCGAGCGCGAGCCCGACGCGCACCCCCCAGCGCAGGTCGGGCAGGAACTGGGCGACGGCGAATCCGCCGCCGACGAGTGCGAGCGCGGTCCGGAGCCAGGCCAGGAAGGTCCGCTCGTTGGCGAGGGAGAAACGGTAGTCGGGGGTCTCGCCCTCGTCCCGGACCCGCTGCGGCGCGAACCAGAGCCGCAGGGTCTGCACGAAATCGCTCACATGTGCACCCTAACGGCCGGGTGATCAGCCCGCCCGGCCGCCCGTACCGCCCTCACGGGACCGCAGCTCCTCGTACGCGGCGAGCCCGTCCGGCACCCACTCCCAGGTTCCGAGCCGCGCGCGCACCTCGTCGTCCGTGAGGAAGCCGTGCCAGGCGACCTCCTCGACCTGGGGGTCCACCGGCAGCTCGCAGCGCACGTCGTACACCGCCGACCACCACTTGCCGGCCACGCCCCCGGAGTCGTACAGGAACTTCGTCACCGGCTCGGGCCGGGGCAGCCCGGAGACGCCGAGCTCCTCCTCGGCCTCGCGCAGCGCGGCCTCGTCGTAGGACTCGCCCGCGCCGACGACGCCGCCCACGAACATGTCGTACAGGGAGGGGAAGATCAGCTTCGTCGGCGTCCGGCGGTGGACGAACACGCGGCCCTCGGCGTCCCGGACCCGGATGAAGACGCAGCGGTGGATCAGACCCCGCGCGTACACCTCGCCGCGCGGCGCCTGTCCGACCACCCGGTCGTGCTCGTCGACGACGTCGAGAATCTCTTCAGTGGCACTCATGCCGTCATCCAACCAGGGCCTGCCGCGCGGCCGGTGGCCGCGTCACCGCCCGCCGGGGCCTCCCGGCCCCGGCGGCGTGCGGCTCACTGCCCCATGACGTACTTGACCGTCGGGCCGGTGGTCCAGCCGCCGTCGACCGCCAGCTCGGCACCGGTCACGTACGAGGCGGAGTCGGAGAGCAGGAAGACGACCGCGCCGGCGATCTCGTCGGCCTCGCCGACCCGGCCCATGGGCGTGTTCGGGTACTTGCCCTCGCCGCGCTCGATGCCGACGGAGGCCGTCATCGGGGTGTACGTCATGCCAGGGTGGACGGAGTTGACGCGGATCTTCGCCGTGCCGAGCTCCACCGCCCCGATCTTGGTCAGGCCGCGCACGCCCCACTTGGAGGCGCCGTAGCCGGCGGTCAGGGCCAGCCCCATCAGGCCGGCGGCCGAGGAGATGTTGACGATCGAGCCGCCACCGGCCTCCTTCATCGCCGGTATCGCGGCCTTCATGCCGATGAAGACGCCGGTCAGGTTGATGTCGAGGACCTTGCGGAAGTGCTCGACGGACTCCGTCTCCAGGAACGCGCCGGTGGAGATGCCCGCGTTGTTCACCAGGCCGTGCAGTCCGCCGAACTCCGCCACCGCGTAGGCGACGGCCGCCGCCCACTCCTCCTCGGAGGTCACGTCGTGGTGGAAGAACCGCGCCCGCTCGCCGAGCGCGTCGGCGGTCGCCTTGCCGTCCTCGTCCAGGACGTCGGTGACGACGACGTTGGCTCCGGCGGCCACGGCCTGCCGGGCGGCCTCGGCGCCCAGGCCTCGGGCGCCGCCGGTGATGAGCACGGTCTTGCCGGTGAGGTCGTTCATGGAAGGTCCCTTCGGGGTGCTTCAGACGCTCCGGGGCTGTGCGGCCCGGAGAAGCGCGGTGGTCGTCTCGACGAGATCGGCGAGGAAGAGCGCCTCGCCGGTGAGGGGTTCGGAGCCGTCGAGGTACTGCCGGGCCCGGTCCGCCATGGCCGCGCCCACCACGGTGAGCGCCAGGTCGAGGCGCTCCAGGAGCAGCGGCTCGGGCAGCCCGAGGGCGGCGAGCCGGTCCGCGACCCGTTCGATCAGGCGCCAGTAGACGGTGCCGGCGAGCGCGGGGTGCGGGGTGCGGGTGCGCACGCCGCTCTCGTGGCTGAGCTGGGCGGAGATCCGCAGGCAGCGACGGCCCCGGTCGGTCCCCAGCTCGCTCGCCTCGGCGGTGACGAGGGCGGCGACCAGTTCCTTGAGGTCGTCGCCCGCCTGCTCGAAGAGGGGGGCGAGGATCTGTTCCGTACGCAGCTGGCGGCCGGCCATCACCGCGTCGAGCAGTCCGGCGCGCGAGCCGAAGTGGTACTGCACGGCGGACGGGTTCGCCTGTCCGGCGAGGGCCACGACGTCCCGCAGTTGCGCGCCGTCGACGCCCCGGGCGGCGAAGAGTTCCTCTGCCGCGCGGATCAGTTTCTCCCGGGTCTCAGGCCCTGACGTTCGTGCCATACCTTCATATTAATGCTCGACATTAGGAAACGGGAGTGCCACGGACGAGGCGAAACGGTTGACTCGATACATCCGTGTATCCAAGATGCGGTCCATGTCCTACGACGCTGATGTGATCGTGATCGGGGCCGGTCTCGCCGGCCTCGTCGCCACCGCCGAGCTGGTCGACGCCGGCCGCACCGTGATCCTCCTCGACCAGGAACCCGAGCAGTCCCTCGGCGGCCAGGCCCACTGGTCCTTCGGCGGACTCTTCCTCGTCGACTCGCCCGAGCAGCGCCGGATGCGCGTCAAGGACAGCCACGAGCTCGCCCTCCAGGACTGGTACGGCACCGCCGGCTTCGACCGGACCGAGGACCACTGGCCGAAGAAGTGGGCCGAGGCGTACGTCGACTTCGCCGCCGGCGAGAAGCGTTCCTGGCTCCACGCGCGCGGGGTGCGCTTCTTCCCCGTCGTCGGCTGGGCCGAGCGCGGCGGCTACGACGCCAACGGCCACGGCAACTCCGTACCCCGCTTCCACATCACCTGGGGCACCGGCCCCGGCCTCGTCGCCCCCTTCGAGCGGCGGGTCCGCGAAGGCGTCGCCCGCGGCCTGGTCCAGCTGCGCTTCCGCCACCGCGTGACCGCACTCGGCCGCACCGGCGGAGCCGTCGACACCGTCACCGGCGAGATCCTGGAACCCTCCACCGCCGCCCGCGGCACCGCCAGCAGCCGCGAGGCCACCGGTTCCTTCGAGCTGCGAGCCCAGGCCGTGATCGTCACCTCGGGCGGCATCGGCGGCAACCACGACCTGGTCCGGGCCCAGTGGCCCGCCCGCCTCGGCACCCCGCCCGCCCGCATGCTCTCCGGCGTCCCCGCCCACGTCGACGGCCTCATGCTCGGCATCGCCGAGAAGGCCGGCGCCCACCACATCAACCGCGACCGGATGTGGCACTACACCGAGGGCATCGAGAACTGGAACCCGATCTGGGCCCGGCACGGCATCCGCATCCTCCCCGGCCCGTCCAGCCTGTGGCTCGACGCGACCGGCAAGCGGCTGCCCGTCCCGCTCTTCCCCGGCTTCGACACCCTCGGCACCCTCGAACACATCATGCGGACCGGCCACGACCACACCTGGTTCGTCCTCGACAAGCGCATCATCGGCAAGGAGTTCGCCCTCTCCGGCTCCGAACAGAACCCCGACCTCACCGGCAAGTCCGTCCGCGACGTCCTCGGCCGCGCCCGCGCCGACGTGCCCGCGCCCGTCCAGGCCTTCATGGACCGGGGCGTCGACTTCGTCGTCGAGAACGACCTCTCCGCCCTCGTCCGCGGCATGAACGCGCTCACCGACGAGCCGCTGATCGACGAGGACGCCCTCCGGCGCGAGATCACCGCCCGCGACCGCGAGATCGCCAACCCCTTCACCAAGGACCTCCAGGTGACCGCGATCCGCGGCGCCCGCAAGTACCTCGGCGACAAGCTGATCCGTACGGCCGCCCCGCACCGCATCCTCGACCCCAAGGCGGGCCCGCTGATCGCCGTACGCCTCAACATCCTGACCCGCAAGTCCCTGGGCGGCCTGCAGACCGACCTCGACTCCCGCGTCCTGACGGCCACCGGTGAGCCCCTGGACGGCGTGTACGCGGCGGGGGAGGCGGCCGGCTTCGGCGGCGGAGGCGTCCACGGCTACCGCTCCCTCGAAGGCACCTTCCTCGGCGGCTGCATCTTCTCGGGAAGGGCGGCGGGCCGCGCGGCGGCGAAGGCGCTGAGCTGACGGTGCGGGCCGTGCGTGCGGTCGGCCGACGGTGCGGGCCGTGTCGGCCGACCGCACGCAGGGGCCGTGTCGGCGGCGGGTAGACGGGGCACGGACCCGCGCGAAGGGGGCGTGTGGCGGGGGTCACACGCCGAGCCCGTCGTGTCGCGGGCCGCCCCGCTGCCCAGGATGAGGCCATGGAGATAGGCATCGCACTGCCCCAGTACGGCACGCACGCCCGCGCCGACCGCATCGCGGGCTTCGCGCGGGACGCCGAGGACGCCGGGTTCGACTCGTTCTGGGTCGGCGACCGCGCCCTGACCCCCGTGGCCCCCAGCGACCTCTATCCGGGACATACGCCGGAGAACCCCTACCCCCACCAGTACAAGACCTTCCTCGACCCGCTGACCGTGCTCACCGTCGCCGCCGGCGCGACCTCCCGCGCCCGGCTCGGCATGAGCACCCTCAACGGCCCCTGGTACCCGCCGGCCCTGCTCGCCCGCTCTCTCACCTCGCTCGACCAGGTCAGCGGCGGTCGCCTCGACGTCGGTCTCGGCATCGGGTGGCTGCGGGACGAGTACACCGCCGTCGGCGCCGACTTCGGCAGGCGCGGCGCCCTCCTCGACGAGCTGCTCGACGTCCTCGACGGCATCTGGACCCGGGAGGAGTTCGGCCACGAGGGACCCCACTGGACGATCCCCGCCTCGTACGTCGGCCTCCGCCCCGTCCAGCCCGCCGGCCCGCCCGTCTACCTCGGCGGCTTCAGCCCGGCCGCCCTGCGCCGGGTCGGCCGCCGGGCCGCCGGCTGGGTCGGCGCCGTCCTGCCGCCCGGAGCCGCCGAGGGCCTGTGGGACGTGGCCCGGCACGCCGCGGAGGAGGCGGGCCGCGACCCGGGGGCGCTGCGCCGGCAGATCCGCCACAACCCCGCACCCGGCGCCACGGCGGACGCGATCGCCGCCGTCCTGTCGGGAGTGCGCGACACCGGAGCGGACGGATGCTTCGTCGACCTCCAGCAGTCGGTCGACTCGCCGGGCGAGGCCCTGGAGCTCGGAGGCAAGGTCCTGGGCCTGCTGCGGGGCTGAGCACGGCGAAGGGCCCCGGACCGTCCCTGCGGACGTCCGGGGCCCTTGGTGTGCCCGCCGGAGCTACAGCACCAGCGACAGCAGCAGGACGAACACGATGCCGACCACCGAGATGATCGTCTCCATCACCGACCAGGTCTTGATCGTCTGGCCGACGTCCATGCCGAAGTACTCCTTCACCAGCCAGAACCCGGCGTCGTTGACGTGGCTGAAGAACAGCGAGCCGGCACCGATCGCGAGCACGAGCAGCGACACCTCACCGGTCGACATGCCCTCGGCGAGCGGGGCGACCAGGCCGGCCGCGGAGATCGTCGCCACCGTGGCCGAGCCGGTCGCGAGCCGGATCGCGACCGCGATCAGCCAGGCGAGCAGCAGGGCCGGGATCGACCAGCTCTTCGAGAAGTCGAGGATCATCTGGCCGACGCCGATGTCGATCAGGGTCTGCTTGAAGCCGCCGCCCGCGCCGACGATCAGCAGGATGCCGGCGATGGGGGCGAGGGACTTCTCGACGGTGGAGGACAGCTGCTCCTTGGTGAAGCCGGCCGCCCGGCCCAGTGTGAACATGCCGACTATGACGGCCGCGAGCAGGGCGATCAGTGGCGAGCCGATGACGTCGGTGACCTTCTGCACGCCGTTCTCGGGGTCGTCGACCACGATGTCGACGAGAGCCTTGACCAGCATCAGGACGACGGGCAGCAGGATGGTCGCGACGGTGGCGCCGAAGCTCGGGCGCTTCTCCAGGTCCTCGGAGGGCCGCGCCGGGATCATGTTCTCGGGGGCCTGGATGTCCACCCAGCGGGCGGCGTACTTGGAGAAGACCGGACCGGCGATGATCACCGTCGGGACGGCGACGACCAGGCCGAGTGCCAGCGTCACGCCCAGGTTGGCGCCGACCGCGTCGATCGCGACGAGCGGGCCGGGGTGCGGCGGGATCAGACCGTGCATCACGGAGAGGCCGGCCAGGGCCGGGATGCCGATCCGCATCAGCGAGTAGTTGCCGCGCTTGGCGACCATGAGCACGACCGGGATCAGCAGAACGATGCCGACCTCGAAGAAGAGCGGCAGGCCGATCACGGAGGCGATCAGGACCATCGCCCACGGCATGGCGCGCTTGCCGGTCTTCGCCAGGATCGTGTCGACGATCTGGTCGGCGCCGCCGGAGTCGGCGAGCAGCTTCCCGAGGATCGCGCCGAGCGCGATGAGCACGCCCACGCCGGCCACGGTGTTGCCGAGTCCCGTGCTGAACGACTTGATGGTGGCGGCGAGCGGCGCACCGGCGAACGCGCCGAGCGCGAGCGACCCGATGGTCAGCGCCAGGAACGCGTGCATCTTGAACTTGGTGATGAGCAGGACGATGACGGCGATGCCGGCGAGCACGGCGATCCCGAGCTGGGCGTTGCCTGCCGAGGTGATCGGTTCGGCGGCGTCCGCTGCCAGGATCTCGACACTGAGACTGGGCACGGTGGGTCCTTCGTACGGGCAGGAGTGAGGGGGACGGGGGTACGGGGGGACGGAAGAGGTCAGCCGGGCAGGCCGCGCAGCGCGGTGACGGCGCGGACGGCGATCTCCTCCGGGGTGCCGGAGACGTCGACGGCGACGCCGGCCTCGTCGTCCTGCAGCGGCTGCAGGGTGGCGAACTGGGAGTCGAGGAGCGCGGTGGGCATGAAGTGGCCCTTGCGCGCGGCCATCCGCGACTCGATCAGCTCCCGGTCACCGGTCAGATGCAGGAAGACGACCCCGGGCGCCGCGGCACGCAGCCGGTCCCGGTAGGTCCGCTTCAGCGCGGAGCTGCTCACCACTCCGCCGAGCCCGGCCCGGCCGTGGGCCCACTCTCCGATGGCGTCCAGCCAGGGCCCCCGGTCCGCGTCGTCCAGCGGGACGCCGGCCGACATCTTGGCGACGTTCGCCGACGGGTGGAAGTCGTCGCCCTCCGCGTACGGCAGGCCGAGGGCCTCCGCGACCAGCGGACCGATGGTGGTCTTGCCGGTCCCGGCGACGCCCATCACGACGACGACCGGGGGTGCGGTGAGGGGGGTGGTGCTCATGGGGGGTGCCTCGCTGTCTTCATCGACATCGATTCGGTGAATCCGTCGCGCTCATGAAACCCATTGAGTACGACGTATTCAAGAGGCTGTGACATAAAAGTCGTACTTTTAATTCCCGGGTGTGATCACACCGACCCGCGCGCATAGGCTGATCACCATGACGACACCGGCCCAGGGGCTGCACTCACACGTCCTGGCCACCCTGGGCCTCGCGATCACCGCGGGGGAGTACCCGCCGGGCACCGTGCTGCGCACCGACGAGCTCGCCCAGCGCTTCGACGTCTCCCGGACCGTGGTCCGCGAGGTCGTCCGCGTCCTGGAGTCCATGCACCTCGTCGAGTCGCGCCGCCGCGTCGGCGTGACCGTCCTCCCCACCGCCAGCTGGAACGTGTACGACCCCCAGGTCATCCGCTGGCGCCTGGCCGGTGCGGACCGGCCCCGCCAGCTCCGCTCGCTCACCGTGCTCCGCTCGGCCGTCGAACCCGTCGCCGCCGGCCTGGCCGCCCACAACGCCACCCCCGACCAGTGCCGCGAGCTCACCGAGCAGGCCCTCGGAATGGTCGCCACCTCGCGCGGCCGGCGCCTGGAGGAGTACCTCGTGCACGACATCGCGTTCCACCGGGTCGTCCTCAACGCCTCCGGCAACGAGATGTTCGCCCGCCTCGGCGACGTCGTCGCCGAGGTCCTCACCGGCCGCACCCACCACCACGTCATGTTCGAGGACCCCGACCCGGCCGCCGTCACCCTCCACGTCCAGGTCGCCGAGGCCGTGCGGGAGCGGAACGCGGCCCGCGCCGAGGAGCTGACCCGGCAGATCGCGGTCGGAGCCCTCCAGGAACTGGACGTACTGGCTCCGTAAAGCTCTGAACTAGCTCAAGAATGGGCGTTCAGTGACATGCGCCACTGTCATCGGCATCCCCTGCCGTGAGGATGTGCGCTGGCCGTGCCGGGGAAACCCCCCACGGGGCACGGCCGGGCACCGCACAGCTCCCCCTCACGAAGGCGAACAACTCCATGACTGACCGCGTCATCGCGGCCGAGCCGCTGTCCGCCACCGCGGCGAACCCGGCCGCCGCCCCCCACGTCGACGCAGGCGACGCCGGATACCGCAAGGACCTCAAGTCCCGGCACATCAACATGATCGCCATCGGCGGCGCCATCGGCACCGGCCTCTTCCTGGGCGCGGGCGGCCGGATGTCCCAGGCGGGACCCTCCCTCTTCATCGCCTACGCGGTCTGCGGCGTCTTCGCCTTCTTCGTGGTGCGCGCCCTCGGCGAACTCGTGCTCTACCGCCCCTCCTCGGGCGCCTTCGTCTCCTACGCCCGTGAGTTCATGGGCGAGAAGGGCGCCTACACGGCCGGCTGGCTCTACTTCCTCAACTGGTCCACCACCGCCGTCGCCGACATCACCGCGGCCGCCACCTACGCCCACTTCTGGTCGATGTTCAGCGACGTCCCCCAGTGGATCCTGGCCCTGATCGCCCTCGCGGTGGTCCTCGCCGCCAACCTCATCTCCGTGAAGTACTTCGGCGAGATGGAGTTCTGGTTCGCGATCATCAAGGTCGCCGCCCTGGTCGCCTTCATGCTCGTCGGCATCTTCCTCATCGTGACCTCGCACGACGTCGGCGGCCACACCCCCGGCCTCGCCAACATCACGGACAACGGCGGCATCTTCCCCAACGGCATGATGCCGATGCTGCTCCTCATCCAGGGCGTCGTCTTCGCCTACGCCTCCGTCGAGCTCTGCGGCGTCGCCGCCGGCGAGACCGAGAACCCCGAGAAGATCATGCCGAAGGCGATCAACTCGATCATGTGGCGCGTGGGCCTCTTCTACGTCGGCTCGGTGGTCCTGCTCGCCCTGCTCCTGCCGTACACGGCCTACTCCGGCGACCAGAGCCCCTTCGTCACCGTCTTCGACAAGCTGGGCATCCCCGGTGCCGCCGGCGTGATGAACCTCGTCGTCCTCACCGCCGCCCTCTCCAGCCTCAACTCCGGCCTGTACTCCACCGGCCGCATCCTGCGCTCCATGTCGCTCGCCGGCTCCGCGCCCAAGTTCACCGGCGTCATGAACAAGGGCGGCGTCCCCTACGGCGGCATCCTGCTCACCGCGGCCTTCGGCGTCCTCGGCGTCGGCCTCAACTACGTCATGCCGGGCGAGGCCTTCGAGCTGGTCCTCAACTTCGCCTCCATCGGCATCATCGGCACCTGGGCCATGATCATGCTCTGCTCGCTGCTCTTCTGGCGCAGCGCCGAGCAGGGCAAGCTCACCCGCCCCGGCTACAACCTCCCCTGGGCCCCGTACACCCAGATCGTGACCATCGCCTTCCTCGCCTCCGTCCTCGTCCTGATGTGGATGGACGGCGGCATCAGCCGCACCACCGTGAACTGCCTGCCGCTCATCGCGGCCGCGCTCACCGGCGGCTGGTTCCTGGTCCGCCGACGGGTCCGCGCGACCGCGGGGACGCACCAGGACTGACCCCCTCCACGGGAACGGCGGGACCCCCGCGGGCACGGCCTGCGGGGGTCTCGCCTTTTGTCAGGAGATAGTGGTACGCAAGAGGCTTACAAGATCCGGTCGGAGAAAAGGAAGTTCGCGATGCCGCAGCACGTCCAGGGGGTCATCGCCCCCGGCAGGAACGAACCGGTACGGGTCGAGACCATCGTCATCCCCGACCCCGGCCCCGGCGAGGCCGTCGTGAAGATCCAGGCCTGCGGCGTCTGCCACACCGATCTCCACTACAAGCAGGGCGCCATCAACGACGAGTTCCCCTTCCTGCTCGGCCACGAGGCCGCCGGAATCGTCGAGTCGGTCGGCGAGGGCGTCACCGACGTCACCCCCGGCGACTTCGTCGTCCTCAACTGGCGCGCCGTGTGCGGCACCTGCCGCGCCTGTCTGCGCGGCCGCCCCTGGTACTGCTTCGCCACCCACAACGCGAAGCAGCGGATGACCCTCCTCGACGGCACGGAGCTCTCCCCGGCCCTCGGCATCGGCGCCTTCGCCGAGAAGACCCTCGTCGCCGCCGGCCAGTGCACCAAGGTCGACCCCGCCGTCGCCCCCGAGGTCGCGGGCCTCCTCGGCTGCGGCGTCATGGCCGGCATCGGCGCCGCCATCAACACCGGGAACGTCGGCCGCGGCGACACCGTCGCCGTCATCGGCTGCGGCGGCGTCGGCGACGCGGCGATCGTCGGCTCCCGCCTCGCCGGAGCCGCGAAGATCATCGCCGTCGACATCGACGACCGGAAGCTGGAGACCGCGAAGGGGATGGGCGCCACCCACACCGTCAACTCCCGTTCCGCCGACGCCGTCGAGGCCATCCGCGAACTCACCGGCGGCTTCGGCGCCGACGTCGTCATCGAGGCCGTCGGCCGCCCGGAGACGTACCGGCAGGCCTTCTACGCCCGCGACCTCGCCGGCACCGTCGTCCTCGTCGGCGTCCCCACCCCCGAGATGAAGCTCGAACTCCCCCTCCTCGACGTCTTCGGCCGCGGCGGCGCCCTCAAGTCCTCCTGGTACGGCGACTGCCTGCCCTCCCGCGACTTCCCGATGCTCATCGACCTGCACCAGCAGGGCCGCATCGACCTCGCCGCCTTCGTCACCGAGACCATCGGCCTCGGCGACGTCGAGAAGGCCTTCGCCCGCATGCACGAGGGCGACGTCCTCCGCTCGGTGGTGGTGCTGTGATGACCGCCCGCATCGACCACCTGGTCACCTCCGGCACCTTCAGCCTCGACGGCGGCACCTGGGACGTCGACAACAACGTCTGGATCGTCGGCGACGACACCGAGGCCATCGTCATCGACGCCGCCCACGACGCCGACGCCATCCTCGCCGCCCTCGACGGCCGCACCCTCCGCGCGATCGTCTGCACCCACGCCCACGACGACCACATCGACGCGGCCCCGGCGCTCGCGGCCGCCACCGGCGCCCGCATCCTGCTCCACCCCGCCGACCAGCCGCTCTGGAAGCAGACCCACCCCGACCACAGCCCCGACGGCGACCTCGCCGACGGTCAGGTCCTCACCATCGCCGGCACCGACCTGCGCGTCCTGCACACACCGGGCCACGCCCCCGGCGCGGTCAGCCTGTACGCCCCCGACCTCGGCACGGTCTTCACCGGCGACACCCTCTTCCAGGGCGGCCCCGGCGCCACCGGCCGCTCCTTCTCCGACTTCCCGACGATCGTCGACTCGATCCGCGGGAAGCTGCTGACCCTCCCGCCGGAGACGGTGGTCCGCACCGGACACGGCGACACCACCACGATCGGGGCCGAGGCCCCGCACCTCCAGGAGTGGATCAACCGAGGCCACTGAGAGCCAGCCGGCTCTCGAACCGCATCTCCCCACCCGTGAACGGGTCGGTGAACTCCAGCGTCCGCGCCAGCAGTTGCAGCGGCCGTCCGAAGTCCTCCGGCCCGTCCTCACGCACCACCGGATACACCGGATCGTGCAGGATCGGCAGCCCGAGCGCGTTCATGTGCACCCGCAGCTGATGGGTCCGCCCGGTCACCGGCTCCAGCCGGTACCGCCCGAGACCGCCCGCCCGCTCCACCAGCGCTATCCGGCTCTCCGCGTTCGGCTCGCCCGCCACCTCCCGGGCCGCCATCACCCCGCGCTCCTTCTCGATCCGGCTCCGCACCGTCACCGGCAGCTTCAGCCCCGGCTCGTACGCGGCCACCGCCTCGTACTCCTTGCGCACCGCCCGGTCCCGGAACAGCGTCTGATACGCCCCCCGGTCCTCCTCCCGCACCACGAACAGCACCAGCCCCGCCGTCAGCCGGTCCAGCCGGTGCGCAGGCTGCAGCCGCGGCATGCCGAGGTCCCTCCGCAGCCGCGCCAGCGCCGTCTCCGTCACATGCCGCCCCCGCGGCATCGTGGCCAGGAAGTGCGGCTTGTCCACCACCACGATCCGCTCGTCGCGGTGCACCACCCCGATCGGGAACGGCACCGCGGTCTCCACGGGAAAGTCCCGGTGGAACCAGACGTACCGCCCCGCGGCGTACGGCTCGTCCCCGCGCACGGGGCCGTCGACCCCCACGAACCGGCCACTCAGCAGCATCGCCTCGACCCGCCCGGCGCCGATCGCGCCCGCGTACCGGTCGAGCAGATGCTCCCGGACGGTCCCCCAGACCCCCTCGGGGTCCTCCGGCAGCCGCACCCGCACGGGATCGATCCCGTCCCGCTGGGGGAGAGGGGAAGAAGGGGCCTTGGTTCTGCGTCGCACCGGGTCCTACCGCCGTAACGAGAAAGACCCCACATGATGTGGGGTCTTTCGCTGGTGTCCGAGGGGGGACTTGAACCCCCACGCCCGATAAAGGGCACTAGCACCTCAAGCTAGCGCGTCTGCCATTCCGCCACCCGGACTAGGTGTTTCGTCTTCTTGGCCGCTCGGCCCTTCCGACGAACAGAACAATAGCAAAGATCTGAGGGGGTCGATCACCACCCCCAGGTCAGCCGGTGTCATGTGACGTCCGCATGTCGGCCGACGGGCGCCCTTGGGGGGTGAGGGGGGCACGCGGGAGGATGGGGGCGACCGGCCGGCAAGTACGTGGGGCACGTAGTGAGAGGAAGCAGCGTGAGCGAGTCGAAGACGGGCCAGGGCGTCAGGGGCGAGGACGAGGTCGTCGACCTCTGCCGCGATCTCATCCGGATCGACACCAGCAACTACGGCGACCACTCGGGCCCGGGTGAGCGGGCGGCGGCCGAGTACGTCGCCGAGAAGCTCGCGGAGGTCGGGCTCGAGCCGAAGATCATCGAGTCGCACAGGGGGCGGGCCTCCACCGTGGCCCGCATCGAGGGCGAGGACCCGTCGAAGCCGGCCCTGCTCATCCACGGGCACACCGACGTGGTTCCGGCCAATGCCGAGGACTGGACGCACCACCCCTTCTCCGGCGAGGTCGCCGACGGGTGCGTGTGGGGCCGCGGGGCCGTCGACATGAAGGACATGGACGCGATGACCCTCGCGGTCGTACGGGACCGGCTGCGCAGCGGCCGCAAGCCCCCGCGCGACATCGTCCTCGCCTTCCTCGCCGACGAGGAGGCCGGCGGCACGTACGGCGCCCGGTACCTCGTCGACAAGCACCGGGACCTCTTCGACGGGGTCACCGAGGCGATCGGCGAGGTCGGCGGCTTCTCGTTCACGGTCAACGAGAACCTGCGGCTCTACCTGGTCGAGACGGCCCAGAAGGGCATGCACTGGATGCGGCTGACCGTCGAGGGCACCGCGGGCCACGGCTCGATGACGAACGACGACAACGCCATCACCGAGCTCTGTGAGGCCGTGGGCCGCCTCGGCCGCCACCAGTGGCCGGTGAGGGTCACCAAGACCGTGCGGTCGTTCCTGGACGAGCTCTCGGACGCGCTGGGCACCCCGCTCGACCCCGAGGACATGGACGGCACCCTCGCCAAGCTCGGCGGCATCGCCAAGATGGTCGGCGCCACCCTGCGGAACTCCGCCGCCCCGACCATGCTCGGCGCCGGCTACAAGGTGAACGTGATCCCCGGCCAGGCCACGGCGCACGTCGACGGCCGCTTCCTGCCCGGGTACGAGCAGGAGTTCCTGGCCGACCTCGACCGGATCCTCGGCCCCCGCGTGAAGCGCGAGGACGTGCACGGCGACAAGGCCCTGGAGACCAGCTTCGACGGCGCCCTGGTCGACGCCATGCAGCTGGCGCTGCGAGCCGAGGACCCGATCGCCCGCGCCGTGCCGTACATGCTCTCCGGCGGCACCGACGCCAAGTCCTTCGACGACCTCGGCATCCGCTGCTTCGGCTTCGCCCCGCTCCAGCTGCCGCCGGAGCTCGACTTCGCCGGCATGTTCCACGGCGTCGACGAGCGGGTGCCGGTCGACGGCCTGAAGTTCGGCGTCCGCGTCCTGGACCGCTTCATCGACGCCTGCTGACGACCTGCCGATGGAGCCCCCCGAATTCGTCCGTGCGTTTGCATGTGACCGGAAAGAGTGAATGAACACGGGGGCTCGTAGCCCCCACCATTCCCCCTCGTTACAGGTGTGCGGTCCGCGGCTGGGGCCGCATTTCCAACTAGGAGGAATAATGATCAAGAAGGTCGTCGCTGCTGCGGCTGCCACGGGCGGTCTCGTTCTCGCGGGTGCGGGCATGGCCGTTGCCGACGCGGGTGCCCAGGGTGCCGCCATCGGTTCCCCCGGTGTCCTCTCGGGCAACGTCGTCCAGGTGCCGGTTCACGTCCCCGTGAACGTGTGCGGCAACACGGTCTCCGTGATCGGGCTGCTGAACCCCGCCTTCGGCAACACCTGCGTCAACGCCTGACGTTGAGCCTCGCCCCGTGAGGGTGTGAGCCGGTCCGGCCCCGGAGTGCGTGCCATGCACTCCGGGGCCGGTGGCCATTTCCGCCCCGGGTTTCCCGCCCGGTGGCACTCTTTCGAAGTCGAGCAGCAGGGAACAGCTATGCGACAGGTCACGCGCAAGGGTCTTATCACCGTGGCGGCCGCCGGAGGCGTTTTCGCCGCCGTCGGAGGCGGTTATGCGCACGCCGATTCCGGAGCGAACGGTACGGCCACGAATTCACCGGGCGTCGCGTCCGGAAATTCCGTACAGGTCCCGGTGCACGTACCGGTGAACGCCTGCGGAAACACCGTCAACGTCGTCGGATTGATGAATCCGGCGATGGGCAACAACTGTGCCAACGGGTCCGGCTACGGAAGCGGCTCCTCCGCGAGCGGGCACACCAGTGACTCTCCCGGCGTGGGTTCCGGCAACACCGTCCAGGTGCCGGTCGACGTCCCCGTCAACGTCTGCGGCAACAGCTTCACCGGCGTCGGCCTCGGCAACGCCGTCGCGGACAACGACTGCGGGAACGGCGGCGGCGACACGGGCTACGGGGAGGAGGAGCCGGGCAACCCCGGGAACCCTGGCAACCCCGGGAACCCTGGCAACCCGGGCAATCCCGGGAACCCCGGCAATCCCGGGAACCCCGGGAACCCGGGCAACCCTGGGAACCCGGGCAACCCTGGGAACCCGGGCAACCCCGGCACTCCTGGTAACCCCGGCACCCCCGGCACCCCCGGTACGCCCGGTACGCCGGGTACGCCCCCCGGCACCGAAGGTGGGCCGAACACGCCCGGTCCCAACGGGGTCACGCCGCCCCGCGCCACCGAGGAGCTCGCCGAGACCGGAGCCGGTCCGCTCGGGGTGATCGTCCCGGCCGGTGCGGGGCTGCTGCTCGCGGGTTCGCTGATCTACCGCCGGACCCGCGGCGCCGCCTGAGCCGCCGCTCCCCGTATGAAACGCATCACGCACAGGGGCCCCGCGCATCGCGGGGCCCCTTCTCTCGTCGCCTACCAGGTCGCCCGGATCTGTCGGATGATCCGGCGCTTGAGCCGCACCCTGCGGCTTCCGTCCCGGTGCAGGCTGAGGCGGTCCAACTCCCAGTGTCCGTACTCGGCATGGTCGGTCAGGAGCCGCGTCGCCTCCTTGCGGGAGACACCGCGCGGCACGTACACATCGACAAATTCGTATTCCGGCATCGCATCTATTGTGCGGGCACGGGCCTGGTACGGATAGCGTCTGTCCCATGTCTGATGCTGCGCAGCCCACCGCTGCCGAGGTACGTGCCGCCGCCGAGGCGGTCAAGACCGCACTGGACCGTCACCTCGCGGCGGTCGAACTCCGCACGGGAGACGACGACACGGCCGTCTACGAGGCCTTCAACGCCCTCGCCACGGCGGCCGAGGCGTACGACGAGCTCCTCTACGACCGCTACGACGAGGTCACTCCCTTCGAGATCCCCGGGGCGGACGGTGCCCTGCCGCCGTACGCCGGACCTGACGAACCCCATGCCCTCAGCCTCCTGATCCGCCGCGACTACGCCGTGGCGGAACCACAGCGCCTGCTCGCCCAGGCCAGGCGCGTCGCCGAGCTCGACGGCGACGAGGAGACCACCGGGGCGGCCGCGCGGGCCGGTGCCTCGCCCCTGGCCGCGCTCGGTGTCCTCTTCGGCGAGTACGAGCCCGACGAGATCGCCTCCCGCCACAAGGAGTTCGGCCTGGAGGAGGGCGACTCCACCCTGTGGGTCACCGCCGCCGACGAGCTCCCGGAACCGGGGGAGTGGCTCAGCGCACCCTTCGATCACGCCGACCCCGAGCGCATCGTGTGCCGCTTCGACGTCAGCTCCGTCTTCGACGAGGACGAGGACGAGGACGAGGACGAGGACCCGGGCTTCGACGGAGAGGGAGACGACGTGCCCCGCGTGCCGAGGGCCGTCGCCGGCGCGGACCGGCACGCGAGCGCCGGTTCCTGAGCGAACGGTGGAGGGCCGGGACACCGCGCTGAGCGCTGTCCCGGCCCTCCGCCGTTCCCGGTCCTACTCCTCGGGCGTGGCGAGCAGTCCCTCCAGGAGCGGCCGCAGCCGCGTCGTACGCTCCGGAGCCACCCCCTCGG
Source organism: Streptomyces wedmorensis (assembly GCF_000716445.1). Classification (GTDB taxonomy): domain Bacteria; phylum Actinomycetota; class Actinomycetes; order Streptomycetales; family Streptomycetaceae; genus Streptomyces; species Streptomyces wedmorensis. The sequence continues at coordinate 35,721 of NZ_JNWK01000024.1, forward strand.
CCACCGCGCGGGCCAGGGCCTGGTCCACGCCGTGCACGACCGACAGATGGCGCTCGGCCCGGCCGAAGGCCGTGTACACCCACGGCCGGCTCAGACCGCCGGCGGCGTCGCCGGGCAGGACGACGACGACCGCGGGCCAGCGCGTCCCGGCGGCCTGGTGCGCGGTGAGCGCCCAGCCGTGCCGCAGCGTCGCCTCCACCCGCTCCTTGGGTACGCGGACCTCCTCGTCACCGCACCGCAGGCGCAGCCCCTCGGCGTCGGCCGACAGCACGGTCCCGGTCACCGTCCGGCCCGGCACCGGCGCGTACGCCACCCGGTCACCGGGGTCGTAACCGCCGAACCGGCCGGGGCCGGGGCTGAGCCGCTGCTTGAGGGCGGCGTTGAGCGCGCGCGTGCCGGCGGAGCCGCCGTGCCCGACGGTGACCACCTGGGTCTGCTCGGCCGGCACCCCGATGGCCCGGGGCACCGAGTCGGCCACCAGCTGGACCGTACGGTGCACGGCCTCGCCGGCGTCCCGCACGGGGACGATCACGACCTCCTTGCCGGGGGCCTCGACCTGGTTCAGCTCCCCGACGCCGATGCCCGACACCAGCTCGCCGAGCGGCCCCGGGTCGGGGAGGCGGGAGGCGACGCGGGGGCAGACCCTGGCGGCGAGCGCGTCGGCGAAGACCCGGCCCGCGCCGGGCGCTCCCAGCACCTCCGGGTCGCCGCTCAGCACCAGGCGGCAGCCGTCCGGCAGGGACTCGACCAGCACCGCGGCGGTCTCCACGTCCAGCTGCGGCGCGTCGAGCACCACCAGCAGGTCCAGGGCGAAGGCGCCGTCCTCGTCACGGCCGGGACCGGCCGTCCCCGCGAGCAGGCCACCGACCGTCACCGCGGCGGCCCCCGCCGCGCCGAGCGCGTACCGGCCGGCGTCGCTGTGGACGGCGACCAGGACGCGGAGCCCCCGCGCGGCGGCGGCCTCGGCGAGCGCGACCGGCTCGGCCCTGGAGGCCTCGCCGCCCGTGTGCAGGACGAGACCGTGGGCGCCGGCGGCCCGTTCGAGTTCGGAGCCCTCCCAGGTGTCGGCCGTCGCGGTCTTGACCAGGCGGGCGAGACCGTCCGCGAGGCTCTCCTCCGCCAGGGCGTACCGGTCGAGCCCGAGCAGCACGGGCGAGGCCGGCTCCTCGGCGGCGGGCCGCGAAGGCTCCTCGGACGGATCCGCGTCCTCGTCGGACTCCGGCTCCTCGGTCTCCTCCTCCTGGAACACGAGGACGGCCCCCTCGGAGACGGCCGTCTCCACGGCCTGCTCCGGGTCGGGGACCGCGTGCCCGGCCAGTCCGGCGCGCACGGCCTCGATCTCCAGCGCCGTGTGCCCCTGGAGCGCGGCCCGCTCCAGCAGCCACACGGTCAGCGCCACCGTCCGGCGCGGGTCGTCGGGGCCGCAGGCGGCGCCGAGCAGCGCCCGCGCGAAGCCGTCGGCCTGCTCCGGCCGCACCCCGGACACCGCGAGCAGCTGCCACGGGTCCTCGCTCAGCGCCGCGGCCGCGTTCTCGCCGAGGGCGGCGGCGACCTGGCCGGCCAGGGCCTCCGGCGCGCCGCCCTTGGCCAGTACCTCCCGCACGGCCGCCGTGGTGCCGGCCGTCGGCGCGGCGGCCCGCTCGGGCGCCGGGGGCCGTACGACCGCGGCCGGGACGGTCTCGGGCGCGGGGCGCCGCGGGGCGGGCTCCGGGGCCTCGTAGAACGCGCTGCCCGAGGCCGCGCCGCCCTCCACGGCCCGCACCGCCGCGAGCAGGTCCGCCGCGGTGCCGCTCAGCTTGGCACCGCTCGACACGGTGCCGTCCTTGTCGGCCTTCCGGGCCTCGATCCTCGCCCGCAGCTCCCGCTGCGCGGCCAACTCGGCCTGCGCCTCGCTCAACTCCGGTGTGCCGCCGGCCCCGGACTCGGACGCGGCGACGTCCACCCCGGCCGACCCCGGCTCCTCCCCGGCCTCCGGCTCTTCACCGGCCTCCGGCTCCTCGGTGGCCTCCGACTCCTCGTCGGCGTCCGGCTCCTCACGGGCCCCAGGTTCCTCGTCGGCGGCCGGCTCCTCGGTCGCCCGGGGCTCCTCGGTCGCGTCCGGCTCCCCGGGTGCGGCGGGTGCCTCGGGAGCGCCCGGGACGTCGGTCCGGGTCTGGGCCTCGGGGGCTTCCTCCTGCGGGTCCTCGGTGGGCTGCGCGGCCTCGGGCGCGGTCTCCCCGGAAGGCTCGGTCACAAGGTGCTCCAGTCGTGATCCGGATAGCGGTGCACGGGCGCCGACACATCGTCCAGCGCCCGACAGATCTCGTCAGGAAGACTAAGGGTCTCCACCGACAACGCGGCCGTGAGCTGCCGTGCCGTGCGCGCGCCGACGATCGGGGCGGTCACCCCGGGCCGGTCGCGGACCCAGGCGAGGGCCACGTGGAGCGGCGTCGTCGCGAGCCCGTCGGCGGCCGTCGTGACCGCGTCGACGATCCGGCTCGCGGCGTCGTCCAGGTACGGCTCGACGAACGGCGCCATGGTCTCCGACGCGCCCCGGGAGTCCGTGGGCGTCCCGCCGCGGTACTTGCCGGTGAGGACCCCGCGCCCGAGCGGTGACGAGGGCAGCAGGCCTATGCCGAGGTCCAGGGCGGCCGGCAGCACCTCGCGCTCGACGCCCCGCTGGAGCAGCGAGTACTCCAGCTGCGCCCCGGCGAGGCGGGTCCGGTCGCCGGCGAGCTGCCAGGTGCCGGCCTTGGCCAGCTGCCAGCCGCAGAAGTTCGCCACGCCCGCGTACCGGGCGCGCCCGGTGCGTACGGCGATGTCGAGTGCCTGGAGGGACTCCTCGAGGGGCGTGTACGGGTCGAAGGCGTGCAGCTGCCACAGATCGACGTGGTCGGTGCCGAGCCGGTCGAGGGAGGCGTCGAGCGCGGCGAGCAGGTGCCCGCGCGAGCCGTCGGTGCGCCGGTCGGGGTCCGGCACGCTGCCGGCCTTCGTGGACAGGACGAGGTCCTGCCGCGGGACCAGCCGGTCCATCAGACGGCCGAGCAGGTACTCCGCCTCGCCCCCGCCGTACACGTCGGCGGTGTCCACGAGCGTGCCGCCGGCGTCCCAGAACGCCTTCAGCTGCTCGGCGGCGTCGTGCTCGTCGGTGTCCCGGCCCCAGGTGAGGGTGCCGAGTCCGATGCGCGACACACGCAGGCCGGTACGTCCGAGATGCCTCTGCTCCATGGGCGCGAGATTACTGGCCAGGGCACCACGCGGAGAGAGCCTGTGGACAACCGTGCCCTGACGGATGCCGCGGCCGCGCGCTAGAGTCCCGCCCACAGAGACGTTACCGATGGGTAAGGGGTGCGTGGAATGCGGCTCGGCATCAACCTCGGCTACTGGGGCGCCGGCATGGACGGCGACAACCTCGCCGTCGCCCAGGAGGCGGACCGCCTCGGCTACGACGTCTGCTGGGCGGCGGAGGCGTACGGCTCCGACGCCCCCACCGTCCTCGCGTGGGTCGCGGCGAAGACCGAGCGGATCGACGTGGGCTCCGCGATCATGCAGATCCCGGCCCGGCAGCCCGCCATGACGGCGATGACCGCCGCCACCCTCGACTCGCTCACCGGCGGCCGCTTCCGCCTCGGCCTCGGCGTCTCCGGACCGCAGGTCTCCGAGGGCTGGTACGGCGTGAAGTTCGACAAGCCGCTCGCCCGGACGCGCGAGTACGTCGAGATCGTCCGCAAGGCCATGACCCGCGAGCGCCTCAGCTACGACGGCGAGCACTGGACCCTGCCGCTCCCGGGCGGTCCGGGCAAGCCGATCAAGCTCACGGTCCACCCGCAGCGCGAGCACATCCCGCTGTACATCGCCGCCATCGGCCCGAAGAACCTGGAGCAGACCGGCGAGATCGCCGACGGCGCCCTGCTGATCTTCCCCTCCGCCGACCACCTGGAGGAGACCGCGCTCCGTCACCTGCGGGCGGGCCGGGAGAAGGCCGGCCTGACCATGGACGGCTTCGACGTCTGCCCCACCCTGCCGCTCGCCCTGGGCGAGGACGTGAACGCCCTCGCCGACGTGTTCCGCCCGTACACCGCGCTGTACGTCGGCGGCATGGGCAGCCGCAAGCAGAACTTCTACAACCAGCTCGCGCGGCGGATGGGGTACGAGAAGGAGGCCGCCGAGATCCAGGACAAGTACCTGGCCGGCGACAAGGCGGGGGCCGCTGCCGCCGTGCCGCACTCCCTGATCGACCAGACCACCCTGCTCGGCTCCGTGGAGCGGATCGCGGAGCGGATGACGGCCTACGCCGAGGCCGGCGTCACCACCCTCACCCTCGCCCCGGCCGGCTTCACCCTCGACGAGCGGCTCGCGGCCCTGCGGGCGGGCGTCGAGGCGATGGACCGCGCCGGCCTGGCGTAACCCCGAGGACCGGACGAGGGCCTCGTCCGAGAGGAGTTTTCTGCGGCCGTGGTGGGGGCTCGGGGGTCTTCCCCGCCACGGCCGTCATGCAGCACAACGCCTCCGCGGGGCCCGCGGTTACGCCTCCGAGTCTCACTCTTTCGGCCGAGTCGCCGTGCCCTGCTGTTGCCCGACGCGCCGGACCGGACTTGACTCGTTCTCCCGGACGTACCGCAGTACGGGCGTCCGCACGGAGGTGGCGGCGATGCTCACGGCCAAGGGCCTGTTCCAGGAAATCATCGACAACGACGAGTCCTTCCGGCTCTTCTGTTCCATCGCCGCGAGCGGCGAGGCCCAGGGCGGCTGGGAGAACGCCCGGATCGCGGCCCTCGTCGCGCCCGGCATGCGGGACCTCACACCCAAGATCACCCGGCACGGCGCCGACGAGGACAAGCACGGCCGGATCTTCAACGCGCTGATGAAGAAGCGCGGCCTCGACCCCGTCCCGGTCCCGGCGGACACCGACTACACGATGCTGCTCGAGGAGCGGGGGGTCGGCCTCGCGCACGAGAAGCTCCGCGCCGACCGGCCGCTGACCGAGGAGGACGTCATCGTCTACCTCGCCCACAGCCGGGTCACCGAGCAGCGCGCCGCCGACCAGATGGACATGCTCGTCACGTACTTCGGGGACCACCCCGAACTGGGCAAGGCCATCCACATGATCGACAACGACGAGGCGAACCACCTCGCCTACTGCCACGAGGAACTGCTCCGGCTCGCCCGCCAGGGCCACGGCCGGCTCATCCAGCGGACCCTGCGCGAGTCCGCCCTCGTCGAGATCCAAGTCTACCGCGACGTCAGCCTCGCGGTGATGCGCCACATGGGCCGCATCCTGAGATGGCCGAAGCCCAAGGCGGCCGCCCTCTCCGCCGGGATCCGCGCCGTGTACGCGTACGAGCGGGCCGCCGGCTGGCACAGGATGGTCGACCTGCGGATGCCCGAGCGGCTGAACGCCCTCGGCGGCCCCGTGAGCCCCGCGCCCGCCTTCTGAGCAGGCCCGAGGCGGGAGGTCTCACATCCAGCCGCGCCGCTTGAACATCCGGTACAGCGTGATGACGATGCCGGTCATCACGACGATCACCGCCGGGTACGACCACGTCCACCGCAGCTCCGGCATGTGGTCGAAGTTCATGCCGTAGATCCCGGCGACCATCGTCGGGACGGCGGCCATGGCGGCCCACGCCGAGATCTTCCGCATGTCGTCGTTCTGGCGCACCCCCATCTGCGCGAGATGGGCCGACAACACGTCGGACAGCAGCCGGTCGAGCCCCTCCACCTGCTCGTTGGAGCGCAGCAGGTGGTCGTTGACGTCGCGGAAGAAGGGCTGCGCCTCCTCGTTCACGAACGGCACCGAGCCGGCCGTCAGCCGGGCCATCGGCCCGGCCAGCGGACCGCTGGCCCGGCGGAACTCCAGCACCTGGCGCTTGGCCGTGTAGATCCGTCCGGCGGTGTTCGCCGGATTGCCGCCGGACGGCGCGAAGACGTCCGCCTCCAGCTCCTCCAGGTCCACCTGGAGTTCGGCCGTCACGTCGAGGTAGTGGTCCACGATCGCGTCGCTCACCGCGTACAGCACCGCCGTCGGCCCGTGCTTCAGGACCTCCGGGTCGGCCTCCAGGCGCTTGCGCACCGCCATCAGGGGCGCGCCGTCGCCGTGCCGGACGGTCACCACGAACGAGTCGCCCATGAAGATCATGAGCTCGCCCGAGGAGACCCGGTCGCTCTTCGCCTCGTACACGACCGGCTTGAGCACCACGAACAGCGAGTCGTCGTAGACCTCCAACTTGGGTCGCTGGTGGGCCTTCAGCGCGTCCTCGACGGCCAGCGGATGCAGCGCGAACTCGGAGGCGACATGGTCGAACTCCGCCGCCGTGGGCTCGTGCAACCCGACCCACAGGAAGGCGTCCCCGGTCGCCCGGGCCTCCTCCAGCGCGTCGGAGAGGTCGGCGGGTCCGTCCGTGCGGCGCCCGTCGCGGTAGATGGCAGAGTCCACGATCACGCGGCGCATTCTCCCCCGAACGCCTCCGCCGCGCACGCGTGCGATCGCGGGCGACGACCTCCGGCGCCACGCGCGCGCACGGCGCCGGCGCACCTCCGCACGCGCGTCCGGCGCCGGCTCCTCCGGCCCCGGCCACGCACGCGTGTGAGGCTCGGCTCACCCTCCGGGCCGCACCGTGCGGCCGCGGCGGCCTGGGGCCTCTCCGGCGGATCAGGGCCGGGCAGGCCCTAGGCTGGCCCGCATGGCCACGTTGATCCTCGTCCGGCACGGACGCTCCACCGCCAACACCTCCGGGGTACTCGCCGGGCGCACGCCCGGGATCGCGCTCGACGAGCGCGGGGCCGCGCAGGCCGCGGCCCTGCCGGGGCGCCTGGCGGGCGTTCCGCTCGCCGCCGCCGTCTGCAGTCCCCTCCAGCGCTGCCGGGAGACGCTGCGCCCGCTCCTGGACGCCCGCCCGGAGCTCCCTCTGCACGTCGAGGACCGGATCAACGAGTGCGACTACGGCGACTGGTCGGGCCGCAAGCTGGCGGAGCTCAACGACGAGCCCCTGATGGACGTCGTGCAGGCGCACGCCTCCGCCGCCGCCTTCCCGGGCGGCGAGTCGATGCGGGCCATGCAGAACCGCGCCGTCGAGGCCGTGCACGACTGGAACGCCCGCGTCGAGGCCGAGCACGGCGAGGACGCCACGTACCTCATGTGCTCCCACGGGGACATCGTGAAGTCGATCGTCGCCGACGCCCTCGGCCTCCACCTCGACCTCTTCCAGCGCGTCCACGTCGACCCCTGCTCGGTCACCGTCATCCGCTACACACGCCTGCGGCCCTTCCTCCTCCGCCTCGGCGACACCGGCGACTTCGCCGCCCTCGCGCCCCGCGACCACCCCGACAGCAGCGGGACGGCGGAGGTCGGTGGTGGTGCGGGCGCACCGTGATCCCCTTGCGCAGTAGGGTGGACGCGCCGCTGTAGTACGACCGTCGAGACGCAAGGGAGTCGGGAACGTGTCCCGTCAGGTGTTCCTCTACGACCCACCGGAGCGTTTCGTGGCCGGCACGGTCGGGCTGCCTGGCCGCCGCACCTTCTTCCTCCAGGCGTCCGCGGCCGGCCGGGTCACCAGCGTCGCCCTGGAGAAGACACAGGTCGCCGCACTCGCCGAGCGCATCGACGAACTCCTCGACGAGGTCGTGCGCCGCACCGGGGGCAACGCCCCCGTCCCCGCGGTCGCCCCGGCCGAGATCTCCGACACCGCGCCGCTCGACGCGCCCGTCGAGGAGGAGTTCCGGGTCGGCACCATGGCGCTCGCCTGGGACGGCGAGGAGCAGCGCATGATCGTCGAGGCACAGGCCCTCGTGGAGCTCGACGTGGACTCCGAGGAGGACCTCGCCGAGGCCGAGGAGCGGCTGCTGCAGGACGAGGAGAACGGCCCGCCGATGCTGCGGGTCCGCCTCAGCGGGGCCCAGGCCCGGGCCTTCGCGAAGCGGGCCCTCGACGTCGTCAACGCCGGCCGTCCGCCGTGCCCGCTGTGCAGTCTGCCGCTCGACCCCGAGGGGCACGTCTGCCCGCGCCAGAACGGATACCGCCGCGGCGCATGAGCAGCAGCCCTTCGATCCCGCAGGACGCCGAGCTGCTGGCCCGCGGTGAGCTGACCGTGCGCGGCCGGGTCCGCGAGGCCTCCAACGCCGTGCTGTACTGCTCCGTCGCGTACGGGGGCCGTGAGGCGGCCTGCGTCTACAAGCCGGTCGCGGGGGAGCAGCCGCTGTGGGACTTCCCCGACGGCACCCTGGCGCAGCGCGAGGTCGCCGCGTACGAGCTCTCCGAGGCCACCGGCTGGGGGCTGATCCCGCCGACGGTGTTGCGCGACGGGCCGTACGGGGAGGGCATGGTCCAGCTGTGGGTCGAGGCGGACCCCGGGGCGCGGCTGCTGGCCCTCACCGAGGACGACGAGGCCGGCGAGGGCTGGAAGGCCGTCGGGCCCGCCCAGGTCGACGAGGACCGCACGGCCCTGCTGGTGCACGCGGACACGCCCGAGCTGCGGCGGCTGGCCGTCCTGGACGCCGTCATCAACAACGGCGACCGGAAGGGCGGGCACCTGCTGCCGGCGCCGGACGGCCGGCTGTACGGCATCGACCACGGGGTCACCTTCCACGTCGACGACAAGCTGCGGACGCTGCTGTGGGGCTGGGCGGGCGAGGAGCTGCCCGCCGAGGCGGCCGGGGTGCTCGACCGGCTCGCCGGTTCCCTGGCCCCGGGAGCGCCGCTCGCCGCCCGTCTGGCGGAACTGCTGACCGGCGCCGAGGTGGCGGCGGTACGCGCCCGCGTGGAGGCCCTGCGCACGACCGGGCGGCACCCGGAGCCCTCGGGCCGGTGGCCGGCGATCCCCTGGCCCCCGGTCTGATCCGGGCCGAAAGGTTTCGGCCAAGGCGCCGAGGCGGGTATGCACCCCTGGGGGGTATGCACGCACGCCTCCGACCCGCAAGAGCGCCTAATCGGTCAAGATCCCCGATCCGGTTCGTATCCGGAACACCTGTCCGGTTACGCTCGGGTCATGCATGCCTGGCCCGCTTCTGAGGTCCCCGCCCTTCCCGGCAAGGGCCGCGACCTCCGGATCCACGACACCGCGACCGGCGGACGAGTCACCCTCGCCCCCGGCCCCGTCGCCCGTATCTACGTCTGCGGCATCACGCCGTACGACGCGACCCACATGGGTCACGCGGCGACCTACAACGCGTTCGACCTCGTTCAGCGCGTGTGGCTCGACACCAAGCGGCAGGTGCACTACGTCCAGAACGTGACGGACGTGGACGATCCGCTCCTCGAGCGCGCGATCCGCGACGGCATCGACTGGGTCGGCCTCGCCGAGCGCGAGACCGCCCTGTTCCGCGAGGACATGACCGCCCTGCGGATGCTGCCCCCGCAGCACTACATCGGCGCCGTCGAGGCCATACCGGGCATCGTCCCGCTCGTCGAGCGGCTCCGGGACTCGGGCGCGGCCTACGAGCTGGACGGCGACGTCTACTTCTCCGTCGACGCCGACCCGCACTTCGGCAAGGTCTCGAACTACGACACCGAGCTGATGCGCCACCTCTCCGCCGAGCGCGGCGGGGACCCGGAGCGCCCCGGCAAGAAGAACCCGCTCGACCCGATGCTCTGGATGGCCGCCCGCGAGGGCGAGCCGAGCTGGGACGGCGGCAGCCTGGGCCCCGGCCGACCCGGCTGGCACATCGAGTGCGTCGCCATCGCCCTCGACCACCTCGGCATGGGCTTCGACGTGCAGGGCGGCGGTTCGGACCTGATCTTCCCGCACCACGAGATGGGCGCCTCCCACGCCCAGACCCTCACCGGCGAGTACCCGATGGCCAAGGCGTACGTCCACGCCGGCATGGTCGCGCTCGACGGCGAGAAGATGTCCAAGTCCCGGGGCAACCTGGTCTTCGTCTCGAAGCTGCGCAAGGACGGCGTCGACCCGGCCGCCATCCGGCTCGCGCTCCTCTCCCACCGCTACCGCGACGACTGGGAGTGGACCGACCAGGTGCTCCAGGACGCCGTGGAGCGCCTCGGCCGCTGGCGCGCCGCCGTGTCCCGCCCCGACGGCACGCCCGCCGACGCGCTGGTCGAGGAGCTCCGCGAGGCGCTCTCCGACGACCTGGACACCCCCACCGCGCTCGCCGCGGTGGACCGCTGGGCCGCGCTCCAGACGGCCGACGGCGGCGACGACGAATCCGCCCCCGGACTCGTCTCCCGCGCCGTCGACGCGCTCCTGGGTGTCGCCCTGTAGCGGGCGATCCGTACAACTCCCGTTCGAGGCGCCGCTCTTGGACTTCTTCAGGAAGTCCGGGGGCGGTTCCTTTTTGTCCTGTCGCGATGCTCGAATCTGCGCTAAATAGGCACCATGCAATCATCAATGCGCATGAGAGCTGCAGTCGTCGGTGCACTCCTCGGGTTCGTCGCCACCCTCACGGGACCCGGTGCCACCGCCACGGCCGAGCCGTCCGACATCACCGTCGGCGACGTCACGGGCTTCGCCGCCGACGGCCCCGTCTACCGGCTGACCGCCGGCCAGGCCGAGGCCCGCGTCTCCTTCGTCACCGCCGACACCTTCCGCATCGAACTCGCCCCCGACGGCAGGTTCACCGACCCCACCGGCACCGACATCACCCTGCCCCAGGGAGCACCGCCCGCCACCCACTGGCGCGACCTCGGCGACCGGTACGAACTCGGCACCGCCGACGTGACCCTGCGGGCCTACAAGGCTCCGCTCCGCTTCGCGGCCGTACGCGCCGACGGCACCCCCCTGTGGAGCGAGACCCAGGGGCTGACCTGGAACCAGGACCGCACCGTCCAGACCCTCGCCCGAGGCGCCACCGAGCAGTTCTACGGCGCCGGGATGCAGAACGGCCGCGGCAACACCTCCCACCGCGGCAAGACCGTCGAGGTCGGCGTCGACTACAACTGGAACGACGGCGGCCACCCCAACTCCGTCCCCTTCTACCTCTCCTCCGCCGGCTACGGCGTCTACCGCAACACCTACGCCCCCAACACGTACGCCTTCACCGAGCCCGTCACCACCACCGCGAAGGAACGGCGCTTCGACGCCTACTACTTCACCGGCACCGGCCGCGACGCCGCCAAGGACGTCATCGGCCAGTACACCCGGCTCACCGGCAAGCCCTTCATGCCGCCCGTGTACGGCCTGGAGATCGGCGACGCCGACTGCTACCTCCACAACGCCAACCGCGGCGAGCGCCACACCCTCGACGCCCTGAAGGTCGCCGACGGCTACGTCGAGCACGACATGCCCAACGGCTGGATGCTCGTCAACGACGGCTACGGCTGCGGCTACGAGAACCTCGCCGAGGCCTCCGCCGGACTCGGTGAGCGGGGCATGAAGCTGGGCCTGTGGACCGAGGACGGCATCGACCGGCTCGGCGACCAGGTCAAGGCCGGCCAGCGGGTCGCCAAGCTCGACGTCGCCTGGGTCGGCGAGGGTTACAAGTTCGCCCTCGACGGCTGCAAGGACGCCCACGCCGGCATCGAGGCCAACAGCGACGCCCGGGGCTTCACCTGGGCCCCCGAGAGCTGGTCGGGCGCCCAGCGCTGCGGCGTCCAGTGGTCCGGTGACCAGGCCGGCAGCTGGGAGTACATCCGCTGGCAGATACCCACCTACGCGGGCGCGTCCATGTCCGGCCTCGCCTACACCACCGGTGACGTCGACGGCATCTTCGGCGGCAGCGCCAAGACGTACACCCGCGACCTCCAGTGGAAGACCTTCCTGCCCGTCACGATGACCATGGACGGCTGGGCCGCCAACGACAAGCAGCCCTTCCGCTACGGCGAGCCGTACACCACGATCAACCGCGCCTCCCTCAAGCTGCACGAGGCCCTGCTCCCGTACATCTACAGCCACGCCCACCGGGCCACGAAGACCGGCGTCGGCCTGGCCCGGCCGCTCGCCCTGGAGTACCCGGACGACCCGAAGGCCGCGAGCGACGCCGCGAAGTACGAGTTCCTCAGCGGCGAGGACTTCCTGGTCGCGCCCGTCTACCAGGACGCCGTCGAACGCGACGGCATCTACCTGCCCGAGGGCACCTGGATCGACTACTGGAGCGGCCGCGTCCACCAGGGCCCGGTGACCCTCGACGACTACAGCGCACCGCTCGACACCCTGCCCCTCTTCGTACGGGCCGGGGCGGCCGTGCCGATGTGGCCCGGCGACATCCGCTCGTACACCGACCGCGCCCCCGGCGACCCGCTCGCCTGGGACGTCTACCCCAAGGGCGTCTCGTCCTTCGAGCTGTACGAGGACGACGGCGTCACCCGCGAGCACCGCTCCGGCAGGTACGCCACCCAGCGCGCCGAGGTCCGCGCCCCGAACGCGGGCCCCGGCGACGTCTCCGTCAGCGTCGGCCCCAGCACCGGCACGTACACCGGCAAGCCGGCCGCCCGGCCGTACGCCTTCACCGTCCACACCGGCGACGCCCCCGGCAGCGTCCGGCTCGACGGGCGCAGGCTGACCGGCCTCACCTCCCGCGCCGCCTTCGAGGCCGCCGCCGAGGGCTGGTGGTACGACCGCGACGAGCGCGGGGGAGTGGTCCGGGTCAAGACCGCGGCCCTGCCCACCGACCGCGGCTTCCAGCTGCGGCTGACCGACACCAGCGCGGTCGGCGGCGCCGTACCGGGTGCCTCCGCGGTCCTGGCCGCACCCACCGGCCAGGAGCTCGGGGCCGGCGCGACCGGCACCGTCGCCGTGGACGTCACGGCCGGCAGCAGGGACGCCACCGACGTACGGGTCTCCCTCGACGTCCCGGCCGGCTGGCAGGTCACCCCGGCCGCGCCGCTCGCCCGCGTCCCGGCCGGGACCACCCGCCGGGTCCAGGTCGGCGTCATCCCCGCCGCGGACGCGAAGCCCGGCGAGGTCACCCTCACGGCCACCGCCAGGCACCGCGCCGCGGGCACCGACAGCACCGCCTCCCAGCGGCTCGCGGTCGGCGTGATGCCCCCGCCGCCCACCGGCGACGCCTGGGCGAGCGACCTCGTCTGGCTGCGCTCCACGAACGGCTGGGGGCCGCCGGAACGCGACCGCTCCAACGGCGAGTCCGGTGCGGCCGACGGCCGGACCCTCACCCTCGCGGGCAAGGCCTACGCCAAGGGGATCGGCGCCCACGCCGACTCCGACATCGAGGTCTACCTGGGCGGCCGCTGCACCGCCCTGACGGCCGACGTCGGCATCGACGACGAGATCGACGGCTACGGGGACGTGGCCTTCTCCGTCGAGGCCGACGGCCGGGTCCTGTGGACCTCGCCCCGGCTGACCGGCGCCTCCGCGACCCTGCCCGTGAACGTCGACGTGACCGGGGCGCGACACCTCCGGCTGCGGATCACGGACACCAACGGATCCAAGAGCGGAGACCACGGGGACTGGGCGGCAGCCCGTCTGAGCTGTGGCTGATCTAGGCCTCGCATCCGCGAGAATCAGCCAAGTCCCCTGAGGCGAAAGCGTGTTGTGATGGGCTGCGAGTGCCAATAGACCGTTTGTACGAAAGGGCACTCAGTGCAGCATCCCCTCGCACGCAGAGGATTCCTGGGAGCCGCCGTCGCCCTCGGCGCGGCGGCTCTCACCGGCCCCCTCGCCGCGGGCACGGCGCAGGCGGCCGCACTCGGCGGACGGTGGCCGACCGAGCTACCGCTCCCGCAGGGCTTCCAGCCGGAGGGCATCGCCATCGGCCACAGCCCGTACGCCTACTTCGGCTCGCTCGGCAACGGCGCCGTCCACCGCGCCTCGCTGGCGACCGGCGAAGGCCGGATCGTCCACCAGGGCCTCGGCGACGGGCACAGCACCGTCGGGCTCAAGATCGACCGGGCCGAGCGGCGGCTCTTCCTCTCCGGCGGCTGGAGCCGGGAGATCCGTGTGGTCGACGCCCGCTCCGGCGCGCTCCTCCGAAACTTCACCGGCCTCGGCGCCGACACCACCATGGTCAACGACGTCGTCCTCACCCCGGGCGCCGCCTGGTTCACCGACTCCTTCCAGCCCCAGCTGTACCGGCTGGACGTCGACCGCACGGGCGAACCCGGCGACGCGGTGACGACCGTCCCGCTCGGCGGCGACTGGGCGCAGGGTGGCGACTTCACCGCCAACGGCATCGAGCGCACCCCCGACGGCCGGGCCCTGCTCGTGGTCAACGTCTTCAAGGACGGCGGCACGCTCCTGCGCGTCGACCCGCGCACGGGCACCGCCCGCACGGTCGACCTCGGCGGTCTGAAGATCCCGCACGGCGACGGTCTGCTGCTCCTCGGCCGCGACCTGTACGTCGTCCAGCAGGCGATCAACCAGATCGACGTGGTCCGGCTCGACGCGACCGGATCGCGCGGCACCGCCATCGCCCGGATCACCGACCCGGAGCGGTTCCGCGTCCCGACCACCGCGGCGGCCTGGGGCGACCGGGTCTACCTGCCCAACGCCCGGTTCGGCCTGGACCCCGACCCGACCACCGCCGCGTACGACGTGGTGTCCGTGCCGCGGGTCTGATCCCCGGCCCGGCGCGCCCGAAGCCGGAAAGCCGTACGGGAGGGGCGGCCGCGCCACCCCTCCCGTACGGCTCACTCCTCGGCGTCGCCGCCCGCGTTCCCGGCGGGCGGCCCGGGCTCGGTGCCCGGGTCCCCGTCCGACGGCCCGGGCTCGCCGCCCGGCCCCTCAGCCGCTTCGGCGCCCCGCTCCTCGGCAGGTCCGCCGGCCGCCTCCGCGTCCGGTGCGGGCCCGGGATCCGGCTGCTCCGCGCCCGGGACCGCCTCCGGCCCCGGCTGCTCGGGCTTCGGCGGCCGGGTCCGGCCGCTGCCGGACTCCCGCAGGAACGGGGAGTCCCCGCCGTCCGTCGCCAGGCCGGGGCCCGGCCCGGTGCCGGGCTCGCGGCGCCGCAGGTACCGCTCGAACTCGCGGGCGATCGCCTCGCCCGAGGCCTCCGGCAGCTCCGCCGTGTCCCGTGCCTCCTCCAGGGTCTGCACGTACTCGGCGACCTCGCTGTCCTCGGCGGCCAGCTGGTCCACGCCCACCTGCCAGGCCCGCGCGTCCTCGGGCAGCTCGCCCAGCGGGATGCGCAGACCGATCAGGTCCTCGAGACGGTTGAGGAGCGCCAGGGTCGCCTTCGGGTTCGGCGGCTGCGACACGTAGTGCGGCACCGC
The DNA here is from genome assembly GCF_000716445.1 of Streptomyces wedmorensis. GTDB lineage: Bacteria > Actinomycetota > Actinomycetes > Streptomycetales > Streptomycetaceae > Streptomyces > Streptomyces wedmorensis. The sequence continues at coordinate 50,812 of NZ_JNWK01000024.1, forward strand.
GGCCCACAGGCTCACCGCCGGCACGCCGGCGTGCGTGCACGCCTCCTGGAGGATGCCGACGATGCCCGTCGGGCCCTCGTACCGGGTCTCCTCCAGGTCCATCGTGCGCGCCAGGTCCGGGTCGGAGGTCACGCCGCTGACCGGGACCGGCCGGGTGTGCGGGGTGTCACCGAGCAGGGCGCCCAGGATCACCACCATCTCCACGCCCAGCTCGTGCGCGAAGGCGAGGATCTCGTTGCAGAAGGAGCGCCAGCGCATCGACGGCTCGATCCCGCGGACCAGCACCAGGTCACGGGGTTTCTCGCCGCCGACCCGGACCACGGAGAGCCGGGTCGTCGGCCAGGTGATCTTCCGGACGCCGTTGTCCAGGAAGACCGTGGGCCGGTTCACCTGGAAGTCGTAGTAGTCCTCGGCGTCGAGCGCCGCGAAGACCTCGCCCTTCCATTCCCGGTCCAGATGGGCGACCGCGGTGGAGGCGGCGTCGCCGGCGTCGTTCCAGCCTTCGAACGCGGCCACCATGACCGGGTCGATCAGCTCGGGTACCCCCTCGAGCTCGATCACCCAGCGCCTCCTTTTCGAAGTTCCTGTCGTACGGACCAACCTTACGGCTTTCCGGTGGCCCGTCCGCAGCCCCCGGACATCCCCGAAAACCCGTGCGGCCTTGATCGACTACCCAGGAACTCCCCTCCGCACACGGCGGTCTCACTCCTCCCAGAGCGAGCTGGGCGCCTCCCTCCGCACGACGGGCGCGATCTCCTCCGCGAAGCGCTGGAGCGTCTCCGTCTGCTCGGCCGTCGACTGGCCGAACGTGTCGACGGTCACGGACTGCAGGTCGTGCCCGTAGTGCTCGTGGTAACCGAGGATCTTGTCGATGATCTGCTGCGGCGATCCGATCAGCTGGGGGCCGTCGGCGATCGCGTCCTCGATCGTGCGGAACGGCGTGTTGTACCCGGCCCTGCCCTCCAGGTGCGGCCTGAAGCTCTGTCTGATCTTCGCCTCGTACAGGTCCTTGTAGCGGGCGACCGCCCGCTCGGCGGTGTCGGCGATGAGCAGGCCCCCGGAACCGGCCGCCACGCGCGCGTGGGCCGGGTCGTGGCCGTGCTCCTCGAACTTCTCGCGGTAGTGGGCGATGAGCCTCGCGTACGCCTCGCGCGGCTGGATCGCGTTTGCGGTGAAGAGCGGGTCGCCGTGCTTCGCGGCGAGCTCGGGGGAGTTGAGGCTGGTGGCCGAGCCGTGCCAGATCCGGGGCGGGCCGGCGTACGGGCGGGGCACCGTGGTGACGTTCTTCAGCGGGGGCCGGAACTCGCCCTCCCAGTCGACTCCCTCCTCCGTCCAGAGACGGCGGAGGAGCTCGTACTTCTCCTTCTGGAGGTCCCACTGCCGCTCCTCGTCCAGGCCGAAGAGGTCGAAGTGCCCGGCTTCCGCGCCCTTGCCGACGACGAGCTCGAGGCGGCCCCGGGACAGCTGGTCGAGCGTGGCGTAGTCCTCGGCGACCCGGACGGGGTCCAGGATCGCGACCACGGTGACGCCGGTGAGCAGCCTGATCCGGTCGGTGCGCGCGGCGAGCGCGGCGAGCAGGACGGTCGGGGCCGAGGAGAGGAACGGGCCCGCGTGCCGCTCCCCGACCGCGTACGCGTCGAAGCCGAGGCGCTCGGCGGTCTCGCCGAGCGAGACGACCTGCTCCAACCGGTCGGCGGCGCTGAGCAGTTCACCGGTCAGGGGGTGCGGGGAGTGGTGGACGATCGAGAGCACCTGAAACTTCATGACCCCACTCTGCGCGCCGAGTGTTGCGGCCGTGTGGACGGCTTGTGGCATGCCGCAGGGGCGGCTCCTCGAAGAGGAACCGCCCCTGGGGACAAGCGGGTTACTTGCGGAGCATCGACTCGACGCCGGCGCGGACCTCGTCCGTGGCCAGGCCCCGGATCGTCAGCGTGGTGCGGCGGCGCAGCACGTCGTCCGCCGTCTCGGCCCACTCGTGGTCGCGGGCGTAGGCGACCTGCGCCCAGATCTCCGGCGCGTCCGGGTGGATGCGGCGGGCCAGCTCGGGGTTCTCGTTCGCCATCCGGGCGATCTCGAACGAGAGCGAGCCGTAGTGCGTCGCCAGGTGCTTGGCGGTGTCGGCGGCCATCCGGGGGCCGGGCGCCGGACCGTCGACGAGCAGCCGGTGCGCGACCGCGTTCGGGTTGGCTATGCCGGGCAGCGGCAGCCGCTTCGGCAGCGCCGAGACCGGCTCGTAGTCCTCGCCGAGCGGGTGGCCGGGGAGCTGCTCCAGCTTCTTCATGACCGTACGGCCGATGTGCCGGAAGGTCGTCCACTTGCCGCCGGCCACCGACAGCATGCCGCCGCGGCCCTCGGTGACGACCGTCTCGCGCTTGGCCTTGGAGGTGTCGCCGGGGCCGCCGGGGAGCACCCGAAGGCCGGCGAAGGCGTAGGTGATGAGGTCACGCGACAGCTGCTGGTCGCGGATGGAGAAGGCGGCCTCGTCCAGGATCTGGGCGGTGTCCTTCTCGGTGACCTCGACCTGGCCGGGGTCGCCCTCGTACTCCTCGTCGGTGGTGCCGAGGAGCAGCATGTCCTCCCAGGGGAGGGCGAAGGTGATGCGGTACTTGTCGATCGGGGTGGCGAGCGCGGCCTTCCAGGGCGAGGTCCGCTTGAGGACCAGGTGCGCGCCCTTGGAGAGGCGGATGGAGGGGGCCGCGTTCGGGTCCTCCATCTTGCGCAGGTGGTCGACCCAGGGGCCGGTCGCGTTGAGCACCAGGCGGGCGGTGACGCCGAACTCGTCCCCGCTGGTGCGGTCCTTGAGCTCGGCACCGGTGACCCGGCCGCGGGTGAACCGCAGGCCGGTGACCTCGGCGTGGTTGAGGACGGTGGCGCCGGCGTCGACCGCCGCGCGGACCGTCATCAGGGCCATGCGGGCGTCGTTCATCTGGTCGTCGCCGTAGACGGCCACGGCCTTCAGGTTGTCCGTCCGCAGCTCGGGCACGTCTTGCGCGGCCTTGGCGGGGGAGAGCAGGTGCCCGACGCCGTCGCCGAAGGCCGACAGGGCGGAGTAGGCGAAGACGCCGGCGCCGAGCTTGGCCGCGCCGTGCGGGCCGCCCTTGTAGACGGGCAGGTAGAAGGTGAGGGGGTTGGCGAGGTGCGGTGCCACCTGGCGGGAGACCGCACGCCGCTCGAAGTGGTTCTCCGCGACCAGCTTCACCGCGCCGGTCTGCAGGTAGCGCAGACCGCCGTGGAGGAGCTTCGAGGAGGCGGAGGAGGTGGCGCCGGCGAAGTCGCCGGCGTCCACCAGGGCCACCCGCAGGCCCGACTGCGCGGCGTGCCAGGCGGTGGAGATGCCCAGGATGCCGCCGCCGATCACCAGGAGGTCGTACGTCGCCTTGGAAAGCTGTTCCCGGGTCTCGGCGCGGCTCGGCAGGGAGCCGGACGCCGGGTGCGTCCCGAGGGCAGGGACGCTCTGCAGGGTGGTCATGTCGTATTACTCCTCGTCCTCGATCCAGCCCATGGTCCGCTCGACGGCCTTGAGCCAGCTCTTGTACTCGCTGTCACGCTTGTCGGCGTCCATGCGAGGGGTCCATTCCGCGGCGCGGCGCCAGTTGGCGCGCAGCGCGTCGGTGTCCGGCCAGAAGCCGACGGCCAGGCCGGCGGCGTAGGCGGCGCCGAGGCAGGTGGTCTCGGCGACCATCGGACGCACGACGGGCGCGTCCAGGAAGTCCGAGAGGGTCTGCATCAGCAGGTTGTTGGAGGTCATGCCGCCGTCGACCTTCAGCGCGGTCAGCTCGACGCCGGAGTCCTTCGTCATGGCGTCGGTGATCTCGCGGGTCTGCCAGGCGGTGGCCTCCAGGACGGCGCGGGCGATGTGCGCCTTGGTCACGTACCGGGTGAGGCCGGCGATCACACCGCGTGCGTCGGAGCGCCAGTACGGGGCGAACAGGCCGGAGAAGGCCGGCACGAAGTAGGCGCCGCCGTTGTCCTCGACCGAGGACGCGAGGGTCTCGATCTCGGCGGCGGACTTGATGAGGCCCATCTGGTCGCGCATCCACTGCACCAGCGAACCGGTGACGGCGATCGAGCCCTCCAGGGCGTAGACCGGCTTCGCGTCGCCGATCTGGTAGCCGACCGTGGTCAGCAGGCCGCTGTAGGAGTTGATGATCTTGTCGCCGGTGTTCATCAGCATGAACGTTCCGGTGCCGTACGTGGACTTGGCCTCGCCCTCGGCGAAACAGGTCTGGCCGAACAGGGCGGCCTGCTGGTCGCCGAGCGCGGAGGCGACCGGGACGCCGTCGAGGACGCCGCCCTTGACGTTGCCGTACACCTCGGCGGAGGAGCGGATCTCGGGGAGGACGTTGAGGGGGACCCCCATCGACTCGGCGATCTTCTCGTCCCACGCCAGCGTGTGCAGGTTCATCAGCATGGTGCGCGAGGCGTTGGTGACGTCGGTGACGTGCACGCCGCCGTCGGTGCCGCCCGTGAGGTTCCAGATGACCCACGAGTCCATGGTGCCGAAGAGGATGTCGCCGGCCTCGGCGCGCTCCCGCAGGCCTTCGACGTTGTCGAGCATCCAGCGGATCTTCGGGCCGGCGAAGTAGCTCGCCAGGGGCAGGCCGGTCTCGCGGCGGAAGCGGTCCTGGCCGACGTTGCGGCCGAGCTCCTTGCAGAGCGCGTCGGTGCGGGTGTCCTGCCAGACGAGGGCGTTGTGGACGGGCTCGCCGGTGTTCTTGTCCCAGAGCAGCGTGGTCTCGCGCTGGTTGGTGATGCCGATGGCCTTGACGTCGGAGGCGGCGATGCCGCCCTTCGTCAGGGCGCCGGCGACGACCTCCTGGACGTTGGTCCAGATCTCGGCGGCGTCGTGCTCCACCCAGCCCGGCTTCGGGAAGATCTGCTCGTGCTCCTTCTGGTCGACCGAGACGATCCGGCCGTCCTTGTCGAAGACGATGCAGCGCGAGGAGGTGGTGCCCTGATCGATGGCCGCGATGAACGGGCCGGAGGTGTGTGCGTCGGTCACGGTGTGCTCCAAGGGAGGTCTGGAAGAAGGACGGCTCAGGCGAACGCGATGTTGTAGATACCCGCGGCGATGGCGCCACCGATCAGCGGACCCGCGACCGGGATCCAGGCGTAGCTCCAGTCGGAGGTGCCCTTGTGCGGCAGCGGGAGCAGGGCGTGCACGATGCGCGGGCCGAGGTCACGGGCCGGGTTGATCGCGTAGCCGGTCGGGCCGCCGAGCGAGAGGCCGATGGAGACCACGACGAACGCGGTGATCAGGGCGCCTATGACGCCGAGGCCCTTGCCGCTGTCGTTGAGGCCCTGGGTGAGCACGGCCAGGACGAGCACGACGGTGCCGATGATCTCGGTGGCCAGGTTCTGCCAGGTGTTCCGGATCTCGGGTCCGGTGGAGAAGACGCCGAGCACCGGGCCGGGGCCCTCGATCGGCTTCTGGCCCGAGGCCTCGGGGTCGGCGAGGTGCGCCTGGAACTGGCCGTAGTAGGCCACCCAGACCAGCACCGCGCCGATCATCGCGCCCAGCATCTGGCCGGCGATGTAGACGGGCACGTCGCCCCACTCGCCGTCCTTGATCGCGATTCCGACCGTGACGGCGGGGTTCAGATGGGCACCCGAGAGGGAAGCGGTCATGTAGACGGCCGTCATGACGGCGAAGCCCCACCCGAAGGTGATCGCGAGCCAGCCCGCGTTGCGGGCCTTGGAGCCCTTGAGCGTCACGGCGGCGCACACACCGCCGCCGAGCAGAATGAGTACGGCGGTACCGATGGTCTCGCCGAGGAAGATGTCGGAGCTGGACACCCGCGACTCCTTTGTCCTTCGTCCAGGGGAAGGCGAACCCCGGGTCCCTCCGGTGGTCCGCGCCCTCGTGTTGAGGGCGTTACCGGCCCTTGGCGCTGCCACACTCTAGCGCCTATTGCCGTTAGGTGTTCGGCAATGCCGACCGATGAACGGAAGTTTTGCCCCCGGGTTAACAGCGCGTCAAGGGTCCCGGACGTGAAAAACCCGCCGATAACGCGATCGTTACCGACGGGTTCGGTCGTGCTCGTACGCCGTCCGGAGGCGTGCCTCCCCGGCGTGTCAGAAGCGGCCGGCGCCCAGGTCCCGGGACACCGCGCGGGCGCAGTCCCGCACCGCCGCCACCAGCTCCGGGCGCAGCTCGCCGTCCGGGCGGAGCCGCTCCACGGCGCCCGTCACGGCCACCGCGCCCACCGGCATCCGTCGGCGGTCGTGGATCGGTGCCGCCACCGACGCCACGCCCTCCCAGGTCTCCTCCGCGTCCGCCGCCCAGCCGCGGGCCCGCACCAGGTCGAGCAGCGCCTCGAACTCGTCGTGCTCCGTGGTCGTCCGGGGCGTGAACGCCTCCCGCTCGATCTCCAGGACCTCGCTGTGCGCCACCGGGTCGTACGCCGAGAGGACCTTGCCGAGCGCCGTGGAGTGCAGCGGCTGCATGGCCCCCACCTCCAGGACCTGGCGGCTGTCGTCCGGCCGGAAGACGTGGTGCACGATCAGCACGCCGCGCTGGTGCAGCACGCCCAGGTGCACGCTCTCGCCGCTGGACCGCGCCAGGTCGTCCGTCCAGACCAGGGCGCGTGCCCGCAGCTCGTGGACGTCCAGATAGCTGTTGCCGAGCCGCAGCAGCTCCGCGCCCAGCTGGTAGCGGCCGGAGGTCGCCTCCTGCTCCACGAAGCCCTCCGCCTGGAGGGTGCGCAGGATGCCGTGCGCCGTGCCCTTGGCGAGCCCCAGCGAGGACGCGATGTCGGACAGTCCGAGCCGGCGTTCGCCGCCCGCGAGCAGTCGCAGCATGGCTGCCGCCCGTTCAAGCGACTGGATGTTCTTCGCCATCGCCCGGCCCCTTATCCCTCTCACGTTGTTCGACAATGCTGAACACTATCGGTCGATGCCGACCTTGCGTTACACCTGACAGTGTCGGTCAAGAACGGGTCGGACCGGGAGTCCCCGCACACAGGATGCCGTCCGCCTCGTGGGACGCCGTGTCCACCCCGGGCCGAGCGCGGTTACGCTGGCCACGTGCACCCTCCCCCGAGGGCGCAAAGCCGACAGCCGTCGCATCCCAGGGAGCTCATCCATGGCCTCGTTGCCGACCCCTTCCGCTGACAGCCGGACCCGCATCGCCGCCCTTCGCGAGGCGCTCGCGACCCGGGTCGTCGTCGCCGACGGAGCCATGGGCACCATGCTCCAGGCCCAGGACCCCACCCTCGAGGACTTCCAGAACCTCGAAGGCTGCAACGAGATCCTGAACGTCACCCGCCCCGACATCGTCCGTTCGGTCCACGAGGCGTACTTCGACGCCGGCGTCGACTGCGTCGAGACGAACACGTTCGGCTCCAACCACTCCGCGGCGGGCGAGTACGAGATCGCGGACCGCATCTTCGAGCTCTCCGAGGCGGGCGCCCGCATCGCCCGCGAGGCCGCCGACGCGTTCGGCACCCGGGACGGCCGGCAGCGCTGGGTCCTGGGCTCCATCGGACCCGGCACCAAGCTCCCGTCGCTCGGCCACACCACGTACGACGTGCTCAGGGACGGCTACCAGCAGAACGCCGAAGGCCTGCTGGCCGGCGGCTCGGACGCCCTGATCGTGGAGACCACGCAGGACCTGCTGCAGACCAAGGCGAGCCTGATCGGCGCCCGCCGTGCGATGACCGCGCTCGGCGTGGACGTGCCCCTGATCTGTTCGCTCGCCTTCGAGACCACCGGCGTCATGCTGCTCGGCTCCGAGATCGGCGCGGCCCTGACCGCCCTGGAGCCGCTCGGCATCGACATGATCGGCCTGAACTGCTCGACGGGCCCGGCCGAGATGAACGAGCACCTGCGCTACCTCGCCCGCAACTCGCGCACGCCGCTGATGTGCATGCCGAACGCCGGCCTGCCCATCCTGACGAAGGACGGCGCCTACTTCCCGCTGACGCCGCCGGAGATGGCCGACGCGCAGGAGAACTTCGTCCGCGACTACGGCCTCTCGCTGGTCGGCGGCTGCTGCGGCTCCACGCCCGAGCACCTGCGCCAGGTCGTCGAGCGGGTCCAGGGCCTCACGCCCCCCGAGCGCGCCCCGCAGCCCGAGCCCGGCGCCGCCTCGCTCTACCAGACCGTGCCGTTCCGCCAGGACACCTCGTACATGGCGATCGGCGAGCGCACCAACGCCAACGGCTCCAAGAAGTTCCGCGAGGCCATGCTCGAAGCCCGCTGGGACGACTGCGTCGAGATGGCCCGCGACCAGATCCGCGAGGGCGCGCACATGCTCGACCTCTGCGTCGACTACGTCGGCCGCGACGGCGTCGCCGACATGCAGGAACTGGCCGGCCGCTTCGCGACCGCCTCCACCCTGCCGATCGTCCTCGACTCCACCGAGGTCGAGGTCCTGCGCGCCGGCCTGGAGAAGCTCGGCGGCCGCGCGGTCATCAACTCCGTCAACTACGAGGACGGCGACGGCCCCGACTCCCGCTTCGCCAAGGTGACCCGCCTGGCCCAGGAGCACGGTGCCGCGCTGATCGCCCTGACCATCGACGAGGAGGGCCAGGCCCGTACCGCCGAGCACAAGGTCGCGATCGCCGAGCGGCTCATCGACGACCTGGCCGGCAACTGGGGCATCCGCGAGTCGGACATCCTCATCGACACCCTGACCTTCACCATCTGCACCGGTCAGGAGGAGTCCCGCAAGGACGGCATCGCCACCATCGAGGCGATCCGCGAACTCAAGCGCCGCCGCCCGGACGTCCAGACGACCCTGGGTCTCTCCAACATCTCCTTCGGCCTCAACCCGGCCGCCCGCATCCTCCTGAACTCGGTCTTCCTCGACGAGTGCGTCAAGGCCGGACTCGACTCGGCGATCGTCCACGCGTCGAAGATCCTGCCGATCGCCCGCTTCGACGACGAGCAGGTCACCACCGCCCTCGACCTCATCTACGACCGCCGCTCCGAGGGCTACGACCCGCTGCAGAAGCTGATGGCCCTCTTCGAGGGCGTCAACACCAAGTCGCTGAAGGCCGGCAAGACCGAGGAGCTGCTCGCCCTGCCCCTCGACGAGCGCCTCAAGCGCCGGATCGTCGACGGCGAGAAGAACGGCCTGGAGGCCGACCTCGACGAGGCCCTGACGACCCGGCCCGCCCTGGACATCGTCAACGAGACCCTCCTCGACGGCATGAAGACGGTCGGCGAGCTCTTCGGCTCCGGCCAGATGCAGCTGCCGTTCGTCCTCCAGTCCGCCGAGGTCATGAAGACCGCGGTCGCCCACCTGGAACCGCACATGGAGAAGTCGGACGCGGAGGGCAAGGGCACGATCGTCCTCGCCACGGTCCGCGGCGACGTCCACGACATCGGCAAGAACCTCGTCGACATCATCCTCTCCAACAACGGCTACAACGTCGTCAACATCGGCATCAAGCAGCCGGTCTCCGCGATCCTCGAAGCCGCCGAGGAGCACTCCGCCGACGTCATCGGCATGTCCGGCCTCCTCGTGAAGTCCACCGTGATCATGAAGGAGAACCTGGAGGAGCTGAACCAGCGCGAGCTGGCCGCCAAGTACCCGGTGATCCTCGGCGGCGCCGCCCTGACCAGGGCCTACGTCGAACAGGACCTCCACGAGATCTACCAGGGCGAGGTCCGCTACGCCCGCGACGCCTTCGAGGGCCTGCGCCTCATGGACGCCCTCATCTCCGTCAAGCGCGGCGTCCCCGGCGCCACGCTCCCCGAGCTGAAGCAGCGCCGGGTCGCCAAGCAGGCCACCACCGCCGCGCTCCAGGTCGACGAGCCGGAGCCCGGCGGCCGCTCCGACGTGGCCACCGACAACCCGGTGCCGGTCCCGCCGTTCTGGGGCACCCGGGTCGTCAAGGGCATCCCGCTGAAGGACTACGCCTCCTGGCTCGACGAGGGCGCCCTCTTCAAGGGCCAGTGGGGCCTCAAGCAGAACCGCGCCGGCGACGGACCGGCGTACGAGGAGCTCGTGGAGACCGAGGGCCGGCCGCGGCTGCGGGGCTGGCTGGAGCGCCTCCACACCGAGAACCTCCTGGAGGCGGCCGTCGTCCACGGCTACTTCCCGTGCGTCTCCAAGGGCGACGACCTGATCATCCTGGACGAGGCGGGCAACGAGCGGACCCGCTTCACCTTCCCCCGCCAGCGCCGCGGCCGCCGCCTCTGCCTCGCGGACTTCTTCCGCCCGGAGGAGTCCGGCGAGACCGACGTCGTCGGCCTCCAGGTCGTCACCGTCGGCTCGAGGATCGGCGAGGCCACGGCCAAGCTGTTCGAGTCCGACTCCTACCGCGACTACCTGGAGCTGCACGGCCTCTCCGTCCAGCTGGCCGAGGCCCTCGCCGAGTACTGGCACGCCCGCGTCCGCGCCGAGCTCGGCTTCGCGGGCGAGGACCCGGCGGACGTCCAGTCCATGTTCGACCTCAAGTACCGAGGCGCGCGCTTCTCCCTCGGCTACGGCGCCTGCCCGGACCTGGAGGACCGCGCGAAGATCGCGGACCTGCTGCGTCCGGAGCGGATCGGCGTCCACCTGTCGGAGGAGTTCCAGCTCCACCCCGAGCAGTCCACCGACGCCATCGTGATCCACCACCCGGAGGCGAAGTACTTCAACGCACGGTGACCGTCCCCGCGGGCGCGGACGCAAATCCACGCACCCGCGTTGATCGGGACGTACACTTGTCGGTCCAGTGCAGGCCGGTCTTCCTCCCCGTACGGGGAGGAAGACCGGCCTTCTCGTCCCTTCATGGAGGTGTGCCGATGACCAGTACGGTCCCCGCGTCCCTGTTCCGTACGAACGGCAGCTCCGCCCTGCAGGCGGTCTTCCTCGACATGGACGGGACCCTCGTCGACACGGAGGGGTTCTGGTGGGACGCGGAGGTCGAGGTCTTCGCCGACCTCGGGCACCGGCTGGACGAGGCCTGGCGGGACGTCGTCGTCGGCGGTCCGATGACCCGCAGCGCGGGCTACCTCATCGAGTCCACCGGGGCCGACATCACCCTCGGCGAACTCACCGTGCTGCTCAACGAGAAGTTCGAGCAGCGCATCGACCGGGGCGTCCCGATGATGCCGGGCGCCGAGCGGCTGCTCGCCGAGCTGGCCCGGCACTCCATTCCGACCGCCCTGGTCTCCGCCTCGCACCGGCGGATCATCGACCGGGTCCTCGCCTCGCTCGGCCGTGACCGCTTCACCCTGACCGTCGCCGGCGACGAGGTCGTACGCACCAAGCCGCACCCCGAGCCGTACCTGACGGCCGCCAGCGGGGTCGGGGCCGACCCGGCGCTGTGCGCCGTCATCGAGGACACGGCGACCGGTGTGGCGGCCGCGGAGGCCGCCGGCTGCCGGGTCGTCGCGGTGCCCTCCGTCGCCCCGATCGCGGCCACTCCCGGCCGGGTCGTCGTGCGCTCTCTCGAAGAGGTCGACGTTCCTTTCCTGCGCACCCTGATCTCGGGAACCTGAGCTTTATCTGAGCTTCCCCGGGGCCGAATGCGTTTTCCCGCGAGGGAATCCAGCGGGCCATTCACCGAGGGGGAATTCTCGTGACCTTCGTCACGCAGAGTGCCCGCCGGTGGGTGGCCCGTCGGCGTTTCCCGTCCGGAATGGGCGTGTTCCGTTGCCCGTATGTGTCCCGATTCGCGTACGGGCGTCCCCGTCGCACCGGCGCATGACTATCGAGAAGGCCGCATTCATGATCACTGTGCGGCAACCCCCGCCGTCTTCCGCGGTCCGGCATTAGCGGCGCCGCCCACTAATCTTTCGCGAGTACTTCGCCGTATAACCGCGTGCACCGGCGCACACCCAAGCCGCCGTGAGCACAGGACCGATCGCAACACCCGGCCCGATCGCTCCCGCCCCGACCGGGCGGCCGGCGGCGGAGTTCCCACTGACCGCTGTACCCCAGTGCCGGATGAGGAGATCGTCCCTGATGAACCGCAAGACCCTGGTGCTGCCGGCCGTGGCCGGACTGCTCGCCCCGCTGCTCGCCGCCTGTGGAGCAGGAGAGGACGGCGGCGCGGGCATCGTCGTCGGCACCACGGACCAGTTCATCGCCACCGAGGACGCCCCCGCCCCGCTCGACCCGGCCTACGCCTACGACACCGGCGCCTGGAACATCCTGCGGCAGACCGTCCAGACCCTCATGCACACGCCCCGCGGCGGCGGCGAGCCCGTCCCCGAGGCCGCCGAGAGCTGTGGCTTCTCCGACAAGGCCAGCGAGAGCTACCGCTGCAAGCTCCGCTCCGGCCTCACCTTCGCGGACGGCACCCCCGTCACCGCCGAGGACGTCAAGTACTCCATCGAGCGCGTCCTGAAGATCAAGTCGGACAACGGAACGGCCGCCCTCCTCGCGAACATCGACACCGTCGAGACCCAGGGCACCGACGGCGTCGTCTTCCACCTCAAGAGCCCCGACGCGACCTTCCCGCACAAGCTCTCCACCCCCGTCGCCGGCATCCTCAGCAAGGACAAGTACGCCGCCGACAAGCTCCGCGACGGCTTCGACGTCGACGGCTCGGGGCCGTACACCATGAAGGTCGAGCGTGACGGCGAGAAGGCCACCCGCTTCGTCTTCACCAAGAACCCGGCCTACAAGGGCGACATCACCCTGCGCAACGACAAGGTCGAACTGCGCCCCTACGCCGACGCCGGCGCCATGGGCGCGGCCCTCGAGAGCGACGACATCGACATGATGGCCCGCTCCCTGTCGCAGAAGCAGATCAAGGACCTCACCGAGACGCCCAAGGACGGCATCGAGATCACCGAGGTCCCCGGCCTGGAGATCCGCTACCTCGGCTTCAACACGAACGCCCCCTCCGTCCAGGAGAAGGCCGTCCGCCAGGCCATGGCCTCCGTCGTCGACCGCGGCGCCCTGGTCAACCTCGTCTACGGCCCCACCGCCGAGCCGCTCTACTCGCTGATCCCCTCCAGCATCACCGGCCACGCCACCCCGTTCTTCGACGAGTACGGCGAGCCCGACGCCGACCGCGCCGCGAAGCTCCTCAAGGACGCGGGCGTCAAGACCCCGGTCAAGGTGACCCTGAACTACACCACCGACCACTACGGCGCCGAGACCGCCCAGGAGTTCGAGGCGATCAAGAAGCAGCTCGTCGCCTCGGAACTCTTCGACGCCACCGTCCAGGGCTCCGAGTGGTCGAAGTTCCGCACCGCCCAGAAGCGCGGCGACTACGCCGTCTACGGGCTCGGCTGGTTCCCGGACTACCCGGACCCCGACAACTACGTCGCGCCCTTCCTCGACAGCGACAACTTCCTCAACACCCCCTACGTGAACAAGGTCGTCCGCGACCAGCTCATCCCGCGCTCGCGCCGCCTGGCCGACCGCACCGCCGCTGCGCCCGTCTACGCGCAGATCCAGAAGATCGTCGCCCAGGACGTGCCCGTCCTGCCGCTGTGGCAGGGCAAGCAGTACGTCGCCGCGCGCGACGACCTCAACGGGGTCGAGTACGCCCTCAACACCTCCTCCGACCTGCTGCTCTGGGAACTGGGCCGCGGCACCGCCTAACCCCTCGTCCGGATCGGTGGTACCGGCCGCGCACCAGGGCGCGGCCGGTCTGACATAGAGATCAAGAGGCACGTTCTGTGAAGGCACACACCAAGTGGCTGACGGCCCCGCTCGCCGCGGGCCTGTCCGCCGCGCTCCTCAGCGGCTGCGGCACCGAGCAGGGTGGCGGCTCGGGCGGCTCCGGAAACGGCGTGCGCGTCGGCATGTCCGACGAGATCCTGGCCACCGACCCGGCCGCCGGCTACGACCCCGGCTCCTGGCTGCTGTTCAACAACGTCTTCCAGTCGCTGCTCGCCTTCCCCAAGGGCGGCTTCGAGCCCGAGCCGGAGGCCGCCGACAAGTGCGGCTTCTCCGACGGGAGCAAGACCTACACCTGCACCCTGCGGGACGGCCTCACCTTCTCGAACGGCAACAAGCTCACCTCGGAGGACGTCAAGTACTCCTTCGAGCGGGCCCTCAAGATCGCCGACCCCTCCGGCCCGGCACCGCTGCTCTCCACCATCGACAAGATCGAGACCCCGGACGAGCGGACCGTCGTCTTCCACCTCAAGGTCCCGGACGCCACCTTCCCCAGCAAGATCGCCTCCGGCGCCGGCTCCATCGTCGACCACCGCGAGTACCCCGCCGACGCCCTGCGCACCGACGGCAAGGCCACCGGCTCCGGCCCGTACAAGCTGGACTCCCTCAGCGAGACGGCGGCCACCTTCTCCGCCAACTCCGGCTACCGCGGGCTCGCCCGGCCCAAGAACAGCGGGATCACCCTCAAGCTGTACCGCGGCGACCGCGCCGCCCTCGCCAAGGCCCTCGGCGACGGCGACGTGGACATCGCCTACCGAGGCCTCTCCGCCGACGACATCGCCGCCCTCGAAACCTCCGACACCACGGACGACAAGGGCATCGAGGTCATCCAGGGCAGCAGCGCCGAGGTCCAGCACCTCGTCTTCAACGTGAAGGACCCGGTCGTCGGCAAGCTCGGCGTCCGCCAGGCCATCGCCCACCTCGTCGACCGCGAGGCCCTCGTCGAGCATGTCTACAAGTCGACGGCCACGCCGCTCTACTCGATCGTCCCCGCCGGCATCGCCGGCCACAACACCGCCTTCTACGACACCTACGGCACCCCCGACGCGGCGAAGGCCAAGAAGGCCCTGCGCTCCGCCGGCATCACCGACAAGGTGAAGCTCACCCTCTGGTCCACCCCGAGCCGCTACGGCCCCGCCACCGACCAGGAGCTGAAGGCCATCGCCGGCCAGCTCAACGAGAGCGGCCTCTTCGAGGCCGACGTCAAGTCCGTCGCCTACGACCAGTACGAGAAGGACATCGCGGCCGGCAAGTACGGCGTCTACGTCAAGGGATGGGTCCCCGACTACCCCGACGCCGACAACTTCACCTCGCCCTTCTTCGGCGAGGGCAACGTCCTCGGCAACCACTACGAGAACACCACCATCACCGGCCGCCTCCTCCCGGAGACCGCCGCCATCACCGACCGCGCCGGCACCGCCGACGAGTACGGGAAGCTCCAGGACCTCGTCGCCGAGGAACTCCCGCTGCTCCCGCTCTGGCAGGGCAAGCAGTACGCCGTCACCCGCGACGACATCACCGGCCTCGAGTGGACCCTCGACGCCTCCACCGTCTTCCGCTTCTGGGAGATCCGGAAGGGCTGACGGTCCCCGGCCGACGCCGTACGACACGGCGAGGGCCCGGCACGCACACCGCGTGCCGGGCCCTTCCCGTGTCCAGGACCGGTGCTCCGGCTACTGGCCGCCGCCCGGGCGCACCAGACCGCTCTCGTACGCGTACACCGCGGCCTGCACCCGGTCGCGCAGCCCCAGCTTCGTCAGCACATGGCCCACGTGCGTCTTGACGGTCGTCTCGCTGACGAACAGGTCCGCGGCGATCTCCGCGTTCGACAGCCCACGCGCCACCAGCTTCAGCACCTCGACCTCGCGATCGGTCAGGGTGCTCAGCGTCTCCGGCATCCGCTCCTCGCCCGTGGGCAGGTGCGCCGAGTACTTGTCGAGCAGCCTGCGCGTGATCGACGGCGCCAGCATCGCCTCGCCCGCCGCCACCACCCGGATCGCCTGCACCAGCTCGTTCGCCGGAGCGTCCTTCAGGAGGAAGCCGCTCGCACCGGCCCGCAGCGCCTCCACCACGTACTCGTCCAGATCGAACGTGGTCAGCACGAGCACCTTCGCCGGACCGTCCCGGCCCGGACCCGTGATCTGCCGGGTCGCCTCCACCCCGTCCATCCGCGGCATCCGGATGTCCATCAGCACCACGTCGGGCTGGAGCGCGCGCACCTGCTCCTGCGCCTGGAGACCGTCCCCGGCCTCACCCACCACCGCGATGTCCTGCTCCGCCTCCAGAATCATCCGGAAGCCGGTGCGCAGCAGCGGCTGGTCGTCCACCAAGAGGACGCGGATCGTCACAAGGGCTCCTTCACGGGGCGGGCCGGACACACGACGGCGACCCGGCTCACGGTGCGGGCAAGGCTCACGGCGCGGGCGGGGCCGGGTCCATTCTGCCCTGCCCGGATTCGCCGGACTCCGCCGGGCGCGCGGAAACGATCTTCAGCGGATAGACCGGGGGAGTCCCCCCGAACTCCGGACAGACCGCCTGGTGGTCGCACCAGCCGCACAGCTTCGTCGGCCTCGGCCGCCAGTCGCCCGTCTCGGTCGCCAGCCGGATCGCGTCCCACAGCGCGAGCAGCTTCCGCTCCACCCGCAGCAGGTCCGCCTCCACCGGGTCGTACGTCAGCACGTCCCCGCTGCCCAGATAGACCAGCTGGAGCCGGCGCGGCAGCACCCGCCGCAGCCGCCAGACCACCAGCGCGTAGAACGTCATCTGGAACAGCGCCCCGTCGCGGTACTCGGGCCGGGGCGCCTTCCCCGTCTTGTAGTCCACGATCCGCACGTCACCCGAGGGCGCCACGTCGATCCGGTCGATCACACCGCGCAGCCGCAGCCCCGAATCCAGCTCCGTCTCCACGAACAGCTCGCGCTCGGCCGGCTCCAGACGCGACGGGTCCTCCAGCGTGAACCACCGCTCGACCAGCCGCTCCGCCTCGCCCAGCCACCCCGCGAGCCGCTCCCCGTCCGGATCCTCCGCGAACAGCTCGCCCAGCTCCGGCTTCGACTCCAGCAGCCGGTCCCACTGCCCGGGCACCATCGCCTTCGCCCGCGGCGCCGTCCGCTCCACCGCCGGATCGTCGAAGAGCCGCTCGAGCACCGCGTGCACCAGCGTGCCCCGGGTCGCCGCCGGACTCGGCTTCTCCGGCAGCCGGTCGATCACCCGGAACCGGTACAGCAGCGGACACTGCATGAAATCGCTCGCCCGCGACGGCGACAACGACATGGGCGCCCGGGGCTCCGCCGGCACCTGCTCGCTCGTACTCATGACGAAGACCCTACGACCCGCCACCGACATCGCGCGGAATACCATCGACCCGGGACCCCGTCGCACTGCATGATCGAACCGTGACGCACCGACGCGGGTCACACCACGCGACGAAAGGAACCCGTGAACCAGGACGAGCCCAAGCCGCAGCGGACCGAGGAGCCCGGCGGCGGGATCCTCATGGGCCGCCCCTTCGGCGTGCCCGTCTACGTCGCCCCCAGCTGGTTCCTCGTCGCCGCCCTCATCACCTGGGTCTTCGGCGACCAGATCGAACGCGTCCTGCCCGAACTCGGCGCCGCCCGCTACCTGGTCTCCCTCTTCTTCGCCGTCGCCTTCTACGCCTCCGTGCTCGTCCACGAACTGGCCCACACCATCGCCGCGCTCCGCTTCAAGCTCCCGGTGCGCCGCATCCAGCTCCAGTTCTTCGGCGGCGTCTCCGAGATCGAGAAGGAGACCGAGACCCCCGGCCGCGAGTTCGTCCTCGCCTTCGTGGGCCCCCTCCTCTCCCTCGTCCTCTCCGGCGTGTTCTACCTCTCCCTGTACGCCGTCGAGCCCGGCACCGTCCCCGGCGTCCTCCTCGCCGGCCTGATGATCTCCAACCTGATCGTCGCCGCCTTCAACCTGCTCCCCGGCCTCCCGCTCGACGGCGGCCGGATGCTCCGCGCCGTCGTCTGGAAGATCACCGGCAAGCCCATGAGCGGCACCGTCGCCGCCGCCTGGGTCGGCCGCGCCCTCGCCGTCCTCGTCCTGGTCGGCCTGCCCCTGCTCACCCGCACCGGCCTCCTCGGCAACTCCACGGACGACATCAGCGGCTTCACCACCGTCACCGACGCGCTGCTCGCCGCGATCCTCGCCGCCATCATCTGGACCGGCGCCGGCAACAGCCTCCGCGTGGCCCGGCTCCGCGAGCACCTCCCCGAACTCCGCGCCCGCGTCCTCACCCGCCGCGCCATCCCGGTCGAGAGCACGACCCCCCTCTCGGAGGCCCTCCGCCGCGCCAACGAGGCCGGCGCGCGCGCCCTCGTGATCGTCGACGGCAACGGCGACCCCACCGGCATCGTCCGGGAGGCCGCCATCGCCGCCGTCCCCCAGCACCGCCGCCCCTGGGTCGCCGTCAGCAGCCTCGCCCAGGACATCACCGAAGGCATGCGGGTCCCCGCCGAACTCACCGGCCAGCCCCTCCTCGACCACCTGCGCGCCACCCCGGCCACCGAGTACCTCGTCGTCGAGGAGAGCGGCGAGATCTACGGCGTCCTCGCCACCACCGACGTCGAGCGCGCCTTCGTCAAGGCCATGGCACGACCGTCCTCGTAACCCCGGTACTCTTGTTCACATGTCCGAACCGACCGGTGCCGCCCGCCGACGCGGGCCCTTCAAGGTCGGGGACCAGGTTCAGCTGACCGACCCCAAGGGCCGTCACTACACGTTCACGCTCGAAGAGGGAAAGAACTTCCACACCCACAAGGGTTCCTTCCCGCACGACGAACTGATCGGCGCCCCCGAGGGCAGCGTTGTCCGTACCACCGGAAACGTCGCCTACCTCGCGCTGCGCCCCCTGCTCCCCGACTACGTCCTGTCCATGCCCCGCGGCGCCGCCGTGGTCTACCCGAAGGACGCGGGTCAGATCCTGGCCTTCGCCGACATCTTCCCCGGCGCACGCGTCGTCGAGGCGGGTGTGGGCTCCGGCTCGCTCAGCAGCTTCCTGCTCCGCGCCATCGGCGACAGCGGCATGCTGCACTCCTACGAGCGCCGCGAGGACTTCGCCGAGATCGCGAAGGGCAACGTCGAGCGCTACTTCGGCGGCCCGCACCCCGCTTGGCAGCTGACCGTGGGCGACCTCCAGGACAATCTGTCCGACACCGACGTCGACCGCGTCATCCTGGACATGCTCGCTCCCTGGGAGTGCCTGGAGGCCGTCTCCAAGGCGCTCGTCCCCGGCGGCATCCTCTGCTGCTACGTGGCGACCACCACCCAGCTCGCGCGCACCGTGGAGTCCATCCGCGAGTTCGGCTGCTACGCCGAGCCGCAGCCGTGGGAGTCCATGATCCGCAACTGGCACGTCGAGGGCCTCGCCGTCCGTCCCGATCACCGCATGATCGGCCACACCGGCTTCCTCGTCACCGCCCGCCGCCTCGCGGACGGGGTCGAGCCCCCGATGCGCCGCCGCCGTCCCGCCAAGGGCGCCTACGGCGAGGACTACGAAGGCCCCAACAAGGGCTGACGTCCCGACATCCACACCGCGCCGCCGTCGAGTTCCCCGCCCACGGGAGGGAACTCGACGGCGGCGTCCTCACGTTCGGAGCCGAGCACCGGCGCGCGCACCGAAGGCCGTCCACGTGCGCGCGACCCGAAGCCGGCCGTCCGCGGCCGACCCCAGCTGTTCCGTCGCCCTGTGACGTGTGGCACGATGCCCGGTAACCCGGCCGCACCACCCCTCAGGAGACGTCTCGCGTGCAGCACTCCGCCGCTCCGGACCTCGCGGACCTCGCGCACACCCACGCCCGGCCGGCCCACTGGCTGGCCACCGCCACCGCGACGGCCGCGGTCGTCGCCCTCGCGGGGCTGCTCCAGCCGGGCCCGGCCGGAGCCACCGCGGCCCCGGGGCCCGCGCGACCCGCGCCGGCGCCCGAGGCCGCAGGGGCCGACTATCCCCTGGACTGCGGGGGAGGCCCCCGTACGGTCGCGAAGCGGGTCACCGGCGACCTCGACGGGGACGGAAACCCGGAGACGGTTGCGGTCGTGCACTGCGAAGCCGGCTCCGGCAACCCGCCGCACGGCGTCTACGTCCTCACCCGCGGCAAGGCGAAGGACGCCCCCGCGCGCGTGGTGGCCACACTCGTCGAACCCGGACTGCACCGGAACGTCACCGAGCTCGCCGTCCGTGACGGAGCGGTGCACGCCACACTGCTCGGCTACTCGACGCCCGACGTGCCCCGCTGCTGCCCCGACGAGAACGAGCAGGTCAGCTGGCGCTGGCAGGGCGGCGCCTTCGTGCGCGCCGGCCACGCCGACGCGCGCGGCGCCTGACCCGTCACTCCGCGTCGGGGCCGTACACCTCGACCCGGTCCGCGACCCGGCGCACGTGGATGCAGTCGCCCGGGCACTCCTTCGCGGAGTCCACCACGTCCTGGAGCAGCGGCAGCGGCACCGGGGTCGTCGCCCCCGCGTCCTGAAGGAGCTCGTCGTCGGCGCTCTTCACATAAGCGAGCCCGTCGATGTCGAGCTCGAACACCTCCGGGGCGTACTGCACACAGATCCCGTCCCCGGTGCACAGGTCCTGGTCGATCCAGACTTCCAGCGCCTCCTCGGCGCCCGTTGCCGGGGCCTCGTGCTGCACGGTCATATCTCCTGCCGTTTCTGCTTCGCGCGGTAAGTCGGGCCACCCCTGACGGGTGTTGGCCGAACACGACGATACAACCGCCCGCTTTCAAGCGGTGAAGGGTGGGTATTCCCCTGGCGAGAGGGGAAGCGCAAGGGTGAAGATCGGACACGCCCCGCAGTCTTTTTGATCTAGGGGTTTCAATCATCACCCACGCAGGTAGGGTCAGGAAGCGTCCAGCTCCCCCTGGAGGAGGTGAGGACCGTGGCAGCCCACGACGACGACATCAACCGCGGCATCCGGCCCGGGCGAGGGTCTGAGGACCCCGCCGGACAGGTTGCCTATCTCGAGCAGGAAATCGCCGTCCTGCGCCGCAAGCTCGCCGACTCTCCGCGCCACACGAGGATTCTCGAAGAGCGGATCGTCGAGCTGCAGACCAGCCTGGCCGGCGTGTCCGCGCAGAACGAACGACTGGCGAACACGCTCCGTGAAGCCCGCGACCAGATCGTGGCGCTCAAGGAGGAGGTCGACCGGCTCGCGCAGCCGCCGGCCGGCTTCGGCGTCTTCCTGCAGGCCAACGAGGACGGCACGTGCGACATCTTCACCGGGGGCCGCAAGCTCCGGGTGAACGTGAGCCCCAGCATCGAGCTCGAAGAGCTCAAGCGCGGCCAGGAAGTCATGCTCAACGAGGCGCTCAACGTGGTCGAGGCCATGGAGTTCGAGCGCGCCGGGGACATCGTCACCCTCAAGGAGATCCTCGAGGACGGCGAGCGCGCCCTGGTGGTCGGGCACACCGACGAGGAGCGGGTGGTGAGGCTCGCCGAGCCTCTGCTGGACGTCACCATCCGCGCCGGCGACGCCCTGCTGCTCGACTCCCGGTCCGGCTACGTCTACGAGGTCGTCCCCAAGAGCGAGGTCGAAGAGCTCGTTCTGGAAGAGGTCCCGGACGTCGACTACGACAAGATCGGCGGTCTGGGCAACCAGATCGAGCTGATCCGCGACGCGGTCGAGCTCCCGTACCTCTACCCGGACCTCTTCAAGGAGCACGAACTGCGGCCGCCCAAGGGCATCCTGCTCTACGGCCCGCCCGGCTGCGGCAAGACGCTGATCGCGAAGGCCGTGGCCAACTCCCTGGCCAAGAAGGTGGCCGAGGTGACCGGCCAGCCCGCGGGGAAGTCCTACTTCCTCAACATCAAGGGCCCCGAGCTCCTCAACAAGTACGTCGGCGAGACCGAGCGGCACATCCGCCTCGTCTTCCAGCGTGCCCGGGAGAAGGCGAGCGAGGGCACCCCGGTCATCGTCTTCTTCGACGAGATGGAATCCCTCTTCCGCACCCGCGGCTCCGGTGTCAGCTCGGACGTGGAGAACACCATCGTCCCGCAGCTGCTCGCCGAGATCGACGGTGTGGAGGGCCTGGAGAACGTCATCGTCATCGGCGCCTCCAACCGCGAGGACATGATCGACCCCGCGATCCTGCGGCCCGGCCGGCTCGACGTCAAGATCAAGATCGAGCGTCCGGACGCGGAGGCGGCGAAGGACATCTTCGCGAAGTACCTCACGGCGAACCTGCCGCTCCACTCGGACGACATCTCCGAGCACAGCGGCTCCAAGGCCGCCGCCGCCCACGGAATGATCCAGTCCGTGGTCGAGCAGATGTACGCGGAATCCGAGGAGAACCGCTTCCTGGAAGTCACGTACGCGAACGGCGACAAGGAAGTCCTCTACTTCAAGGACTTCAACTCCGGCGCGATGATCCAGAACATCGTCGACCGGGCCAAGAAGATGGCCATCAAGGCCTTCCTCGACCACAACCAGAAGGGCATCCGGGTCTCCCACCTCCTCCAGGCGTGCGTGGACGAGTTCAAGGAGAACGAGGACCTGCCCAACACCACCAACCCCGACGACTGGGCCCGGATCTCCGGAAAGAAGGGCGAGCGGATCGTGTTCATCCGCACCCTCGTCACCGGAAAGCAGGGCGCGGACACCGGACGCTCCATCGACACGGTGGCGAACACCGGTCAGTACCTGTAGGAACGCGAACCGGCTGCGGATGTCCGGAAACGGGCATCCGCAGCCGTCGCATTCAGCCGGAAATTCTCCCGGCAGCCCGGGAAATACCGCAAGTGATCTCCCCACCAGCGCGGAGCCGTTCTAGGCTCTTCGGTAACGCCGAGTCGCGCACTGTGAGCGACGCCGGGCAAGGAGGGCCGCATGACCGTACGGCGAGTAATGGGCATCGAGACGGAATACGGGATCTCCGTCCCGGGGCACCCGAACGCCAATGCCATGCTCACCTCGTCCCAGATCGTCAACGCCTACGCGGCGGCGATGCACCGGGCGCGCCGTGCCCGCTGGGATTTCGAGGAGGAGAATCCGCTGCGGGACGCCCGCGGCTTCGACCTCGCCCGCGAGGTCGCCGACTCCAGCCAGCTCACCGACGAGGACATCGGCCTGGCCAACGTGATCCTCACCAACGGTGCGCGGCTCTACGTGGACCACGCCCACCCCGAGTACAGCTCGCCCGAGGTCACGAACCCGCGGGACGCCGTGCTCTGGGACAAGGCCGGCGAGCGGATCATGGCGGAGGCGGCCGTGCGCGCCGCCCAGCTCCCCGGCGCCCAGCCCATCCACCTCTACAAGAACAACACCGACAACAAGGGCGCCTCCTACGGCACGCACGAGAACTACCTGATGAAGCGGGAGACCCCCTTCTCGGACATCGTGCGCCACCTGACGCCGTTCTTCGTCTCCCGCCAGGTCGTGACCGGCGCGGGGCGGGTCGGCATCGGGCAGGACGGCCGTGAGAACGGCTTCCAGATCAGCCAGCGGGCGGACTACTTCGAGGTCGAGGTCGGCCTGGAGACCACCCTCAAGCGGCCCATCATCAACACCAGGGACGAGCCGCACGCCGACGCCGAGAGGTACCGGCGCCTGCACGTGATCATCGGCGACGCGAACCTGTCGGAGATCTCGACCTACCTGAAGCTGGGCACCACCGCGCTGGTCCTGTCGATGATCGAGGACGGCTTCATCACCGTCGACCTCGCCGTCGACCAGCCGGTACGGACCCTCCACCAGGTCTCGCACGACCCGACCCTCCAGTACCTGGTCACCCTCCGCAGCGGCCGGACTCTGACCGCGGTGCAGCTCCAGATGGAGTACTTCGAGCTGGCCAGGAAGTACGTGGACGAGCGGTACGGCTCGGACGCGGACGAGCAGACCAAGGACGTCCTCACGCGCTGGGAGGATACCCTCAACCGGCTCGAGAACGACCCCATGAGCCTGGCCGGCGAGCTCGACTGGATCGCCAAGCGGGAGCTCATGGAGGGCTACCGCCGCCGCGACGGCCTGGACTGGGACGCGCCCCGGCTGCACCTGGTGGACCTCCAGTACGCGGACGTGCGCCCCGAGAAGGGCCTGTACAACCGTCTGGTGGCCCGCGGGCGCATGAAGCGGCTCCTGGACGACGCAGACGTGCTGCGGGCCGAGACGGCACCGCCCGAGGACACCCGGGCCTACTTCCGGGGCCGCTGCCTCGAGCAGTACGCCGACGACGTCGCCGCGGCCTCCTGGGACTCGGTGATCTTCGACCTGCCCGGTCGGGACTCGCTCCAGCGCGTCCCGACCATGGAACCGCTGCGCGGAACCAAGGCCCACGTGAAATCGCTCCTGGACCGCTGCCGTACGGCCGAGGAACTCGTGCGCGTGCTTTCCGGCGGCTGAACCCGGGGCCCGACACGGGCCTGAAATACCCCGGCGCTGGGAATCATGGAATCAGTGCCCGGACGTTGTGGAAACTGCGGGGCCGAAGTCGGACCCGCCCTATAGGGTCTGATCTTGTACGGACTCGACCGGGTCCGTACGGACTCAACCGAGCGGGTCGAATCGAGCGGGGTGAGGGATATGGCGACCAAGGACACCGGCGGCGGACAGCAGAAGGCGACGCGTTCCACGGAGGAGGTCGAGGAGACCACCACGGAGGCGAGCTCCGACCTCCAGGAGCGCCAGGAGAAGCTGAGCGAGGACGTGGACTCCGTCCTGGACGAGATCGACGACGTCCTGGAGGAGAACGCCGAGGACTTCGTGCGGTCATTTGTGCAAAAGGGTGGCCAGTAGCCGCCCCTCGCGTCTGTCGTCCTCCGTCCCCGGAGCCCCGGAGAAAGCCGTGGGCCCGGGGACGGATGACAGGCGGTGGCACGGGTATGGTCCGTGCACAGCAACCAAGATCGCCCCGCGCTTCGCACGGCGGGCCGACTCTCCCACCCGGAAGGAATCGCGTGGAAGCCAACCCTCGTAGCACCGGGCGTCTGCCGGCGGCCTTCCTGACGCCGGGCTCGTCCTCGTTCATGGACTTCCTGGCCGACCACTCGCCGGAGATGCTCCCGGGCAACCGGAAGCTCCCGGAGGGCATCGTCGAGGCCCCGCACGGCACGACCATCGTGGCGGCCACCTTCCCCGGCGGGGTCGTCCTCGCCGGTGACCGGCGGGCCACCATGGGCAACATGATCGCGCAGCGGGACATCGAGAAGGTGTTCCCGGCGGACGAGTACTCGGCCGTCGGCATCGCCGGCACCGCCGGTCTCGCCGTGGAGATGGTCAAGCTGTTCCAGCTGGAGCTGGAGCACTTCGAGAAGGTGGAGGGCGCGACGCTCTCCCTGGAGGGCAAGGCGAACCGCCTCTCCACCATGATCCGAGGCAACCTCGGCATGGCCATGCAGGGACTCGCCGTCGTTCCGCTCTTCGCGGGCTGGGACGAGAGCAAGGAGAAGGGCCGGATCTTCTCCTACGACGTGACCGGCGGCCGCTCCGAGGAGCACGGCTTCGCCGCCACGGGCTCCGGCTCGATCTTCGCGCGCGGGTCGATGAAGAAGCTGTACCGCGCCGACCTCACCGAGGAGCAGGCCACGACGTTGGTCGTGCAGGCGCTGTACGACGCGGCGGACGACGACTCGGCGACCGGCGGGCCGGACATGGCGCGCAGGATCTTCCCGATCGTCACCGTCATCACCGACGAGGGCTTCCGCAGGCTCAGCGAGGCCGAGTCCTCCGGGCTGGCCCGGTCGGTCACCGAGCGGCGTCTCGAGCAGCCCGACGGGCCGCGCGCCGCCCTGCTCTGACCGTTCGTCGCCCGTAGAAGCCCTTCAGACCGGAAGAAAGGGACGGTAGCCGGTGTCCACGCCGTTCTATGTCTCACCTCAGCAGGCCATGGCCGACCGGGCCGAGTACGCCCGCAAGGGCATCGCCCGGGGCCGCAGCCTCGTCGTCCTCCAGTACACGGACGGCATCGTCTTCGTCGGCGAGAACCCGTCGCGCGCACTCCACAAGTTCAGCGAGATCTACGACCGGATCGGCTTCGCCGCCGCCGGCAAGTACAACGAGTACGAGAACCTCCGCATCGGCGGCGTGCGCTACGCCGACCTGCGGGGCTACACCTACGACCGGGACGACGTGACCGCGCGCGGCCTGGCCAACGTCTACGCCCAGACGCTGGGCACCATCTTCTCCAGCGCGGGGGAGAAGCCCTACGAGGTGGAGCTCGTCGTCGCCGAGGTCGGCGCCGAGCCGGAGGGCGACCAGATCTACCGGCTGCCCCACGACGGCTCGATCGTGGACGAGCACGGCTCGGTCGCGGTCGGCGGCAACGCGGAGCAGATCAGCTCCTACCTGGACCAGCGGCACCGGGACGGCATGTCCCTCGCCGAGGCCCTGAAGCTGGCCGTCCAGGCGCTCTCGCGGGACACCAACGGCACCGAGCGGGAGATCCCCGCGGAGCGTCTCGAGGTGGCGGTCCTTGACCGCACGCGTCCGCAGCAGCGCAAGTTCAAGCGGATCGTCGGCCGTCAGCTGTCCCGCCTCCTGGAGGCGGACAACGCGGCCGTGACGAAGACGGACGAGCCCTCGGACGAGGCTCCCGAGGAGTAGGCGGCTGTGCCCGGAGGGGCCCCGGTCCACACGGACCGGGGCCCCTCCGGCGCATCCGCCCTCAGACGGCCGGTGCGGGGCCCGTGGAGCCGCGCCGGACGAGCTCCACGGGCAGGGTGACCGGCGGGGCGGGTTCCCCCGCGAGGACGGCGAGCAGCGCCTCCATGCCCCGCCTGCCGAACTCCTCGGCGGGCAGCCGGACCGTGGTGAGCTCGGGCTCGACCGCGGTGGCGAGGGCCAGGTCGTCGAAGCCGGTGATCGACAGGTCCTCGGGGACGCGCAGGCCGAGCCGGCGGGCGACCTTGAGGACGCCGACCGCGAGGATGTCGTCGTCGCAGATCACCGCGGTGGGCCGGGGTTCCCGGGTGTCGAGCGCGGCGTGGGCGGCCGTCCAGGCGTCGGCGACGTTGAGCGGGGAGCGCACGGTACGCAGCTCCGCGCCGCGCAGGGCATCGGCGAGGGCCGCGGCGCGTACGTCGAAGGTCCAGGACGGTACGGCGGACGCCAGGTGCAGGAAGCGGCGGTGCCCCAGGCCGAGCAGGTGCTCGGTCACCCGCCGCATGCCGTCGGCGACGTCGATGTTCAGGTGCGCGGAGGCACCGGGGTCGGACGGGTCGCTGTCGAGCATGACGAGGGGCAGGTCGGTGCCCCGGAAGGCCTTGAGGGCGTCGGCGGCCATGGAGGAGGCGATGACGCCGTCCAGGGCGGCCTGGGCCGAGGCGAACGGGTCGCGGGCGGGGCCCACGCCGTCGGGGGAGGGGTAGAGGACGACGCCGAAGCCGTGCCGTGCGGCGGCGACGGCCGCGCCCGTGTAGACGTGGGCGAAGAACTCGTTGGTGAGTGCCGGCACGACGAGCATGGCGGTCCGGGTACGGCCGAGCCGGAGGTTGCGGGCGGCCAGGTTGGGCCGGTAGCCGAGGTCCCGGGCGGCGGCCCGCACGGTCTCCGCGGTGCGCTCGGAGACACGGCCGCGCCATTTCTCGCCGAGCACGAGGGAGACGGTGGCCTGCGAGACGCCCGCGGTCCGGGCGACGTCCCGGCTGGTCGGGCGTGTGCCGCCGAGCGGCTCCGGGGTCTGCACACAAGCCTCCGCGTCGTACGGTCCCAGGGCGCGGAGTGGACCCGCGTCATGTCGACATGGTACGTATGACGCGTAACGTTATACGTAAAACCTCGGCCGGGTTCCGAGGTGAGGGGAGACCGACATGGCCACCGAGGCCCCCGCGCACGGCGGCTATCTCGACATACTCCGGGCACCGCACGCCGCCCGGCTGCTCGCGGGCACCCTCGTCGGCCGGCTGCCCAACGGCACCGGCCCCATCGCCATGACCCTGTTCGTCCGGGACCAGGGCGGCAGCTACACCCTGGCCGGCGGTCTGATCGCGGCGTACGGCGTCGCCAACGCCGTCGGGCAGCCGCTCCTCGGCCGGGCCGTGGACCTCAAGGGCCAGCCCCGCGTCCAGCTGCCCGCCGCCGTCCTGTCCGCGCTCGGCATGGTCCTGTTCGCCTTCGCCGGCATCGGCCACCTCCCCCTCGCCTACGCGGCCGTCGTGATCGCCGGACTCTTCACCCCGCCCCTGGAGGGCGGGCTGCGGGCCCTGTGGCCGAGCGTCCTGGGCCGCGAGGACCGGGTCCACCGGGCGTACGCGCTCGACGCGGTGGCCCAGGAGGTCATGTTCACCGTCGGCCCGCTGCTCGTGACGCTCCTCGTCGCCGTGTGGTCGCCCGCCGCCGCCCTCCTGGTCATCAACGTCCTGGGGATCCTC
Organism: Streptomyces wedmorensis; assembly: GCF_000716445.1. Taxonomy (GTDB): domain Bacteria; phylum Actinomycetota; class Actinomycetes; order Streptomycetales; family Streptomycetaceae; genus Streptomyces; species Streptomyces wedmorensis. The sequence goes on from NZ_JNWK01000024.1 coordinate 78,707, forward strand.
GGTGCCCTCGCCGTCGTCCTGTCCGAGCCGTCCCGCGCATGGCGCTCCGCCACCCGTGAGGCCCACTGGCTGGGCGCCCTCCGCTCGCCCGGGCTGCTCGCCCTCCTCGGCTCCTTCTTCTTCGTCGGCCTCGCCCTCGGCTCCATCACCGTCGCCGCGGTCGCCTACGCCGACGACCGCGGCACCCCGTCCGTCTACGGCTGGCTGATGGCCGCCCTCGGCCTCGGCGCCCTCCTCGGCGGCACCGTCTACGGCGCCCGGCAGTGGGCGGGCGCCCCCGAACGGCGGCTGCGGGTCCTCGTGCTGCTCCTCGCCGTCTGCTACCTGCCGCTCATGCTCACGCCCGGCCCCGTCGCCATGACCGGCCTCTCGGTCCTCTCCGGGGTGTTCCTCGCCCCCGTCCTCGCCTGCGCCTTCATCGTGGTCGACCGGCACGCCCCGCGCGGCACGGTCACCGAGGCCTTCTCGTGGCTCGTCACCACCTTCGGCGTCGGCGCGGCCCTCGGCTCCGCCGTCGCCGGACCCGCGGTCGAACTGGCCGGGACCACGGCCGGGTTCGCGGTGGCCGGGGCAGGCGGTCTCGTGGCCCTGCTGGTCCTCCTCGCCACCGGCCGTGTCCTCACCGCCCCGGCCGCGCCCGACGACACCGCGCGACACGCCGCCGGGGAGACGGTTCCCACCGCCGTACACGCCGAAAAGAACGCGCGCTGATCGGAAAATGATCGAAACGGGAACGCTCAACCCGGTTTCAGCACAGGCCGTCAGGCGTAATGTTCAGACATGGACCGCCGCATTTTCGGGCTGGAGAACGAGTACGGCGTCACGTGCACGTTCAGGGGACAGCGCCGACTGTCTCCTGACGAAGTGGCGCGCTACCTCTTCCGCCGTGTCGTGTCATGGGGCCGCAGCAGCAATGTCTTCCTGCGGAACGGCGCCCGCCTGTACCTGGACGTGGGATCGCATCCGGAATACGCCACACCGGAATGCGACAACGTGACCGAACTGGTCACCCACGACAAGGCCGGCGAGCGCATTCTCGAAGGCCTTCTCGTCGACGCCGAACGCCGCCTGCACGAGGAGGGAATCGCGGGCGACGTCTACCTCTTCAAGAACAACACCGACTCGGCGGGAAACTCCTACGGCTGCCACGAGAACTATCTGGTCGCCCGTCACGGAGAGTTCTCCCGGCTGGCGGACATCCTCATTCCCTTCCTCGTCACCCGGCAGCTGATCTGCGGCGCGGGAAAGGTCCTCCAGACCCCGCGGGGCGCCGTGTTCTGCGTCTCCCAGCGTGCCGAGCACATCTGGGAGGGCGTCAGCTCCGCCACCACCCGCTCGCGGCCCATCATCAACACCCGGGACGAGCCGCACGCCGACGCCGAGCGCTACCGCCGGCTCCACGTCATCGTCGGCGACTCCAACATGTCGGAGACGACCATGCTGCTCAAGGTCGGCGCCACCGACCTGGTGCTCCGCATGATCGAGGCCGGCACCGTGATGCGCGACCTGACGCTGGAGAACCCCATCAGGGCCATCCGCGAGGTCAGCCACGACATCACGGGCCAGCGCAAGGTCCGGCTCGCCAGCGGCCGCGAGGCCTCCGCGCTGGAGGTCCAGCGCGAGTACTACGAGAAGGCCGTCGACTTCGTGGACCGCCGCGGCATCCGCTCCGGCACCGTCGCCCAGGTCCTGGAGCTGTGGGGCCGTACGCTCGACGCGATCGAGAGCGAGCGGCTCGACCGCATCGAGACCGAGATCGACTGGGTCATGAAGCACCGGCTCATCGAGCGCTACCGGGCCAAGCACAACATGACCATGTCGAACCCGAGGGTCGCGCAGATAGACCTCGCCTACCACGACATCCACCGCCGTCGTGGGCTGTACTACCTGCTCCAGAAGAACGGGCAGGCGGCGCGGATCTGCAACGACCTGAAGATCTTCGAGGGCAAGTCGGTGCCCCCGCAGACCACTCGGGCCCGGCTCCGCGGCGACTTCATCCGCCGCGCCCAGGAGCAGCGCAGGGACTTCACCGTCGACTGGGTGCACCTCAAGCTCAACGACCAGGCACAGCGCACCGTCTTGTGCAAGGACCCGTTCCGCTCCGTCGACGACCGGGTGGAAAAGCTGATCGCCGGAATGTAGGGCCAGGTCCGTACGCGTCCCCGGGCCCCGCACGATTCACGTGCGGGGCCCTCGCCCTGACAGGAGGGTCCCCTAGAGTGTCGGCACAACTACTGTGCCGTCTGAGATCTGAGGAACACGTGCGCCGACTTGCCGGCCTTCTCGTCGTCCCGCTGCTGCTGCTCTCCACAGCGGCGTGCGGCAGCGACGACAAGGGCTCCGATTCCGCCTCGATGAAGAACGGGCTGCCCGCCATCACCGCGGGGGAGAAGTTCGGGGAGAAGCCGACCCTCTCCAAGGGCGAGGGCGACCCGCCCAAGGAACTGAAGGTCAACGTCATCAGCGAGGGCAAGGGCGCGGTGACGAAGAAGGGCGACGCGCTCCAGGTGAACTACCTGGGTCAGGCCTGGGACTCCACCACCCCCTTCGACAACAGCTTCGACCGCGGCCAGCCGTTCGACCTCACGCTGGGCGCCGGACAGGTCATCAAGGGCTGGGACCAGGGCCTGGATGGCCAGAAGGTCGGCAGCCGCATCGAGATCGGCATCCCGCCGGAGCTCGGCTACGGCGCGCAGGGCCAGGGCGACATCAAGCCCAACGCCACCCTCGTCTTCGTCGTGGACATCCTGAAGGCCGTCACCATCCCGAAGTCCGCCACCGGTACCCCGGTCGCCCAGGACAACAAGGACCTGCCCAAGGTCGGCACCAACACCGACGGCAAGGCCCCCTCGCTGACGGTCCCGAAGACCGACCCGCCGACCAAGCTCGTCTCGAACTACGTGCTCGAGGCCAACGGCGAGGCCGTCAAGGCCACCGACACGGTCGTCGTGAACTACGTCGCCGCCCTGTGGAAGGACGGCAAGGTCTTCGACTCGACCTACACCACCGGCAAGCCCGCGAACTTCCCGCTGGAGCAGCTCACGCTGAAGGGCCTCAAGGACGGCCTCGTCGGCAAGAAGATCGGCAGCCGCGTCCTCATCGTCGCCCCGCCGTCCGAGGCCTTCGGCGACCAGGAGAAGCAGGGCATCCCGAAGAACTCCACGCTGGTGTTCGCCGTGGACATCCTGACGAAGATGTAAGACTGTCCCGATCGCGCAGTTCATCAGTATGAGGAGCAGTTCAGTGAGCATCGAGAAGCCCGAGATCGACTTCCCGGGTGGCGAGCCGCCGAAGGACCTGGAGATCAAGGACCTCTGGGAGGGTGACGGCGACGTCGCCGCCGCCGGTGACTTCGTCAAGGTCCACTACGTGGGTGTCGCCTTCTCCACCGGTGAGGAGTTCGACGCCTCCTGGAACCGCGGCAGCGCGCTCGACTTCAACCTCGGCGCCGGTCAGGTCATCCAGGGCTGGGACCAGGGCATCCAGGGCATGAAGGTCGGCGGCCGCCGCCAGCTGATCATCCCCGCCCACCTCGCCTACGGCGACCGTGGCGCCGGCAGCGCGATCGCCCCGGGCGAGACGCTGATCTTCGTCTGCGACCTCGTGGCCGTGAAGAAGCGCTGACCCGCGCACACCGCGACCGTTCGCGGTCGCTCCGGGGCCCCCGCCATCCGTGGCGGGGGCCCTCGGCTTTGGTCCCGACACCCCGGGGCGGTACGGTCGGACGTCCGAGAAGTGGATCCGCGGAAGAGGTGCAGGGCTTCGATGGCGATTGCCAAGTCCGAGCGGCTGATGAATCTCGCGCTGTGCCTGCTCGGGACGCGCCGACCGTTGAGCAAGCGGGAACTCCGCGGCTCCATCGAGGCCTACCTCGAAGCCTCCGCAGACGACGCCTTCAACCGCATGTTCGAGCGCGACAAGGACGACCTGCGCGAGCTCGGCCTCGTCATCGAGACCGTCGAGAACCTGGAGGGCGAGACCGGCTACCTCGCCCGCCGCGACTCCAACCGGCTGCCTCCCATCACCCTCGACGCCGAGGAGGCCGCCGCGCTCGGCCTCGCCGCCAAGGTGTGGCAGCAGGCCCGTCTCGCCGGGGCCGCCAGCGGCGCCCTCCAGAAGCTCCGCGCCGCCGGCATGCCCGAGGCGGAGGACTCGTACGAGACGCAGCCCAGCGCCCTCGAACCCCGCATCCCGGTCCACGAGGCGGCCTTCGAACCGCTCATGCTGGCCTGCCGCGACCGCCGCCCGGTCGTCTTCGACTACCGCAAGGCCAACGCCGCCCGCCCCGAGTCCCGCCAGGTCGAGCCCTGGACCCTCGAATGCTGGCGCGGCCACTGGTACCTCGCCGGCTGGGACCGCGACCGCGGCGCCGAGCGCGTCTTCCGCCTCTCCCGGATCACCGGCAAGGTCCGCTCCCGGGCCGGCGCCTTCACCGCGCCCGTGCCCGACGTCGTCACCGTCCGGGAGACCGTGGAGAGCTGGGCGGGCGAGACCGCGACCCGCACCGCCAGGATCCGGCTGCGCGGCGGCTGCGGCTACCCGCTGCGCGCCCGCGCCCTGTCCGTGCGGGAGGGCGCCGACGGCTGGGACGAGCTGGAGATCCCGTACGGCCACGGGCTCGACGCCTGGCTGGTCGAGTTCGGCCCCGACGTCGTCGTCCGGGAACCCGCCGATCTGCGGGCCGATGTGATGGACCGGCTGCGCGCCGTGGCCAAGGGCTGAGGGGGAGACGAACCGCATGGCTGCCAACGCGATCGACCAGACGAGGCGGATGCTCTCCCTCGTCACCTATCTCCGCGAGCGCCCCGGCGCCCACGTCGCCGACGTCGCGCGCGCCTTCGGGATCACCGAGGACGAGCTGATCTCCGACCTGGACGTGCTGCCCATGTGCGGCACCAGCTTCCGCGGCGGCGACCTCCTCGACATCGACACCGACGGCGACCGCATCTGGTGGCACAACCCGGACGACGTCGCCGCACCGCTGCGGCTCGCCGCGGACGAGGCGACCGCCCTCCTGGTCGCCGCCCGCGCCGTCGCCACCCTGCCGGGGCTCCGCGAGAGCGACCGGGAGGCCCTGCTCCGCGCCACCGCCAAGCTGGAGGCCGCCGCGGGCGAGGCCGCCGGGGCCAGCTCCCGGCTCTCGGTCACCTTCGAGTCCGAGGGCGGCGTCTTCGCCGAGGTCGACCGGGCCATCTCCGAACGCCGGCGCCTCTGGGTCCGCTACTACTCGCCCGCCCGCGACGAGCTCACCGAGCGCGAGGTCGACCCGATCCGGCTCTTCGCCGTCGGCCACACCTACATGGAGGCGTGGTGCCGCCTCTCCGAGGCGCGCCGCACCTTCCGCCTCGACCGCGTCGTCGAGATCCGCATCCTCGACGAGCACGCCGCGCCGCCGGAGCTGGAGCTGCGCGACCTGTCCGAGGGCCTCGTGCAGCCGTCCGCCGACGACCCCGAGGTCGTGGTCGAGGTGGGGCCCGGCGGCCGCTGGGTCGCCGAGTACTACCCGCACGACCGGGCCGACGAGCTCCCGGACGGCGGACTGCGGATCACGCTGCGGACGCCGGACCCCGCCTCGCTGCGCCGGCTAGCCCTCCGACTGGGCAGCGACGGGCGGATCGTCGCACCGGCCGAGCTCGCCGACAGCGCCAGGACGGCGGCCGCCGCCGCGCTCGCCGCGTACGAGGGGCTGTGACGGTCCCGGCGGCCGTGACGCTGTTGCTTACGTACCGAAGGTGCGACGAGAGATGAGGGAAGTGTCCGCGATGCACGGTCTCACGGCGACGATCGCCCCGGTCCTCTTCAAGGCCGCCTGCCCCGACTGCCGCTCCCGCTTCGAACTCTCCGCGAGCGCCCTGCGGCTGGCCATCGGCGCCAGCCGCCGCACCACGTTCTACTCCTTCACCTGCCCGGAGTGCGGAAGCTCCGTCCGCAAGCCCGCCGGCGAGCGCATCGTCGAACTCCTCACCGGCGGCGGCGTGCGCACCCTGCGGCTCCACACGACCGTCTGAGTAGGCTCAGCACATGTTCTGGCCCATGCTCGCCATCGCCCTCGGATTCCTCGGGATCGCCGTCCTCGGCGTCCTCGCGGTCAAGGTCTTCCTCGAAGTCCGGCGCCTCGGGCGCCAGGTGGCCCACACCACAGAGCGGATCAATCGGGCGGCCGAGGACCTCGAGACCGCCGCCGCAGGACTGGCCCGAACCGGCGAGACCCTGCGCTGAACCCGTGCCGTACCCTGCGTGAAAGAGCACACACCCGGGCTCGTGCTGCGCAATCGGGAGTATGCAAGGGCATTGCCCTGCGTTTACTCCTGCGGGTTACGATCGCTGGCAGCGCGGTGGTAGGACGCATGTCCGACCCGCCGGGCAACCGCACTCCCTGTCGCCTCGGTGAAGAAGGTAAACGCTATGGGTAGGCTCGGCCCCACCGAGATCATCCTGATCCTCGTCGTGATCATCCTGCTGTTCGGCGCCAAGAAGCTTCCGGACATGGCGCGCTCGCTGGGCAAGTCGGCCCGCATCCTCAAGAGCGAGGCCAAGGCGATGAAGTCGGACGACCAGCAGAGCGCCCCCGCCGACCCGCCGCAGGCGGGCACCGGAACGCAGGAGCCCGCGCCGCGCACCATCCAGGCCGCTCCCGGCGACGTGACCAGCTCGCGCCCCGTGGCCGAGCCTTCGGACACCACCAAGCGCTGACCCGGTCCGCCGCGGCCGCCGCACCGGGCGGCGGCTGCCGCACGAGATGAGGACGTGGGTTGCCCAAGTCTGCCCGCAAGCAGGAGAAGGACCCCGAGGGCCGGATGCCCCTCGTGGAGCACCTGCGTGAACTCCGCAACCGACTGGCGAAGGGTCTCCTCGCCATCGCAGCGGTGACGATCGTCGCCCTCGCGTACAGCGAGGAGCTGATGCAGTTCCTGACGAAGTCGGTGCCCACCTGCGCACCGAACGTCACCAGTGACGGCGGCAACTGCGCGATCGTCTCCTTCAACACGCTGATGGCCCCCTTCAGCACGACGATCCAGCTGTCGCTGACGGCCGGTCTCGTCGTCGCGAGCCCGGTCTGGCTCTACCAGCTGTGGGCTTTCGTCGCGCCCGGGCTGCACAAGAACGAGAAGAAGTACACGTACGCCTTCGTGGGCGCGGCCGTGCCGCTGTTCGGCGCGGGCGCCTACCTCGCGTACCTCATCCTCCCCGTCAGCGTGAAGGTCCTGATCAGCCTCACGCCCAGCGGATCCGCGAACATCCTGTCGCTGAACGACGTCCTCGACTTCACCCTGCGCATGGTGCTCGTCTTCGGCCTCGCCTTCGAGCTGCCCCTCGTCCTGGTGATGCTGAACCTCACCGGGGTCCTCACCGGCCGCCGCATGGCCGGCTGGTGGCGCGGCGTGATCATGGGCGTCTTCGTGTTCGGCGCCGTCATCACCCCGACCACCGACCCGGTCGGCATGATCGCCCTCGCCGGACCGATCACGATCCTGTACTTCGGGGCCGTCGGTTTCTCCCTCCTCAACGACCGGCGACGCAGGCGCGGCAACCCCGACGCCGAACTCGACGACGACGAGGCCTCCGCGCTGGACCTCACGCCCCAGGCCGTCGGCGCCGTCGAGCCCGTCACCGCCGCCCGGGCCCTGCCCGAGCAGGCCACCGCCGAGCCCGGCGGAAGCGGCGCGCACCGGCTGAACGGCTACGACGACATCACCTGATCCCGCGGAATCCCGCGGAGCGTCTTCGCGAGGGGTCCCCCGGACATCGTCCGGGGGACCCCTCCGTCGCGTCCGGTCCTCGGCCCCGCATGTCCCGGACCTCCCTCCCGGCACCCTCGGAACCCTGCCCTCCGTATCCCCTCGATAAAGATCGCGTCACTGTCACAGGCGGCGGGTAGGCTCGACAACAAGATGACAGAGGACCTCACACCAGCCGAGGCGTACGCGGCCGCCCGCGCCCGCAACGCCGAGCAGCGCACCGCACTGGCACCCTTCCGCGAGCTGTACGAATTCGGACTGGACCCCTTCCAGATCGAGGCGTGCAAGGCGCTCGAAGCGGGCAAGGGCGTGCTCGTCGCCGCCCCCACGGGCTCCGGCAAGACCATCGTCGGCGAGTTCGCCGTCCACCTCGCCCTCACCCAGGGCCGCAAGTGCTTCTACACGACGCCCATCAAGGCGCTGTCGAACCAGAAGTACGCCGACCTCGTCAAGCGGTACGGCCCCGACAAGGTCGGCCTCCTCACCGGCGACAACAGTGTCAACGGCGACGCGCCGATCGTCGTCATGACCACCGAAGTCCTCCGCAACATGCTCTACGCCGGATCCCAGGCCCTCTCCGGCCTCGGGTACGTCGTCATGGACGAGGTCCACTACCTCTCCGACCGCTTCCGCGGCGCGGTCTGGGAGGAAGTGATCATCCACCTCCCCGAATCCGTCACGCTCGTCTCGCTCTCCGCGACCGTCTCCAACGCCGAGGAGTTCGGCGACTGGCTCGACACCGTCCGCGGGGACACCGAGGTCATCGTCTCCGAGAGCCGCCCCGTGCCGCTCTGGCAGCACGTCCTCGCCGGACGCCGGATGTACGACCTCTTCGAGGAGGAGACCGACCACGGCGGCCGCGGCTCCGCCCGCCGCGAGGTCAACCCCGACCTCATGCGCCTGGCCCGCACGGAGAACACGGCGTACAACCCGCGCGACCGGCGCCGCGGCAAGATGGTCCGCGAGGCCGACCGCGAGCGCGAGCGCCGCCAGCGCTCCCGCATCTGGACCCCCGGCCGCCCCGAGGTCATCGAACGCCTCGACGCCGAAGGGCTCCTGCCCGCCATCACCTTCATCTTCAGCCGGGCCGGCTGCGAAGCCGCCGTGCAGCAGTGCCTGTACGCCGGGCTCCGGCTCAACAACGACGAGGGACGCCGGCGCGTCCGCGAGATCGTCGAGGCGCGCACCGCCGCCATCCCCGCCGAGGACCTCCACGTCCTCGGCTACTACGAATGGCTCGAAGCGCTGGAGCGGGGCATCGCCGCCCACCACGCCGGCATGCTCCCGACCTTCAAGGAAGTCGTCGAGGAGCTCTTCGTCCGCGGGCTCGTCAAGGCCGTCTTCGCGACCGAGACCCTCGCCCTCGGCATCAACATGCCCGCGCGGTCCGTCGTCCTCGAGAAGCTCGTCAAGTGGAACGGCGAACAGCACGCCGACATCACTCCCGGCGAGTACACCCAGCTCACCGGCCGCGCGGGCCGCCGGGGCATCGACGTCGAGGGCCACGCCGTCGTCCTCTGGCAGCGCGGCCTCGACCCCGGCCACCTCGCCGGACTCGCCGGCACGCGCACGTACCCCCTGCGCTCCAGCTTCAGGCCCTCGTACAACATGGCGGTCAACCTCGTCGACCAGTTCGGCCGGCACCGCTCCCGCGAGCTCCTCGAGACCTCCTTCGCCCAGTTCCAGGCCGACCGCTCCGTCGTCGGCATCTCCCGCCAGGTGCAGAAGAACGAAGAGGGACTCGAGGGCTACCGCGAGGGCATGACCTGCCACCTCGGCGACTTCGAGGAGTACGCGCGGCTCCGCCGCGACCTCAAGGACCGCGAGACCGAACTGGCCCGGCAGGGCGCCGCCCAGCGCCGCGCCCAGGCGGCCAACTCCCTGGAGAAGCTCAAGCCGGGCGACATCATCCACGTGCCCACGGGCAAGTTCGCCGGCCTCGCCCTGGTCCTCGACCCCGGCATCCCGGCCGGCCGCACCAACGGCCACCGCGGCTTCGAGTACCACGACGGGCCGCGCCCTCTCGTCCTCACCGCCGAGCGGCAGGTCAAGAGGCTCGCCTCCATCGACTTCCCCGTCCCGGTCGAGGCCCTGGAGCGCATGAGGATCCCCAAGACCTTCAACCCGCGCTCTCCGCAGTCCCGCCGCGACCTCGCCTCCGCCCTGCGCAGCAAGGCCGGACACATCAACCCCGAGCGGCACCACAAGCAGCGCGCCGCCGCCGCCGACGACCGCGAGATCGCCAGGCTGCGCACCGAGATCCGCGCCCACCCCTGCCACGGCTGCGACGAGCGCGAGGACCACGCCCGCTGGGCCGAGCGCTACCACCGCCTCCAGCGCGACACCCAGCAGCTGGAGCGGCGCATCGAGGGCCGCACCAACACCATCGCCCGTACCTTCGACCGGATCGTCGCGCTCCTCACCGAACTCGACTACCTGCGAGGCGACGAGGTCACCGACAACGGCAAGCGGCTCGCCCGGCTCTACGGCGAACTCGACCTGCTGGCCAGCGAATGCCTCCGCGACCGCGTCTGGGAGGGCCTCACGCCGCCCGAGCTCGCCGCCTGCGTCTCCGCGTTGGTGTACGAGTCGCGGCAGGCCGACGACGCCGTCGCGCCCAAGCTGCCGACGGGCAACGCCAAGGCGGCGCTCGGCGAGATGGTCCGCATCTGGGGCCGTCTCGACGCCCTCGAAGAGGAATTCAAGATCAATCAGGCCGAGGGCGTCGGCCAGCGCGAACCCGACCTCGGCTTCGCCTGGGCCGCCTACCAGTGGGCCTCCGACAAGAGCCTCGACGAGGTCCTCCGCGAGGCAGAGATGCCCGCCGGCGACTTCGTGCGCTGGTGCAAGCAGGTCATCGACGTCCTCGGACAGATCTCGGCGGCCGCGCCCAAGGAGAACAGCACCGTGGCGAAGAACGCCCGCAAGGCCGTGGAATCGCTGCTCCGCGGAGTCGTCGCCTACAGCTCGGTCGGCTGACGGCCCGTCGGTCACCGGAGGGGCCCGTGGCGTTCGCGCCGCGGGCCCCTTTCGCGTACCGCCCGCAGCGGGTTGTCCACAGGTCGTCGTCCACAGGGCTGGCGCGGGGGAGGACCCTTCCGCTTGCATGGACTCGTACACACGAACAGGGAGTTGGGGAGGGGACGTACGTGACCAGGCAAGCCGGTCCCGACGCCGGGACACGCGCGACGCAGCCGACCGCGACCATCGCCGACGGCCCCCGGGGAGTACCGCTCCTCGGCAATCTGCCCGCCTTCGGCAAGGACCCCCTCGCCTTCTTCGAGCAGTTGAGGGAGCGCGGCGACTTCGTCCGCTGGCGCTTCGGCCGCGGCCCCGCGCTCTTCATCGCCCACCCCGACGCGATCGGCGAACTCCTCACCGAGGTCGAGCGCACCTTCGACCAGCCCGACCTCGGCATCGCCTTCCGCACGCTCCTGGGCAACGGCGTCGTCGTCGCCAAGGGCGCCGACTGGCGGCGCAAGCGCTCCCTGGTGCAGCCCTCGGTCCGGCCCAAGCAGGTCCGCTCCTACGCCGCGACGATGGCCGAGTGCGCCGTCGCCCTCGCCGACCGCTGGGCCGACGGGCAGCAGATCGACATCAAGAAGGAGATGGCGGCCCTCACCCAACTCATCGCCGTCCGCACCATCTTCGGCGTCGACACCGCGGCGGACGCCGAGTCCATCGGCCGGGCGATGGACATCGCGCAGAAGGAGATCGGCGCCGAGTTCAGCGGCATCGGAGCCGTACTCCCCGACTGGGTGCCCACCCCCGGGCGCGCCCGCATCAAGCGCGCCACCGCCGTCATCGACGCCGAGGTCTCCCGTGTCGTCTCCCGCCACCGCGACGGCGACACGGAGCGCCCCGACCTCCTCAGCCGCCTCCTCGCCGCCCGGGACGAGACCGGCGCCCGCCTCTCCGACCGGGAGATCCGCGACGAGACGGTCACGCTCTACATCGGCGGCCACGAGACCACCAGCTCCACCCTCGTCTGGGCCTGGCACTTGCTCTCCCGCAACCCCCGCGTCCACGAGGCCCTCACCGAGGAACTCGACCGGGTCCTCGCCGACCACGAACCCGGATACGACGACTACGCCGCCCTGACCTACACCCAGGCGGTCGTCAAGGAGACCCTGCGCCTCTACCCCACGATCTGGCTCATCACCGGCATCGCCAAGGAAGGCGCCACCCTCGGCGGGGCCCCCGTCCCCGCCGGCACCCGCGTCTGGTCCAGCCAGTGGGCCACCCACCGTGACCCCCGCTGGTACGGCGACGCCGAGACGTTCCGCCCCGAGCGCTGGCTCACCGGCGAGGACGGCGAACCCGCCGAGCAGATACCCGAATACGCCTGGTTCCCCTTCGGCGGCGGCCCCCGGGTCTGCCTCGGTACCCGCTTCGCCCTCGTCGAGGCCGTCCTCGTCCTCGCCGTCCTCGCCCGCCGCTACCACCTCGACCTCGCCACCGACGACATCCGCCCCGTCCCCAGCCTCACCCTCCAACCGGACCGCGACGTCCACGCCACGGTCCGCGCCCGAGGCTGACGCACCGGAGACGGCTGGCTATCGTCGCCGGATGACTCAAGATCACGAGAAGTTCGACACCGCGATGGCCACCTGGCAGGAATGGCAGGAAGCCCCCTGGGGCCGCCTCCGCTACACGCTCGCCGAGTCGAACCTCATGCGCCACCTCGACGACGGCCCCGGAGGCGGGCCGCTCAGGATCCTCGACCTCGCCGGCGGCGACGGCGGGGACGCGCTGCGGCTCGCCGCGCGCGGCCACCACGTCACCGTCGTCGACCACGCGCCGGCCATGCTGGCCGCCGCGGAGGCCCGCGCCGCCGCGAGCGGCCTGTCGGACCGCGTCAGCTGCGTCCGCGCCGACGTGGACGCCCTGCCCGCGGACGTCGCCGCCGGGGACTTCGACGTGGTCCTGTGCCACAACCTCCTGCAGTACGTCGACGACGTCCCCGGCACCCTCGCCCGGTCCCTCGCCCCCCTGAAGGACGGAGGTCTCTTCTCCCTGATGGCGATCAACCGCCACTCCGCGCCCCTGAACATCGCCGTCCGACAGCTCGATCCCACCGCAGCCCTCGCCGCCCTCGACACCGACCTCCTCCGCAACGAGATGTTCGACTCCGATCTCACCCTGCACACCGCGGAGGAGATCACCCCCCTGCTCGAAACCCTCGGCTGCACGGATGTGCACCACTACGGCATCCGCAGCTTCTGCGACTACCTCACCGACGACGCCCGCAAGTACGACCCCGCCTACTACGCCGACCTCGAACGCCTGGAACTCGCCACCACCGCCCGGCCCCCGTACATGCACACCGCCCGTCTCTTCCAACTGACGGCCCGCAAGCACCCCACCCCCTGACAGCCGGCCCACCCGACGGGCCTCAGCGTTTCCCGGCCGGGGTCAAGGGGCTCGTGCGGTTCTCGTAGGTGGTGCGGAGGACGAGGAAGAGGGGGAGGGCGAGGGGGGAGAGGAGGATGGCGAGGACGAGGAGGGGGGACATGAGGAGTGGGGGGATGGAGAGGCGGCGGGATTCGCGGTACATCCACTGGCCGAGGAGGAGGTCCCAGGCGAGGACCTGGGCCCAGAGGGCGGCGGCGCCGTTCGCGAGGGCGGTGAGGTCGCGGAAGGTGTCGATGTCGGGGCTGGTGACCGCGGTCCAGAGTTCGGGCAGGACGGGGACGGCGAAGACGGCCCAGAGGGCGAGCAGGGGGAGGACGGTCAGGGGGGAGGCGGCCACCCGCTCGGTGATCCGCCGGTGAGGGGCGAAGATCATGAGCAGCCAGACCGGCGCCGCCAGGAAGAAGGTCAGTTCGAAGAGCGTGCCGGTCATGCCGAGACCTCCTCGGCGGGGGCCGGGGCGGGGGAGGCGGGCGCGGTGCGGAGGGAGAGAACGGTGGCCACCGCGGTGAGCAGGGCGATCGCGGCAGCGGCGGTCAGTGTCGCGCCGTCCGGGGAGAACAGGGCCTGGCCGCGCAGTGCCTGCCAGGTCAGGAGGGCGAAGGTCGCCGTGTAGGCGCCGGCCGCGGTGACGGTCAGGCGGAGACGTACGCGTTCGTCGGCGAGGCGGCCGAAGCGCGGCGCGAGCACGGCGAGGACGAGCAGCAGCAGCGGGAGCAGCTGGAGCGCGTGCATGCCGAAGAAGTGCGGGATGCGCAGGTCGCCGCCGGTGGTGGACCAGCCGGTCAGCGGCATGGACGGGCCGCCGTCGGGGACTCCGACGCTGTGGGCGCCGCTGACCGGGGACTCGTCGACCGCGAGCTGCTCGGAGGTCGGACGGACCATCAGGAATCCGACGGCGGCGCCCGCCAGGGCGATCAGCGAGGACAGCCGGACGGCCCAGGCGGTGGCGCGGTCGAGGATCCGGGCGCGCAGCAGGAGCACCGCGATGGTCAGGGCGCCCAGCCACAGCACGGCGATCGTGGCGCCCATGATCTGGAAGACGGCGTTGTCGAACGGGGTCGCCTGGTTGAAGTGGCTCTGGGTGCCGCGGACCACCTGAAGCGTGATGAGGACCATCTCGACGGCGCTGGTGACGGCGACCACCGTGCCGGCCCACCAGCCGATCCGGTGGGCGCGCGGCAGGGGCGCGAGCAGTGAGAGCATCCAGGCGAGCGAGAGCCCGTACGCGATGAACGACAGCGAGAACTTGAGCGGCTTGGCCCAGATCGGCACGCCGACCAGGACCCGGTCGTCGACGACCAGGCCGACGGCGGAGACGAGGGCGAGCGCGCCCATCGAGGCGACGAACCAGACCAGCGGCCGGTGCAGGCGGGTGAGCGGGTGCAGTAAGGACATGTGATCCCCCGTGAGAAGCGGTCACGGAAAGCCGTGACGGTGCGGATGGAGCATGTATGGATAGTGGCACTAGCCGCTATCTGATAGCGCCACTATCTATGATGGAGGTGTCGGTCGGCAAGGCCGAAGAAAGACCTGGAAGGTGAACACGCGATGCGCATCGGCGAGTTGAGTCGCAGGACCGGGGTGTCCGTGCCGACGATCAAGTTCTACGTACGGGAAGGCCTGCTGCCGGCCGGAGAGTTGACGAGCCCGAACCAGGCCTCGTACGGAGAGGCGCACGTGCAGCGGCTTCGCCTGATCCGGGCGCTCCTCGACGTGGGCGGCATGTCGATCGCGGAGATCCGCTGCGTGATCGAGGCGGTCGACGACCCCGACCGGCCGGTGCACGAGGTGCTCGGCACGGCGGCCAGCCGCATGGTGCCGCGCCACGACCGCGAGCCGGGCGCCGGGATCGAGGCGGCGCGGCGGAAGGTCGACGAACTGATCACCGAGCGCGGCTGGCACACGGTCCCGAGCAATCTGGCGTCGGAGTCGCTGGCCACGGCGCTCGCGGCCCTCGACGAGGTCGGCCACGGCGCCTTCATCGAGGTCCTGGACGTGTACGCGGACGCGGCGGAGCTGGTGGCGCGGGCGGACCTGGACTACGTGGCCCGCAACGTGGCGCGCGAGGAGCTCGTGGAGAGCACCGTCGTCGGCACGGTCCTCGGCGACGCGATCTTCTCCGCCCTGCGCCGGATGGCCCACGTGGACGCCTCGGACCGCCTCTTCGGCGAGGCGACGTAGGAGGATCGCGGGGAGGAGACGTGGAAAAGGGGCGGGGGGGGGGGGGGGGGGGGGCGCCCCCCCCCCCCCCCCCCCCCCCCCCACCGAGGTGGCGGCGCAGGTCCTTCACGAACCCGGCCTCGCCGTGGACGAAGGCGTGGACGTCCCCCGCCGGGAAGTCGAGGGCCCGGACGGCCTCGGTGAGCGCCTCGCCGGTCGGGCGGTCACCTCGGTGCAGCCAGGTGACGTCCACCCCCGCCGCCGTCGCGAGCTTCTGCTCCTCCGCGGCGTCCGACACCTCCACGAAGGCGTGCACCCGGGCGCCGGACGGCAGCCGCTCCAGGGCGACCGCGATCGCGGGCAGCGCGCTCTCGTCGCCGACGAGCAGGTGCCAGTCCGCCGCCGGGTCCGGCGCGTAACCGCCGCCGGGGCCGAGGAAGCGCACGGTCTCGCCCGCCTGGGCGCGCGCGGCCCACGGGCCGGCCAGGCCCTCGTCGCCGTGGACCACGAAGTCGACCGTCAGCTCGCGATGCACCGGGTCCCAGGCCCGCACCGTGTACGTCCGGGTCGTCGGCCACTGCTCCCGGGGGAACTCCGCCCGGATCCGCTCCATGTCGAACGGCTCCGGGTACGTGACCCCGTCCGGGGCGAAGAGCAGCTTCACGTAGTGGTCGGTGTACTCGCCGGCCTCGAAGGCGTCGAGTCCCGGGCCGCCGAGGACCACCCGCACCATGTGCGGCGTGATCCGCTCGGTGCGCACCACACGCGCTTCGGTGGCCTTCGGTGCCTTGCGGGCCGGCTGGTCTGCCACGAGGGTCTCTCCTGACTCTGCGAACTTAGGTATGCCTAAGCTAGCACCTCGGGGCGTCGCTCCCCAGGGGGTTTCGGCCGACCAGGCGTCGTGGGCCGCCCCTGACCGGAAAACGCCCTGGGAAGATCGCGGCCCTCGTCAGCGCTCCAGGACCGGCAGCAGCCGTCCCACCGCACCGCCGAGACCCCAGCGCTTCACCAGCGCGTCCAGGGCCGCCGGGTCCCGGGGTGCCGACGGCAGCGCCGGGTCGAAGTCGGGCAGCGGTACGTCCCCGGCGACCCGGACGACCGTCGGAGCCACGTCCAGATACGCGGCCGCCTCGACGATCCCGCGCCGCTTGGCCGGCGTCAGCTTCGACGTCCGGTCCTCCGCCGCCGCCCGTACCCCGGCCAGGTCGCCGTACTCCGTGATGAGCTGCGCCGCCGTCTTCTCGCCGATGCCCTTCACGCCGGGCAGCCCGTCGCTCGCGTCCCCGCGCAGCGCGGCGAAGTCCGCGTACTGGTCGGGGCGCACCCCGTACTTCGCGCGGATCAGCTCCGCGTCCACCAGGTCGCAGTCCCCGACCCCCTTGCGCGGGTACAGCACCCGCACCCCGCGGGCGTCGTCGACCAGCTGGAAGAGGTCACGGTCGCCCGTGACGATGTCGACGGGGCCCCCGGCCCGGCCCGCCAGCGTCCCGATGACGTCGTCCGCCTCGTACCCCGCGGCCCCGACCCGGGCGACGCCGAGCGCGGCGAGGACCTCCTCGATCACCGGCACCTGCGGCGACAGGGTGTCGGGGATCTCCTCCTCGTCCGGGCCGGTCTCCGTCACGACCGCCACCCGGTGAGCCTTGTACGACGGGATGAGGTCCACTCGCCACTGCGGCCGCCAGTCCTCGTCCCAGCAGGCCACCAGGTCGTCGGGGTGGTGGTCCTGGACGAGCCGGGTGATGAAGTCGAGCAGCCCGCGGACGGCGTTCACCGGCGTGCCGTCCGGCGCGCGGACCGAGTCCGGAACGCCGAAGTAAGCGCGGAAGTACAGGCTGGCGGTGTCGAGGAGCATCAAACGTCGGGTCACCCGCCCGATCATGCCGCACACCACCGACAGACCCCCACGACCGACAGGCCCCACGACCGGGACGCCCGCGTCCCCGCCCTGCCGTGACCCGTGTCACCTTTGCGTTTGCACCTGGTGGCGCCGGGCAGGCGGGAGCCCGGAGCGGACCCGGTACGGGATTCAACAAAGAAGTCCTCGTACGCGACGGGCCGCGGGCCGATCCCGCCCGCTCCACGGCCCGGCCGCGCGGGGGTGGCGGGGCCGTTCTTCATCGCTACCCGTGAGGTGTATGTGTCCAGGCTCCAGGCCGACCACCTGTACAAGGTGTTCGGCAGACGACCCGACGAAGCCGTCCGCAGGCTCGCCGACGGCGCCGACCGCGAGGAACTGCGGGCCGAGGGGACGACGGCGGCCGTCGTCGACGCCGGCTTCACCGTCGAACCCGGCCAGATCTTCGTCGTGATGGGCCTGTCCGGCTCCGGGAAGTCCACCCTCCTGCGCATGCTCAACGGCCTGCTCGAACCCACCGCGGGCCGGGTCCTCTTCGACGGTCGCGACCTCACCGCGCTCTCCCCCCGCGAGCTCCGCGCCGTCCGCGCCCGCAAGATCAGCATGGTCTTCCAGCACTTCGCGCTGTTCCCGCACCGAAACGTCCTGGAGAACGCCGCGTACGGCCTGGAGGTACAGGGCGTCCCGCGCGCCGAGCGCGAGACCCGCGCCGCCGAGGCGCTCGAACTCTGCGGGCTCGGCGGCTGGGAGAAGTCCTGGCCCGACGAGCTGTCCGGCGGCATGCAGCAGCGCGTCGGCCTGGCCCGCGCGCTCGCCACCGACGCCGACCTGCTCCTCATGGACGAGTCGTTCAGCGCGCTCGACCCGCTGATCCGCCGTGACATGCAGGACCAGCTCCTCGTCCTCCAGCAGCGCCTGAAGAAGACCATCGTCTTCATCACCCACGACCTCAACGAGGCCATGCGCCTCGGCGACCGGATCGCCGTCATGCGCAACGGCCGGATCGTCCAGCTCGGCACGGCGGAGGACATCCTCGTCCGCCCCGCCGACGACTACGTCGCCTCCTTCATCCAGGACGTCGACCGCTCCCGGGTGCTCACCGCCTCCGCCGTCATGACGGACGACGCCCCCACGACGGACTGCCCCGCCGACTGCGCCTGCCGGGCCGTCGGACCCGACACGCTCGTCGCGGACCTGTGCGCCGTCGCCGCCCTGGCCCCGCACCCCGTGACCGTCGAGGACGCCGACGGCACCGTCCTCGGAGTCGTACCGCCGGAACGCCTCCTCGCCGTCATGGGCGGCGGCGGTGCGACGGACGCCCCGTCCGCCGAGGTCCGGGAGGTGACCGCCGGTGCCTAGGCTCCCCCTCGGCCAGTGGGTCGACAGCTCGGTCGACTGGCTCCAGGCGCAGTTCTCCTGGCTCTTCGACGCCGTCAGCACCGGCGTCACCGGCCTGTACGACGGCATCGACGCCGTCCTGTCCGCCCCCCAGCCGCTGCTGCTCGCCGGCATCCTCGCCGTCGTCGCCTGGTGGCTGCGCGGACTCGCCGCCGCCGTCCTGGCGTTCGCGGGTTTCTGCCTCGTGGACTCCGTGCAGCTGTGGGACGAGGCCATGGCGACGCTCTCGCTCGTGCTCGTCTCGACCCTCGTGACGCTGGTGATCGCCGTCCCGCTCGGCATCTGGGCGGCCCGGTCGAAGACGGTCAGCGCCGTGCTGCGGCCCGTCCTCGACTTCATGCAGACCATGCCGGCGATGGTCTACCTCATCCCCGGCATCATCTTCTTCGGCGTCGGCGTCGTCCCCGGCATCATCGCCACGATCGTCTTCGCGCTGCCGCCCGGCGTCCGGATGACCGAGCTCGGCATCCGGCAGGTCGACGGCGAACTCGTCGAGGCCGCCGAGGCATTCGGCACCACTCCGCGCGACACCCTGCTGCGCGTGCAGCTGCCGCTCGCCCTGCCGACGATCATGGCCGGCGTCAACCAGGTCATCATGCTCGGCCTGTCCATGGTCGTCATCGCGGGCATGGTCGGCGGCGGCGGGCTCGGCGGCGCGGTCTACCGGGCCATCGGCAACGTCGACATCGGCCTCGGCTTCGAGGCCGGCGTCTCCATCGTCGTCCTCGCCATGTACCTGGACCGGATGACCGGCGCGCTCGGCCGCCAGGTCTCCCCGCTGGGCCGCCGCGCCGCCGCCAAGGCCCGCGCCGTGCTGGGCGCGAAGCGGCCCGGCGCCAAGCTCTGGGCCCACCGCCCGCAGCCCGTCACCGCCCTCGTCGGCGTCGTCGTCCTCGCCCTCGTCGCGGGCGGCACGGGCTTCCTCGGCAGCTCCGGCAGCGCCTCCGCCTCGGGCCCGAACGGCGGCGACGGCAAGAAGATCAGCATCGGCTACATCCCCTGGGACGAGGGCATCGCCTCCACGTACCTCTGGAAGGAACTCCTGGAGCGGCGCGGCTACGAGGTCGACACCAGGCAGCTGGAGGCCGGCGCCCTCTACACCGGCCTGGCCGGCGGGCAGCTCGACTTCCAGACCGACGCCTGGCTGCCCGTCACGCACGAGCAGTACTGGGCCAAGTACCGGAACAAGCTGGAGGACCTCGGCTCCTGGTACGGCCCCACCTCGCTGGAGCTGGCGGTCCCCTCGTACGTGAAGGGCGTCGACTCGCTCGCCGACCTCAAGGGCAAGGCCGGGCAGTTCAAGGGCCGGATCGTCGGCATCGAGCCGAGCGCCGGAATGATGGGCATCCTGAAGGACAAGGTCCTCAAGGAGTACGGCCTGGAGGGCGAGTACGAGGTCGTCGACGGCTCCACGCCCGGCATGCTCGCCGAGCTGAAGCGCGCCTACGAGCGCAAGGAACCGGTCGTCGTCACCCTCTGGTCGCCGCACTGGGCCTACTCCCAGCACGACCTGAGGAAGCTCGCCGACCCCAAGGGCTCCTGGGGCAAGGGCGACGGCGTCCACACCCTCGCCCGCAAGGGCTTCGCCGCCGAGAACCCCGAGGTCGGTGCCTGGCTGAAGAACTTCCAGCTGACCGAGAAGCAGCTCACGGACCTCGAATCGGTCATCCAGGAGACCGGCAAGGGCAAGGAGCAGCAGGCCGTCCGCACCTGGCTGGACCGCAACCCCGGGCTGGCGGAGAAGCTCGCCCCGAGGTAGCCGTCGGAGCCCGTCCGACGGACGGTTCGTGACTCCTGTCCGAAAAGGGGTGGTCGCCGAGCGTGCTCGGCGACCACCCCTTTTCCACACGACGAGAAACCCCGCCCCAAAGCTGCGTAAGGTTCAGGTAACCGACCGGTACACCGGTACGAGGGACCACGACAGGTACGAGGGAGGGAGCCGACATGGACGAGAAGGAATCACCCCGCGTGGGCGCGGCCGTCAAGAGGCGCCGAAGAGCGCTCCAGCTCACCCTGGCCGTCGTCTCCTCCCGCAGCGGCCTCTCCGTGCCCTTCCTCAGCCAGGTCGAGAACGACCGCGCCAGACCGAGCCGCCGCTCCCTGGAACTGGTCGCCGGAGCCCTGGAGACGACGGCCGGTGAACTCCTGGCCGCCGCCGAGGCCTCCCGCACCGTCGACGTCGTACGGTCCGGGGAAAGCCCCGAGGCCCCCGCCCTGCCCGTCGGCATCCGGCAGCTCGTCCGGGGCCGCCACCAGCTGCACGCCCTGGAGTTCACCGGCGAGCAGGACGCCGGACGCGAGTTCCAGCACCGCAACGACGAGCTGCTGTACGTGGCCGACGGCGCGGCCGAGGTCGAGGCCGAGGGCCGCGCGTACCGGCTCGGCCGCGGCGACACCCTCTACCTCTCCGGCGGGGTGCGGCACCGCTGGCGGGCCACGGAGCCCGGCACGCGGCTGCTCGTCGTCGCCGTCGCCGAACACGTCGAGGCCGAGGAGGAGTGAGCGCCCGCCCGAGGGTCGTCTCCCTCGTCCCGTCCCTGACCGAGGCGGTCGCCGTCACCCTGCCCGGCGTCCTCGTCGGCGCGACGGACTGGTGCAGCCACCCCGCGGGCCTCGACGTCGTGCGGATCGGCGGCACCAAGAACCCCGACGTCGTGGCGATCACCGCACTCCGGCCCGACCTCGTCCTCGCCAACGAGGAGGAGAACCGGGCACCCGACCTCGACGCGCTGCGCGCCGCCGGCATCGAGGTCCTCGTCACCGAGATCCGCACCCTCGACCAAGGCCTGCGGGAGCTCGCACGGGTCCTCGCCGCGTGCGGCGCACCCCGCAGGCCCCGCTGGCTCGACGACGCCGAGGCCGCCTGGGAGGCCGTGACACCGGTGGGGCCCGCGCCGGACGGAACGCCGCTCACCGCCGTCGTGCCCATCTGGCGCCGCCCCTGGATGGTCGTGGGCCGTGACACCTTCGCCGGCGACCTGCTCGCCCGGCTCGGCGTCCGCAACCTGTACGGCGACCACCCCGAGCGCTATCCGCGCATCCCGCTCGACGAACTCCGGGCCGCCGCCCCCGGCCTCGTCGTCCTGCCCGACGAGCCCTACCGCTTCACGCCCGACGACGGCCCCGAGGCCTTCCCCGGGACCGCCGCCGCGCTCGTCGAGGGGCGCCTGCTCACCTGGTACGGGCCGTCGCTGGCCGAGGCCCCGCAGGCGCTGGCCCGGGACCTGCGAGCAGCGCTCCGCTGACCAGCCCGCGCGCGGTGTGGAATCCGGCCACCAGCCAGGCCGCGACGAGGAGCACGTACAGGCCGATCGCGAGCCACCGGAAGGCGGCGAGGCCGGTGTGCTGGGCGAGCCCCTCGGCGCCGGTCACGCAGGTGCCGACCGGGAAGGTGAAGGCCCAGAAGGTCATCGCGAAGCCCATGCCCTTCCGCCGGGCCCGCAGCACCATCGCCGCGGCGAGTGCCAGCCACAGCAGCGCGAAGCCCATCACGGGCACCCCGTAGAGGACGGCGAAGGCGGCGAAGCCGTGGGCGTACGGCTCGGGCAGCACGCCCGGGGCCGCGTCGGCGAACTTGTTCGCCGCGGTCGTCGACTGCCCCAGCGGTCCGAGGACCAGGAAGAGGGTCGGGGTCAGCGCGAGCGGCAGCGGGCCGCCGGTGACCAGCCGCCCGAAGACCAGCGGCAGCATCACCAGGGTCGCGAGCAGGCTGACGCCGAACATCGCGTAGCAGGCGATCAGCAGGGTCTGCTGGGCCTGCCCGGCGGGCAGATGGGGCACGAGGAGCGGGCCGAGGGCGGCCGAGACCATGGGCGCGACGACCGGAAGCAGCCACACCGGGGACGCGCTCTCGATCCGGTGGTGCACCACCATCAGGTACGGGACGGCCACCGCGGCCACCAGGCCGATTACCGTGCCGACCGTGAACAGGACGGTGTCGAGGGCGAGCGCCGCCGGGAGTCCGATCCAGTCCCGGCCCACGATCACGGCTCCGCCGCCGACCGCGAGCAGTGCCATCGAGAGGCACCCGTAGAACGGCGCCACGGCCGGGTCCAGGAGGTGGGCGCGGGCCTGGTCCCGATGCCGGGCCCAGTGCAGCGCACGGGCCCCGACCAGGGCGGACAGCATCACCAGCGACAGCACCCACACCGCCGCACAGACCGTCCGGAGACCCGGGACGTCCACCGGCAGCGTGGCGCCCGCGTTGGCGACGATCGCCGTACCCATCACGGAGGCGTACCAGTTGGGTCCGAGGTGACGGACGGAACGGGCCGGGCCGGCCGGCCGGGCGCCGGGGGTGGTGGCGCGGAGGACCGGACGGGGGGCCGAGCGTGGTGTTGCGAGGCTTGCCATGCCCCCACCGTCGTCCCCTTCCGCCGCCCCCACCAGGGATCATGCGGCTATGACGTCATAAGCTGGCTTTATGAGCAGGGAGACGCGCGGGCCACGAGCGGCCGACGGGGGACAGGGGGCGCACGGGCGCCGAGGTGCGCGCGAGGCCCAGGCGGAGCACGGCGGTGAGCCGCGGGGTCACCTCTCCCACCGGGTGCCGGACCTCGGTGCGCTCGAACTGCTCCTCGCCGTCGCCCGGCACGGCAGCCTGGGCGCGGCGGCCCGCGAGGTGGGGATCACCCAGCCCGCCGCGAGCAGCCGGATCCGTTCCATGGAACGGCAGCTCGGGGTGGCCCTGGTCGACCGCTCGCCGCGCGGCTCGCGGCTCACCGACGCGGGCGCGCTCGTGACCGACTGGGCCCGCCGGATCGTGGAGGCGGCGGAGGCCTTCGACGTGGGCGCGCAGGCGCTGCGCGGACGCCGGGACTCGCGGCTCAGGGTGGCCGCGTCCATGACGATCGCCGAGTACCTGCTGCCGGGCTGGCTGATCGCGCTCCGCGCCCAGCGCCCGGACACCGCCGTGTCGCTCCAGGCCGGGAACTCGGCCGCCGTCGCCGAACGCCTCTTCGCGGGCGACGCCGACGTCGGCTTCGTCGAGGGCCTCGCCGTGCCGGACGGCCTCGACGGGGTGGTCGTCGCCCACGACCGGCTCGTCCTCGTCGTCGCCCCCTCCCACCCCTGGGCCCGCCGCCGAGGTCCCCTCGACCCGGCGGAACTCGCCGCGACCCCGCTCGTCCTGCGGGAACGCGGCTCAGGCACCCGGCAGGTCCTCGACGCGGCGCTCTCCGGCCACGGCGGCCTCGCCCAGCCGCTCCTCGAACTCGCCTCCACCACCGCGGTGAAGGCCGCCGCGGTGAGCGGGGCGGGGCCCGCCGTCCTCAGCGAGCTCGCGATCACCGAGGAGCTGGCCTCGCGCCGCCTCGTCGCCATCCCGGTGGACGGCGTCCTCCTCCGCCGCGACCTCCGCGCGGTGTGGCCCGCCGGCCACCGCCCCACGGGCCCGGCCCGTGACCTGCTGTCACTGACGAGGAGCTGACCCCGCGCCCTCTCCCGCGAACCGGGCGCGAGCGTGGCGCCCGCACGGTGACGGCCCCGTCAGAGGTCCGCCGCGCGGAACGTCACCCGGCCGTCCACGACCGTGAGGCGGACGGGGACGTCCGGAAGGTCCGTCGACGGCGTCGTCAGCGGGTCGGCGGCGAGGACCGTCAGGTCGGCGCGGTAGCCGGGAACGAGGCGGCCCGCCTCGTGCTCCTCACCGGCGGCGTAGGCCGGCGCCGTGGTCATGCCGCGCAGCGCCTCAAGGGCGGTGAGAGCCTGCTCGGGCCCGTGCGGCGCCTGGGCGAGGTCGCGGCTGGGGCGACGGTGGCGGGCGCCGGCCATCACGCCGAGCGGCGGGAAGGGGGCGATCGGCCAGTCCGAGCCGAGGACCACGGTGGCGCCGGAGTCCGCGAGGTCGCGGCAGCGCCACGCGCGCGAGGCGCGCTCCTCGCCGAGGCGGCGCGACCAGTTGTCGGTGTGGTCGGCTCGGGTGAAGTCGCAGCAGTGGGTGGGCTGCATCGACGCGAGGACGCCGAGTTCGGCGAAGCGGCGCAGGGTGTCGTCCGGCACCGTCTCGATGTGCTCGACCCGGTGCCGCACCCCGTCGGGGGCCCCGCCCGATGCCTGGGCCTTGGCGACGGAGTCGAGGACGTGCCGGACGGCCGCGTCGCCGATGGCGTGCGTCGCGGTGGGCACGCCCGCCCGGTGCAGCTCGCCCACGATGTGGGTGTACGCGGCGGGGTCCGGCCAGAACGCGTGCGTCGACTCGCCGTGGCAGTCGGGGCGTTCCAGCCAAGCCGTGCCGTTGTCGACGGTCCCGTCCATGAAGAGCTTCACGCCCGCGACCCGCCACAGCGACCCGCCCGTGCCCTGCTGCTCGATCAGGCCGCGCACGCCGTCCGCGTCGGTGCCCGGCTGGCACCAGGGCGCGACCCGCAGCCGCAGCGGCAGGTCGCCGGCCGCGTCGAGGTCCCCGTACAGCGCGAGGCTCTCGCCGTTCGCGTCCATCGCGTGCCCGCCGGTCAGTCCGGCCGCCGCCATGGAGCGCAGCGCCGCGGCGAGCCGCTCGCGGCTCTCCTCGCGCGTCGGGCGCGGCGCGACCCGCTCGACGAGCTCGCAGGCGGCGTCCTCCTGGAGGAGGCCCGTCGGGCGCCCCGCCGCGTCGCAGACGACCTCGGCCGACGCCTGGGCGAAAGTGCGCGGTCCGTCGACCCCGGCGAGTTCGAGCGCGCGGCGGCTGGCCAGCGCCGAGTGGGCGTCGAAGAGCAGCAGGAAGGCGGGGATCCCGTCCAGTACGGCGTCGAACGGGGCGATCCCCATCGGCAGGTCGCCGAAGACGTTCGGGTCGAGGCCCCAGCCGAACAGCCACTCGCCGCGCCCGAGGGACCGGGCCTCCCGCGCGAGCGCCGACCGTACGTCGTCGAGGTCGGCGCAGTACGACAGGTCGAGTCCGTGCGTCAGTTCCGCGCCCGAGACCGGGTGCACGTGCCCGTCGACGAGCCCCGGCGTGACCACGGCCCCCTTGAGGTCGACGACCGTCGTGGCCGGACCGGCCAGTGCCCGGATCTCACGGTCGTCGCCCAGGGCCGCGATCCGGCCGTCGTCGGAGACGGCGAGCGCCGTCTCCGGCAGGAAAGCCCCCGTACCGGGGTCGAGCAGACGGGCGGAGAGCAGGACGAGTCGGGTGCGCACGGGGGCTCCAGGGGTGCGGAAACGGGGGAGGGGGGAGGGGAGGGCGGGGGCAGGTGGGGCGACGGCGCTCGATCCGACGGACCTGCGGACTACGACGGATCCGGCGGACCCGCGGACTACGAAGGATCCGACGGACCCGCGGACTACGAAGGATCCGACGGACCCGCGGACTACGAAGGATCCGGCGAGTCCACGGTCGGCGTCGGTTCCGCGCGGGCCGGAGTCGGCTCCGTGAGGGCCGGGACCTCGGTCAGGGCTCCGTACGGCAGGCCGAGGACGCGTTCCGCCGTGGTGACGGCCATGCGGGTCACGGCCTCGGGGCGGTTGCTGCGGTCGGTGCTGGCGTGGGCGCCGAGGCCGTCGATGACCACGAGGATCTGGATGGCGGCGGCGCGCGGGTCGTCGGTGCGGAACTCGCCGCTGTCGACGCCGTCCTGGATGACCGCCTGCAGGCGGTCGTCGGAGGCGAGTTCCTGCTCGGCGACGCGGTCGCGGAGGACGGGCCGGTAGCGGCTGAGGTGGCGCGCGTTGATCCAGAGACGGCTGATGTCGTCGTACGCGTCGCCGGCGGAGAGGGCGAAGTAGCGGGCGAGGTACTGCGTGGGGGTGCCGTGCGGCCGCTCGGCGGGCAGCAGGGCGTCGAGCTCGCCGGTGGAGGCCACGCTGAAGGCCTCGGCCACCAGGTCCTCCGCCGAGGGGAAGTAGTGGCTGATCAGACCGGGCCGCACGGCGAGCTCGTCGGCGATCCGACGGAGGGTGATGCACTCGAGCCCCTCCGTCAGGGCGACGCGGGCCGCGGTCTCCACGATCTCGGCCCGTCGGGCTTCCGGGGATTTCCGAATTCGCTTGCGCTGGACGCTTGACGACATACCCGGGATGCTATTGAGTGTGCGACCAATAAGCAACCAGGTGGGCACCACACGCATCCGGAGGGCCGCATGGCTTCCACGATTCCCGACCCGCTCCCACGCTCCGAGGGCGCCCGGGTCGCCCCGTCGGCCACCGACCGGCCCGGCCGCATCGAGGCCCACGGCATCGACCACATCCCCGACGGCGAACGCCACGGACACCCCCGCGAGCTCTTCTCCGTGTGGGCCGCCGCCAACGTCAACTACCTCAGCCTCGTCATCGGCGGCGCCCTCGTCCTGATGGGCCTCACCCTGTGGCAGGCCGTCGCCGTGATCGTCGTCGGCAACCTGTTCTGGCTGTTCACCGGTCTCCTCGCCACCTCCGGACCGGCGGCGGGCGCGCCCAGCGAGGTGATCACCCGCGCCCTGTACGGCGTCATCGGCAACCGTGTGAACAACGCGATCGGCGGCTGGCTCGTCTCCGTCTGCTACTTCGCGCTCAACCTCGCCGCCGCGGCCACCGCCGCCTTCGCGCTCGTCGAGAAGACCGGCATCACGGCGAACACCCCCGTCAAGGTGGCCGTCATCGTGGTCATCGCCGCGCTCACCCTGGCCATCAGCGTCTACGGGCACGCACTGATCATCAAGCTCTACCTGCCGATCACACTGATCCTGGCCGGCATCTTCACCGTGGTGGCGTTCGCCGTCTTCCGGCACGCCGACTTCTCGTACGCCCCCGCCACGAAGCTCGAAGGCGTCGAGCTCTGGGGGCTCCTGCTCGCGGGCACCACGATGATCGCCTCCGGCCCGCTGTCGTACACCACCAGCGCCGACTTCTCCCGCTACCTGCCCCGGACGTCCTCGAAGAAGGCGATCATCGGCTGGACCGCCTTCGGCGCCTTCCTGCCCAGCGTCGTCGTCTGTTCGCTCGGCGCGTTCGCGGCCACCGCCGTCGACATGACCGACCCGCAGACGGCGCTCCAGACGATCCTCCCCGGCTGGTTCACCCCCGTCTTCCTGCTCGCCCTGGTCCTCGGCACGATCTCCATCAACGCCCTGACCGCCTACAGCGCGGGCCTCGCCCTCCAGGCCGTCGGCCTGCGCATCCGCCGGACCGTCAGCGTGCTCTTCGACGGCGCCGCCGCCGTCGCCCTGACCCTCTACGGCCTGCTGGTCTCCAACTTCCTGGACACGGTCAGCAACGCCCTCCAGGTGATCGTGGTCCTCATCGGCCCCCTGATGGCCGTCTACGCCACCGACATCGTGCTGCGCCGCTGCCGTTACGACGGGGGCGCGCTCTCGGACGAGACCCCCGGCAGCGCCTTCTGGTACACCGCCGGCGTCAACCCGGCCGGCGCCCTCGCCGTCGTCGTGGGCGTCACCGCGGCCTCCCTCTGCGTCAACACCCTCTACACGGGCCCGATCGCCACCGCCCTCGACGGCGTCGACCTCTCCCTCCCCGTCGGCATGGTCGTCTCCGCGGTCCTCTACGCCGTCCTCATGCGCAACGACCGCACCGCCCTCGCCGCCCGGACGCGCGCGTGACCGGCCGTACGGTCCTCCGGATCACCGGGGACACCCCGAGGCGCCGCGGCGAGGACCGAGGCCGCCGGGCCGCCGCCGCCATCGCGCGCGCGTGGCGCGTCTACGACGAACTCTTCGCGACCGTCGCCGCAGGAAGCGCAGGAAGCGCAGGAAGCGTTGCAAGCGCCGGGATCTCCGGAGCCGCCCGCTCCCTGGAGGTGCGAGCCCTCGCCCTGCGCACCGCCGACGCCACCCGGGCGTGGGCGCCGGAGCTGGTGGAGGAGATGGAAGGGGTCGCCGAGGGGGCGGGACTCCCGTTCTGGACGGTCGTCGCGCTCAACGCGCGCACCGAGATCCTCGCCGAGGCCGGCGCGCCCCGCGCCGGCGAGTGCTCGACGCTCGTCCGGACCGGCCTCCGGACCACCGGCGGACAGTGCTGGGACTGGCATGAGGAACTGGCCGGGGCCTGGCACCTCCAGACCGTGACCGGCGACGCCCAGGGGTTCGCGGGGATCACCGAGCACGGCATCCTCGCCAAGATCGGTGTCAACGACGCCGGGGTGGGCGTCCTCTTCAACATCCTCGGCCACGCGGAGGACGCGGCCACCGGCGTCCCCGTCCACCTGGTCGCCCGTCAGGTGCTGGGCACCGCAGGGTCGTTCGCGGAGGCGGTCGGGATCCTCACGGGCGCCCCCGTCTCGGCCTCCACGGTCATCACCGTGGTGACGGCCGACCGGGCGGCCTCCGTGGAACTCGCCCCCGCGGGTTCGGCGGTGGTCGAGCCCGACGAGCGGGGCTGGCTGACCCGCACCAACCACTTCCTGGACCCGTCGCTCACCGCCGGCGAACTGCGCGGGCGCAGGGAACCGGAGACGTACGACCGGCACCGCCTGCTCACGCGGCGGGTCCTCGGCCACCCCGGGCCGCTCGACCCCGAGGCGCTCGTGAAGCTGCTCGCCGCCCACCGCGACGACGGCGCCGAGGTCTGCTGCCACGCCCCCGCCGAGGGGACGCTCGGCAGCCGGTGGGCCACGCTCGCCACGGTCGCGGTCGACCCGGCGGAGCGGCGCCTCCTGGTCCACGACGGCGGGCCCTGCACGGCAGGTCCGTCGACCTGGACTCCGCTCACGGCACCGGCGCGCTGACGAGGGCGTCGACGGGCCCACTCGCCCCCGGGACCGGCACCGCCCGTCGTGCCCGCGCCGCCTCCACGAGCCCCCGCATCACCCGCGGGTCCTCGCCCATCTCCGGGTGCCACTGCACGCCGAGGGCCCAGGCCGGGGCGGCCAGTTCGACCGCCTCCACCGTGCCGTCCTCCGCGTGCGCGGAGACGGTGAGACCGGTTCCGAGCCGGTCGACGGCCTGGTGGTGGTAGGTCGGGACCTCGGCGAGCTCGGGCACGAGGGAGGCGTACAGGGTGCCCGGCACGGGCTTGACCGCGTGCCGGCCGATCACGCCGACCGCCTCGACGTGCCCGTCGAGGTGCTGCACGAGCGTCCCGCCGAGCGCCACGTTCATCAGCTGCATCCCCCGGCAGATCCCGAGCAGCGGGGTGCCGGACGCCAGCGCCGCGTCGATCAACGCCAGCTCCCAGGCGTCCCGGGCGCGGGCGGGCGGGCCGGTACGGGGGTCGGGCTCGGCCCCGTACCGTACGGGCTCGACGTCCGCCCCGCCCGCGACGACCAGACCGTCGAGCCGGGCCACGACCGCCGCGGCGGCCTCCGGTCCGTCCGGCGGCAGCATCACCGCGAGCCCGCCGCCCTCCCGGACGAGCCCCGGGTAGCGGGCGGGGAGCAGCGCGGCCTCCATGTCCCACACGCCCCAGCGGGCCTGGTCCAGATAGGTGGTCACGCCGATGAGCGGCTTGGACACGTGCTTCCTCCAGAGGTGCGGACAGAGGGGTGGAGCGGATTCCGGTCAGTCGCGTTCGAGCTCGGCCTCCGCCGCGGCGAGCGCCGCGAACTCCTCCTCGGGCGCGCCGGCCACCAGATGGTGCCGACTGTAGAACGCGAAGTAGGCGAGGGCGATCACGTACACCCCGAGCGCCATGAACGCAGCCGTCCGGTCCACCAGGAAGGTCGCGACGAGCGCCGACAGGGCGAGGACGAAGGCCACGGACGAGGTCACGATTCCCCCGGGCGTGCGGTACGGCCGGTGCAGCCCCGGCTCCCGGCGCCGCAGCACGATGTGGGAGAGCGCCATCAGCGCGTACGAGATGGTGGCGCCGAACACCGCGATGTTCAGCATCCGCGCCCCGTTCCCGGTCCCGGCGGCGAGCGCGAAGCCGATCGCGCCCGGGATGAGCAGCCCCAGGTACGGAGACTTGCGGCGGCTGGTCAGGGACAGGAACCGGGGCAGGTACCCGGCCCGGGAGAGGGCGAACAGCTGGCGCGATCCGGCGTAGATGAGGGAGAAGAAGGAGGCGACCAGGCCCGCGAGCCCCGCGTAGTTCACGAACCGGCTCAGCGCCGTCGGCTCCCCGTCGCCCTGCAGCGCCACGACCAGCGGGTTTCCGGCCTCCTGGACGGCCGCCGAGCCGCGCGCACCGGTGGCGGCGAGGAACGTCACGACGGCGAGAAGCACCAGGATCCCCATGGAGATCGCGAGCGCCCTCGGCATCGACCGCACCGGGTCCTTCGCCTCCTCGGCGGCGAGCGGCACGCCCTCCACGCCGAGGAAGAACCACATGCCGAAGGGGAACGCGGCCCAGATCCCGAGGAGGCCGAAGGGCAGCCAGGAGTTCGATCCGAAGGCCTCGCCGTCGACGGGGATGTCGTTCAGGCCGTCGACGTGGAAGTCGGTGAGCGCGCCGAGCGCGAAGACGACGAGGGCCGCGACCGCGATCGCCGTGACGATCAGGCTGAAGCGCAGCGCCTCGCCCACGCCCCACAGGTGGATCCCGATGAACAGCGCGAAGCACACCAGGTAGACCGGCCAGCCCGACTCGAGCCCGAAGAGGCCGAGGGACTCGACGTAGTCGCCGATGAAGATCGAGATCGCGGCGGGCGCGAGGACGTACTCGATGAGGATCGCGGTGCCGGTGAGGAACCCGCCCCAGGTGCCGAGCGCCCGGCGCGCGAAGCCGTAACCGCCACCGGCGGTGGGCAGGATCGCGGAGAGTTCGGCGAGTGCGAAGACCAGGCAGGCGTACATGGCGCCCATCAGGACGGTGGCGACGGCCAGTCCGCCGAAGCCGCCCTTCGACAGGCCGATGTTCCAGCCGGAGAAGTCCCCGGACACGACGTACGCGACGCCGAGCCCGGTGAGGAGCAGCCAGCCCGCGCTGCCGCGGCGCAGCGCCCGGCGCTCCAGATAGTCGTCCTTCGGCGGGGCGGTGCCCCCGGTGGTGTCTTCGAGCGTCATGGCAGCGTCAGCTCCCCGCAACGGGCCCAATGGATTGGAGCCATACCTTTGCGGTGGCCGACGGGGGAGCGCAACCCCCGTGCGTTACTTTCGGGTTACGCCCCCGGGGGCGCCGGGCTCACGTCAGGAACCCCCGCAGCAGCGCCGCCGTGCCCGCGCAGTGCTCCCGCATCACCTCGCGCGCCGCGTCCGCGTCCCCGTCGAGCACCGCCTCCACCAGCGCGGTGTGCTGGTGCTGGGAGTGCTCCAGGTTGCGTACGAGCAGGGGGATGCAGTCCAGGAGGTCGTTCACCGTCGCCCGGACGGCGGCGTACTGGGCGGTCAGCGTCGGCGAGCCGGAGAGCTCGGCGAGCGTGAGGTGCAGCAGGGTGTCCTGGCGGCGGTAATCGGCCAGCGGGGCGTCCCGGGTCGCCGTCACGGCGGTCCGCAGCCGCTCGGCGCCCGCCGCGTCGAGGCCGTGGGCCGCGCAGAGCCCGGCGGCCCCCACCTCCAGGACCTCACGGAAGCGCAGGGTGTCCTCCATGTCGACCGAGGCGATCCGGCGGCGCAGCTCGTCCTCGTCGGCGGTCTGGACGCGGGGCAGCACGAACGTTCCGCCGTACCGGCCGCGCCGGCTCTCCACGAGCCCCTGTTCCTGGAGGACCTTGAGGACCTCGCGCAGGGTCACCCGGCTGATCCCCATCCGGTCGGCGAGCTCCCGCTCGGCGGGCAGCCGCTCGCCGCCGGGCACGAGCCCGAGCCGCACCACCTGGAGGATCTGCTCCAGTGCCTCCTCGAAGCCGTTGCCCGCCCGCACCGGCCGCAGCACGGGCGTCAGCCGGTCCGCCGATTCACTCGTACTGGCCACGTTCTCGTTTCCCCTTCTCCAACACTTCCCAAGCAATGGTCTTCGGCAATACCTTATGACTCCCGGCAGGCCGAAGGAGGAGCAATCCCGTGGCAGTCCGCACACCCCCGCTCACCGTCGAGGAGCTGCGCGCCCTCGTCGCGAGCGGCGAGATCGACACCGTCGTCCTGGCCTTCCCCGACATGCAGGGACGGCTCCAGGGCAAGCGGTTCGCCGCACCGTTCTTCCTGGACGAGGTCCTCGGCCACGGCACCGAGGGCTGCAACTATCTTCTGGCAGTCGACACCGAGATGAACACCGTCGACGGCTACGAGATGTCCTCCTGGGACCGCGGCTACGGCGACTTCGCGATGCACCCCGACCTCACCACCCTCCGCCGGCTGCCCTGGAACGAGGCCACCGCGATGGTGACGGCCGACCTCGCCTGGGGCGACGGCACCCCGGTCGTCGCCGCGCCCCGCCAGATCCTCCGCCGCCAGCTGGACCGCCTCGCCGAGCTCGGTCTCACCGCCCACGTCGGCACGGAACTCGAGTTCATCGTCTTCCGGGACAGCTACGAGCAGGCCTGGGACGCGAACTACCGCGACCTCACCCCCGCCAACCAGTACAACATCGACTACTCCGTCCTGGGCACCGGACGCATCGAGCCCCTGCTGCGCCGCATCCGCAACGAGATGACCGGCGCCGGACTCACCGTGGAATCCGCCAAGGGCGAGTGCAACCCCGGCCAGCACGAGATCGCCTTCAAGTACGACGAGGCCCTCGTCACCTGCGACCAGCACGCCGTCTACAAGACGGGCGCCAAGGAGATCGCCGCCCAGGAGGGCTACTCGCTCACCTTCATGGCGAAGTACAACGAGCGCGAGGGCAACTCCTGCCACATCCACCTCTCCCTCCAGAACGCGGCCGGCGAGAACGTGATGGCCGGCGACGACGCGCACGGCATGTCCGAGACCATGCGGCACTTCCTAGCCGGACAACTCGCCGCCCTCCGCGACTTCTCCCTCCTCTACGCCCCCAACATCAACTCCTACAAGCGGTTCCAGCCCGGCTCCTTCGCGCCCACCGCAGTCGCCTGGGGCCACGACAACCGCACCTGCTCCCTCCGGATCGTCGGGCACGGCCGCTCCACCCGCTTCGAGAACCGCCTCCCCGGCGGCGACGTCAACCCGTACCTCGCCGTCGCCGGCCTGATCGCCGCCGGCCTGTACGGCATCGAGCAGCGCCTCGAACTGCCCCCGCCCTGCACCGGCAACGCGTACACCGCCGAGTACGCGCACGTCCCCACCACCCTGCGCGAGGCCGCCGAACTCTGGGAGACCAGCGAGATCGCCAAGGCCGCCTTCGGCGCCGAGGTCGTCGCCCACTACCGCAACATGGCCCGCGTCGAACTCGACGCCTACGACGCCGCGGTGACCGACTGGGAACTGCGCCGCTCCTTCGAACGCCACTGACCCGACGCCGCCGCACGAACGCCACCGAGAGGAAAGAGTTGCTCCAGGTACTGAACCCGGCGACCGAGGAGCCGGTCGCCACCGTCCCCGCCGCCACACCGGCCGACGTCGACGCCGCCGTCGCCCGCGCCACCACCGCCCAGCGCGGCTGGGCCGCCGCCGCCCCCGCCGACCGCGCCCGGCTGCTCCGCCGCTTCGCCGCCGTCGTCGACGACCACGTCGAGGAGCTCGCCCGCCTGGAGGTCACCGAGGCCGGGCACACCATCGGCAACGCCCGCTGGGAGGCAGGCAACGTCCGCGACCTGCTCGACTTCGCCGCCGGGGGAGTGGAGCGGCTCAACGGCCGCCAGATCCCGGTCGCCGGCGGCCTCGACGTCACCATCCTCGAACCGCTCGGGGTCGTCGGCGTCATCGCCCCCTGGAACTTCCCCATGCCGATCGCCGCCTGGGCCACCGCACCCGCCCTCGCCGCCGGCAACGCGGTCCTCCTCAAGCCCGCCGAGACGACCCC
Source organism: Streptomyces wedmorensis (assembly GCF_000716445.1). GTDB lineage: Bacteria > Actinomycetota > Actinomycetes > Streptomycetales > Streptomycetaceae > Streptomyces > Streptomyces wedmorensis. The sequence goes on from NZ_JNWK01000024.1 coordinate 112,946, forward strand.
GCTCACCGCGCTGCGCCTCGCCGAGCTCGCCCTGGAGGCCGGCCTTCCCGAGGGCCTCTTCCAGGTCCTCCCCGGCACCGGCCCGGTCGCGGGCAACGCCCTCGTCGAACACCCCGGCATCGCCAAGATCGTCTTCACCGGCTCCACCCGCGTCGGCAAGGGCATCATGGCCAAGTGCGCCGACCAGGTGAAGCGGCTCACCCTCGAACTCGGCGGCAAGAGCCCCAACATCGTCTTCGCCGACGCGGACCTGGAGGCCGCCGCGGCCGCGGCCCCGATGTCCTTCCTCGACAACAGCGGCCAGGACTGCTGCGCCCGCACCCGCATCCTCGTCCAGCGGAGCGCGTACGACCGCTTCCTGGAGCTCCTCACCCCCGCCATCGAGGAGATCGTCGTCGGCGACCCCGCCGACGAGCGCACCCAGATGGGCCCGCTCATCTCCCGCGCCCAGCTCGACCGCGTCCGCTCCTACGTCACCGACGACCTCGAAGGCATCCGGGGCAAGGCGCCCGAGGGCCCCGGCTTCTGGTTCCCGCCGACCGTCCTCACCGGCCTCGCCGAGGACGCGCCCTGCGCCGTCGAGGAGATCTTCGGCCCCGTCGCCGTCGTTCTCCCGTTCGAGGACGAGGCCGACGCGATCCGCCTCGCCAACGCCACGGAGTACGGCCTGTCCGGCTCGATCTGGACCCGGGACGTCGGCCGCGCCCTGCGCGCCTCCCGCGCCGTCCGGGCCGGCAACCTCTCCGTCAACTCCCACTCCAGCGTCCGCTACTGGACCCCGTTCGGCGGCTACCGGCAGTCCGGCCTCGGCCGCGAACTCGGCCCCGACGCCCTGACCGCCTTCACCGAAACCAAGAACGTCTTCATCAGCACGGAAGGCCCCGCACTGTGAGCAACGAGATCATCTGCCGCCGCCTGGTCGGCCGCACCGCCGTCATCACCGGAGCCGGCAGCGGCATCGGCCTCGCCACCGCCCGCCGCCTCGCCTCCGAGGGCGCCCACGTCGTCTGCGGCGACATCGACGAGACCGCGGGCAAGGCCGCCGCGGAGGAGGTCGGCGGCATCTTCGTCCGGGTCGACGTCACGGACCCGGAGGAGGTCGAGAACCTCTTCAAGGTCGCCTTCGACACCTATGGCTCCGTCGACATCGCCTTCAACAACGCCGGCATCTCGCCCCCCGACGACGACTCCATCCTGGAGACCGGCCTCGAGGCGTGGAAGCGCGTCCAGGACGTCAACCTCACCTCCGTCTACCTCTGCTGCAAGGCGGCACTGCCCTACATGCGCCGCCAGGGCAAGGGCTCCATCATCAACACCGCCTCCTTCGTCGCGATCATGGGCGCGGCCACCAGCCAGATCTCCTACACCGCGTCCAAGGGCGGCGTGCTCGCCATGTCCCGCGAACTCGGCGTCCAGTTCGCCCGCGAGGGCATCCGCGTCAACGCCCTCTGCCCCGGACCGGTCAACACCCCGCTCCTCCGGGAACTGTTCGCCAAGGACCCCGAGCGGGCCGCGCGCCGCCTCGTCCACATCCCCGTCGGCCGCTTCGCCGAGGCCGAGGAGATCGCCGCCGCCGTCGCCTTCCTCGCGAGCGACGACTCCTCCTTCGTCAACGCCAGCGACTTCCTCGTCGACGGCGGCATCTCCGGGGCGTACGTCACCCCCCTCTAGGCCCTCGCCGCCGCCACCCCTCCCCCCCCCACCCGACAGCCGGGCGTCGCAAGGCGCCCGGCTGTCGCGCACCCCCAGGAGAACGTCCATGAACGACAAACTCCGCGCCTCCGCCGCGGCGGCCGCCCTCGCCCTCGCCGCCACCGGCCTCCTCCCCGCGGCCGCCGAGGCCGGCCCCGCCGCATGCCCCACCCTGAAGACCTCCGACGGCTGGTACGGCGAGAACAAGGCGCGCATCGACGCGCTGATCGCCGACCACTGCCACGACGAGGACGGCCGCAAGCCGCTCGCGGTCTTCGACTGGGACAACACCGTCGTCAAGAACGACGTCGGCGACGCCACCTTCTACTGGCTGCTCCGCAACGACCGGATACGCCCGCCCCGCGCCGGCGACTGGTCCACCACCAGTCGCCACCTCACCCCCGAGGCCGCGACCGCCCTCGGCGAGGCCTGCCCCACCGGCGTGCGCACGCTCCCCACGGCCACCGACACGGACTGCGCCGACGAACTGCTCGCCGTGTACGGATCGGGCACGACCACCGGCGGGAAGACCGCCTTCACCGGCCACGACCACCGCCGCATGGAGCCCCAGTACGCCTGGCTCGCCCAGCTCCTGCACGGCTGGACCACTCGCCAGGTCGAATCCTTCGCCGCCGCGGCCCGCGCCGAGAACCTCGCCGCCCCCCAGGGCGCCACCCAGCAGGTCGGCACCTCCCGCGTCACCGGCTGGGTCCGCTACTACGAGCAGCAGCGCGACCTCATCGGCGCCCTCCAGCGCGCCGGGTTCGACGTCCGGATCGTCTCCGCCTCACCCGAACCCGTCGTCGACGTCTGGGCGAAGGGCGTCGGCGTCGACCCCTCCCACACCCTCGGCATCCGCAACACCACCGACCAAGGCCGCCTCACCAGCCACCTCAAGGGCTGCGGCACCGTCCGGGACGGCGAGGACACGATGATCACCTACATCGACGGCAAGCGCTGCTGGATCAACCAGGACGTCCTCGGCGTCCGCGGCCCCGCCGCCGAACGCGTCCAGCCCGCCGCCCGCCGCCAGGTCTTCGCCGCCGGCGACTCCGACACCGACGTCACCTTCCTGCGGGACGCCACCGGCCTGCGCCTGGTCCTCAACCGCAACAAGAACGAACTCATGTGCCGGGCCTACGACAACGGCGACGGCCGCTGGATCGTCAACCCCATGTTCATCGAGCCCAGGAAACAGAAGCCCGCTCCCTACCCCTGCGCCACCACCGGCTACACGGCGACCGACGGCACCCCCCAGCCGGTCCGACGCCCCGACGGCAGCGTCGTACCGGACCAGCAGGACACGGTGTTCTAACCCCCGCTCTAGAGGAACGTCATCCCCTCGCCGCGGTACGTGGGCACGGTCGCCGTGACGCGGTCGCCCTCGACGAGGTGCAGGCTGTCGAACCGCTCGCACAGCTCCCCGGCCTTGGCGTGCCGGAACCAGACCTTGTCGCCGATGCGCAGATCGTCGGCGGGGGAGCCGAGCAGCGGGGTCTGCACCTCGCCGGGACCCTCCTGGGAGTCGTACCGCAGGCCCTCGGGGAGGTACGGGACGGGCAGCCGGTCCGGCCCGGGGGCACCCGACGCCGGGTAGCCGCCGCCGAGCACCGTCACCACGCCGACGCCGGGGCGGCGGACCACCGGTTGGGCGAAGAGCGCGGCCGGGCGGCCGTTGAAGGACGTGTAGTTGTCGAAGAGGCGCGGTACGAAGAGCCCCGAACCGGCGGCGATCTCGGTCACCGCGTCCTCGGCGGCCGTGTGCTGCACGCTCCCGGTGCCGCCGCCGTTCACGAACTCCAGGTCCGGCGCCACCGCCCGGACGGCCCGCACCACGGCCGCCCTGCGGTCCGCGAGCTCCTTGCGCGCGGCCGACTGCATCAGCCGGATCGCCCGCGACCGCAGCGGCCGGCCCGCGACCGCGTCCCCGACACCCGCCACGTGCCCCTCGTACGCCATGATCCCGACCAGCCGGAAACCGGGGCGCCGCACCACGGAACGGGCCAGCTCGGCCAGCTGGGCGGGCTCCCTCAGCGGGGAGCGCCGGGCACCGACCCTTATCCGCCCCCCGAGCAGCTGCAGCGCCGTGTCCAGCTCCAGGCAGACCCGGACCTCCTCCGTCCCGCCCGCGCGGGAGGCGTCGATCAGATCGAGCTGCGCCACGTCGTCGACCATCACCGTCACGGCGGCCGCCAGCTTCGGGTCCCGCGCCAGCTCCCCGAACCCGGAACGGTCCGCCGACGGGTACGCGAGCAGCACGTCCTCGAACCCGGCTCGGGCCAGCCACAGAGACTCGTCGAGCGTGAACGACATGATCCCCGCGAAGCCCTCCCGCGCCAGCACCCGTTCGAGCAGCGCCCGGCACCGCACGGACTTGCTCGCCACCCGCACCGGCTTGCCCCCGGCCCGGCGCACCAGGTCCGCCGCGTTGGCGTCGAAGGCCTCCAGGTCGACGATCGCCACCGGCGCGTCGAGTTCAGCGGTGGCCCGGTCGTAACGGGCCCGGTCGGCGGCACGCGGAGTCATGGCCCGAGCTTGCCAGACAGGTTTACGGGTGGGTAGCCCCTGGGTTCCCGCGCGGTGGGGAACAGCCCGTAGAGTGGCGGGCATTGTCGACACGAGCAGGACACGAGCAGGGGGACGGGCATGACCGCCGAACACCGCCCCACCCCTTCCCGCATCACCGACGCCCTCCTGCCCACCCCACCGGCCCCGGCCACCCCACCGGCCCCGGCCACCCCACCGGCTCCGGCC